>DATJOJ010000074.1:0-163437 GCA_035507035.1 Terriglobales bacterium | reverse complement strand
GGCGGGTGGTTCCGCTCCGGCAACTGGTGCCACGCCCGCATCTCAGTCAACCCCCGGAACCGCGGCGCCAACTCCTCAAACCGCAGCTCCTCAGCCGCAGACTGCGGCGCCAACTCCTCAAACCACCGCGCCCCAGCCGCGACCGGCGACTCCTGGCGCAACTTCTCCCAACGGAACCGCGCCCAACAACACGAACCCTGGCATGAATCCGGGGACTCCAGGCTCGACTACGCCGGGCAGTCCAACTCCGGGAACAGCCACGCCGGGCAGCAACCCGACTCCAGGAGCAACTCCGGGCACAGCCCCGAACGCTACGCCTGCTCCCGGCTCGAATCCGGAAGGTCAGACAGCGCCAAATGGAACTTCGCCGAATGGAACCCCCAACAATCCGGCGACTCCGGGCAGTCAGCCCTCCACACCTCCGAACAACAGCCCCGGCTCAAGCGGAGCGCCAACTGCTCCGCCGCCGCAGTCTATATAGCGAGGCCCCAAACCCAAGGTGACCTGCCCTCATACACAGGTCACCTTACTTTCTTAGCGCCTGTGCACTAAGTCCCCAACTCGGCCGAAACCCCTCGCATCACAGACCCGCTCCCTCAGTCTGTACTCGGCTTAGCGCGCAAACCCAGACAGGAAGCCAGGAACCAACACACCAAAAACGGAGAATTTAAATCGCATGAAACGCTTTGTACTGTTCACCTTCGTGCTCTCTTGCCTCTGCCTACCGACCGCCATGAGAGCGCAAAATTCGGAAGACCACGTCGAAATCGGCGCTTTCGCCGACTACCTGCGCTTTTACGCGCCGCCTACGCCGATCAATTTCGTCGGCCTCGGAGGTCGAGTTGGATTTAACGTCCGCTCCAACATCCAACTCGAAGCCGAGATGTCTTACGATTTCCGTCGCGACTTCACCAGCACGTTCAGCAACGGCGTTTCCACCGAACTCGTTCGCACGCACCTACGCCCGCTGACGGGTCTGTTCGGACCAAAGTTTGAAACCTCCGGCGGCGCGGTTCGTGCTTTCGTGACCGGAAAGGCAGGTTTCATTAATTTCAGTGCAACCAATTCCGGGGCCTTGCCGGGATTCACCGATGCGGTGGGAGGAATCACGACTGGCGTTACGAAATTCGCCATCTATCCCGGAGGCGGAATCGAAGGCTTCCTGGGCCCGATTGGTTTGCGGTTGGAAGTTGGCGACGAAATCTACTTTGCCGGTGGTGCCCAGAATAATTTGCGAGTCACTTTCGGTCCCACTTTCCGCTTCTAGCTACCCTTGCGACCCTGGATTGGGGAACCCCGAATGGTTCCCCAATCGCTCCCATCGTTTGCTATCCAACAATCGAGCAATCCCAAAGGTCGCCAACCCCTCTTGTATGATTAGCCCATGGCTTGGATCCGCCGCTGCTTGTTCCTGGCTCTTGTCTTTATTGCCCTGCCCTCTTTCGCTGTTACTCGTCATTACTACATTGCCGCGGAAGACATTACTTGGGATTACGCTCCCAGCGGCCACGATTTGCTCTACGGAGAACCCATCCCGCAACCCTGGCAACAACACTTGAAGTGGCCCAAGATGCGCTTTATCGAATACACCGACGACACGTTTTCCATGCGCAAGCCTCAACCGGAGTGGTTGGGAATCCTGGGTCCGATCATCCGCGCCGAAGTTGGCGATGAAGTCGTCGTTGACTTCCTAAATCGCAGCCGGATGCCGCACAGCATTCATCCTCACGGCCTGCGTTATGACAAGTTAAATGAAGGCGCCTTCTATCTACCCTACGGAAACGGCGCGCGTGTCGGCCCCGGCGGCCACTTCACCTATCATTGGTTTGCCGATGCCGGCAGCGGACCCGGTCCCGGTCAGCTGAGCTCGGTTGTGTGGTGGTATCACTCCCACATTGATGAGCCTCGAGAAATCAATGCCGGCCTCATGGGCCCCATCATTGTTACTGCCAAAGGAAAGGCTAAGCCCGACGGCTCCCCCAAGGGCATTGACGACGAATTTGTGACTTCGTTCCAGATTTTCGATGAACTGGGCGGAAGAAACGAAGGTCAATTCCATGCCATCAACGGTTACATCTTTGGAAATCTTCCCGGCTTAGTCATGAAAAAAGGCGACAAGGTGCGCTGGTACGTGATGGGCATGGGAAATGAACGCGACCTTCACACTCCGCACTGGCATGGCAAGACCGTCACCGATGGATTGGGCCGGCACATCGATGTCGTCGAGTTGCTGCCCGTTAGTACCATTACCGTAGACATGCTCGCCGACAATGTCGGAACCTGGATGTTCCATTGCCATGTCGCCGACCACATGGAAGCAGGCATGATGGCGGAATACACCATCTACGAACCCACTACTCGACCCTGTCCTCTGCAATTCACCGCGGGCGATTTTTGGAACGTTGCCGATAACAAATTTAAGCTCACCGTCCGCAACATCAGCGGAAAAAAAATCAAGAGCTTTAGCGTGACCTACGAACACTACGTCGCGCCGCAATATTTGCTCCGTCCTTTTTCGAGCACATGGGCGTCGACTGGACCTCTGGGCCCCGGCGCCGAGCAAACCCTCGAAATGCCTGCCTACAACGCCAATGGCGGACAGAGTCTCCTCGCATGGGTGCTCATGCCCTCGAGCGTTACTTTTGAAGACGGTACGATCTGGCGGTCGCAGGAACGCGGCGAATGTTTCACGGTCTTTTGGAGAGACAAAGACCATCCTGAATTGAAAGTGCTCCCGCCCGAGCAGTTCGAAACCAATCCAGATTAAAGAAAAGCCCCGCCGTGCCGGTTAGCGCGGCGGGGGAGATGAATTAGCTATGGAAGCTTGTTCAGGTAACAAGCTCCGTTGGTCAATTGGGCTGGCGGCGACGGCGGCGTCAGCCACTGTGGATTGTTGAAGTCGAAAAACTCGTCCCACATACTAGGTTGCGCCGCATCACGTAGAGTTAGCGCACTCAGGTTGAAGCGTAGTTCGACCGCCTTCAGCCACGCCGTTGTGTCCATGGGAAGATGCGATACGTAATTCTTCTTGGCATACGGCGAGATCACGATCATCGGGACGCGATACCCCGAATAGTTGAAGTTACAAGTCCCGACGTCGGACTGTCCGTAGCAAATATCTGTCGCTTTTAGATCGCTGGGCGCAATGCCGTCGGGATTCGGGAAAGTTGCCCCAGTCTGTGGGGGATAGTGATCGTAAATTCCTCCGAACTCGTCATAGGTAAAGATGATGGCGGTGCTCGGCCAGGCCGAACTAGTCATCACCGAATTAATAATGCCGGACGCATACTTCGCACCAAGCTGAACGTCGATGGGATACATATCGTAGTCGCTGCCATGTTCGTCCAGACCCACATCAGAGGCTGGCTCGATCAACGCCACTTGTGGCAGCGTCCCATTCGCCAGGTCGTTTTCGAAATCGCACGGCGAGCTGCCACACGTTCCGGCAGGCCCGATCGTCCCAATGTTGGTCGGATACTGCACGTTGCTCTGCCAGGTGAAATCCGAGATGTAACTCAGGCTGACCAAACACGAAGTCTGGTAGGGAGGACCCGGGCACGTGGTCCCGGGGTTGACGTAGATCTTCCAGCTGATCCCGGCGCTCTGCAGCTCCGCAAAAATCGGCGGGTTAGGTAGCAGTTTCTCGCCATTCGAGCCGATCGGATACACATACCCATGCGACGTCGCCGAAAGAATATATTGACGATTCGGCTCGGTTCGCGTCATCGCCGGGTTGAACCAACGATCCGACGTCGCAAAATCCGTGGCCATGAAGTAGTAGTAGTTGAGGTCAGTCCAGTCGTAGTAACCCATCGACCTCAGGCCATTGACGTCGTAGTAGTTGTCCGCTCGGCCATCGTGGGCCGCCGTCCACACGAAACCATTGCCCTGGTAGGCGTCGGTATCGGTCTGGTCGTTGTAATCCCAGTCGACGTGCGCCTCATTCCAGAACGGACTCGGATTTTCGATGCATTGCGTAATCAAGTGATACGAAGTCACTGGATTACTAGGATCGTACGAACAATCCGCCGGTGGAGGATCATTCGGATTGCAGCCCGGATTCGTCGGCGGCGGTCCATACAATGGCGGGATCCCCGTCGTCGGGTTGAATTGCGGCAAACCATCAAACGATTGATCCGGAATTCCATTGGCCGCCCAGTAGCCCCGCATCGCTCCAAAATACGAGTCGAACGAACGGTTTTCCTGCGAGAAGAAAATAATGTGATTAATCGAACCGATTCCCGGCGGATTGAATGTCGCGTTCACCGTGGTGTTAGTCGTAAGCGTCACCGCACAGGTCGTATTCATATTGCTGCACGGGGGGCCCCATCCGCCGAAGCTGCTGCCCTGACCAGGTGCCTCACTCAGCGTCACAACCGTGCCGGCTGGAAAAGAAGCCGTGCAAGTTCCTGGACAACTAATGCCGCCCGTGTTGCTCGTCACCGTGCCGGTTCCACTTCCCATCGGCGAAACCGTGAGGGTATAGTTGGGCGGTGGTGTAGGCGGACTGAACGAAGCCGTCACGCTGGTATTCTGGCTCAAAGTGACGCTGCAGGTCGGCTGCGTATTCGAGCACGGCGCACCCCAACCGGCGAACGTCGAGCCGTTGGTTGCCGTCTCAGTGAGAGTAACTTTCGTTCCTTGAGGGAAAGAAGCCGCGCACGTCGGTTGGCAACTGATCCCCGCTGGGCCGCTGCTCACCGTGCCGGTTCCTTGCCCGTTCAAACTTACGCTCAATGTCTCCTGCGGCGTCCCCGTCGGTGCGAAACTGGCCGTAACCGACATATTCTTGCTTAAAGTAATGGTGCAGGTATCCATGCCGCTGCATGCGCCGCCCCACCCCGCAAAGGTTGAGCCGGCTCCCGGAGTAGCAGTGAGCGTCACTTGGGTTCCCTGTTGAAATGTCGCGCTGCAAGTCTTGCCGCAATTAATTCCAGATGGTGTGCTACTGATGGTCCCGGTTCCGTTCCCAGCAGCTTGAACCTGCAGTTGGAAGTTGCCAGGCGGCGTCGGAGGTGTAGGGCTGCTGGTTCCTCCTCCGCAGCCGCTTAGCCAGAGTACTGAACAAACACAACTGACGATCCCGAAAATCCTCAAAAACGACATGGCACGCTGTCTCCAAATTCCGCAAAATACTTAAAGAAATCGCGATTTGGATGGTCAGCGGAGAATTCCCGGTTGTACTACTGCCGATTAGGGATATGTCGTATATCTGCGTGTCCTGCTGTAACTCTGTCTACGGTAAAATCCGTACGTTTCCTACCGAACAATCCGTATTGTCGCCCCATTGTGGTCGAGATATATACATTAAGTAACCCCAACGCGAAGAGGGGCGGGCAGTGGACGGTCAGTGGGAGCGAGAACCCGACGCACGCTGCCTGCCTGCCCCTCAAAAAATCATCCGGCTCAATCCTTTAAAATTTTGCGTGACTCGCCCCGATTTCCCTCCTTCCGTCGGGTGAACTACAGTGAGCCTTGTAGAAGATGGATGGCGCTGTCCAAAAACTACATCATTCAACCGATGAGTCGCGCTTAACCTCCTGAAAACGTAACCCGCAGATTGGCAACTCGGTTGCCATTCCTTTTGAGAAGCCAAGCCCTTTACCCCGAAAGAGGACTGCATGAGCCACACCGATACCGTACGTCGGTCTCGGAGTCTGAAGTCGACTGCCGCACGTTATGGTACGGCTGTTTTGACTTCCGCCGTGGCCATCCTTGTCGCCGCATTCCTGCGTCATTTCGGGAGCGATTCGACCGTATATATCGTGCTCTTTCCGGCGCTGGTTTTCTCCGCGCTCTATTGTGGCATCGGCCCCGCCGCCCTCGCGACGGCGCTTTCCCTTGTTAGCATTCGTTACTGGCTTGCCGCTTCCGTAGGCTCTTTGCCGCCAAACCGCAGCGCTGCCCTTGCCAACACTCTTGTTTTCGCCATCGCCGCCGCAATGATTGTCGTCATGGCGGAAGCGCATCGCCGTCGCAGCGAGGCCTTGTGGAATTCCCACAAAGAATTGGACCAGCAAGTGCGAGAGCGAACAATCGAACTCGACTCCGTCAACGGCCGCCTCCGTCATCTCACTTCGCGACTTCTCCACTTGCAAGATGAAGAACGCCGGCGTTTTGCCCGCGAACTCCACGATAGCGTCGGCCAAACCTTGGCGGCCCTCGGCATGAACCTTTCTATCGTGCAAAAAGAGATCGCTCGCCTGACCAAGACCGCGAAAACTCTCGCCGATAGCGAAGCCCTGGTTCAGGACATGAGCAAGGAAATCCGCACCATTTCTCACTTGCTTCATCCTCCCCTTCTCGATGAAGCCGGACTCGTGTCTGCACTGCACTGGTACGCGGAGGGATTTGCGCAGCGCAGCAATATCAAAGTCGAACTGGACATTCCCGAGGACTTTGGCCGACTGGCGCAGGAATTGGAAACCGCGGTTTTCCGCATCGTGCAGGAATGCCTAACTAATATTCATCGCCATTCCGGCAGCCCCATCGCCAGGATTCGCATTGCCCGCTCCAACCATGAAGTATTGGTCGAAGTCTCTGACTCCGGCAAAGGTATTCCCAAAGAGAAGCAGGAAGAACTCGCTAACATCGGCACTCCAGGTGTCGGCATCGCCGGCATGCGGGAGCGTCTTCGCCAGCTCAGCGGAAGTTTGGAGATCAACTCCAACGCAAATGGCACGATCGTCTCCGTCCATTTGCCGATTCACACCGCTTCCGTAGCCGCTGCCTGAACTCCACACTTGCACAACCGTCATTGTCAGGTTGGCATCCAAATTGTTACTTCAAGTTGAGAAAATCTGGTTAGGGAGTTTACTTTGTCGAAATCGGTCGTTCTTGTCTCTGTCCTTTTGTTTGCGAGTGCGGCTTTCGCGCAGTTCCCCGGCGGAAACGCCTATATCGGTTATTCGTATCTCAGAGCCGATTTGCCAAATGGCAATACGAATTTGAACGGATGGAATGGTTCGGTCGAGGTCAAAGTACTACCATTCATCGGAGTAGTGGGCGATTTCAGCGGTAACTACGGTTCACAAAATGTTACTTCGTCGTCATTCTTTCTGCCGGTCAACGCGAGCATCAGCCAGCACAATTTTGTGTTTGGGCCGCGGGTTTCTTTTAAGATCGGGAAAATCAGACCCTTCGTGCACGCGCTGGTGGGAGCTTCTCACATCAGTGAAACCGCCACCGATTACTCCAACTCCTCAACTTCCTTCGCGGACGCGCTAGGCGGCGGCGTTGACTACCATCTCATTCCGCTGATCAGTTGGCGAGTTCAAGTCGACGACTTGCAAACCCGATTCTTCAACACTCGTCAGGACGATCTTCGAATCTCGACCGGGATCGTCTTTCACTTCTGAGTGAGGATGCCTTCAGCACTCAGATTTTCCGTTTACCGAAAAACAGTTTCGCACGCTGTGATTACCAGTTGAACTGCATCGCCTCTGCCGCTTGCCATTTCCGCATTATTTCGTGCAGTTGCTGGAAATCTTCTTGGCATGCATCACTTGGATCGTCGGAGCAGTTCCGGCCGTCGGATTCGAAGTCGCCAAGCCCGTGTGTCCTGACTCACCCGTTGAGATGTCGCTGGCCGATCCGTGATTGCCCGTAACACTGACTTCCATTCCTGCCAGTCTACTGAGTTGATGGCTGTCACCCACCAACTCATAGGTGGTTCCTGAGTCGCTCGTGAGGACGAAGCTGCCGTCCGCACCCTTTAGACATCCTTGTACCGTCGTAGGCTTCGGATCAGTTTGCGCACTGCCTGGCTGAGAAGGTTGAGCAATGATGACGCAAACTGAAACGAGCATGAAGCTAGCAATTAACCATAGGTTTCGCATAGTCACTCTCCGTGACTTGTTCGATGCACCAGCCGCCAGCCAGGTGGGCCGCCAGGCCTGGGGGCGATACTTTACGGCCAGGGCGCGGCTATTCAAGACGCCCACCCACCCCAGTTTCATTTTTGTTCCTTGGCTGAGAGTTCCACTTGCTTGAGTATTCGGTCGCGTTCGGAGTGATCGAAGAGGCGTCCATTCGCAATAACCGCTTCAATCTTCAGCGTATTGTGAATGTCGTCAAGCGGATTGGCATTCAGCAACACTAGATCGGCGGTCTTCCCCGCTTCAATCGAACCAAGAGTCGTGATCCGGAAAAATTTGGCTGGATTGCTGGTTGCGGTTTGTAGCGCTTCCATCGGTGAGAAGCCCGCTTCCACAAAATTTGCCAATTCGTCGTGCAGACTGAATCCTGGCATGATGTAAACTCCGGGCGCCGTGTCCGTTCCTGCCAGAAACGGCACCCCCGCGCGGTGCATTTCGCCAACAATCTTCAGGTTGTCCGAAAAATATTCCTGGCGCAGCGGCAATGGGTCCTTCAAAAGATCCGGCATCATCTCGTCCGTAAATCGCTTCCAGGTCACATCCCGCCAATACGCCGGAACATACTTGTCGAGCGGTTGATCTTTCAAATCCCGCTGATCGAGAAACGTTCCCCCGCGCTGCCACACCAGCGTCGGGCACTGCCACGTCTGGCTTTGCGCCAGTTGTTTGATCAACACCTCACACTTCTGTGGATCTTGCGTGGTGAGTAGCAGCTTTGTGTTGCCCTGCCCCGTTATGAATTTATCTTCCTGCGTCGAGCATCCTTCGAAGATTCCCATCAAGTGCTCAATGCTCTTCTGCCCCGCCGCAATCACTTCCGTGATCCGAACCGCATCCGGTACATGTCCGACGATTGGCAGGCCTTGCCTGTGCGCCTCAGCCGCCGCCGCCAAATACGCATCGTGCGGGATCACCGACTGCACTTTGATGAAATCCGAACCTTGTTCTTTGAGCGAATCCACCGCCGCAATCGCGCTCGCCGGAGTTGTGATCGGAACCGAACTCGGAAACCGCAACTTTTTATTGGGCAGATATCCATCCAGCATCGGCCCCGATACGATCATCCTCGGACCGACGATCTGACCTTCGGCGATCTGCTTCCGCCACTTCAGCAGCACCGGCAGATCTCCGCCCATGTCGCGCACCCCGGTAACACCATTCGCGATGAACAACGGCAGAATAATGTCCCGTCCGCCGGGGAACCAATCCCCGAAGGCCGTGTGCACGTGCATATCCCAAAGCCCAGGAATCAGATATCGTCCTCGGCCGTCAACAACCCGCGCATCTTTTGGCGATGGCGTTTGCGCGGCATCGATAACCGATTCAATCTGCGTGCCGCGTACCACGACGGTTCGATCGGTTTGCACGCTCGATGTGCCAGGATTAATGACTGTCACATGAACGATAACCAGCGGAGTGGGCGAAGCCGTATTTTGAGCAGCCAAGAATAAGGTACAGAGCAGCAACGTTCCAAAGAGTAGACAGCGAAACCAGGCCATGCGCATGTCGCAGAGATTACTACGGAATCGGCATCTTTGGGAAAGCCGGACGAATTAAGATTAGCGCGCGCTCGTCGACCACATACAATCTCAAGAAATGCCGGAACAATTTCCAAACCAAGAACCAACGCCATCCGCCCTGGCTGGGATGATCGATCACACGAACCTGCGTCCCGAAGCAACTCGTGAACAGATCGTCCGGCTTTGCCGCGAGGCCCGCGAACACGGTTTCTTCGCGGTCGTGGTCAACCCGGACCACGTGAAGCTCGCAGTCGAAGAACTGGATCAACGCGGCGTCAGGGTTGCCACGGTTATCGGCTTTCCCCTGGGAGCAACTCTGACCAGCGTGAAACGATTTGAAGCGAACGAGACTCTTCGACTCGGTGCCCGCGAAATCGACATGGTGTTAAATCTTGGCGCCCTCAAGTCCGGAAATCGCGAACACGCACTCGATGATATTCGCGCTGTCGCGGAGGTAACTCACGATCACGGGGCGCTGCTCAAGGTCATCCTCGAAACCGGCCTTCTCACCGACGACGAAAAGAAGCTCGCTTGCGAGCTGAGTGTCACTGCAGGAGCCGATTACGTCAAAACCTCCACCGGCTTTCTCGGCGGAGGGGCGATCGTCACGGATGTCACGCTGATGCGCCAAGTCGTTGGCCCCAAGCTCGGCGTAAAAGCTTCCGGCGGCATTCGCACGGCCGCCACTGCCCTCGCCATGATTGCCGCCGGTGCCAGCAGGATCGGCACCAGTAGCGGCATCGAAATCGTGCAGGAATGGACGGCAAGAACTCAGCGCTGATTCGAGCCGAAGAGTCGAGGTCAAAAATGAGGGCCGGCCCCCACCCAGAATTCCGCCAGTGCCCTGAGATTCTTCTTGTAGGTGCGGGTCACCGTAAACTCTTTTCCGCTTTTTAATCGCAATCCGTACTCTCCGGTCAGGAAGGGTCGAATCTCTTTCACGAATCGCCGGTTGATCAAGGTCGAACGATGAATGCGGACGAATCCAAACGGCACCATTTTTTCTGCCATTGTCGATATCGATTCGCGAAGCAGGTGACTTCCAGATTCCTGTTGTAGCAAGACGCAGCTTCCTTGGGCGCTTATCGAGACCACCTCTTCAGGGTTAAGGAATAAGATCGTTCCCTTCGTCTTGATTGCGATTCTCATAGTCCCATCACGCCTGCATCCATCAAAATCATCGACACAGCTCTACTTACTTTCAACCTTTGCAAAAAACTTCCGGATATCGTCGACCAGGAGCTGCGGCTGTTCCAATGCCGCAAAATGCCCGCCTCTCGGCATCTCGGTGACTTGAACAACGTTATAAGTCTGCTTGATCCAGCTCACTGGAGAAGCGAATACTTCCTTCGGAAAATCGGCATATGCCACGGGCGTCTCTAGATGAGGTTGTGAAGCTGACTCGTCGCCTGATAACCGGTTCTCGCGATAAATGCGCATGGCTGACCCCACTGTGCCTGTCGCCCAGTAAAGCGTGACATCGGTCAGAAATGTGTCGCGGTCTACAGCCGTGAGAAAATCTCCGTGGTTATCCGTCAGAATTTGAAATTTATCAATCATCCACGCCAACCAGCCCACTGGAGAATCGCTTAGCGCGTATGCGAGTGTCTGCGGCTCGCTAGCCTGGAGATTGAAGAAGCTACTTTCGCCACGTTCGAAGAACGAAAAGCGCCATCGCTCCGCATTGGTCATTTCTTTCAAGGCTTCCGGGTTCGGTGGGTCCACGGCAAGCAGGTTGAGATGAAGCCCGATCACGCGCGAGGGAGCCTGTTGCGCCATGTGACGCGCAATGTCGGATCCCCAATCGCCGCCTTGAATGCCATACCGCGAGTAACCCAGGCGATCCATCAACACGATCAAGGCCCGCGCCATCCGTTCCGGATCCCAACCGCGGGTTGTGGTCGGGCCAGAGAGCGGAAATCCGGGAAGAGCTGGTACGACGACATCAAAGGCAGGCACATCGTCGCTCTTCGGCCGCGTAAGCGGATCAATCATCCCAAGGAACTCGACGACCGAACCAGGCCACCCGTGGATCAGCATCAGGGGAATTGCGCCGGGGCGAGGTGAACGCTCGTGGATAAAATAAATCTGTTGTCCGTCAATTTCTGTCGTGAACTGGTCGAATTGGTTGATGCGCGCTTCCTGCGCGCGCCAGTCAAATCCGTTCTCCCAATAGCCAGCTAGTTCACGCACCTTCTTGATATCGGCCCCGTATTCCCAGGTTGTGCCCGGGAGTTGGTCAGGCCACCTTGTTTCGGCTAATCGGCGATGCAGATCCGTTAGCACCGAGTCCGGCACATGCAACTTAAACGGCCGAATGGCGCTTCTCGAATCTTCTTTCACCGGGGAATTCGCCTGCGCATGAGCCAACGCAATCGCGATCATCAGAGTGAGAAGCACGAACGCTCCCCGTTTCAGAATCGGCTTAGCCACAGTTGGAACCAGAGTTTTCATTGCAGCGGCGTCGCTGTTCCATCCGACCACGTACCGGTCATCATCATGAACACATTGATGGGTTCCGGGTCACTGTTGTGCCGTGGGTCAATAAAAATCGGAGAATTGTCCAGGTTCGCGCCCCAGTCCGAGAGCTTGATCCGCGAGGTAAAAAACATCACATGGGCGATGTTGTGCGCCCCATCGGCGGTCAGACTCTGGTCGCTGAGATATCCTCCCTTCCCCATCATGAAACACATGGCGC
This sequence comes from Terriglobales bacterium, assembly GCA_035507035.1. GTDB lineage: Bacteria > Acidobacteriota > Terriglobia > Terriglobales > Acidobacteriaceae > DATJOJ01. Next base: position 151,342 of record DATJOJ010000074.1, on the reverse strand, counting down.
CGGGCTCGGGTGGCGTAATTTCTTTCCCGTCAACGGCAGCTTTCATACGCTCGCGGATTTGTTCTTTGGACAGGCCCGCCAACGCCAACTTCGTCCGCATGTAGGTGATCGGCAGCACAGTTCGCGCCGCCTGCGGGTTGTAGCAGATTGGGCTGCGGTTCTTGGGGTTCCAAAATTCAGCACTCTCGAACGGGCTCGTCCACGCGCGTTCCACAATGCAAACGAACCCATTCTTGCCTTCGACCGCAGTTTCAAAGCTCCGGTTTCCGAGCACCATGACGGTCGCGTCACGCGATATCGACTCCGGGGCTCCGCTTCGCGCTAGCATGATTTCCGCATCGCGATCCATCAAGTATTGCTCGATCGGCGCCATTGCCGAATATGCGCCCCCATCTTTTTTGCTGACCTGCGCCTTCAGTTCCCGCCCCAAAGCAAAGCCAAGAATCAGGGCAAGCATTGAGGCGGCAATCAACGCGATCTTTTGTTCCTTCATCAACTCTCTTGCTCCTCTCTTTTGGGATCCTGTTCACTCATCATTCTTGCGGAGCCGGCGTTCCGTCTGACCACTTGCTTACCGGAACGTCAATTGTGGTATAGCGGCCTATTTTCTCTTCGTGCGCGTCCAACGGGACGTCATCCCCCAAGTCGGATCCCAGGGCTTTCGGGTCAATCTCGGGGACAAAAAACATCACGTGGGGAAGCCAGGGTCCCTTGATGCCGGCGTTCAAGTACCCTTGCTTTGACAACATGTACGACACCGAGCCGGGTTCGGGCGTGGGCAACTCGCCTTTCGCGATGCCGTCGATTATTGCGTTCTCTATCTCAGTCTTCGAACGTCCGGCAATCGCCAGTTCGGTCTTCTTGAAGTAGATCGGAAGAAAAGACCGCGCACCCGGAGCGCTCAGGCAGATTGGACCGTGTATCTTGGGATCCCAAAAAGCCGGATTGTTTTTCGGTAAATCCCACGATCGTCCGACCGCGCACACGAAACCATTCTTTCCCTCCACCGCCGTTTCATAGCCATGCCGTCCAAGGACCATAACGGTGGCGTCCTTGGCGATGGATGGCGGAGCCGCGCTGCGTGCCATCGCAATCTCGGCATCTCGGTCCATGAGGTATTGGTCGATTGGGGCCATGCTGGCATACTGATTTTTGTTGTCCTGGCCATGACCTCGGCGCGGGGTTGCAATCACAAATGTCAGGGTGAGAATCAGAGAAACGACTATGCCTAGTCGATTGCGAAGCATGAACCCCTCCTCACACGTACCGCTTCCGAGACGCTTCTATAGTGGTGACGTTCGAGACTGATGAATTTCTACACTGCGGAAAAAAATCTAATTTCGTTTGTGTAGCAAGAAAAGACGTACGGCTGGATCCTCGGCCAACCCAATCGCCCGATCGAATGCCTCCCGAGCCTCCTGCGTTCTCTGTAGCCGCCGCAGAAGGTGGGCGCGAACCGCCCAATATGGCTGATAAGTGGTCACGCTTTTCAGGTCGATCGCGTCGAGCGCCGCCATGCCCGCCTCGGCCCCATTTGCTTCCGCAATCGCCGCCGCATATCCGGTTTGTGTACCCAACGTCGGCGAGATGTGGATCAGCTGTTGATAGAAGAGAACGATTGCTCCCCACTCCGTTCGCCCGGTTCGTCCCCGCTCAGCATGCACCGACTGAATCGCTGCTTCAAGTTGAAAGCGACCTCTACGATTTTGACGTGACGCCTCTGCAAGATGTTGCTCCGCCTCTTCGATCAATGGAATCGACCATAGTCGCGGGTCCTGCTCGGAGAGGGGGACGTATCGACCATCCGTCCCACGCCGCGCTGCGCGCCGCGCCTCACAGTGCAGCATAAGCGCCAGCAAGCCGCGAACCTCAGCTTCGCCGGGCATAAGCTGCAGAAGTACTCGCGCTAACCAAATCGCTTCCTCCGCCAAGTCTCGCCCGCGCTGATCCATTCCCGCCAAGTCATCCCAGCCGATCCCAAAAGCCGCGTAAATCGCTTCCAATACCGCATCGAGGCGTTGCGGCAACTGACGCGCCTGTGGAATCTCAAACTGGATGCCGGCGTCGCGGATCTTTGTTTTCGCGCGCACCAGGCGCTGGCCCATCGTCGCCGGGGAGACCAGAAATGCTGTAGCGATGCGCGCCGCATCCAGACCCAGAACCGTCTGTAGCATCAGCGGCGTATGAATACTCGGATCGATTGCCGGATGGGCGCACACAAACAGCAGCTTCAACCGTTCATCCGGAAACGCTGTTCCCATAGTTGCCTCCTCTGAGTTCTCTCGGAGAAGAAGAAGTGTAGGCTCGCTGGCTAAGGCGATCTGCCGATGGCGCGCAAGATCGATCAGCGAATGCCGCGCCGTGGTTAGCAGCCACCCCTCCGGCTTTTGAGGAACGCCATCTCGCGGCCAACTTCGCAGCGCAGCAATTAAGGCTTCGCTGAGGGCGTCCTCTGCGCTGGCTACGTCGCGCGTGTGCGATGACAGATAGGCTACGAGACGCCCGTAGGACTCCCGCGCTACTCGCTCGACCGCTCTTTCGGTGTCCTCCTGGGAGCTACCGCTCATCCGGTAATCTGTATCTTCCTTTCATGTGCGAGCGGCCGCACTTCCACCGCACCCAACGACGCTGCCGGGCAGCGCGCTGCCCAATCCAGCGCTGCGTCAAGCGAGGGAAGTTCCAGCACCATGAACCCCGCCAGTTGCTCCTTGGTGTCGGCGTACGGCCCATCTTGTACGCGCCGCTTTCCCTGGTTCACGCGAACCGTCGTGCCAGTGTCTGGAACGTCAAGCGCATCGCCACCTACATAAATACCGGCATCGACCACGGCTTTGTAGTAAGCCCTCCAGGCGCCCAGATAAGGATCGTTGTCGTCGTTCTTCCGCATCGCAAACGCTTCTGGAGCTTCGCAGATTAGCAAGGCAAATTGCATGTTTCCCACCTTTCACACCTATTTGGTGTATGACTGAGTTCTCTCCGGTGTATGACCGTACCTATATTTATGACGAGCGAGCGAGTGCGAATTCGACATCGCCGAAATTTAGAAAATTATAAGTCCGACCTCCCATTTGACTCTACGAGGGTCTACTGGAATCTGCAGATTCTTCGCCCGTCCCTACGCGAAGAAGTACTTCAACAAAAAACCACCAACGAGATGACAAATTCAGAACTCCACGCTGCTGAGTTCGAATTTGGTCTCGACTACGCTTGTTCCGTGGCTGCGGATTCATTCTCAACCAACTCCTCTAAACCGTTCAGAACACACACCGCTTAATCGGCCTTCCTTTTGCTTTACTCCCATCCAGTTTGATGTTCGTAACTTTCGTTCACACAAAATTGGAGGATGGATTATGCGATTTACTTGCTTAGCCAAGTCGCTTGTTCTGCTGATCGCGCTCGCGCTACTGGTACCGAGCACGCTCCTCGCGCAGAACATTGTGACGGGCGGAATTTCCGGCACGGTCACGGACCCAAGCGGTGCAGTCGTGCCCGATGCTACCCTCACCCTGAAAAGTAATAGCACCGGTGAAACTCAAACCACCACGACCGGCACCACCGGTCTCTACAACTTCCCGCTGCTCAAACCCGGCAACTATACGGTCAGCATCGCCCAGAGTGGCTTCCGTGGCGTCGCTCAGAAAGTAGACGTCCTGCTGGGCCAGGTCACGCCAGTCAACATTAAACTGGCGGTCGGCAATGCTTCAGAAACTGTCGAAGTGACGGGAACGGCGCCTCTGCTACAAACGGAAGACGCCAACATCTCGACCACCTTCACCCCGACGCAAATCGAAAACCTGCCCAACCCTGGCGGTGACATCACCAGCTATGCGCAGACTGCGCCTGGCGTCCTGATGAATACTCAGGCCGGCTTCGGATACGGCAATTTCAGCGCGTTTGGATTGCCCGCCACTTCGAACCTGTTCACCTTGAACGGTAACGATGTAAACGATCCGTTCCTGAACCTGAACAACTCCGGCTCTTCCAACCTGCTGCTGGGGCAAAACGAAGTGCAGGAAGTCGCGGTTGTCAGCAATGGTTACACCGGCCAATATGGCCGCCAGGCCGGCGTGCAAGTCGATTACTCGACCAAGTCCGGTAGCAATGCCTTTCATGGCAATGCCAACTACTGGTTCAACAGCAGCGGCTTCAACGCCAACGAATGGTTCTTAAAGTCCGGTCAGATCGCCTCTGGGGCTCCGAACCAGTCGCCATTTGCCGTCGCCAATCAATGGGCCGCTTCCTTCGGCGGACCCATCGTCAAGGACAAACTCTTCTTCTATGCGGATCAGGAAGGGTTGCGTTATGAACTGCCAAGCGTGCAGCGGATTTTCCTGCCTACGCCGAACTTTGCGAATCAGATCCTTGGCAACATTGCGGCCACTCAACCGGCGCAATTGTCCTATTACAAGAATCTGATGAATCTCTACCAGGGTGCGCCCAGCTACGCGGCAGGCGCAGCTGCGCCCAATAACATCGGGGCCTTCGATTCCACGGGAGCCGGGGGTTGCGCTGATTACGCCGGAGCGGCCAGCCTGCTTGGCGGACTGCCTTTTGGCGGCGGCGCCGGACAACAACCCTGTTTATTTTCGACCGACACGTCTGGTGTAAACCAGAATAAAGAGTGGTTGCTCACCACGCGTATCGACTACAACATTTCCAACTCCGACAAACTTTTTGGCCGCTTCAAGATGGACCGCGGCGAGCAAGCCACGGGAACCGACTTGATCGACCCAAGAATATTCAGCAGCGACAGCAATCAGCCCGAATACGAAGGTCAGATCAACGAGACACACGTATTCTCGCCGACCATGGTCAACAACCTGATCGTTTCCGGTCTCTGGTACAGCGCGGTTTTTCTACCGGATTCCGGCCAGGCAGCGGTTCTCTCGACACTGGGAATGAGCTCAATTCTGTTTGCGGGAAACAATCTCATGTCAACTCTCGGCGGCACGCAAGTGAACGCTCCTGACTTAGATTTTCCGCAGGGTCGCCATTCCACCATGGCACAGGTCACCGACGATTTGTCCATCACCAAGGGTGCGCATACCTTCAAGATGGGTATCAACTTCCGGCGGGATGACATCTCGGACTACGACGCACAGCTAGCCAGCGGCGGCTTCATGACCTTCACCAGCCTGAGTGACTTCGTCAACGGCACACCCTTGTACCCAAACGACAGTTACCTTCAGGTCTTCACCTCAGCTCCAGAGGCACCCCTGGCGTTTTACAGCATGGGTCTGTATTTCCAGGATGAGTGGAGAGTAAGTTCCAATCTGAAACTGACACTGGCGTTGCGTGGTGATCGTAACTCGAACGCGGTTTGTCAAAGCGACTGCTTTGCCCGCCTCGACAACCCGTTCTCCCAGATCAGCCACAACGTTGACATCCCATACAACCAGGCGATCCTCTCCGATCAACACTCGGCATTTCCGAATATTGAGAAGCTCGCCTTGCAGCCTCGCTTGGGCTTCACCTACAGCCCGAATGGGCTCAGCAACACCGTGTTCCGCGGCGGCATTGGAGTCTTTTCGGATCTGTATCAGGGCCTTTTGCTCGACAGCATGTACGAGAACTCGCCCACCACGAATATTTTCCAGGTGCTTCCGGGCAAATTCGGAACCCCAAATCCCTTGGCGCCTTCCGCACCGGGCAGTGTGACCTCAACTGCGGCAGCCGACAACGCGTCGTTCCTGAGCGGCTTCGCTTCCGGTGGTACGCTCGCTTCGATCACGGCAGCCAATCCCGCATTTCAGCCACCGCAGTACTTCTCCATGGCGAACCACATCAACAATCCGAAGTATCTGGAGTGGAACTTCGAACTTCAGCAGGCCTTCGGACCAAAAATGTCTCTCAACCTGAACTATGTGGGCACCCACGGGTATGACGCTTTGGTTCAAAACCCCGGACTGAACGCCTACCTGGCTCCCGGATCGCTTCCCTTCGGCGGCCTCCCCGTCGGAACCGCACCCGATCCGCGCTTTGGGGTCATCAACGAACTCTCCAGCATTGGCCGCTCCAACTACAACGGAGTGACCGCAACCTTCACTCGCAGAATGTCGTACGGCTTCCAAATGAGTGCGAACTACACCTTCTCGCACTCTCTGGATGATCTGACCAGCACCAACCCTGGCGCGACGTACAGCGTGCTGAACAGCCTTGGACGCCAGGTAAATCCGTTTAATTTCGACGCCGGAAGCTACGGGCCATCAGACTCCGACGCCCGGCACAATTTCACCGCCAACTACGTCTGGAACATGCCGCATCGCTTCCAGAACCGGTTGACGGAACTCGCCCTTGGAGGCTGGGGTGTTGCGGGTACGTTCTTCGCGCACAGCGGAGTACCGTTTACCGCCCTCACCGTCGAACCCCAGATTGTCAACCTCGGAACCGAAGGCGGTCCGATCGCCGAATTCCTCGGTGGATCGAACGGCACGGGCTGCGACAATCCTGGGTCGAACTATGCTGTCGCACCAACCCAGTGCTTGTCGGCGTCGCAATTTGCTGCGCCGTTTGGGGTACCCGGTGGGCAGAACAACTGGAACAACGTAGCGCGCAACTACTTCCGCTCGCCGCAGTACTTCAACACCGATTTCACCTTGATGAAGAACTTCCTGGTGACCGAACGAGTGAAGTTGCAGTTGGGCGCAAACATGTTCAACGTGCTCAACCATCCCAACTTCTTTACTCCCGCCAACAACGTGGCTGCTCCGAACTTCGGACAGCTCTTTGTCACCGCAGCTCCGCCGACTACTCCGTACGGCGCCTTCCAAGGCGCTGGCGTAACCGGCCGGTTGATTCAAATGCAAGCCAAACTCATCTTCTAACCCGAGATGATCATGCTCCCACGAGGCGGCCTCGCAAGAGGCCGCCGTTTCTATGCCCTCATTGCGTCAACGTGAAGACTTGTCAAGGAAAGTTATTCCGTAGCGCTCAGATTCCGGAGAACAGATGCCGCAACGTGGCAAGATCCTGTTAGCGTCAATAATCCGCTGGCCTAAGATTGTAGTTTCCGCTCGTGTGCGAAACCTCGGCGACTAGTAGCCACTCGACCCTTGGCGGCATCCCGAAGCTAGATATAGACTTCACTGAACGCCCTTGCTATGAGCATGTCGACGCGCGAACCACGATGGCCTGCTTTCCTCGCGATGCTGTCCGCAGCCGGGGTCTTCTGGGCTCTGCCCGAGCCTCTTTCGGTAGGGCCGGGCTGGCTGCTCCTGGCAGTGATCTTGGTGCTCATGATTCCCATCGTGATCACCAATAGCCGCGGCTACTTCAAAATCACACGAATGTTGACCTTCGCCGCGCTCGCACTCATCACCGTGTCGCTGATCGCCTCGCTCATCTTCCTCATTCAGGGTATTCCCTCTCATCGCGAGATGCCCAAGGCACTCTTACGCTCAGCCTTAGCTTTATGGATCAGTAACGTTCTGGTCTTCGCTTTGTGGTACTGGAAGCTCGACGCCGGCGGGCCCTTGGGCCGCGATCATTCTCGCTGCAAGATCGCGAGCGCGTTTCTCTTCCCTCAGCTTGCTAATGACCGCGAGGAGTACACCGGCTGGTCACCGCAGTTTCTCGACTATCTCTTCATTTCATTCAACACCAGCACCGCTTTTTCGCCGACCGACACTGCCGTTCTCTCACGATGGGCTAAAGTGGCCACGATGCTGCAATCGCTGATCTCCCTTTCGATTCTCGTCCTTCTCGCGGCTCGAGCTGTCAACATTCTCTAGAAGTCGCGCCGCCGCAGTGGAATGAAAGCCTTCTGTCCGTCACAGCCCTCAGGCTAGCAATGTAATTCCCCGTGTAATAACGGCGATTCGGGTGTAAAGTATCCGATGCTCGAATTAGTCAATTTCCCCTTGCAGAGGTTTGATATGTCGAAAAAACTGTTCGTGATTAGTTTCTTGACCCTCATGATCGCTTCAACTGCGATTGCCCAGGAAGCATCCCCACCCCGCAACAGCTTGGCGCAAGCCCCGGCGGTTCAGCAAAGGATTGCGCGCCCCGCCAACACTGTGACCGCGATCATCGTAAAGTCCTGGGGAAACAACCCCGTTTGGGCTGACCTGAACGCCAATTGGTCCACCTACGGAACCATTCCAGTTTCCGTCGATTACACAACCCTGATCGACAGCGATTTCACCTATCAAGATTTGGTCAGCTCCAATGCCGATGTGATTATCCTGAGTGACCCTGCAGGAGGTGTGAAACAGTACTCGTCAACTGAAGTCGACGCGCTTGCCGAGTACGTCGAGGCGGGGCATCCGATTTTGGCCACATATGCGACGTTCCAGTACTCCCCGGCAAACATCGACAACCGCGCACTGGCGCCACTCTTCGGTCTGTCGTCCACCCTGACAGACACTACAGCCACCATCGATAACCAGTTCACCCAAGTGGCGAAAGCCTGCTTATTTAACAAGATTCCGAGCACGTGGACGTCCAACGGATTTAACAACAGTCAGGTTCCCGCGAGTGGATCGTGGACGGGAAACCTGGGCAAGGCGAAGGCAGGAGCCCAATCGGATAGCTACGTTGGCGTGATCAGCGGTTTCCACAAAAACAAAGTCATTTCGATCTATGTTTCGAACATGCCGGAATACAACACCATCGGCGGCGATGATGAGCAGTTGCTCTATAACGCAATCAGCTGCTACGCCCGCTAACGAGTAGAAACATTTTGCCTGAGAAAGGGGCGCGGAGAAGAGACTTCTGCCTGCTTCTTCGCGCCTTTCCACCAAAGCTATCCATCGATTCGATCCCTTGGGCCACGCTTCACCTGCTCAATCCCTTGATGATAAATCCCGTTTGCGACTCATAACCACGCGGGCAGCATCGACTATTTTTGCCCGGCGCTGCTGGTTTCGCGAGCCTTCGCCAGAACAACATCAAATCGCGGGTCGCTGTGCAGAGACTGTTCTTCAATGTTCACCTCCGAAACAATTCAGCTTTAAGGAGTTCGATGATCCCAGCGAGCTATTTGGTTGCTGCACGTGTCGCAGACGCCAGGCACCCTGAACATCTTGAAAATGGTGGGTTTTGGAGAGTCACATTACCGACGTGTATCCCGCAGAACGAGAATCGATGGAGGGAACAATCCTGGTCGCCCGTCTTCGAGGAAGATGCCCAACGAGAGCAACTCCAGACATTTGTAGCAAAGGTCCCCGGGTAAGGCGAAGACTTGAGACGTTATGGTGGCCAGGGACGGAGTTGAACCGCCGACGCCAGCCTTTTCAGGGCCGTCTACCGAATTGCCGAAGCGGTTCAGAATCAACGCATGACGCTGATGCGGCTGGACTTGCGCCGATCTCCGTTTGGGCCTGTGTAGGCTGATTTGGGCTGAATTCGGTTCGCGGATGTTCGCGAATGGTTCGCGAGCATGGTGCGGCTATTTCCGTCCGTGCACAGCGGCTCGCACCGGAAATTTCCGCAAGTCGAATACTTCCAGCAGAAGAGATTCCAGCTCACAACACAGCCTGTGGTCGATGTCGATGCTGACGGAAAATATGTCTGCCCGACTCCGGTAGAAATCGCCGTAACTCCGGTGTGATCTGGGTCATCGTTCCCGCTTAGGCAGGTGCATCTTCCCTGGCAGGAAACGCTAAATGGAACGCCAAAAACGCCAGCCCAATCAGCACAAACGCCAACACGCTTGCTTCCGGACCCACCGATCCTCCCGTGAGCCACGCAGGACCGTGGAACGATGAGTTCAGGAGATGCCCCGTGGCGGGCGTACCGCTATTCGGAGTGCCATAAAAATAGAACTCCCCCCAATCAAATGCCGCATGGAAGCCGACGGCGAACCAGAGCGTTCCGGTACGCAGCAGCGTAAAACAGCAGAACAGCCCCATTAATCCCACGGAAACCTCACCCCGCCAGCTTTCTCCTGGGTTCCCCGAGTGCGCCAAGCCGAACAAGATCGATAACAACACCGCGCTCGGCCAAAATCCTATGCCGCGGGTGAGCGTGAACAGCGTATAGCCGCGAAAGAAAAATTCCTCAAAAAACCCCACCAATATCACTACAGCGGCCCAGAACAGGGCAAACTTCGCTGCGCGCGCTCCATGAATTTCCGCCGAACCAAAGTAGAAGCTGCCACTCACACGCAAAACGCACAGCAAAACCGTCAACGCAGAAAATCCCCAGAGCAGTCCGGCAAAGAATCTGCGCCCAAACGCTTGCGCGCTCGGCAGGCCATAAGCTCCAAAATTGCGTTTCTCAATTCTGGCCATCACCAGCGCTGGCAGAAAAGCAACCATGGCAAGAAGTGCTTCCTGCACCAGAGGCTGCCAGACGCTGCCTTTGAGCGCATGCAACGGCTTGCTCAAGCCGCGTAATGCCAACAACACCAGGGCAACAACCATGCCCAGATAAAGCAGGAGGCCCCATCCCGATCGCAGGCCATCAGGCCCCATGAACATGCTGCTTGGTTTCGGAAGTGGGGCAACAGACATAGGGTCGCTGGCAGAAATTCCTTCCGTGGGTAAGTCAGGTTGAGGATTGGTCATAAACGCTCCAATAATACGGTTCTTGCGCCTGGCCAGAACCGGTTTCCCCTCATCCTGTCAGCTGCGCTTGCCCCTGTCTTGAACGATAGTGATCTTCTGCGTAGGCGGCAGGGGTCATCCCAGTAAGCCGTTTGAACCGTCGATGGAAATGACTCTGATCTGCGAAGCCCAGCTCTAGCGCCAAATCACAAATTCGAGTGCCCTTCTTAAGACGTTCTCTGGCCATGTCGATTCTCAATTGGATAAGCCATGCGTACGGAGGCATGCCCACCGCGCGGCAAAAGGAACGAATCAAATACGCTTTCGATAATCCCGTGAGTCGGGCAAGCTCGCTCAACGCGACGTTGCGGCGAAGATTAGCGCGCAGATACTCCTGGATCACAGCTATATGCCGTGGCTCGACTCCGGTCTCCTGACGAACGCAAACGTGGGCGTGCCGGACGAAGAGGCAACTTAGAACGGCAAACAATTTCGTTTCGACTGCGAGGGTGGAACCGTCCGATTCCAGCAAGCGGCAAACACCGCATAAGCGAAATGCCAGGTCGGAATCCTGAATGCTTGCCTGTGGGAATATCGGCGAAGCGGCAGCGTCGGACAAAACATTCCTCACCAATTCGTCACCGACATACAGCATCGAATGGCTTATCCCGGTTTTTTGTAGCGGATAGCCCGTATGAACTGTGCCAGGGTTTACGGCGATTACGGTTCCGGGGCCGAGGAACTCATTCGATCCACGATGCCAAATGCCACCGATACCTTCATCCACAATACCAATGGCCCAGGTCGAATGGCTGTGCCGGGGATATTCGTGGACGAAGCCCACACCCCGAAAACACTCCAAGTGCGGTATCTCGGCCACCATCCAAGAGCGCATTCGCGACGTCAACATCAAATCCGCCATTCTACTCTCCGCGGAAGCTTCGGGTTTGAGACCACTTCGTGACTGAGGCGATTTCGCAGTGCGCGACATGGCGTCTTGCGTAAATCACCACACGTAAGTAAATTGGCCAAAACGGTGCCTAGATCGGGTGGTCGGCAACTCTTGGGGGCGGCCCACACAACGCGGTTTTCGTTGTGTGGGGACTTCCAAAGCTTACAGTTCCTCTTCAAATTATCCCACTCAAGCTAAAACCGGGCTTGAGTGGGCCACGCGTCCTGGCAAGAATTCCTTCCGTGGGTAAATCAGGTTGAGGATTTGTCATACACTCTCCATAGAAACTTCTTCACTCCTCATACGAAACGTGCCGTGCGCCGGTTCCGGCCCACACAAAAAGAGAAGGCGGCTCGAATGCCGCCTTTTCCCCGAAAAATCTTGATCTGCAGCGTTAGTGGGTCTTTTCTTGTCAAACGATGTTCGCGAATGGTTCGCGCGCAAAAAATGCTCGTCCCTGCCCTTCTCTATGTGCTGCTGAATCTGTGAGATGGCAGAGCACGTGGGCGACGCCAGCCTATTTCTGCTGATCAGCGGCCAACGACCATGTTTTTTATTGATTTTAAGAGACTTACCAGGTAAAGAAGATGATCCAGAAGAGAACAAGGTGCAGCGACGTTATCTTGTAACTTATTGATGTTAAATGGTGGCCAGGGACGGAGTTGAACCGCCGACGCCAGCCTTTTCAGGGCTGCGCTCTACCACCTGAGCTACCTGGCCACTTGGCTACAGCTGGGCTGCCCAATCTTTCTCTCGAGTCGCTGTTCGACTCAGATGGGACAGAATGGCTGTGGGCTTCAACGCTGGGAAGCGTTGTGGAACAGCCCGATTATAACAATCACGCCGCATTCCCTCAATGTGATCTCCTCGCCCATTGGGTTTTGATAAGGCGACGGCAGCCACCACATTCAGCGAGGCAGCTCACCCGCTGACATTCCCGTTCAACACCACCAGTTCGCATCGGTTCGTCGCAAACCAGTACGCGATCTCGCGATAATCTTTCACTGCAAATACCGCGAGGTCGGCGTCTTTCCCTGCTTCGATCGAACCTTTCCTGCCCTGCAGCCGCAGGGCCCACGCTCCATTGATGGTCGCCGCCGAGATCGCCTCCGCTGGCGACATTTTCATGTGCGTGCACGCCAGAGACAATACGAAAGGCATGCTCGGCGTCGGCGACGAGCCGGGGTTGTAATCGCTGGCGAGCGCGACTGCCACGCCAGAATCAATCAGCTTCCGCGCCGGCGGATATTTTTCCAATCCTAAGAAATAATTGGCTCCAGGAACCAGCGTCGCGACAGTGTCGGTTCCAGCCAGTGCTTTCACGTCCTCATCACTCACGTGATCCAAATGATCAAACGATGCCGGCTTGAACCGCAGCAACGGCTGCAGCGCGCTTTCAGTTAACTGGCAGACATGCGCCCGCACGCCGAGTCCGTGCTGTTGGGCCACTTGAAAAATTTGTTCTGTTTCTTTCACGCTGAAGGCGCCAGCGTCCGTAAAGACGTCCGCAAATTGTGCAAGCTTGCGCTTGGCCACTTGCGGAATCATCTCCTGGCAAACCACTTCCACATATTCCTGCGACCGGCCCTGAAATTCTTTAGGGACAACGTGCGCGCCAAGCAATGTACCGACCACGGTTCCGGCCCACTGCGCGGCCGCAGCCTTAATAGCCGAAAGGGATTTCAACTCCGAATCTAAGGTCAGTCCGTACCCGGATTTCGCCTCCGCCGTCGTCGTCCCCTGCGCAGCCATCTGCTGCAGGCCTTCCCACACTTTTTCTGTCAGTTGACTCTTCCCCGCCTTACGCACCGCTTCGACGCTCGATCGAATTCCTCCCCCAGCTTCGGCGATCTGTTCGTAAGTTGCGCCGCAAACGCGTTTCTCAAAATCCACCAGCCTCGGCTGAATGAACGCTGGGTGGGTGTGGGAATCGACAAATCCCGGCACGACTACGTGTCCTTTGCAGTCAATTTCCGTGACTTTTTTGCGATGCTTCTTGAGCCAGGGATCGCGCAGCGCTTCTTTGGTTTTACCGACCGAGACGATCTTGCCCCCCAAGCAGAGCACCGCAGCGTCTTCGATGATTCCCAACTCGGAAAGCTCTGCGCCGCGTCGCGGCCCGATGTCGGAAGACCGCAGAGTAAGAAGCTGGCCAATATTCAGGAGAAGAAGCGGAGTCGGCCTCCGCGCCTCCGTGTCTCTGTGATGGACCGTCATTGATTCTGCATCGGGATCTTCACGCCCTTTTTCTTTGCGAAGTCGCCAGCCTCTTCATATCCCGCATCCACATGCCGAATAATGCCCATTCCCGGATCCGTTGTCAGCACGCGCTCAATTCGTTGCGCCATCATCTCGGTTCCGTCAGCAACTGTGACTTGCCCCGCGTGCAACGAATAGCCGATTCCCACGCCTCCGCCGTTATGAATCGATACCCAGGACGCGCCGGCAGCCGTGTTAAGCAGCGCATTCAGCAGCGGCCAATCCGCGACCGCGTCACTGCCGTCTTTCATGCTTTCGGTTTCGCGGAAAGGGGACGCGACCGATCCGCAATCCAGATGATCGCGGCCAATCACGATTGGCCCTTTGATCTTGCCTTTCTTTACCAGATCGTTGATCGCCAGCCCGAATTGCGCTCTCTCGCCGTATCCCAGCCAACAGATTCGTGCCGGCAACCCTTGGAACTTGATCCGCTTCCGCGCCAAATCGATCCAGCGCCGCAAAATCCGATTGTCGGGGAATAACTCAAGCACCAAGTCGTCTGTGACGTGAATATCCGAGGGCTCGCCCGACAGCGCCGCCCAACGAAACGGTCCGCGCCCTTCACAAAACAGCGGCCGAATATACGCCGGCACAAATCCGGGAAAGTCATAGGCATCCTTCACCCCGCGCTCGAAAGCAAATGTCCGGATATTGTTCCCGTAATCAAAAGTGACTGATCCCATCTTCTGCAGGCGCAACATGCCTTCCACGTGCCTCGCGATTGCATCCAGCGATTTTTCCTGATACGCCTGGGGATCGCGCTTGCGTAACTCCAGCGCCTCGTCAAAGCTCATGCCATTCGGCACGTAGCCATTCAGCGGATCATGCGCCGACGTCTGATCAGTGAGAATGTCAGGAACGACGCCGCGTTCCGCCATCTCAGGAATCATGTCCGCGCAATTGCCCACTAGCCCGACCGAAACATTTTCCTTTTTTCGAACCGCGTTCTTCAGGATGCGCAACGCCTCGTCAAGCGTGTTCACCATGAAATCGCAATAGCCGGTCTTCAACCGCTTCTTGATGCGCTCGGGATCGACATCAATCCCCAGAAACGCGGCGCCGGTCATGGTGGCTGCCAGTGGCTGCGCGCCACCCATGCCACCCATGCCGCCGCTGACGATCAACTTCCCAGCAAGATCTCCCCCAAAATGTTTTTCTCCCGCAGCCGAGAAAGTCTCAAACGTCCCTTGCACGATACCCTGCGAGCCGATATAGATCCACGAACCCGCCGTCATCTGGCCATACATCATCAGCCCGGCGCGCTCCAGTTCGTTGAACTTCTCCCAATTCGACCAGTGGCCGACCAGATTCGAGTTTGCGATCAAAACTCTCGGCGCGTACTCGTGAGTCTTGAAAATGCCCACCGGCTTGCCCGATTGCACCAGCAACGTCTCGTCATTCCCCAAATCTTTCAGCGAACGAACGATCGCATGGTAAGCCTCCCAACTTCGTGCCGCGCGCCCCGTGCCGCCATAAACCACGAGATCACGGGGCCGCTCGCCGACTTCCTCATCGAGGTTGTTCATCAACATTCGCATCGCCGCTTCCTGCTGCCAGCTTTTGCAGGAAATTGTCGTGCCGCGCGGCGCGCGAATCGGCGTATAAGTCGTGGGAGAAATCTCAGTCTCTACCGGCATGTATTAATGGTAGTGCTTTGGGTGTATCCGATTCAAATTCGCGCATGAGTGAAGCGTCGCCGAAGTGTGCTCGTGAACTCGGTATCGGCACGGCGCGAAATCATTTCCAGCGGAGAATACCCGCGCTTCCAAGCGAGTACTAGTGTGAGGAACAATAACACAATCGTGATCAGAACATTAGGCCATGCGTTGAGCGCCCACTGGCCTCGCCAAACCAGATTGCCGGCGTGAGAAAAGGGGGCAAAGTAAGGAATCGGCCACTGGTATCCGTCTGGCCCACGCGAGCCTGCAATGTCTTCAATAAGGTGCAAGTGGAAGCTCGCCAATGACAACAAACCAGTCTTCCGCTTTTCGTCCGCCAGAAAAAACGCAGCTATGGCGATGACAACCGCAAATGTCAAAGTGTGCAGTTTGTGGTGATAGAGCGAAAACCACAGCAGAGGATGCGCTGAACTCGAAGTGAGCAATTCCGGGACAATTCCAATGCCGTCCACGTCCGGAACGACGCAAGACAGCGTCACGATCGCCCGGTCTCTTTTCCCCAAACCGGTCGTGTTCGCGAAGACCCAGCCCGTAAGAAAATGCGTAACCGGACTCATACATCATGCGTTAGAAGGGATGTGTGTGATCCGCACTGCATAGCAGACATCTGATAGCTGACCGCCGATTGCTGATAGCTCTACCACGTGTTATACGCGGTTCCATCGCTCCCAACCGCCGTCGACCCGCTGTGCACGTCGATGATGCCGCCCTGGTCCTGCTGGTCGATCGACAAAATCTGGTCCTGCTCTTCGTCCGGAACCCAGGTATCGTTACGGCCGGTGACAGGATCCTGGGGAATCTGTTTCAAGTAACCGGAACTGACCAGATCATCCAGCGCCTGCGGGGCTTTCTGCTTATCAAGCGTGTACTGGGAGATTACAGATCGAATCGTAAATAGATTTTGCTTCAGCACTGATTCGCGCGCCCGCACAATCGATTGCTGGTACGCCGGCATGGCAACAGAAATCAAAATCGCCATGATCGTGATCACGATCATCAGCTCGATCAGGGTGAATCCCGCCTGCTTTCGCCGCGCAGGCCGACTTACCACACCCCAGCGACGTCCGTTTCTCGAATTCATGCCCAGCCCAAACATTTACCAATCCTTGTAATTCGTTCCATCGAGCGCTTGCCCCTGCGACTTGGTATGCACATCGAAGACGTTGTCGCCGCCCCACGAGTCCGAATCGGGGTCGTCCTGCATCGAGCGCAATCCCCAGTCGGTGCTTCCCGTCATGGGATCGACAGGAATCCGCCGCAGGAATTTCAATTTCTTGCCTTTCACATCCACGCCCTTCACCAGCGTGTCCAGGTCCGGAGGATAATTCTCCGATCCCACCTTGGTTTGAAAGCCTCCGCGGTCCGCAGCGTCTTTGTAACGATCGATTGCATCACGCATCTCCCACAAATCGCGGCGCAATTCCCGCTCTTTTTCGCGCTTGATGGTGACACGGGCCATGGGGACGGCCATCGTGGTCAGGATCAGCAGGATCATCGTCGCCACGATCAACTCAACCAGCGTGAACCCACGCATCGACGCGGTTCCACCAGTCTTCAAGCCATTTTTTTGAACTGCGAACCTCATACTATGGACCATCGGAACTGGCGTTCGTAGAGGGACCGCGCCAGAACCGCGCCCCCTGCCCGTTTATTGAATCGTCACCGCAGCCGTTGTTCCCGCCACTAAGGTCGGCTGCATCGCCGGATCGCGCATGCCGCCCTTCGAAATGGTCAGCTTCGATGTGCCGCTTTCCTTCGCCATGAAGGTTAAAGTCACTACAGTTCCCTGTCCCGTGATGCCTGAACTTCCCGGCGGTCGAGTCGCGGTAACCTGCAAAGTTCCAGTGCTATCGTCATCACGATGCACCACGGCTACAGCTTGTCCATCTTGCTGCAGCAAAGTTCCACTGGAAACGTTTACTACCTGCAAGAACTTCGGATCGTAGTTCACTTGCAGTGGAACCGAGTAAGCATTCTGTGCGCCGGTCAGCACCACGTTGACTTCGAAAGTCGATCCCTTGGCCTTCGTGATCGTAGTCGGATCGAAACTAAAACTAGGTCCACCGGACGCTCCCGCTTGCGACAGTGGCGCTGCTCCAGCCTGCCCGACCGGCGGAGTCGCCGTATTCCCCGCAGGCGAATTTCCCAAGACCGGCTGCGGCGGCGCTGCTTGTGGTGCTGGAGCCTGGCTCGGAATCTGGGCAGCCGGCGCCGGCGCATCACTCGAATGGGCCACGCGCCGCAGTTGAATTCCGCTGCCCGTCCCCACATCCAGAGCTTCCTGATTCGCGTTCGTAATATCCTGACGGCGCACGACGTGGGGGATCAAAACGAACACCGTCTCGGTCTCGCTATGATCCTGGGTAGTTTGGCCAAAAAGATTTCTTATGATTGGAATCTGCGCTAACAGCGGAAAGCCCGTAATGGCACGGGTTTGCGAATCCTCCATCATGCCGCCTAGCATGTTCACTTCGCCTTCTTTGAGCCGCACTTCATGTTCGATCTTTCTTTGTCCGATGATCGGCTGAGTAATTCCGCCGATATTCGATGTGCCATCCACCTCGGAAACTTCCATCGTGATCTTCAGCGTCACATCGCCATTCGTATGCACACGCGGGGTGATGTCAATATTGACGCCCACGTCGAGGTATTGGAACTGCGTATTCACCAGCGGGTTAATACCGACGCCGCCAATGCCCGGCTGGAACGATCCCGTCGCAACCGGCACGCGCTGGCCTATTTTTAGCGACGCCTTTTGGCCATCTACCGCGCGAATCTCCGGCTTCTGGATGAGCTTGGTGCTGCTATCGCTAAACAGAGCCGTGGCCGTGGCTTGCGAAATCGTCACCGCAAAGTCGTTAGCGTTCAAGTTCGCCAGAGTATTCAGGCTGATCTGTCCCGGCGTGGTGCTTCCCGTGGTCGTTGTAGTTTGGCCCGCAACCGTTCCGTTGTTGGTTGTCGAAACCGGGTTCAAATTGCTTTGCAACTGCACAGTCGCGCTGGTGGGAGGATTAATGCCCAGCGTCTTGGACTTGTCGCGGTTGATCTGCATGATGGCGACGTCGACCAGTACTTCAGGCTTGGCCTTGTCCAGGTCTCCCACTAACTTTTGTGCCAACGCCATCTGATCCGGCGTGCCTCGCACCACAATCGCGCCTTCCGTTGGCAAAGGCTGTACCCGGTTAATCTCCAGAATCTGCCGCAGAGTATTGACGATGTCCTGCAGTTCGGTGGGCTGCGAAAGATTGCTGAGATAAAACGTCTTCACCACGCTTTGTTCCAGATCTTTCCGCTTAGCGGGATTGTCCGTGGCAACAAAAATGGTGTTCGGCGTAACCGGCCGCCAGAATGTTTTCGATTCCACTGCGATGATCTGGAGCGCTTCTTCCAGCGAGACGTTGTTGAGCTCAATTTTTATACGTCGCGAGGTGTAATCCGGATCGAACAAAACATTGATTCCCGCCAGCTTCCCCACGGTCTCATAAATGACTTTTGTATCTTCGGTGATTTTTAGATTGATCGGAATATTGGAGATGGGCGCCAACTCGATGGGGCCGCCCGCCTCCTGAATCCGTTTCTGCAGAAAATTAGCCGGCGGAGCCTCGACTTTGGGACCGGCTTTTGCCTCGTCGATCATCTGCTTCGTGCGCTGCAATTCCTGCCTCGCAATCGCACTTGAGGGATCGATCTCGCTGGCCTGCTTGAACTCCGCTTCGGCGGCGTCGAGTTGTCCGGCCTCGCGCAGCAGTTGCCCTCGATGCACGTGCGCAGCCCCGGCCAAAAACCGCAATCGTTCAAAAGAAGCCCGATACGCCAAATCCGTCGGCTTCAGGTCGTAAGCCTGCTTGTAAAAGTCGTATGCCTGCTCGTAGTTCTGGCGCGCCTCGGCATCTCTGCCCTTCTTATATAAGGCCTTAGCTTTGTCGGCCGCCGCCGCCGACAACACGACCGCCACCGCCAACAAGGCGATCGTCACCGGTCGCAAAAAGCGTTTCATCGCGGATTTTCTCGCAGACAGTCTTCCCCTTTGCTCAGCCATCACTGCCAGTCAGAGCCTTTCTTCCACAAATATTGGGAGATAAAACCGTGATTATAACATCGCCTCCGCGCTGCCGAAGTGACTGTATTGGTAGCAGTTAAGTCGTAAGTAACGTACGGCCTGCCACACCCTGAGGCTCAGACTCAATCTCACCGAGGAGACTCCGCTTGGTTCGAGACTTGAGTCCAAGCCCCATGCGCTCGACGAGTTCGCCCTCTCGCCCTTGCGATAATCTATAACTGCCATGCCACGCCAGCCCTTGCAGCCAACCCGTCCCAATCCGGAGAAGAACCCCCGCCGCGATCCCACCGCTTCTGGCCTGCGCGATGCCTCTGTGAATAGGATCGCTTCTCACAACTATTTCTTGCTGGAAAAATTTGAGACCGGAGTCGCTTTGACCGGTACCGAGGTCAAGTCCGTTCGGGCTGGCCGCGCCAACCTGAAGGACGCCTACGGCTTAATTAAAGATGGCGAGCTCTGGCTCCTGAACTGCCACATCGGCCCTTATGAGCACGGCAACATCTTCAACCATGCTCCTCTGCGAACCCGTAAGTTGCTGATGCACAATGAAGAAATCCGCAAGCTCATCGGCAAAACCCAGCAGAAAGGCCTAACCCTGATCCCCACCCGGATGTACTTCAAAAACGGCCGGGTAAAAGTTGAACTGGCATTGGCCAAAGGCAAGCAGCTCTGGGACAAACGAGAAACCGAACGCCGCCGCACCGCCGATCGCGAAGCTCGCGAGGCCGTCTCCCGCGGTCGCAAAGGAAGGTAACCGTGCGCCCCTTGCTGATGAAGTCGGTCAGCTTGAAGGAAAACATGCCTTCGGTGACGGAAGCCCTGTCGCGCTTGCACACCGAACTGAATGCCGCGCGCAGCGAAGGCTATCTTCTAATTAAATTCATTCACGGATACGGCTCAACCGGGGTTGGTGGGGAAATTCGTATTGCCGTACAAAAACAGTTGCGCAAGATGACCGACGACGGCCAAATTCGCGGCTGTATCTTTGGCGAAAACTGGAGCAAGTCGGACCAAGAAACCTGGAAGCTGATCGGCATTCACCCGGAATTGAAGCACGATCATGATCTCGGTCGAAGAAATTTGGGTGTCACCGTGGTTGTGCTTTAAGTCCAACTGGCACCCAACTTGCCTAATTCCCCACCCGCCGACGATACTGGAATCGAACTCAGTCGAATTTAAAAATTTATGAAGACCAATCTTTCCACTGCCGCTCCCGCTTCAATCGAAACCGAATGTCTGGTCGTGATCGTCCTCGACCAGGGTGAAAAGGACAAAAACGACGCCGCTGTCCAATCCGGCGACAACGCCATACGCCAAGCTGCAGCTGAAGTCATCGCCAGCGGCGAGGTTACCGGCAAAAGTCTGGAGACTTCGCTCCTCCATCGTCCCGCAAATCTCAAAGCGAAACGTCTTTTGTTGGTGGGTGGTGGGAGAGCCAAGAAATTCAATTCCTCCGAATTGCGAAAACTCGCCGGAACCGCTGTTCGCTTTCTCAAGACCCGCGGCATCCGCAGCTTCGCCTTCCTGCTCCCCGAAGCGATCAACGGTGAGGAGGGCGTGCGCGCAGCCGTGGAAGGTTCTTTCGTCGGCAACTTCGATCCTGACGTTTACAAAAGTGATCGCAAAGACCAAACCATCGATGCCGTCACCGTGGTCGCGCGTGGCGATCAGCCCGCGTTGCAGAAGGCTATGGACGAAGCTCGGATCATCGGTGAGTCACAAAACTTTACCCGCGACTTAGTCAACGAACCCTCCAATCGCATGACGCCCACCATCCTCGCCGACCGAGCCCGCAAAATGGCCCAGGAAGTTGGCTTGAAATGCGATATCTACGGTGCTGACAAAATCAAAGACCTGAAGATGGGAGCATTCTGGGGCGTAGCCCAAGGCTCCGACGAACCTCCGGCGCTCATCATTCTTCGCTATGAACCCGCGGGCGCCCCCGCGAATCCCGTGCTTGGTCTCGTCGGCAAAGGCATCACCTTCGACACCGGCGGCATTTCCATCAAACCCGCCGACGGCATGGAAAAAATGAAATATGACATGGCAGGTGGCGCAGCCATGCTCGGGGCCATGCGCGCCATCGCCTTGCTCAAACCCAAGGTCAAAGTCATTGCCATCGTCTGCGCCACCGAGAACATGCCCTCCGGCAAGGCGCAGAAGCCGGGCGACATTCAAATCGCTATGTCTGGCAAATCCATCGAGATCATAAACACCGACGCCGAGGGACGCCTTGTGCTCGCTGATGGCCTTTTCTATGCCCGTCAGCTCGGCTGCACCCATCTTGTCGACGCCGCAACCCTCACAGGCGCGGTCGTCGTCGCTCTGGGATACGTGAACGCCGGAGCCTTCACCAACGACGACGCCTGGTATGGCCGTTTCCGTCAAGCCACCGAAAAGGCCGGCGAGCGTTTCTGGCGTCTGCCGCTCGATGACGATTACAAAGAGAGCATTAAATCGAACATTGCCGACATTATGAATACCGGTGGCCGCTGGGGTGGTGCAGTCACCGCGGCGAAGTTCCTGCAGGAATTTGCCGAAGAGACGCCGTGGATCCATCTCGACATCGCCGGTACCGCCTGGATGGAAGACAACAAGCCGTGGATCGCGAAAGGTCCCTCGGGTATCGCCGTTCGTAGCCTGGTCCAACTCGCTCGCGATTTTGCCGGATAAAAAAGTTTTGTGAGGCGGGCACCTCGCCCGCCTATACTACTGCTCCTGCACCCTGCGCTTCCGTCTCAAGTTCGCGACGGTTTTGATAATCCCAAACGCCACAAGGCAAAACCAGAAATCGACTAGCGTCCCCAAATCGAGTTTGAAAACCACATGCCGTGCAGCCACCGGAAGATATTTTTCCGACAGAAAATAAGCGATATTCCCCACAATCACGGCTGCCAGCGCGTGCACAAAATTGGCTGCTGATTTCGACATTCCGTCCTCAGACGCTGCTAACATCCCTTGAGATGCTGGAACTCGCCACCTCAGTGCAATACGTGAAAGGCATCGGCCCTCGCTTGGCTGAGATCCTTGCTGCCAAGGGCATCCAAACTGTTGACGACCTGCTGCACTACCTACCCTTTCGTTACGAAGATCGCCTCAATCCCCGTTCCATCCCTGAGCTTCGCGCCGGAGAGATGGCCACCATCATCGCAGAGGTCCGCAATTCAGGCTTGTTTCGCACCCGCCGCATGCCGATCTTTCAAATGACCGCCGGCCAGGGCCGCGCCCGCCTGAAGTGCATCTGGTTCAACGCGCCCTACCTGAAGGATAAATTCCAGCCCGGCCAGATGGTCGCCTTATATGGCAAAGTTGAAAGCGATTATCGCGCCGGCGAACTCCAACTCGTCCAGCCGCAGTTTGAAATCATCGGTGACACTTCGGACGAATCTTCCGCCGATGCTGCCGACCGCAAAATTGCCGAGTCCCTCGAAATCGGCCGCATTGTTCCCATCTACGAAGCCACTGGCCAGGGCCGCCTCACCTCTCGCTGGTTTCGCCGCATTATTCATACCGCGCTCGAAAATCTTACTCCGGATTTCCCCGAGGCAATCCCCGCCGCAGTCCGCCAACACCTCAGCCTCATCTCGCCGCGCGAAGCATTGCAGAAAGTTCACTGGCCCGATGCCGGCGAAAGTTTCCAGGATCTGCAAAACTCCCGCACTCCCGCTCACATCCGGCTCATCTTCGAAGAATTATTTTTCATCGAGCTCGGCCTCGAACTCAAGCGCCGCGAGCAAAAAGCCGAAACCGGAATCGCATTTCGCTTAGACGATCGCGTCCGCGCCGCCATCAAGAAGATACTTCCCTTCCATCCCACCGCAGCCCAAAAAAAAGTCCTCAAGGAAATCGCCTCCGACATGGGAAAGCTCAGCCCCATGCGCCGTCTGCTGCAAGGCGACGTCGGCTCCGGCAAAACCATCGTCGCCTTCGAGGCCGCCATCATCGCCATCGAGAACGGATATCAAGTCGCGCTCATGGCGCCCACTGAAATTCTCGCGCAGCAGCATTATTTCTCCGCCCGCCGCATTCTCGAAGCCGCCGGATACCGCATCGTTCTGCTCACTGGCTCTCTCGAAGATGATCGCAAGCGCGAAATCCGCCGCCACATCGCCCACGGCAACGCCCAACTCGTCATCGGCACCCACGCACTGATCGAACAAAAAGTCGAATTCGATCGCCTGGGCCTCGTGATCGTCGATGAGCAGCATCGATTCGGCGTACTGCAGCGCTTCAAATTGATGAAGAAATCAGCCGCTGCACACACGCAGGCCGAAGCCGCCGGCGAACCCGACGTCCTCGTCATGACCGCAACCCCCATTCCGCGCACCTTAGCCCTGACCATTTACGGCGATCTCGACATCAGCGTGATCGACGAAATGCCGCCCGGCCGCACTCCTATCGTCACTCGCCAAATTTCCGACGAGCGGTCCGACGAAGTTTGGGCCTTCGTCCGCAAACAAGCCGCCGCCGGCCACCAAACTTATGTCGTTTATCCCGTCATCGAAGAGAACGAAGAGCGCGAGCTCAAAGCTGCCCAGCAAATGTACAAGCAACTCAGCCAGCGCATCTTTCCCGATCTGCGCGTCGGCCTCTTGCACGGCCGCATGGATCCCGATCTCAAAGAGCAGGTCATGCGCCTCTTCCAGAAAGGCGAGCTGCAAGTTCTAGTTTCTACCACCGTCATCGAAGTCGGCGTCGACGTCCCGAATGCAACCGTCATGGTCATTGAGCACGCCGAGCGCTTCGGCCTTGCCCAACTCCACCAGCTTCGCGGACGCATCGGCCGCGGCGCCGCCAAGTCCTACTGCGTTCTCATGACCGGGGGAAAGATCTCCGAAGATGCCGAGCGCCGCCTTGATGCCATGGTCCGCACCAACGATGGCTTTCAGATCGCCGAACTTGACCTCGAACTCCGCGGACCGGGCGAGTTTTTCGGCACCAAACAAGCCGGCCTGCCTAGCTTTCAGGTCGCCAACCTCATTCGCGACCGCCAACTGCTCGAAGCTGCCAAACGCGAAGCGCAAGCAGTTTTATCGGGACCGAATGCCGAAATTTCCCAGGAAGAAATTAATCGCGCCCTGCGCCACATGCGCACCCGCTGGCAAAAAACCTACGGCCTAGTGGAAGTAGGCTGAAGATGGGATAATCAGTCGGCGGATGAAGACCGATGCCAAAGCCGATCTGTATCGCAAGCTGCCTTCCGTGGACGAACTCCTGCGCAGCCCCGCTCTGCAAACTTTTGTGACACAAGACGGGCAAATTGCCGCCGCCGACGCCGCGCGCACGGTACTGGAGTCGCTGCGAAAGGAAATTTCGGCAGGTCACCTGGACTCCGCTGCCGTCGATCTCGCTCTTTCCGGCTTGCCGCAAGCCATCGAGCGCCAACTTCGTGCCGCCCTCAGCTATTCCCTAAGAAACGTCATCAACGCAACCGGAGTGATTCTTCACACCAATCTCGGCCGCGCCCCGATTGCGGCATCCGCCTTCGAGCACATTCAACAAACTGCCTCTGGCTATTCCAATCTTGAATTCGACGTAAACGCCGGAGAGCGCGGCCGCCGCGACGTTCACGTCGATCGCCTCTTCCGCAAACTCTTATCGCAATCCGGGAGTTCTTCTGCGACTTCGACCATCGTCGTCAACAACAATGCGGCCGCCGTCCTGCTTGCTCTGAACACCTTTGCCGACGGCGGAGAAGTCATCGTCTCCCGCGGCGAACTCGTCGAAATCGGGGGATCCTTCCGCATTCCCGATGTGATGGCGAAGTCCAATGCCCAGCTTCGTGAAGTCGGTACTACCAACCGCACTCGCATCAAAGATTACGAGCAAGCGATCAGCGATAAAACTCGCCTGCTGCTGCGCGTCCATCGTTCTAATTTTCAGATCACCGGATTCACCGAGCAGCCCGACCTTCACGAACTCGTCGATCTCGCCCACCAACGAAATCTTCCGCTGATGGAAGACCTCGGCAGCGGCGCGCTTTTCGATCTCCGTTCCGTCGGAATCAACGGTGAACCCGCTGTCTTGGAAAGTTTGCAAGCCGGGGTAGACATCGTTACCTACAGCGGCGACAAACTTCTCGGCGGCCCACAGGCTGGAATCATCAGCGGCCGCGCCGACCTCGTCGCTCGTATGCGATCCAATTCGCTATTTCGCGCTTTGCGCGTCGACAAACTCACCTACGCGGCGCTCGAAGCCACGCTGCTGGCCTATATAAAAGGTGACCACGATGCCATCCCCGCAATTCGCATGATGCGCTTATCGAAAGAAGAAATCGGAAAACGTGCTGAGGGGATAGCCGCGAAACTTGCTGGGTCAGCTTTGTCCATCGAAATCATCGACGGCGAATCGGTCATCGGCGGTGGCGCTGCGCCTTCGGCCACATTGCCCACGCGATTGTTATCGCTCTGCTGCAATCAGCTCAGCGCCGACGAACTCGCGTCCAAACTTCGCTCTTGCCACCCGCCCATCGTGGCCCGGGTCGAAGAAGGTCGCGTGCTGCTCGACTTTCGCACCGTGTTTCCCGAACAAGACAAAGTCATCGCTCTCGCACTTCAGCAAATCGTCGCATCTTAATACTCAGTGTTCCCCTGTTCCCTCCGTGTTTAAGGTTTTTCGATACTCGCGTCCCTTTGCGTTCTTTGCGGTTTAAGATTTCCGGATCCTTATATTGTGATGAAATAATTTCGTGGCAACTCTCTACACCATCGGCCATTCCACCCGTACGCTCGAAGAACTCATCGCAGCCCTGCAAGCTCATTCCATCAAAACTCTGGTCGACATCCGCTCTTTCCCCATGTCCCGCCGCCTGCCGCACTTCAACCGTCAGGCCCTGGAAAAATCATTGGCTGAATCTGGAATTCACTACCTCTGGCTGCCCGCCCTGGGCGGCCGCCGCACGAAAATCCGCGACGATTCCCCCAACATTGCCTTGCGCAGCGACTCTTTCCGCAACTATGCCGATTACATGCTGACCAACGAGTTTCGCAACGGAATTCAGCAATTGATCCAACTCGCCGAACAATCTCCCACTGCCTACATGTGCGCCGAACGCGTCTACTTCCAATGCCACCGCATGTTAGTTTCCGACTGGCTCGTCGCTCACGGACACGACGTTCAGCATATCGATGCCACCGGTCCCACTAGGCCCCACAAACTAATGTCCGAAGCCAATCTCATCGAAGACGATGTCATCTATCGCGGCGATCTTCTGCTCTAAGCTGTGCCCCTCTGTGTCCCTGTGTTTAAGGCCTCTCGTCGTATGTTAACGTTGACCAAATGATTGTCGGCACCGGCATCGATATCGCCGAAGTCCCGCGCATCGCCGAATCCATCAAGCGCTTCGGCGACCGCTTCATCGCTCGAATTTTCACCGAAGGCGAGATTCGCTACTGCGATTCCAAAGCCAACCGCGTCGAGCGCTATGCCGCCCGCTTCGCCGCAAAGGAAGCCGCCATGAAAGCTTTGGGTACTGGTTGGAATCACGGGGTAACGTGGAAGGACGTTGAAGTGAGTCGGCAACCCGGCGGCCGCCCGACCATCCTATTTCATGGGAAAGCCGCAGAATTCGCGCAGAAACTCGGCGCCAAGCACGTCGCGCTTTCGCTCACTCACACCAAAGAGTTCGCCATGGCGCAGGTGATCCTTGAGAACTGATCCTGCCGAGTCCAGCAATAGAAGCGCCCGCTACCGGTTTCTCACCGACTCAAATTCCCCCGCCATCTCTTTGTGCTTGGCCCTTGCCGCATCCACCAGCGCTCGAAAAATTGCCTTCGACGGCTCATCATCATCCACTGTTCTCTCCGGATGCCACTGCACCGCCAGCACAAAATGATCCGGCGCGGTTCCTTCCACCGCCTCCACAATGCCATCCTCGGGAGACCGCGCCACCACTCGCAATCCATCCCCGATCGCAGCCGCTGACTGATGATGGCTGGAATTTACGGGAATCTTTTTCAATCCTCCCAGAATGCCAGCCAATTGCGACGCCGCCTCCACTTCCGCCTCGTGTGCCACGAGCACCTGTCGACCCGCCTCATGATTCACCCCCGACTCGATATGCTGAATCAACGTCCCCGTGCGATACACGTTCAACACCTGCAACCCGTAACAAATCCCGAGCAATGGTTTGCGCATGTTGTACGCATCCTGTAGGAGCAACTCGTCCACCGTGTCGCGACCGGGGTCGGCTGCATTCGTACGCAAGTCGCGCTTCGCTTCGTATTTCGCAGGGTCCACGTCCGCTTTGCTCCCCGGCAGAAGCACTGCATCGCAGCTCTCAATCAGTTTCATGGTCTGGGCCGGAGTCTGATCCAGTGGAATGCGTACCGGTTCTCCGCCCGCCATCTCTACAGCGTGTTCATACTGCGGCAACGCTCGTCCGGCGTACTCTTGACTTGAATGTGGAACCGGAATGGCAATCCGTGGTCGCATAAGAAGAATTGTATCGTGTAGGCACGGGCGTCTCGCCCGTCCAAGGCGAGCGCAGCTTGCAGGTCTATCAAAACTCGCCAGCCACGGCCGAACCAAGCTCGGACGCTACCGGCTCCTCCTCGCAATCGCCGCCAATACTCTCGACTGCCGGAAATTCTTGATCTCGGTCACGCTCACGCCAATCAGCGCGATTACTCCGACGCCCGCTGCAACTGGCAGGGCTACGTGCCGATAAGCAAACGTCATATCGGGATGAACGCCACGCATCCTGGCTTGAATCGTCAGTCCCACGATGCCCAGCAGCAGGCTGCAGGCGAAGGAAAGCAGCGTCAGCAGGAAGCTGACCAGCAATACCCGCACCGGAACCATATACCAGCGGGGCGCGCGCATTTGGCTCACAGATGAAGGCATACCCGATTGTAAAGCGTAGGAAGGGCAACAGTGCGCTAGAATGTTTCTCTATGTCGCAAGCAGCGTCCGCTATCACGCGGCCCCCGGCGGAAGTTGTCCGTCGCAACCCGGTCTCGCAAGCCCCCAACGGAATTTGTTACGCCATCGCCGGCGAAGTCACCGTCTCCGGCAACGATATCGAACGCATGGTCTCAGCCGTTCCCGACGCGCTCGCCGCCGCGCTCCATCGCAAGGCCTATTATTTTGTGCCGCTGACCGTCAATCAGGGCGACGAGACCGTTATCGCCGATCGCTACGACGTCGCGCTCAGCGACAACGCGGTTTGCCATCGCAATCTCGAGCTCGGAGATTCGCAGTGCGTCTTCATCTCCACTCGCCTCATGGACGACAAGTTCTCCGTCGCCTTCGAGTTCTACATCAACGTCGGCCATGCCATCGTCGAACGTGCGGGTGTCTCGCAGGCCTTTGCCGATCTGGTTTGGAAGCAAGTTGAAGCCGGTGCCAAGGGCGAGACTTCTCTCGATGCCTGGGAATCGCGCAAGCTCGCCACTTCCCACGAACCCGACGCCGAGAAGCACAAGAACGAATATTTTGCCGCTACGTTCTCCGACGCTATCTCAATTTATTTGCTCTCCTTATTTATTGACGTCGATTATTACGATCTGCGGGAGCGGGATTATCCCCTGCTGGCGCCGGCGCAAATGGCCGAACGGTTAAGAAAAGTCGCCGAGCTGTTTCCGGCCAATCCCGGTTTCGAATTCGCCATCTATTACAAACGCAGGTCTTGAACCTTCGCTGCGGATTTCGCAGATCAGCGCTGATTCCCCGTGGCTCGGCGATCCACCAGCCCTTTTGGTCATCCTGAAGTGTTGGGATGCTTCGCTACGCAAGCATCCCAACGAAGGCCCTCTGCATTTGATCCGCGTGAATCCGCGGCGGAAAAACCTCTGTGCCCTCTGTAGTTAAGGTTGAACTCGGCGGAATCCCGTAGTAATTTCATTTGGACTAAGCAAGTTATGTTGCGCCGCTTTCATCTCTTCGCGCTCCCACTGCTCTTTTGCGTGGGCTTTGGCTCGGCCGCCGACCGTCCGGAGAACTGGCTCCAGGTGAGCAGCCAGCATTTCACCATCCTGACCGACGGAAGCGAAAAAGACGCCCGTCACATCGCCGACCAATTCGAGCGCATGCGCACTATCTTTCACGCCGGCTTTCCCAACATGCAGGTCGATCCTCCTATTCCCATCGTTGTGATCGCAGTCAAGAATTCAAAAGATTTTCGCGCTCTAGAACCTGAAGCGTATCTGGCGAAGGGCTCACTTGAACTTGCCGGCCTGTTTCTGCGTGCGCCCGATAAGAACTACGTCCTGCTACGCATGGATGCCCAAGGCGAACATCCCTACGCCACCGTCTACCACGAGTACACCCATCTTCTGTTCAGCAAAGCCGAATGGCTTCCATTGTGGCTCAATGAAGGCTTGGCGCAGTTTTATGAGAACACCGACGTCTACGGGAAAGACACGGTTCTCGGCCAGGCCAGCACTTACGACATTCTTTTTCTCCGCCAAAATCGGCTCATTCCCCTCGCCACTCTTTTCACCGTCGATTACAAATCCCCGTACTACCACGAGGAAAACAAGGGATCGATTTTCTACGCGGAATCCTGGGCGCTTACCCATTACCTGCAAGTCACGGACTACGAAAATCATACCCACCGAATCGCCGACTACGCCCTTCTCCTCGCCAACCACGTCGACCCTGTAACCGCCGCTCAGCGCGCCTTCGGCGATCTCAATCGTCTCCAGGCTCAACTGAACAGCTATGTCCAGGGCGGCAACTACAAGGGCTTTCGTTTGAGTCATCCACCAGACCTGGATGAAACTGGCTTCAAGAGCCAGCCCGTTACCGCTTCCCAGGCCAACGCCGTCCGCGCCGACTTCCTCGCTTATAACCAGCGCGAGAAGGACGCCCGTGCTTTGCTCGATCAGGTGCTCAAGGACGATCCCAACAACACCCTTGCTCACGAAACCATGGGGTATCTGGAATTTCGCGCTGGCCACATGGAGCAGGCCGAGAATTGGTATCAGCAAGCGGTAAAGCTCGACTCGCAAAGCTTCCTCGCCAATTACTACTTCGCCTCGATTGCCATGAACCGAGCACCCGGCCCAGAGATGGATTCCCCGATCGAAGAAAGCTTGCAAAAGGCCATCAAGCTTAATCCTTCTTTCGCGCCTTCGTATGATCGACTGGCTTGCTTCTACGGGCTGTTACGCCGCAAGAATTTCGATCAGGCTCACATTCTCGAGCTCCAGGCCGTGCAACTCGATCCCGCCAACGTAGCTTTCCGAGTGAACGCGGCCTACCTTCTCGTGAACATGCAGCGGGAAAAGGATGCCATAACCGTGCTCGATACCGCCGCGCAACTGGCTAAAAATCCAGCGGACGTCGCCATGGTTCAGAACGCCACGGAGAATGTCCACGAAATCCAGCAACAGCAGGAAGAGGCGCGGCACTTCCACGAACAGATGCAAGCCTCCGCCCAACCCGGGCCCAGTGAGAACATCGCCCCGCCAGTCCTGCAAAGACAAGAAATCGTCTTGAAAGGTCCTCGCCGCAGCGTGACCGGGACTATCAAGAATGTTGTGTGTTCGCCTTCCAACACCATGGACCTTGATTTGATCGGAAGCCGGCAGACGATCACGTTGCACGCCTCTAACTATTACAAAATCGACTTCAGCGCTCTCGGTTTCACGCCGCAATCAGAACTCAAACCTTGTTCCGATTTGGAGGGCGCCAACGCCAAGGTGGAATACATCGAAAGCAGCACGCCAAAGACAAACGGCATCGTTGCCATAGAGCTGCACAAATGATTTTGTTGGTCCGCGCGGGAATCCGCGGCGAAAAACCCTCCCCGCTCCTCCGGGTCCTCTGTACTCTCTGCGGTTAAAGCTTTTCCGTTTAAAATAATCGCTCCATGCTGGTCACCGTCCGCTCCTTCGCGAAAATCAACCTCGGCCTCTGCATCGGCCCGCCTCGCCCCGATGGTTTTCATGAACTACGCACTGTCTACCAAACCATCGCGCTGCACGACATCGTTCGCGTGCAAGTCTCCCACGGCTCGGGCATCGAACTTCGCTGCGTGGATCCCCGCGTCCCGAAAGATGAATCCAACACCTGCTACCGCGTCATGGAACCCGCCCTTTCCGGGCTCAAGGTCCCCCTCCGCGTTGTCATCGAAATTGACAAACGCCTGCCTGTGCAAGGCGGCCTGGGCGGTGCATCCGCCAATGCGGTCGCCGTGCTTCTCGCGTTTGAACGTGCACTGAAGAAGGAGTTCCCTGCGCCGGAAAAATTTCGCATCGCCGCCGAAGTCGGCTCCGATCTGCCGTTGTTCTTGATCGGTGGCACGGTACTGGGCGTCGGCCGCGGCGAAGAAGTCTACCCACTCCCGGATTTGCCCTCCTTTCCCTGCGTCATCGCCACGCCCAACGTCGCGGTTTCGACCCCGCAAGCGTTCGCCGATTGGGATGTCTTGTGTAGCGCGGGCATTCCTGCCCGCGAATCTGCCGCCCTGCCCGACCGGGAAGGGCGAGACTTCAGTCGTGCCAGGAACAGCACAGCAGATCAAGCGGCTTTAGCCGCTGAGGGAAACACTCCAACGAGCGGTGACGAAAAATTGACGCATTCCTCCCCCTCCGATAGAATAGGTGAGTTCAGCCGTCGCCTTGCCGCGTGGCTGAGCCCCCAGCAAAAGATCACGTCTGGGAAGGGTTTATCCGGTGTCCCTGCAAGTGGCAGGGGCCGGGCCGAGACCCCGCTTCTCGACCTTGTCCGTACCGGGATCGAAAACGACTTCGAACAAGTCGTCTTTCCTAAGTATCCCGAACTACGCGAGGTGAAGCGTGTGCTGGAGCGCAATGGTGCGCTGTATGCCTCGCTCTCCGGGTCAGGCTCGGCGATTTATGGATTATTTGCGGCCCGCAGCAAAGCAGAAATCGCCGCAAAAAAGCTGGGAAAGATCGGGGTTCAGGCGCAGGTAACGACGACCCTTTCGCGGCCGCAGTATTGGAAGAAGTTTCTGGTTTCGGGTTTCTAGTTTCTTGTATGCTGTTGTGGGCGCAATTCCCCAGCGAAACCTTAACTTACTGGGCCGTCGACTAATGGTAGGTTGAGGCGTTCAGCAGGCGTGAGCGAGCGGTTTTGGCGAGTGGGAGCCTGCTGCCGAAATCCTGAGCGCAGCGAAGGATCTCTCAGCGTCGGCGGTAAAACGAGTTACTGGGCCGTCGACTAATGGTAGGTCAAGTGCCTTTGGAGCACTTTGTCTAGGTTCGAATCCTAGCGGCCCAGCCAAAACCAGCTTTTAGCAATTAGCCCTTAGCCTTTAGCCTTTAGCCACGAACCTGAAGGTTAAGGGGTGAAGCTAAAAGCTTACAGCGAAATGCTAAGAGCAGAAAAACCATGGCCACTCTTGCCACAGCAACGCAGAAGACGGAAAAGCCGGAAAAGAAATCGCAGATGAGTGTCGACGAAAAATCGGACCGCAAGCCGCAACGCATGCGCCCCGACGACAAGCTCAAAATCTTCTGTGGCACGGCCAACGAGCCGCTCTGCGATGAGGTCTGCGCCTTTCTCGGCATGAACCGCGGCCAGGCTCTGGTCACCCGCTTCAAAGACGGCGAGGCCTACGTCCAGATTCAAGAGAATGTGCGTGGCGCCGACGTCTTCGTCATGCAGCCCACATGCCGCCCCGTCGACGAGCACCTGATGGAACTGCTGCTCATGATTGACGCGCTTAAGCGCGCCTCGGCTCGCCGCATCACGGCCGTCATCCCCTATTTTGGTTACGCTCGCCAGGACCGCAAAGATAAGCCACGCGTCCCCATCTCTTCGAAACTTGTCGCCGACTTACTCACTACCGCCGGCTCCGATCGCGCGCTCATCATCGATCCCCACGCTCCGCAGATTCAGGGATTCTTCAACATTCCCGTCGATCATCTTTTCGCTTCGCCAGTACTGGTCGATTATTTCAAGCGCGCCACTCTGCCGAATCTGACTGTCGTTTCTCCCGACGCTGGTGGCGTAGAACGCGCCCGTTTCTTTGCCAAGAAAATGGATGCAGCCCTAGCCATCGTTGATAAACGCCGCGTCGAGATGAACGTTGCCGAAGTCATGCACGTCATCGGCGACGTCCACGGCCGCACTTGTCTGGTGATCGACGATCTGATCGACACTGCCGGCACCTTGGTGAAGACGGCTGCTGCTCTCATGGAAAGCGGAGCCAGCGCGGTTTATGCCTGCGCTTCGCACGCAGTCTTGTCCGGCGCAGCCGTCGAAAATATCGCGCAGTCGTGCATTCGCGAAGTGGTTGTGACCAATACCGTTCCGCTGAACGAAGAAGCTCAGCAAGAGCCAAAAATCAAAGTTTTGACCATCGCCGGCCTCATCGGGCGCGCCATCCAGGCGATCCACGAAGAAGCGTCGGTCAGCAAGTTATTCATGTAGATAGGAATCAAAATTATGGCAACCGCAACTGAAAATAACGTTTTGCAAGGGCAAACTCGCACTCCGGGCAACAAGAACGAAGCCCGCCGAGTCCGCCGTGACGGCAAGATTCCCGGCGTCGTTTATGGCGCCAACAAGCAAGCCGTGTCCGTCAGCCTTGATCCGCGCCAGGTTTCGCGCATCTTGCACTCGCAAGCCGGCCACAACACGATTTTCGATCTCTCGCTCAATGGCGAGCAGACCAAGGCCATGATCGTCGATTGGCAATATGAGCCGATCAAAGGCTCCCTGCTCCATGTCGATCTCAAACGCATCGCCATGGACCAGAAGCTGCACGTGCGCGTGCCGATCCTCCTCAAAGGCGAAGCCGAGGGTGTAAAAACTCAGGGCGGCATTCTGGAGCACGTCCTCCGCGAAGTCGAAATCGAGTGCCTGCCGCAAGACATTCCGGCCTCCATCGAGGTAGATGTCAGTCACCTGGTTTTCGGCATAGTGCTGCGCGTCGAGGATCTTCCGCACAGTGAGAAGTTGAAGTTCCTGACCGATGCCAACCGGCCCGTAGCCCTGGTGATTGCCGTGAAAGAAGAAGCTGCTCCGACGCCCGAAGCCGTTGCCGCCGAAGCCGCTGCCACTCCCGCCGAACCCGAAGTCATCAAGAAGGGCAAGCAGGAGACTGAAGAAGAAGGTGCCGAAGCTGGCACCGCCGACAAGGGCGAGAAGGCCGAGAAGAAAGAGAAAAAATAAGCCGTCCTTGGTCGTCAGGTATTGGTTCTTGGCAAGGTTCGAGCCAACAACCGGAGGCCAACGACCAAGAGCTAAAAGCTAGGAGCAAAAAGCTGGTTCTCGCGTGAAACTGATCGTAGGTCTGGGCAATCCCGGAATCGAGTACCAGTTCACGCCCCACAATTTGGGTTTTCTCGCCATCGATCGCATCGCCGAGCAGTGCGGCGTCGAGGTAAGAAATCGGCAGTGCCGGGCGCTGACGGCAAGAGCGGTTATCGGTTCAGAGGCGGTTCTACTGGCCAAGCCAGAGACGTTCATGAACTTGAGCGGTCTTTCGGTGCGCGAGTTGATCGCCGAGCACGAGGCCAAGCCGGAAGAAGACTTGGTCGTGATCCAGGACGAATTGGATTTTGCGTTGGGCACGGTACGCATTCAGCGCAATCGCAGTTCGGCTGGACATAACGGAATTGAATCGATTATCGGTGCGCTGGGTACGCAAGACTTCCTTCGCATCCGTATGGGAGTTGCACCACAGCGACAGATTGCCGACGGCATGAGTTATTTGTTAGCTCCCATGCGCAAGGCAGAGCTCAAAGTTGTCGACGAAATGCTCGACGTCGCAACTGACGCAGTAAAAGTGATTTTGATCGAAGGTCCGGCGGCGGCTATGAACCGCTTCAATCGTAAGCCGGACGAAGAAAAAGCTTAGCCACGGATCTTCACCGATCCACACGGATTTCTTTAAAGATTTATCCGTGAAAGTCCGCGTGAATCCGTGGCCGGTTTGGAGACGATATATGAATCGCACTTATGAATTGATGTTTATTGTCCGTCCCGATATGCCGGAAGAGGACCAGGACAAACTGATCTCGACTCTCGAGACCGCGGTCACCTCCTCTGGCGGACAAGTCAAAAACCTGGAGCGCATGGGCAAGCGCCGTCTTGCCTACACCGTCCGCAAATTTCACGACGGCATCTACGTGCTGCTCACCTTGGAAGGATCGGGCGGCATTATTCACGAACTCGAGCGCCGTCTGCGCGTGACTGAGCCAGTGATCAAGTTCTTGACCGTCCGCGTTGACGAAGAGCAGAAGCGTCTCGACAAGATCAAGGCGATCCGCGACGCGCGCCGCAAAGCTTCGGCTGCCGCAGCAGCGACAACTCCGGAAGCCGCCGGCGAAGCGCCCGCAGTAACCGCCTAAGAAACGCCGTCGGTCGTTGGTCCCGGGTAGTTGGCAAGCACAAAAAGATCGCCAACGACCAACAACCAACAAGCAACAAGCAAAGACCAACGACGACTTTGCGTAGGACGAATGACGAAGGACGATTTTAGCGAAGGAGCATTATGGCTGACGAAACCAAACCAGTAGCATCCGCGCCGACCGAAGGCGCACCGTCCGGTGATCGACCGGTCGAGCGCAGCGAACGACCGGAGCGCACCGAGCGCCCGCGTTTCCCGCGTCCCGGTGGCCCCGGTGGACCGCGCGGCGAAGGTGGCCCCGGCGGACGCAAATATTTCCGCCGCAAAAAGGTCTGCAAATTCTGCGTCGAGAAGATCGAAGCAATCAATTACAAAGACACGCGGCTGCTTGCGCAGTTCGTAGCCGAAAGCGGAAAGATCGTGCCGCGCCGTCTGACCGGCGTTTGCACGCCGCATCAGCGCCGCCTGTCCACGGCCATAAAGCAGGCCCGCAACATCGCCCTGCTGCCGTTTGCCGGCCGCGCTTCGTAGGAATTCGCCACGGATTTACACAGATCTTCGCGGATGAACGCGGATTGGTTTTCTTGTTAGGTTTTTGTCCGTGATAATCCGTGTAAATCCGTGGCGAAAGAATTTCTAGAACTGGAGTCATCTTATGGAAGTCATACTGAAAGAAGATGTCGCAAAGCTCGGCTCGCGCGGCGACGTGGTCAAGGTCGCCGAAGGCTACGGCCGCAACTATCTCTTGCCCCGCAAGCTCGCCATTCAGGCGACCGCGGACAATAAGAAAGTCATCGAGCAGATGAAGGCCGCGGCCGTCCGCCGCTCCGCCAAGGAAAAAGCCCAAGCCGAGGAATTAGCCAAGCAATTCGATGGCGTCTCGGTGAGCTTCCTCCGCCGCGCTGGCGAGCACGATCAACTGTTCGGTTCCGTCACTTCCAGTGACGTCGCCGACTCGCTCGAGAAAAAGGGCTTCACCATCGATCGCCGTAAGATCCAGCTTCACGAGCCTCTGCGCACGCTGGGCGAGTTCACCGTCCCCATCAAGCTGCATAAGGACGTGACCGCGCACTTAAAAGTGGTGATCGAGAAAGAAGCAGCAGAGTAGTCCCCGATTGTGTGGGGCGGGCGCCACGCCCGCCTGGGTCTTTCGTTGTGGGCGAACAGACGGCGCACACTGGTGAGAACGCTGTTTTGTTCAACTGACTAACACAGCCTTGACCGCGTAATCCAACCGGACGGATAATGCTGGTGCTCGGCCAGCCGCAAGTTCCCCCAACCTGCAGCCAGTCGAGCAGGGATCGATCCCATCAATCGCGTGAGTTGGGCCGCGAAAAGTTCAACCCGCAAGGAGACTCACCAATGACGAAATTAAATGGGTGGAGAATTGGAGCGGTCTTCGCATACTGTGCACTGACCGGGATTGGCGCGCCAGCACAGACTTTAACGACCGTAGTAAATTTTGACAGGAGAAATGGTTCTTGGCCGTATAAGGCGTCCCTGAGCCAAGCCACCGATGGCAATCTATACGGTGCTACCGAGACCGGGGGCGCAAACGACCGCGGTACAATCTTCAGGCTTACGCCGTCTGGGAACCACACGGTTGTTCACAGCTTCAACTTCACAGACGGTGCCAGTCCCCTCGGCACTCCGGTGCAGGGCATCGACGGGAGCCTGTATGGAACAACCGATACTGGCGGCGCAACGGGCTGCGAAGATAACGGGTGCGGTACTGTTTTCAAACTCACACCGAGTGGTAAGTTAATCACGCTTCACCAGTTCTGTCTGCAAAACCAATGCCCCGACGGCCTCTACCCTGAGGCTGGGCTCGTTCAGGCCACCGACGGCAATTTCTATGGGACCACAGCCTACGGCGGGGCTTATGGTGCGGGAACCGTGTTCAGGATCACGCCCGGCGGCGTGCTGACGACGATCTACAGCTTTTGTGCGGGAGGCAACCCGTGTGTCGATGGCTCGCTACCTTTTGCAGGCCTAACGCAAGCAAGCGACGGCGGACTGTACGGGACTACTGCATTCGGCGGTACCTACGGCGAAGGGACCATCTTCAAGATCAGTTTGGAAGGGACGTTGACGGTGGTCTATACCTTCTGCAGTCAACCAAACTGTGGGGACGGTGCGGAGCCGTTTGGAGGCGTGGTTGAGGCCGCTGACGGTAAATTTTATGGGACCACAGCTGGCGGCGGGACCGGCGGCTATGGCACGGTATTCAGAGTTACGTTCGGGGGCAAACTGACAACCTTAAGCAGCTTCGACTCAATGAGCGGCACCGGCCCTACTGGCGGGCTCATTCAGGGGACGGACAGCCTCTTCTACGGGACTACGGTTGGAGGCGGAACAAGCAACTACGGCACCGTGTTCAGTATGACTCCAACTGGCACGTTAACTGTCCTGCACAACTTTGCGGGATATCCGACCGACGGCGCTTACTCGTATAGCAGCCTGTTACAAGCCACCACTGGTTCCTTTTACGGAGTAACGTACTCAGGCGGCGACGAGCGGAAGTGCAGAGACGGCTGCGGTACTGTATTCAATCTAGATATGGGGCTGAGCGCCTTCGTGGCGTTGGTTCGAAATCCATCCAAGATCGGTCAAGGGTTCGGCATTCTCGGGCAGGGTCTGGCGGGTAGCACTGCCGTTGAACTCAACGGAACCCCTGCAAACTTTACGGTCGTATCCGATACGTTCATCAAAGCTACGGTTCCCTCCGGCGCTACCACAGGCTACGTCACCGTGACCACGCCCACCGGCGTGCTCACGAGCAATGTGCCGTTCCACGTGATTCAGTAAATCGAAGTCGGCCTCGTGGGGAGCTGTAAAGAGTCAATTGGCGTAACATCGCCATAGCACTCATCGTGAATGTTTATCCAACTTTCCCTTTCCAGTAGGTAGCTGAGCCGCCCTAGCGATCCATGACGCAGGAACCAGAGCAGAAAGTATGCAGACGATTCCGGCTGCGACGAATCCCCACGAAAACATTGGCTGGCCAGTCCAATGGGTCACAACCTGCACACCTCGGATCATACGCAAGCTTCCGACAGCGACGAGAATGAGACCTGCGCTCACGGCCTTGATCCGCCCGAAACGGCTGTTAGCGTTGCCTTTGCTCTTATGCATCGAGCGCAATCGTATCCGACTGCCGAGCCAAATGCCACGGTGGTTGGCGTGATATCCGATTACGCTCATCATGCCTGGGTTCGGGGAAACGGCGCTCACGCCATTTAGACTAGTTGGACCGGTGGCCGCTCAGGCCCGGTGTTGGCTTGAGTGGAGCACCCGCGGTCGTCCCGCGCCAAAACGGCATGCGTCTATAACCCGCCTTCTCTCAAACCCTTACAGCCTGTCTCTGTCTGCAAGTATGCTTCCATATCCCTATAATCCTGCTCACGGTTCTCATCCTGATACGTCCATAGCTATGGCAGCCGGGAAGATAAAAGCAACGGCAAGGGCGCCCGGCGCAGTCGAGGACAACAAACTATATGCCGGCCGACGCTTGGGCGGTACCATTTACGGTTGGCGAATGTTCCCTCCGGGAACGGTGGCAAAACGACGAAGCTGGAAGGACCCAGAGCCCCCCATCTCGGGGCCCTATGGCTGGGCATAGTCTAGGCCGCATTGACGACACCATGCTGGTGCGCGAGGCGCAACGCGGCAACCGCGCCGCCTTCGAAGAATTGGTGCGCCATTACGACCAGGCGGTACTCCGGCTGGCCATGCACCTCACCGGATCGGAACATGAAGCCCAGGACATTTATCAGGAAGCGTTCCTGAAGGCGTATAAGAGTGTCGCGAACTTTCGCTTCGAGTGCTCTTTTTATACTTGGATCTATCGGATCGTGACGAATCTTTGTCTCGATCACCTGCGCAAAAAACAGGTGCGCAAGGAAGACGCGCCAGTGGCGACCGATCCCAGTGGTGAGCAGTACGATGTGCTCGAGCAAGTTCCGGATGCGCGGGCCGGAGCGAATCCCGAGCGCGATCTGATGCGCCGGGAGTTGGGTGGCCGCATCAGCAAGGCGCTCGATAAGTTGACTCCGCGCGAGCGCATGGTTTTTGAATTGAAGCATTATCACGGATTGAAATTGCGCACGGTCGGTGAAGTTTTGAACACCACGGAAGAAACTGCCAAGAACACATTGTTTCGCGCGACGCAGAAACTGCGTAGCGCCTTGGCAGACATGAGATGAGCTTATGAAATGTGATTGGGTCAAACAGAATGTTTTGCTGTACGTTTACAACGAACTGGCCGACGATGCTCGCTACGAACTCGAGCAGCATCTGGCCCGCTGCCCCGATTGCGCCACCGAACTGAAATCCGCGCGCAAGTTCCACGCCGTGCTCTCCGAGTTGCCGGTCGAAGAACCATCGCCCAATCTGTTGACAGCTTCCCGCATGCGGCTGCAGGAAGCCCTCGAAACCACTAAGCAAGGCCGCTTCTGGCATCGCCTGATCTTCGACCCTGCGGCTTGGCTGCGCCAGGTCCGATTTGCTCCTGCACTCGCATCCGTGATCTTCATCGTGGGATTCGCTGGCGGTGTTGGCGCAACCTATCAGTTGTTGAGCAATCGTCCGGGCCAAGTTCCCTCGCCGGCCGCGGCCCTGTCCGAGTCGTCCATCGCCGGCATTCGCTCTGTTTCCCAGGAACCCGGTTCGAATCAAGTCACCATTAAATACGACACCGTATCCACGCAGCAGACCCAAGGCTCGTTGAACGATCAGCGCATTCAGCAGTTGCTTCTATTTGCCGCGCGCAACAACTACAACTCCGGCGTGCGCATGGATTCCGTCGATCTTCTGACCCAGCAACCCAACGACACCCAGGTCCGCGAAGCTTTGATCTACGCCCTGCGCTATGATTCCAACCCTGGGGTGCGGCTCAAGGCCTTGGACGGCCTCGCGGCATACGTCAAGAGCGATCCGCGCGTGCGCGATGCTCTGCTCGAAGCTCTGTTAAACGATTCCAACCCTGGCGTTCGCACTGACGCTCTCCATCTATTGGAGCCTGTCCGCGGCGATAGCAGCGTCCGCGTCGTTCTGCAGCGGCTAGCAGAGAATGATCGCAGCGATTACATCAAGAACCAGGCGCGAACTATGCTCGCGCAGTTGCCCGAGTTCGATTAGAACCTGTTTTAGTGTGGGTGCGAGCGTCTCGCTCGCACCGATAGAAGAAGGTCGAGGGTTGAGAGAGAAAGGTGGAATTTTGAAAAGAGCTTTTAAATTCGCTGCCGTTCTGCTGGTGATTCTGCCAGCGGCAGCTCTGGCCCAGCAGGGTCGCATTTATGGTGACGACGGAAATTGGAGCCAGGAAATCACTGGCAACCTCGGAGTTGCAAGAAATCTCAGAGTGAAAATCGATATCGGGTCGGTTCGCGTCGAAGGCGGTTCGCAACAGGGCATCACGTACACCATTCGCAATCACTCCTACAGTTCCTCAGAGTCGAAGGCCCGCCGTGAGTTCGAGAATTACAAAATCTCTGCTTACGTCCGCGGCGACACTGCCTGGATCGTGGGCGATTGGGAAGGCGGACGACCGCATCGCTTCTCTGGCGATTTCACCATCTCGGTTCCCCGCGAAATGGACGAAGTAAAGATTGAAACTGACGGCGGCAATGTGACCACCACCGCTGTCTCCGGCCGCGTCAACGCACAAAGCGGCGGCGGCAACGTTCGCCTCGACGACATCGGCGGCTCCATTTACGCCGAGACCGGCGGTGGCGGAATCGATGTCGGCAACGCGTCGTCTGACGTCAGCCTGCACACCGGTGGCGGCTCCATTCGCGTCGAATCCGCCAAAGGCAAGATCATCGCTGAGAGCGGTGGCGGCAGTGTCGAAGTCATCTCCGGAATGCAGGGCGCAGAACTCGAAACCGGCGGCGGAAGCATCCGCGTCGAGCATTGCGCGGGCGGGGTGAAGGCGGAAACTGGCGGTGGCAGCATTGAACTCGGCGATATCGGTGGTTCCGCTGAAATTTCCACTGGCGGTGGCAGCATCCGTTTAACTTCCGCGAAAGGTCCGGTCCGCGCCGAAACCGGTGGCGGCACCATTGAGCTCATGGGCGTTCCCTCGGCTCGCGCCGAAACCGGCGCGGGCAGCATCGCGGTGAAATTTATTCCTTCGCGCGGCGAGCACAACGACTCCACCCTGGAAACCTCCGCGGGCGATATCGTGGTTTATCTCGCCCCCAACGTAAATATGAACATCCGGGCTTCGATCGAGGTCGCCAACGGCCATCGCATCAACTCCGATTTTTCTGAAATCAAAGTCAGCAGCGAGGGCGGCGATTATGGTCCAAAGACTGTGACCGCAGAAGGCAATCTGAACGGCGGCGGTCCCGTGCTCAAAGTCCAGACCACCACCGGCGATATTTCGTTTCGCCGCAGCCACTAACGGGGAGGAATGCTATGAAAATAACGCTACTAACCATCGCTATCATCCTGCCGTTCCTGGCTGCCGGGGCCAGCGCCGACAATCTCACTCTCAATGTCAATGGTGACAACTTCGGCTTCTCCAGCGACGATAGTGGCGGCACACCTTATCTCGGTGTCGATACGCGTGACATCACTCCCGATCGCTTGTCCACTCTTCATTTGAAAGAAGAACGCGGCGTTGAGATCACCATGGTCGACCAAGACGCCCCCGCCGGCAAAGCCGGCCTCAAAGAGCAAGACGTCATCCTGACCCTGAACGGGACCGAGGTCGAGAGCGTGGAGCAACTCCGCCGCATGATTCGCGAAACGCCCCCCGGTAGAGTGGTCACTCTCGGAATCAGCCGCAACGGCCAGCCCATGACCGTCAAAGTGCAACTCGGCGATCGCAAAAGTGGTTACGGCTATGGCTATACCGTCGGCTCAAGTCCCAACGACTTCCACTTCGAAATGCCGGCCATGCCCGTCATCCCCGATATCGACATGCCCATGTCGATCGTCGTCGTCCACTCCTCCGCTCGCAGCGGCCTGATGGTGGAAAATATGACCTCCCAGCTTGGTGATTTTTTCGGTGCCAAGAACGGCCAAGGCGTCCTGGTTCGCTCTGTCGAAAAAGGCAGCCGCGCCGACAAAGCCGGGTTTCGTGCCGGCGACGTCATCGTCAAAATCAACGGTGAATCGATCAGCGACAGCGGCGATTTTTCCCGCCTCCTGCGCAACCGGAAGGGCAACACCGCTGCCATCAGCATCCTTCGCGATAAGAAAGAGCAGACCATCACCCTAACCCTGCCGGAGCGTAGACAAGGCGAGCTCTATTGGGAGAGTCTGGACACCCCCGAAATTGATGCCGCGACTCGGGAGGCAATGAGCAAATTGCAGTGTGAAGTCGCGCGCATGAAACCGCAGATGGAAGAAGCTTACAGCCGCAGCATGGCGCAATTGGGAAAAGATTGGGAGAAGAGCGCCAAAGAGGCCCGCAAGCAAAGCGAAGAACTTCAAAAACAAATCCGGGAGATGCAACGCCAATATCGCGATCAGCAGGGTCAGACGATGAAAGAGCTTCAGAAAGAACTGCAGGAACTGCAAAACGAATTCTAACCTCTATTCTTGCCAGGCCAACTCTCTTGATTTATGGCGTGAACCCTCGCGCTCGGTTCCCGCCGCCAAGCAAACTCGATTTCGCCCGCCCTGTTTCGCGGTATAAAGGCCGGCATCTCCCGCACTCACCAGTTCATCTCTGGTAGTTCCATGTTCCGGATAATTCGCCGTTCCCGCGCTGATCGTCACCGGACGAGGCACTCCCGGAAATTGCCAGGCCTCCACCATGCGCCGCAGTTTCTCCGCCACTCCCAATGTGTGTTGGCAATTTGTCTCCGGAAGCAGGATCGCGAATTCTTCCCCTCCGTACCGGCAAACCACATCGATTTTTCGCAGTTGAC
This sequence comes from Terriglobales bacterium, assembly GCA_035507035.1. Lineage (GTDB taxonomy): Bacteria > Acidobacteriota > Terriglobia > Terriglobales > Acidobacteriaceae > DATJOJ01. The sequence continues at coordinate 107,755 of DATJOJ010000074.1, read as the reverse complement.
GGTGCAGGATCGACGACACCTGCCGTAACACTTCATCGCCCAGCAGGTGTCCAAATTCATCATTCAGCCGCTTGAACTGGTCGATGTCAATCATGATGACACCCAGGCCGGTTTCGAAGCGCCGTGCACGCTCGATTTCTTCCGTAATCCTCATCTCGAAAAATCGCCGATTGAAGATCCCGGTCAGCCCGTCCAGATACGCCAGCTGTTTTACCCGCTCGACATAATGCGAATTCTGGATCGCGGTCGCGCAGATGTCCGCCACCGACTCCAGCGGTTGCTCATCACTGACGTGGAATGCCTTCGGCCGGTCGCTCGAGATCACCATCACTCCTAGCGGCTGCCCAAACGAAATCAGCGGAATGTACATGCTCGCGGCAGTTTCCGCATGCAGCGTGCTTTCCAGCGATCGCGTGTCATTTTCCGTTACTGTGTTGCCAGATCCAAGCGCACGCCCCCATGACCCGGAATCTATCGGCAATCTTCCTCCGACGGCAGTTCGTGCCGTCAGCCGTCCATGGCTCGCTCGCAACACCAGATCTTCATCGTCCTTCACTAGCACCGAGACGTGCGCTACTTGGAAAGCTTCCTGCGTCAACAGGCATACTTTCGACAGCAGTTCGTTCAAGTCAAGCACCGCTGTCATCTGCTTTGCGATGGCGTTAATGGCCTCCAGTTGCGACGCGCGCTCCTGCTCCAGTTGGTGCAATCTTGCATTTTGCAAAGCCATGGAAGCCTGTGTGGAAAACAGGGTAAGCAGGTCCGTTGTTTCCGCATCAAAATGATTGAGGTTATCGCTTTGGCAATCGAGCACGCCCACAACTTCGTCCCGCACCATCAGCGGCACAGCTAATTCCGAACGCGTCGTTTTCGTCGATTCAAAGTAGCGAGGATCCTTGCTGACGTCGGGCGAGTATATCGGCCGCTTCTTGAGCGCCGCCGTTCCGGTGATTCCACTGCCCAGTGGGATCCGAGCCTTGTCCTGGCCCTCATCCCAGCCAATCTGCCGCCGCACATAGAGCTCGCCCGCATCCTTGTCCAGCAGCATGATGGCGACGTTTTGCAGGTGAAAGTAATCCCGGGCGATTCCCAGGATCGTCTGCAACACCTCGTCAAGGTCAAGCGTAGACAATACCGCCTGGCTGGCGTCGTAGAGGACGGCGATTTTTTGCATAACCCTGGCCCGAATTCTATCGGGTATGCGGAAGTTACCGAAGTTCCGAAAGTAACGCGCCGTTTTGTACGTAAATGTTGGGGAAACTCACATGACGGGGGGAACGCTGATCCCCATCACCGCGAGCGCTCGGATCAGTTCCCGCCGCACTATCGCAGCCGTCGCCAGCAGGAATTTCTTTCGGTTCTCATCCGCTTCGTTCAAAATGGGGTAGCGGTGATAGAACGTATTGAAGCCCTGCGCCAGTTGAAACACATGTTTGGCCAGATATGCCGGCTCCGTCGTCGCGATGCATTGGTTCACCACGTATGAGGTCTTCGCCGCAGTCAGCCAGAGCTCCCAAATGTCATTCGCATCCGCGCCGCTTAGAAACTTGGCGTATTCGCTCGGAGAAATGCTCAACTGATGACAAAACGCCTCCGGATCGATTCCGCCTTTCCTGAAGATATTCGTCGCTCGCACCACTGCATACTGCGCGTACGGTCCAGTTTCACCTTCGAAACTTAGCGCTTCTTTGAAGTCAAACGCAATCAGCGAAGACTTCGTAAACTTCAGCATGAAGTAACGTAGCGCGCCCACCGCGATCTGCGTGGCGATCGTGGTCCGTTCCCCATCACTCAGTTCCGGATGCCGAGCATCCACTTCTTTCTTCGCCGACGCGATCAGCCTATCGATCAGATCGTCCGCCTTCACTCCAAATCCTTTGCGTCCGGAAACTTCAATGAACGGCCGCGTTTTGTCTTCTTCGGAAAGTTCGTAGCCCAGTTCAGCTGCGCAGCGCGGAGTCAACGCGACCATCTCATATGAAAAATGCGTGTAGTGATCCGCTTGCTGCGTATAGCCCAGCTCTCGTAGCGCCTCGATGACGGTATTTTGCGCCTCGGCTTGTCGCGCATCGATTACGTTGTAAATTTCTGCAACATCCCCAAAATGCGGATGCTCCGGCTCTCCCTCAGTCGCAGAAACCCAACACTCATGCTGATTGGGATACCGATAGAACTTGCGATAGCCGAAATCTCTCCCTAGCAACCCGAACTTCCAAAGATGATAGGCGATGTCCTTTCCGACGTATCCAACCGTCCCATTCGACCGCACGATAACCTTCTGATTTTCCTCGGAAACGTAATTCAAGTAATTCGAATCCGTACCGACGGAAGTGAGAACCTCATCTAGGCTCTTCTCGCCTGCCGCCGCCCTTCGCATCACCCAGCAGCCTTTGTTCTTTCCCGTTGTCTCCAGGAACAAAACCCTCTTTTTCAGCATGGTGAATGCTGTTTCCCAGAAATGCAGGTGCAGAATCTCGCTCTCGCGGGGCAGAAAATCATACTCAATGTCCAACCTGTCCATCGTCTCCAGATGCCGCCGCAGCACCGCAACCGAAATCAAATCCGCGATCGCAGCCGTCTCATTCCCACCCTGTTCAATCGCATGCAACGCTTCGTGACGCGCCTGCAGGTTCTTTTTGTCCTGCTCGTACCACTGCGAAACTCGCGCGTACAAATCCCAGCAGTAGTAATCAAACCGCGGCCGTCGAGTCAGTTCTTCGATCTCGCCTCGAGATTTTCTCTCCAGATGCAGAAATCCAACAATCACATCCGCCACCTGCACGCCTGTGTTGTCGATGTAATTCTGCACATCCACTTCCCTGTCCGCGAATCGCAGCAGCCGCACAAACGTATCCCCCAAGATTGCATTCCGCAGGTGTCCGATGTGAGCAGCCTTATTGGGATTGATGCTGGTGTGCTCGACTAAAACTTTGCCTGAAGGAACTTTGCCGCTTGGCCGCTCGTCTGCCGCCAACGCTGCCGCCAACTCATCGCGTCTTAACCGCGCATTGATGTACCCCGCGCCCGCCAACTCCAACTTCTCGAATCCTTCAATCGTCCCGATCCCGCCAACAATTTCTTCCGCAATCTTTCGCGGCGCTTTGCGCAGCTTTTTGGCCAGCTCAAACGCCAGCGGCAGCGCGTATTCCCCAAACTCCACGCTCGGCGGCTGTTCGATCACGATTTTTGGCAGATCCAACCCATACGTGCGCTGCAAAAATTCGCGCACGCGCTGGCCAAGCCGATCTTCCAGATGACGATACACAGGTCCCTCGAAAGCCTTGGTGAGAACTGCGATTTTAGCAGACTATCGATTCCGCAGAGGTTTGACGCCAATTCTTGCCTTCCCTATGATGAAAACAAGTCCTTGGTAATTCGTCGTTGGTCGTCGGTCCTTGGCTGCAAGTGATTTGCTTTCGGCGAACCACAGCCCATTTAGCCTCCGCTTCAGGCCAAGCACGCACGACCAAGGGCCAAAGACCAAGGACCAACCACGGTTCCTATGCGCATTGCCTACCTCGATTGTTTTTCTGGTATCAGCGGCGACATGTTTCTCGGCGCTTTGCTCGACGCCGGCGTGTCCCCGCAGCTGCTCGAGGAAACTGTCGCGGCGTTGAACATCGGTGCTCGTCTTGAGGTCTCGCGGGTCGAGCGCAGTGGCATCAGCGCCCTCAAGGTCGACGTTTATTCGCATGGTGAAAAGGACCTCCCTCGCGAGGAATACTGGAAGCAGCGCTCCGAGCGCCATGAGCAGAAGCATCAACCCGCTCATGGCTCTCACGATCATCGCCACGCCCCAGTCGAATTGCTCGAGCACAACTATGGCGCCTCGCCGTCGCACGACGATGAAAATCACGATCACCCCGGCCGCCATCTCAGCGAGATTCGCGAGATCATCCTCAAATCCCCGATTGCGGACCCCGCAAAGGCCAACGCGATCGCCATCTTCGAGGCCTTGGGTGCAGCCGAAGCGAAAATTCATTCCACCGATATCGAGAGCGTGCATTTCCACGAAGTCGGCGCCGTCGACGCCATGGTCGACATCGTTTGCGCCGCCGTCGGGGCGCATGCACTCAACGTTGATGAAATTATCTGCTCCCCCTTGAATGTCGGCGGCGGCACCGTCACCTGCGCCCACGGAACTCTTCCCGTCCCCGCGCCTGCGACGCTGGAGCTTCTCAAAGACGCCCCCATTTACTCATCGGGAATTCAGGCCGAACTGGTCACACCCACTGGCGCAGCCATCGTGAAGACGCTGGCCCGGCGGTTCTCAGCATTTCCGCAGATGACCGTCGAGCACACCGGCTACGGCGCCGGCACCCGCGATTTCCCCGGGCACGCCAACGTCGCACGTCTTACCATCGGCGAATCAGCCACAGCAAGCGGCAAGGTGGCCGCTGAGACGATCACCGTCATCGAAGCCAACCTCGACGATCTCAATCCTCAAGTCTTCGGCTACGTAATGGATCGCCTGCTGGAAGCCGGCGCGCTCGACGCGTTCGCCATGCCCGTACAAATGAAGAAGAATCGCCCAGGCTTGCTGTTAACCGTCCTTTGCCATCCCCAGGACGCGCCGCAGTTGTCACAAATCATTTTTGCCGAAACCACAACCTTGGGCGTGCGGCAGCGCGAGGAGCACCGCCAAACCCTCGCGAGAAAGTGGGTCACAGTTTCGACACAATGGGGCGATGTGCGCATGAAGATCGCCAGCATGAACGGCACCATTACCAATTACGCGCCGGAATATGAAGATTGCCGACGCATCGCCGCGGACTGCCGCGTCCCGCTGAAAACCGTAATGCAAGAAGCCATGCAAAAATATCTAAGCGGTTCTCGGCGATCATAATTAACAAGAAAATATATCTCAGCACATGACCCAGAAGTTCTACATCACGACCCCGATCTATTACGTCAATGCGCGGCCGCACATCGGCACCGCGTACACCACCATCGCCTGCGACGCCATCGCGCGCCGCCAGCGCATGCTCGGCGTCGATACTTTTTTTCTCACCGGAACCGACGAGCACGGCCAGAAGATCGAGCGCAGCGCCCTCGCCGCGAAAAAATCTCCCCAGCAACTCACGGATGAAGTTTCCGCCGAGTTCCGCGCCCTCTGGGACCGCATGGGTCTCACCTACGACGATTTCATTCGCACTACCTCCGACCGCCATAAGCGCGGCGTGCAGGCTCTCTGGCGCAAAATTCGCGACAACGGCTACATCTATAAGGGAACCTACACTGGCCAGTATTGCGTTTCCGACGAGCTCTATGTCGATTCCGCCAAGCCCGGCGATCCCTGCCCGCAATGCGGCCGTCCCACAGAAACGGTCCACGAGGAAAATTATTTTTTCAAGCTCTCCGCATTTCAAGATAGCCTCCTGGATCTCTACGAGAGTCAGCCCGATTTCATTCGTCCCGAGACGCGCCGCAACGAAGTCATTTCCTTCGTGCGCTCCGGCTTGCGCGATCTTTCCGTCAGCCGCAGCACTTTCTCCTGGGGCATTCCTGTTCCTGACGATCCCAAGCACGTGATCTACGTCTGGATGGACGCTCTCTCCAACTACATCACCGCACTCGGCTACGGATCGGACGACACCAGGCTCTACGAAAAATTCTGGCCTGCCGACGTTCACATGATCGGCAAAGAAATTGTCCGCTTCCATTGCGTGTACTGGCCGGCATTCCTAATGGCTGCAGGCCTTCCGCTGCCGAAAGGCATCGTCGCTCACGGCTGGCTCCTCTTCGAAGAAAATAAGATGTCGAAATCGCGCGGCAACATCGTTCGCGCCGAAACGATTTTGGATGTCGTCGGAACCGATGCGCTCCGGTACTTCCTGCTTCGTGAAATCGTTTTTGGCCAGGATGGGTCGTTCTCCTTCGACGCTCTTGTCCAGCGCTACAACGCCGATCTCGCCAACGGCCTTGGTAATCTCGCCAGCCGTACGCTATCGATGATCCAGCGCTATTTCCACGGCGAAGTTCCCTATCCTTCGCCAACCGCCGCTCATCGCGCGACCGACGACGCCATTGCCGACGCGGCACGCAAAGTGATTTCCGAGTGCTCTGCTCTCTTCGATCAATATCAATTCTCCCGTGCGCTCGAACTCGCATGGGGACTGGTCGCCGCAGTCGACAAATATATCGTCGAGAACGAACCTTGGGCCTTGGGCGAAAAGACCGATGAAGAGAGCCGCTCACGACTGGCAACGGTTCTTTATACCAGCGCCGAAGCGTTGCGCATCGTCACTGTGCTCGCACATCCTGTAATCCCCGACGCTACCGCGAAGATTTTCGCGCAAATGGGCCTCGGCGATATTCGAAAGTTCGATCTGTCCAAATTGCGCTGGGGACATTTATCTTTGGGCACGAAACTCGGCGCCATCGAACCCGTCTTTCCCCGTGCCGACAAAAGCGCCGTTGAAAGGATGCAGAAGATGGAAGAGCAGGGACGACCCACCGCTGCTGCTACTGCCACTATCGCAACTCAGCCGCCCGAATTGAAACCCGACGCTGCGAAGCCCGCCACGCAGGCGGCAGCAATTTCAGATGGCAAGATCAGCATCGACGATTTCGCTAAGATCGAACTGCGTGTGGGGCAAGTCAAAGTCGCCGAAAAAGTCAAAGGCGCTGACAAGCTTCTCCGCCTCGAAGTTGACATAGGCACCGAAATCCGCCAACTTGTGGCTGGCATCGCCGAAGCGTACTCCCCAGAAACTTTGATCGGCCGCAAGGTTGTCATCGTTGCGAACTTGGCTCCCCGCAAGCTGCGTGGCCTCGAATCGAATGGCATGATCGTCGCTGCATCGATCGAGGGCGGCAAGCCGGTACTGGCTAGCTTTCTCGAAGATGTGCCAATCGGAGCGAGGTTAAAGTAGATATCCCGGGCTGAGGGCACAGCGGTTTTGCCAACGACCGGCGGCCCAAGACCAACGACTGTCTGATCCATGACCACCGACCACCTAGCCCTCGTCGACTCCCACGCCCATCTCGACGGCAAGCAGTTCGACTCCGATCGCGAGCAAGTCATCCAGCATGCACGCGAGGCTGGCGTTCAAACCATCGTCGCTATCGGCAATGGGGATGGCCCCGGCACTATGGACTGCGGCATCCAACTCGCCGCAAAGTACGACTTCATATACGCCACCGTCGGCATTCACCCCCACGAAGCAAAGCTCGCCACTGACGCCGCATTCGACGAACTCGCACAACTAGCAACTCAACCCAAAGTGATTGCCTGGGGCGAAATCGGCCTCGACTATTTCTACGACCACTCGCCTCGCGAAACCCAACAGCAAGTCTTCATCAAGCAGATGGATTTAGCCGCCACTGCCAAACTTCCCATCGTCATTCATTGTCGCCCGTCCAACAACACCGACGACGCTTGGGAAGATTGCCTGCGTCTGATCGACCAGCACTGGCGTCCGACCGGCCTCGGCGGAATTCTCCATTGCTTCACCGGAACCTGGCCTCATGCAAAACGGGCACTGGACCTGGGTTTCATGATTTCGTTCGCCGGCAACGTCACTTTTCCCAAAGGACAGCAGATTCGCGACGCCGCCAAAGAAGTCCCGCTCGACCACATCCTGATCGAAACCGATTCCCCCTATCTCGCGCCTGTTCCGCATCGCGGCAAACGTAACGAGCCCGCCTTCGTCAAGGAAACCGCCCGGCAGATCGCCGAATTGCGCGCCACCTCGATCGAAGAAATTGGCTCACGGACCACCGCAAACTTCCATCGCTTCTTTTCGCTTCCCCAAAAGTCGAACTCCGTTTAGCTTTATAGGTGCATCTTTTACTGGGGCGCGGCAATCATTTAAAGTTAAAACAACATGCCAGAGAACACTTTTGACGTGGTCAGCAAGATTGACTTGCAGGAAGTTTCCAACGCCATCCAGCAGGCGCTCAAGGAAATCCATACGCGGTTCGACCTGAAAGATTCGAAGTCTACCATCGAACTCGACGGCAAGGACGCGATCGTCCTCCACTCCATCGACGAATTTAAGTTGAAGTCCATCAATGACGTTTTCCAGCAAAAGCTCGTCAAACGCGGTGTGCCGCTCAAAGGCTTGACTTACGGCCCGGTTGAGACCGCAGCCGGAGGCACCGCCAAGCAGCGCATCACCATGCAGCAAGGCATTCCGATTGAAAAGGCGCGTGAAATCGTCAAGACCATCAAAGACACCAAGAAGAAAGTGAATGCGTCGATCCAGGGCGATCTCGTGCGCGTGAGCAGCAAAGACCGCGATACTTTGCAGGAGATTATTTCACTGCTTCGGGCGCAAGATTTCGGTATCGACATGCAGTTCACGAATTACCGCAGCAATTAACGAGGAGCGATTGGCCACACCGGCATCCATCGGCGGAAAAGAAATTTTCGAACTCCTGCGCGAAGACCTTGCCGCCATCGAGCGCGAGTTTGGCCGCGATACGGTCTCGCCCGTCGAAGCCATCACCGAAATCGGCGAATATTTGCGCGGCGGCGGTGGCAAGCGCATTCGTCCCATGCTACTGCTGCTTTCCGCCAAGCTCTTTGATTATCGCGGGCGGGGCGCGGTTCGACTCGGCGCCGTCGTCGAGATCATTCACACCGCAACCCTCGTCCACGACGACATCATCGACGAGGCTCAAACCCGCCGTGGCCGTCCTGCCGCCAACACCCAATGGGGTAATTCCAAATGCGTTCTCGCCGGCGACTGGCTCTACATGCAGGCGTTCAAAATCGCCGTCCAGGAGCGCAATTTTCGCATTCTTGATACCCTCATCGAGCTCACTCAGCAGATGGTCGAAGGCGAACTGCTGCAGATGGAGAAGCTCGGCCACCTGATCTCGCTCGATCAGCACTTCGATCTCATTTACCGCAAAACTGCCTGCCTATTCTCCGTATGCATGCGCCTTGGCGCTATCCTCGGTGGCGCGACTCCCGAGCAGGAAGAAAATCTCGCTCAATACGGGCGTGACCTCGGCATGGCATTTCAGATTGTTGACGACGTTCTGGACCTGACTGCCTCAGAAGAGGTCCTCGGCAAACCCGTGGCCAGCGACCTGCGCGAAGGCAAAGTCACTATGGCCGTAATTCACGCTTTGGACCGCTGCCAGCCCGCCGAGCGCGAGATGATCCAAACCGTAATGCGCGAGCGCGCATTTGACGGTGTCACTCACAATAACATTCTCGAAATCCTCGACCGCCATGGCTCCATCGAGGCTGCCCACCAGCGCGCCTTGCAATATGCAGCCCTCGCCCGCAATGCTATCTGCAACTTCCCCAACAACGACAGCAAGCGCGCCCTGCTTTGGGCGCCCGAATTCGTAGTCGCCCGCGAAAAATAGCGTCCCAGAAACAAACTTTTACATCCCCATCCTTTTCCGCAATCCATTTCCCACCCGGACCCGTACTGTCACTGGAGTATAATTCCGCAGTTCAACTTTCACCCCCAAGGAGATCAGGAACATGAAGAAACTCTTGCTGTTCGTAATGGTGTTTTCCGTGATGCTGCTCGGCGTCAACGCCATCGCACAAGACAATATGGGGCAAGGATCCTCTGATAAAGCCGCTGCCGCCCCGCTCAAGACCCTCAAAGGCACCATCAAGGCCGACGGTGACAAATACAGCTTTGTCAGCGATAAAGACAAATCATCCTGGAGCATCATGAACCCCGACGCCGTGAAGGGCCATGAAGGCCACCACGTCGAGCTCAGCGCTCACGTCTACAAAGACAAAATGGCCATCCACGTCATGAGCGTAAAGATGATGAAGTAACTTCCCAGCATCGTTCTTATCGGGCGGCCTATTCGCCGCCCTTTTTTGTTTATACTGGCAACAGCCGTCTTGCTCTCGATCCAGTGAATCATCTCTTCTCAGATATTGCCGCCCACGGCTATCTTCTTATCTTCCTGATCGTGTTCGCCGAGGCAATCGGTCTGCCGGTTCCCGCCGCCCTCGCTCTGGTCGGTGGCGGCGCAGCTATCGCCTCGAAGACGCTCAGCGCCCCAATCGTTCTAATTCTCGCCATCTCGGCCATGGTCGCAGGCGATACGTTACTGTTCGCCGCCGGCAAGCACATGGGATGGTGGCTGCTGGGCGTCCTCTGCCGCATCTCGATCAATCCCGAAACCTGCATCCTCCGCTCCGCCGAATCTTTCTACAAACGCGGAAAGCTCACTCTTCTATTCGCCAAGTTCATTCCCGGCATCAACACCATGGCTCCGCCCTTGGCCGGCAGTATGAAAATGCCCTACTCGCAATTTCTGCGCCTCGACGTCGCCGGCGTTTCGCTTTACATCCTTTCCTATACGGCCGTCGGCTTTTTATCGCGTGACTTTCTCGCCACCCTCACGCGCAGAGTTCAGACTGCCACTCACTCTCTGGAAGAAGTGCTGCTCGCAGCCGCGATCGTTTACATTGCCTATCGCATCGCGCTTTATCGCAAGGCTAAGGTTTACCGCGTTGTGCCGCGGGTGCAGGTTCAGGAGCTCGCCCGTCGGCTTGCCGCTGACGGCAATGGCAAGATCCTTCTGCTCGATGTTCGCAGTCACGGCTACTACGATCCCAATGCCGAACGCATTCAGGGATCCATCCGCTTCGAACCCAACAATCTCATCGAAGAACTCAAAACTTTGCCCAAGGACAAAGATATTTATCTTTACTGTACTTGAGCACGCGAAGCGACCAGCGCCCGGGTGGCGCTGCAACTGCGAGACAAGGGCTTCAACGCCTTCGTCATCGAAGGCGGCTTCGCGGCTTGGCGAAAGGCGGGTGAACCCCTCGAACCCGTCCCCTCGAGCGACTTGGTCAAACTGCCAACCTTTAGCTAATCGGCGCCGTCTTATACTAACCTCGGATGAAATCCAATCAGGAAATCGAAATTAAGTTTCGCGTCGAGGATTTGCGGCAGCTCAACCGCCGCCTCCGGCAATCCGGATTTCGGCTCATCACTCCCCGCACTCACGAAATGAATTCACTTTACGATCTGCCCGGGCAGCCATTGCGCAAGCGCGGCGAACTCCTGCGCCTCCGCAAATATGGCCCAGCTTGGATCCTTACCCACAAAGCCAAAGGCAAGACTGGCCGTCACAAAACCCGCACTGAAAACGAAACCAAAGTCGAAGACGGCCGTCAAACCGAAGCCATCCTCCGTGCCTTACGCTTTGCCCCAACATTTCGTTATGAAAAATTTCGCTCCGAATGGAGCGATGGCAAGGGCCACGTGGTCGTGGACGAAACCCCCATTGGAAATTTTGGCGAGATCGAAGGTCCATCCCGCTGGATCGACCGCACTGCGCGCGAACTGCAAATACCGCGCACCGGCTACCTTACTGATACCTACACCACTTTATTCTTCAAGTGGAAGAAGCAAACCCGCAGCCGTGCGCGGGACATGACCTTCGCGGCCGTTCGCGCCAGACTGTAACCCTCGTTGACCGAACCCCATCATGACCCCGGGTATCGTTCCCAGCACTCGGCGTCCTCTGCGCCCTCGGCGGTCTTGGTTTTAAGAAACTCCGCACCAAACTAACCAACAATTGCCTGATTACTCCGCTTTCCCTGCGTGGTACTCTCAACCTTGCTCTGGTTTTTTGCACCCACCAGCGCCAGTGTCTGTGCAAAAAGATAATTTCCGGCGGCTGCTGCGCACGGTAGAAGCGTTATCCGATCTTGGCCCCGCCATGACCGGAGAGCGCGACTTCCCTCAGACAGCGCGTGCCATGCTCGCGGCCTTGCAAGAGGCCGCCGATGCGCGCGAGATTGTTCTTTTTATTTACAGCGACAAACCTTCCCTCCTTACCTCGATCGCCAGCGCCGGCTTTGCCTTGATGCCCGAACCCGCGCTCATTCCACTTCTTCCCAAACACGTTCATGCGCTCATGTCCGCGCGTGGCCCGGCCATCTTGAACTCCAGTTCCTACGACCAGTTTTTCAGCTTGAACGGCAATGTCGCGCCGGAACTTTTCAAGTGCGTCGCCCCTCTCCTGACCGGCGGCAAGTTTGTAGGCGCCGTTGCTCTCGGTCAGCGCCGCAGTGAATCCCAATATGACGCCGAAGAACTCGAAGCCTTAAGCCTCCTCTGTCATTACGTCGCGCTCGCCGTGCAAAATCACATGCTCACGCAGAACTTGGCCCAGCGGGTCTCCGAAAACCTGCGCATGGTGGCTTCCCTTCATGGCTATTACGACACCGCTCTCGAAGCCTTCGCTGCCGCTATCGACGTTAAGCACGTGAACATTCACGGACACTCCCTTCGCGTCGCGCGCTACGCAGCCGCCATCGGCGAAGCCATGCAAATGGACACCTCCGAAATCGCCGCCCTCCGCTCCGCCGGCTATTTACACGACATTGGCAAAGTCGCCGTCGACAAACGCCTCTTCGGAAAACCCACCACCCTCAATCCCGACGAGTTTCGCGAAATGGCCGACCACACCGTCGTCGGCCATCAAATCGTCAGCGGCGTGCAACTGCCTTGGCCCAACATTCCTGAAATTGTGCGCTGGCATCACGAGCGTGCCGATGGCTCCGGCTACCCCGACGGCCTCCGCATCGACGACCTTCCCATGCCCGTGCGCATCGTCGGCCTCGCCGACACGTTCGACGCCATGACCAGCCCACGTCCTTATCGTGAGCCTATCTCCCTGGGCGCCGCGCTAAGCGAGATCGTGCAGCTAACTCCGCAAAAACTCGATTCCACCGCCGTACAAGCTCTCTTGCTGCAGATTCGTCGTGATGCCGTCGGCAGCAATCGCACCCCATTCCTCGATGGAACCACCCCGCTCATCGCTACCGCCGACATCGATCAACTCGCCGCTAGCTTGCAACACAAGCTGAATCGCAGCCGCATATATCTGACCTAACCCTAACCTGAGGACAGACGAAACATTCCCCAGCTTCCGTGAGCCGAGGCTAAGCGCGGCAAGTTTAAGGCGAACGCTCCGTCTGTCCTCGCCCCCGAAACCGCCAAAAAATAAAAACGCGTCCAGCCCAAAAGAGCCGAACGCGTGCTTTGAAAAGGTCCTGCTCGAACGGAACTTTTCCGTTAGTTGCAGGATGTGAATTTGAACGACGCCACGTGGGCTACCCAGTCGATGCCCGTCGTCTTGTAATACATCTGGGTATACCAGAACGTGCAATCATCCGACGGGTCGACGCTCATGCTGCTATAGTCGCCCCAGCGGTTGCTGGACGTCTCCACTCCCGTTCCCTTCACAATGATCTTTGGTCCTTCCAGCTTTCCAAGCGGATCGCTGGGAACTCGACCACTGTATCCAATGCTGGGATCGACATTGGTTTTATTGTCAAAGCTGGCCCCGATAGCCATGTTGCCTACTTTGTCCATGGCTACGCTGGCCATCCAGATGTTGTAAGTCTTGCTCGACTCGGTTCCCGTCTGATACAGCGTCCAGGAGCCTCCCGGAGGCGTGGCACGCAGCTCGTACCAGCGCGTGGCTGCCACCGCAGTCGAACCCGAACCTGGTGAGATGGAGTGAGCTAACACCATAGCTTCGTGGTCCCCGTAATTGCGATACGCCAAGCGATACATCGGCCGATCGCCAAGAGCATCGACGAGAACGGAGGTTCCCGGCTGCGGAATGCAAGCCCCACCACCGCCACCGCAGAGCAACGTGTAAGCCGGCACAGTGATGGTGTGCGGACCAGTGAAAGTCGAGTTGTTTGGGTTGGTGAAGTCTACGTGGAAGTCATATTCGTTCAGGGTGGTGTTAGTGTTTCCTAGTTCCACGAATTTCGCCGGCGCGCCGCTCGGTGGAAGGGTCGCCCCATCCACGTCAGACGGCAGGAAGCTGAAATTCTGCGAATTGGGCGAGAAGCACTGCATGGTTGCGGTGGTACCGGCCAGCATTGCCGTACGATCCAGTGCGCAGGGTTCGCCGTAGCCCGCTCCGAAGTTGTTCACCGAGAGATAATAGGCATCCGGCCAAACCGACAATTTCGGATAGTCCGGAAGTGCGCTGCCAAAGCTGAAGGAATACCGATTGTAACTGCCGGTCGCGTCTTCGGTCGTGGAAACCGCCACGCATACCAGGTCCGTTCCGAAGTATTCCAACTGCTCCACTAGCCAGCGCTGCGCGAGTTTGTCCCAGAGAACGATCGGATCGCCGCCGTCATCCGAAGAACACTCCCCGCCAAATCCCGACCAGATAGTGTGAATGCGAGTCGGTGCCAGAATCTGGTTGCCGCTCTTGTCGAAAACTTGGTAGTCGAAATTCGTGATCAGCACAAACTGCGTCGCTCCCACCGAACCGTTCGTGTCCGGAGGCTGCGCTCCGCCTTGGTTTTCAGTAACGCCATCGAAACTGAGTAGGTTCTGTGTCGAGACCAGCGGGCCGTACTCCGTCTGCACTACCGGGTCCTGCTCCTTCACGATGTTGAAGAAGTGTTTCGGAGACCGGTGTTCACGCATGATGATGTGAGTCGACGGCGCTGGTGGCGCGAGCTTGGCCATGACGCTGAGCGGCAACGAAACGTCATGTTTGATTTCATGAATGACGATCGGATTCTTCTGGGTTGCGGCAAATGTTGGAATGAGTCCCAACAACAGACAAAGGGCGGTAAACAAGCGACACGAAGTCGCAAGTGTGCGTGTCATGCATCCTCCTCACGGATATGGATATAGAACGACGGTTGGCCCAAGCACGCGCAAATTGTGGGAGCAGTCGAGCTGGCAAGCGTGGTCGCCCGTCTACTAGCGGCAGTAATAATAACTCAGAAATCCTACCCAGCCTAGTTGTTTTTCATTGGTGCTTGGCAAAAAAAGAAGTGAAAAACATTGCACTGTGAAGCAGGAATACATTTCCAATAGAAAGCTCTTGATCTGTGGAATCCGTGCCAATTCCTGGCCGCTTTGAAATGAACCCAGGGTCTTTTTGCAAGAAAATTCTGCCCAGGCCGGTGAACATTTTTCCTTTGTCAGCCTCTGCATAAGTGGACGCAAATCGTCGGCCAACCTTTCATAAGTTCAGGGAGCACAGTCGGATAACACTCTACTCCACAACAGGCATGTAGAATGCTACTTAACTGCTTTCATGCCTAGAGTCTGTCGTCAGTGTGGTGCCAATAACGCCGGAAACTTTCTTTGCCTCGCCTGTGGAGCTCCACTCCTCGAGGCTCGCCAGCCATCGGCGATCGCTCAGCCCGATCCCGAATCGCCCGTGCCAACCTTGGCCGAAGACGAGAACAATAATGTAGTCATCGCTACTGAATCCTCTCCAGAACCGGTCCATGATCCTTCCGCCGAGGCATCGGCAACCGCGTCGAACGAACTGGCGGAGGACATAAGAACTTTCTTCGAGTCGAAGCCTCCGGTCGAGCCGCCTCCCCCGGCGCGAACCGGTCGCTACATTGCGGTAGGGCTTCTCGGTTTGGCAGCCGCTGTGGCCGGCTGGCACTGGCGCGATCTTCAAGCCTTCGCCGGTAAACTCGTCAAGCTCACACCGCCTCCCTCCGCCGCAGCGCAACCATCCTTATCCACTCCGTCCCAGGCGACAGCCGAAACCCAACCCTCAATTTCTAAGCCTGTCAATTCAACCCAAACGGAATCCTCTTCAACCCAGTCGGTAACACAGGAACCTGCGCACCCCGCTCCTCAAGTACAGCCCCGCCGTTCCCGCCCCAAGGTTCAGCCTGCTTCTCGAATCACGCCCGTCGCTGAAACTGAAGAAACCCAAGGCGAAAAATATCTTCACGGCGATGGAGTCCCGGTCGACTGTGATCGCGCGCAGAAAGATCTTATGGCTGCCGCCAAGCATTCCAGCGCAAAAGCAGAAACCGCTCTGGGATCCATGTACGCCAACGGCCATTGCGCCATCCGCGATCTGCCTCTTGCCTACCGCTGGTTTGCCCGCGTCCAAAAACAAAATCGCCACACCGACCCAAAGATCGCCGCCGACATGCAGCGTCTGTGGAACCAGATGAGCCCGGAAGAGCGCAATCTGGCCACGCGATAAACACACTTTATCCCGGCCTTGGCAACGAACTCCTTGCATTCTGCGTCATAGCCCCTTTGAGCCGCCTGATTATGACATTCGCGCCGCATTCTCGAGGGATTTTCTTTAGCCTGCTGGTCCTTCACCTTTCCGTCCTCGCCAGCGGGGAGCAGATTCCCGTCAAGTTTCCGCAAGGATCAATTCACGCTTTCATGGTTCTCCGCAGCGAAGAGGGAAAGGCCATCGGCGTCGGAGATTGGGATCAAAAACTTCACAGCGGTCAGTTATCTTCCCACCTGAAGTTCCGCTTCGACGACGGCTCCATCTACGAAGACACCACCACTTTCACCCAGAAAGGCGTGTTTCGCGTTCTGAGCGATCACCTACTCGAAAGCGGCCCCACTTTCAAAGACACCATGGAAGTTTGGACTGATTGTCGTTCCGGCCAGGTCAAAGTGCGGCAGTCGAAAGATGGCAAGGACAAAGATAAAGTCACGACCCAACACCTCAATATTCCTGCCGATGTCGCCAACGGAATCCTCTCCATCCTTCTCGCAAACCTTGCTGACGGCGCCAAGCACACCCTCAGCATGGTGGTTGCGGCTCCCAAGCCACGAATCGTGAAGCTCGTAGTCTCTCCTCAGTCTGAAGACGAATTCTCCATCCAGAAGACGCAGTACAAGGCCAAAACCTACCTTGTGCACATCGATATCGGAGGCGTTGCCGGGGCCGTTGCCCCTCTCGTCGGGAAGCAACCGCAGGACACACGCGTCTGGGTGCTTAAAGCGGACGTCCCCATCTTCCTTCGATCTGTCGGCCCGCTTTCCGCCGGCGCGCCCGTCATCCAAATCGATCTGGCCGGCCCAACCTGGCCGGAGTCGGCAAAATAAATCACCAGGCTCGCCTGGCTAGGGAATCGGCTGTATTACTTCCGTGTCACAAAAACTTACTCACACGACTCCGCATCCTTGTCACGATTAGTTACAATCGTGGACGCCATGGTTCAACATAAAGTCCGCTGGAATCACCTGACCAAAGAATGGTTTTGCCTCTGCTGTGGCCGCACTTCCGATCACATGATGGAGCAGGACGCCCGCGGCGAACTCGAGCAGTATGAATGCTCGCTCCCCTGGCGCGACATCAAGCCGGCCGATGTCAGCGAAACCCGCTAAGGCTCAACCGCGGGTTCCCGATCCGGCCACGGCCGTGTGATCGGCGTTCCGTGAGTGTCCTTCCAGCTTCTCTAAGATCAATGGCCCCAGCTGGGAAACACTTCCTGCGCCTAGCGTCAGCACCATCTCCCCGGACTTGGCTACGTCCGCAACCGCCTCGACCGCCTCCGGAAGCGATGCCACGTACTGCGCCGCGTGGCCTCCCGCATCCTTAATATGACGCGCCAGCGCTTCCCCGCTGATGCCCTCGATCGGCGGTTCGCTCGCGGCGTAAATGTCCAGAATGAACAGCGTATCCGCATCCCCGAAGCATCCCGCAAACTCTTCCATCAGATCGCGAGTGCGCGTGTACCGGTGCGGCTGGAAGACCACATGAACTTTGTTAAAACCGCATTCCCGCGCCGCCGCCAGCGTGGCCCGAATTTCCGTCGGATGATGCCCGTAATCATCAATGACACTGACCCCGCCCGCCTTGCCGCGCAATTGAAAGCGCCGGTCGACCCCGCGGAAATTCTCCAGGGCAGCGCGAATGTGGTCCAATTCGATATCCAGCCCGATCCCCACCGCGATTGCCGCCGTCGCATTTAATACGTTGTGCGCGCCCGGCACGTGCAGGTGAAATTCACCCAGGTCTGCCTGCTTAAACCTCACTTGGAAACGGCTCTCCGGTTGGCCATCCGTCGCCCTCGCTGGCTTCCCTATGTCAATATGAAAATCCGATCCGCGGCGCGTCCCGTAGGTAATCAGCCTCCGCCTCACCTCGGGCAGAAGCCGCCGCAGGATCGGATCATCCTGGCAAGCGACGATCATTCCATAAAACGGCACCCGATCCATGAACTCCAAAAACGTTCGTTTCACATCGCGCATGTTGCGATAACAATCCATGTGCTCGCGGTCAATATTCGTGACCACCGCCAGAATCGGCGACAGCTTGAGGAACGACCGGTCGCTCTCATCCGCCTCGGCTACCAGATAATGCGACTTCCCCAGCCGCGCATTCGATCCCATCGCATCCACGCGCCCGCCCACCACCACCGTCGGATCCAGCCCTCCGCCGGCCAGCACCGCCGCCACCATCGACGTAGTTGTCGTTTTACCGTGCATGCCCGCAACCGCAATGCCGTACTTCAGCCGCATCAACTCCGCCAGCATCTCCGCCCGAGGAATGACCGGAACATGCGCATCGCGCGCCGCCGCCACTTCCGGATTCTCCGCCGCAATTGCCGAACTCGTCACCACTACCTCCGCGCCGGCAATGTTTTCCGCGCTGTGCCCTTCGAAGATCGTCGCACCCTGCGAGCTCAGCCGCTGCGTAATCGCGGAACCTTTCAAGTCCGACCCCGACACTTTGTAGCCGAGGTTGATCATCACCTCAGCGATCCCGCTCATACCAATGCCGCCGATCCCCACAAAATGCACGCGTTGTATCTTGGCAAACATTTGTTACCAATTCCTCTGGGTTCCCCTGCGACCCCTGTGTTCAGGATTTTCCTCTGTGCTTCTCTGTGTCCCCTGTGTTTATGCCTTTCCCCGCTCCTTCAAATACGACTCCTTATATCCCAGATAATTATTCGCGTACCGCATGATCGTTTCCTGGTCCTTCTCATCCAACTTGCGGCGAAGCTTCCCTGGCGATCCCATCCACAGCGACCCCGGTTCAACCACGGTCTTCTCCGGAATCAACGTTCCCGCCGCGATGATCGATCCGGCGCCGATCTTCGCCCCGTTCAGCACAATCACCCCCATGCCAATCAGACAGCGGTCTTCTACCACGCAGCCATGTAGCGTCACCGAATGCCCCACGGTCACGTACTCCCCAACAAACACGCCATACTGTTCCTTCATGCCATGCAGCACGCTGCAATCCTGAATATTCGAGTGCGCCCCCACCCGGATCGAGTGCACATCGCCTCGCAACACTGCGTTCATCCACACGCTGGCGTGCTCGCCCAGCACCACATCGCCAATAATCTGCGCCGACTCGTCAACATAACAACTATCAGGAATAGTCGGAGCAACGCCTTTATAAGGACGGATCATCTCGTCTGATTTCCACCTCGCGGAGCTTTGAACATACCACGCTCGCTAACGCCGGCGCGAGCAGCCCCGAACCGGTCCGCTAACCCTGCCAAACTCCTAAAGAAGAAAGTCCTATTGACAATGCTCTCAGCTTGAACTAACTTGGCCTGCTTTGAAACTCTCGCTCTCCAAGTGGCGTTGGGCTCTGCTGTTGTTCGAACTCTTCCTGTTCGCGCTTATCCTGATTTTGCCGCAGGTCGATCTTCCCGATTTCGCATTCCAACGGGGCAGCGCTCCCATCGTGGCCAAAGCGGCGGTCTCTTCTCCGCCCATGCTCGCCACCGTCAGCCGCATCGTGCAAATTCCGCTTCCTCTATCCGTAAGTGAGCACCAGCGCCGGACCGTCCGGCCTCTTGATCCCTCCACCCCGCTTTCTTCGCTTTCCTTGCTCTGCCGCTGGCTTTGCTAGCAGCCCTTTTCTAACCATTTCCATGATTTGAATTAGTTCACGGGTTTGCTCTGCGAATCGCCGCGCCAGCTTTCGCAGAGCGTCCGGGCAGTCGCATCAGGCTTGGGGCTGGAATCCCAGGGGGGAGATTCCATCGGGCCGGTGCGACTGCCCCGTGATTTTGGGAGTCGCAACGCCGCGCCAGCGCGGAAGGAACATGGCGAGGCGGGGGCGAGGTAGAGAGAATAAATCTCCGCCCCAAGCAAAACCGGCTTGGATGGCGCACTCATCAGAACACCTCCGGCCACTTGCGGGCCGCGTGGAAGACGGCGAGCACGTCGACCCGGCTGCGGTGCAGGCGGTAAACCACTAGGAACGGCGTTCCGGCGATGACCAATTCCCGCGTGTCTTCGACTCGCCCTTCAGGGCCCATTCGCGGGAAATCCCGCAGCCTTTCGGCCACGGACAATATGCGTTCGATCAAGGCCTGCGCGGCGCGGGCGTTGTCCTGGGCAACGTATTCGTAGGTGGAGCGAAGATGACTGACCGCGGCCGGCGTCCAGTAAAGGGTCAGCGCCATTTGCGCGCCATCTGTTTGACCTGGGCGTGGGTCAGGAGCTTGCCGGCGTTTGCCTGGCGCAGGCTCTTTTTGATCTGTTCCACCTGCCAGCTCTGAGCCTCGAGATAGGCGGCGACGGCTTCATTCAGGAGATGGCTGCGATCG
Source organism: Terriglobales bacterium (assembly GCA_035507035.1). Taxonomy (GTDB): domain Bacteria; phylum Acidobacteriota; class Terriglobia; order Terriglobales; family Acidobacteriaceae; genus DATJOJ01. The sequence goes on along the minus strand of DATJOJ010000074.1, from coordinate 87,462 downwards.
CGATCGAGGGCTTCGGCCAGCGTGTCTAGGGCGGTGACTTTGTCGGCATCGATGCGGAAGCTGACCGTGTGTTTTTCCATAATACAGAATATTACGATAGAAGATGACGGCGTAACAAGACGAGCGAGCGCGGCTCGGCAGCAGCCCGCACTCTGACCAACTTGTCATCCTGACAGCCCGCGCTTTTCTTCGCGGGCGGAAGGATCTCAGTCTGCACGGATTCGTGGGAGAGGGCTATCGGCGCGCTGATGCGCAACCGCTCGGACGCCCTATGTCTGCCCCAATCTCCTGATCTTGGTCGAGTAGGGACTAACCCATTCCCATTTCGGGAATCCGAGCCTCGTCCGCGTAAATTTCTTGTCAAGCCCCCAGAACACCGCGTTTCCTCCTAACCCGCTGATTCAATTCCGGAAATAATTCTTCCAACCTTGGCCATTCACCCCTCCTGGCTTGATATCCTAAAAGTAGAGGGAGATTTCAGAGGCGCGGGCTTCCGCGCCTTTCCTTTTTTCGACTCCGATCTCATTCCCATAGGAAAATCTAAATGCCCGAACTCTGCGAACTCGCGGGCGACTGTCCCGTGCGCCGTCGCCGCGCCGAGGCCCGTCGCCTCATCGCCGATCCCAAGCGCAAAGGCGAGCTTGCCGAACTGGCCTTCGCGCTCTGCGCCGCCAGTCACGGGCTCATCGTCTCCAAACCCTACGGAGAAACCGCGCCCTACGACTTCCTCGTCCACGCCAGCCGCCGTCCGCTGCGCGTTCAAGTCAAGGCCGCCTTCACAGCCAGCTGCGCGGGATACGCCTTCAATCTCATCACCGGCTTGCAGCACCGCCGCTATACGAGAGACGACATCGACTTTCTGGCCGCCTACATCGGGCCTCTCGACCTCTGGTACATATTTCCGATCGAGATCATCGAATCCATCGGCGCCCTGACCATCAATCCCAGCGCGCGCCCCGGACGACGCGGCGCCCGCTTCGAGCCCTATCGCGAAGCCTGGCACCTGCTCACCCGCAAGCCGCGAAGCAAGAAACAGACAACTCAAGACGAACCTGTCTGACGGAGGCGGGTGCCTCCATCCTACCGAGCGTAAGTCGCGAGGTTGGGGCGCAAAGTTCGCTTGGATCGGAAATGCTCACGTGGGGACAGCCGCCTTCGGCTGTCCAGCCGAGCGCAGCTCGATGGCGGTTCGCAACCGCCTCCTCCAACTTGTCATCCTGAGCGTAGCGGCTGCTTCGCGCAGCGAAGCAGCCGCGGAGTCGAAGGACCTCTGCAACCCTCGACCTCTGCATCAAACTGGGACCGAGATTTCTGCCGAGGCGGTGGTGGGTGAGGGTCAGAACCAGCGGGAGAGGTGGGGAAAGTTCCGTCTGTCCTCGAATTTTCCCCGAATTTTTTCTCTTAACCTGAATACGCTCCTGTCCAAGTACCAAGGTAACCAAGGCTACGCCTAAAAGGCTCTATCCGGGAACATGGGGTTCCCAGTAAATTGACACTAGACGGGCTATCCTTTGTGATATGATCCCGCGCTTGGATGCCTCTCATTACGAAGGGCTTCGAGAGCGTAGCACAACTAAATCGCCACTTCGGTGAACACGGCGATGATTTCCGGGCATCGAATGCTGCAGAGTATGAGGAGTTTGTCGATAAGTTTCTTGGTGGAAAAAAGCCCGATCACGTCTATGAATGTATGCGCGCGTGTGGGACTATAGTGCGATACGATCCAGTTTCACAAGCATTCGGCATCCTAGACAGAGACCGTGTTTGTCGCACATGCTTCATCCCAGTACCGTGTTCATCCCTACCTGGTGCTGTCCGAGATGCTACGCGGCTGGCAGGGCGCTGTCACAAGTACGCCAATAATCTTGTCTACTTTAAGATGGAGTGTGCGAAATGATTACTGATAATTCATGCCCAGTGTGTGGTTACCTGATGGAAGCCCCTCCTAGAGACTACAGAATTTGTCCATCTTGCGGCACGGAATTCGGCGTCCACGATACCAATGCCACAATAGCCGAACTACGCGAAGCGTGGATGAAAACCGGACCAGCATGGTGGAGCAAGACAGATCAGAAGCCTACCGACTGGAACCCTATCGCCCAGATGGAAGATGCTGGCATTGGGGTTAAGCGCGAACCAGCCAAGGAGACGTCGTTCGTCAGCACGTCAAGCTCTACCGCCGTGGTGGGAGGCCGGGGTTTGAAGGATTGGAAGGGTTGGGCGGCAGCACCATCGGGGCAACGCGATGGTATATTACCCGGAGCGGTATTTCGGTAAAAGACTGTCCATCGATAGCAACGTTGAACCAGTAAACTCCGGGCTCTTGTACCGGGAAGGCCATCGGCACGACTATAGCAACTCCACGATCCTCATCCCCTTCAAAAAGGAGCGGGACAGATAAGGGAAGCATACTCTCATCGCTCGGAGATCGCGGCTGCACCACAAGAGTGCACGAGCCCCGATGTATTCCAGACTTGAACATCACTACGAGAGTGGCTTGAATCGAAGATGGCGGCATCTGCTCCGAAGGGCCGCTTACGGTCCACCGATCTACAACTCTTATAAAGCTATTAACCCCGTCGCTCTCAAGTAACGATTTCTCGCACAGAAATGCAGCGGACAGGTATGGTCCACCTGTAATTGGCATGGCGGACACATCATACACCACCGGAATGGTACCCTGTCAGGACATCAACAACCAGTGCAATTGGGCCAGTCAAGATGAGATTGCCAGAATGATTTTCCGCTTGTCCCCGGGGTCACGAGCGAGACGCTCACGCCTACATCGCTGCCGAGCTACGTTGGCGGACGAACGTCCCGACGCGAGCGACGGCAACTTCCTCAGGATGACAAGGTGGTTGGTTTGTGAAGGGGTCGAAATCCCACGCCTAACGTTGCGGGGACGCTCGGTTAAGAATGGGGCACCCGCTGCCCCACATGGTTCTTGCTGACTCCCGACTACTGACTTTTGACTTCTAAGCCGCTGGCTTCTCCAACTCGCTGCGGTTCCACTTGCCCAGGTTGGCGCCGGCTTCGTAGGTGGTCTGCATGAAATCGAGCAGCATTGCTTTCGGCGAGGGCGAGGTGCGCACGTCGTCGTACATCAAGAGAAATTCGTGCAGGTCGGGATGGTAAAAAGCCGGCTTGGGCACGGGAGCTTGCGCGAATCCGGCGGGCTCGGGAGCCGCGTAGACGTAAAAGGCCGCATCTTTGATGTCTCCGCTGCCCGGCCAAAAGCCCGCGCTGATGACTTCGTGCGAATAGGCTTCGCGGGTGATGGGATCGGCGCCGGGGCGCTCGGGGGCGCGGCGTCCGGAAAAGCGGGTGACTGCGAGATCGAAGCTGCCCCAGAAAAAATGTACTGGGCTGCTCTTGCCGATGAAGCGCGCGCGGAACTCTTTGAAGATCGAATCGCAGGCGAGCAGAATTCGCCAGAAACGGTGGACGGAGTCGGGATCGTAGGCGGCGTGTTGCGTGTCCTCGTCGAAGGGAATGGGATTGGGAATTTCGACCGGCATGCGCCAGATTTTTACCTGGATGCCGAGCGAGCGCAGGCTGTCCATGAACTCGCGGTAGAAGGCGGCGACGGTTTTTGGGGCGAGCGCGATGACGCGCTCGGAATTGCGGCTGGTCTCAATGAACAGTTTGTGCTGAATGAAATCGAATTGCACTTCGAAGATGCCGCCGTCGTAAGGGATGGGCGATGTGGTGAGGCCGCGGGAGTTGACGTAGAGCGGGACCTCCCACCAGTGGTTGAGTCGCGGGCTGAGGGCGAGGCGCACCTTGCCGACAATCTGCGTCCACATGTGCAGGGTTTGGCAGGTAGGTTTCCAGGCGTCGAGATGGAGCTCGGGCCAGGGGGAGAGAGAGTCGGTCATAGTGGGCCTCATCTGGAGAACTATAAAACTTTCGCGCGAGTCGTGGTGGCTTTGGCGGAAAGCAGCGAGCGGATTCCGGGATTGGCAGAGGAAACGGGGAACGTTCCGTCTGGCCCCCGGTTTATTCGCCCTTCATTCGCCGTTGAACCCTCCTGCTACAATGCTCTGTTTCCATTCAGGTCACGAACTTTTCCCTCCTGACAGGCGTATTGTCTGGAGGTGTTAGGACGAGGCGGCGGTGTCTAATACAGCAGGCCGCCCAAAACTCAGAGTTCCGGAGCTCCGCGGTTGGAAGACGCACAACTCGCCGCCCTGCTGGTCCGTCGCTGCCTTGCCGGCGACGCGGCTGCATGGGAGGAACTCGTCGAGCGCTATCACCGGCGGATTTATAACATCTGCTACCGCTTTGCCGGGTCGGCGACTGACGCCGAAGACCTCACCCAGGATGTTTTCATCAAAATGTATCGCACGCTGGGCTCGTATGACCTCGAGCGCGGCGCATTCATGACTTGGGTGACGACGGTGACGCGCAATCTGCTGGTCGATCACTTCCGAAAGACCAAGCAGGAGCGGATGACGGATTCACTTGACGGCGCGCCTTCGGAGCATGAAGATGCATTACCGTTAAGTGATCGCCTTGCCGATGCGGGGCCTACGCCTGACTCCCGGGCACAAAGCCAGCAAGTCGGCGAAGCGGTACACCATGCCTTGCAGAAGCTTTCGCCGGATCTTCGCGAGGCAGTTATCTTGAGAGATTTACAAGACTTAGACTATAAAGAGATTGCCACGGTACTAAAGGTACCGGAGGGAACCGTCAAATCCAGAATAAACCGCGGACGGGCGGAACTTGCACGTCTGCTCCAACGTACATATAAGCAGGTAATGTGATGGCAGAGAAACATCATAACGATATGCAGTGCAGCGAGTTCGACGCACTGCTCAGCGAGGCGCTGGACCACATTCTGAGTGGTCCGAAGTTTGAGGAGTTTCAGGCGCACGCGAAGTCATGCGCCGTCTGCGGACCGCTGCTGGCGGAAGCCGAGGTGGGGAAACGTTGGCTGGAGCAGTTGGTCGAGGTCGATCCGCCGCAGCACTTGGTGCACAACATTCTGGCTGCGACCACGGGGATTGAAACCGCGCGGTTGCACGGAACGGCGGCGGCTCAGGCGCAAATTTCCTGGTACGACCGGATTGTGGATTCGGTCAGCGCGGTGTTCCGGCCAATTATCGGAGTCGTCAAGCAGCCAAGATTTGCCATGTCGTTTGGGATGGCTTTCTTCTCGCTGTCGATTTCGCTCAGCCTGGCCGGAGTGAAATTGAACGATGTGCGGCACGCCGACCTGCGGCCGAGCGCGATTAAGCGCAGCTATTACGAGACTAGCGGCCGGGTGGTGAAGTATTACGAGAATATTCGATTTGTGTATGAGATTGAATCGCGCGTAAGAGAATTCAAGCGCGCGACCAACCCCGCCGAACCTGGACAGAAGAAGGAAAATCATCCGAGAAACGATGACAGAAGTGGACAACCCGACGAAAAACAGGAACGAAACTACAGTCAGGGAGATAGCCAAGTGATTCTAGCTGGACTCCCAGACAACCCGCCTGTAGTGGGCTTTATTCCGGTAAGCCAGGCCGCAGATGTTGCGGCCGCACTCAGGAGGATTGCATGAACTGCGCCAACCATCCCGAAAATGAGGCAGTCGCGTACTGCCGAACTTGCGGGAAGCCACTTTGTTCAAGCTGCACCCGCGACGTGAAGGGTGTAATTTATTGCGAGAATTGTCTCGCGGAACGGCTGGGAGCGGTGAATCCGCCAGTAGCTCCGGCAATGCCGGGCGTGATGCCAATGGCAGCGCCGATCACTCCGAGTTCCGGGCCCAACCCAACGGTCGCCGGCATTCTCGCCGGATTCTTTCCCTTCGGCGTGGGCGCGGTCTACACCGGCCAATATGCCAAAGGCCTGGCGCATTTGCTGATTTTCGTCGGATTGATTGTCGGCATGGGGCAAGACAGCCCGCTCGACATGATTTGCGGCTTTGCCTTCGCATTCTTTTACGTGTGGCAGATCATCGACTCGGTCCGCTCGGCGCGAGCGATCCAACTGGGGCAACCAGCGCCGGATCCAATGGGTCTGGGCCAAGCATTCGGAGCCGGCGAAAGGGTTGATACCTCGCGCATCCCAACGGCGGCGATTGTGCTGATCGGGCTGGGAGCGCTGTTCTTGCTGCGCAGCTCCGGAGTGTTTGAGTTCAGTCTCGATAACATCTGGCCGGTGCTGCTGATTTTGCTGGGACTTTGGCTGTTCGGCAAACGCTGGGGAATTATTCCGTCCCATCGCGTCTACAGCCACGCCGACCGCATGCGCGGCCTGACCGGGCCGGTCGTGCTGGTGACGGTGGGCCTGCTGTCGCTGCTCGAAAATTTGGGAGGCCCCGCCTGGCATCGCACTTGGCCGATTCTGCTGCTCGCGATCGGCATCACCAAATTGCTGGAGCGGCAGACGCCACCAACTCTGCCGCCTCCCTCGTTTCCAGGAGGGCCGGGCGCGGGGAGCGGGGATGTGCAGCCTCCGGTGAGCGAGGTGAGAAATGGCTAGCACTATGCAAGCGCCGCCACCGCCTCAGGCTCCTCCGCCGCGTTATCGGCGGTCGCTGTCGGGGCCAATCGTTCTGATCTCGATCGGCATTGTGTTTTTGCTAGGCACGATGGGTTATCTCGATTGGCAGCGGCTGGGCCACTGGTTCGCGCATTACTGGCCGGTGATCCTGATCGTGGCGGGCGTCATCAAGCTGATTGAATATCAGACAGCGCAACGACAAGGATATCGACCGAGGGGCTTGGGCGCAGGCGGGATTTTCCTGATCATTCTGGTGGTCACGTTCGGGCTGATCGCGACGCAGATGTCGCGGTTCGATTGGAACGAACTCAAAGACAACCTCAATATCGACGACAACGATTTCAATTTATTTGGCGAAAAGTACACGTACGAGGATCAGCTGTCGCAGGCATTTCCTGCGGGCGCGAGCTTGCATGTGAACGACACGCGCGGCGCGGTGACGATTGATCCGTCGAACGACGATCAGATCCACGTCGTGGTGCACAAACGGGTGAATGCCGACAACCAATCGGAGGCCGACAAGTACAACGGGCAGACGAAGCCCTCGATTACGGTGAGCGGGAACATTGTCACCTTAAACGCGAACAATGACGCGAGCGGCGAGCACCACGTAGCTGTCGATCTGGAAATCTCCATGCCTCGCGCGGCGTCGGTGAACATTTCGAACCGTTACGGAGACGTCAATGTGACCGGGCGGGACGGCGATGTGGTGGTTGCGGCGCAGCACAACGATGTCACGGCCAGTGACATCAACGGCAAAGTAAGTTTGAACCTGGAGCACAGCTCGGCAAAGATTTCGCAGGTAAGCTCGGATGTGTCGATTGAAGGCCGGGCCAGCGACGTTGCCATTGATGATGTAAAGGGCGGGCTGCACCTCGACGGCGAGTTCATGGAGAGCGTGCGGCTGAGCAAGATTGCGCAGACCGTGAATTTCAAATCGGCACGGACGGATTTGCAATTCTCGAAGTTGGATGGGGACTTGAATCTGGACTCGGGCGATTTGCAAGCGGACAACGTTTCGGGGCCGGTGCGGCTGACGACACGATCGAAAGACATTCGCCTGAGTGGCGTGAGTGGCGATGTGCGCGTGCAGGATGAAAATGGGTCGATCGAATTACGCATGAATAAGCTGGGCAGCATGCAGGTGGAGAACCGGAACGGCGATATCCAGATTTATTTACCGGAGAAAGCCGGTTTCCAACTGGACGCGCGGTCCCGCGGCGGCGAAATTGAAACCGATTTTAACGAATTGAAGATTGATTCTTCGGGCGACACTGCGGTTGCAGCGGGCGTGGTTGGCGGAGGCGGGCCGCGGATCGTGCTGACCAATAACGAAGGGACGATCGAAATCCGCAAACACGAACCGGAACCACCAAAGCCGCCGAAGGCACCCAAAGCTCCGCGCGCGGCGGGGGCGCCCACGGTGACGGAGAATTAAGTCAGTCCTCACCCAAACCGAAATCGGGTTTGAGTCAAGCCTTTTGTGAAAATGCGCAGGTTTTTCGTTGCTCGTCGTCCGCGAGCCGACGACTCCGCTGCCTCAGGATGACAAGTCTAGATGGAGACGGGCGGATGGAGAAGTTGCGGAGCTGCGCTCCGCCGGACAGCCGAGGCGGCCGTCCCCACGCAAAACTATGCAAGTTCCAGGTCGATTCTTTTGGCTGACGGATCCAGCTTAACGATGCGGAAGCTGCGAATCTGGGTGGCGCGGATTTCTTCCTGTTTGACGGGGCCAGCGGCTGCGTTCCCTTTCCAGCGAGCTTGCAGCATGGAAGTAAGCGAAGACAAATCAGCCTTTGGCGCTTCTTGCTTCTTCTGTTCACCGGATTCTTTAGTGGAAATTTTGCACGTTGCGAAGATGCCTTCGCCGAGTTCGATCTTCGCCTGGGAGCCGGAAACCTCGATTACACGGCCAGAGACGACGTTCCCCTGCTGATGTTCGGCGATATATTCCTCGATGCTCGAGGGAAGCATCTGCTTCATGCCGAGTTTAAGGCGACGTTTTTCGGTATCGACTTCGAGGACAACGGCTTTGACTTGCTGGCCGAGTTTCAGCATGTCCTGGGGATGGTTGACGCGCTTTTCAGCGCTCATGTCGCTGACGTGGATCATGCCTTCGATGCCTTCGGAAAGCTGGATGAAGGCGCCGAACTTGGTGAGGCTGGTGACCGGGCCTTCGACCACCGAACCGAGGGGAAATTTCTGCGGCACTTCAGTCCAAGGATCGCCCAGCGCCTGCTTGAGGCCGAGCGCGATGCGGCGCTCGGCGGGACTGACGCTGAGAATTACGGCTTCGACCGTGTCACCGGGCTTTACAACGTCGCTGGGTGACTTCACTCTCTTGGCCCAAGACATTTCCGAGATGTGAATCAAGCCTTCGAGGCCGGGTTCCAGCTCGACAAAAGCCCCGAAATCGAGCAGGCGCGTAACCGTGCCGCGAGCACGATCGCCGGGCTTATAGCGAGCGGGCACGGTGTCCCAGGGATCAGGCTCAAGCTGCTTCATGCCGACCGAGATGCGGTGCTTCTCGGGATCAATCTTCAGAACTTTGACTTCGACTTCCTGGCCGACGGTGAGCGCGTCGGCGGGGTTGGCGATGCGGGCGCGAGAAATGTCGCTGACATGAAGGAGAGCGTCGACTCCGCCGATATCGACGAATGCGCCGTATTCGGTGAGACTGCGCACGGTACCGCGAACAATCTCGCCATCTTTGACTTCGGAGTAGCGGCGGTCTTTGATGACGCGCTCTTCTTCCTCAAGAATGATGCGGCGGTCGACGACCACGTCTTCTTCGGTTACGTCGAGCTTGGTGATACGGCAACGGATTTCCTGTTCGACCAACTTTTCCATCTCGGCGGCATCGCGCGTGCCGGTGCGGGAAGCGGGCATAAACGCGCGGACGCCGATATCGACGCTGAGACCGCCCTTCACCGCGGCCGTGACGGTTCCGACGATGGTGGCTTTGTCGGCGAAAGCTTTTTCCAGCGCAGCCCAATCTTTGGGGCGCTCGACGCGACCGCGAGAGAGCTGGTAGTAACCTTCGGGGTCGCGGCCTTTGATGGAGATGACCAATGTATCGCCGGGCTTGGGCGGCTGCGTTGGGAAAGCCGAGAGCGGAAGAATGCCTTCCGATTTGTAACCGATATCGACAAGAACAGAGTCGGCAGTTATGGCAACCACAGTGCCTTCACGGCCTTTGGCGCGCTGCTCGGGCTTCGGGCGATGGCTTTTTTCATATTCGGCAAAAAGTTCGCCGAACGATTCGGTGGATTCGTCAGTGGTTTGGGGGACGTCAGGATTGGGCATGAACGATGGATTCTCGGTTCGGAGCGATCCTTATCAGGATACCATTGCCTCCGCTCCGATAGGGTGCGCACAACCCCACCCGGGCGGAATTCCGCCCGAGTAGGGCACCTGGAGGACAGCCAAGTATGGCGTCAAGTCAAATCTGGCGGGGGAGGCTCCTCGATTGCACGCCGGCGCAGGATTGGGGGCCGGCGTCGGCGTGCAATGCCACCCCCTCATGCGGCCTTGGCCGCGAAAGTGACTTCCTGGGCGCTTCCACCTGAGCGTTCTTGATGATTCTCTCGACTTCGCGAAGCAGATGCGCCTTTTTTCGCTCATCGGTCTCGGCATAAGCCGCACGGTACAGCTCGGTAAAATCACGAAAGGACTTGAAGCTCATGGGACCTCCTATGCCGCGTGACCGCCGGAAATGATGTTGTGAGGGCACTTGTGCCAGGTGCCAGGGCGATCGACTAGCGGGTTGGGAGCATCGGCGGATGACTCGAATTCTTCATCATGGTGGGAGGCGGAGCGAAAAGAGCGAAGAACGACGACAGCCAGGAGAATCCACCACAGCGGAAACGTGTTCACCAGGAAGAGCAACATACCACCCTCCAATATTGTCTACTAATACCATAGACATTATGGTGATTGTCAAGAGAAAAATGCAAGGGGACAAGAATGCCCTTTGAGCGATCACAGTGGCAGTTCAAGCAGAGAATTCCTGTTCGGGCCGGGCGGAGACATTGAGAAGCATGAGGTTTTTCGACTTCATGAGCATCACGCAAAGCGCGATGCTCATTTCGCTCGGGGATGACATTAGGTAAGGTTACGAATTTTTACTCGCTGGTGAAGTAATCAACCGTGACAGGGTTCTCGAAGAGCGAGTAATCGCGAGTGACCACGGTGATGCCGCTATCGGTGACGAAATAGCGCTGGCGGTCGGCCTCGGGATCGTAACCGATGGTAGTGCCTTCAGGGATGTGAACGTCGCGATCAATGATGGCCTTGCGAATGCGGCAATGGCGGCCGACATTCACGTGGGAGAAGATGATGCTGGCATCGATTTCAGTGTAGGAGTTCACGCGCACGTCGGGTGAGAGCACGCTGTTCTTCACCATGCTGCCGGAGAGGATGCAACCGGCCGAGACGATGGAATCGAGAGCGGTACCGGTGCGGCCGGTTTCGGCGAAGACGAACTTCGCCGGCGGATATTGGCGCTGGTGAGTGCGGATGGGCCACTGCGCATCGTAAAGATTGAAAACGGGCGACACGGCGACGATATCCATGTTGGCTTCGTAGTAGGCTTCGAGCGTTCCTACGTCGCGCCAGTAGAGGGCTTCTTTCTTGTTCTCGTCGACGAAATCGAAAGAGTAGACGCGATAGTCGTCGATCATTTTGGGCAGAATGTCTTTGCCGAAATCGTGGCTGGAGTTGGGATCTTCGGCATCTTTGAGCAGCACCGGAATGAGGACGTCGGTGTTGAAGATATAGATGCCCATCGAGGCGGCAACTTTTTCGGGGTTGTAAGGAGAGCGCAAATCGGTTTCTTTGGGCTTCTCGAGGAAACCGTTGACGCGATAATCGCGGTCGACTTCGACCACACCGAAGCGATAGGTTTCGTCGGGATGGATCTGGATGGTGGCGAGAGTGACGTCGGCGCCGGAGTCGTTGTGCTGCTTCATCATGCGGCCGTAGTTCATTTTGTAAATATGGTCGCCGGAGAGGATGAGCACGTGTTGCGGCTGCTCAGAGCCGATGGAATAAATGTTCTGATAAACGGCGTCGGCGGTGCCCTGATACCACTCCTCACTGACGCGTTTCATGGGCGGGAGGACCTCGATGAATTCGCCCATCTCGCGGCCGACGATGTTCCAACCCTCGCGAATGTGGCGATTAAGGGAAAGTGCTTTATATTGCGTGAGAATGTAGACCCGGCGGAGGTCAGAGTTCACGCAGTTGGAGAGCGTGACGTCGATGATGCGATAGATGCCACCGAAAGTGACCGCGGGCTTGGCGCGATCGCGAGTGAGAGGATAGAGGCGCTCGCCTGCTCCTCCGGCTAGTAAGACTCCGAGGGTATCTTTCATGCAATTTTCACTTGCCTGCTTGGATGACGATTTTCAGGAACGCGTCGGGAGTTAACGCGCTCAGTAATGTCGAAAAGCGAAATACTAGCACAGGAGGCGTTTAGGGAACATGCGGGGATTGCCGTCGGTGGGTGGAGGAAAGGCATGTATGGCGGGCAAAGAAAAATCCCGGCAGGTGGTGGACCTGCCGGGGTGGGCGAGTGCCGAAGCCTTGTCCCTAGGAGAGGAAGAATTCTTTGGCCAGCGCGCCCCAATCTTTGTCGGGGATCTGGTTGGCAATGTCGTCGACGGCCACGCCACCATCCTGTGCCAGAGCGCCGGCCATGGCGGGCATCTTCATGCGCAGACGGCTGGCGGATTCCTCGGTCCACCAGCGGGCCAAGGTACCACCAAGAAGATTGCGGAAGCTGATCTTGGCGTCGGGAGCTTGCACGGTGAGCAGCCAACCGTCGCCGTAGGGATCCTTGCCAATCAGTTCGGGGGTCTGGACCAGAGTGTCGTTGACGTTGGCGACGACGCCTTCGATCGGAGAAAGCATGTCGACTGCCGTGCCATCGCGATGCAGGGTGCAAACCTTTTGGCCCTGACGCAGCCATTGTCCGCGCTGCGGCAGTGTGATGCTGGCAACTTTACCTGCTAGTTTCGAGGCGAAATCGTCCATGCCCACGCGCACTAGATTGGGGCTTTCGCTCAATGCCCAGGTGTGGCCGGGATGATAGCGGAGATTGTCAGGGACCGCGAAGCCGCCGACAACGGTGGAGGCCAGCCGGGCCGGGGCCTCTTGCGCAGCCTGGACATAGGGCTGCACCAGTGCATGCTTCTTGCTATAAAAGTGATCGATCAGGAGAAGCGTTGTAAAAGTCAAAAGAACCAGAATGACTGCCATAAGTCACCTCGTTGGAGGGCCTTTCTTTGCTGCTCCGGGCCGCTCGCCACTGTTGCTAAAGGCAGGTTTGTTGCCAAGTTGTTCGGGAAATGAAACTGCATAAGCGATGTCTTTGAGAGGACAAGAGATGGAGGTGTTCGGGGTGCGTATGCCGAGCCCAACAGATGAAATCTGCAACGCAAGGTTTGCTGAGAACCGCAACAGCGTTTTCTTGATAGTTAGGCGTGTTTGGAAGACGACTCGGAGGGAACAAGTGCGCAATCAATAGCTTGCGGGTTGCGAGGTGTGTTGCTGAGATTCGCAATAGCGAATGAGGCGAACTGTTACAGAAAACTCCGGAAAACCTGCCATGGATTTGCACGGATGCAAACGGATCCGAAAAACTTCCAAATAGCCAAAAGCCTGCCACGGATTCGCAGATCAAGGCGGATCAATAACTTGAAGAAAACCGATATGAGTTATCAGCTTCGGTCTTAGCTCTTGAGGTTGTACTTAGTTTTGAACCAGACGGGTTCTGTTATCTTCTTGACAAAGAGGGCATACCTGCTTAAAGTGCGGGCAAGAAATTTGAAAGGTTGCGCCCAGGAAACCCACTATGAAGAATGTTTACGAGGTTCTGAGACAGAAAGAACTTGAACTGGCCAGGCTAGAGCGGGAGGTGGAAGCATTGCGAGTCGCGGCGCCCCTGCTCGCCGACGATAAAGAAGTGCTCTCCGAGGGCACCAACAACAAGCCGACGTTGGCCGGAACTGTCCCCCAGCAGCCGATCCGGATTCCTCAGCCGGCAGCCAACCCAACTCCGCAGCCGGCGCGAGCAGTAGGATGGGAAGACGCCGGGAAACGCTGGCCGTAATAAGGAAGCGAGCCAAACGCGCGATTATGTTGTCGCAAGCATCGCGACGATTCGCGCGGCTCGCCCAGATCCCCATTCGACTCGCTGCGCTCGCTCAGGGCAGGCTCTGGCTGCGCAACAAGCGATTGCTCGGGATGACAAATACATAGGGCCGGTTCGGGAGAACTGCGAACCGGCCCTGTGCCGCCCCAGGCCCGCGCTTAAGCGCGGCTAACTTGCGATAACAACCAATCCCGCGGAACAGCTTGGAAGAGCAGATCATTCTCAGGCGCCATGAACTCTGCGCCACATTCGGAGCAGACAAAGTCCCAAGTCGAGGTGAAGGCCCGACGGTACTCGATGAGACTGTCGGCAGCTTCGTAAGAAATGGCCAGGGCACCGCAGCCCGGCATTGGGCAAGTGGCCCCCGCGGCACGGATGTCGACGTCTTCTTTACAGGGGCTCGTCAGTTTCATCGCCAGATCGATGGGTTCGCTTTTGTTCATGGCCATTCCTTTAGCTTGCTGCAAAATCTGTCCTGCAAGACCTGCGCTACACCACAACCATTCTTTCGAGGGCAGCTCGGTTCTTGATCAGCAGCGTTGAGCCGTTCAGTTCGAGCAGCCGCTGCTTTTTGAATTCGCTCAAGGTGCGAGTTACGGTTTCGCGCGAAGTTCCGATCAACTGGGCCATCTCTTCATGAGTAAGAGCCAGCTTCATGCGGATCACGCCATCGACTACGCGTCCGTCAGTCGACCACTGTAAGAGCAGGCGGGCCAACTTTTCGGATACGGAGTGCGAAAGGCCGATGGAACGGATGACTTCGTACGCCGATTGGCAGTCTCGCGCCAGATGTTCGGCGGCGCGAAGGCAAGCATCGCCGTGGGCATTCAGGAAGCGCAAGAAATCTTCGCGGCGGATGAAAGCCAACTGACAAGGCTGCAGCGTTTCGACGGTGACTTCGTGTGGCCGCCCACTGATGACGGAATGCAAGCCGAGAATGGTGCCCGGCTCGGCAATCTTGAGGATCAGACTCTTGCCGTCGGCATTGGTGGTCATCATTTTGACGCGACCCTGGCAAAGGACATAGACGCCACGGGCATCTTGCCCTTCGAGGAAAACCACCGAGCCTTCCGGAAAGCAGTGGGAATGCTTGACGCGATCCAGGTCCTGCATGGACTCCTGGGCCAGCGTACAGAAGAAGCTGCTGTTGTGTAGCTTGCAGTCGATGCAGTTGTCGATAATCGGCAAACCGTAGGGAGAGTGTGCTGCCGCTCTCCGATCAGACAACGGAATAAAACCAGGAGTTCTGGTCGCCGCGCTCGTCATTGAAGTAGCCATCTCGATTTCCCTTCCGCGAAGAATTTCAAATCCACCCCAACCAACTATGGCTCGACTTTAACGGTTGTCACGATTGCTCACTACTAGGTGAATCCCTAGTTTTTTGGGGCCGGGGTAACAAAACGGGAATCGGCGCGAAAGGCGCGATTTTGCTGAGGAAATGGAGAGGGATGCAATTTGGACAGGGATGCGCGCCAAACGCGCGGGTTTGTTGTTTCCTAAAAGCACTGACAAAAGTGGACGGCTGGGAGCCGTGACCTCAGTTAGGAGATCCGGCTCCCAGTTGGGGAGAAAAATAGGGCGTTCCGTTCAGAACGCTGGCAATGGCAAGAGGAAGCTGTTCGGTGGTGTAAATTTTCAAGACATAGCCGTCGGCGCCAAGGGTGCGTGCTTTTTTCAAATAGGCGCCCGATGATTGCACAGTAAGAAAGATGATGCGGGTAGCGATGCCCAATTGGCGAATTTTGGCCGCGGCCTCAAAACCGGTCATGACCGGCATACTGATGTCTGAGACAATCACGTCGGGATTGAGGGTGCGGGCCGCCTCGACGAGTTTCTCGCCATTTTCCACGGCGCCCACAACTTCGTAGTCCTCACCGAGTAATGCTCGAACTTCTTCGAGCATGGCGGTGTGATCGTCGGCCAGCAAGACTCGCTTTCGATTCACGACCGGCTCCTTTAGGGTTACGTCGGATGAAGAATATGTACTATCACTGCCCATGAACAATTTGTGCCAATCTCTCTTGCGAACAGGACCAGAGTACAGGGCGGGTGGAGGCTGTGCGACTAGGGTATACCCTAGTTTTTTAACCTGGGATAAGTCCTTGCTGTAGAGCAGCTTTGGTGAGTTCGGCGACAGTTTTCACACCCAGCTTAGCCATAATGCGGGCGCGATGAAATTCAATAGTCTTGACGGAGAGATGAAGGATATCGGCAATCTCTTTGTTTCCACGGCCTTCGACAATCAATTGCAGAATCTCGCGCTGGCGCTCAGTCAGGTCCTCGGATTCTTCACTAAGTTCGCCATGGCGATTCCAAAGCCGGGCAATCACGTCCTCTCCGAAAGCGGGGGTGATGTAAGTCTTGCCGCGCAGGACGGCCTCGATGGCCTGACTTAATTCCTCGGTGGCACCGGCTTTGAGCACATAGCCTGACGCACCAAGCCGTAAGGCTTGTTTCAAGTAGGCAGGATTCAAGTGCTGGCTAAGAAAAATCAGTTTGGTGTGAGGAAGACTTTTCTTGATCTGCTTGGCCGCTTCAAAACCATTGAGCAACGGCATGCTGATGTCGACCACAACCAGATCCGGCTTCAAGCGCTCGGCCGACTGCATCAGGGCGCGGCCATCTTTGGCCAAGCCGACGATCTCATAGTGGCTTTGCAAGGCGTTACGCAAGCCATCGAGGATAAGTTCGTGATCGTCGCATAAAAGGATGCGAGCCCTCATAGTCAATAAACCTAACAAAATAGTATTATGCAGCAGGTGTTTCGCCAATTCTTTTGGAGGTCCGCGTGGGGGCAGGACATCCCATAAGTTCTCCGCCATCTGCCCAGGTGAACGACGCTCTGGGAAAACGGTCGATGTTCTGGCTGGTGATAGGCCTGGGAATGTTGGTGTTGCTCGGCGGCATCGGGGCGTTCACTCTGCAGCAGGTGGACGACTCGGACTATTGGGTCGATCACACGCGTCAGGTGATCGGCGCGAATCAGCAATTGCTGCTGGACATACGAGACGCGGAAGCAGCCGAACGCGGCTACATTATCACGGGCGATGACAGGTACCTGGAGCCCTTCAATGCGGCGGCACAAGACCTCGCTCCTGTGCTGGCCAAGCTTCATCAACTGCTAAGCGACAATCCCCAGCAGCAAAAGCGATTGACGGCTCTCGAAGGGCTGATCAATCAGAGAATGAACATTCTCCATCAGGGCGTACAGCAACGACAAAATTTGGGATTCGCAGCCGCCGAAGCGGTGGTTGCCAGTGGGGGCGGACGCGAGTCCGCGAAGCAGATCGGCGATGCGAGCCGCGAACTCGGGGCTGAAGAATATGGCTTGTTAGAACAACGGTCGCACACTCGCCAGGCCCGTGTCAGAGCAGGTTTCGTGGCGGGCATGGTTGCGGTTTTGCTGGCTCTGGCGACGCTAATCACCGCTGGCCTTGACGTTCGCCGGGCGTTGCGGCAAAGAAACATTGCGCAACAGGAAAGAGAAGAAAGCGAGTCCACCTCGCGGGCGCTGTTCCAGTCGGCGGCGCAGGGCATCGTGATTGTGGATCGAGGGGGACGAGTGGTGATGGCGAATCCAGCGATGGAGAAGATGCTGGGTTACGCAGAGGGCGAACTGGTGGGGAAGCCGATTGAAGTGCTGGTGCCGGAACCGGCGCGCGAGCGCCACGCTGGGCATCGGGAAGGATATTTTGGCCATCCGCAGGCGCGTCCGATGGGAGTCGGCATGGATTTGCAGGCGCGCAGGAAAGACGGCAGCACATTTGATGCGGAAATCGGCTTGAGTTACATCCAGTCAGCGCAAGGAACTTTGGCGGTTGCGTTCGCGAGCGACATTTCCAAACGCAAGGCCGACGAGAAGGCGATTCGCCATCAAGGAGAGGAGTTGCGGCGGCTGGCGGGGCGAATGATGACGGCGCAAGATGATGAGCGGCGGCGCATCGCTCGCGATCTGCACGATGATCTGAGCCAGAAGCTGGCATACCTCGCGATGGACTTGAGCAAGCTGGCACTGAAACCGAATTCGCAGGAACTGCAGAAAGAGCTGTTAAGCCTGCGCGGGCGGGCGCACGAGGCGTCGGATACGGTGCGGCATATTTCGCATCAGTTGCATCCATCGGTGCTGGATGACATCGGGCTGGAAGCGGCGATCGAACAATATTGCGAGGAATTTGAGGATCGTTCGGAAATCGCGACCCATTTCACGGCGCGAGACGTGCCAGACTCGATCCCGCGGGAAGTAGCCAGCAGCGTTTACCACATCTTCCAGGAATCGCTGAGAAACGTTTCGAAACATTCGCGCGCCGAAAAAGTCTTCGTGATGCTGGAATCGGTGGAGGGTGTGTTGCGATTGACGGTCAAGGATGAAGGCGTAGGACTGGCTCCGGAGAAACTACAAACCGGCCGCAGCATCGGGATCATCGGCATGAAAGAACGGGCGTATCTGGTAAATGGAACTCTTTCGGTGGATTCTCGTGTGGGCGAGGGCACGGAAGTGACGGTGTCGGTCCCACTGGCCGCGGCGTAGACGCGCCCCAGGCGCTGCGGTGGTTCTTGCGAGGGTGCAATCCACATAGACAGCACCTTATTCACTCCGATTCCCTTCCGTGCGACAACGCCTCCGTCATGCCCAGTCATCTAAGGTCCAGGGAAAAAGGAGCCTTTTATGAAGCTGAAAATCTTCGGTCTTTTCTTGCTGGTGGCCGGACTGGTATTCGCTACAGCGGCGGTGGCACAAGATTCGAACAACAACGCGACCCCGGCCAACGGTCAGGACAACACCTCGACGCCGCAGAGCAACCCACCCCAGCAAATGCCGGACAACGCGGCACAGGAAACACAGGACAGCACGGGCGCGGTGGTTCTAATCGATCCGGGAAAGATCTATAACGAAGACCCGACGAGCTGGGTTGGTAAACGAGTCACCCTGCAAAACGTGATTGTGGAAGATGCGGATAAGGCTGATAACTTCTGGGTGGGATCAGACAAGCACCACCGGTTATTTGTGGTGAAGAACAAGAGTAATCCCAACCTGGCCCCCAAGGAATTTCACAAAGGCGATATCGTGACGATCACCGGGGTGATTCATCCAGCGGGTGATGTCGAGGCACAGGAGACGGACGCATCTTCGGGAAAGATGGGAAAGGCAAGGCATGGTGCGGGAGTGTTTCTGCTGGCGGATGATGTGCACATTGCCTCGTCGACGCAGCACAAATAAGAATAGCCCGAGAAGAGTGCGGGAAGAAATGCGGGCGCCCGGAATTTCTAAGAGCCGGCGCCCGGAATTTGTGACATGCGGTGTCTAGCAGGATTGTCGCCGGATTCGCACAGCTGACGATTTTAAGAACCGTTGACGGCAGTGGTCGCATCGGAGTCGGCCTCGATGATGACATCGACCTCGGCATGGGGTTTCAGGCGGGCCTTCTCGCCATTTTCGTTGGTCATCAAGTTCTCGACGCGAATCTCTCGATAGAGGTGGTCGGCTTCCTCGACGGCAATCTGTGCCTTTTCGGGCTCTGCGGGATCCACGGAACGAATAATCTTTTGAACGGTGCCATGCAGTTTTCTCTTCTTCTTGGGCATGATTGCCGGCCTCCCGACCGGGCATGGTTACAAACAACAAATCATCCGAACACGGTTGATGCTCTCGCTTAATGGCTGGCTCGAACCGGCTGTTTCGCTGGACACGGGAAGTCCTCCAGGGGAAAAAACCCATTGCTCCATTGTTAGAAACTGAACGGAAGTGGCAGGTCAAGATGTAGCCGTATTTTACACCTGTGGCGCCACACGACAATCCACAGTTTCTATCCCAGAGCGCCAGGGTATTGGCTGGTTTATGAGAAAGAACCTCAGGGGGCTTGCGCGCGGAGGCTTCTCAACTCGCGGCGAAGGTCTTCAATGTGTTCGTGCAGCGCGCTTCGTAACTCTTCCGCCATCGCGACTGCGACTTCGTCGTCTTCGCACGCCAGCAACTGCTCGCATAGCTCCTTCAAACGATAATGATCGACCTGCATGGCGGGACTGCTCCAACCCAACAGACATCTTTCGGACACCACAGTTTAGGACAAATAACAGAAGGTGACACTACTGCAGATCATGTAGGCCGGTAGGCCATCATACTGGAGCTAAGCCATACCTGCGGGAGGATCATCATCTTTGCTTTCCAATTGCGACTTGCGGCTGACAAAGCGTTTACCGGCGAACACCTGGCGTACGGCAGGGATCAATTCCGCAGTGGCCTGGGTCTTGGTCAAGAAGCCGAGAGCGCCGGCCGCGAACGCATGGCGGGCAAAAAATTGCTCCTCGTATTGGGTGACGACGAGGATCTCGGCCTTGGGTGCGGCTTTCTTGATGAGACCGGTGGCGTGCAAGCCACTCAATTCGGGCAGTCCAATGTCGAGCAGTACGAGATCGGGCTGGAATTCTTCGGCTTTGCGAACGGCTTCGAGGCCATCGGTGGCTTCAGCAATGACCTGCATGTCAGGCTGAGCCTTGAGCAGAGTGCATAGATTCTGCCTGACCAAGACGTGATCTTCCACAACCAGAATACGTATTGACGGCAAACGATTTTTCCCCAATTTCGAACTGAAAGTCGACGAAGGGCGCAGGCGGACGGGCATTATCCGACCACGGCTCACTTCTGTAACAACTTATGACAGCTAACGGAAACGCCAAGCGAGCCCCGATTTCGTCCGATGCCTGAACTATAGGGTTTTCGTAGGGTGTCCTACAATACCCCGTTTACTGTATCTCCGCATTCAGAATGGGGTTATCGCAGGACAAGAGGAAAAGGGCCGGATGGCATCGAAAAGGGCATGATGACGAAAGAGAAAACGGCTCCGGTCGAGGCGCGGATGGATCTCGAAGGCAATGCGGTTGCAAATCGCATTCTCTGTGCCATTTCCGCGGATGAATTCCGGAAGCTGCAACCGATATTGGAGTTCGTAAGACTGAATCAACATCGCTCGCTGCACAATCGCGCAAAAAGCTTGAATGCAGCCTACTTTATCAACAGCGGCGTGGCATCTCTGATCGTCGCAGGGAACAAAGGAAGGAGCGTGGAGGTGGGCGTGGTGGGTTGTGAAGGACTGACGGGCACCGGCCTTATTGCCGGCCTGCGGCGCGCCACGGTTTCCGCGCTCATGCAGATTGAAGGAAGCGCATTCCGAATCGAGAGAGACGCATTCGAAGCGGCAGTGAAATCGTCGCCGGAATTGCGCGAGCGGGTGTTGCGATATTCGATGATCCAGACGATGCAGATCGCTCAGACAGCGGCTTGCAACCGCCTGCACGATGCACGGCAGCGGCTGGCGCGATGGTTGTTGATGGCCCGGGACCGGATCAGCTCGAACGTGGTCAAACTGACTCACGAATTCCTGGCGGTCATGTTAGGCACGGACCGGCCGACAGTCACAATCGCCGCAAGCTACCTGCAAAAGGCAGGAGCGATTCAGTATGGACGGAAGGCATTGACTATCGTCAATCGAAAATTGCTGGAAGGCGCGACTTGCGAGTGCTATTTCGCCGTTAAGCGTTATAACCCAGCGGTCGGTCTGTAGACCGCCCTCAGGTTTTCCCGCACGATCTAAGGACCGATACCCGAGGCGGGCCTTACGAGAACCGCTTCAACTTTTAGGGTAACTCCCGCCAGGAAATTACCGAGTCCTCCCGGAAACACCTTTGTTCGCGATGCCATCCCAACTGATATGAAAGCTGAAGAACGAGAACGCATGTATCAGCTGTGTGCGCTGATTGAAAAAGAGAGAGACCATGGGCGGTTCCTGCAATTAATTCGGGAATTGAACGACCTGCTGGAGCGCAAGGAGCACAGGTTGGAAGACGAAAAGGAAATTTAGAAGATGCAGACGCGAAGCCGCCCGCTGGAAAGCAAATATTTGGAAGATAGAAGTCCGATGTCCCATAGTGGGCTGCACGGCTCTGAATCCGTCCTCCGGAAGCGGTATGGGGCGCTGCGATTCAGGGCCTTTCGTCGACCGCGGCAATCGACCTGATCCGGTGTACAATGTCGTCTGCCCGAATGAATGCGGCGTGGGCCGCGCAGTTCGAGGCAATCCAACGGAATCCCCTTTCCGGTTTTCATTAAGGAATGCCATGATGAATTCTGTTCCACGCTGTTCCCTACGCTGGAGAGTTGTGGGGGGCGCAATCCTGGCGGGAATGTGCCTGATTGCCCGCCTGGCGGTTGCGGGCACCGGAAACCATTACGTCGTCACCAACGATGACAGTACCGGGAACTATATCCAGAACAGCGTCAGCGTCTACCGTGTTGGAGCCGACGGCCAGCTTACATTTGAAAAGAAAATCGACATCGGAGTGACGGGCGCCGCAGGAGGATATTTTCCGGCAAACCGCGTGGTAACCCTCGATACGACCAATAACCAATGTATTTTTGCCTCGAATGCAGCCACGGGACAGATTGCAGGCATTGATTCTACTTTCACGGTGCGCACGTTGGTGAAGGGGTCGTCGACAGACACTGGTTTGTCGAATGGAGTCGGATTGGCGGTCAACGGGCAATATCTTTACGCGAGCTTCACCGATAACAGCGCCATTGGAACTTTTCAGGTCGGGACGGATTGTGGGCTGAGTTTTTTGGGTGACACGACGGTTGGGGGGCTGCAAGGGGGCGTCATCGACGGCATGGCGGTGCATGGAAACTTGCTCATCGCCACTTACGGAGACGGCTCGATCGAGTCTTTCAGCGTTTCATCGGGAATGCCCGTATCGAACGGTGACAAGCAGAACTCGAGCGCTTACGGAGCATCGCAGGGAGCGAGCTACCCGAGCGGCATCGACATCACCCAGGATGGTCATTTTGCCATCTTCGGCGACACTTCAACAACGGTTAGCGTGGAAGTGTCCGACATCTCTTCCGGACAATTGACGGCGACAAAGATTTATCAGACTGGGATCAGCATCAATTCGAGCAATATCATTCTTTCGCCGGACGAAACCCTTCTCTACGCGGTAGACACGCAGGGCGACCGGGTGAGCGCGGCTTTCTTTGATAAAACAACCGGCGTGCTCTCTCACGGCTGCAGTTCAAATCTGATCAGCGGTTATTCGCAGAACTGGTCGTATTTGGCGGGCCTCGCAATGGCGACGAATAGCGGGACGGGCGGGGAAATTTACGTGGCCGAGTTTGGCGCGCCGTCATCGATCGCGGAGATCCAAATCACGTCTGTGGGAGGACGGTGTTCGTTGCAGGAAGCATCGGGGTCTCCCATCGCCGACCCAAACAGCCGCGGCTTGCTTTCGATCGCCAGCTTTCCACCGCGCGGGTTCTGAAGCAGTCGCGCTGGATGTTCATTCGTCACTCCGACAACGTGATAGGTAGCACAGCGCTGCCCACTTTCGTGATCTAGCATAGTTCCGCCTCCCGTCCAAGGCTGGCCTCGATCACCAAGCGAGGCTGGTAATGAAGTGTGACATCCGGAAATGGCTTTTCCCCGCAGTGATGCTGCTTCTTTCCTGCTTGCCAGTGTGGGCGGAGGAACGCCCAGCACCACCGGTACAAATCCCATCGAAGCCTAACCTTCGCGCTTTGGCCGCGCCGTCGGGCTACATTTTTGCCGGCACGGTAAAAGCTGTGGAACGAGTCGAGCCGCGCAACCGAGGGAGCGTGGGCGTGGCGCGAATCACGTTTCATGTAGACACGGGATACCGCGGCGTGAGCAGCGGGCAGACTCTCTCGATCAAGGAGTGGGCGGGGCTGTGGCAAAACGGCGATCGCTATCGCGCGGGAGAGCGCGTGATGCTCTTTCTATATCCGCCAAGCAAGCTGGGGCTTACAAGTCCGGTGCCGAACGGACGGATGCCGGTGGATGCCCGAGGACGAATCATTATGCCGTCGGCCCTTCATCCTCCGGGCATTTCGCCGGAACGCGGACAATTGCCACCGGGACTGCGAATAAACCTTCAGGATTTTGGCCGGGCGGTGCGAGAAGCGGAGCGGGAGTGATCATGCAAAGGTTATGGTTTATTGCGGGATTGCTGATAGCGGCCTCGCTCGGCGGGATGGCTCCGAAAGCGATTGCGGGCGGTCCGAAATATGTGGCCGGAGTGAGTTACTTTAACCCCGGAACCGCCGGCACGCCTTTGACGTGGGCGCAAGGGCAAATCAATTACTACACGGACCAAGGGGATCTCAGTCCGATTCTACCCGGGCCCAACGCGGACGCATTTGTGGCCGACGCTTTCAGCCAATGGACCACGATTTCTACGGCAGCAGTGGCGGCCACCCGCGCTGGACAGCTCGCAGAGGACGTAAATGGATCGAATGTCTATGTGAATCCGGATGGAACCATTACGATGCCGGCTGACATTATGCCCTCAGCTACGGACAGGCCGGTTGGAGTCGTCTATGACTATGACGGGACGGTTACCGATGCGCTGCTGGGGCAAGGCGCCGGCGATCCGTCGGAGTGCTTTTACAACGCGGCCTACGGAGGCGTGGATAATTTCGGAACGAATGCGTACTTCCAGCATGCGCTGGTCGTGATCAACGGAATGTGCGCTCTGAGCAACAATCAATTGACCGACGTGGAATACCGGCTGGTGCGAGTGTTGGGCGAGGTGCTGGGGTTGGGATGGTCGCAGGTGAACGACAATGTTCTGACCGGCAACCCCCATCCTACACAGGCAGACTATGCCGGATTTCCGGTGATGCATTCGCTGGATCCGCCGAATTGCATTCCCATCACGCTTTGTTACCCGAATCCTTACCAGCCGAAGATGGATGACCAAGCGTCGCTGTCGCGGCTGTATCCGGTGACTGCGGCCAACCAGTCGCAGTTTTCGGGAAAGCAGATTTTTTCGGCCAGCACGGTTCGCATCCACGGTTCGGTGTATTTCACGGACAGCAGCGGTCAAGCGGCGCAAGCGATGCAAGGCGTGAATGTGGTCGGGCGGTGGATCGATCCATCGACCGGCTTGCCTTCACGACAGTATGCGGCGGCGTCAGTCTCGGGATTCTTATTCGTTGGAAATGCGGGAAATATGGTCACGGGATTCAACGACAGCTCGGGGCTACCGCTGAATCGATATGGATCGAATGACACGAACCTGGAAGGATTTTTCGACCTGGCAGGATTGCAAATTCCAAATGGCGGCACGAGCGCGCAATATCAACTGACGGTGGAAGCGATTGACCCGCTGTGGTCGACACCGGTCGAGCCGTACGGGCCGTGGCAGGTGAATCCGTCGGGGTCGATCCAGCCCATTGTGCTGAATGTGACGCTGGGCGGAGATACGCCACAAGACATTCTGATGCAGAATTCGGCGTTGCAGAAGGAAGCGCCGTTTCCGTCGACGACATACTCGACACCGGCGGCGGTGCCGTTAGGTGGAGACTGGGAGTCGGCGCTGAGCCCGTATGGCGATCTCGATTATTTCTGGTTCAATGGGCAGGCGAACCGCACGCTTTCGATTCTGGTTACAGCGATGGATGAGACTGGATCCGCTTCGGAGAGCAAAGCTGAACCAGTGATTGGAATGTGGCAGCTATCCGATCCAGGGAGTTCGCCGGCACCGGCCAATACTTCGTCGCCTTTTAACAGCGCATTTTTCGGAATGACGATTCTGAATGCGCAGTTGTTGCAGACGAGCGGATTTCGCGTCGGGATCTCGGATGTTCGCGGCGACGGAAGGCCGGATTATCGCTATCATGCGCGCATTCTTTACGGAGATCATGTGACGCCGGCTCGGGCGAGTGTGGCGGGTGGAACGCCTTTGACACTGAGCGGGCTGGGATTCCAATCCAACACGCGCGTAACGGTCAATAACTTTAGCGTTGCACCGCTGGCAATTTCCGCTGATCAGGTCCTACTGAATGCTCCGCCGCAGGCGGACGGCGTACAGAACATGGCGCTGACGGATCCGCCGACGCTCGCCAGTTCGGTGCTAACCGGCTCGTTGACCTATGGAGCAGGACCGAACGACACGATCAAACTGATTGCGGGGAGCAATCCATGGACGCCGGTTGGCGGGCAGGCTCCGAATCCAATGATTGTGCAAGCGGTTGAATCCGATGGAGCCACGCCGGTAGTGGGAGCGAGCGTGTTTTTTTCTGCATCGCCGCCGGTTTCGTTTTCGGCCTGTTCGGGTGGAAATAGTTGCACCGTGCTGACCGACGATACCGGACAAGTATCAACTTTCATGACCGTGACGACGTCGGGAGTTGCGACGGTAACGGCACAGCTCGCACCGGCGTCTTATTCGCACCCTCAGCAGGTGCAGGCGACATTACCGGGCGAATCGTCTTCGCTTGACTTGGCGCTCGCTCCGCAGTACGCGCACATTCTTCAGGGATCGAGCGCGAACGTGGTTTTGTCGGCACGGGCGCTGTCCAATGGAACGCCGCTTTCGGGCAAAACGATTAACTTCATGGTGATGAAGGGGACAGCCACGGTAAATCCGCCGTCAGTAACGACGAACTCCAACGGATATGCGCAGTCGACAGTCGAGATTTCGCCGATGAACGGAGACGTGCAGGTGAGCGCGTGCATTGGGCCGAACA
Source organism: Terriglobales bacterium (assembly GCA_035507035.1). Lineage (GTDB taxonomy): Bacteria > Acidobacteriota > Terriglobia > Terriglobales > Acidobacteriaceae > DATJOJ01. The sequence continues at coordinate 61,273 of DATJOJ010000074.1, read as the reverse complement.
ATGTTCCGTGCCAGTCGTTCTATGGAACGGCTGTGCCGGCTTCTGGGCTACAAATTCAACCGATTGCCGGAGTGACGCAGATAGCAGCGGTAGGACAATCGCTTCAGCCGATTGTGGTCAGGGTCAGCGATTTCTCATCACCACCGAACCCGGTGATGGGCGCGAATGTGCTGGTCAACTGGAATGTAGAGCTTCCGGCGGGGAATTCACCGCCGCTGAACGGTGGCGACACGGGCATAGGCAGCGATCCGATGCCGATCGTGCTTTATTCTTCGCAAGCCTCGGTGGCCACGGATGCCAACGGGTTCGCCAGTTTTCAGCCTTCCACGGGAGGGTTTGGCGGAGCGCTGGAGATTTTGGGCACCGCGGCGGCTGGATCGGGCAATGTGCCGTTTGAACTGCAATGGCTGCCACCGCTGAACTAAGAGAAGCGGATACCCCACTCAACCTGAATTCAGTTGAGTGGGGTAGTCGACAGGTTATTTCTTCGTCCACTGATCGACCCAATCGTTTACCGTCTTGTACCAAAGCTGCGAGTTCTGCGGCTTCAGCACCCAGTGGCCCTCATCGGGAAAATAGAGCATTTTTGACGGAACGCCACGCATTTGCAGCGTGGTGAAAAGCTGGAACCCTTCGGAAACGTCGAGCCGGTAATCGAGCTGGCCGTGAATCACGAGCGTCGGCGTCTTGAAGTTGTTCGCGTACTGGTGGGGCGACCACTTCTGATACAGCGCCCGGTTCGTATAGGGCGTGCCTTTGAATTCCCAATCGTTGAACCAGAGTTCCTCCGTGGTTCCCCATGCGGATTCGGCGTTGAACATGCCGTCGTGAGTAACGATGCATTTGAAACGATCGGTGTGGCCGAGAATCCAGTTCATCATGTAGCCTCCGTAGCTCGCGCCCAGGGCGCACTCGCGCTCTGCATCGATAAACGGATAATGCTGCTCGGCGTAGTCGAGGCCTTTCATCAGGTCCTCGAATGGCGCGCCGCCCCAGTCGCCGTTAATCGCGTCGGTGAACTTCTGTCCGTAGCCGGGCGAACCGTGAAAGTTAATTTCGATGACCACGTATCCGCTGGCGGCGAATAATTCGGAATTCCAGCGATAGCTCCATTCGTCACCGACAGGAACCTCGGGTCCGCCGTGAACAATAAACTTGAGCGGATATTTTTGGTTGGGATCGAAGTTGGGCGGCTTGAGGAAAAAGCCTTCGACTTTCTGGTCATGCGCGCCCATGAACCAGAATGGTTCGATCGGCGACATGGAGACTTGCGAAAGGACGGCGTCGTTAATATGAGTAAGAAACTGAACGCCCCCTTCAGAGGACAAATCTAATTTCGCAATCTCGTTAGGGAACTGCAACGACATCCGGGTGAACACCATAAGCTTGCCATCGTTCGTAACGGCCATGTTGTCGCTGTATCCGGTGGCATCCTGTTTGTTAAGAACCGGCTTTGGCACGGGAGCAGTAAGATCGAGTTTGAAGATTGGCGCGACGCCTTCGATCTCCGAGCTAAAGTAAATGCGCCGGGAGTTCGGAGCCCAGATAAACGTGTCCACCCAGTTCTCAAAAGTTTCGGTGTAATTTTTCTTTTCTCCCGTCTTGCGGTCGTACAACATCAACCGAAAGCGATCGCTCTCGTATCCTGGGCGCTTTTGCGCGCGATAGGCAATGTACTTGCCATCGGGCGAATAAAGCGGCGAAGAATCGCTGGCGGGATTGTCGGATGTAATGTTCTTGGTTTGCGAGACGACTTGGGTCGGCGAGGCGTCGGCCTCAAAGTTAACCGGAACGATCCACAAATCATTGTTTGTTGAGGCTGCGGGATTTTTGTCGTGGTTCGAGGTGTAGCAGAGTTCTTTGCCATCGGGCGAGAAAGCGTAATCGTCCTGCCCGCCGAGCGAGAATACGGGAGCATCGTAGTCACCGGGAGTCAGATCGCGGGCCGCACCGCCATCAACCGAAACCACCAAGATGTGGCTGCGCTTCCCTTCTCGATAAGCGTTCCAGTGGCGATAGAGAAGATGCGTGAAGATTTGCGCTTTGACCTTGGAGGTCGCGGCTTCGTTGAGCTTCTTTGCGTTGCAGGTCTGTTCGGCGGCAGGAGGGCCGTCGCACTCGGGATAAACATCGGACGTAAAGGCGATATTCGTTCCGTCCGGCGACCAGAGTTCGCCGCTGGCTTCGGTCGCAATGGAAGTCAGTTTGTGAACTCCTGTGACAGTTCCGGCAGCGTCATCGAAATCCGCGATCCAGATTTGCGAGCCGCCCTCTTTTGTCGAAGTGAATGCGAAGCGGTTGCCGTCAGGTGACCAGCGCGGGCGGTCGGCTGACTGGTCGGAGATAATCTGCCGCTCCGGCCCACCCGCGAGCGGCACAATCCAGATGTGCGGCGTTTTCGTGTTTGCCTGCAAGTTGACCTCGACTGCACTGAAGATCACCCATTTCCCATTGGGGGAAACCTCTGGCTCGCCGACGCGCTTGAGAGCCATCAAGTCGTCGAAGGTGAAAGGACGCTTGGCTTGAGCAAACGCGGGCAAGGTCAAACAAACTACTACCAGCAATAAGAGACGGCGCATGATTCCTCCCAGAAATAACGGGGTAGTGTAACGCATTGTGACGGATGGCGTCAGTGAGCGATCAACACACTTCACCAATTCGACGATGGTGCAAGGCTCAGGCTTGAGGCTTCGTGATAGAAATCCCTTGATTGTGCCGGTTGCGCTATAGGCGGGCAATGGGCCCTGCGACTCCCAGATCGATTCGCGAGGCGAATCGGTCTGCTTCGCCCAAGGCGACAAAATAGAGCGTAGGTTAGTGAGCCTCGGCGCGCTCGACGCACTCCAGGACCTCGGCCTCGCTGAGAGTATGGTCGGATGCTTTGGCGCGCGTGTAGATGCGGTCGACGAGATCGTCGGCGGGCGGGATGCCATGGCGCTCAAGCCAGAACAAAACATTCGATTTGCCGCTCATAGGGCCGATTTCGATGACCTGCTCGAGACCGAACACGTGCGATGGCACACCTGAGTAAACAGTGTTGGCGAGTTCGATGTCGTGCTTTTTGTAAGCTTTGATGACCGCTGCGGCGTGGACGCCGGTAGCAGTACGGAAAGCGTCTTCTCCGACGACGGGATAGTTCACGGGAATCGGGACGCCGGTAGCGCGGGAAACCGCTTCACAGTACTGCTTCAGCTTGGTAAGGTCCTGATCGCCCCAGGGGGGTATGTTCATCAGCTTCAGGTTCACCAGCATCTGATCCATCTGGGTATTACCTACGCGCTCGCCAATTCCGAGAGCTGTGGCGTGAACACAGTCTGCTCCAGCAACTAGAGCTGCCATCGAATTGGCGATTGCGAGGCCGCGATCGCAGTGGCCGTGCCAATCGACGCGAATTTTTTCGCCGGAGGGTTTCACCACCTCGTCCATCACAAATTTGACCAGCGCAAAAGTACCCATGGGAGTAGCGTGGCCAGCGGTGTCACAAATCACGACGGCGCGCGCGCCAGCATTAATCGCGGCCGCATAGAGTCGCTTGACCATCTCGGGATCGCAACGCGTGGTGTCTTCGGTCACATACATCACGCGCAAACCGAGCGAGACGGCGAATTTCACGGCGCTCTCGGTGGTCTCCAGAAGAAAATCGTCGGTCCAACCCTCGGTGTAGCGGCGGATCGGGCTGGAACCGAGAAAGGTCGCGGCTTCGATGTCGAGGCCGGTACGCTGCACGATGTCGGCGATGGGGCGAATGTCGTTTTGATGGGTGCGAGCGGCGCAATTGGCGGTGATTTTGAGCTTGTGCTGAACGATCTCGCGGGCGAGGGCTTCGCACTGTTCGATGGCGCGCGGGCCAGCACCGGGCAGGCCGATGTCGAGAGAATCGATTCCGACCTCTTCCATCAAATGCAGGATTTCGATTTTTTCGGGGATAGACGGGTCGTGCACGGAGGGCGACTGCAAGCCGTCACGAAGAGTTTCATCGTTGAGCAACACGTGGCCCATCGGCCGCAGAGAAGCGGGATGAACGTGATTCCAATCGTAGATAAGTTCAGACTTCATTTGGTTTTTGCAGGCACCGTCAGGCCGAAGACCGAAGTCTGCCCCCGGCCTGCGACATTCAGGCCTCCGGTATCTTCGGGGTTCGGCAGATACAGGGTTTTGCAGTGCTCACAGCGATAGACCTCGGCTTCGCGGCCCCAGCTTTTCTCCACGTCGCCGCACTGCTGCTCGAGAACGTCGGTGGTGTAAAACCAGCGCTTGAGATGCCCGCCGCAGAACTTGCCCTTAGCGTCTTTCTCGTTGCAGGAGCGCTGTCCGGGCTTCTTAAATTTTACTTTATGGTGCGGGAGTTGTGGCGCGGCTAAGGTTGCAGTTGTGGCCAAAGGCTCTATCCTCGCTGAGCGGCGATTCCGCCAGATCGGGCTTACCAGTTTTCATTTTACTCGAAGGATTTTGGCGGTGCTACACCGGGAACAGGACGGGAGTGGCTCCCTTTCAATTATTTCCATCTCGGAAGCTTGGGCACTATGAGTGCGGCAGCGGCGATGGTCACGACCGCGGAGAACGTCGCGATCCCGGAATTCGACAAGTACGTACACGGCCGTGGGTTGACTGTTGAGTATGGAAGACAGTGATTTTCCCGCAGCCAAGTCAAGAGGAAGCAAGCTGGGTAGAAGATCGCGCAAAAGACGAGAAATGCCCTCCACCTAATCCTCGGTGGCTGTTTCATTGAGTTCATTATGCCCTAGTTCCCCCGAGATTTAGCCAAAATGCTTTCCCGGCGCCCTTTCGAGAGTAAGCTCAGTCCAATATAATTTTTCGGGATCAGAAGTCGGGTCCAGGAGACTCAGCATGGTGCGCTCCGAAAGCTCAGGGTTGCGATGGCTGTCTGGCCTTCTGTTGCTGTGCACAGCGGCATTCACACCTTCCGGCGCTGTCGGACAGGTTGCAACTTCAAAAACATCGCGCGACACCGGCCTGGTTGCATGGCAGCAGGTTTATTCTGTGTTGACCTATCCACGCTGCATCAATTGCCATACGGCAACAAACTATCCGCAGCAAGGCGATGACCGGCATCGGCATTTGTTCAATGTGGTGCGTGGCCCGGGAGGCAAAGGTGTGCCGGGTTTGAATTGCGCGACCTGCCATCAGAGCGAGAACGCGAATAGTACTGGCGTGCCGGGCGGTTACAACTGGCATCTGGCGCCGCTTTCGATGCGGTGGCAAGACGCCAAAGATAACATTCTCTCCAGTGCGGAGATCTGCCGATCGCTGACCGATCGTTCCAAAAACGGCGGCATGACCGGCGCGGCGATTCTGAGGCATCATCAGCAAGAACCGCTGGTGCTCTGGGCGTTCGATCCGGGCCAGAGGCGCGACGGCACCCTGCGCTCCCGACCTCCGCTCACGCATGAACAATTTGTTGCCGCCACCCGGACGTGGGTCGACGCGGGCATGCCCTGTCCAACCAATCCTTGAAATCGGAGATTGTCATGGAAAATTACAAGCTCACCATCAATGGTCAAGCTAAGGAAGTGACGGTCGACCCTGGAACGCCGCTGCTTTGGGTGTTGCGCGAAGAACTGAAGATGACGGGAACGAAGTTTGGGTGCGGCATCTCGGCTTGCGGAGCCTGTACGGTGCATGTTGGCGGGGTGGCGACGCGCTCGTGCGTGCTGCCAGTGTCGTTGGTCGGCAACCGTCCGATTGTGACGATTGAAGGAATCGGCAAGGATCCAGTGGGACGTGCGGTGCAGGAAGCCTGGGTATCGGAAGACGTGGTGCAATGCGGCTACTGCCAAAGCGGACAGATCATGGCCGCGGTGGCTTTGCTGAAGGGCCGCCCGAAGCCGACGGACGCGGACATTGAAGCCTCGATGGGCGGAAACATGTGCCGATGCGGAACGTATGTCCGCATCCGCGAGGCCATCAAAACTGCTTCACAACATCTGGCGTAGAGGGAGACGCGAAATGGCGACCGCAATCAGCAATGGGAGCGATCTGAATGTTAGCCGGCGAAGTTTTCTACGCGTTTCCGCAACGGCCGCGGGTGGATTGCTAGTTTCGCTGTATCTCGATTTCCCGGCTCTCGCTCAGGAACCGAATAAGCCGAAGACTTATCCACCGGACGCTTTCGTGCATATCAAACCGGACGGCACGATCGTGATTCAGGTCAACCGGCTGGAATTTGGACAGGGAGTGCAGACGGCACTGCCCATGATTCTGGCGGACGAGATGGATGCTGACTGGGCGCATGTTATCTCCGAGCTCGCGCCAGCAGCGGACGTCTACAAAGACCCGCTCTTCGGAATTCAGATGGTCGGTGGCTCCGGATCGATTGCGCATTCGTTCATGCAATATCGCGAACTGGGAGCGAAGACGCGGGCTATGCTGGTTGCCGCCGCGGCACAGCAATGGAATGTGCCGGCGAACCAATGCCGCACAGAGTCAAGCGTGGTCTATGGGCCGGGTGGTAAATCCGAGAAATATGGCGATCTGGCGGAAGCTGCAGCCCATGTACAGGTTCCTGAAAATGTTCCGCTGAAAAATCCTTCCGACTTCCGGCTGATTGGAAAAAAGACGCGGCGACTGGACAGCCAGCCGAAGTGCAACGGATCACAGAAGTTTGGACTGGACGTGGATCTTCCGGGAATGAAAGTGGCTGTGATTGCGCACCCGCCGATCTTTGGCGGCAAGCCGAAATCGGTTGATGATTCTGCGTCACGGAATGTGGCAGGTGTGACGGATGTGTTTGAGGTTCCGACGTTACACAAAGGAATTGGGGTGGCGATTGTCGCCGACAAATTCTGGGCGGCAAAGCAGGCGCGCGATCAATTGAAGATTGATTGGGATTTTTCTGGTCTGCAGCCGGCCGACACCGCGCAACTCTCGAAGCAATACAAGGAACTTGCCACAACGCAGGGAACGGTTGCAGCGAGCCAGGGCGATCTCAAGGTGTTAGATGGCATCGCCGAGGATAAGCGGATCGTGGCCGAATTCGAATTTCCCTACCTTGCTCACACGCCGATGGAACCGCTGAACACGACGATTCGCTTTGATGGCGGGCGGGCGGAAGCCTGGGTCGGTTCACAGTTCCAGACCGTCGATCAGATGGCGATTGCGCAAACTTTGGGCCTGCGACCCGATCAAGTCACGTTTCATACTGAAATGACCGGCGGGGGATTCGGCAGACGAGCCGTGCCCGATTCTCACGTGCAACGGGAAGCAGCGGAGATCGCCAAGCGTTTCAAGGGAACTCCGGTGAAACTGATTTGGACGCGGGAGGATGACGTGCAAGGCGGATACTACCGGCCCATGTACGCGCATCGCGTCGAGATTGGAATCGGACCCGATGGCATGCCTGTCGCATGGCGGCACGTGATCGTGGGACAGTCGATTCTCGCAGGGACGCCATTTGCCGCGATGATGAAGAACGGCATCGATCCCACAGAGGTAGAGGGCGCTTCCGATACGGACTATGACTTTCCAAACTTCATGGTCTCGGCGCACTATCCGGAGGTGAACGTGCCGGTGCTATGGTGGCGATCGGTCGGACATACACATACGGCGTTTGTGATGGAGACACTGGTTGAAGAATTAGCGGTACGGGCGAAGACGGATCCGATCGCTTATCGGAAAAAGCTATTGAAAGCGGATGCCAAGAAATCGCACGCAGTGCTCGATCTTCTGGAGAAGAATGTTTCCTGGCGCAACAGTCTGCCGCAAGGACATGCCGTCGGCTATGCGTGTCACGAATCATTCGAGACCGGCGTGGCGTGCGCCGTGGATGTTTCGATCGAGAACAATCGACCGAAGATCCATCGCGCGACGTATGCAGTCGATTGCGGAACCGCAGTGAATCCCCTAACGATCGAGGCTCAGTTCCAGGCGGGATCCGCCTTCGCCGTGACGCAGTTAATGGCGAAAGGAGCCATTACGTTCAAAGACGGCTACGCGCAGCAAAACAATTTTGATGGCTACACACCACCGTACATCATGGACGCGCCAACGGCCGTCGATGTGCACATTGTTCCCAGCGGCGAAGCGCCCTCCGGCTGCGGCGAACCTCCGGTTCCCGTGCTTTCACCAGCGGTGGTGAATGCGTTAACGAAATTGACAGGAAAGAAGTATCGGACGCTACCGCTGGTGACGGTGTAGAGAGGATCATCCGAAGCGGCGATGATTCGCCCAATACTGCGGCCAGGGCTGCTTTAGATTGCGGCATAGCAAAATGTCGGGACGATCGCGAGATTCCTCGTTCACGGCGTTGTATGGATTCGTGTTTCTCGCTGCGACTTCGCAACTCTCGAATAATTCCCTGCCCTCATCCAGATCGAAACCGACGAGGATTACGGTTTGCGGCTGGCGCGAGTCGTAGCTGCGATACCAGAAGGAATTGGTGAGACTCATGGCGCGCGGCAAGCCGAGGGCTGGACCGTACAAGCCGAGAGCGCCGGCCTCTCCGTAGTTGCCGGTGAGGATTCCGGCGCGCACGCGTTCTTGCGGCGACAAAGAGTTGTAAACATTCGCGACAGATTGCGCGAGTTCGGGCCAGCCAACTTCCTCGCGGAACTGATCGTAAATCTTGGCGGTGAGCTTCCAGACGGGCGATCCGATGGAGGCTACCGGAAGGAATAGTAATATGCCGATAATCAGACCGGCCGCAATCGACGCCCATTGCACTCCATAGATCACGCGCGACCAAAGCGGGCGCAACCCGGCGAGCCAAAGGCCGAGCATTACGCTGCCGCCGGCGAGCAGCATCGGATAGAGCGGAGCGGTGTAGTAGGAACGCGCGCGGGCGATGGCAAAGAGCAGGAACGTAACTGCGAACAGCCAACCGATCAGGCGATAGCGACGACCTTCTGAGCGGAAGAAATAAAACCAGAACCCAAACAGGGCCAACTGCGCGGTAAATGAGCTGACGCAAACCTGCAGTTGTTCGCGATAGAAGCCGTTGTAGCGGCCTTGGCGGAGGTCGCGAGCGTGGAGATAAGACAAAAAATCGAGCGAGATGAAATGATGCTGCGCTTGCCAGATGAGGTTCGGAAGGAAGATGAGAATCGAAACGGCGACGCCCAGCCAAAGCCAACCGCTGCGCAAATAGCGGCGAGCCGGCGTGAGCAAGACGGCGCCAGCAATTCCAAGGGCGAGGAAGCCCATGGTGTAACGCGTCTCCATGCCGAGGCCCAGGAATGCGCCGATCGGCAGCCACCAGCGTGGATCGTCGGATTTCAGCAGCCGCACGAGGAGATAGGTGACGGTCACACCCCAGAGATAATCGAACGCGACGTACTGGAAGACTGCACCCTGGATCATGGAGACGGGCGAAATTGCTGCGGCGAAAGCGGCGAGCAGTTGAATGTGGCGGTTGCCGCCAAGCTCTTTGGCGATCAGGCCAGTGAGGGCGATGACAATGCAGATGGCAAGCGTCGAGAAGACGCGAAATCCGACCAGCGACGTGCCAAAGAGAATTAATGCGATGCGGCCGATGAGTGGTGTGATGGGCGGATACTGGACGAAACCCCAATCGAGATGGCGCGCGTCGTCGAGGGCTTGGAGTTCGTCGCGATGAAAGCCGTAGTGGTTGTTGGTGAGGATGTGGAGGAGGAAAAAGGCGAGGGCGAGAAGCAGCAGGATGGCGAGATCGGAACGAAGAAATTCTGCGGGGCGTTTGTTCATTCCCCAGCTCAGAACGTTCTCTTCGGCGGCGATTGCTCTGCGGAGACGCGGCCCACAACAATTTCGGCGACGAAATAGTTCTCGCCGATGATTGGATGGCCTGCCAGCCGTCGCATCATCGCTAATTGACCGACGTGGGTGAGCGCGTCGGCAATGGGGCCCTGAAAAAGCTTTTCAGCGGGCGCCTGCAAAGGCTCGGCGGACGCCAGGTAATCGTCAAACTTCTTAAGAGATGTAAAGAATCGTTGCACTTCTTCATCCCAGGGCAGCGGCTTCGAGTCGTGCCATTGACGCGATCCATCGGCCATGGAGAGAGCCCAATCGAGGAGATCGCCGATGTGGGCAAGAATCTTTGCGGGAGTTCGGCCAGCGCCGTTAAAGCCGGCAAATTCGGGCGGAGCATTGCGCACGGCTTTGCCGCCGCGATATGCAAGCGTAGCTAAAGTGTGACGAAGCAATTCGCGTTTAGGATCGGAAGTCATAGTTTCCCTTTTTGCCGCAGGGCGCCCGCTGAACGCAACGCGCCTCGCAGTTTTTGCACAAGACTATGCGAGAACATCAGGTCGGCAAAGCCTTCCATCTGGTGGCGGAAGTCTTCGCTGTATCCGTACCACCAAAGTTTCTTCATGCCGGGCAAACGATCCGAATCAATGTACTTGATACGAACCATTTCTTCCAGGCCGAAGCGGCCGTGACTACGCCCGATGCCGCTGGCTTTCACTCCGCCGTGCGGGGCTTCGCTGATGCCGTAGCAGGCGACCGCGTCATTGATCATGACAGTGCCGGAGTGAATTTGGCGGGCTAAGCTTTCGCCGCGAGCACGATCGCGCGTCCACACGCTCGCCGCCAGGCCATATTCGCAGTCATTGGCCATTGTTATGGCTTGGATGTCGGTGTCAAACATGGTGACTGGCAGCACCGGACCGAAAGTTTCTCCGCGCATGATGCGCATGTCCTGGGTGCAATCGGCGAGGACGGTAGGAGCATAAAAGTTCGAGCCCAATTCACGCAGACGTGAGCCGCCAGCCAGCACTCGCGCACCAAGCTGGCGAGCATCTTCAACGTGGGATTCGACGGTCCTGAGCTGACGTTCATGAATCAGCGGGCCGACGTCGGTTTCGGGATCCATCCCATTGCCGACTCTCAATAGTTTCGCCTTGCGGACGCACAAGTCGAGGAATGGCTCATAGACCTGTCGATGAACGTAACAGCGTTCCACGGAAAGGCAGGCTTGACCGGCGTTGGTAAAAGCTCCCCACACGGCACCGCTAGAGGCAGTCTCCAGATCGGCGTCTTCCAGAACAATCATCGGGTCCTTCCCGCCAAGCTCAAGAAGAACGGGGAGCAAGCGGGAGCCCGCGATCTGAGCGATTTGCCTGCCGGTGGCCATGCTGCCAGTGAAGATGAGTTTGTCAATCGCGGAATTAACCAGCGCTGAACCGGTCGCGCCATCGCCGATTACGACTTGAAATACGTTCTTCGGAACACCAGCTTCGTGGAGCAGATCGGCGAGTTCGAAGGCGACAAGTGAGGTGAATTCCGAGGGCTTGAGCACCACGCTATTTCCTGTGATGAGAGCGGCGATGGATTCGGTGGCGGGAATCGCAAAGGGATAATTCCAGGGCGAGATGATTGCGATGACTCCGTAGGGTTCGCGCAGGATGCGGCCAGATTTGGTTTTCATGGCCGGGTTGCCGTGTGGGACGGTCTCCGGGCGTAGAAAACCATGGGCATTCTCGATGCAAAAGCGAGCAGAATCGAGCACGACGAGCACTTCGCTGACCAGGGATTCGAGCAAGGGTTTGCCAGCTTCGCGCGTGATGGCTGGAGCGATGACGGATTTTTTTTGGAGCAGAAGACGCTGGAAGGCGCTTAGAATCGCCAGTCTTTTCTTCAGGCTCACTTCGTTCCAGCCAGGCTGAGCCGAGCGGGCGCGGGCAACCGCGCCGTGGACTTCTTCCACGGTTGAGCTTTCGAATTCGCGCAAGATTTCGCCGGTCGCGGGGTCGGTGGAAGCGATTTTGTGGGTGGCGATCTGCGCGCTAGATGACATGAAAAAACAATTTTAACCGCAGAGAACGCAAATGGTGCGGGGAGATCGCAAAAGGAAAACGCTACACACAGGGGACACGGGGAAGTACAGGGGGATCATTTTCGTTAACCGCAGGAGACGCAAAGGATGCGGGGAGACCGCAAAGGAAAAACGCTACACACAGGGGACACGGGGAAGCACAGGGGGGAACATGTTCGCCAACCGCAGAGAACGCAAACGGTGCAGGCAGATCGCAAGGGAAAAACGCTAAACACAGAGGACGCGGGGAAGCACAGGGGAACATCTTCGCCAACCGCAGAGAACGCAAACGGTGCAGGCAGATCGCAGAGGAAAACACTAAACACAGAGGACACGGGGAGGCACAGGGGGAATCATTTTCGCTAACCGCAGGGGACGCAAACGATGCGGGGAGGCCGCACAGGGAGCGTTCTAACCACAGAGGACACAGGGGAACGCCGATGAACTTTGAGGATTGCGGTTAGTAATCCACTTGCACCAGATACAGGCCGCTGGCGGGAGCGGTGGCGCCTGCGGCAGAGCGATCTTTGGCTTCGAGTATGCGGTTGATATCGTTCGGCTGTAAAGTCCCTTTACCCACCAGGACGAATGTGCCCACTAAGTTGCGGACCATGTGGTGCAAGAAACCCGTGCCGCTAATGGTATAGACGAATTCTTCGCCCACGCGCCTCCACTTGGAGGACAACACCCGGCGGACGTTGTCTACTTCGCAATCTTCCCTCCCGCGCTCTGGATCGACAGCGGCAAACGAGGTGAAATCGTGCTCGCCAACCACCAAGGCGGCGGCCTTGGTCATAGCGACCTCGTCGAGCGCATACGGATAGTGCCAAACATAGCGGGCGAAAAATGGCGGGCAAATGGGTCCGCGGTACATGCGGTAGCGGTAGGTCTTTGCCGTGGCCGACTTGCGCGCGTGGAAATCGGCGGGGACCTCGTTGACCTCGAGCACGCGAATTGCGGCTGGCAGAATGTCGTTCAAGGCTTTGACGAAATTCTCCGCCGGAACCGAGGATTCGGTTGCAAAAGTGGCGATCTGGGCCAGGGCATGAACGCCGGCGTCGGTGCGGCCCGAACCTTGGGGCAAGACTTTTTCGCCGGTGACGCGTCCAATAGCCGAGGACAGTGTGCCTTGGACGGTGGGACAATCGGGCTGCACTTGCCAGCCCGAGAACTCCGATCCGTCGTACGACAGCAGCAGTTTCAGATTGCGGGTGGGCATTCGATCCGATCTGAGCCGAGCGCGCCGGACAACGCGGGGTTGCAGGGACACGCGCAGTCACCGGTTTGGCGGATTGCCTCAGCTATACTATTGCATTCCAATCATGCTCTGCGAGCCAAGACGCGGGAATTTTGAAACCCGGCGGCAGGGTTTTGCGTATCTAGATTCGAACTAAGGAAAGACTATGCCATCTTCGCGAGCAACTCTTCATGCATGGGGAGATAAACGAATGCGTTTGTTGAATTTGGGTGTGATTGCAGTGGTTTTGGTGACTACCGTATTTTGCCTGGGAAGCGGGGCGCAGGAGGTCAACGCGCCGACTCCGCAAACGGCAACACAGGAAAATACCGCGATTCCGCCGGCACCCACGCCGGCACCGGTGTCCCAGCCGTTTTATGCGGGACAGGATTATTCCAAGCCGCGATCGCACTTTCCCAACCCGATCGCTCCGTACATGCCGCGCCATGTCCCGCCGCCAAATCTGGCGAACACGCCGCGCATTGACCAGGTGATGCACGATGGCAAGATCATGCTGTCGATCGACGATGCAGTGGCGCTGGCGTTAGAAAACAACCTGGATATTGCAATCGCACGTTACAACCTGAACATTGCAGACCAAGATCTGATGCGGGCGAAGTCCGGGAATGCCATTCTGGGCGTGCCGAGTGGCATCGTGCAGAACACCCCGGGGGGCGGCGTGGGGGGATTCGGAACGACGGTGGGTTCCGGTACAGGTGGAACTAGCGTTGCACCGGGCGGTATCGGAACGGGCACGAACGGGTTAGTGCAGTCGACGTCGGGCATTGGAGCGCCCATCACCAGCTTCGACCCGATCATTACGAGTAACTTGCAGTGGGACCACTTCAACCAAGTTGCCAGCAGTTTGTTTACTGGCGTTCCGATATTGGCGCAGAACACGCAAACTTATAATTTCAACTACATCCAAGGGTTGCCATCCGGCACCAATGTTTCGGTGGGATTCAACAATGGCCGCGTGACGACCAACAGTCCTTTTAACAACTACAGCCCTATCATCAACACCAATTTTCAGTTCAAGCTGACGCAAAATCTCTTGCAGGGCTTCGGTTTTTTGCCTAACACGCGATTTATTCGTATCGCAAGGAACAATCGCGAGATTTCGGACGTTGCGTTTCGTTTGCAGATCCTGACCACGGTCGATCAGGTCGAAAACATGTACTGGGACTTGGTCTATGCGTACGAGAATGTCCGAGTGCAGCAGGAATCGCTGGCGTTTGCCCAAAAGACTTTGTCGGACACAGAGAAACAGGTGCAGATTGGCAGCCTGGCTCCGATCGAAACGGTGCGGGCGCGGAGCACGGTTGCTTCGGATCAACAGATGCTGATCACCGCCCAGAACAATCTCCAGTTGCAGCAATTGCTGATGAAGAATGCATTGAGCCGCAGCCTGCAGGATCCTCATCTCGCAGACGCAGAAGTCATTCCAACCTCGACCATGAAGTTGCCGGCACAAGAGCCGGTGATTCCGACGGAGGACTTGGTAAGTGACGCACTGGCGCATCGAGCCGAACTGGCAGAATCGCGAATCGACCTCACCAATCGTCAGATCAACAACAAGGCGGTACGCAATGCTCAGCTTCCCACCTTGCAATTGTTCGCCTACTACGGAGGATCGGGACTGGCGGGCGCGCAAAACCCTGCTAACCTATGCGCGAACCAATCGGCAGCGGTGAGGAGCGTTGGTTTCTGCTCCGGGCCGGATCCCGACTTAGGCGGGCAGACACTCATTCCTCCGTCGGAAACCATCGGATATAACACCGCGTTGAATAACTTGATTAATTCCACCGCCCCCGACAAGGGTCTTGGAGTGAATCTGAACATTCCTCTGCGCAACCGCAATGCGCAATCGAACCAGGTCCGCGCAGAACTGGAATTCCGCCAAGCACAGATGAGATTGCAGCAGATCGAGAACCAGATTCGAATCGAGGTGCGGAATGCGCAATTCACGCTGTCGCAGAACCGCGCGGCGGTAGAAGCGGCCCAGGCGGCAGTCGAACTGGGCAAGCAATCGCTCGAGGCGGAACAGAAAAAACTCAGTCTGGGAGCTTCGACCAGCACGCTGGTTTTGCAAAATCAATCCGCCCTGGCGACGTCAGAGTCCACGTTAATGTCGGCGATGGCGAACTACGAAAAGGCGCGTGTGGAATTGGATCGCGCGACCGGGCTGCTGCTGGACCACTCGGGAATCGTAATGGCCGACGCGGAACGCGGCGAGGTGACCCATATGCCTGACGTACCTTATGTGGGGCCGCGGGAGAATCCACAATCGTTGATGCCAGAGGCGCGACCAACGCCAACGCCCGCGCAAAACACGCCGCAACCGCAGTAGTAGGCGAACGAAGTAGCCGGCGATCCCGTCCAATGAGGTGTGCAGGGTGGGATCGCCAGAGTAGAATTTCTCCGCGAGTGTCGCTCCCGCCCAAGCCTGGGCATTTTTATAAATCTTTACATTTCCACTCCGTATAATTCGCCACAACAGCGTTGGCTGCAAGACGGCAAAATTGGATACTTGCGGACGGCGCTGCATGCAATTCCAGATGTCGAGATCCATGCCATTGTCATCAGTAGTAACTCATAAGGAGAGAACCATGTCGTATCGCTTGCTGTCAGTAGTGAGGGGAATCGCTGTGATCGTGGTAGGCGTTCTATTGTCGTGTAGCGCATGGCCGCAAAACAACCAAACGGCTGCGCCAGCCGCGTTGCCGCAAGCGCCCCAGCCGGCTTCACCAGCCGGATCAGTCGAGCATTATGTTGGGGTTGATTACTCGAAACCGCGCTCGCAGTTTCCTAATGTGATCCAGCCATATCAGCCTGCGCCTGTTCCTCCGCCGAACTTGAGCAATACAAAGCGCATCGACACGCTGATCGAGGATGGAAAAATCATGCTGTCGCTGGACGACGCCATTGCTTTGGCTTTGGAAAATAACCTGGACATTGTTCTGGCGCGCTACAACCTGAACATCGCAGACACCGATATTCTGCGTGCGAAGGGCGGAGCGAATGTGCTGGGCGTAAATACAGGGATCGTCCAGAACACGCCCGGGGGCGGCGTGGGTGGATTGAGTGGGAACGTGGGTTCGGGCACTGGGGGAACGAGCATTGCTGCCGGCGGCGTCGGAACCGGAACCAACGGATTGGTGAGTTCGACACTAGGCATTGGATCGCCGATCACAAGCTTCGATCCGATTGTGACCAGTACGCTGCAAATGGACCGCGACGTTGCGGAATCGACCAGTATTTTTACTCCGATTCCGGTGATCAACACCAACACAGGAACAGCGAATTTCGCCTACACGCAGGGTTTCCAGTGGGGCACGGATATGTCCGTGGGATTCAACAACACGCATACGACAACCAATAACCCGACGGCCACCTATACGCCGGCACTGGCTTCCGATTTCAGGTTCCAACTCACGCAGCAACTCTTGCAGGGTTTTGGCTTTCTGCCCAACACCCGATTCATAAGAATCGCCAAGAACAATCGGGAGATCTCCGATGTCGCGTTTCGGTTACAGATCATTACAACCGTCGATCAAATCGAAAATCTTTACTGGAACCTGGTCTATGCATTCGAGAATGTGAGAGTGCAGCAGGAAGCGCTGGCGTTTGCGCAACGAACTTTGGAAGACAACAAAAAGCAGGTGCAAGTTGGCACGCTGCCTCCCATCCAAGTGGTGAATGCGCAGAGCACGGTTGCGACCGATCAACAGAACCTGATCCTGGCACAGACGAACCTGGAATTACAGGAACTGTTGATGAAGAATGCTTTGAGCCGCAACTTGGAAGATCCGGTGCTTGCCGGGGCTAATGTAGTTCCGACCTCTACCATGCAATTGCCGGCGCAGGAGTCGGTCACTACTGTGCAAGAGTTGATCAGCGATGCGCTCAGCCATCGCGCGGAATTAGCGGAGTCGCGGATTGACCTCAACAGCCGGGAACTCAATAACAAAGCGGTGCGGAATGCGATGCTGCCGACGGTGAATCTTTATGCGTATTACGGCGGCTCGGGAATTGGTGGGGATGTAAATCCGGTGCTGATTCCAACATCGTTAGGCGGACCCTGTACGACGGCAACCAGCCATTTTGGATGCTTTAGCACGCCGAACGCCGCTCCTCCCTTCCGCAATGGCGGACCGGTGAGTCTGGGAAATACGTGGGAGCAGATGGTGACATCGGTTGCGCCCGATAAAGGCATCGGCGTCACACTTTCGATTCCCTTGCGAAATCGTACCGCGCAGGCGGACCAGGTGCGGGCGGAGCTGGAATATCGACAGGCACAAGTTCGGTTGCAGCAACTCGAGAACCAAGTGCGGATCGAGGTACGCAATGCTCAGTTCGACGTTCAACAAAGCCGTGCCAGTGTTGACGCGGCGCAAGCAGCGGTGGACTTTCAACGCCAGACACTTGACTCCGAGCAACAGAAGTTGGCAGCGGGAGTTTCGACGTCGACGACGGTACTTTCCGATCAGGCGGCCCTCACTAACGCGGAGTCCAATCTGATTTCGGCAAAAGCGGCGTTCGAGAAGGCGGAGATCGAGATGGATCGCGCGACCGGACTGTTACTGGAACACTCAGGGATCGTAATGGCCGATGCGGTGAGCGGAAACGTTACGCACATGCCAAATGCTCCGTATCAGGCGCCGCGCCAGGATGTGCAACCAATGATCACACAGCCACGCGGGGCCTTGCGAACACCGGCATCGCCAATGGAGAGCGGCTCGGCCACAATGCGTGCGAACCCGGGGTATTGAACGGAAGGGAGCAACAAGACTTTCTAACGGCGAAGCGCGATACCTGGTCCCAGTAGAGCGACAAATAAGAAGCTGCAGATCACCGCAACGGCGATCCAGGCATAGTTGCGGTTAAGGGCGAGCGGCGGACCCTGCGGCGTCGTTCTGGAGGGAATATAGTATTGCAGCCACAGAAGACCTGAATTGGCGCCGGCGGTCGCGGGAAGCGCCGACTGCCAAACTAACGAAAATCCGACGGGGTTCAACAGCCCGCCTGCTATTGCAATCGCGATAGCGGAAAAATAGGGGAGGAACAAAAGTTTTCGCAAGCGAGTGCGATCATTCGCTGCAACGCCCGTATAGCGGACGACTCCATATCCGACGGCGAGCACGGCACCGTAATAGGCGCCCATGCCGACAAAGATGAGCAGAGTTCGCCAAAGCCAATGTGGGTGCATGGGCGCGATCACCGCGGCCCAGTCCCCGAAGTCGGTGACACCGGAAAAAAAGAAATATCCGGTACCGGTAAATAAGTTGAACGCACAGGTCAGGAGGAGGAAAAGGCGAGTAGCGATGCCCGCATTGTTCGCGCTTCTCAACGCGATCCAGAAAATCAGGCCTGCAGCCAGATTGACCAACGTTCCACCGGCAGCTACCAGACGGGAGTCAAACGAACTCGACCACGCCGTTGTGCTGAGTACGCCGGACTGCGCGCCAGTCAGAAGTGCCAACAAGGCGTGACCAACGGCTTCATGCAACACGTCGGCGAGGATGAAAGCCAGAATGCTAATGGCGCAGATGGTAAGGGCGTCGTCGTGAGCCGGCGCGGCGGCGGCGGCGGTGGTGTCCATATCGAGTCGTAGTCCAGTACGCTTTTTTGTGTTGGGCGAGCAGGACTCAGTTTATCCTTTGCGCGTGAGCCTTTCAGTGGTTTTGATCACCCAGGATGAAGAGGCCAATTTGCCGGGCACGCTGGAAAGCGTGATGCCGCTGGTCCGCGACGGTCGCGGCGAGATTATTGTGGTGGATTCGGGATCGACGGACCGGACACTGGAAATTGCGCGGTCTTTTGGGGCAAAGATTTTCAGCGAGCCATGGAAGGGCTTCGCGGCGCAGAAAAATTCGGCGATGGACAAGGCGAGTGGCGATTGGGTGCTGCAGTTGGATGCGGATGAGGCACTGGAACCGGAACTGGCGACGGAAATTGCAGCGGCGATCGCTGCGGATTCCTCGCTGGTTGGCTATTGGATTCCGCGGAAGAATTTCTTTTTAGGGCGATGGATCCGGCATGGGGGATTTTATCCCGATCCCAAGCTGCGGCTGATTCGGCGAGGCGCGGGCAAGTTCGAGGAATATGGTGCGCATCCTACGATTAAGCTCCCGAGTTCCGTCGGTGTTGGCCGACTTAACCACGCCATGCTGCATCACGCTTACCCGACCCTGCGCGGCTACATTAATCACATGAACAGTTACTCGTCGTCCGGAGCGGAGGTAGCGGTTGCAAAGGGATATCGCCGGTTCAGCGTGAGTGACATCGTGACCCGTCCGTTGCTGACCTTCATCTACAACTATTTTTTTCGTCTAGGCTTCCTCGATGGCCGGGAGGGCCTGCTGCTTCATCTCTATCACTCGGTTTACGTCTCATGGAAGTATGCCAAGGCCTGGGAATTAGCGAGAAAAACAGGCGTTTCCAACGGGTAATATCGTCATCTTGCCCAAACGGCGGAAATGCCCCTATCATCTAATTAAACGGGGTGAGCATGGCTGAAAAGAAAACGCCGGACGTCGCGGAAAGTCCGATCGCAGAGATCTTTGAGGGGCGGAGTCCCTCGCAATCCGAAAAGCAGTGGGCTGAAAAGACGCTGGCGCCGACGCTAGAAAAGGCTCCCGAGCGGCCGATTGGCGCCCCGACGGGCACAAATCTCGACGAAAACGGAAACGCCCGATTCACGACGATTTCCAACGTTCCCATTCGTCGTCTCTACACGGCTGCCGATTATCCGGCGGATTGGAATTACGAACAATATCTCGGTTATCCCGGCCAACCGCCGTTTACGCGCGGTATTCACGCCACCGGGTACCGCGGACGATTGTTTACCATGCGGCAGTTCTCCGGCTTCGCGTCTCCGGAAGAAACAAACAAACGTTACAAATATTTACTCGATCATGGCGGCGGAGGCTTGTCGGTTGCGTTCGATTTACCGACATTGATGGGGTACGACTCCGACCATCCGGCGAGCGAAGGGGAAGTGGGCAAGTGCGGCGTGGCGATCGATTCGCTGGAAGATATGGAGATTCTATTTGGCGGCATCGATCTCGAAAAAACCACGGTCTCGATGACGATCAACTCGCCCGCGTCGGTCATCTGGGCCATGTACCTGGTAGTTGCAGAGAAACAAGGGGCCGACTGGAAGAAGATTTCCGGCACTATTCAGAACGACATTCTCAAAGAGTACATCGCGCAGAAAGAATACATTTATCCGCCGGCGCCCTCGATGCGACTGGTGGTGGACACGTTCGAGTTTGGTTCGAAGCTGACGCCGAAATTTAACACGATTTCGGTCAGCGGATATCACATTCGCGAGGCGGGATCGACGGCGCTGCAGGAATTGGCATTCACGCTCTACGACGGCGTGGAGTATGTGGAATGGGCGCGGCGGCGCGGATTGGACGTCGATGAATTTGGCCCCCGCCTGAGCTTTTTCTTCAATGCGCACAGCGACTTCTTTGAGGAGATTGCGAAATACCGTGCGGCGCGAAAGATCTGGTATCGCGTGATGAAAGACCGGTTTGCAGCGAAGAATCAGCGCACCTGGTTGCTGAGATTCCATACACAAACTGCGGGAGTTTCGCTGCCGGCGCAGCAACCGATGAACAATATCGCGCGGGTGGCGCTGCAGGCGCTTTCGGCAGTATTGGGTGGAACCCAATCGCTGCATACCGACTCTTACGACGAAGCTTTGGCTTTGCCCACGGAAGAGGCGGCGAGAATTGCGCTGCGCACGCAGCAAATCATCGCTTATGAGACGGGCGTTACCCACACGGTCGATCCACTGGGTGGTTCGTATTTCGTGGAGCGATTCACCTGCGACATGGAAAAGGGCGCGTTCGATTATTTCGAGAAGCTGGATGCGCTTGGCGGCATGGTGAAGGCGATCGAGCAGGGATATCCGCAAAAGGAGATCGCAGAGTCAGCCTATCAATATCAGAGGGCGGTCGAAGCAAAGGAAAAAGTCGTCGTGGGCGTGAATGATTTCACGATTGAAGAAGAATCCCCGAATATTCTGTACATCGACGAAACCGTTGCGCAGCAGCAAACGGCGAAGCTCAAAGAGTTGCGGGCGCGGCGATCGAATGAAGAAGTGAAGCGGCGTTTGGGTGCGCTGAAAAAAGCAGCGGCGCAGGAGCCGAAAGCGGGAAACGGCAAGGTCGCCGACGCGAATACGATGCCGTACATCATTGATGCAGTGCGGGCCTATGCAACGGTGGGCGAAATTTCTGAGGCGCTGCGCGAAGTGTACGGGACGTATACGGAGACGAGCATCACGTAATCGCGAATTTAGAAGCCAGAAGTAACAAGTTAGAAGTGACAGTTGAACTTTTGAATTCTGATTTCTTCCTTCTGAATTGCGAGGCCGCCTCTGCTATCCTCAGCTTCTGAGTTACGTCGAAATTTCCATGCGGAAGGCCATCAATCATTTGAAAAAGTCTGATCCGGTGATGGCAGCCATCATCAAGCGCATTGGGCCGTGCCGCATTGAGTACGGGCCACCGGAGTTTCACAGCCTGGCGGAAGCGATCGTTTACCAGCAGCTAAACGGCACCGCTGCCCTGACAATCTTCAACCGCTTCGCTGCTTTGGCGGGTAATCCGCTGACGCCGGCGGGAATTCTAAAGTTGACAGGCGAGCAGATGCGTTCGGTGGGTCTGTCGAAGCAGAAGTCCTCGTATTTGCGCGATATGGCTGAACGCGCGGCCTCAGGGCAGCTTGATTTCAGCAAACTGCATGAACTACCGGACGAAGAAGTAATCGAGCACTTGACGCAGGTAAAGGGTGTGGGCGTGTGGACGGCGCAGATGTTTCTGATGTTTACCCTGAAGCGGCCAAACATTCTCCCAACAGGCGATTTTGGGGTGCAGATGGCGATCAAGAAGCACTACAACAAGAGGAAAATGCCGAAACCGGCCATCATGGAAAGGATTGCCAAGCCTTGGGAGCCGTATCGCAGCATCGCCTGCTGGTATCTGTGGAAGAGCATGGATACGAAGACGATGTAGGGAAGTTTTCGAATGCAGAATGAAGAATTAAGAGTGCAGAAGTTAAGTCGCGGGCCTTCCGCACGTAGCAGGGTAATTCTGCATTCGGACTTCCGCCTCTTTACTTGCTCCGACTTTTCTGTGTTCCTGCTGTGCCCACTGTGGGTAGAATAGAGTCGATGGCTGAACAGAAGATCCGCGTGCTGGTGGCCAAGCCCGGCCTGGATGGGCACGACCGCGGCGCCAAAGTGATTGCGCGCGCGCTGCGCGATGCCGGCATGGAAGTGATCTATACCGGCCTGCGCCAGACTCCGGAGATGATTGTCAATGCGTCGCTGCAAGAGGACGTTGACGTTATCGGTCTTTCAATTCTTTCCGGCGCGCACAATGCCATCGTGCCGCGGGTAATGGATTTGCTGCGGCAGAACCAGATGGACGATGTGATTGTCATCGTCGGTGGAATTATTCCGGATCAAGACCTGGAGCGCATGAAGAACGTAGGCGTCGCAGCCGTATTCCAACCCGGCACGGCGATGGATGAGATCGTGCAATTCATTCGTGCTAACGTCAAGCCGCGCGGTGTTCCCGCCGGATGACGGCATCTCTTGATGCAAGCGTCCATTTGCGCACTCTCGCTCGCCTGATTTACCGTAACTAGTTCTGGATTGCCCTTCATGCCTGACCGTATCGATTCCACTGTGCCTAAAACTACTGGCGCGATCGAGACCCGCGTCGATCCGACCTCGCCCCGTTTTGAGGCGAACATGCGCTTCCTGGCCGATCTGGTGTCGCAGATCCGGAATGAAGAAGAAAAGATCCGCGAGGGCGGCGGCCATAAAGCGATTGACAGCCAGCACAGCAAAGGACGGCTGACGGCACGGGAACGCATTCACCTGCTGGTAGATTCGGGATCATTCTTCGAACTCGGCTCTTATGCTGCTTATGGGATGTATGAAGAATGGGGCGGAGCGGCAGCGGCAGGCGTGATTACGGGACTGGGACGCATTCACACCCGGCTGGTAATGATTATTGCCAACGATGCGACGGTCAAGGCGGGCGCGTTTTTCCCGATGACGTCCAAAAAAGTGATTCGGGCACAGAATATTGCCATTGAGAACCGCATTCCAACGATTTACTTGGTGGACTCGGCGGGTGTATTTCTGCCGCTGCAGGAAGACGTGTTTCCCGACACCGACGACTTCGGCCGCGTGTTTCGCAACAATGCGGTCATGTCGGCGATGGGAATTGCGCAGATTGCGGCAATTATGGGGATGTGCGTCGCGGGCGGCGGATATTTGCCGGTGATGTGCGATCACGTTTTAATGACCGATGGCAGCGGGCTATTTCTCGCCGGGCCAGCCTTGGTGCAAGCAGCGATTGGGCAAAAAGCCTCGGCGGAAGAACTCGGTGGCGCGGCGATGCACTCTGCCATCAGCGGGACGGTGGATTTTCGCGAGCCGAACGACGAAGCTTGCATCGCGCGGATTCGAACCATCGTTGAGAAGTGGGGCTACCGGCGACAATCGCCGTGGGACCGCAAGAAGCCGGACCCTCCGGTGCTTTCGGCGGAAGAAATTTACGGTATTTACGACTCGTCGCCAGCCCGGCCCTACGATACGAAAGAGATTATTGCCCGCATTGTCGATGGCAGCCGCTTCGAAGAGTACAAAAGCGAATATGGCAAAACGATATTGTGTGGGTATGCGCGCATTGGAGGATTTGCCGTCGGAATTGTGGCCAATCAAAAACTGCATGCGCAGGCAACCAACCATGAAGGTCATAAGCGCATGGAGTTTGGCGGCGTGATTTATACCGAATCGGCGGAGAAGGCCGCGCGATTCATCATGGATTGCAATCAGAACTTAATCCCGTTGGTGTTTTTTCATGACGTCAACGGATTCATGGTGGGGCGTGACGCGGAGTGGAGCGGGATTATCAAGGCCGGCGCCAAGATGGTGAATGCGGTTTCGAATTCGGTCGTGCCCAAGATCACGGTGATTATCGGCGGGTCGTTCGGGGCCGGACACTATGCGATGTGCGGAAAGGCTTACGATCCCCGATTTGTATTCGCCTGGCCGACAGCACGGTACGCGGTAATGAGTGGTGACTCGGCTGCAGGAACCCTGGTCGAGATTAAGATTCGCCAGTTGGAACGCGGGGGGAAGCATCTCAGCGACGAAGAAAAGAAGGAACTGTACGACTCGGTGAAGCGGACGTATGACGAGCAGACCGACCCGCGCTATGGTGCGGCGAGATTGTGGATTGACAAGATTATCGATCCGCTGGAGACGCGAGATGCGATCGCGCAGGCGCTCGAGGCGGCGGCGCTGAATCCGGATGTGCCGGAGTTCAAAGTCGGTGTTTTACAAACGTAGCCACGGATTTGCACGGATTCTCACGGATTTGATGATTGTTGTCCGTGTTGATCCGTGAAACTCCGTGGCTGGTTCTTATGCCTGAAACAGTTAAATTGATTGAGTGTCCAAGAGATGCCTGGCAGGGGCTGAAAGGGCAGATTCCTGCGCATCTGAAAGTAGACTATCTGAAGGCCTTGATCAGCGCTGGTTTCAAGCATATCGATGCGGTTTCGTTTGTGTCGCCGAAAGCGGTGCCGCAGATGGCGGATTCGGAAGAGGTGCTGAAAGAACTGGATCCGCCGGATGATGTCGAGATTATCGGCATTGTGGTCAATGAAAAGGGCGCGCAACGTGCGATCAGCTCAAATGCCGTGACTACGCTTGGCTTTCCGTATTCGGTTTCGCCAACATTCCTGAAGAACAATCAGCATCAGACGCTCGAAGAAGCCCTCGATCAACTGGAGGCGGTTAAAGAAAAAGCCGAGGACGCTGGGCTCGATGTGGTTGCGTACGTCTCCATGGCATTTGGCAATCCTTACGGAGATGCCTGGAGTATCGAAGAGATCGTCAATGCGGTGGATGTGCTGGAGTCAACCGGAATCCGAATGATTTCCCTGGCGGATACGGTGGGTCACGCCGGGCCGAAAGAGACCGGCGAATTAGTTTCTGCCGTGATGGCGAAGTATGAGTATCTCGAGATTGGCGTTCATCTGCACAGTCGGCCGGAACAGGCAGCGGCGAAGGTATTGGCAGCCTACGATGCCGGCTGTCGGAGATTCGATGCGGCGCTGGGCGGGCTCGGCGGATGCCCGTTTGCGCAGGATGCGTTGGTGGGGAATGTGCCTACGGAGAAAGTAGTCGAAGCACTGAAATCGAGGGGGGCAGAGTTGCCAGCGCTCAAGCCGCTTGACGTGCTGCTGCGGGCGACAGCGGAAATTGGAGCGAGGTACACGGCCTCGGCGGCGGCGGACTAATCGCTGCGCTTTCCTCTTACTACGAAGGATGAAATGGGTTACACGACGATATTACTCACGATCGACTCTGGTGTTGCGACGATAACGTTGAATCGCCCGGACAAGCGCAATGCGATCAGTTACGAACTGATTGATGATCTCCTCGCGGCGTTGAATGAGGTAGACAGGTCCAGCGCGAGAGTGATGATTCTTACCGGCGCGGGGAAAGCGTTTTGCTCGGGGATGGATCTGGAGAATCTGAAAACGTTGATCGGGCGCGCGCCGGAGCAGAGCCGGAAGGATTCTGAAACCATGGCGCGGCTGTTTCGGTCGCTTTACGATTTTCCCAAGCCGACAATTGCGGCGGTCAATGGAGCAGCCGTAGCCGGGGGCTGCGGGCTGGCAACGCTTTGTGATTTCACCATTGCCGCTCCGGAAGCAAAGTTTGGTTACACCGAGGTGCGGATTGGATTTGTGCCAGCGATTGTTTCGACTTTCCTGCTTAGGCAAATCGGCGAGAAGCAAGCGCGAGACCTGCTCTTGACGGGAAGAATTTTTGACGCGGATGAGGCGTACCGCATGGGATTGATCAACGAAATGGTTGCGCCGGAAAAGCTGATGCAGCGGGCCAACGAAATCGCAGCTCAGCTCATGGAGAACAGCCCGGTGTCGCTGGCTTACACCAAGCGGCTGCTCAGCGATCACGCGCAACACGAACTCGATGCGCAAATTCAATCGGCGGTGAAGGAGAATGCCGCGATCCGGGCGACACAGGATTTCCGCGAAGGAGTCTCGTCATTTCTCGAGAAACGCAAGCCGAACTGGAGCGGCAAGTGAGCCGGAAATCCTCGAGTCATCGGCCAGTGGTGAACGAAGCGCGGCTGCGGGTGCGCTACGCGGAGACGGATCAGATGGGCGTGGTGTATCACGCGAATTATTTTGTCTGGTTTGAAGTGGGACGGGTGGAGCTGTTACGGCAACTTGGCTTCTCGTACCGGGAGATGGAAGCGCAAGATGGCTGTGGCATTGCCGTGATTGATGCACGCTGCCGTTACAAGGCTCCGGCCCGCTACGACGATGAATTGCTGCTGCGGACCAAACTGACTTTGGTGCGAGAGTCGCTGATCCAGTTTGGTTATGAGTTGCTACGCGCGGGCGATGAAGAGCTGCTTGCGGAGGGAGATACGACGCACATCGTGGTCGACCGGAGCATGAAAAAGGCGCCTTTGCCGGAGAAGTATATGACGGCATTTATGACGGCCATGGCGGAATAAACTTCTTCTTGGCGAAAACTACTTGAACGCACTTCACATCAACGGGAATGACCTGACGCTCTTGGAAGTGAAAGAGGTCGCGGTCGGACGGCGGCCGGTACTGCTGGCAGCGGACGCTCGTGCGTCAGTGCAACGCGCGCGATCCGTGGTGGATGCGCTCATCGCAAACAATCAGACTTCTTACGCGATCACGACCGGCGTGGGAAAGCTGAGCGATGTACGGATTGCGGGAGCGCAAATCCGCGAGATGCAGGTCAATTTAGTGCGATCGCACGCCGTGGGAGTTGGCGAGCCGTTGCCGCCGAGCGAAGTCCGGGCCATGATGTTATTGCGTGCCAACTCGCTTTCTAAGGGACACTCAGGCGTGCGCACCGAAGTCATCGACACGCTTTGCGAGATGTTGAATCGCGGAGTCGTGCCATTTGTGCCGTCACAGGGAAGCGTAGGTGCGAGCGGAGATCTGGCGCCACTGGCACATTTGGCGCTGGCTCTGATTGGCGAAGGCGAATGCGTAGGCGACAAAGGATCTCGTATTCCGACGGCCGATGCTTTGCGGGGCGCGCAGGTGAAACCGCTGGTGCTGGAAGCGAAAGAAGCGGTGTCACTGATCAACGGCACGCAAGGCATGCTCGCGGTTGGAGTCTTGGCACTGCTGGCGTGCGAAACGCTTGTCAATTCTGCCGATGTCATCGCGTCTCTAAGCCTCGACGCATTGAAAGGCACGGTGGTAGCGTTCGATGAGCGCATCCATCAGGCAAGGCCGCATGCTGGACAAATCATTACTGCCGCCAATCTGCGCGAGCTGATTGCGGGGAGCCAAATTAACGAATCGCATCGTGATTGCGGACGTGTGCAGGATGCGTACTCGCTGCGTTGCATTCCGCAGGTTCACGGCGCGGTGCGGGATACGCTTGCGCACTGCCGCAAGGTCATGGAGATCGAAATCAATTCGGCGGTCGATAATCCACTGGTATTTCCGGCGGGCGCATCGGCAATCCAAGCGGAGCAGAAGCTCACCGCCGGCGAAGGGGACGTGATTTCAGGCGGCAATTTTCATGGCGAGCCGGTAGCCTTCGCGCTGGATTTTTTGGGAATTGCATTGAGCGCGCTGGCAGGAATTTCGGAGAGAAGGCTGGAGCGGCTGGTGAATCCGGCGTTGAGCGAAGGGTTGCCGCCATTCTTAGCTGCAGAGGCGGGGTTGAATTCCGGTTTCATGATGCCGCAGGTCACGGCGGCAGCGCTAGTGAGCGAAAATAAAGTTTTGGCACATCCCGCGTCAGTGGATTCGATTACGACTTCGGGAAATAAAGAGGATTTTGTTTCGATGGGAATGACCGCGGCGCTGAAGCTGCAACGAATTGTGACCAATACGTGTAACGTTCTCGCGATCGAGGCCATGGCGGCAGCGCAGGCGGTTGATTTTCTTGCGCCACTGAAACCCGGCAAACGAGGGCAGGCGGCACACCTGGCGATCCGGTCAGTGTGCCCGACTATGAGCAAAGACCGGGTGATGTATCAGGATTTCGCGCGGATTGCAGAGTTGATTGCCAGCGGGAAAGTCGCGGAAGCGCTGGAGTAGTCCTCGCTGCAGATCCCTGGGCTTCGCTCGGGATGACAATTTGAAAAACGGCCTGAACTTGCCCCCTGTCTCCTACGTGGTTAACTTCCCTGCCCCCACCTTCGGATACACTGCTTGCAAAGATGAGCGATCCCACTTACGGCTTCACGCCTAAGGAATGGCGCAAGTTGCGCAGCCTGAAAACTCCTTACGGAATCCAGCGGTTTCTCGATGACATGCCTTATCACTTGCAGGACACTGCCTGGTCGCCGCGGCGAGTGTTGAAGGAAAACACGGCGCATTGCTTTGAGGCGGCGGTGTTTGCGGCGGCGGCGTTGCGTGCGAACGGATTTCCTCCGCTGCTCATCGACCTGGAGGCCGATCGGGATACGGACCACGTGCTCGCGCTCTACCGTATCAATGGGCATTGGGGAGTGTTGGCGAAATCAAATTTTGCCGGATTACGATACCGTGAGCCGGTGTACCGTTCGTTGCGCGAGCTGGCAATGAGCTTTTTCAATTCCTACTGCAACTTGCGGCGCGAGCGAACGCTGCGAACATTTTCACGGCCTGTGAATCTTGGGCGTTTCGATGGTCTCGAGTGGATGACGACGGACAAGCCGGTGTGGTTCATCGCGCATTATTTGTGCGATATTTTTCATTACAAACTGCTCAAGCCCGCGATGATCAAGCAGTTGCACCGATTGGATGACCGGCTCTTTCGGGGTGAGAGTTGGGGAAGAGCAACCCGCTGATATCTCGTTCGTGAAAACTTCGGGGAACTGCTCGGGTTTAGAATACGTAACCATGGGCATGCGGTCGACATCCGTGTTTTTGGTGATCCTGCTATCGGCTCTGGCGGTTTGCCAAACGACTCCGGCTGAACAGAACAAAGCGCTAGCATCCGATGCTGCAAACTCACCTGCTGCTTCCCTTTCCGAAGATCAAATTCGCGAAATCATCCGCAAATCTGCCGACAACGACATCGCGAATGATAAAAAGCTGCGCAATTACACCTACGTGGAGCGGCAGGAGGAAAAGCATCTAGACGGCAAGGGAAATGTGAAATCCACGGAGATCAAGACTTACGATGTCATGGAAATTTACGGCGAGCAGGTGCAAAAGCTGGTTTCCAAAGATGACAAGCCTTTGTCGGAAAAGGATGCGCAGAAGGAAGACGAGAAGATCCAGAAGGTGATCGACAAGCGCAAAGACGAATCTGATAGCGATCGCGAAAAGCGGCTGAAGAAGGAAGAGAAAGACCGCGAAGACGAGCGCAAGTTCGTGAGCGAAGTGGCTGATGCCTATAACTTCCGCTTCGTGGGGATGGAGACCATCGAAGGCCGCGAAAATTACGTAATTGACGCTGACCCCAAACCCGGCTACGAGCCGAAGATGAAAGAGGCCAAAATCCTGCCCAAGTTTCGCTTTCGCGCGTGGATCGACAAGGACGAAATCCAATGGAAAAAACTGGACGCTGAGTGTATCGATACGGTCTCATTCGGGTTGCTGTTGTTTCGATTGCATAAAGGATCGCATGCGATGTTTGAACAGACCCGAGTGAATGACGAAGTCTGGCTGCAGCAGCGCCTAACCGCCAGAGTGGACGGGCGCATTGCGCTGCTGAAGGGGATCGACGTAGACATCGATATCAGCGACCGTGATTTTAAGAAGTTCTCGAGCGATACGAAGATCACGACGCTGGGTGAGACCAGTAGCCAGTAGTTAAGGCAGTTCTCAGTTTCCAGTTGTCCGTTCTCAGTGCTGAAAAGGAAAAGCTCCTTCCCTGCCGCGGAAGGAGCTTTTGAATTTTGCTCCACTTCTAGAAGGTGAACTTTGCAGCAAGCTGAATGCCGCGCGGTCCGCCGCCGCCCAGGAACGGGTTGCCAATACCCACGTCACCGGTAGCTGTGATTTGATACCCGCCATTGCCCACTTCGCGGTTGCCGTTCACGTGAAAGCCGCAACCGCAGCCCAGCGCGATGTTCGATGCCGGATCGGCGATAAAGGCCGGTAGGACGGGATTGGCAAAGTTCGGGTGATTGAGGAGGTTGAAGAAATCGGCACGGAGCTGCACGTTCACGCGCTCAGTGATGGGGGTGTCTTTGTAGAGCGAGAAGTCCCATTGTTTGTAGGTGGGGCCGACCAGAGCGTTGCGGCCCAAATTTCCGTAATGCCGCGTGCCGGGTGTGCAATCGCCGGCAAATCCAGAAAGATTGGCCTCGGTTATACCTGCAGCGATGGTACAGGGCATGGCGAATGAACTCAGTTGCAGGTAGTTCGATGGGTTGCCCTTGTCATAGACAATCGGTCCGACTACGTCAGGGCGATCGAAACCATCGCCACCGCCGCTGTAATCATCTTCGAAGTTGTAGTTGAGGGTGAAGGGCTGGCCGCTTTGCAGGGTGACCGTGCTATCGACGCCCCAGCCATTCTTGAGCCGCTTCCAATCGCCGCCCAT
The DNA here is from genome assembly GCA_035507035.1 of Terriglobales bacterium. GTDB lineage: Bacteria > Acidobacteriota > Terriglobia > Terriglobales > Acidobacteriaceae > DATJOJ01. The sequence continues at coordinate 30,676 of DATJOJ010000074.1, read as the reverse complement.
GGTGGGGAAGTTATAACCCGCGACCCAGGTAAATCGGTTCGGCACGTTGAAGTTTGACGGACCATATTCGGCTTGGGGGGTGTGGCTATCCTGCGGCTGGGCGGCGTTGACGACGAAATCCTCGCCGTCGCTGGAGTTGTCGAGCGAACGTGACCAAACGTAGTTCACGATCGACATGAAACCGTGCCAGTTGTTGATGCGCAAGCTGGTTTGCAACGAGTTGTAGTTGGAGATGCCGGTGGAGTTTTCCTGAAAGACATAAGTGGAACCGGCGGCGGTGTTGAACGGCATGCCGTAGGGGCGCGGGACGCCAAAATCATTGATGCCAAAAGAGCATCCAGGCAGCGTTCCCAAATCGCACGCTGTGATGGTCGCCTGGCTTGGCTGGTTAAGGTCAAAGAAGCGGAACAGGTGGTGGCCCTGCGATCCCACATAGCCGATCTGTAAGACCATTTTGCTGGTGAGTTGCTGCTGGATGTTCAGGTTGTAATTTTCGATATAGGGAGTACGGATGTTGCGGTCGAAGGAGAAAGTATCGCACTCCACCGTGCACCCGGGAGTTCCGTAAATCGGCACGCCGGAGATGTATTGCCCGTTGGCATTGAATGCCGCGGGATTGGCGTTTGCCATCTGGACAGGGTCGGGGCCGATGTTGTTGTAAGCGGGGCCGGGCGCGAAGAACGTTGGATAGGGCAGGTGGCCCAGCATCATGTCCTGCGAGAACTGATCGAAGAAGAGACCATATCCGGTACGAATGACGGTTTTGCCTTTGCCGGTGACATCCCAAGCGAGGCTCACGCGCGGAGAGAAGTTTCTGTAGTCGGGTTTATACAGGCCGCTGTAGCCGCCCGGGCCAACTGGCACAAGAGTTCCGTTGGCCGGGTTGAAATCGGAGAAGAGGTTGTTCTTCTCGGCGACGACCGCGAAGTAATCCCAACGCAGACCGTAGTTGAGGGTAACGCGGGGCTGGACGCGATACGAATCCTGCACATAGAAACCGAAGCCATTCTGATAGGTGTGGCGGCGAGTGTCGCCGGTGTAGTCAAAAACGCCGTCTACCGACGAGGTCTGCGGCGCCATTTCGATCATATCTTCGAGCGAGAGGAAACGGAGTCTGCCGCGAGAGTATTTGTCGAAAGATTGCTCGATGCTGGTGCGGACGAAGTCGCCACCAAACTTGATGTCATGCTTGTTGACTTTCCAGGAAAAACTGTCGAGAAGCTGGTTGTTGGTATCAACACGTTGCCGGGGATCGCCCGAAGTAGCGCCGATCTGCGAAAAAAGGCCCGCTCCACCAGTGGCATTCGGGACCAGGAGCACGATGGGCATGCCGGAGGAATTGCAACTGGAGAAGGTCGTGGGAACGTTGCAGAATCCGATCGAGCCTGGGTTGAAACTGGCGTCCTGCGGAAAGAAGCCTTCTGCAAAGCGATTCCAGCCGTAGCGCAGTTCATTGACCTTGGTGGGCGAGACGACGGTCACCAGCGAAACCGAGACCAGTTGAACGCGAGTCGGGGTTACGGTATCGAATCCGGGGAGCTGGCCGCCGGAGGCATTCAACGCCAACGGAAATTGCTGAGTGCTGTCGCCGAAGAAATAACGCCCGCTGATGTTGTTGCTTTGGTTAAAACTGTGATCGATCTTGGTAATGAAGCTGCTCAGATTGTTGAACGATGGAGCAATCGCGGTGTAGTCCGGCTGGAATTGAGTGAGGGCGCTGTTGAAGCAACCGGAATCGTTCGAGACGGTATTCGGAATGTAGTTGGCAGCGTTGTGCGGGTAGAAATTAAGGATTGCGGTGCCGATTGGGCTAATGCTCCCACCGCTTGACAGCACATTGGCCTTGGCAGCTGCAATCTGCGACAGCGTCGGAACGCAGCCCAAACTCACAACGCCGACATTCTCGCGCTGGCCTTCGTAGTCCACGTAGAAGAAAGTCTTGTCCTTGATGATCGGGCCGCCTAAGGAGCCTCCGAACTGATTGTTGTGGAAGGGCGACTTGGGTGACGTCGTGGGATCGAAATAGTTGCGCGCATCCAGTGCGTCGTTGCGGAAATATTCAAAAAGGTCGCCGTGGAAGCGATTCGTTCCACTCCGGGTGACGATGTTGACGATAGCGCCGCCATTGCGGCCGTATTCCGGCTGGAAGTTCGAGAGAACGTGCATGTCGGAAATCGCGTCGATGGGGAGAATCGCCGAGGGCGTGCCAAACACGCCAGCCTGATTGATGGCAGGATCGTTGCGGTAGCCATCGTTCATGTCGGTGCCGTCGAGCAAGTAGTTGTTCGACCGGCCGCGAGAACCGTTCATGCTGAATTCACCGAACGATCCGGGGGAGTCGGTGATCTGGTCAGGGGAACCGGAAACACCGGGGTTCAAGAAAATCAGCTTAGTGTAGTCGCGGCCGTTGATGGGAAGATCCTTCACCGTGTCCTGGGTGAGCACGCCGCCTAAGGTGGTGTCGGTCGTCTCAACCATGGGCAGTTCTTCGCCGGAGACCTGCACCTGCTCGGACACCTGGCCGGGCTTGAGCGAGGCATCGACTCGCCGTTCGGTGGCAGCGTCCACGCGGACGTTGTTGGTCACCGATGTCTGAAATCCGCTTTGCGTGATACTGACGGTGTAGGCTCCGACTGGCAGTTCGGTTAAGGAGTAGCTGCCATCGGAGCCAGTCTGAGTGCTGCGCTCAAGACCGGTGTCCACATTCTTTACTTTGACCGTAGCACCGGAAATCACGGCGCCGGATGGGTCGCTGACGGTACCGAGGATTGTGCCGCGAAAGGTCTGAGCAACCATGGAGGTTGCCATCAAGAGAACCGCCACAAGCATCACCCGCAGTTTCATAATTTTCCTCTGAGACGCGAGACACGCAGTAAATTTTGATCAAGCATTCTAGCGCAAGTCGCTCATAAAACAAGTGAGAAGGAGGTTTCCGGGGCGAATCAGAGGTAACTGCCAGGTTGGACGCGCGGCTGTCTCGAACTCCAGCGACACCATCGCTGAAGACTAAGAAATCTTTGATTTCAGTCTGGACGGCTTCGTGGTAAGATTCTAGCCCTGTTCGGCCTGCTGAGCTCTGGGGTGTGCTCCTAACTAAGTCCGAGGAGACTCCTATGCCCCGAAACCCTCTGCCGCTCGTCATTGCGCTTTGCGCTCTAGCCACGACCCTGGCGCAAGCGAATACATACAAAGACATCATTCCCGCCGGCACGATCTTGCAGTGCACGCTGGATGAGCCTAATTTCTCGTCGAAAACTGCTTTAGTCGGCGATCCCGTGCTGTGTCACCTCGGGCCGCTGGGAGAGTTCGGACACTCTGTATTTCCCCGTGGTGCCATGCTGGGCGGGCACCTCGAGGACTTTAAGAATCCCGGCCGGTTGGTCGGTAAGGGATGGATTCAGGTGGAATTCGACCGGCTGATCGTGCCCGGATCGGAACCCCTGGCGCTTTCGGCCAAGATCATTCAAGCTCCGCACATGAAAGTCGACGCGCAAGGAAATGTCCACGGCAAAGGCCATCCCAAGCGCGACGCGGTGGGATGGATGATTCCAGTGCTGTGGCCGATCAAAATCGCGACGCTACCGGCTCGCGGGCCTTATCCCGCATTTAAGGGAGAGTCGCGGATCTCGCTGCGGCTCATGGAAGACGTCGAACTTCCGTACACCCGCGCCTCGGTTCCAATGCCGCCTTGGGCGACGCCAAGCAGCTATTACGGTGCGGCGTACGATTCATCGCCGCGAGTGGTTGCCAGCTCGTCATCCGCGCAGGATCTGAGCATCCGGCCGGCAACCTACATTCAGCGGAGCGAACCTGCAGCGCAGGCTTCGACTCCGGCTGCAAACGGCCCGGCGATGACTATCATTGCGATGAAAGACGGCACGGCAATGCTGGCGCAGGGCTATTGGGTGGAAGATGGCAAGCTGCAATGGATGTCGGAAAAAGGCGAGCAGAAGGCGCTTCCGCTGGAGCAGGTGGATCTGTATCAAACGACTCAACTGAATCACGAGCGGAATGTCGAGTTTGTCTTGCAGTCGAAGGGCGCGGTGGAGCAGTAGACTGAAGGCCTCGACTCGGATTTTGCGTGGCTGCCATTCCCAGGTGGCCACGCGGAGTCGAGGGCAGACGGGGGACATCCGGTTACTCGTATCTCAACGCCTCGATCGGATCCAACCGTGACGCCCGGATCGCCGGCAACATGCCGCTCGCGAGGCCGACCAGTCCGAGAATCGCGGTGGCGATCAGCAGGGTAAGAGGATCGAGCACAAGGCGAATATCGCCGCCTTCGGCATGTTGGGCCATCGCGCTATAGAGGGTGAGCCGGCCGACGGAAAGTGACACGGCGTACGCCAGAATCACGCCGAGCAGACCTCCAACAAAACTGATGGTCAGCGCCTCGGCCAGAAACTGCCAGAAAATGTCGCGTCGACGGGCGCCGAGCGATTTCTCCATGCCGATCTCGCGGGTGCGTTGCGCAACCGAAACCAGCATGATGTTCATCAGACCGACGCCGCCAATGCCGAGGGTCAGCGTGCCGATGAAGCCCAGCAAAATTTTCAATCCCATGGTGATAACGGCGAATTCGTGCACCTGGTCCATGAGGTTAAAGACCTGGAGGGCGCGGCGGTCTTTGGGATTGTAGCGATGCTGCATCGCGAGCACGTAGCGCACCGAACCTTCTAGGCGCATGTACTCCGGGGTTTCGTAATTGAACCAAACACTATCGAGATAATGGGTGTCTTTCAAGGCGCTCATAGTAGTGAATGGAACGTACAGCACGCGGTTGATGTTGTCGTTACCCGCCTGCATTTTGGGATCGAGAACGCCAATGACTTCGAAGCTGATGCCATCGATGCGAACATGCTCATGCAACGCATTGCGCCCAGAAAATAATTTCTCTTTCGTTTCCGAACCGAGGACCACCACCTGGGCGCGTTGAACCTGATCTTCGAGGTTATAGAAACGCCCTTGCGCCACACTGAGGGCGCGGATTGAAATAGCACTCGGATATTCACCGTGGACGCTGAAATCGTAGGTGCGAGTCTCGTATTGGATGTGACAGGTTTTGCTCACGTCGGGGGTGATGCGCATGATCTGCGGCACGTTGGAGCTGAGCAGATCGACATCGTCGAGCGTCAAGCGGAGCGGCACGCCGGCTTTTTGCCCTCCCGCTTGCATGGAGGAGCGGCCAGGAACGAGAACCATCAGCTTGGTGCCAAAATTGGCGAAGATGTTCTCGCAGGCCTGGCCAAAGCCGTTTCCGTAGGCCAGCAGCATAACGACGGTCGCGATGCCCCATGCCATACCTAGCATGGTGAGCGCAGTGCGGCGGCGGTTGTACCGCATGGCATCGTAAGCTTCGCGAAGTAAATCTTTAAACATCGTTATTCCTGTCGCAGCGCGTCTTTATTCCTGCCGCAGCGCCTCGACCGGTTGCAGCATGGCAGCTTTGCGCGCCGGATAGAGTCCGGCGATGACGCCCGCGAGCGTGAGGCAAGTAATTGCCAGCGCCGCGGTCGACGGCACCAGCTTCGGAGGATCAAATCCCATGGGTCCCTGCACTGTGCCTAACGCCGCCATCAGCGCAGCAGCGAACGCGATGCCGATGAAACCGCTCATCAATGTCAGCAGAATCCCCTCCATGAAAAATTGCAGAAGAATGCTGCGGTTGGTCGCGCCCAGGGCTTTGCGCAGGCCGATTTCGCGCGTGCGCTCGCTGACGGCGACCAGCATGATGTTGATCACGCCAATCGCACCGAGGGCCAGAGTCACCAGCCCCACGGTCCCGAGAAACATGTTCATCGCGTTGAAGACGAGCCCCATCGTCTCGGCTTGCTTGACGGTATCCCAAAGTTCGAAGGCGTTGTCGTCGCGATAATCGAAGCCGTGATTGCGGCCGATAATTTTGCGTACCTCCTCCACCGCCAGCAAATGATCGGCAGCGACGCGCGGCTGGAAATTGATGAACGAGATCGCGTTGCGCTCGTCTTCGCCCTTGAGCGGAAAATATGTGGCCATGACGCGATAAGGGATATAACCGCGCATGTTGGTGGAGTTATCGTCGCCGCGGCCGACGCGCTTCAGCGTACCGACCACTTCGAAACTGAGGCCATTGAGGAGCACCGTTGAACCCAAGGCAGGGCGGCCAGGGAAAAGATTGTGCGTCATCTCGTCGCCGAGCACGATCACATTGCGCCGCTGCAGTTCGTCGAGATCATTGAGCCAGCGCCCCTGCTTCATGGGTAGGTAGCGAATACCGTTATATTGCGGCTCGACGCCGGTGATTTCGCCGTTGGCGTTGGCAAAGTCACTGACCGCATGAACGTCGCTGCTGGTGAGCACAGGCGAGGCGGCGAGCACGTGCGGTGCTCCCTTAGCGATATCGGCGTAGTCTTCGTAGGTGAGGCGATAGTAACGTGCCGAATTCATGCTTCCGGCTACGGCAGGAGCGCGCCCCGGAAACATGAACATAATGTTTTCGCCATATTCGCTCATGTTGCGCTTGTTGCCGGAGCGGAAGCCCTCGCCCAAGCCGACCAACAGCAGCAAAGACCCGACGCCCCAGGCGATGCCAAACATGGTGAGGAATGAGCGCAGCTTATGGGCCCATAGGGTGCGAAAAATCTGCGCAAAAGTATCCAGAATGCTGCGCAAGAAGGAACGCACTCCAAGGTGATCAATTCCACTCGGCCGAGGTCGAGGAATGATAGGCGGAGGCGGCGATTCTAATTGGGTCAGTCGAGCGGGCGACGCCGCCATGGGAGCTCCAGCAAAACTATGGTCAGAAGTATGGCTATGGGACAGGCGAGTGTCAAGGTGTTTCACCGGGCTGGATACCGAGGCAGGGCCCGAAGCGCATTTTGACATCGGCAAGGGGACTCGGTCCGAATGGCGTCGCAAAACTTGTGAAAAAACTTGCGATTTCGCCCGTATCCCGCTGGTTACCACGACTGACTTTCGTAACGTAGACCCGCGGCAGGGGCGCAACTAGTCTCGGCATCGGGGGTTTGAACCAGCATGAAAAACAAAATCGCTAGCTCGCTTGTCACTCTGGCAGTGGCGGGTCTGATGTTCACCGGCCTCGCCGCTGCCCAAACCACAACTACTTCGGGCGCGGGTCCGGGCGTCGTCGACCCCGGCCATCCTCGCGTCAACGAGGTTAACCAGCGCGAGCAGAACCAGCAGAATCGCATCGCCAATGGCATGAAGAATGGAACGCTGAATTCGAAGCAGGCGACGAATCTGGAGCGGCGCGAAACTGCGGTGCAGAACCGCGAAAAAGCTGACATGGCGGCGCACAATGGTCATTTGACCAAGGCCGAGCAGAACGGAATCAATCGTCAGCAGAACCGCATCAGCAAGAGCATCTATAAAGATAAACACTAAAAACGTGTTTGCATTCTGGCCGGAACAAGCCGCAGCACAAAGCGGCTTTTTTCATTTGCGTGGGAAATCGTTCTGTGGGAGCGATCGGTGAGAGCTGACTGATTTGCCGGGTCGGAGTGGGCATGTAACAATAACCCATGCAAAAATCCATAAGGTTCTCCCTTGTTAGGTTTGCTGGCGTAGCTTTTTTCACGTGCGCCGCACTCGCTCAGCAAACACCCGCAAAACAACCTTCGAAGCCCGCCGCCCAGGCGCCGGCTTCGTCCAGTTCGAGCAGTTCACCGCTCACTACACAAAAGGACAAGTTCAGCTACGCGCTGGGAATGAATCTGGGAAGTAATTTGTCGCGGCAATCGGTGCCGGTAAACACGGATCTCATCATGCAGGGACTGAAAGATGCGATGGCGGGCGGCAAGACGTTGATGACGGAAGAAGAAGCGCGGTCCGCCATGATGGAGATGCAGAACCAGTTGCGCCAGCAGGCGCAGGAAAAAGCCAAGGTACAGGGCGAGGCCAACCAAAAAGAGGGCGACGCATTTCTGGCGGCGAACAAGTCGAAAGAAGGAGTGGTCACGCTGCCCAGCGGACTGCAATACAAAATCTTAAAAGCGGGCACTGGGCCGAAGCCGACGGCCACGGACAAAGTCGTCTGCAACTACCAAGGCACGCTCATCAACGGCAAGGAATTTGACGCCTCAGCAAGGCATGGCGGTCCGGCAACGTTTCCGGTCAATGGCGTGATTAAAGGATGGACGGAAGCGCTGCAACTGATGCCCGTGGGATCGAAGTGGCAGTTGTTCGTCCCTCCGTCGTTGGCGTACGGGGAGCGCGGCGCGGGCGGCGATATTGGGCCGGATGAGACGCTAATCTTTGAGGTGGAATTGCTGTCGATCGCGCCGAAAGATAGCGAGAAGAAGCCGGAAGAGAAGAAATAGGTTTTTAACGGGCGTGGATCGCAAAATAGTTTGCGGGATTGACGCCATCGCTGACCGATTCGTATCAGGGCACGCCCTTCAGGCGTGCCGTGACGACCGATCCCAGGTCTGATCGCGCCCATGAGGCGCAACACCCCGGCCTGGCCGTTGCGCCCGATCGGCGCGTTCCCCATCCTCAGGCTCGAAACGGCATAGCTGAAGCTATGCCCTGATACGAACCAACCCTGCGGCGAGCGATCAAAGAACATGCGTAGCCCAGGGCCGACGAGAATGACGCCACCTAATATTGTTGCGCCGTAAATCTGACCATTTCTTAGCGTCGGCGAGCCGCTTGGCTCGCTTCCGTCAGCGCAGTTTGGTTGCTGGCAGAAGTCGTACAAGATCGTCTGGCTCTCAGCGAACTCCCAGGTTAGCGCCCAACGGCAGGGCGCGAACCTGGGCCACACAAATAGTTAGAAGCTGCGTGATGGATAGGCTGCCACCGACAGAAGCGAGGAACTGACATCAGTTGAGAATGGAGACGTTGGAGCCTCCGTTGTCGTGCCGTTCGCATTGATCTGCAACAGTCCCACCAGGCCATCAGGCGAACTGAACTCGGCAACGTAGAGTCCGCCGCCATTGCCGGAAGGCGAGGCGGTGGTCAAGCCGCCGATGGAGATGATCTGGCCGGAATCCTGCAGTGTGGTGATTCCGACGTAGGTCACGCTCAAAGGACTCTCGCTGAAACCAAGCGATGTCACTTGTTTTGACAGATTGTTAGAGATGAAAAGAAACTTCCCGTTCGGACTGAGCCAGGGGCTGCTCGAATCCTGCCCGCTGCCGAGGCTGCCATCGCCACCGAAACTGGTTTCGGTTCCGAGGGTGCCATTCGAGTTGATGGGATAGACCTCAACCTGCGTTGTGCCGCCGGTGGCGTCGCCAAAAACGGCGAACTTGCTGTCAGCAGTGATGTCCACGCCCGCCGCGCCATTCACCGAAGCGTAAGGACCGTTCTCGGTCAAAGCACCGGCCGAACTGACGGAGAAGGAATCGACCTGGTTCGCGCCGTAGCCATAGCCCACTACGAGAGTCTTTCCGTCCGGACTGACTCGGATCCCAGCCACACTGCCGGCGGCATTGTAGGTTCCGAGTAACGAAAGATTACATCCGGAACCGATCTGGAAGACGCCGATGTTGGCGGTGGTTCCATAAGCCGCAAACAGCAGGTTATTCCGCGTAGCGAGGCCCATGCTGCTGCCGAAGCCGGTGCTGTTGCCTTGAGGGTCGGTGTAGTTGCCGACCTTGTTGAGCTTGGGGAGTTGGAAGGAAGCTACGTCGCTGCTGCCGGCATCGGCCACGAAGAGACATTGGGTCGAGCCAGTTTTCCCGAGCACGATGCGCGGCAGATCAAACGTGCCACCGCCGTTGCCATCCGCGCCGGTTGATAAATTGTCGATGATTTTGAGGGCTTTGCCTTTTACTTGGAAGATGGTGGCTGAATTGGAGACGCCGGGCGGATCGTTGTTGGTGATGGCGTAATAACCGCTTTGCGCGAGAGAGTAGGTGGGAAGAAGGCCGACGATTGAGAGAATAACGAGTGCGAGCGGAGGAGTTCTCTTCATACTTGTCCCCTTGGTTGGAATGTCGGCACGGCCGGAGAAGAGGCTAGCAGAGCCGGATCCGTGCGCCCGTGGCCGACTTGAAAATCGGGGATCAGTCTAAATGGTTGGACAAGAATGTGACAGAGTGAAAAGATTTGCGGCTTAGAAGGTGAAGTTCAACCCGCCGCGGATGGAGCGGGCCGATTGCACAAGATAGACGGTGCGGCCGTCACTTCCGATGACAGGCACGTAACCTTCAGCAAGAAGATTGCGCAGATCGACGATGGCTTCCATGTGTCCCGGGAAAAAGCTGGGCAGGGGTTGGCGAATGAAAATATTCAGGTACGGGTCGGCGCGGCCGGCGGATTCGTTGAAGATATCGACGGGCGTCAACGCGGGCCCGTCAATCCAGCGGTAAGAGGCGACCCAACGCGTTTTGGTCTTCGGAGTGACGCCACTCACTTTTCCGGCAACGCTCTGGCGATTTCTTGTGCCGATCCATTGCTGCGCATTGGCCAGCGTGGCGTTGGAACTCTCAAGATCGAGCACGCCGCCGGAATCGATATCGACCGCGGCCGTGATCTTACCCGGGAGTTTTTGTTCTACCACCATCCGCGCGCCTTCGGTTTTGAGATCGTTACCCTGATAGGTAAACGTGCCGGAATAAATGTCGGGCAACACCATGCCCTGATCGGTGGAAAGCTCGCCGACACCGGTCAGTGCGGGATCGAGCACGCGGTCGTAATACGCCGCCAATTGCACGCTGGTTTTGCCCATGTGGTGGGCGACCGAAATCTCGTGATGATGAGCATGCTCGACCATCGAGTTGTAATTCACCATGGTCACGCGCGGCTGGGACTCGCTCAAGTCCGCGGGGGCGGAATCGAAGCCCCGATCGAGGAGATCGGTGGGTTCTGCCGAGCTGTAGCTATATCTGAGAACGGTATTGGGCGAGAGGTGCACTGCGGCAGAACCAAACGGCCGAAACGCGGTCGCCCGTCCTAGGAACTGGATGGTCTCGAAGTCACTGCCAAAGTGCAGCTCGACGATATCGCCCAATGAGAACGTATCGGAGGTTGTGAGACCAAAAGCCTGCAAAGCATTGCTCTGCAATCCGAGATATGGCACGGGCAGATTGCGCATGATGAGCGCAAGCTGCGGCTCGGAACCATCGGGCATTTTGTGGCTGAAAGAAGCGCGCACGACGGAAGCGGGAGTTGCAACGCCGTATCCGATATCGCCCTGCAAGCCAATCGTGTTCGAGGAGAACAGCGACCGCTCCAGCGAAAAGTTGGTGTTCATGTCGGAGGAGCTGCCAAATCCGGCATTGGAGGAACCGGCGACAAACGAGACCGCCCCTTTGAGGTCGTGGTTGTCGCCCTGCTGCTCGACGGCGAAGGGCGAAGATTTATCGTCGAAGCGCAGAATCGGGCGATTCGAGGCGGAACGCAACACCCACTTCCAGTCGTCCTCTTGCGACGGCGCGCTCGGGCCAGCGGTCTTTAGGGCATCGAAAAGGGTGTTTAGCGTGAGGTTGAGAGAAATTCTGCCGCCAGGCTTTAAGCCAACGCCCTCGCGCAAGGTTGGCAGGAACGACATGGCAGAAGCTCGGACGCTGTAGATTCCCGGAATCAGATCGGCTGCGGAGTAGAAGCCGTTTTCGTCAGTAAAAACAGTCAGGCTTTGGGCAGCGGAACTGAGGAACTCAACCGCCACGCCCATTTGCGGGATGCCGCCGGCATTGCGAACATAGCCGGAGATGGTGGCAGGCTTCTCGGCCGACCACACCGGAACCACCAAGCTGATCGCTAATGCCACGAACCCGAGCTTTCGAAGCATCCTACTCACCACCTTAACGCTGGGATCCAAGCGTAAAGCTATTCGACCGCGAACAATGCTGTCGGATCCACTGTCTGCTTGGAAATATTGTCACTCACCTTGATCTGCAGGCGATAAGTGCCGGGCTCAAGGTTGGCGGCCGAGAGCGTTTTTTGCAGAGTTACCTGGTCGCCGACATTGCCCATCTGGTCCGTAGATTCCACCGTATGAATTACGGGCTTATTGGTCGCCATGTTCACCACGTTGTATTCGACCGTGGCAGACGGCTTGTGCGTCTTATCGTCGACGCTGAGATTGTACACCTGCATCCAAAAGTTCATTTTCTGGTTGCGTTTGAAAGAAGCCGGCTTACCGTCGGCCGGAGCGACTCGCGGGCGCACTTTGGTGGCACCGATCACGAAGCTGCCGGTGCCGACATTTTTAAGCGGCACGGGTTCCATCACGTCAGCAACGATTAGTGACGAAGTCTCGAGCCGGTCATCGGCGTAATCGGGGACAACAATGCCGCGGCTCCAGGTCCCAGTGCGGTCGCCGTTTACGTCCTTCACGACGACATCGAGACGGTAGCGGCCTGGGCGCAACGGAATGGCCTTCCAATAAATCTGCGAGCCTTCGGCCATCTTGGGAAGTAGTTCGGCGGGGATATCGGCCTGAACCGGATCCTCAAATGTCTGCGCGATGCGTCCTGTCAACGTCGTAAACCGGCCGAAAATATTGACCGTACCGCGCTGCACGCCATCCTTGTTCTGGAAGGTAATATCGCGGTTCTTCATCTGGACGGTCACAGGAACGAGAACCGTGTCACCGGTAACCTTCACGAAGTCGGTCTGCACTTCAAAAGGCATCAAGTTTACGTTGATCTTGTGGCTAACGACTTCTTCGAGGTCTTTGAACTTAACCGGCGGCGGAGCCGACAACTTGGCGAAAGTTTGCAGACGATCGAATTCCTTGGTGTTGTTCAGAGCCTGTTCCGGACCCGGCCCAAGAGTTTCGAGGCCTCCGTACATACGGTCGGCGCGGCTGGCCAAGCCCATTTGTTCGTAAAGCGTCTGGCCGCCGTTGGGGGTGTGCAGCAAAGCGTCCTTTTCGCCACGGTCGATAGTCATGTGGAAGTCGCCGCACATGCAGGTGTCGACAAACTCGATCATGACTTCCTGGCCGACGCCTTCGAGGTAGCGGTAGCGCCAATCTTCGAAGGGATAGGTCGAGGTCTCGCCGCCGCCTTCTTCCATAGGACGCTCATAGGTCCCGCCGGAAGGATGGGATTCAATCTCGTCTGGAGGTCCCCAGGTGATGTAGATACGGCCACGGTCGGTCTTCCAGCCAGGAATGCCAGCAGCGAAGTGTTCGTTTGCGTAGGCTATGCGACGGTAATGCTCTTCCTTAAATTCGTTTTCCTCGGTGTCGGGAGTGGGGTCGCGGCGCTGCCAGAACGCTTCGATAAACTGGTCCCGCTCCTCGTCGTTCGAGAGCTGCTTAAACGCCTTTTTTTCTTCGTCGGAAATGATATAAACCACGTCCTCGTCAAGCCACTTTTTGTAGGTTTTGCTCAATTCTTGCTTGAGCGACTTGGCGTTTTCTTTTTTCTGTTTATCGGTGATGGGACGCTTGAGCGGATCGCCTTGGCCGGAGTCGGATTGCGATTGGTCATTCGAAGGATTTGCATCCTGCGCGGACGCAGACATCGCAAGGCCTAAGATTATGAAAACAAGCAGCGAATGAAACCAATACTGACGGAACCCTACCTGGGACATAGAAAATAAACTCCTAGCCGGACACACTCGTGTAGCTCATTTTATGTCCTTTTCGAACCAGAAGGCAAGGCTAACCATCACGCCCTGAGCTAGGTTGTACGATGCGCGGAGATCAGGCTAAAGGTTGCCCGCACTGAAAGTTAGAGAAGGCGGAAGTCACAATCCGCGTGATGCAAATTCCAGCCAATTTATGGGAACGGTATAATCAGCATGTAAACTGCTAGACCCACGCATTTTCTTCACTTGGTGACGTTCTTTACGACGGGAACTTTTGATGCAAGTGGGCCGTACTTGACAATGTGGATGCGGTGACCGCTGCCGCTCGGTTTCGTCAAACGACACGAGTGGCAAGGTTTGAGGGTTCGAATTGGGGAAGCGATGAGTACCTGGAAAAAGATCGCGATCGGGGCAGGCGCGGTTGTACTGCTGGGCGCCATTGTTGGTTTCACGGTCTATCAAAGCCATAAGAACGTCGTGGTCGTGCAGAGTGGCAAAGTCCAGCGGGGGGACCTGACAGCGATGGTCAGCGCCTCCGGGGAGATTCGGCCGAAAACCTACGTCAACATAGGCGCGAATGCCTTCGGCAAGATCACTCGCCTTTATGTCAAGGAGGGTGACAAGGTCAAGCAAGGTCAACTGCTGGCGCAATTGGAAAACGTGCAACCGGAAGCGGACGTTGACGCGATGCAGGCGTCGCTGGCGGCAGCAAAGACCGATGCGGTCGCGGCCGAGGCCGGGCTGAATACTTCGGAGGCAGACCTGAATCGAGCAAAGTCCGATGCCGACCGATCGGAACTGGACTGGACACGAGCGCAGGGCTTGTACAAGGCTGCGTTGATCGCGAAATCTGAATTCGACAATCAGAAAGCTACACACCAAGCGGCGGTAGCGGGACTGGCACAGGCGCAAGCGCGGGTGGCGCAGGCGAAAGCGCAGAAAGATTCGGCAGATCGCAGGGTCGGGCAGGCGGCGGCGAACCTTACCCACGCCGCCGATGTGCTGAAGAAAACCACGTATCAGGCGCCTTTTGACGGAATCATCACCAGCTTGCCGGTACGCGAGGGCGAGAGCGTGGTCATGGGAATTCAGAATTCCCCAGGCAGCGTCTTGATGACGCTGGCAGACATGTCAGTGATCACCGCCGAAGTGCAGGTGGATGAAACCGACATCATCAATGTGGAACTGGGTCAGCCGGTAGAGGTGACGATTGATGCTCTCCCCAAGAGAACTTTTAAGGGCGTGGTGACACAAATCGGCGACAATGCGGTGGTGCGTTCGACGGGAGTTTCGACATCGCAGCAAACCACGGCAAGCCAGGAAGCGAAGGATTTCAAAGTCGTCGTGACCTTGCAGAACCCGCCTGAGGATCTACGGCCCGGGCTGTCGGCTACGGCGAAGATCACCACCGCGACTCGAGCCAGCGTGTTGACGATTCCGATCCAGGCGTTGACGGTGCGGAAGGAAGAGGATCTGCAGCCCAAGACAGAGAAAGGCTCGGTGCAGGCGGCATCGCCACAGAAAGCGGTGGCGAGCAAGGAAGAGATTCAGGGAGTATTTGTCCTGCGCAATCATAAGGCGGAGTTCGTGCCGGTGGAAACGGGCATTGCGGGAACGACGGATATCGAAGTTCTAAAAGGGGTGAAAGAAGGCGACGAAATCGTCACTGGAAGTTACAAGATTCTGCGGACATTGCGCCCTGGGAGCAGCGTAAAAGTAGACAATTCCGCTCCCAAAACCGAAGAGGAGACGACATAACCTTCGCCGGGTTGGCTCGTCCAATGGAGAGCCGGCCCAGCCCGAAGCGAGACCGGAGCGCAAGATTGTCCCAACAGGAACAGGAGAAGAGGATGGCAACCGCCGAAGTACTCAATTTTGCCCAGCCAGTGGTGTCGGCACCGCCCGATTCCTACATGATCAGCACCATCGATCTGTGGAAGACCTATGACATGGGGTCGGAGCAGGTGCACGCGTTGCGCGGGGTGAGCATCAACATCCGCCGCAGTGAGTACGTCGCCATTATGGGGCCCAGTGGCTCAGGAAAATCGACGTTGATGAACCTGATCGGATGCCTGGACACACCCAGCAAGGGACAATATTGGCTGAACAGCCAGTTGGTCAGCGAGCTGGATGATGACGAACTGGCGCGCATTCGAAATAAAGAGATCGGATTTGTGTTCCAGACGTTTAATCTGCTGGCGCGTGCCACCGCGCTGCACAATGTCGAGTTGCCACTGATCTATGCCGGTGTGCCATCGGAGGAGCGCGCCGAACGGGCCACGGAGGCCCTGACCTCAGTAGGCATGGCCGAACGCATGATGCACAAGCCAAACGAGCTTTCCGGCGGGCAACGGCAGAGAGTCGCGATCGCACGCGCGCTGGTGAACCGGCCATCGATCATCCTCGCCGACGAACCGACCGGAAACCTGGATTCGCAGACGGGCAACGAGATCATGGCGTTATTTGATCGATTACAGGCGCAAGGCAACACAATTGTGCTGGTCACCCACGAGCACGATATCGCGGGATACGCGCAGCGCGTGATTCACATTAAGGATGGCGTGGTAGAGAGGGACGAGACCAAGAAGTAGACGGCCCTCGGCGATCAACGAGAACGCCCAGCCTCGCGGCTGGGCGTTCTCATTTAGGAGACATCATTCGTAGGTTTAGTGCATGAAAGACGCGTTCTTCAGATTGCTGCTGCAGTTGGGATCCTGATAGCACTTGCGAAACGCGGGAACGATCAGAGCCTGTTCCAGCGTCGGATCGTTGGTGTTGGCCAAGGTGTCGGTGATCTGTTTCGCGCTGGCTACGTCGCCGGTCTGCTGATAGGAGACGGCGAGCAGTTCGAGCGAAAACGGGTTGTTGATGTCTTCATCCAATTCAGAGATGGCTTGCTTGTACTGATGCGTAGAAACGTACCAGGCGCCAGCGGCTCCGTGATAGGAAGTCTCGATCAACTTGTCGCTCGAGCTGTCCGCCATTTTGGATAGTTGCTCGACCAACCTTTGGGCTGTTTTGGCGTCGCCGGTCTTGATTGCCAACTCTACCCGAGCGCGTGAAATCTGAGCGAGTTCCTGCTGAATGGCAGCGGGCATGGCGTTGTCGCCTTCCTGAATGGCCGCTTCCGCTTTGTTGAGGAGCGCAAGACCGGTCGTCGGATCGGGCTGATAGATCGCCATCTGGCGATAAGTATCGGCCTCGATCTGACTCAAGTGCCGGCTGTGCGCGTTATCCGCGATCGCCTGGAATGCCTGATTGGCCTTCTTAATGTCGCCCTCGCGAACGTAAGTGGTAGCGGCGCGGGTCTGCCATTGCACGCTGTGCAACTCGGGCAAGGGGAATTTCTTAAAGGCGATGGAGTACTCGTGACGCGCACGTTTCTGGTTGCCCATGAGGGAATAAGTGTCGGCAATGCCGAACTGCGAGGAGTAGAAGTTGGGATTGATGGCCAAAGCCGCGTGGTAATGTTCAATCGCTTGATCAAAATGCCCAGCCATACGCAGAATTTCCGCATAAGAATCCTGCGGGTTGGCGTCGTGCGGTAGCGCGGCGATGTACTGGTCCATTAACGCGAAGGCTTTTTCGAACTGCCGCATGTATGCGTAGTCGTAAGCCACGTTGTTCATGAGGCCAGGAGAGTTGGTGATTCCGGAACGTTCGTACACGGCAGTGGCGCGCTCATACTGGGTCTGCGTGGTCAACCATAGATTGGTCATATAGACGACCCAGCGGTCGTGCGGGTACTGACCGAGGACGCCGTTCATCTTGGTAATGGCAGAGATCAGCTTGTGATCGCAGGCGTCCTGATACCACTCAATGAGCAATTGCTCGGCTGGGGTCGCGTTCTTTCTTAGATTGAAAGCCTTTCGCTGCTCGCGAACCTGCTCTGCGGGATCGAGGCTGCTCTGGGCCAGCAACTCGTGGCCCATGGCAAATTTTGGGTCGATCTTGACCACCTGGCGCAGGACCTCGGTTTGCTTGGCTTGTTCGACCTGATCCAACCCTAAGTCCCAAGCTTGCTGGAGCAACTGGTGTACGCGCGGCGATGTGGTGCTGAGTGGCATGGCATCAGAATCATTCTGTGCGAGTACGGGGGTTGCCAACAGCAAGCCCAATAGAGTTGCGATTGCGCCTGTTCTCAAGTTCATTGCTAGTTCCCTCTTAAGAAGTACCCTTGTTCGACGGGCAGTTTGCCGTCGACTTTCAGCACCGTCACGCCCTTGGTCAGAGAGTAAAGATCGACCACGCCGATGGCTCCGCGATTACTGGAAACGAAACGAAGAACCGAGTCATCGGAATCGGCGACCATGATTGCGCCCTTGTGAGCCTGGACGAATTCGCGCGCCTGTTCGGGAGTCATGCTGAAAAGCTTGCGCAGCACGAGTTGCATGTCTTCAGCGCCGGGGTCGCGCAGAACTAACAGGATGGGCTTGCCATCCGGCCAGGTGCGAGTGTGCTGGTTAAAGATTTTGATCAGTTCGGCCGAAGTCAGGTTGGTGGCGGGGTTTCCGGTATCGGTCACGACCGCCAACTGCTTCGCCTGAAGGGGATTGGACAAAACAGTCAGACACGCCAGCAGTAACGTTATGTGCCAGCCTCTCATCGGGGTTCATTATTTCCTGCCAGGCTGCCCGCGGGACAGGTCACCAACGTAACCGGTATTTAGGTGCAACACAGGAATGGTCCGCTAACGGAGCAACCTTGACCAAAGGTCGCAAAACCTGCGGTAAGCACCCTGATTGAGCGAACTTGTTCTATTTCTGTAACAGAAAGCGGCCGAGAAGTAGGACTGATCACCCTGGATAACCTGCAGTTTTGGCCAACCCGCGCTGGGCTTGTTCTGGATTCAGAACAAAACTGCCACAAAAAATCGAATTGCCCGCGGAACGTGTAGAAGAGCGAGTCCCCCAAAAGGATGGGGCCCTTTGACACTGCCACCCCCTCGTGCAGGGTCCACGGGCCCCGTTTTCCACTGGTCGGTCCTCGGCCATCGGCGGCCTCTTTCCTAGGCCGTAACCTTTTCCCTTCCCGGAAGTTTATAAAGTTAGAGGAGCAATGGTCGGAAAAGCAGCGGCGCAGCGGCCCCCGGCGCAGACGGAAGAACGTCTGCTGGTCGAGGCTGCACAGAAAGATCCACGCTGCTTCGGCGACCTTTACGAGCTTCACTTTGAGCAGGTTTATGCGTTTGTAGCACGGAGGGTGGGCCATCGCGAAACAGCCGAGGACGTCACTGCCGACGTGTTTCACAAGGCCCTGGCGAACCTTCGCAGATTTGAGTGGCGCGGCGTGCCCTTTGCCGCATGGCTGCTGCGCATCGCGGCCAATGTGATCGTCGACCGCTCGAAACGTAGCGGGCTCGAGGTGAGTTCGGACGATCCGCCCGAGATCAGCACGAAACCAAGGATGGAACAGGCCGAAGATGCGGCCCGACTGTTTCGGCTGGTGGACGAACTGGCAAACGATCAACGGCAAGTGCTGGTGATGCGATTTGCGGAGGAGAGAAGCATTGGCGAGATTGCACGGAAACTCGGACGATCGGAAGGTGCGGTGAAGCAACTGCAATTTCGTGGCTTACAGAATCTGCGGAAGAAGCTTGAGTCGCCTAAGGCGTCGGCATCAAGAAGAGCGGCGGGGCAAAAGAAATTTGGTGGTAAGAATGTCTAAGCGCAGTGTGATCGACCAACTCGATGCGGCGGTTAGCGAGGTTCTAGCGAATCCGCGCGCGCGGCTGGCTGGAGTGGACGCGGAGGTCACCGCGTTGGCTGGCATCGCCGCGGAGCTGCGCAATCTGCCGCGAAGTGAATTTAAGAAGAAATTGAAGAAGGATTTAGAAAGGACAAAATCCATGGCAACTGCGGTTGAACCGGTAACGACAATTAGCACCTTCGCGATTCCGAGATTGACGGTCAAGGATGTGGCCAGCGCCATTGCGTTTTACGAGAAGGCCTTCGGAGCCAGTGAAATTTTCCGTTTCAACATTGAAGGCAGGGCGGAGCATGCCGAAGTCAAGATTGGTGACTCCGCGATTATGCTGTCGATCGAGTGGCCGGATGGCGGACGCCTGAGTGCTGAGACTCTGGGGCAATCGCCGGTCGAACTGCGCCTTCAGGTCGAGGATGTCGATTCCTTCGCGAAACGCGCGGTGGCTGCCGGAATGCGGGTTGCGAGGCCCATCGGAGATCAGTTCTATGGAACTCGCGAGGGTCACTTCGTCGATCCGTTCGGCTATACGTGGAATATCTTCACTCCAAGAGAACAGTTATCGACGGAAGAAGTCTATCGGCGGTTTGAGGCGATTCGGCCATCGTATGAGGCAAAGCCTGAGATCTCGATCCCGAGAGGATTTCGCACGGTGACGCCATATCTGGTTGCGCCGGACGGTCCGGCGTTGGTGGAGTTTGTGAAGCAAGTCTTTGGCGCTGAAGAGAAATTCCGAGCCACGGGCTCGGCGGGAGGACTGCACGCAGAGGTGCGCATTGGCGACTCCATGCTGATGATGGGCGGCGGCATCCCGGGACGCGAATTTCGTTTTACGCCGAATGTGCACGCACTGCACGTCTATGTACAAGACGCCGACGCCGTTTATCGGAAAGCACTCGCGGCCGGAGCAACATCGCTGGATGAGTTACGTGATCAGGAATACGGCGAGCGGTCAGGCTCGATCAAAGATCCTGCCGGAAATTTCTGGTACATTGCGACTCACAAAGGCGAGAGCTATGTGCCCAAGGGGTTGTACAACGTAAATCCGTACCTGCACCCACTGCGAGCCGAGCCGTTCATCAGTTTTCTAAAGCGGGCATTTGGCGCACAGGAGATTGCGAAGTATGCGTCGCCGGATGGCGTAGTGCATCACGCGCAGGTTCGCGTGGGCAGTTCGGTGATTGAGATGGGAGAATCGCAGGGGAAATATCCATTTATGCCGGCAACGTTCTATATGTACGTGCCAGCGGTAGACGCGGTATTTCGACGGGCAGTGGCGGCGGGAGCGGTTGTGTTGTCCGAGCCTGCAGATCAACCATATGGCGACCGAACCGCGACAGTGAAAGACGCCTTCGGGATGACCTGGAATATTGCCACACACATTAAGGATGTGGCGCAATGAGGAAGATCTCCTGAAACCTGGTTGGCTGTCCCACGGCCCGAAAAGCGCAGGTTCTGCGCGGGACAGCCAACGTAAAACTATCTCTGGTGGGCCGCGGAGCGACAGGCTTGAATTTCGCTGGAGCTCACGGGAACCTGGATGGGCTTGCCGTCGCGAGTCGGCGTCCCTCCCTTCACGACCGGGTCAAAGCAGTCTTTCCAGAGACCGTTATCTTTTTTCCACTGCCCCACGATGAAACCTAGTTTTTGGCACTCCTGGACAATTCTTTGGCAGCTCGGATTGTTCTCAATGGCGGCGTGATTCGGGTTTGGTTTTGCCGGATGTATTTGCGGTTGATTCTGTGCGGCAAGACCGGCAGTCATCATTAACCCCAACAGGCACAGAGCAGTCAGCAGGATCGTGCGTTTGCTTGTCATAGTTCCTCCGTTCGGAAGCTAGGGACTGTGGCGATTCCTACAATATAACGCAGCCGATTAAGCAATATCGTGAAAAATCCGTTACTACATTTGACAGCCCGATAAAGCAGCCCGTAGCATTCGACACTCAACCATCGTCCAACGGAAAATCTCCACTTCTGAGGTGAAGAATGCGCAAGCTTGTCGTGACATTGCTGCTTCTTTGTACCGGACTTCGGGCACAAAAACTGTCGCCGGAGGTGCAGAAGTACGTTCGAGTCAGCGCACCGGTGGTTGCGTTGACCCATGTGCGCGTAATCGACGGGACAGGCTCGGCGCCGATCGAAGATCGAACGATTCTCATCCAGGATGGAAAGATCAGTTCGATTACCGATGGCTCGTCCGCACCTCCAAAAGAGGCTCAGATCCTCGACCTGCGCGGTTACACGGTGATTCCCGGGTTGGTGGGAATGCACGAACATATGTTCTATCCGGCGAAGCATCTTTTTCAGGAAATGGCCGTCAGCTTTCCGAGGCTTTATCTTGCTGGCGGAGTCACTACCATCCGCACGACGGGATCGATGGAGCCTTACACCGATTTAAACCTCAAGCAGATGATCGATCGCGGCGAGGTTCCGGGACCTAACATCCATGTGACGGGGCCGTACTTGGAAGGCCCTGGAACTTGGTTGATGCAAAGTGCCGAACTGAAAACGCCAGCGGAAGCGGCGGCCACGGTGAATTTTTGGATCGATCGGGGGGTGGATAATTTCAAGGCTTACAACTTTATTTCGCGAGCGGTGCTGGGAGCAGCCATTGAAGCAGCGCACAAGCGCGGCGTAAAAGTCACGGGGCATTTGTGCTCCGTTGGATTTCGCGAAGCAGCGGAACTGGGAATCGACGATCTGGAACATGGACTGGTGGTTGACACTGAGTTCTTTTCCAAGAAAAAGCCTGACGAATGCCCGGATGAGGAGGCAGTGGCGAGTGAACTGATCAAAATGAAGGTAAGCGATCCGCCAATTCAGGAGACGATTCGCGAACTAGTGGCGCATCACGTCGCCGTAACTTCAACTCTGCCTGTGTTTGAGCCGTTCGTTCCGAATAAAGCTCCGCTTCAGCAAAGAGTCCTGGATGTTATGTCGCTGGAAGCTCGTAATCGATACCTGGAGAACCGAGTGGCGTTGGATCTTCCGCGGCGTGATCCGAAAACGGGCGAAATCAGCCCGCGGCCATGGGGTCCAATATTTCCCGAAGAAATGGAATTTGAACGCGCCTTTGTGAAAGCAGGTGGCTTGCTTCTGGCTGGTTTGGATCCGACTGGGTTAGGAGGCGTGATCCCTGGGTTCGGCGACCAGCGCGAGGTCGAACTCCTGGTCGAAGCCGGATTCGCTCCACTCGAGGCCATCCATATCGCGACTTACAACGGAGCTCAGTATTTGGGCGAGTTGGATCGCGTTGGCACAATCAGTGCGGGCAAGCAGGCCGACCTCGTAGTGATTAAGGGAAACCCGGCTGCAAAGATTGATGACATTGAGAACGTCGAGATCGTGTTCAAAAATGGCGTGGGCTACGATTCGGCTAAGTTAATCGAGTCGGCACGCGGACTGGTTGGGATCGAGTAGCAAGCCGGGCCGCAACGGTCGGACTCACCGGCTCGCGGGCAATGGGTAATATCCCTCTTTGGCGAAGACATCGACACAGGGGCGCAGGCTCGAACTCTTGCAGCCCGGGCGATCGACGCGAATGTCAATTTCGCGGCGCGTGTCGCTGGGTGTGGCACGAGCGACATAGCCCACGGTGTATTGGTTGCGTGCATCGCCGAGGAGCCGCTGATACACATCCTCGATAGAAGAACGGGAATATTCGCTGAGAATTTCGCCACCGGTGGCGCTGGCGTACTTGGGAAGAATGTTGCTGTAGCCCTGGCCGGGAATGTGCAGTTTTTCCAGGGTCTTGTAACCCGGAATCGCCGAGCCTTCGACAGCTATGCCGTAGAGGAGAATTCCGTTCGACAGCAGCACCTGCAAAACCGTGCTATAGCTCGCGTCACTTCGACGATCGTGACCATCGCTGATAACAAAAATGACTTTGCGGCGCGACTTGTCGCGCTTTCCTAAATCTATGGCGGCGCGCAGGATTGCGTCGTTGAGTACGTGCGCCTCTTTTCCTGGCCCCACGACCGGCGTGGTGGGAGAGTTGACGGGAATGTCATTCACCGTGGGACCTTGCGGTCCCAGTGGTCCGCCGGTGACGGGCACACCCGGATCTTCGCCGCGCTTGGTTTTCAGACTGTTCAACGTTGCCTCTAATTGGCGGCCCACGGCAGTGAAATCGGTCAGACGGCCGACGCTTGTGCTGTAGGTGTAGACGGCAACCTCATCAAAGGCCGCAAATGCGCCTTCCAGCGCTGGAAATGTTTCGTTGACCTTCTGCACCCCGATATCCGACATCCCGAGATCGATGATCACCGCGGCGGAGAGAGCAAAGGGATCGCTGGTAAAAAAATTCATGGTTTGCTTCTTGCCATCTTCGTAGACGGAAAAATCTTTAGCGAGCAAACCACTCACCAGGCGTCCGTTCTCGTCCGTTACGCGAACGGGGACGATGACCTGATTGACGTTGACCGACAATTTGAAAAGCTCTTCCTGTCCGCCAGGCTGATTCTTCACAGTGCCAGGGGGAACAGTTGTAATCTTCATCGGGGGAGGCGGACCGGGATTCTCCGAGGGTGGCGGCGTTTGATTCGAGGGAGCCGAACCGTTCGACGGCGGAGCCTGTTCGCCACTGGGTGGATTATTCTCAGCCGGCGTGGAAGAATCAGGTGACTTGGTTGGGGCGGGAGCGGGCGGTGGAGGAGGCTGCACCGCGGAGGGAGCGTCGGGGATATCCTGCGCTTGAGCAAAATCGCGGGACAAGGACGGCAGAAACAAGATGATTGCCGCGAAGGCTAAAATGCAGTGCTTGCGAATCGTCTGCATGACCCCAACTCCTCCTCGTGCCCACGACCTTCTATCCTTGGAGTGTTAACAACGGCTATTTGTTGCATCTAAGCCTTCAGAGATAGACTAACAAAAACTAACGCGAGAATCCCCATGCCGAAAGCCCGCACACTCCGGTTGGTTGCTCCTTCGCTTGTTTTGTTCTATGGATTGATGTTTGCCCATGCGCAACAATCGCAATCGAGCGATCAGGGCCGGGATCAGTCGGGGGAAACCCTTCAGGTCAACGTCAATGTGGTGCAGCTTTTTTTTAATGTGAAGGACAAGAAAGGCGCGCTCATTCCGAATTTGACGAAGGACCAGTTCGAAATTGCGGAAGATGGCAAACCGCAAACCATTAAATATTTTGCCGCAGAATCGAACCTGCCGTTAACGCTGGGAATTCTGATCGATTCGAGCGGCAGCCAAACCAACGTGCTCGACATGGAAAAGCAAGTGGGCGGGCAATTTCTGGATCAGATTTTGCGCGATAAAGATCTTGCGTTCGTCATTGGCTTCGACGTGAATGTGGATCTGTTGCAGGATTTCACCAGTTCCGTGCATGCGCTCAAGACTGCGATGAATAGCGCTCGCATCAATACTGCGGGAGGCAGCGGTACGGGCATCCCTGGACTGGGGGGAGGGACGGTGCCGACGCCGGGTCAGCCGCGCGGCACGCTGCTTTACGATGCGGTGTACCTGGCTTCCCACGATGAACTCGCGCAGCAGGTGGGGCGGAAAGCGATGATCCTGCTCACCGACGGGCAGGATGAAGGCAGCCAATTGAAGCTGAAGGATGCGATTGAAGCGGCGCAGAAAGCCGACAGCATTGTTTACGTTCTGCTATGCGCCGATCGCGGCTTCTACAGCGGCTTTGGCGGCTATTCGGGTGAAGGCGAGATGAAGAAGCTGACGCAAGAGACTGGGGGACGCGTGATTGACGTTGGCAACAAGATGCAGAAGCTGAGAGAAGGTTTCGATCAGATTGCCAATGAACTGCGCAGCCAGTACTACATCGGCTATACGCCGACCAATAACAAGCTGGACGGTACGTTTCGCAAAGTGGAGATTCACACCAGCGACAAAAACTACAAGATTCAGAGCCGGTCGGGGTACTTCGCAGTGCCCAAACACGAGTAGTTTTACTTTTTAGGCCGGTCTTTGAGACGAATCACGAACTTAAGGCCTGACCAAACGTCGTTCACCGCACAAACTTTCACATCGACCAAACCGGCTTCGAGGCCGATGCGACGAACTTCGTTTTCATTCAGCTCAGTGGCAATCCCGGAAGTCTTCTTCGGCCAGCTGACCCACAGCATTCCCGCAGGTGCAAGTTGCCTGGCGATCTTGGCAAACTTTTTCTGAAGGTCCGCAGTGTTCTTGGCGAAGATCATGGCGAAATCCAGTGGGCCACGGCCGTCGTTGCTGATCTGGCAAGAATTGAGGACGTCTTTCAACTCGGCGAGGACCTCGGGCGGTGAGTCGAGAAAAAAGACGCGAAAGTCTTCTCTGATTCCAAGTTTCTTGGGAAGGGGAGTTCCGGAGTAGCCTGGCATCTGGTTCTATTGAGTGGGCGCGTAGTAACCGTGGCGGCTGCGCACGCGCAAGCCTTTTTCTGAGGCAACGATTTCGATGCTGCGATAACGTCCGTCCGCAATAAAGTCGGCCGGCTTGTAGGAAACAGCGTATTGGCTGCGGAGTTCCTCTTGAATGGCGACGAAGGCATTGGCCACGTCACTCAGTTGAAAAGGCACGTAAGGCCGGCCGCCGGTGGCTTGCGCAATGCGTTCCAGAACTTTATCCCCATGGCTTCCCGAGCCAGTCAGATTGGTGCTGATGGTGTAGACGACGACTTCGGCGCGCTGCGCCATATCGATGGCTTCTTCGCGGGTGACGTGGCTCTGATTGTCCTCGCCGTCGGTCAGGAGAATGATGGCTTTGCGCACCGCCCCGTTGTGCTGTTCCTTCATCAACTTGTCGCGGCAGGCGAAGTAAAGAGCGTCGTATAGCGCCGTACCGCCGCCGGGACGCAACACGCGAATTCCCTGGGAAAGTTTTTCGGTGTCGTCGGTAAAATCCTGCGTGACGTCTGGAGTCACGTCGAAGCCAACGACGAAGGCAGAATCATATCCGTGACGGATGGTCTGGTTGAGAAACTCGACGGCGGCTTGTTGCTCGAACTTGAAGCGGTCACGGATGGAATTGCTGGCATCAATCAGCAATCCGACTTCGAGAGGCAAATCGGTCTCCGCCCGGAAGCTGCGCACTTCTTCGGCAGGCTTCTCATCGTCCATGATCTTGAAATCGTCCTTCTTCAGGTCCTTCACATAATGGCCATGTTTGTCGGTGACGGTGAAGACGACGTTAACTTCGTTGACGGTTTTGCGGATCGTGGTAATTGAGTCGTCGTCCTGAGCCAGTGCGGCCGGGTTCTGAGGTGGCGTTGTCTGTTGAGACGGCTTCGCATCGGAAGTGCGGTTCGCGTCTGCAGGCGTGTTCTTGGCGGACTGAGCGACCGGTTGCGGTTGGGCTGCCGGCGGAGCCGGCGTCGCCGCCGAAGGGGCGGCCGGCAAATTGTCGGAGCCCAAGTTCTGCGCGTAGGCAACGGCCAGCAACAGAGGTAAACCGCAGATTGTCAGGAAGCGGAACTTCATGAATGCCCTCATTATATCTGTAAGGCGAGCCGCTTAGTCGAGCGGTCCATAGTGAGCCGCATTACGTTGGTTAGCCCCGTTTAATTCGATGCAGAAATTCGGTCAACTCTGGCGCCAGAGGTCGCGAAAACGACAATAATTCGTGCGTTTTGGGCTGGTGCAGCTCCAGTTTGGCGGCGTGCAGAAAATTTCTGGAAAGAGAGATGGCGGACGAATTCTTGCCACGCACCTCACGGGGCGCACCGTAGAGCACGTCGCCCACGATCGGATGACCGAGAGAAGCAAGATGGACGCGGATTTGATGAGTGCGGCCAGTGTCGATCCGCAGTTCCAATAAGCTGAATTTCCCGTACGGTGAATCGATGCGGTTTTGCAGTTCATAGTGTGTGACCGCCTCGCGCCCTCCGGGACGGCGGGTAGTCATGCGGGTTCGTCGCACGCGGTCGCGGCTGATGCTGCTTCTGATGGTGCCGCGGTCCTGCTTCGTCCAGCCGTGCACCAGGGCGATGTAAGTTTTCTTGACATAGCGGCGGGCGAATTGGGCGGCGAGCTTGCGGTGAGACTCGTCGTTCTTGGCGACGACGATCAAGCCGCTGGTGGCTTTATCGAGTCGGTGCACGATGCCAGGACGCAATTCACCGCCAGCAGCCGAGAGCTGGCCAAAACGGTGCAGAAGCGCATTCACCAAGGTGCCGCGATTGCGCTCATCTTCAGTCGCACCGGCGCCGGCGTGCACCATCATCCCGGCAGGCTTATTGATGATTGCCAGGTCGTCGTCTTCGTAAACAACGTCAAGCGGGATTTCTTCCGGAATCGCGCGTAGCGGGGGTGGTTGGACTTCGCCGAGGACGACGACAGATTCATCACCTTGCAGTCGCAAGGATGACTTCGCCGGCTTGCCGCCGATGACTACCTTTTCTTGCTGGATCAATTGCTGAATGCGCGAGCGGCTGACATCCGGAAGTTGGCTGACCAGAAATTGGTCGAGGCGCTTGCCGGCGGCGGCGGCGGTTGCGCGAAATTCTTTGGGAAAGTCGGCCATCGGCTTTCTGAGAGGAAAGCATACCGAAATGCAACTTCAAAATCTAAAACACAGGGGAAACAGAGCCGCACAGAGTTGTGCTTTAGCGAGCGCCGGCGGGTTCGGCTTTTAATCCGGGGCGCAGCCACCAGATCAGACCACCGGCGACGACCAAGCCGATCGCGATCAATTGCGTGCCGGTCATGATTCCGCCAAACACTTCGCCACGGCCGGGATCGTCGCGGATGAATTCCAGGAAATACCGCGCGATTCCGTAGAGAAAAAGATAGGCTCCGAACACTTGACCATCGAAACTCTTGCGCTTGAACAGCCACATCAAAATGAAGAAATTCGCCAGTTCGACGGCTGCTTCGAAAAGCTGCGTCGGCTCGAGCGGTACGCCCAGAGGAGTTCCGACCCATGCCGCAGCAAGGGGATTCTTAAAGGTCACGCCCCAGAAATGATTCGTCTGCTTGCCGTAGCAACAACCGGCGGCAAAACAGCCGAGGCGACCGATCGCGTGGCCCAGGGCCAATCCCGGCGAAAACGCGTCACAAGTTCTCAATGCCGGCATGTGATTCTTTCGGACGTACCAAGCGGCAGCGATGAACGCAGCCAGCAGTCCGCCGGAGAAAACACCGCCAGCTTGCAACGTCGACACGCTGAAGATCTCGCGGGGATTGGCGGCGTAGCTGCTCCAGTCGTTGATGATGTAAAGAATCTTTGCGCCGACAATTCCGGCGAGCACTACGAGAATGCCGAAATTCCATGCGTGCTCGGGATCGATGCCGCTCTTTTCGGAGTTGCGAACGCTAATCCACAGTCCGATGAGCACTCCCAGAGACACCAAGAGGCCATAAGTGGGAAGGCTGAAATTTCCAATGTGAAAAAGTCGGGGTAACACTAGTTAGTTAGATGCTCGGATTTGAGGATTTACACAAAGAAGTTTAACAGAAAGTACGTCATTGGTCCTTGGCCGTTCGACGTTGGCAATTCTCCGCAGGTCTGCTCACTGTCTGTGCCAAGGGCCGACGACCAAGAGCCAACGACTGAAAAAATCAAGCCGACCCACTGAGCCGTGTGACGGGCCGAGAATGAACCGTCGGTAGACGTTTGGGAACCCCCCGAGACCCATTAGGCCTCTCCGCGTGGCGGAGCATGGCACACCGGATCAAGATCGAGTCGGGCCCCCGTTCATTCAAGCATTGGTTCAAAAATCGGTGACCGCCATCACCAACGCGGCAGGTCGGCTTTCAAAGTGGATGCTAGGGAAATCTCCGGGGTTTCGCAAGTAGGAGGGCGCAAATAGTTGGCACTCGGGTTGCCAGCGACTTTGGTCACCCGGTTCGCCGCTGATCCTGCAAAACATCATCCAGCGCATCGGAAAGCTTATTGGCCCGCTTCAAGTATTCCACCGTGCCGCTGTCGTGATTGCGCCTCAGTAGATGATATTCGTCGGCGATGTTGAGGGCGGCAAGGACGGCGAGTCGCACGGTATCGACCGTGTGCGTTTGCTCGGCGACGGCACGCATCTTGGCATCGACGTACTCAGCGAGCTTGAGAATGTAATCGGGATCGGAGCCACGCAGATTGTACGCCTGATCGAAAATTTCCACGCGCACGCTATTGTTGGCCGAATCCTTCACGGGCGGCTGCTTGGAGGCGGTTGCCATACGCCTATTTTGCCTTGCTCAAGGCCAGAGTGAAAGGAAAATCGACTAACTGGCGGCTTGCTGCTCCGACAACGTCTCGATCTGGCGCAGCATTTTCTCCACACGGCCGCGAATTTCCTCGCGCTCGCGCTTGAGTTGCACTAATTCGCGGCGCAAACCTTCGGCTTCTTCCTCGCGTTCTTCCATTTGCTCGCGAATGCGCTTCAAATCGCGTTCGGCGGAGGAGCGAGCGTCCTGCGCGGCTTTGTAGAGCTCGATGGTGCGGTAAACCTTCTCTTCGAGAACTTGGAAATCGTCGTTGGAAGTTTGGACAGGTTCCTCGTCAGCTACTCGCACAGCCATGATGAGATTCTTTCCTCGTGGGAATTTTAGGACTTGAGCGCAGTATACCGCAGAAAGCTGTGGAGAAAGGAGAAGGAAAACCGATTCGCCGATCTAATTCGGCGTTCCTGAACGCCTGCGGCGGAAGGAAAGTAGAATATTGGCAAACACCAGCAGAAAAATGCCAGAGCCGAGAATGATCTTCGGCGGGTACCCCTTGGCATAGCACCAAATTAAACCCAGAATAACTCCGACGTTGAGGATTAAAGCTCTGGTTCCTTCCGTCATTTTCTTGTTCACGCCAGCAACCTCTGCAGCCTAAGGTTTGATCACCCGTGATGATTTATTTCGTCAACTTCTTCAGTCTCTTCCCTGCCTCGTCTAGTGTGTCGGCTCGCTTACAGAATGCGAAGCGAACCTGCTGGGATCCATCTCGCGGATGGTGATAGAAGCTTGATCCCGGAACCGCGGCGACCCCAACTTTCTGCACTAGATATTTCACGAAGTCGAGATCGTTCGCATATCCGAAGCTGCTAACATCAGTCATCACGTAATACGCGCCTCGCGGCCGAAAACAGCGAAAGCCTGCTTCAGTGAGACCTGCCATAAGCCGGTCGCGCCGCTCACAATAACTCACTGCGAGACTCTGGTAGTAACTAGGAGGCAGGCCCAGCGCGGCAGCGCCCGCTTCCTGCAGTGGGGCCGGAGCGCCGACGGTAAGAAAGTCGTGGACTTTGCGAATCGCATTGGTGATATTCGGCGCCGCAACCGCCCAACCGACGCGCCATCCTGTCACACTATAGGTTTTCGAGAGACCATTAATCGTTACCGTGCGGTCGGCCATTCCATCGAGACTGGCAATCGAAATGTGCTGAACGCCGTCGTAAATAATGTGCTCGTAAATCTCGTCGGTGATAGCGACCACATTGAACTCGACGCATAAATCTCTAATCAATTCCAACTCGGCTCGCGAAAAAACCTTCCCCGTCGGATTGTTCGGCGTGTTGAGGATGATGGCCTTGGTATGTGGATGAAAAG
>DATJOJ010000073.1:0-4906 GCA_035507035.1 Terriglobales bacterium | reverse complement strand
TGGTCTCAACGTTGACTTGATTTTCACGCACCGTCACCACGTCGGATCTCTTCCCGATGACCAGGGCGGCATCGACCGTGAGTTCACTATTTACGTCCAGAGCTAGTCCGACGCGGCGGTATGGCTTAAACAGTGTGCTTTCAATCTGAAGATCGTAATGACCGACCGGCAAACCCGGAAAGGAATAAAAACCTTTGTCATCGGAAAAAGTCGATCGACGGAGTCCGGTTTCAGTATTGGTGACAAGCACCTTAGCTTTGGACACCACCGCACCGGTCTGGTCCTTTACTGTGCCCGAGATGCTGCCGCCAATGCCCGCCGACGCTAGAAGCGAGAAGAAAAACATAACGAACATGAGCAGCGGCCGCGAGAAGGGTTTGCACTCCATCGAGCGCATGATCTTTCGCAGGCAGAGTGGTCGATATGAAAGAGAATTCGAGTTAATACGGCGCGAATGGGAACGGCCATGCAACACAGCTTCAACCATTTCTTTTCTCCTTAAGGTGGTTGTGGCTGATTCCCATATAATGAGTATGGTCGGCAGCCCTCTGGGTTGTTGATTTCCGGTCCTGCGGCCCTTCGCCAAAAGGATTCGTCGCGGGACCGGCGTTTTTTCGTCACTTACTAGTGTTCATGGTGTTCTTTAGTTGCGACCGTGTCGCAACTATAAGGCAAAAAAATCTGTTTCCCGATTTAAGTGGCGCGGCACTTCGGACAGAGTCCACCCACTTCGAGCCGCAACACACGAATGGCAAATCCGCTTTCCTTCGCGATCTCCTCGCGGAGATTTTCAAAAGAAGCACTGGTGTACTCCATGATTGCGCCACAACGAAAGCAAGCGATGTGGCAGTGGTCGCGGTTCGTCTTGGCCTCGTAATAATGCTTTTCGCCCTCGAGATGCATTAAGTCGAGTTCGTCGATTAATCCGAGTTGTTTTAACAGGCCGACCGTGCGATAAACCGTAGCGCGATTGATGCCGGGATCTTTCCGCCTGGCCACCTTCAAAAGCGTCGCCGCGTCGAGGTGCTTGGGAGAGTCCTGAATAATCTGGACCAGAATTTGCCGCTGTGCCGTCAGGCGCACACCACGGTTCATCAGCTCTTTGAGCAGCAGGGGACGGGTAACTGCGCGGGTATCCCGGGAACGACCTAATTGCGACTCAGTCGCAAGTAATCCGTGGGTTGACATCCTGCCTTCCTTTTTCTACAGCCCAAATTGCACGGGATCAAAACAGACGTTCTATTTTTGCCCGTCCGAGCGCAGGGTGTCAAGGTGCCAATCCAGGTCGCACGCCGAAACTTTGTGCGTTGTCACGACACGTCTCTAATCTCCATTCACTTCGATTTGCCGCGGCGGCAGTGCAGGCATCTCGGGGTGGTTTTTATCGCGCCAAAACACATGGAAACATTCTCCTTCGTTTTGAGCGCGCCACGTGCTGCCGTCGGCATATGTAACCAAGTACGGGAAAAAGACCCACCCGAGCACCGACTGCGCGCTCGAAGCGCGGGCGCCGGGCCTTTGAAGAGTCTCTTGTTCGCCGGGGGGAAGAGGCTTGCTCAATGACCACTGGAAGTTATACGGCCGCCGCAGATCCTGAGGCGCCAGGAACATCTCCGGAAGAATACCGACGTTTGTAATTGCCTTGCTGCTGGTGTTTTTGACGGTGAGCGAAAAATTCTCCGGATGCTCCCAGAATTCACCTGCAGTGAAGGCGACCGGACAGGCACGAGTGGGCGGAGAATAAATCGTATAAACCGCCGTCATGCCGCCCTCCATGTGATCTTCTACGTGGCAATGAAACATCCAGGAGCCGGGATTATCGGCGGTCATGTCGACAGTTTTCATGCTGCCGGGAAGCAGTTCGACTACGTCAGTCGTGGCCTTGCCATCGGTTACGGTTTCGCCGTGCCAGTGAGGCGTGTGCAAATCGATTTCATTACCCATGCCCAGCAGGTACCAGCGCACCTTGTCGCCCTGCTTCATCATCAGGCCGGGTAGGTTCGCGAAGATGTAGCCGTTGATGGAATAAAACAGACCATCCGGTCTACCGCCCATCTGGTCGAAAATCATGAAGCAGGTGACGAATTCGCGGTCTACATCCTTGGGCGAGCCATCAGGCTTGGCCTTGCCTTTCGCGGTGATGATGATGGGGCCGAGCAATCCGGCATTGATTTCGATTGCCGGATCCACATGCGAGTGATACCACCAGACTCTTGAGCTCAGGCCGCCGGGCTGCGGTCCACTCGCCGCGGTGGCGAACCAATGATAGGTATATCGTCCGCCCGGAGGAACAAAGGCTCCTTTCGCCAGCGGCAGGTAAAGAGATCCCTCGTTGTCCTTGTCGTAGCGCAACCCATGTGGGTGCATGCTGTGGTCGGATTTGCCGCGGTTCAAGAAATCGACCACGATCTCGTCGCCGACTTCGGCGCGAATGATTGGCCCCAGAATTCCCAGCCACTCGGGCTGCGGCTTTTTAACCGTGAAAGTGTCGTCGGTGTATTCGATGTAGCGAGTCTTGGTCCAACCGAGCTCGACCGCCCACGGCTGTGGAATAGGATTTCCGTTCAGCAAATTGTGCCCGCTTGGCGCGTAGCTCCAGAAGACATCTTCCGCCGCGATGTAATAGTGGCGAACGGCGGCAAATGAGGAAGAAGCAAAGAAGAGAAGAAAAGAAAGTACAAAGAATCGCGGGATTTTCACGCGCATGGTTGTCTCATTGTAAAACGGCTTCAACCATGAAATACGGACCGCGCGTAATGACGATCTTCGATGAGCGCGTGCTCACGGCGTTGGTGCAGCCAAACTACACACCCCGGTTGTCACCTGAGCGGGTGGGGAAGGAGGGGTAGCCCATGGTTCATTCACATAATCAAAAAATTCACTCATATCGGCTTGGGCGGCATCCCGGTTGGTGAGCGCCGGCAAGCCAAAGCGGGTCTCAATGAATTTGAGAATCGCAGTATAGTCGCGCACGGTGTGGGAGACGAAATTCTTCTTGGTGAAGGGCGAGATCACGATCAGCGGCACGCGGTATCCGGTCCAGGTGAAATCGCACAGAGGTCCGGTTGCGGAATCACATGCGTCTCCCGGTTGCAATCCCGAGGGAGGAATGCCGTCGGGGCTTGGCATCGGCTGGGGGGGAACGTGGTCGTAGAATCCGCCAAATTCGTCATAGCTAAAAATCAGAACCGAATCCTTCCAACTCGAGCTGGTCATCAGGCCATTGATAAGACCGGAAGCAAATTTCGCTCCGTGTTGAATGTTGACCCCGCCCTGGGAGTTGACGTCTGTCGGATGTTCATCCAATCCTGCCGGAGATGGGGGTTCGATCCAGGCGACCTGGGGCAGAGTTCCGTTCTGCAGGTCGGTCGTATATTGCGAAATCGGAACTACGTTCTGCGACAACGTTGGACTATTCTTGATTTGGTTTCCGTAAACGAACTGGTTGATGTAGCTGATGCTTTCGAGACACGCTCCGGTTGGATTACCCGCGCAAGTTGAATATTGAGGATCTACATAAATTTTCCAGCTGATTCCCGCGTTTTGTAATTCTTCGAAAATGGTGGTCGCGCTGAGTTGACGGTCAGACCCGGATAACGGATACACATGTCCGGCGGAAGTTGCCGCCAAAAGATACATGCGATTAATCTGCGTGCGGTCCATCACCGGAGAAAACCAGCGATCCGAAGTGGCGAAGTTCGAGGCCATGAAGTAGTAGTAATTCAGGTCCGTCCAGTCGAAATAGCCCATGGTGCGGAGACCGTTTACGTCATTCGAGGGACCAGGGTCGTTGTACTGACGGGCATCGTCGGCGCCTGAGATCACAAATCCATCAAGGGGGTCACCGCTATTTCCTTCAGGGTCTGCGTAGTTGTAATCATGGTGGCTTTCATTCCAAAACGGGCTTAACTCCTCCTGGCAAACCGACGCAGAATGATAAGAGGTGATCGGATTACTGGGGTCGGCATTGCAGTATACGTAAGTGGGAAAAGGCTTCGTGGGATCGCAGCCGGTGACTGAAGGAGCTGGGCCTTGCAATGGCGGCGCACCCGTAGTGGGATTGAATTGCGGCAAACCGTCGAAGGATTGGTCTGGAAAGCCGTTCTGAGCCCAATAAGCGCGCAACGCGCCGAAATAGCTGTCGAAGGAGCGGTTCTCCTGCAAGAAAACGACAACGTGATTAAAGCTCTGTAAGCTGCCGCCAAAAGTGGCGGTGACAGTGTTGGTAGAGCTTGCAGACGAATTTAACGTGATACTGCAAGTGCTGTCTGCCGATGTGCAGGCTCCCGACCAGCCGGCAAAGGTGAAAGTATTTCCTGGCGTTTCAGTTAAAGTGACTTGCGTGTTCTGCGGGAAGGCCGCGTTGCAGGTGGTCGGGCAATTAATTCCCTTCGGGCTGCTGGTGACCGTCCCCGTACCAGCCCCTGCGAACTGAACCGTCACTCCATAACCGGCGGTAAACATCGCACTGACATTGGTTGCGGCGCTGATTGTGACCATGCAAGCGCTTGTGCCACTGCAGCCGCTTCCTTGCCAGCCGGTGAAGAAATAACCGCTCCCGGCGGCTGCCGTGAGTGTGACCTGGGTGCCACCGGCGAACGCAGCACTGCAAGTGGTTGGGCAATTAATGCCAGCTGGACTGCTCGTGATTGTTCCTGCACCTGAGGCAGGAGGAGTGACGTTCAGCTGGAATTCAACCTGCGAATTGGGCACCAGACCAGCGCAACCGGTTAGAAACAGAATTCCCAAACTAAAAAGAGAGATTAGGAAGAGTCTTGGCCACGGCATTCGGTGCGAACCACCCCTATAAGAATTCGCGATTAAGATGAATCAGGGTTGCTGCTTGGTTGCCCCACTCGCCCGGGGTTGGGTCGAGAATTCGCCTTCGCTCTGTTCGAGCCGAGTT
>DATJOJ010000072.1:0-7670 GCA_035507035.1 Terriglobales bacterium | reverse complement strand
CCCGCGCAGCCGCACCGCCGTGTAGCCCAACCCGTTATTGATCACACCCTCCATCATGTTGGTCATGAGGTAGGCAATTCTCGGATCCAACACCTGCCGCTGATCGGTGTTGTAATTCGCGATCACATCCCCCAGCGAATTGCGAACCGATCGCACCCAGATGGGCGAGAGCCGGATACCGGCGTTGGCAAACACGGTATACGCGCCTGCCATATCGATCGGCGATGCGTCATACGAACCGAGAGCCATGGCCGGCGTCGCTTTCACCGAGGTGATGCCCGCCGCTTTCGCCAGATCGGCGACCTTGTCGTATCCGACTTCTTCCGCCACTTTCACCGTCGCATTGTTCAACGACATCGCCAGCGCGTATCGCAGTGTCACATCGCCGTGATATTCCTCTTTGTAATTGCGCGGCTCGTAGATCTGATCGCCATAGGTGAAGCTGGTCGGCTCATCGGTTACTGTCGATGCGGGAGTGATCACGGTTTGCGAGCCGTCGAGCGCGGTGTTCATCGCGGTCGCATAAACAAATGGCTTGAAGATCGATCCGGTCGGTCGTTTCGCCAGCGCATGATTTAACTGGCTCCAGGCATAATCGCGGCCCCCAACCAGCGCCAGCACCGCTCCTGTGTGGGGATCAAGCGCCACCAGTGCCACTTGCGCCTGCGGGCCGGGCTCAACCGTTGTCTCGTATTTCTTTCCCACCTTCACCCGTTTTGTCCGCAGCTTTTTGACTTGCTCATCCACCAGCTTGATGCCCATTTCAACCGATTGCGCCGCGGCTTTTTGCAAGTCCGGATCGAGCGTTGTATAGATCCGGTACGACTGCTCGTTCAGATCGTGCTCGTTAAATTTCGAGATCAGCGTATCGCGCACCATATCGACGAAATAGGGCGCATCGCTCGCTTCAACATTCGGCGGAGCCAGTTTCAGCGGCGTGGCCTTGGCCTTGTTGGCCTGCTCGCGGGTGATGGCGTGAGTTTCGACCATCGCTTCCAGCACAAGATTTCGCCGCTCCAGCGCCCGCTCCGGATGCCGATATGGCGACAAGTAGCTCGGTCGCTGGATCAATCCCGCCAGCAGCGCTGCTTCCGGCAGGGTGATGTCCTTCAGATCCTTATTGAAGTAAGCCTTCGATGCCTCCGCGAACCCACTGATGGCAAATGATCCACGTTGGCCGAGATCAACCCAGTTGGCGTAAAACTCGAAGATCTGCTCTTTCGAAAATTTCTGCTCCAGTTCTTCGGCGATCAGCATTTCCGTCAGCTTGCGGCGGATGGTTTTTTCAGGAGTCAGGAAAAAACCGCGCGAAAGCTGCATGGTGATGGTCGAACCACCCTGCTCGTGACGTCCGCGTACCAGATCAATCCAGGCAGCCTCGGCCATGCGAACAAAGTTCACGCCGCCGTGCTCGAAAAATCGGCGGTCTTCGATCGCCAGCGTGGCCTGCAGCATGACCGGAGGGATGTCTTTGTACTTGATGACCTGCCGTTTCGAGCGCTGCTCGGCATCAAACAGAGCGGTTACCAGTTGCGGCTCGAGTTCGTAAGCGGAAAGTTCCGTGCCGCGGCTGGTGATGCGCTCGATCTGACCATCCTGAATGCTGATGCGAGCGGGTTCGGGGCTGTGATAGGACTGCGGCCCGGGCGTGATTTCAATACCGTCGCTCACCACGCGGAAGTTGCCGAGTTGGGACTCGCCGTTTTCCGCGTAGCCGGCCCTTCGCAACTCAGCGGCAACATCCTGGGCATCGATCTTTTCTCCCAGGCGCACTGTCTCGGGCAAAGCATAGATTTTTGCGGAATTGCCGAAGACAGGGCCACGGAAGCGCCGCTCGATGATGCGGTCGTACTTGATGTAGTAGTAAGAGAAAGCGCAAGTAAACGAGATCGCCAGGATCAGAAACGCCAGCAGCGCGGCACGCAAAAGGGGATCTCGCGGCATGCCGTGCGCTTTCTTGCCTGGCGCTCCGCCGTTTCCTCTCGGAATCTTAATTCGAATGCTCACAAGGTCCTGTTAATATTCCCCAGGTTCACTCCCAAAGCCTTCCGAGAAGCCGGTTTGTTTCCATTCTTTCTCAGACGTAGCAACACGCCAAAAGGTTTGACCTCAGGAGTTGAACGCAATGACAAATCCGCTTTCGCGGGCTTTTGCTCGATCCTAAACAAGGTTATTGTACGCTCCGCCCCCCAGACGAAAAGAGACCCGCAGTGCATGCGGGTCCCCAAGAAAATCAACATATTAAATCGCTCGAGTTTACTGCGGGTCCGTGACCACCCAGAATCCCGGGTTCGCCAGAGTGCCAGTCGTGATCGGCTGCGTGAGCGCACCTCCCGATCCTACATTGAGGGGGGACAGCTGGGTGATGACAGTGTTTGTGCTTGAGTTCAGATAGCTGGCATAAACGAACAGCAGCGAACCGCTCTGGTCGAATTGGCCCCAGGACCCCTCCCCGATTCCATTGCTGAATGGCGAGTTCGCGTCGGCAGTAAGCGCTCCCGCGCTCGAAATCGAGAATCCTTCGATGGGATTGAAGGCTGTAGCGGTATCGTTGAAGCTGAGCGAGTAAATCAGATTTCCGCCGGTGTTGGACTGGACCGCGATGCTATAAGGAGAGTACTGCGTCGCGGTTTTTCCGAGCAACGTGATCGCTCCTGGATTTGTGCTCGATTGAGAAATAGTAAAGACGTAGAGATTGGGGTCGTCCGTCACGCCGTCGTAGGCGGTACTTCCAGTCGTCCCGATCAAAAATTGCCCGGTGGGCTCTCCCTTTACCTGCCACATGTTGTAGCCAACACCAGAAAAGGGGACGCCGTTGTTTATGGGTGTGAGTACGCCTAAATTGCTGCCGGTGCCAATCACGAAGGCTGCAATTGCGGAACCCTGGTGGGTACTGAAGTTGCCATTGACGACATAGAGGTAATTCCCCAACCCGTCGGTCGTAAGATTCATAGGCTGGAAACCGACCGGAAGGCTGAAGGGCGACCCCGTCACAGCAGTCAGGGCACCGCCGGTGCCAATCTGGAAAACGTAAATCAAGCTCTGCAGCGTATCGGAAATAAACAGAAGCGTTCCGGCGGGGTTGACAATCATCTCGGACTGGCTGACCCCGGTGCCAAAATCTGCCAGAAATGGCGCTGCCGCTGGAGTTCCGCTGATTGGTGACAGGCTTCCGCTCGCACTAATGGTCCATCCGTAAAGTATCCCACCTGAATCCCCTAGCCCCGCGTAGAGGTATTGCTCTTGCGCAACGACCATACCTACGCCGCCGCTATTGGCCGCGATCGTCGGGGCCGTGAAGTTCGAGATGGCGCCGAAAGTGCTCGCGCTATCGCTCAAAACATAGCCGTCAATAGTGCCGGACTGATCGACCGCATAGGCAAAGGCTGTGGGAGTTGCACCGCCCCCGCCCCCGCCGCTACTACCGCCGCCTCCACTGCCGCCGAAACTGGAACTACCGGACCCATTGCACGTTGAGCTTCCGAAAGTCACCCGGCAGCCATACGGGCTGCAGTTGGAAAGCAGCAGTGTTCCTAGCAGGATGAATATTCCGACCAGCCATCGCAGCAAACTCTTCATGAACTGCCTCCAACACCAAATCTTGCAGTTTCGGACTTGGGGACTCTCATGCTCCGAAAACGCCGCCCATCAAATCGCATAAAGCGCGTCAAAAACACGAGTCACGCCAACGTGATCGTAGGTGTGCAGTAACGTGATTACAAGGTTACGAATGTCATTGGCCCGGAAGAGAGGAAAGTGCTTTTCGATTTTTGGCGAGTACGATTCGCCCTCCAAGCGGCGTGACAACAGAACGGGCGTGATAACAGACCAGCGTCTTCAACGCGGGACAAGGGCCAACTAGATTGAATTGTGGAAAGGAAGGGCGAAACTTCCGCTAACGTCGTCGAATGAAAACTGAACGGGCCGTACGATTTTTGTTGCGTGGCTCTGCCGCCATTGAGACTGCCGGGAGACCGACTTTGTGCCTCGACGCCCTTGCGCATGTTTCATTCCATTTCTTATATCCGAGAGTAACTTTGCTCCTCGAACTTACTTTCTTCTGTCCCCCGATGAATTTGCGGACCTTCATTTTGTGCAGCATTCACGCGGCTTTTCATGATATCTCCCTGTGATCATAGATGCTTGTTACCAATTGCTGGTCCCGATGCGCAGTGACCATCGGACGTGAACGTTGGTTTCGCTGGTAACCACACATTTCCCTTGCCTCGGAAATTTCTAACTGCCAACATGCGAATTGAAATCTCGCGGAGGATCTTTCCCTGTGAAACGCACATCAATTTTGGCCATGTTTCTCGCGGCCGTAACGATGCTTTCGACCAGTTGCGGTACGTCCGACAAAGTTGCCTCGGTTTCTCTTGCCGTGTTGAACACGACCGGCAGCGCCACGACCGGTACAGTTAATCTAGCTGGACTCGGCGGAACGTTACAACTGCAGGTACTCACTCACTACACCAGTGGCAAACAGGTCGATGAAACCAACTGGTCGACGTTTGCGGTTACGGCTCAGGGCGTCGACGACAATGGACTAGCGCTGCCCACTCCTCCTCAGGGAGTAGCGGTCAACGCCACGGGCATGGTCACAGCGACCGAGCCCGGCATTTGCACCTGGTACGACGTCAATACTTCAGGCACCGGCTCGGCAGCCTGGGCCTTTACCGGCTGGTATCAGATCATCGCGACCTACAAGGGCATGCAGTCTCAGCCGGTCTATATTCCGGTAGCGTCGGCGGCCAGCACCCAGAGCATCGCCGAGGGCCAATGCGGGCCTTCCAGCAGCAGCAATTAGTACTCGCCCGCAGCTCGTTCTCGTTTGGCCGATTGCCAGCTGCAGATGCAGCCTCTCCGCGGGCTGCATTTGCTTTTGGGGCCGTGTGCCAGAATGACAGGAAACCTACTCGCGCAACAGCAGCTAACTTCCGAACTGGGGTCGCAAGCTCGAACCAAATAGCGAGCTAGCTATCCTTGCGATACAGCAGATTGCGCATAGCTTCGCGGCGGGCGGCATTCGCGCCTTTGTCAGTCTTCCATTGATCTCCGGATTTCGAACCTGAATCCGCCGAATCGTCCTCGCTGCATGAAGGACAGCGATTGGCAAAGCCAGGTTTTCCTGGCTTCAATTCGAATTCCTCTCCGCAAACCACGCACTTTTTCACCGGAAATTTCATATCTCAATTATATGGATTGTGAACCACGGGCGCCGAATGGGCGACTGGTGCGAACAGTCGCAGGGACGGCAAAAGGCCACCACGGCAAGGGGCAAACGAGGCTCAGTTCATGCGGCAAAGTAAAAGGGGGACGTTCTCATCCGGAGGTTGGCCGGACAACTTCATAGGGGCGCATCATTTCGTTGTCTTCGTGCTCGAGAATGTGGCAGTGCCACACGTAGCGGCCTGCAAAGCCTTCGAATGGCACAATGATGCGTGTCACCATTCGCGAATGCGCTTGCACCGTATCCTTCCATCCGGCTTCATTCGGCTCGGGAGGCTCGGGTGGTCCAAGAAAATGCAATTGCCTCTTGGTCTGGAAGAGCCATGGCTCGTAAGTCTGCCGATCGAGAATTTGAAAGCGCACCAGGTGTAGATGGATAGGGTGCGTGTCATTGGTGGGGTTGATCAGAGTCCAGATTTCTGTCGAGCCCAGCACCGGCTTTTCAGTAATGGGCGCCTTCCAGTGCGTTGCATTCAGAAGCAGCATCGCCGAGTTTCCCTGTTTGTTCACGTACTCATCTAAGGTCAGCAATCGCGTCTGCACGGCTTGCGATTCCGGAATTTTGGCTACAGGCCGTAACGTGGACGGCAGGGAACTCGTATCGGTCACTTTTGTGGACGACACCCGGAACTGCATCACGACAAACGCATCGCTCTTCAAGATCAACTGCGCGCCTCGATGCTCCGCAAAATCTACGATGAGATCGGCGCGTTCCGCGGGCGCGATGTCGAGCCGGGCGAGCGGCACAGGCGCAGGTAGTAATCCCTGATCCGTGCCGACCTGGTGAAAAATCAGATTCTCAGCGGAATCCTCATGGGTCAGCGCTAAGTGGAAAATGCGGGCATTCGATCCGTTCAGCAGGCGAAAGCGGTACTTCCGCGGCTCAACTTCGAGATAGGGAAATAGCTTTCCGTTGACAAGAATCGCGTTGCCAAACACCTCCGGAACCCAGGGCGATTGCGGATCTGGAGAAACCGGATAAAGGAGCTGCGCTTGTCGCGTAAGCCATCGGTCGAACAGAATGAGCGGCAATTCATATTGGCCGCGCGGCAGATGCAATGCGTCTTCCGCGCTATCTCGAATAAAGAACGCGCCCAGCAAACCAGCATAGACATTGAGGCGATTGATGCCCAACGCGTGATCGTGGTACCAGAGCATCGCCGCGTCTTGCTGATTCGGGTAGTAGTAGAGCGAAGATTTGCCGGGCAGAATCCAGTCTTCGGGATAGCCGTCGCTCTCCGGCCCCGTTCTTGCTCCATGCAGATGCACGACGGTTCGCACCGCTGCCTTATCCGGTTCTGCTCCGTGAATGGTATGGTCGATCGGCAAAAAATGTGCGCTGGGCAGCGCGTTCACCCACTCAATCAGCAAGGGCTCACCACCCCGAGTCTCTAAGGTTGGACCAGGAACAGAAGATCCGAAGCTCCAGAATCTGGTAGCGGGAAGGTCGCGGTGAACTTTGCTCTCCATTGCCTCTGCTTGGATTCGGTAAAAGGGCACGCTTAGCTTCGGATCTGTAGGGCTCGGTTTGCGGCCCTGCGGTCTCGCGACGGCGGGAAGGGGCAGCGGATCGACAAATTTCGCGAGTGTGTTGACATCGAGTGCGGCCGCCATCAGAGGGGCTGAATGCGATACCGAACCCAATATCGGTCTTGCGCCCGCGGCCAGGCTGGCAGCAAAGCAACCCGAATGGTGTAGGAACTTTCGACGCGTGATCAAATCTTTTTCTTGAGGACACATAATAATGGCAAGACGTAGCCAGGATTGTACCCGCCACGCCTTGCCGTGTTTCGGCCTAATTCTAAACGATCGCTGTTCTCAATTTCTGAAGTTACCAGTTCCCGGTATTGACTGGTTCACCTGTGTTTTCGTTGAGAATGAGCAGATCGTTGCTGACAACTTGGTGGAAATCGAACATTGAGCTGATCGAGTTCGCGATGGTGTCAAAGGATCCATTCCCGATTCGCTGACCACCAAGCCAGTTGTCTTCGATAAACCGAATCACCGAAGTCTGGTCGGTAACGGTGTTGTCGACGAAGTTATGCTTCGCCCAGGGAGAGATCACGAGCAAGGGCTGGCGTGGACCATAGCCGCACCGTCCCTGAGCATGTGCAGACGTGATGCCAGGCAGAGCAGTCACGCCCGTGCCGCAGCTTCCCGGCCCGGTCAGGGCATCAGCCGCGCTCTTTGACGAATTGACGATCTGGCCGAGTTGATGATCGTACCAGCCGTCGGAATCATCGTACAGAACTACCAGCGCGGTGTTCGCCCACTCGGGCTGCGCCTGCAGGAAGTTGGCCACGCGAACCACAAATCTTTGTTCATCGAGAGGATCGGAATTCCCTGGGTGAGCGTCTTGAATTGCGATCGCCTTGAGGAAGCTCACCGCCGGGAAATTGCCGGCAGAGACCGCGGCGAAGAAATCTTCGACGTCGTAGTTA
>DATJOJ010000071.1:0-2240 GCA_035507035.1 Terriglobales bacterium | reverse complement strand
CTCGCTGCGATTTCACGAAAAGCAGATTCCTCGACCCGCGGAATGATTCGCAAGCGAATCATCCAGCTTCGCTCGGAATGACAGTGAATTGACGCCTGAAGCCTAGTATTGGCTGTACGGCACGCCGTCTGAACCGACCTCGTCCGACGCGCTGAACACGTCGTCGATGCCGCCTTCATCCTGCTCATCGGGAGACATGATCTCGTCCTGATCGGCGGTGTGCCAGTTCCAATTGGCCTGACCAGTCATGGGATCGATTGGAATCTGCTTCAAATATTGAGCCTGGACGAGGTCATCGCCCGATTGCGGCATCTTCTGCTTGTCGAGCGTGTACTGCGAGATGACCGAGCGCATGGTGAACAAGTCCTGTCGCAGTACGGACTCTCGCGCCCGCTTGACAGATTGTGTGTACTGCGGCACCGCAATTGAGATCAGAATCAGCAAAATGCTGACCACGATCATCAGCTCGATCAGCGTGAAGCCGCCACTGCCGCGCCGCTTGCGCCTCGCCAAGATGTCTTTTCTAGTGGATTTCACGATTACCAGTCTTTGTATTTCGTGCCATCGAGCGCAGTTCCATCTGATTTCGTATAAACGTCGAACACGTTATCTCCGCCCCATGAGTCCGAGTCCGGATCATCCTGCATCGAGCGCAGTCCCCAGTCAGTGCCGCCCGTCATCGGGTCTGTCGGAATCCGGCGCAGAAACTTTAATTTCTTTCCGCCCACGTCAACCCCATTCACCAATGTATCGAGGTCCGGGGGATAACCTTCCGAGCCTACTTTGATCTGAAATGCCCCCCGGTCGGCGGCATCTTTGTAGCGGTCGATAGCGTCTCGAAGTTGCCACAGCCCGGCCCGAA
The DNA here is from genome assembly GCA_035507035.1 of Terriglobales bacterium. Taxonomy (GTDB): domain Bacteria; phylum Acidobacteriota; class Terriglobia; order Terriglobales; family Acidobacteriaceae; genus DATJOJ01. The sequence goes on along the minus strand of DATJOJ010000071.1, from coordinate 1,378 downwards.
GTTCCTTCTCCCGCTCGCGCTTGATGGTCACGCGCGCCAACGGAACGGCCATTGTGCTCAAAATCAGCAGAATGCTGGTCGCCACGATCAGCTCAACCAGCGTAAATCCCTGTTGTTTGTTCCGCTTTGGCATCTCTAGTGAGAACGCTTTTCTTGCCTGAATTTGCACGGAATCTGCCTGCTCGGTGTTATTGGCCTTTGCGGTCAGCTTAAACCATTGAACCACAGTAGCTTGGGGAGGAGTAAAGGACGGGCGAGATGCCCCTCCCAACCGAAATTCAAGACTCACGTCCTATTGAATCGTAACTGCGGCGCTCGCCCCGCTAACCGAAAGCGCCTGCATTGCCGGATCACGAACCCCGCCTTTTGCAATCGCGAGCAGGGCCTGACCCGGAGCCTTCGCCACAAAGGTCAGCGTTACCACCGTTCCCTGGCCGGAAACGCCCGCGGAGCCCGGTGGACGCGTGGCCGTCACCTGAATGCTGCCATCGTCCTCGCGATGGGTGAGGGTCACGATCTGCCCGTCTTTCGAGAGCAGGCTGCCATTCGAAACGTTGGCCACTTCAAGCAGCTTCGGGTCGTAGGTGATCTGCATCGGGACCTGGAAAACGTTTTGTCCGCCATTCAACAGTACGTTAACCGTGAAAGTCGATCCCACATGCTGGGTCGTGTTTGCCGGATCGAACGAGAAGCTTGCCTGCGACGGGCGCTCCATCAGCTGCGGCGCGGGCTCGAATGAACTCGTCGGCGTAGGTTGCGGAACGCTCACGGGGGCTGCGCCCGAAGATGGTCCAGTCGTGGGCGCGGCCGGGGTGGGCGTTGCCGTCGAATGTTCCACCCGGCGCAGTTCGATTTCGCTGGCGGTGCCTACATCAATGGCTTCCTCATTCGCGGCTGTCAACACCTGCCGCCGAACGATGTGAGGAATCAGCACGAAGACGGTTTCGGTTTGCGAATGATCGGTCGACTCCTGGCCAAAGATGTACTTCAAAATCGGAATCTGCGCCAGGCCTGGGATTCCGGTCAAGTTCTTGGTTTGCGAATCTTCGAGCATTCCGCCCATCAGGTTGGCTTCGCCTTCTTTTAAGCGGACGACGTGCTCGATCTTTCTCTGGCCGATGATCGGCTGGGTAATGCCGCCGATATTCGTGTTACCGGTCACCGAGGAGATATCCATCGTGGTCTTGAGCGTCACATCGCCATTCGGATGGATAGTAGGCGTGACGTCGATGTTCACGCCGACGTCAAGGTACTGGAACTGCGTGTTGACCAGCGGGTTGATGCCGACTCCGCCGATGCCCGGCTGGAATGAGCCGGATGCGATGGGCACGCGTTCGCCGATTTTGAGTGACGCCTTCTGCCCATCCAGTGCGCGAAT
>DATJOJ010000070.1:0-33838 GCA_035507035.1 Terriglobales bacterium | reverse complement strand
GCCGTTCCTGATGCCGATCGAAGATATTTTCTCGATTTCAGGCCGCGGAACGGTGGTGACGGGAAGAATCGAGCGCGGCAAGGTGAAGGTCGGCGAGGAAGTGGAAATTGTCGGCTTCCGCGATACCCGCAAGACGGTTGTCACCGGGGTCGAGATGTTCAAAAAGCAACTCGATGAAGGCTTGGCGGGCGATAACGCCGGACTGTTGCTACGCGGCATCGGCAAAGACGATGTGGAGCGCGGCATGGTGCTGGCGAAGCCGGGATCGATCACACCGCACACCAAGTTCAAGGCGGAAGTCTACATCTTGACGAAAGAAGAAGGCGGACGGCATACGCCGTTCTTTAAGGGCTATCGGCCGCAGTTCTATCTGAGGACAACGGACGTGACCGGAGTAGCGGAACTTCCTTCGGGCACAGAGATGGTCATGCCTGGTGACAACGTGAGCCTGGAGATCGAGCTGATCACGCCCGTGGCCATGGAAAAAGGTTTACGGTTCGCGATTCGTGAAGGCGGCCACACGGTCGGCGCGGGAACGATCGCGGAGATCATTAAGTAACGGAGAAGTTCGAAGTAAGAATGCAAAAGTAATGGAAAGCGGGAATGTAGCTTTTGCACTCTGACTTCTTAATTTTGAATTTGCAGAACCGGTTCTGAGTTCTCGGTTCTCAGTCACAGTCAGGAGCGGTTTTCAAATGCCCCGAGAGATCATTACGATGCAGTGCGGCGATTGCAAAGAGCGGAACTATTCGAAGACGAAGAACCGCAAGACTACACCGGACCGGTTGGAGATGAAGAAATTCTGCCGCCGTTGCCGGAAGCATACGCCGCACAAAGAAGTTAAATAACGGTGCGCGGACGAGGCGTCCGCGCTACACGAACAGGGGCGTAAGCTCAACGGTTAAACTGTCGGTCTCCAAAACCGAACTTGGGGGTTCGAATCCCTCCGCCCCTGCCAGAGTTTTGGAGTTAGAACGAACGAAGCAGCAGGAAGAGAGAAGTTGAAGATGGCCACAATGACGGAACAAAACCAGCTGATGACGTCGGTCAAATCCTGGCCGGAACGAGTCAAGACTTTTTACAACGATGTGCGGACGGAGATGCGGAAAGTTACCGCGCCCTCGTATAAGGATGTCCGCGCCACGACGATTGTGGTCATCATTACGGTTTTCCTGTTCGGGCTGTATTTCTGGATTGTCGACAATACGATCGGCAACGCGATTAATTATTTGTTCAAGTATCTGACGCATCGATGACAAAGAAAAATGCAGCGCAGGTGTTAGAGCACCCAATGGCGGACGAAGAAAAACAAGCAACTGGGGAAAACGAAGCGCAAGCTCCCGAGGCTGGTGCAGCGACGGAAACGCCGCGTAATCCCAATATGAAGTGGTACATCATCCACTCGTATTCTGGGTTCGAGCGTAAGGTGAAGGAGTCGCTCGAGACGCGCGTACAAGCGTTTGGCCTGCAGGACAAAATTGGCCGAGTGCTGATTCCGACGGAAGCGGTCACTGAAGTTCGTGGCGGCAAGAAGTACACCAGCGAGCGCATGTTCTATCCGGGATACGTGCTCGTCGAGATGGACATGGACGACCACGTTTGGCACGTGGTAAAGGCGACGCCGCGGGTGACGGGATTCGTTGGCACTGGGCAGCAGCCGACACCGCTCTCCGAGGAAGAGGTTCAGCACATCGTCTATCGGGTCGATGAGGCGAGAGATAAGCCTAAGCTGAAAGTCAAGTTTGAAAAGAACGAGTCTGTTCGAATTACCGAAGGGCCGTTCGCCAGCTTTACCGGAGTAGTGGACGAGGTGAACGAAGACCGGGAGACGCTAAAAGTGATGGTGACTATCTTCGGACGGTCGACTCCGGTGGAGCTGGAATTCAATCAAGTAGAAAAAGTGGCGTAGGTGGTTTATGGGTACCTTCAGCGCCAAGTTGCGAGTGTGGAATCCCGGCGCTCCGGAGAGGACGGAAGAAATTGTGGCCATGGTCGATACCGGGGCCGCATTTTCCTGGATCCATCGCGAACGGCTAGAGCGCGTAGGGGCGCAAGTATTGCGTCGCATGGGATTTCGCGCGATGGATGGTTCCATCATTGAGCGCGACACCGCGGCAGTTTGGGTCGGAAGCGACGGATTTAGCGGCCCGGATACGGTCGTAATTGCTGAGCGCAGCGATATGGAAGTGATAGGTGCGCATACAATCGAAGGGCTCGGCCTGGCAGCCGATCCGGTCCAGAAGAAATTAGTCCCGACAATCGGTTTGGCGTTGGGGACGATCACGGAGTAAAGGAAGTTGAATTGACCTGCATCGGTTGAGCAGGCCTGGATTGAAATTATGGCAAAAAAAGTTACAGGTTCGGTGAAGTTACAAATTGCGGCGGGCAAGGCGACGCCGGCACCGCCGGTGGGGCCCGCGTTGGGCCAGGCGCAGATCAACATTATGGAGTTCTGCAAGCAATTCAACGCCAAGACGGGCGCGAAGGAACTCGAAGGTCTGATCATTCCGGTGGTCGTCAGCGTTTACAGTGACCGCTCGTTCACTTTCATTACGAAGACGCCGCCGGCTTCGATTCTGCTGAAACGGGCCGCCGGGATCGCCAAGGGGTCTGGCTCGCCGAACAAGGACAAGGTCGGCAAGGTGACGCTTAAGCAGGTCGAGGACATTGCCAAGCAGAAGATGCCGGATTTGAATGCGGCTTCGGTTGAGTCGGCGATCCGGAGCGTGCGGGGCACGGCGCGGTCGATGGGAATTGAGGTGGTTGGGTAGTTTTGCAATTTTGTGATTTAGTCATCAATACTACGGCTCCTCGAAATGCCGATGAGCGGTGGGAGACGAGGAAACAAATGAAAAAGTCAGGGAAAAACATTACCAAGGCGCGGGAAGCGGTGGAACAGCGGCCCTATTTGTTGAAAGACGCGGTGCCGCTGCTGCAGAAAGTGAAGTTCGCCAAGTTCGACGAGACGGTCGAAGTCACCATGCGTTTGGGAGTGGATCCCAAACACGCCGATCAGATGGTTCGTGGAACGGTGGTTCTACCGCATGGGCTCGGCAAATCGAAGAAGGTTTTAGTAATAGCAACCGGCGAGAAGGTCAAAGAAGCCGAGCAGGCCGGAGCGGATTTCGTCGGCGGCGAAGAGATGGTCGAGAAGATAAATAAGGAAAACTGGACCGATTTCGACGCTCTGATTGCCACGCCAGACGTTATGAAATCAGTTGGTCGGTTGGGAAAAGTTCTTGGTCCGAAAGGTCTGATGCCGAACCCAAAGACCGGGACCGTCACCTTCGATGTGGCGAAGGCGGTCCAGGAAGTAAAGGCCGGCAAAGTGGAGTTCCGCACTGACAAGACGGCGCTGGTGCATTGCCCGGTAGGCAAGATTTCCTTTACGCCCGACAAACTGATTGAGAACGCGACGGTGCTGATCACCAGCGTGGTGAAGGCGAAGCCGACGGTGGCGAAGGGCAAGTATGTGAAGGGCTGCTATCTGAGCTCGTCAATGGGGCCGGGGATCATGATTGACACCAGCCCGTTGGAAGTGGCGGCGAAGGTTTAGAACTGTCGACCTGCGGTCGGCCCGGACAGCCTAGGCGGCTGTCCCCACGTGACACGATAAGGGGATTGAACATGGCGGTTACAAGAGAGAAAAAGACCGAACAGATTGAGAAGCTGAGCAAAGAACTGCAAGCGGTGTCAAGCCTGGTGGTGACGACCTACGCCAAGCTCACGGTGGCGCAGGATTTTGAGCTGCGCAAGACGTTGCGGAGTTCCGGCGCCAAGTACGCAGTCGTAAAGAACACCCTCGCTGAGCGCGCCGCCAAGGGCACCAAAGCCGAAGGCGTGTTGAAGGACCTTTCCGGCGTAACCTCGATTGCCTATACGACGGGCGATCCTGTGGCATTGGCAAAGGCGCTGTCGAAGTACGCCAAAGACAATCCGGAATTTACTTTCAAGGCGGGTGTGGTTGAAGGGCGCGTTATCTCGATCGATGAGATCAAGGCGCTGGCCACGATGCCGGCGAAGGAAGAGATTTATGCGAAGCTGCTCTTCCTGATCAACGCTCCGGCGCAACGTTTGGTGACAGCGATGAACGCTGTCGGCCGGAACCTGGCGGTGGTGGTGAACCAGGGCGTGAAGGAAAACAAGTTTAAAGAGGCATAACAAGGTTGCGTAATTGGGTCGGCACCCGATTACTCAATTACCAACTAAGAGTTCTGTTATCAGGTGGTCAAGGGTTGCGGGATTCGAATCTTGGCGTTGTCTGGCGCTGAGAAGCGAGGCTGGTCGCACTGGAAACTTGGCTGACGGATAACGAAATCAGCAAACTGATAACTACAAAGACTGGAGAACAGACATGGCGGATTTGCAGCAGTTAGAAGATCAAATTGTAGGGTTGTCGTTGCTCGATGCGGCGGCTCTGGTGAAGAGATTGGAAGAGAAGCTCGGAGTTTCGGCGGCGGCCGCAGCCCCGGTGGTCATGGCAGGCGGGGGTGGAGCAGCCGCGGCGGCTCCGGCCGAGGAAAAGACCGAATTCACGGTCGTTCTGAAGGATGTGGGCGCGAACAAGATCAACGTCATCAAGGCGGTACGCGAAGTCACCAGCTTGGGCCTGAAGGAGGCCAAGGACTTAGTCGATGGCGCTCCCAAGACGGTGAAGGAAGGCGTCTCCAAGGACGAAGCGGAGAGCATCAAGAAGAAGTTCGCCGAAGCAGGGGCGACTGTGGAAGTGAAGTAGCCGCGTTCCACGGCGTCTTGGCGGCATCAATTCGACAGGGAGCCGGGTGGTGACACCCGGCCTCGCTTGAATGCAAGTTTAAGGAGTTACAACGATCTATCTGGTGAAGCTTTCGCGTTGGTGTTAGCATCTACAGTAATAACGACGCGAACTGCATCGGGTTGACTGCGTCCTCAAGCTGTTGTATAAGGCGCGTGGTCGCGGGAACGAGTTGGCAACTGTTTCGCGGGCAGGGCGAAACGGGAACAGGCCTTAGATACTGGCGCGGAAACGACACATTTCAACACAGGCAAAACGCCGCACACGGCGCCTGAGGGGACGCATGTCCTTACGGGCGCTTAGTCGTTTGTCCACGCTTTCCTGTCATTGAGGTTCCGGCGCGTCGGCTGCGCCTTAACATTTCGCGGGGCCCGCAATGGGCCGCCGCGCATGAAAGTTGGAGTCATCTGAATGTCAAAGAGCAACGGATTCCGCACACGCTTCGATTTTTCCAAAATTCCGGCAACCATCAAGATTCCCAACTTGATCGAGGTACAAAAGCGCTCCTACGACCGCTTCCTGCAGATGGACCGCTTGCCGAGCGAACGCGAAGATGGCGGACTGCAGGCGGTGTTTCAGTCGGTGTTTCCGATTACCGACTTCCGCAACGTTTCGCAACTGGAGTTCGTGGATTACGCGATCGGCAACTGGGAGTGCAAGTGCGGCCACCTCAAAGGACTGCACCACCTCCGCACTACTTGTAAGAACTGCGGATCGACGGTCATCACCGACCCATTCCATCCCGGCGACGTGCTTTGCACCAAGTGCGGCACGTACAACGCAAATACGCCGGATTTCTGCAACAAGTGCGGCGACCCAGTCGGGCTGCAACTCAAATACGACGTGGCCGAGTGCGAAGAGCGCGGCATGACTTACTCCGCGCCACTCAAGGTCACGATGCGGTTAACGATTTTTGACAAAGACGCCGAGACCGGCAACCGCTCCATTCGCGACATCAAAGAGCAGGAAGTGTTTTTTGGCGATGTGCCGCTGATGACCGATAACGGCACCTTCATTATTAATGGCACCGAGCGCGTGATCGTCAGCCAGTTGCACCGCTCTCCGGGCGTGTTCTTCGAGACCGCGAACAATCGCACCTACTTCCTGGGCAAGATCATTCCCTATCGCGGATCGTGGGTTGAGTTTGAATACGACCAGAAGAACGTCCTGTATGTGCGCATCGACCGCAAGCGCAAGTTCCTGGGTACGATTTTCCTGCGCGCTTTGGGACTGCGTTCGAGCGAGGACATTCTGCGAACGTTCTACACGGTCGACCGGCTGGCGATTCGCGACAAGAAGCTTTTTTGGACGCTCGATCCTGCCGGCGAGAAGGCGACGAACCTGGTCGGTATGAAGCTCGCCCATAGCATCAAGAGCAAGTCGGGCGACGAGGTCGCGCACTCTGGACGAAAGATCACGGGTGCAGTGCTGAAGGAAATTCAAAAAGCGAAGATCAGCGAAATCGAAGTTGACGTTACCGATCTCGAAGGCGCGTGGACGGCAAGCGATGTAGTCGATACCACGACGGGCGAAGTCCTGCTCGAAGCAAACGCCGAATTAACGGCCGACAAGCTGTCGAAAATTATCGAATCGGCAGGTGTGGTTGAACTGAACCTGTTCTTCCCCGAACGCGACGATGTGGGTACGGTCATTAGCCAGACGCTAAAGCGTGACTCGGTAGATACGCCTCAGGAAGCGCTGATCGAGATTTACCGCAAGCTGCGTCCGGGCGATCCGCCGACGCTCGATACGGCTACGGCCTTGTTCCACGGCATGTTCTTCGATCCACGCAAGTACGATTTCTCGCGCGTGGGCCGCCTGAAGTTCAACATCAAGCTGTTCGAGAAGAACGATGCCACGAACCTCGAGAACCGCACGCTTGAGCCGGAAGATTTCTATGCAACGATTCGTTACTTGCTGAAGCTTCGGAAGAACATCGGCGCGGTGGATGACATCGATCACCTGGGCAACCGCCGTGTGCGCGCGGTCGGCGAACTGCTCGAAAACCAGTTCCGCATCGGCCTGGTCCGCATGGAACGCGCCATCAAGGAAAAGATGAGCGTCTACCAGGAAATGTCGACGGCTATGCCGCACGATTTGGTGAATGCTAAGCCGGTGATGGCTGCGATCCGCGAATTCTTCGGATCGTCGCAGTTGTCGCAGTTTATGGACCAGACGAATCCGCTCTCGGAAATCACGCACAAGCGGCGTTTGTCGGCGCTTGGGCCGGGCGGTCTGTCGCGTGAACGTGCCGGATTCGAGGTTCGAGACGTGCACCCGACGCACTACGGTCGAATCTGCCCGATTGAGACGCCGGAAGGTCCGAACATCGGCCTGATCTCTTCGCTGAGTTGCTATGCACGCATCAACGATTACGGATTTATCGAGTCACCTTATCGCAGGATTAAGGGCGGACGCGTGGTGGACTTTGTAACCGTGGTCAACGCCGGTGACAGCGACCACAAGGTCGGCGATCATGTGGAGAAGCACGAGATCGAGAAACAGAATAATGAGCTGAAAGAGCGGCGCAAGAAGCCGGTCGATATTGAGCCCTACTCCTTCTACCTGTCGGCTTGGGAAGAAGACCGGCACGTAATTGCCCAGGCGAACGTCGAACTGGATGACAAAGGCAAGATCGTGGGCGATCTGGTCAATGCCCGTAAGGCCGGCAACTTCGTGCTGGTCAATCGGGATGAAGTCGACTACATCGACGTGAGCCCGAAGCAGTTGGTGTCCGTTGCCGCATCGCTCGTGCCGTTCCTGGAGCATGACGACGCGAACCGCGCGCTGATGGGCGCGAACATGCAACGGCAGTCGGTGCCGCTGCTCAGGGCGGAAGCACCGATCGTCGGCACGGGAATGGAAGGTGTCACGGCTCGTGACTCGGGAGCCGTCGTTCTTGCCCGCCGGAATGGCATGGTCGATTCGGTCGACTCCGAGCGAATCATCGTGCGCGTGGAAGGCGAGCACCATCCCGGACAGCTATCGCGCGAAGTCGGCAGCGACATCTATCAGCTGACGAAATTCAAGCGTTCCAACCAGAACACTTGCATCAATCAGAAGCCAGTGGTGAAGAAGGGCCAGCGCGTGATCAAAGGACAGGTCATCGCTGACGGACCTTGCACCGATCACGGCGAGTTGGCGCTGGGAAGAAACGTTCTGGTCGCGTTCATGCCATGGCGCGGCTACAACTTTGAAGACGCGATCCTGGTCTCCGAGAAGCTTGTAAAAGAGGATTACTACACCTCGGTGCACATCGAGGAGTTCGAACTGGAATCGCGCGACACAAAGCTGGGGCCAGAAGAGGTCACGCGCGACATTCCGAACGTCAGCGAGTCCATGCTGCGAAATCTGGATGAAGCCGGCGTGATCCGCATCGGCGCGACGGTGAAGCAGGGTGACATTCTGGTAGGTAAGGTAACTCCGAAGGGCGAAACTCAGCTCACTCCGGAAGAAAAGCTGCTGCGCGCGATCTTCGGCGAAAAAGCCGGTGACGTGCGCGATGCTTCGCTATATTGTCCGCCGGGAATCGAAGGCGTGATCGTTGATGTCAAGATTTTCTCTCGCAAGGGGCAGGAGAAGGACGAGCGTGCAAAGGCGATCGAAGCCGCCCAGGTGGCGAAGTTGGATAAGAACCTGTCGGATGAAATCCGGATTCTTACCGACGAACGCCTGAAGCGGTTGGAGAACATCCTGGGCGGCAAGACCGTGCAAGCCGACCTGCACGACGAGCGGACCAATAAGCGTTTGCTGACCAAAGAGACCGTCCTCGATCGCGAAACGATTGAACGCATCTCGACCCGTAACCTCAAACGCATCAAGTACGCGGATAAGGATCCGCGGGTGAACGAGCAGATCGACGAGATCGAAGAGATGACTTCGCGTCAGATCGATGTGCTCAAGAAGATCGTCAACGAGAAGAAAGAAAAACTCACCAAGGGCGACGAACTGCCGCCGGGCGTGATCAAGCTGGTGAAAGTCTATATCGCGATGAAGCGCAAGCTCAGTGTTGGGGACAAGATGGCCGGCCGTCACGGCAACAAGGGCGTGATTGCCCGGATTCTGCCTGATGAGGATATGCCGTACCTCGAGGACGGAACGCCGGTAGAAATCGTGCTCAACCCGTTGGGCGTACCTTCCCGCATGAACGTCGGCCAGATTCTTGAAACCCACCTCGGCTGGGCGGGACACGACCTGGGCGAGAAGATCTCACAGATGCTGAAAGAGAACTCGAAAGAGGAAGCGATTCGCCGGGAACTGAAAGCGCTGTTCAAAGACACGGTGCTGGCGGACACGGTTGCCGATCTCCCCGATGACGAGTTGATGGCGATCGCGCCAACACTACAGCGCGGAGTTTTCACCGGTTCGCCGGTGTTCGATGGATCGAGAGAATCCGAGATCAAGGCTCTGTTGCGGTCGGCAGGATTGCCGGAGTCGGGCAAAACGTATCTGCACGACGGCATGACCGGCGACCGCTTCGAGCAGCCAGTCACGGTTGGTTACATTTACATGCTCAAGCTGTCGCATTTGGTGGACGACAAGATTCATGCGCGTTCCATCGGACCCTATTCTCTGATTACCCAACAACCTTTGGGTGGCAAGGCGCAGTTCGGAGGCCAGCGGTTCGGAGAAATGGAAGTTTGGGCGCTGGAAGCGTATGGCGCGGCGTTCATCTTGCAAGAATTGCTGACGGCAAAGTCCGACGACGTTTATGGCCGCACCAAGATCTACGAGGCCATCGTCAAGGGCGAAGCTGCCATGGAGCCGGGCGTGCCGGAATCGTTCAACGTGCTGATTCGCGAATTGCAGTCACTGTGCCTGGATGTGGAGTTGATCAAGGCCGGCGAACGCAAGCCGATCGCGATGGCAGCCGCAGATTAGGAAACCCGTCGTTGGTCGTTGGCTCTTCGCCGTTGGCCAACGACCGGCGACTTGAGTGGAAGAGATTTTGAGAACTGAACCCGTAGTAGTGCTCCTGAACTGCGGGCCAAATCGATTCGCTGGTCTTGACCAACGGCCAAGGACCAACGACGCTAACTAGGAGCCGCGCGCGGCGGCGAACAGCCGCAGGAAGTGGAGGAACATGTTCCGATCGAGCCCCTTTGACCTAGCAAGTCCTATCGCCGATTTTGATGCAATCCGCATCAGCCTGGCTTCTCCGGAAAAGATCCGGAGCTGGTCGCACGGCGAGGTGACCAAACCGGAAACCATCAACTATCGCACCTTCAAACCGGAGCGCGATGGATTGTTTTGCGCCCGCATCTTTGGCCCGGTAACCGACTGGGAGTGTTTGTGCGGCAAGTACAAGCGCATGAAGCACCGGGGCGTGATCTGCGACAAGTGCGGCGTAGAAGTGACCCTATCGAAAGTTCGCCGCGAGCGTCTCGGCCACATCGAGCTGGCTTCCCCCTGCTCGCACGTGTGGTTCTTCAAGGGTTTGCCAAGCCGCATCGGACACCTGCTCGACATTTCTTTGCGCGACCTCGAATCCGTGCTGTACTTCGAAGCCTACGTCGTAGTCGAGCCGGGCGATGCCCCGGTCCGCGACCGCGAAGTTATTAAAGACGAAGCCAAGTTCCGCGAACTGGATCAGCAATATCGTCCTGCGGGATTCAAAGCCATGATGGGCGCGGAAGCGATTAAAGAACTTCTCAAGCGGGTGGACATCGAGGGTCTCTCGACTGAACTCCGCGAGAAGATGAAGAACGAGAACTCGCTGCAGAAGCGGCTCAAGTATGCCAAGCGGTTGAAAGTGGTCGAGGCGTTCCGTAAGAGCGGCAACAAGCCGTTCTGGATGATCCTGGATGTGATTCCGGTGATTCCACCGGAGCTGCGGCCGTTGGTTCCACTTGATGGCGGGCGCTTTGCCACTTCGGATCTGAACGATCTCTATCGCCGAGTCATCAATCGTAACAACCGGTTGAAGAAGCTGATGGACCTGCACGCGCCAGAAGTTATCGTGCGCAACGAAAAGCGCATGCTGCAGGAGGCGGTGGACGCGCTGTTCGACAACGGACGCCGTGGCCGCGTGCTGCGCGGCGCCAACAATCGCCCGCTGAAGTCGCTCTCCGATACGTTAAAGGGCAAGCAGGGCCGCTTCCGCCAGAACCTGCTGGGCAAGCGCGTGGATTACTCCGGACGTTCGGTTATCGTGGTTGGGCCAGAGCTGAAGCTGCACCAGTGCGGTTTGCCGAAGAAGATGGCGCTGGAACTATTCAAGCCGTTCATTTATCACCGGCTGGAACAGACAGGCCACTGCACGACCATCAAGCAAGCCAAGGAAATGGTGGAGCAGCAAGACCCGATCGTTTGGGACATCCTGGAAGAAGTCATTAAAGATCACCCGGTCCTGTTGAACCGCGCTCCAACCCTGCACCGCCTGGGCATCCAGGCGTTCGAACCGGTATTGGTGGAAGGCAAGGCGATCAAGATTCACCCACTGGTTTGCACGGCGTTCAACGCCGACTTCGACGGCGACCAGATGGCGGTCCACATTCCGCTGTCTCCGGAAGCGCAGGTCGAAGCCAGCGTTCTGATGCTGTCTTCGCATAACATTCTGTCGCCGGCATCCGGTCATCCGATCACCGTGCCCACGCAGGACATGGTTCTCGGTTTGTACTACCTGACCAAAGGCAAGCCAGGAGCCAAGGGCGAAGGCCGGTCGTTTGCCAACATTGAAGAAGTGCTGTTGGCGCTCGAAGCCGGCGAGATTGAAACGCTGACTCCGATTCGTCTGCGCTACACGGGCGAAGTCATCGACTTGACCCAGGCGTACGACGATCAAGACATCACCCATACCGATCCTGTGACCTACGATCGTGCGTTCCTCAACACGACTGTGGGCCGCGCGATTTTGAACGATCATCTTCCGAAGGGCATGCCTTATATTAACGGCCTGCTCAAGAAGAAAGGCATCGGCGCGCTGGTGAGCTTCTGCTACCTCCAATACGGGCTGGAAGTCACGGTCAAGATGTTGGACGAAGTGAAGGAACTGGGCTTCCGCTTTGCGACTCGCGCAGGCCTGTCCATCGGCATCGACGACATGGTCATTCCAGACAGCAAGAAGGTCCTGGTGCGCGACGCCGAGAAGCAAGTGGTCAACGTCATGCAGCAGTATCTGGATGGCGCGATCACCAACGGCGAGCGCTATAACAAGGTCATCGAAATCTGGTCGGCGATTACAGAAAAGGTCGCTGACGAGATGTTCGGCGAGATGCAGAAGCTCGACAAGGAAGGCGTCATCAATCCGATTTACGTTATGGCCGACTCCGGCGCTCGCGGATCGAAACAGCAGATTCGCCAGCTCTCCGGCATGCGCGGCTTGATGGCGAAGCCGTCGGGCGAAATCATCGAGTCGCCGATCACAGCGAACTTCCGTGAAGGGCTGACCGTGCTGCAATACTTCATCTCGACGCACGGCGCCCGTAAGGGCTTGGCTGACACGGCGCTGAAGACAGCCGATTCGGGCTATCTGACGCGGCGTCTGGTCGACGTGGCGCAGGATGTGATCATCAGTGAATACGATTGCGGAACCGTGGATGGTATTTACGTTTCCGGCATCGTGGAAGCGGGCGAGATCATCGAGCCGTTGCGCGATCGAATTGTCGGCCGCGTATCGCTGGAGAAGATCAAGGACTACGACGGAAACACGGTGGTCGACATCAACCAGGAAATCACCGAAGACCTCGCCGGAGCGATTCAGGCGGCGGGTATCGAGCGAGTGAAGATCCGTTCGGTGCTGACTTGCGAATCGAAGCGTGGCGTGTGCGTCATGTGCTACGGCCGCAACCTGGCCTCCGGACGTCTGGTTGAACTCGGCGAGGCGGTGGGCGTGATCGCAGCGCAGTCGATCGGCGAACCGGGCACGCAGCTCACGATGCGGACCTTCCACATCGGTGGAACGGCATCGCGCGTCTCTGAGCAGTCGCGCTTGGATGCGAAGACCAACGGCACGGTCCGGTTTATCGGATTGCAGACCGTCAAGTCGAAGGCCGGCGATCTGGTTGTCATGAACCGGCAGGGCTCGATTGCGGTGGTCGACGACAAGGGCCGCGAACGCGAGCGCTATTCGGTTGTTTACGGCGCCAAAGTGAAGGTGGACGATGGCAATCAGGTCGCACTTGGCCAAGTCATGGTTGAGTGGGATCCATACACCTTCGCGATCCTGACCGAAATCGGCGGCACGGTGCAGTTTAAGGACCTGCAAGAAGGGGTCACGCTGCACGAAGAAGTCGACGAAGTCACTGGACTTTCGCGTCACGTGGTGGCGGATTCCCCGGATGAGAAGCGTCAGCCGGCGATCGTCATCAAGGGCAAGAGCAGCAAGCGCTATCTGATGCCCTCACGCGCGCACTTGATGGTTGCCGACGGTGACACGGTACATCCCGGCGACGTGTTGGCCAAGATTCCGCGCGAGACCACCAAGACCAAGGACATCACGGGCGGTCTGCCGCGCGTGGTGGAATTGTTCGAAGCGCGCAAACCGCACGAGACTGCGGTCATCAGCGAAATCGATGGCACGGTCAAGTTCGGCGAGGTTTCGAAGGGCATGCGCAAAATCTACGTGGTGGCCGATAACGGCACCGAGAAGGAATACTCGGTACCGCGCGGCGTTCACGTCAACGTGCAGGAAGGCGAACGCGTCCGGGCGGGCGAACCGCTGATGGATGGTCCGCTCAACCCGCACGACATTCTGGCCGTGCTCGGCGAGAAGGAGCTGCAAGCTTACCTGGTGAACGAAATCCAGGAAGTCTACCGGCTGCAGGGCGTCAACATCAGTGACAAGCACATTGAAGTGATTGTGCGTCAGATGATGCGTTGGCGCCGGGTGGAAGATGTCGGCGATACGCGCTTCCTGCTGGAAGAACAGATCGACAAATTCCAGTTCGCCGAAGAGAACGAGCGGGTGATCTCGCAGGGCGGGCGTCCGGCAACCGGCCGGCCGCTACTGTTGGGCATCACCAAGGCATCGCTCTCGACCGACTCGTTTATCTCCGCAGCGTCGTTCCAGGAGACCACGCGCGTGCTCACCGAGGCCTCAATCAACGGCCGAGTGGACCATCTGCGCGGTTTGAAAGAGAACGTCATCGTCGGACGCCTCATCCCTGCCGGCACTGGCATGGAATACTACCGAAACGTGCGGCTCTCGCCGGAAATGGAGGAAGCCGCAGCCAAGGTGCAGGAGGAAGTGTCGCAGGCCTACGAGGAAGCAGAGCGAGCCCTCGAACTCATGCGGCATGAAGGCGAGACCGAAGAATTGGCGGCGGAGTAAACTACTGGAGAAGTGGAGGGGCGGGGAAATCCGCCCCTTTGCCTTTTCTGGAACCCAATGCACGCACAACTAGAAAAAATGCCGGAGCGAGACGAACGGGAGATTTCGTTGTGGTATGACATTCCCGAAGGCTCGACCATGTGGCCGGTGATTCGCCGCTTTCTGGTGTTGCTGCGACTGGCCTTTTGGCGGGCGTTTCAGCACGATGCTTTTGCCGTCGCCAAAGCGTCCGCCTACTCGTCCATTCTCACTTTCTTTCCCGCCCTGCTGGTTTTAGGATCAGTTCTAGCAACCTCGCATAGAACCGAAGTCTACGTGCGCGAAATTTCTTATGCCTTGGGACGGATTCTGCCGACCGGAGCGAGCACTGCCCTTGGATATTTGAAGGGGACCTCCCTGCAACGCCCCCTGAGCGTGCTGATCAGCGCTTCCATCATCACGTTGTGGACCGGATCCGGCGTGGTTATCTCGTGGATGGAGGGATTCCGCAATGCCTATCAGCTTCCTAAAATCTGGGGGTTGGTAAAAGAGCGCATGATTGCGTTCAGCTTGGTGATCGGGGCGGGAATTCCAATGACGTTCGCGACCGTGCTGGTGGCCTTCGGCAGCCGCATTGAGCTGCGAATTCTATTCGCTCTAGGGCATGAATTCGGCCCGCTGATTCTGCTTATGTGGACAACGATCCGCTGGCTCATCGCGACCCTGACGAGTATTGCGGTCATTGCGCTGATCTATCACAATGCGGTGCCGCGCACTCAGCCCTGGCACAGCGTTTTACCGGGAGCAACATTGGCAACCGTATTGTGGTTCCTGGCAACAGCTCTATTTGGCTGGTATCTGCAAAGCTATGCGGACTACAGCATTATCTACGGGTCGCTGGGCGCGGCGATTGCATTGCTGGTGTGGATGTATATGATCTCTTTGATTATTCTTGTGTGCGCCGAGTTCAATGCCATGATCTTTCCACGCGCCATGCTGGGAAAAGAGCTGAAGGAAATGGCTGCGCCGAAGATCAGCGCACCGGTCGCAGGGTCATAACCTCCTGCAAGCCAATCGAGGCGATACAATAACCCTTCTCTGGAAATTCTGATCGGGGAGTATTTTGCCAAAAGGAAACGCTGGTACGAAGTTTGCTGGGAATGGCGCGCGGCCGCGGCGAGCCAAGATCATCTGCACGATTGGGCCCTCGTGCAACACGGAAGCTGCCTTACGCGATCTCATGCGGCTGGGCATGGATGTTGCCCGTCTGAACTTTTCTCACGGAACTCATGAAGAACACGGACGCATCATTGAGAGGCTTCGACGCGTTGCCCAGCAGGAAGAGCGGACCATTTGCATTCTGCAGGACCTTCCTGGCCCGAAAATACGCACTGGGCCGCTCAAGGACCACGTTCCGGTTACTCTGACGAGCGGTTCCACGGTAACAATTACTCCACGCGAGATCGAAGGCACAGCGTCGCTCCTATCAACAACGTTCACTAGCTTGGCGAAGGACGTCCAGCCCGGCGTGCGCATTTTGCTTTCGGATGGACTGATCGAATTGCAAGTACAGAGCGTGCGTGGGCGTGACGTGGTGTGTAAAGTTGTAAACGGTGGAGTGCTGGGAGAACACAAGGGCATCAATCTGCCGGGAATCGCGCTGTCGGTGCCGGCACTCACCGACAAGGATCGAGTGGACCTCAGATTTGGCCTCGAACATCAAGTGGACGCTGTTGCGGTTTCGTTCGTGCGATCAGCGGCCGATGTGCGCATGGCGAAGCAGGCGATTGCGGATCGTGGCTATTCCGTTCCCGTGATTGCGAAGCTGGAGAAGCCTCAAGCATTGGAGCAGTTGGAAGAGATCTTCGAAGCCGCAGATGGAGTAATGGTGGCGCGCGGCGATCTGGGAGTGGAGCTGCCGCCGGAAAAAGTTCCGGTGATCCAGAAGCACGTTATTCGCAGATCAGCGGAATGGCGAAAGCCGGTGATCACTGCCACGCAGATGCTGGAATCGATGATCGAGAACCCGCGTCCTACGAGAGCCGAGGCGAGCGATGTGGCCAACGCAATTTTCGATGGGTCGGACGCGGTGATGCTCTCGGCAGAGACCGCGACCGGACGATATCCTCGGGAGACTGTAGCGATGATGGCTAAGATCGTCGTCGAAGCAGAGCAGAGCTTGAGAGGATGGCAGCGCCGTCAGCGACGCGAGAAACATTCGCTAAGCATCGCGGAGACTATCTGTGAATCGATTGCGCACGCGGCCGAAGATCTGCACATGGCGGCCATTGCCGTTTTCACCGAGACTGGCAATACTGCGCGCATGATCTCCAAATACCGCCCGGCTGCTGCGATTTTCGCCTTTAGCCATGTACCGGCGGTCTGCAACTGGATGAACCTTCTTTGGGGCATATCACCGGTGCGCTGCAAACCAGCGCTCAACGCCGAGGCGATGATGAGTGCGGCGGAACGAGAGTTATTACGCCGCGGGAGGGTGCACGCGGGAGAAGTGCTGGGGGTGGTGGCGGGAACGCAGACGTCCTCGGGCTCGACGAATTTCATGCGGTTTCATATCGTGACGGCTGAGGAAGCAAAGGCGGCGGTGCCTCGAGAAAAGCGTAAAGCCCGAGAGAGTCATTAGTGATGGCAAAGGAAATTCTTTCGATCGCGATCTTCGAACCCCAAACTGGACGGGAGGAATCGTTTCTCGACGCAGTTCGCGAGTTGACTGCCGCTCTCGCCCGAGGCGGGTACTGCCGCGATGTTTTCTACCACGACCTGAATTCACAGAATCAGTTTGTTCTCTTGCGTTATTGGAAGTCAGAAGAGGCGAGACGCGCGGCTTTGGAAGACTTCGAGGTATTGAAATGCTGGTCTCAGATCGCCCAGGAAATTCAGACTTCGAAAGTTTACGAGACGTTATCGGAGACGGAGCTGTAAATGTCTGACGATTTTGAGGCGTTGTCGGATGCATCGATCGATCCGCCGGTGCGCGGATTTCTGCATCGGCCTCAGGGTGCAGTCCGTGACGGTCTTGTTCTGACGCACGGGGCGGGAGGAAATTCCCGAGGCCCGCTGTTAATTGCCTTAGCAGAATCGTTGTCTAGCGCGGGATTTGCGGTGTTGAGATGTGACTTGCCGTTTCGCCAGGCACGGTCATTCGGTCCGCCAAGGCCGGGAGATGCCGCTCGCGACCGGGAAGGCCTCAAAAATGCCGTTGGCGCGATGCGCAAACTAGCTAACGGGCGAACGTTTCTGGGTGGGCAATCCTATGGAGGAAGACAGGCGTCGATGCTTTGCGCGGAAGATCCGGAGTTGGTGAACGGCTTACTGCTGCTCTCTTATCCGCTGCATGCACCGGGCAAGCCGGATCAACTGCGCACCCAGCATTTGCCGAACATTCAAGTGCCTGCACTTTTTGTGCATGGCACGCGGGATCCGTTTGGGTCCATCGACGAGATGGAGAGCGCGATCAAATTGATTCCAGCGAAGACGAAGTTATTCGCGGTCGAGGGCGTCGGGCACGATTTAGGATTCAAGGGCAAGGCGAGGAACGCGGCGTTGCCGGGAAGAATTTTGGCGGAGTTTCAGAAGTGGTTTGGGTAAGCCCAGGAACAGCAGGTTCCTCGACTTTGCTCGGAATGACAATAACCAGAATTGTCATCCGCGAACATCCTCGTCGAGTTTCTAATTAATCCAGCTGGACTTGGAGCCGCCGTTCTTTTTGTCCATTTCATCCGGCGGAATGTAGTTACCATGCTCGTCGAAAGTCACGGTGCGGTTGTATTTGCGCATGTAGACTTCGAACTTGCGGGCGGCGCGCCGGCGCTTCCAGCGATAATAAGCATTGCGCATGCTGAAGTAGCGCTCCGATGTGCCGAATAGCAACCCCTTTGGCGGTACAAACTTGATGTAGAGAAAGCCGAAGAGCGCGCCGCCTAAGTGGGCAAAGTTGGCGATGCCCCCCTGCGATGGCTGAAAAGTCGCAATCACGACCAACCCGATCATGATGGCAACCATATATTTGGCTTTCATCATGAAAGGCAATGGGAACATGAAAATCTCGCGGTCGCCGTAGAGCATCCCAAACGCTACCAAAATGCCGTAAACACCGCCCGAAGCGCCGATAGTTTCGGTGCCAGGATTAACCCCGGGAATTGGCGAGTAAGCTACGGCAATCGTGGTTAACGCTGCGCCCACGATGCAAAAGAAGTAATACTCGACGAACTTCTTCGATCCCCAGTCCAGTTCCTCCTGCGCGCCGAACATCCAGAGCATCAGCATGTTGATCAGAACATGCATAGGACTGGCGTGCAGAAAGGAATACGTGACCAGTTGCCAGATCCACCCGTGGAGCACATACACCGGGATCAGACCACCGAATGACTCGAGGTAAGCCTTCATCGCCGGGGAGAACGCTCCCAGCACTACTTGCAGGAAGTAGACGGCAACGCAAATGATGATGATCCGCTTCACCCAGGGAGTGAAGGGCGGGAAACTCAACGAGAGGGTTCTTCCGCGATACATGTGAGAGCCGGTTGAATCACGAATATGGAACGATACGAGTAATTCTAGCAAGGAATCAGCGCTGGGGCATGGGTACGGAAGGGAGGCTCCGATGTCCGGCTGTGTCGACGGCGCGAACTGCGAAGACCACATTGTCCTTGGATTGATTGAGTGTAGTGGTGGTCACATTGCCAACCGCCTGAGAATGTTCCCACTCAGGGCTAGTGGTGGCCCTCCATAAGACTTCGTAACCGGCTGCGCCTGGCGACGGCTGCCACGTTAGGGTCGAGTCGTTTTGCAATTCCTTGGTCAACAGGCGAACGTTGGCCGGAGGGGCCGGAGCGGATGCGAGTGACGCTAAAGTTGCCGCGTTCAGGCGAGCTACGCCAGCGACGTAATCGGAATTTACAAACTTGGGAAGATCGCCGTACTCGATGCCTTTTTCGGTGCGGACGTTCTGATGTTGGTGGTGGTAATCCTCGCGAAATTCGGTGAAGCGCACAGCGGCGAATCCTTCCCGGTTGAACGAGCTGTGATCGCCGCCGCGAAGATAGCGGTCGAGGCGGAAGATGAGCATGGACTTCACACCGGTGTCGTACGTACGGCCGGTTTCGGCAATGTAGCGAGCAAGTTCGCGTGAAGTGGAATCACTTTCTCCGCCTAGATTGCGAATTTGGCGCAAATCGGCGTCAGAAGCGGCACGCGGCACGCCTTCCGAGAAGATGCGCACGACGCTCGCGTCCTGTTGCGGACTGCGATCGCCACCCACTATATCGTTATTCAGCACGGCTTCGATGTCCCAACCTTGCGACTTGGCCATTTCGGCGAAATGACTACTTCCATCTAGCCCCTGTTCCTCTCCGGCGACAGTAAGAAAGATGATGGTTGCAGGAAACTTGAGCTTGCTGAGCACGCGCGCACATTCGAGACTCACAGCGGTGCCACTGCCATCGTCGTTCGCTCCGGGAGCGGGATCAGTGATGTTGAGCGTATCGCTGTTGCGCGAGTCGTAGTGACCGGTTACGAGCACGATGCGTTTGGCATTCTCCGGGTCGGAGCCCTTTAGAACCGCATAAACATTGGTGATTTCGGTGGGTTGGGGAACACGGTCGGCAGGCTGCTGGATGAAGCTGTCGGTTTTTATCTCGAGGCATCCGCCGCAATCGCGGGAGTAACGGTCAAATTCAGACTTGAGCCACTCGCGGGCGGCACCGATTCCATGGCCAGCTTTGATGGATGCCGGGTCCTGAGCCGAAAGGGTCGAACGAGTCTGAAAACCAACCAACTTTTCAATCGTCTGTTGAATTCGGCCGGCGGAAATTTGCTTTAAGGCGGCGGCAATCTGCGGGTCCCGTGGAACGGGAGAAACTGAGTCCTGAGCGGAACTTGAGCTAGACAAAACGGCCAAGATCCCCAGGAGCACAATACGCCACTTCGAAAGCAACACGCTCCTCGTGAACATGAGATATTTGTAGTGGGCCACGCTTCGATTTGCCGTGATGGGCATCCAACAATTCCAGGGGGACGGCCACTTGACCTCCGTCCCTAGAGTCACTAAATATTATCAGGTGGCCTAATCATAGATACGGAGGGATTCATGTTTCCTTGTCCTGAGTGTGAAAGCGATTTGGACATCGCAGAAGACGAAATTGATGAAGGTGAAATTGTCTCGTGCCCGGAGTGCGGCACCGATTTTGAGGTGATCACTGTCAGCCCCATCGAGTTGAAGCCGGTGGAAGAGGATTACGAGGAAGAGGAAGAAGAAGAGGAAAGCGAAGACGGAGATTTTTCGTAAACCCGCTGGATTTGCGGTTCCCACCAGTCCCTCCTTTCCTGCGGTGCTTCGAATGACTTCTCGCTTATGGTTCGTCGGAATGCTTTGCCTGGCGCTGGGCGTCGCGCCAGTCATGGGCGTTCCTTCGGGCCAGAAGAACCATGACCAACCTTATGCTTTGATCTTCGGAACAGTGTGGGGGCCGGACGACCGGCCAGTGTACGGGATGAAAATCAAGATCAGGCGCGTGGATGAAAAGAAAGCGCGCTGGGAACTTTCCTCCAACCATAGTGGCGAATTCGCCCAGCGGGTGCCAGCAGGAAAGGCAGACTACTTGATTACCGCCGATCTGAAGGGTTATAAACTGCCGAACGGCCAGCGGTTTCAATCCGGCGGTGAAGTTCAGGTACATGTGGAACATGACGAACGGGTCGATACTGGCCTGCATTTAAAATGAAGGCGTTCGGGGTGGGGTGCCGTGGAGGTCGCATGACAAAGGTACGAATTGCGTTGCTCTTCCTGCTCGCTTTGAACCTGATGGTGCTGGCGAATCCGGCCGCCGCCAAGGACAAAGGTTCGACGGGCCGCATGCTTACGGGCAAGGTGCTCGACAAGCACGATAACCCGTTAACGGATGCGGTGGTTTACCTCTCGAACAAACGCACGCAAACCGTGAAGACCTACATTGTCGGGCCGGATGGAGCGTACCATTTTCCCGAACTCTCGCCCAACATTGACTATGAGGTATATGCGCTCTACAAGGGACAGAAGAGCGACACCCGCGCTGTGAGCCAATTTGATGACCGCAAGCAAGTCAATATCGTGCTGCGGATTGATATCAGGTAGAAAAGCAGCCACGGATTAACGCGGAAGTACACGGAAAAGGCGAACTACCATCAATCGGGTGGTTTGTACTGTCTGGGGTGGAAACAGGCGGCCACGGATATTGCGGATCCAAGTTCTTTTCGCTTAAACCTATTCCCGAAAATCCGTGTTGATCTGTGGCCGCTCTTTGGATTAGTTGCTCTCGTTGCCGGCACGCTTCCAGGTCAGCAGATCGCCAATAGTCGAGCCGCCGGTGCTGGCCGCAGGATGCTTGTAAGCTTCCACTTCGGTGCGTGAAGCTTCTTCGCCGACAGCCTTGATGCTGAGCCCGACTTTCTTCTCTTCCGGATTCATCTTGATGATCTTGAAGTCGTGCTCGAATCCGGGTTCGAGCGTCATCGGCTGGCCATTTCCGTCGATAGCTTCGGAATTGTGGCACAGACCTTCAACGCCGTCCGCAATCTCGACGAAAGCGCCGAAACTGGCGACCCGCAACACTTTTCCGTGGAGTACATCGCCGATGTGATGCTGCTCGAAGAATTTCTCCCAGACATCAGGCTGGAGTTGCTTCACGCCGAGCGAGAGACGCCGCTTATCCGCTTCGATCGCCAGAACCACTGCTTTTACCCGGTCACCCTTCTTGAGCACTTCCGACGGGTGCTTGACGCGCTTAGTCCAGCTCAGATTGCTGACATGAACCAGGCCATCAATGCTGTCTTCGATTTCGATAAACGCGCCGAAGTCGGTGAGATTGCGAACCCGCCCTTCTACGGTTGCGCCGATCGGATATTTTTCGTGCAACGAATCCCAGGGATTAGCGGCGAGCTGTCTCATGCCAAGCGAAATGCGCCGCTCGTGCGGATTGACGTTGAGGACGACACACTCGACTTGATCGCCGACATTCACCAGCTTGGAAGGATGCTTCATGCGTTTCGACCAGGTCATTTCGCTGACATGGACCAAGCCTTCAATTCCTTGCTCCAGCTCAACAAAAGCTCCGTAATCGGTCACGCTGATCACCCGGCCCGTGACGTGGGCTCCGACGGGATAGCGATGCTCGGCGTCGAGCCAGGGATCAGGAGTGAGTTGCTTGAATCCGAGTGACACGCGCTGCTTGTCGTTATCGAACTTAAGAACTTTGACCTGGATCTGATCGCCGACATTGACTAGATCGCGGGGATGGGTAAGCCGTCCCCATGACATGTCGGTGATGTGAAGTAGCCCGTCGATTCCACCCAAATCCACGAACGCACCGTAGTCGGTTAAATTCTTGACGACTCCGGTAATCACCGATCCTTCTTGCAGATGTTCCAGAGTTTTCGAGCGCTTTTCCTGCTGCTCGTGCTCAAGGATTTGCTTGCGGGAGACGACGATGTTGCCGCGCTTCTTGTTGAGCTTGATGACCGCAACTTCGACAGCCTGACCCTTCACCGCCTCGAGATTGCGGGTCGGGCGCAGGTCGGCTTGCGAGCCGGGAAGGAACGCGCGTGCGCCCATAATGTCGACGGTCAACCCGCCCTTGATGCGCTCGACAACAATCGCTTGAATCGGAGTCTTGTTGTTGTAAGCCTTCTCAATCTCGTCCCACGACAGCAAGCGCTGCGCCTTCTGGTGAGAGAGATTGATGTAACCCTCCTCGGTCTCGCCTTTTTCGCGCATGACCGCAATTTCGGCGCCAGGCTCAAAACGGGGCTTGCCCTCGTGATCCAGAACTTCGGCCAGCGGCAGCATGCCTTCGGACTTGGCGCCGATATCGACCACTACATGAGTGGGAGTGAGCTTGAGCACGGTGCCTTTGATCACGCGCTCGTCGCTGACCGCTTCTTCGGTCTCGGTGGTAAAGCTCTCCAAGGCGGCTGCGAAATCTTCCGGGGTTGCGCCCGAAGAAGACCTCTGGTCCGCGCCAGCGACGCTTTGGGGCTCGGCTGGAGCCACTTCTGGCACGCTGGGGTTTTCGGTCAAAATGGTTGTGGAGTCGAGGGTGGGGGTGCTGTTGTTCTCGGACAAGGTTATGGCCTCTCTACGTTGTTCGCACAAATCTGTGCGAGGGATGCGGGAGCCACTGAGCAGACAGCTGGCGTGAGCTTAAGGTTGTGTTGAGCCCGTCCTGGCGGACGAACTGTGACAATCCCAGCAGTCGGACGTTTAAAGCAACCCGCGTCCCAAGGGAACTCTTCGACTATAGCAACCGCTTCCGATGGGTGTCAAACGGGAGGCTGAGGATAATTTCCATTTGTTAAGGACGCGTAAACAAAGCGGCCCGAAGGGCTCCAAGTTCCGAAAAAAGACGCCATCTGCTACTCTGCCTTGCGATGGATTACCTGTGGACTCCCTGGCGCTTCGCTTTTGTCACCGGCGCAAGAACTTCTGGCTGCATTTTTTGCGATCTGCCGAAACTTGGCGACGACGAAAAGGCTCACATCGTTTATCGCGGCCAGCAGTGCTTCGTCATTTTGAACGCGTATCCGTACACTGCGGGACATGTGATGATTGTGCCTTTCGCCCACCTAGATGAATTGCAGAAGCTTCCCAGCACCACGGCGCACGAGATGATCGATCTGTCGCAACGAATGGAAAAGGCCTTACGGCAGGTTTACCGGCCGGAGGGGATAAACCTGGGCATGAACATTGGGCGAGCGGCCGGAGCAGGCGTGGCCGACCACGTGCACATGCACATCCTGCCTCGCTGGACGGCGGATTCAAACTTCATCTCAGTAGTGGGAGAAACCAGAATTTTGCCGGAGACGCTTGACCAGACTTACGCGAAGATTAAGACGGCGTTGGCGGCAGTGACGCCGACATCGTCCTGAGCGAGCTCGAAGGGCGGGACTCGCCCAGGACGTACGGCGAAGGGCGCACAATCGACCGCCCGATCAAATGAGCTGCGATGCTCCCAGTGCACCCAAGCTGAAACTAAAACCTAGAAAAAGTAGCCGACGGCGACAACGGAGTTGTCACCGGCTTGTCAAGCCTATGTGAATTTTCGTAAAGATCGAAATGTTATGTTGGGCGCTCAGGAACCGAGCAGCTCTACCATTTCTTTCTCGTCGATCACATTGATTGCCAGCTCTTTGGCTTTGTCCAGTTTGGATCCAGCATCGCTTCCGGCGACGACGTAATCGGTCTTTTTGCTGACAGAACCGGAAACCCGGCCGCCTGCGTCTTCGATTAGTTTCTTGGCCTGGTCGCGAGAGTAGTTTGCAAGAGTGCCGGTCAGCACGAAAATTTTTCCGGCGAGCTTCGTTCCGCGCTCTTTCTTTTTTCCCGTGAATGTCAGCCCTGCATCGTGAAGCCGTTCGACTAATTTACGGTTCGCCGGTTCGTGGAAAAATTCCGCGATACTTTTCGCGATTCTCGGGCCGACTTCGTCAACATTCTGCAGTTCCTCTTCGCTGGCGTGCGTCAATTTTTCCATCGATCCGAAATGCTCGGCAAGGAATTGGGCGGTGCGCGCTCCGACGAAGCGAACGCCCAATCCGTAGATCACGCGCTCCAGGGGCAGTTTCTTGGATTGTTCGATCTCGTCGAGGATGTTCTGCGCGGATTTGTCGCCCATGCGCTCGAGCGAGAGAAGATTATCCTTGGTCAGGCCGTAAATATCGGCGACATTCTTCACCATGCCGCGCTCGGTAAGCTGGTTGACCAGCGCTTCGCCCATGCCGTCAATATTCATTACACCGCGCGAGGCAAAGTGCAGAATGGTTTCGCGCAGCTTGGCGGGGCAATTGGCGTTAATGCAGCGGTAATCCACTTCGCCTTCCGTGCGAACGACTTTTGTGCCGCACACCGGGCACTTCTCCGGCATGTGAAAGGATTGGTGGCCGCGAGGATGATCTTTGTCTTCGACCACGCGCGAGACTTTGGGAATGACGTCGCCGCCGCGCTCGACTTCGACCCAATCACCAATCTTTACGCCCCGGCGTTCGATTTCGTCCATGTTGTGCAGGGTGGCGCGGCTGACAGTCGTGCCACCGATCGGCACAGGCTTTAACCAAGCTACCGGAGTGAGTTTTCCCGTGCGGCCCACCTGCGGAACGATGTTTTCGATCTGGGTAATCCCGGCGCGAGCCGCGTATTTGTAGGCGATCGCCCACCGGGGAGCCTTTCCGGTGAAGCCGAGTTCTTCCTGCAGGGCGATGCGATCGACTTTCACGACAATTCCGTCGATCTCGTAGGGCAACTTCTCGCGCTTGGATTCTTGTTGCTCGATGAAGTTCCAAACCTCGTCGAAGTTCTTAGCCAGCTTGCGCGCGGGATTGACTTTGAACCCAGCGGCATCGAGAGCATTCAATGTTTCCCAATGGCGGACGAAATGGGTGCGGCCATCTTGCAAAAGCATGTAGGCGAAGTAGTCGAGACGCCGCTGGGCGGTTATGCCAGGCTCAAGCTGGCGGACTGTGCCGGCGGTGGCGTTGCGCGGGTTCGCGAACAACGATAGGCCTTGCTGTTCGCGCTCCTCGTTCATTTTTTTGAATGCGGCTAAGGGCATGAGCATTTCGCCGCGAACTTCGAAATTGGCAGGAATGCCCGCGGATTTTAATTTCTCTTTGGAAACCGACAGCGGAATCGAGCGCACGGTACGAACATTCAACGTGACGTCTTCGCCGACGGTGCCGTCGCCGCGCGTAATGCCATGGACCAGTTGGCCATCTTCGTAGCGCAGTGCCAGTGACATGCCGTCGAGCTTCAATTCGCAAACATAATCGATATCCTTGCGGCCACTAAGTTCGTGCACTCGACGCTCCCAGTTGCGAAGATCCTCGACGTTATAGGTGTTATCGAGCGAAAGCATTGGAGAGGAGTGTTGAACTTTGACGACGCCTTCGCGGGGCTTGCCGCCAACGCGTTGGGTGGGAGAATCGGGAGTAATCAGGTCAGGATGCTCCGCCTCAAGACGTTTCAGCTCATTCATGAGCTGATCAAAATCGAAGTCGCTGATTTCGGGATCGTCGAGGACGAAGTAACGGTATTCGTGATGGCGGATCTTTTCCCGCAGGGCCTCGATCCTGGTTTTCGCACCGGCTGCAGCCATCGCAAAATTATAGGGCAAGGCAAACCAGCCACGGATCGCACGGATTTTCGGTGAATCAATGTTAAATCCGTGGCGCAGTTGATTCGGCGCTTGCTTCGTTGCACCTGATCGCCGATACTACGTCTCGCTCAGGAGGCCCCATGCCAAAAGCGGTGCCTGCTTTTTCGCTGAACGAAGCTTTGCTCAACGCTTATGCGACCAACGATCGAATCAATCAGTATATGATCGAGAATCTTCCGACCGAGGCATGGCGAGCTGAAACGCCTGACGGCAAGGGGAGGACGATTGCCGCAATTGTGGCGCACATGCACAATGTGCGAGTAATGTGGCTGAAAGCAGCCAAGGCCACGAAGATTCCCGAGCAACTCGAGCGAACCAGCGTGACGCCCGCGCAAGCTGGAAGGGGCTTAGCAGAGAGCCGCTCCGCACTTTCTGCTGTAATGAAGTCGGCGCTGGAGGGCGATGGGCGGGTCAAAGGCTTTCGGCCCGATGTTGCCGGCTTTCTGGGTTATTTGATTTCCCACGATGCCCATCATCGGGGACAAGTTTGCATGCTGGCGCGACAGGTAGGTCATCCTTTGCCTCAAAAGGCGATGTTCGGCATGTGGGAATGGGGATCCAGGGGCAAGAGTTAGATCGCTGAGTCTCAGGGCCACACAGGACGTGCATGCCTAATTCATTCTTGTAGAATTCCTTTGTCCGCTCATGCGCAAAGCTATCCTCCTGCACAATCCTTTCTCGGGGCCGTTGCGCTCGCGTCGCGCCGCGGACGTCGAAGTCGCGCTCAATGTTCTGCGCTCGGGAGGCGTGGACGCATATGAAGAGCCAACGCGGGCTGCGGGCTCAGCTGCGGAACAAGCAAAAGAAGCCATCGCGAATGGTTGCGATACCGTATTTGCCTGCGGCGGCGATGGAACCGTGCACGATATTCTGCAAGGACTGGTGGGCACGGAGGCAGCGCTGGGTGTGATTCCGGTTGGTACGGCCAACGCCCTGGCCCACGACCTCAACTTGCCGATGAACGCCGAAGGCGCGGCCCAGGCAGCGCTTACATCCGAACCTCGACGGATCGCGGTCGGGAAACTTCAATATCAGCATTGGGGCGGCGACCAGCGATCGTGTTATTTCACGGTGGCGGCCGGGATTGGCGTCGATGCCCACCTCTTCTACAAATTGAACGCGACGGCGAAGCTGCATCTGGGCATGGGCGCCTATTACGCAAGGGCAACGCAGCTTTGGCTCACGCACCGTATGGAGAATTTTGGAATCCGGGTGGGTGACAACGGCCAGCCCCGGCAAGCGGAAGTCTCCCAAGTGCTGGCGGTGCGCATCCGATATTTTGGCGGGATGTTGCGCGAGCTTGCGCCGGGGGCGTCGCTGGAGCGGAATGATCTGCGGCTGGTGCTCTTTCACACCCGCAGCCGACTGGCGTATTTGCACTACATCTTTCGCGGACTTTTTGGTGCACGATGGAAGGTACCGGGGATCGAACTGGTGCACAGCTCGAAAGTTGTATGTCAGAGCATTACGAAGGATTCCGGCAAGAGCTCACGTTTGTATGTTGAGGCTGATGGAGAGTTGCTTGGCACGTTGCCAGCCGAGATCAGCGTGATTCCCGATGCGTTAACGATTCTGTGGCCAAAAAGCGCGAACGCATAACCCCAGCGGATTGATGTTTGCACCTTGGCGGCAATTGGCCACATCTAAAGTTTTCGAACCTTGGAACCTCTCACTCATTTCTTGACCGGCGCGTGTATGGGGCGCGCCGGATTCAATCGCAAAACCGCTCTGGCCACGGCAACCATGACCTTGGCCGCAGAAGCGCCCGACCTCGACATCCTGGGCGATTTCAAAGGGCCGGTTTTTGGATTTGCCCATCACCGGGGTTTCACGCATTCGTTCCTGGGGGGATTCATTGTCTCCGGTTTAGTCGTCGGCTTTATTTATCTGATTTGGCGAGTTCGCGGACGCAAAGTGAAGAATCCCGACCTGCCCCCGCGCTGGGGTCTGCTATTCGGCTTCGCATATCTGGCGACGTTGAGCCATATTCTTCTGGATTTCACCAACAATTACGGCGTGCGTCCCTTCTGGCCGTTTTCCGAGCGATGGTATTCATGGGACATCGTTTTCATCGCCGACCCGGTGCTATGGGCACTGCTGCTTGGCGGATTGATCTTGCCGTCGCTTTTTGGATTAATCGACTCCGATCTCGGCGTGCGGCGGCGCGGGCCCAGAGGGCGTTGGGCAGCGATCCTCGCGCTGGTTGGCGTGATTGCCTGGTGGGGAACGAGGGATTATGAGCATCGGCGGGCGGTCAATGCGCTGGGCGCGCGCTTGTACGAAGGAGCCGACCCGATTCGTTACTCGGCTTATCCCTACTGGTGGAGTCCGTTCCGGTGGGGAGGAGTGATAGAGACCGAGAATTTCTTTGCGGTCATGAATGTTGACTCTGCGACGCCCGACGTCGATCCGCAGGGCGAGAAGCAGATCTATTACAAGCCGGAAGAAACGCCGGTGACGCTCGCAGCGAAGAAATCCTACCTTGGGCGCGTGTATCTGGATTGGGCAAAGTACCCGATTACCGAGACTGAGGCTTTGAATGACGGATACCTTGTCAGATTTCAAGATCTGCGCTTCGATTATGGCGGGCGGAGCGTGCTATCGGCCAGGGTGCAACTGGACCGCGATTTGAAAGTTGCCTGGGAGACATTTGGCATGCCGCGACACGGAATTTTTGGTGGAGGGAGGAGACCGGCCGAGCATTAGGGCGGAGAGCAGCAACTTGACGACGGAGTTCCCACGCGCAACAATCAAATAGCACGAGGTGACCATGCTGGCCTATCTATTCGTTCTAGTCGCAGTGGCGGTGCGGCTTATGCCGCACCCGTGGATGTTCACGCCGGTCGCAGCTTCACTCTTATTTTTTGGCGCCCGCGGATCTCTCCGCCAACTATGGATTCCTTTGGCGCTCATGGCCGCCTCAGACGTCATCCTCACCAAGTTCTATTACGGATTTCCGTTTGGTTGGGACTACCTGGTAACTTGGGCGTGGTATGGAGCGATCTTGTGGCTGGGAACGGGCTTACGCACGAATACCAAGCCGGTTCGCGTGATTGCAGCCGCGTTGGCCAGCTCAGTTTCGTTCTTCCTGTTAAGCAACTTCACCGCATGGGCCTATTGGGGTATGTATCCGAAGACGGTGAAAGGCTTAGAAATGGCGTACGTTGCCGGCCTACCATTTTTCCGACATACGCTGGAAGGCGACTTGTTGTTCACCATCGCGATGTTTGCGACGCCGGTGGCGCTGCAAGCGCTGGGCTTTGGATTTGGCAGAGAAGGTGATCGGGCGGCTACCGCCTAATTCGCTATCCTTCTTAATTCCTGTGCGTTTCTTCGCATGGCTCGCCTGCGCATCAACCAGGCCACGAGTGCTGCCGCGGCAACCAGCATGATCACGTAATAGTGCTTGAGGAAAAGCTCTCCAAAGAGATGGACCACCTGCGGTCCGAATTTCAAGGTCAAGAGGGCTAGCAGTAAGAATCGCACCATCCGCCCGGAAAAAATCGCCAGAAGGAAGCGCCAGAATCCCATCTCCGACACCGCCGCGGCCAGCGCGAACAATTTGAACGGCGTAGGCGGCGGCAGCATGGCGGGAAACATCAGGCTCCAGAAGGGATGCTTATCGAAGGCGGAGTGGATCTTTTCGAAGCGGTGAGCAGGAATTCGCTTGCGCAGCAGCTCTTCGCCGCCTTTGTACCCGATGACGTAGATCACGATGCTGCCGAGCGCCGAGCCGACTGAAGCCATTAGCACATACCAGAAGAAAGCTCGTGGGTTCTGATAAACGTATCCGGCAACAACCGCATCCATGGGAAGGCCCATGAAGGCGCCATCGAGCGCGGCGACCACCATCACGCCCCACGCCCCCAGAGGCTTCAGCAGGGCCCATAGAAACGCTGTGTAACGAGAGAGGATGTGTTTGATGGTTTTCAAAATTGTGGCAAGAAGTAGGCCTTATTCGTGCTTCGTATTTCCGCTCAGCAGTTGCAGAGCGTGGGGCAATACAGCAATCACTGCCTCGAGCGATTCAACTGCGCCGTTCGGGCTGCCGGGCAAATTCAGAATGAGCGATTTGCCCCTAACTCCACACACGCCGCGGCTGAGTGCTGCAAACGGCGTTTTCTTCATGCCCTCCGAGCGCATCTTTTCTGATACGCCATCCAAAAGCCGTTCGCAGACTGCGGTCGTCGCTTCCGGAGTGACGTCGCGCGCGGAGATTCCGGTGCCGCCGGTGGTCACGACTAGCTGAGCTTCACCTGCCCAATTAGCAATGGCTTTCTGAATCGCGGCTTGCTCATCTGGAACTATCTCGCTGCCAAGGATCGAGAAAGTCTGCGCCTGGAGAACTTGGGAAACCGCTGGTCCGGAAAGATCCTCGCGCTCGCCCCGCGCGCAAGAGTCGCTGACGGTGATCACGGCCGCGGTTAGATTGTCAGGAGTCGAGGAGGACATCCTCTTCCTCTTCGCCTGCGCCGCCGGCATCGCGCCGGGCCTCATCGAGCAGGCGCAGGCCTTCCATGAGCAAGCCTTGGGTGTTCAAAGTAGTGGTCTGCTTGATGGTCTTGCGGTCGAAGTCGATTTGAAAGTTACCCTCGGTCCAACGCAAAACCTGGAACACCGCCTCATCGCCCGTCCATGAGCCATATTCGGCGTGAGTCACTTGCCCTTCGGTGAAGTACATTTCGCATTTTTCTTCGACGTTGCTGAGAGTCAGCGCGCAACTCTTACGTCCCATTTCTAGGGACTGTACCAGGTCAATCACATTCATCTGCAATAAGCTGCCGCGCAGCACGCCGTCGGAGGGCGCGCTTTTTGCCATTTTCTCCAGAGCGATTTTGTCGATCACGCGCTTGATGCGTTGTGTGGCTTCGCGCAGAAAAAACGGCTTTTCGACAAAATCGTCGATGGGATGCTCTTGCGCGCTCAGTTTTTCGCTGATGTCGGCTTTAGTGGCGAGCAAAATCACGGATGCACCGGCGGTATTGGGTCGGCTGCGCAGCTTATCCACCAATTGGCGGCCATCCATGCCGGGCATGCGATAATCGCTGACCAGCAGGTCGGGAGGATCGTCAACCGCCTTGAGCAAGGCATCGGCGCCATCGCTGGCAGTGGTCACCATGGCGAGTGGCGTCAGTGCGCCTTGCAGCATGGAGAGGATCATCGGATTGTCATCCACCAAGAGGACTTTGACGTTTGCCATGCAGTTGCTATTTCTTTGCACGACGCCGGACGTAGTCGCCGCTCTTCCCGCCCGTTTTTCGTTCCAGCACGACTTCGCGAATTTCGATGCCCTTATCCAGGGCCTTGCACATATCGTACACGGTCAGCGCAGCCACACTGGCGGCCACCAGGGCTTCCATTTCCACCCCGGTTGCAGCCGTGGTCGCAACTTTTGTTGTAATTGTGACGCCATTCTCGCATAGCTGGAGGGCTACATCAATGTGCGAGAGCGGCAAAGGATGGCACATCGGAATCAACTCGGAGGTGCGCTTCGCAGCCATAATGCCGGCCAGACGCGCAGTCTCGAAAGGGTCACCCTTAGGATTACTCGGCAATGCCTTCAGGACTTCGGGTTCCAAAACTACGAACGCTCGCGCTTGGGCTTCGCGTTTAGTCGGCGATTTTGCAGAAACGTCGACCATTCGGGCGCGTCCGGCGCGGTCATAATGAGAGAGCTTTTTGGGCATCGAGTGGAAGTTCTATCTTACATGGTGGGCCGAATGGCGACAGAGGCTTGATGATGAGATCCCTCGGCCCGCTGGTGAAAGCGCGGGCCTTCGGGATGCCCTCTTAGAAAATGCTGTTCTTGACTTCGGAAGTTTCGCTTCGATAGTCTGCCGCCATCTGAAGAATTAGACTTCCGGGCGTGCATGCGTTCACAGAGGTGCGTGTCTACTCATAACTGAGGAGGATTTATGCAAAGAGTGGCAGGCTTGGTTTTATCGTTTTTTCTTTTGGCAGGGAGCGTCGCGCTCGGGCAAACGGCCCAGACTCCACCCAAAGTGCTGGTGATCACGCGAGAGTTTGTGAAACCCGGTCGAGGCGGAATGGCGCATGAAAGGGTCGAGAACGGTTACTTGCAGGCCTTCGCCCATGCCAAGTGGCCGATTCACTACGTCGGAATGAATTCGCTGTCCGGCAAATCGCGCGCACTATTTTTTACCGGCTACGACTCGTTCGCAGATTGGGAAAAAGACGCGATGGAGATTCAAAAGGACGCGGAACTCTCATCTGCAATCGACCGCACTGGTTTTGCCGACGGTGACTTGTTGGACTCCACCGACGCCACAGTTTTCACTTATCGCGACGACTACAGCCTGCGGCCGGATCCCGGGCTTGCGCACAAACGTTATTTCGATATTACCGCTGTCCATGTTCGTGAAGGACACAGGAAGGAGTGGGACGACGGGATGAAGATGGTGATGACCGCATACCAGCGGGCGAATCCCAACGCGCATTGGGCGTGCTATGAGGTGATGTACGGCATGCCGGAAGGCACCTATATTTTCATTACTTCGCGGGCCTCGGTCGCTGAGGTCGACAACGAGATTTCGAAGCAAAAAGACTTTTCGGATGCGCTGGGCGACGATGGCATGAAAAAGCTGGAGCAAATTTCGGCGGCGGCGATTGAAACGAGCGAGTCGCAACTATTCGCCATCGATCCGCGCATGAGCTACGTGGGAGACGATGTGGCGGCAGCCGATCCGGGATTCTGGAATCCGAAACCGATCAGTACTGCCGCTGCTGCGAAGAAGGCAAAGCCGAAGGCAGAGACCCGGCATTAGAGATTATCGGGATAGAGCGGGTATCCACTCGCCTGCGGGGATGTGGTCGCGATCCGGCGGAATCACGGCGTAGCAGTTCGCTCGCGCGGTGGCCGAGATGTCGCCGGAACCTTGCCAAGGCACGAGTTCGACCTCGGCTCGCTCGAACTCACCGGAAAGCACAGCTGGCAGGAAGCGCCGCAAGCCGGGCTTTATCTTGATCTCTGATTTCAGCCGTGCCCGCAACCAGATCAGGTTCTGAGGTAGCATTCCGCTGAGAGCTTGCTGGATTGGGCGAGCAAACAATTCGTAAGTCACCATCGTTGACACAGGATTTCCCGGGAGGCCGAAGAAATATTTGAAGCCTTGCTTCGTTTCAGCTGACTCCCAGGGCATTCTTCCGAAGACAACTGGCCGTCCTGGCTGAATTTTTGCGCCGGTAAAGAAGAATTCTGCGTTGAGATCGGTGAGAACCTGCTCCACCAAGTCGTACTTACCCATAGAAACGCCGCCGGTGATCAACAACAGGTCGGCATCTAAGCCATCCAGAATCAATTCGCGCAGGCGGTCCGGCGCATCCGGAGCAATGGGAAGCAAGATGGCCTCGCCCCCGCCGGCTTGAATTTGCGCTGCAAGTGAATAGCTATTGGAGTTGCGAATTTGGTGGATCGCGGGGGGCACATCGATATCGACGAGTTCATCGCCAGTTGCAAGCACCGCTACGCGAGGCTTGGAGTAAACGAGGATTCGCGATTTTCCGGCCGAAGCAGCGACTGCGATTGCGGCGGGAGTCAGCCGCATGCCGGGAGAGAGCAGACGTTCGCCGCGCTTGGCCTCTGCACCTGCCGGAACA
>DATJOJ010000069.1:0-6162 GCA_035507035.1 Terriglobales bacterium | reverse complement strand
GGCTTCAGCTTATTTACGAAAACGGATGTGGTGGTGACCGCCGGACAGGTGACGCGCGTCAATATTTCCTTGCAGATTGAAGTGCAGCAGGAAAAAGTGCAAGTGAGCGCAGACACGGCCCAAGTGGATGTAAACCCCGGTAACAATTCGAACGCGATCGTGCTGGAGGGCAAGTCGCTTGACGCGCTGTCCGACGATCCCGACGAGATGGAGTCGGAACTGCAGGCGCTCGCAGGGCCGTCCGCGGGGCCCAATGGCGGGCAAATTTATATCGATGGATTCACCGCGGGCCAGTTGCCGCCAAAGGCTTCGATCCGCGAAATTCGTATCAACCAGAACCCGTTCTCTTCCGAATACGACAAACTGGGCTACGGCCGCATCGAGATTTTCACCAAGCCGGGCACCGACAAGTGGCATGGGCAGTTCATGGTGTTGGGAAATACTGAGCAGTTCAACTCGCGCAATCCCTTCGAAATACTTCCTGAGGGGACATCGCCGCCAAGCTACAACTCCGAACAGTACAGCGGCAACATCGGTGGTCCGCTGAGCAAAAAGACGTCCTTTTTCTTCACCATCGATCACCGGGATATTGGAGCGTTGGGAGTCGTTAACGGCACGGTGGTTTGCGGCGACCAGTTTTTGCAAATTCCCTGCGGCTCCACGCAGCCACAATTCAGCATTGTGCCCTACAGCCAGGCGGTGCCGAATCCGCAAAAGCGCACAAACTTCAGTCCGCGCATCGATTATCAATTGACGCCAAACAACACGCTGACCGGGCGCTACCAGTATTTCCGCGACTCCCAAACCAACAGCGGCGTCGGCGGGTTCACCCTCGCGGGGCAGGGCACCAACCTGTTAGAGACCGAGCAAACTGTCCAATTAACCGATACGCAGACGGTCAACCCTACTACGATCAACGAGGCCCGCTTTCAATATCTTCGCGACAACACCCTGACCAATCCAGTCAGCACCGCCATCAGCGTCAATGTCGGTGGCGCGTTCAACGGATTGGGAACCGGCGGCGGGACCGTTTCTGACATCGAAAATCATTACGAGATTCAAGACATCGTCTATAAGACATTCAGCAAGCATGCGCTGAAGTTGGGCGGACGACTGCGCACGATTACCGACAATAATTCCACCGCGGCGAATTTCACCGGCGTTTTTACCTTTGGCACGCAAACGCAGTTTGGCTGTACGGCCACACCAATTGCACCTTGTCCTACGGCCACGCCCATTGAGGTGTATCAGGACACCGTCGAAGGTATAGCCGCCGGGCTGACCATTCCCGAAATTCAGGCCAAGTATGGCTATGGCGGCGCGGAATACTATTCACAGACGACAGGGACTCCCTATGCATCCGTGAACCTCACGGACTTGGGATTGTTCGCCCAGGACGACTGGAAAGCGCGGCCGAATCTGACCGTCAGCTACGGGTTGCGCTTTGAGACCCAGAACCACCTGGCCAACACCGTGGATTTTGCACCACGCTTGGGCGTGGCCTGGGGCATCGGAGGCAACGCCAAGAAGCCGCCGAAGACAGTATTGCGCGCGGGATTTGGCATGTTCTACGATCGGTTTACTTATAGCCTGTTGTTGCCGCAAGACCGCTTCAATGTTGCCGCTCCGCTGCAGCAGCAGTTTTTGGTGCAGAACCCGCAATTCTTTCTCGGCAATCCGGATTGCGTGCCGCCCTTGCCTACACCGATCCCCCCGGCTTGCGCAGGCACCTCGTCCACCGGCAACGAAACCATCGATTATCAGTACAACCCCAAGCTGCACGCGCCCTACACCATTCAAACCGGCGTGACACTCGAACGCCAACTCACCCGTATTGCCAATGTTGCCTTCACCTACTTGAATTCTCGCGGTGTTCACCAGTTCTATACCGACAACATTAATCCACTCAATCCTGCTGCGCCCGTGGTGAATCCCCCCAGCCCGATCCTGCAGTACGAATCGGAAGGCATTTTCAAGCAGAACCAATTCATCGTAAATGGCCGCATCAATATGGGCGCCAAGCTCTCGTTGTTCGGCTACTACACGCTGAACTATTCGGACGCCGATACCGCGGGGCCCACTAGCATGATTTCCATTCCCGGCGAGCCGTGGAAGGACTACGGCCCGTCGGCGTACGACATTCGGAATCGCATTTTTCTTGGCGGCACCTATGCCATGCCGTGGTCGTTCCGCTTGAGCCCCTTCATGATTTACAGTTCAGCGATTCCGTTTAACATCACCACCGGCACGGACCCCTTCGGCGATTCCGCCTATAACGTGCGACCCGCGTTTGCGCCCTGCGCCACTGCACAGTACAAGACTAGCTTCGGTTGCTTCACCACACCGACAGCTGCCGAATACAACGCCTACACTCCCATACCTACCTACTACGCCCTCGGGCCGGGACGATTTGCCTTGATGCTTCGGTTGACCAAGACCATTGGCTTTGGGCCCGTCGTCGAGGCAGCCAATACCGGAGTGGGTGGTGGACCCAGCGGGACCTTTGGTCGGCCCACGCGGGGCGGTGGCGGACACGGGGGCTTCTTCGATTCGGGAAATACCAACCGGCGGTACGCTTTGACCTTTGGCGTTGTCGCCAGGAACGTGTTTAACAACGTAAACACGTCGCCGCTGATCGGCAATCTCGGCTCTCCCCTGTTCGGCGAAGCCAATAGCTTGACAGGCCGGCCTTACAGCGATCCTACCTCGAACCGCCAGCTCCTTCTGCAGGCTACCTTCAGCTTCTAGCCCATGTGGCTACATCACTGCGCGGGTTTCGACTGGTGTTAACCTGAAACCATGAGATACCACAACTCCCAAAGATTCTCTGCTCATCGTATTGCGTTCACCCTTGTCATCGCCTTTGGTACGACCGCCGTATTGCTCCCACCAGGCGCAAGCGCGCGGCAGCAACAGCAAATCGTCTGGAACGACCAGGAAAAACCGATCGTCGACAAGATCAAGACGCTGCGGAAACTGCCGCACGACGAACGAGCACAAACCACTAAGGAATTGGCGCTGCAAATCCGGCAACTGCCCGCCGGAGTGAACAAATTGCGTTTGGCCAATGGCTTGGCCAATCGGGCCACGGAAGGCGATTTTGGCCGCGATACCCTACAGGAAGTGACCACCACGCTGGCGCAGGCTCTCCGCGAGCATCCGCTGCCCGCTACGCCGAAAGGGCCGCCGATGGAGTATGTGGAACTGGCGGAGTTGGTGCGTTACGAGCACATGCAAGGAGCCATCGACGACCCGCAATATACCGCGGCCGTGGCAAGGCTCGATGCAGACGACGCACGACACCAGCAAGCCAATTTCACGCTGACGGATCTTCAAGGGAAAACCTGGACGCTCGGCGATCTGCGGGGGAAGGTCGTGTTGGTGAACTTCTGGGCGACATGGTGCCCGCCGTGCCGCAGCGAAATGCCCGATCTGGAAGCACTCTATAACCAGTATAAGGACCAGGGCTTCGTGGTGCTGGCCATTTCCGATGAAGACGCCGCGAAGGTGAAAACATACATCGACGAGAACCACTATGCTTACACGATTCTGCTGGACCCCGGTCGAAAAGTGAATGAGCAGTACAACATCGAAGGGATTCCGAAGAGTTTCGTGTATAACCGGGACGGAAAGCTAGTAGCGCAATCCATCGATATGCGCACCAAGCGCCAATTTCTGGAGATGCTGGCGCAAGCAGGATTGCCGTAGTCCCGCAGAATCTCAAGTTGACAAGGTCTCCCAAAAGGTTGGGAGAGCTGTCGTGGTACAGGCACTCCTGCCTGTGCTCTTGGAGTCCCAGCCCCACCTTCAAGCCGCGTGCCGTACCCTTGGTTTTTCAAAGGTGCCGATTTAGCGCCTACTCGCTCTAGTTTTTCCCGAAGCTTCGAACCGCCGTTGACTTTCGAATCCTCAAAAAGTGGGCTAAGCTTCTCTGCGCAAAATGCCTAACGAGCACCGCAGGAGAGTCAGTTGTCATTAGGGGAGCGGGAATGAGTGACGATAAGAGCGATCGCGAACTGGGGATGCACCGGCAAATTCCGCGCCGTGATTTCCTCAACGGGGTCAGCGTGGCCTTGGGTGCTTCGCTGGTCGAGCCCGGCAGCTTTTGGGGGCGCGTTTTGGCGGATTCCGACAAGCCCTACGCCCCAGAGAAAGAGCCGGGCTACTATCCACCTGCAAAAACCGGTATGCGCGGCAGCCACGACGGCTCTTGGGAAGTGGCGCACGCGATGCGCGACGGGAAAACCTGGCCGAACCCGACGGTGGATCACGAAGCATATGACCTCATCGTAGTCGGGGCGGGAATTAGCGGGCTCTCGGCGGCTTATTTTTTCCGGCAGCACGCCGGACCAAAGGCCAAAATCCTGGTGCTCGATAATCATGACGATTTCGGTGGTCACGCCAAGCGAAATGAGTTTCACAGCGGCCAGCGGTTGATCATCGGCTACGGCGGCACGCAAACCATCACTGGGCCGAATCTCTACAGCCCGCAGGCGAAGCAATTGTTCAAGGATCTCGGTATCGAAGTGAAGAGATTCGAGACTTACTACGATCAGAAATTCTATTCATCGCGCGGCATGGGCCAGGCGGTGTTCTTCGACAAGGAAACGTTTGGCACCGATTGCTTGACGACGGGCTTCTACCAGAAACCTTGGCCGGACTTTCTGGCGAAGACGCCGCTTTCGCCTGCCGCGCAAAAAGACATTGCCCGGCTTTTTACGGAACAAGTGGACTACCTGGCCGGAATGAATGCGCAACAAAAGAAAGACTACCTGGCTAAGATCAGTTATCAGGAT
The DNA here is from genome assembly GCA_035507035.1 of Terriglobales bacterium. Taxonomy (GTDB): domain Bacteria; phylum Acidobacteriota; class Terriglobia; order Terriglobales; family Acidobacteriaceae; genus DATJOJ01. The sequence continues at coordinate 1,366 of DATJOJ010000069.1, read as the reverse complement.
TATTTGCTCAAAAACGTGAAAGTCGCTCCGGACGTGATTCCGTTTTTCTTTACCTCCATGTATGGTCTATATGGAGTCGGCATCGATGCCGTTCCGGCGGGCGACATGGCGGGGCTGGGCGAGTTGCCGGGATTCCAGGGCCTGCGAATTAAGGACAACGACGGACCTGGAATCGGGCTGGAAGTCACGCGGCAGGACCACGAACCGTACATTTATCACTTTCCGGATGGCATCGGGTCCGTGCCGCGATTGCTGGTGCGCTCCATGATTCCCGGAGTGGCAGCGGGCAACACCATGGAAGACGTGGTGCTGGCAAAGTTTAATTACGCGAAGCTCGATGACGAAAGCTCGCCGGTCCGCGTGCGTTTGAACTCCACGGTCGTGCATGTGGCCAATCAGCGAGGGCCGGGCGCCGGCGCATTTGTAACCTACGTCCGGGGAGGCCAGGCGCACACAGTGTTTGCAGGTAGGTGCATTCTGGCCTGCTGGAATATGGTGATTCCTTATATGTGTCCCGACATGCCACAGGAGCAGAAGGAGGGTTTGGCGTACAACGTGAAGGTGCCGTTGGTCTACACGAATGTGCAACTGCGGAATTGGCAGGCATTCGACAAATTGAAGATTCACGAAGTGCATTGCCCAGGGGCGTTTTTCACCGGCGTGGAGATGGATTTCCCCGTGAGCATGGGTGGCTACGAATTTACGCAGAAACCCTCGGAATCCTGCGTGATTCACATGCAATACGTGCCGGTGGGACCTGGAGAGACGGCGCGAGATAAACAGCGCACGGGACGCATGAAGTTGTTGACCACGGATTTCAATACGTTTGAACGCAACATTCGCGACCAGTTGGCCCGGATTCTGGGCAGCGGCGGTTTTGATCCTGCCGCGGACATTGAGGCGATCACGGTGAACCGTTGGCCGCACGGCTACGCGTACGAATACAATTCCCTTTACGATCCAGTTTGGCCACCAGGCGAAGCACCCAACGAAATTGGCCGCAGACCTTTTGGGAATATTTTCATCGCTAATTCGGATGCGGGCGCGTTTGCCTACACCAACGAGGCGATCGATCAGGCGTATCGCGCGGTGCAGGAAATCGAACTGGCGGATTTCTCTCGGAACCACAAGAGTTGAAATGAAACGCGCTAAAAAGAAGCTCGACAAAAGCACGGAGGCCCGGCGTATGGCGCGAAAGTCTGGCCTCACGCCGAGCGCGACGCGAGTCATTCCTGACAAACGCAAGAAGCCCCCGAGGCACAAAATCGATCCCTTGCGGGAATCCTTGGATATTTAGTTTTTGTTAGATCCAGACCGGACCTAATTTTTGGAGCCTCATCCAGGCTTGTAAGCGGGCACAACTTCG
>DATJOJ010000068.1:0-79448 GCA_035507035.1 Terriglobales bacterium | reverse complement strand
ATAACCATCCCTAGCGATTCCGCGCTCCACCATCTCCAGCCCGACCAACGTCCGTTTGACCGACCCTTTTGCCTTTTCCAGCGCCGCGCGCCCGATGAACTCCGGCTTGTCCATCTTGCAGAAGCGATCCAGCCCCGCTTCCCAAACATTGATCGTATCCGAGATTTCATGGCCGTATAGCGGTAGCTTGCCTTCGAGTCGCAACGTGTTGCGCGCTCCTAACCCGCACGGCAGTGCGCCAAATTCCTTGCCCGCTTCGAGAACCTTTTCCCATACCATCGCGCTGGTTCGTTCGTCCGCGGGAACGTAAATCTCGAATCCATCTTCCGCCGTATACCCAGTCCGAGCGATCAAAATATGCTTCAGCCCGCACACCGTTCCCCGCGTCACCCAATAAAACTTCACCCCTGCCAGGTTCACGTCCGTCAACTTCTGTAACAAATCGACGCCCTTCGGCCCCTGGATAGCAATCTGCGTAAAATCATCCGACAGATTCTCCACCTTGCAATCAAACTGCCGCGTGTTATCGCGCACCCAGTTGAAATCCTTCTCCCGCGTCCCGGCGTTGATCACCAGCAGGTACTCATCCTCGCCGAGTCTATGCACGATCACATCATCGACAAACGTCCCCTGCGGATAGAGCAACGCCGAGTACTGCGCCTGCCCGATCGCTAGCTTCGAGGCATCGTTCATGGAGATGTGCTGCACCGCTGCCAGCGCCTCGCGCCCCTTCATCGATATGTCTCCCATGTGACTTACGTCGAAAATTCCGACGCCGTGCCGTACCGCATTATGTTCGGCAATGATTCCACCCACCGATGGATACTCCACCGGCATTTCCCACCCATTAAACTCCACCATCTTTGCGCCCATGCGGCGATGGACGGCGTTCAGCGCGGTTTTACGAATGATCGGCGTAGTGACTTCTGCGGCGGACACAGTTTCCTCAGTCAAAGTGAATGGGCAAAAAATGGTGAGACTCATTACCGTACCACGCTGAAGGCGAAGGCAGCAACCGCAGTCCCATCCCCAATTTTCGGTCCTCGCGGCCCATTACCATCGGCACTTTTCCGGCGCCCCAGACCGGCGCTACATTTACCTTGTATGCCCGGCACCAAGGCCAAAATCCACTGCGCGCAATGCGAGCAGACCGAAGACCGTTGCGACTGCGAACGTTATTGCTGCCTCTGCTACGCCCAGGTTGAAATTCGCCTGTGCCTCGATGGTCTTTATTATTGCCGTCCCTGCCGCGAAGCCTGCGATTACAAAGTCGTCGACTAACCTGTTCCTTTTCCCAAGGCTCAAGTTCTTCATCAAGCGAAACCCGTAGGCGGGCAACTCCCTAACCTTCTCTCGGATTCCAAAGCCCGTCACCACCGGCAGTCCATTCTCCACCGTCGAGCGCTTCAAACATTGGGAGGAAGCAGTATGACGATTACCGACGCACTCTATCGCTTGCCATTCGCCAGAACCGTTTTCTTGCTGGCCATAACGTTCGGGCTCGTGCTGGCCACTCAGCCTGCCTCAGCGCAAACCTACTCGGTTCTTCATTACTTCGTCGGAACCGATGGCTCTTCGCCGCAACCAGCCCTCATTCGCGACTCTGCGAACAATCTCTACGGCGTTACTTTGTATGGCGGCGATCCCGGTTGCTACAACGGCTGCGGAACCATCTTCAAAATCGATTCCACCGGCGCGCTGAGCACGCTCTACAGTTTTCGCGGTAGCTCCGACGGCTACCAACCGTACGAAAGTCTCCTTCGCGACTCCGCCGGCAATCTCTATGGCACGGCGTCCTACGGCGGCAACGGAGGCCAATGTGGCAATGCCGGCGGCGCCTGCGGTACCGCTTTTAAGCTTTCGCCCAGCGACAGCCTGACCGTCACGCACACCTTTGCCGATACTCCTGACGGCGCTACTCCACCGCCCGGCCATCTTGTTGCCGACCCTAATGGCAATCAGTATGGAACTACCGCCTACGGCGGCAGCCATGGCTATGGCACCGTGTTTGAAATCACCAGCGCCGGGCGAGAAAAGATTCTTTACAGCTTCGGTTCGCTTTCTACCGACGGAAACACCCCGTTGGCGGGCTTAATCGTCGATGTCCCGGGTCGCGCCCTCTATGGCACCACCGAATTTGGCGGCAATTGCCCCTACGGCAGCATCTTCGGCTTCGGCTGCGGAACGGTTTACAAACTCGATAGCTCCGGCGAAACTCAGCTCTACATCTTTACCGGCGCACAAGATGGCGCGAACCCCAGCCAGAATCTGGCGCAGGATTCTGCCGGCAATCTCTATGGCACGACCGAGGAAGGCGGCGACGTCAACTGCTCCATTGCCGCCCCGCGGCCGGTTTCTGCAGCCCTGCGTCCATCTCGCCCACTCATGGAGCAAGGTCCTCCCGGATGCGGCGTCGTCTTTAAAGTCGATCCCAACACCCACCAGGAAACTGTTCTTTACAGTTTCACGGGTGGAACCGACGGATCATTTCCGGTGTCCGGCGTGGTGCTCGACCCGGCGGGCAATATCTACGGCGCTACCAGCGAAAGTGGAAATTCCAATTGCAATCCGCCCTATGGTTGCGGGACGATTTTCAAAATCGACACGAAAGGAAACTTTACGGTTTTGCACGCCTTCGCTGGCCCGGAAGGCGCAGATCCCGAGTGGGGAAGTTTGTTGCTGGACGGCGCCGGCAATCTTTATGGCACTACCAGCGCGGGCGGGACGAATAATAACGGCGTCGTTTTCAAAATTACTCCATAAGATATCGCTGGCGCAGGACCACCACATGATGCGTCAGGTGTCCTGCGATGATCCACGCGAGGGCGCGCACGCTGAACTTGTTGTCACTGGCAATGCCGGTGCGCGCCCACGCTTCTTCCGGCAAATTGCGAAACAGCGAGATGGACGCTGCTCTCACCCGGCGAAATTCCTCAACATGCGCGGCCCAGGCAACCTTGTCTGCTTCGGCTCCCGTGGCGGAAATTTCCTGATCGTAACTGGGCAGCGGCGTATCGAACCCACGCGCAAACCACAGCGCACGGAACGCGAACGCCCGCTCGGTATCGTTCACGTGGCTGAGCACCTGGCGAATGCTCCACTTGTCCGGCGCATAGCGATAGAGGGATTTCTCCTCCGAGATTTCCGAGAAGAATGCCGCCGAGCCCTCCAATTGACTCTCCACTATGCTCAGCGCGTCGTCGCCGTAAACCTGATTGATGTAATTGAAATAGTACGGAGCAGCTTCTTTGGGATGCGGACGGCCAATCATGAAAACAGTCTAGACGAGTTTGGCTTGTGCAAGGACCCAACCCACAGCAACCCGCATCCCAAACCCCATTGTCATCCTGAGCGAAGCGAAAGACCCATGCATTTAGGAACTCCCGATCCTCTTGCCATTCCGAGTCGCTTTAGCCGCGAGGAATCTTCTACGAAATTCTTGTCAATAGGCAAAACTTACACGTTTCCCGCTATCTCTCTGCAGCGGCTTGAAATATATTCTTTCGCAAAATGGCCAATCACCCCGTGCGGTCTGATATTCTAAAAATAGAGGGTATATCTCAAAGTTCACGCGGCCTTTCCCGGCCGCGTTTTTTATTGGAGCCACATGTCAACCTCAGGAGCCCAAATTCAGCATCCGAAGCGCCGCGGAGAGTGGGCCGAAATGTGTTTTATGGCCCGTGCCGCCGAGCGCGGCCTTGTCGTGAGCAAGCCCTGGGGAGAATCCCAGCATTACGACTTCGCAGTCGAGCATGAAAAATGTTTTCTGCGCGTTCAGGTCAAATCCACCATGAGCCGCAAGAAAAACAGTTACGGTTGCACCCTCCGGGGTGCCGTCGCCTTTTACACCAAGGACGACTTTGACTTCCTGGCCATCTACATCATCCCTTGTGATCTGTGGTATATCGTTCCTTCTGCGGTAGCTGTCACCGGGCGCCAGCGGATCTATCTCATGCCCGACTATCCGGGATCGATCTACGAACCCTACCGGGAAAACTGGGACCAGATGAAGCAGAAGATCTGCATTCGCCATAAGAACACCGACCTCTGCTTCCGCCACGGCTGCCAAGGACGGCTAGCTCAAGAGACGCCGGCACCGACGCCACCACCCCAAAACGAATTGGCATCCTGAGCGAAGCGGAGTTGAGGCGATTAGCGGGCGTCGAGCCCGCTGCGAAATCCCGAGCGAGGGAGCTTTGACATGCATTTGACTGTGTGGGGACAGCCGCCCCCGGCTGTCCGGGCCGAGCACTTTGGTATCCAACTTTTGTGGTATGCTCTGGCGCCGTGAGCGCAATGGCAAAACGCGGGGTCCGGAGCGGCGCGTCCGTCGACTGCTGAAACAGCCCTGTATGGCGACCAGCCAACGAGCGCGGTCCGTGACGGGTGAAACGTGCACGACGGGAGAACAAATGGCGCCGTGAATTGGGTTTGGAATTCACAGAAATGGGGTTGTAAGTGATAGCAATGAAAGGATCGCAGCATAACCCCTTGAATACGAATATGTCTAGTGGGAGCTATCGCGGCGTGTTGCGGCGGTTTTGCCAAGCAAGAGCCTTGAGGAGTCTCGTTACAGCTCCATTCTCGATGCGGGCTGGGCAGTCGACCGGTAACTGCAGGTGGTTCTTCAAAGTTTCAACTAGCTCCTGATGGCCAAAAGGGTAGAACTGGGTTCCCAGAATCCAGGAGATTCCCCCCTGCTGGATAATCTCATGGCTGTAGTTCTTTGGTGCCATTCGCGACACGAAAAGTGGAGCTAGCCCAAGGTATTTACACATCCTCAGCTTGACTCGGAATTCATCGCGTGGAATATACGGAAGCGTGTTCTTGATCTCGACACCATAGTGGACACCTTCACGCTGGACGACGCGATCCAGATCGTGCCCCGTTTCCTCCCAGGTTTTGTTGTTGAACGAGCGGACATTTCGCGCAACTGGAGCGAACCCCGCCAGAGGAAGTGCAGCGTCAACCAATAGCTCGCCCTGAAGCCCTATCGCGTGGGTAACGGCTGTATCGGAAAAGCGCCGGACGAGGTTGACGACTCTGGCTGCTTGGCGCCTCCAATAGCGGTTACTTCTCGCCCAGAAGAATCGTATCGGGACCTTCGGCGCAAGCTCGAGCATTTCGCTGCTGATCGAGCCATCCTCTGACAGTTCGAGGAGGGCCTTGACGGTGATCCAGTGAAAGTAGAGGCGCTCGAATATGACTGTAACCTGGCGTTCGTAGAATACTTTGCGCTGGTTGTCGGAGAAGAAATCAAGGAGAGCGGCTTTTGCCTCATCAATTTTTTCATCACGGGTGTACTCAACAAGCTCCGCAGCGCTCTCTGGATCATCCCAGTGCATTGTGCCTTCAAGGCTGAATCATCAACTTAGGATTATAGGGAGACAACGCAAGAACACTGTTAAAAAATGTTGCGCGTCTCCCAGTTCGGGAATTAAGCGGGTAGCCGGGTTGGGGTGCGAGGCGGTGCGATGGCGACTGCTCGTCGCCCTGCTTCCGCGTTGAGCAACGAGGCACGAACCGGTTGGCGCGCACGAAGCCACCTGAGGCGCAGCTAGCCCACTTAACAACCGCCTCGGCAGAGAATTGTCAGTTCTGTTTTGGGAATAATGCCTGTGCACACCAGCCGCGAAACCTCCGGGTCCGGCGGCGGGCCGCTTGTATCTCTGAGTTCGCCGCTAGCAACCTAAGAAGTGCATAGGTCCCTCGACTTCGCACAGGATGACAAAATCTGTTGGGATCTGCCGAGCTTTGCTCAGCTGGACAGCCGAGAGCGGCTGTCCCCACGTGGGTCGTGCCAACGACCAAGGGCCAACGACCAACGACGAACGACCACCGGCGTGCGACGAAGGACGTAGGACGAAGGACGTTCCCTAAATCACCACCGCCTCGTGATACTCGCCAAACACTTTGCGTAAAGTGTCGGAGATTTCGCCGACGGTGGCATAGGCTTCAACCGCAGCAACAATATGCGGCATGAGATTGCCGCCAGTGCGGGCAGTATCTTCGATCTTCTTCAGAGACTCGGACCAGGGCTTGACATCGCGGCGGGCGCGCAAGGCCTGCAGGCGCTCTACCTGCTTACGTTCCAGCGATTCGTCCATGTGCAGAATTGGAATCGGCTTTTCGTCCTCGACGGTGAAGCGGTTCACGCCAACGACCACCGACTCGGCGCGGTCCACCTGCTGCTGATATTCGTAGGCGGCGTTCTGGATCTCCTGCTGCACGAATCCGCGCTCAATAGCTTTCAGCATTCCCCCGAGCCCCTCGACTTTGTCGAGATAATCGTTCGCGCGCTTTTCAATTTCGTTGGTCAGCGACTCGATGTAGTACGAGCCGGCCAGCGGGTCGATGGTCTGGGCCGCGCCGGATTCGTAGGCGATGATCTGCTGGCTGCGCAAGGCGGTGCGGGCCGCCTGCTCGGTGGGCAGGGCGAGCGCCTCGTCGTAAGAATTGGTGTGCAGCGACTGCGTACCACCGAGCACAGCGGCCATGGCCTGGATCGCAGTGCGAACTATATTATTTTCCGGCTGCTGTGCGGTGAGCGTGGAGCCCGCGGTTTGGGTGTGGAAGCGCAGCATCCAGGAGCGCGGATTGCGGGACTTGAACTTATCGCGCATGATGTGCGCCCACATGCGGCGCGCGGCCCGGAATTTGGCCACTTCTTCGAGAAAATTGCTGTGCGCGTTGAAGAAGAACGAAAGCCGCGGTGCGAATCTGTCGATGTCAAGGCCGGCGTCGATTGCGGCCTGCACGTACGCCATGCCGTTTCCTAGCGTGAATGCGACTTCCTGCACCGCCGTCGATCCCGCTTCGCGCATGTGATAGCCGGAGATCGAAATCGTGTTCCAGTCAGGCACGTTTTCGTTGGCCCAGGAAAACATGTCGGTGATAATGCGCATGGCCTGCTTGACGGGATAGATGTATGTACCGCGCGCGATGTATTCCTTGAGGACGTCATTCTGGACCGTACCGGAGAGCTTGCGGATGTCGGCGCCCTGGCGGCGAGCAACGGCAACGTAAAGAGCGAGCAGGATCGACGCCGTGGCATTGATGGTCATCGATGTGGAAATCTTGGTGAGATCGATGCCATCGAACAGGCGCTGCATGTCTTCAATGGAATCGATCGCCACGCCAACTTTGCCGACTTCCCCCAGCGCCAGCGGTGAATCCGAGTCCATGCCGATCTGTGTAGGCAGATCGAACGCGACGGAAAGCCCACTGGTGCCGCTGGCCAGAAGATATTTGTAGCGTTTGTTCGACTCCTCGGCGTCCCCGAACCCGGCGTACTGGCGCATGGTCCAGAGGCGTCCGCGATACATCGTGGATTGGACGCCGCGAGTGAAAGGGAATTCGCCCGGGTAGCCGACTTGGCGGTCGTAGTCCCAGGTGGAGAGGTCGGCGGGAGTGTAAAGAGGATTGACTGGAATGTGAGAAGCGGTTTCGAGATCAGCGGCTGCGGTTTTAGCTTTATCGTCCATCAAAAACTCCCCATCGAACCCTCGCCAAGAAGTTCTTTTAACACAGAGGACGCAGGGGAAAACGGAGAAACATGCATCACTCTTTCTTTTTCACACGCCAAAACGAACTGAGGCCGAACCATCCGAAAAGCAGGCTGAAGCCTACGGAAAGCCAGACGCGGCCGGCGGTGGCGTGGCCGGCATGATAGCGCGAATATTCGCGAAAAAAAGCCAGCGCGCCAATGGCGGCTAAGGCCAAGAAAACAAATCCGGTGACTTCGAGCCAGAGTTGGCCGATGGCGTGCAGCCAATGGCTGGTGGTGGCTTTGCCGGCGCGCACGACCGCGGTAAAGGTGCGAGTCTGGCGAATTTGGCGGCCGGCGATGCGGGTTGCGATGCCCAGCTTCTGGGCAGTAGACACCTTTGCCATTTCCATCGATTTTATCAAGCTTAGGAGTTAAAATAACGCGGATGTGTGAGTTGGGTCACGAAGCTTTGTGACGCAGTATGGCATCTAACCAGCTTGGGATTTCCCAACGGGGGACGACGTGGACCAGCAACTGAAGCAGTTGATGAAGGAACTGGGCGAGGCAATTAACGAGTCGCTGGCGGATTCAGACGCGATTGCCGACGTGGTTTCCCGGATCAAAGATGGGGGATACGATATTTTCCTCGTTCTGGAAGCGACGATTGGGGTCAGCAAACCGGGCGAGAAGAACGATAAGACCTCGCTGGTGACCACCCTGACCAGCAATCCCGAGTTCAAAATCAGCGAGCAGGATCTGAAGTTCCTCAAGTCGCTGCGGATCAAGATCGACAACGACGCGGCGTAGGGAATCGCCTGAGTCTCCGCTCGCGATCCCGTTACCTTTGTTGACGAGAAGTGCTTCCAGATGTCGGTCCCGGCGAAGCCTTCATCTTTACCGAGCAGTGATATTTGCTGAGTTGTAAGCTGGCCGCTCTGGCGAGAATGCCCGCATGGCGTTGGTGTTGAGGGGTGCAGAGGTCCTTCGACTGCGTTTGAGATTTCGCAAGCGAAATCTCAAACTTCGCTCAGGATGACAAGGTGGGGGCCGCGTTGGTAACTCAGTGCCTATCCACAGGTGATTGCTGGGCTTGCGCCTCTTGCAGATTCTTTTTCGCTTCGGCGTAGTCTGGTTGGATTCGCAACGCTGCTTGGAATTCCTTAATTGCATCTGCCATCCGGCCGGGTGTGTGCATTAGACAGACCCCTAAATCGTTGTGGGTTTCTGCGTTATCGGGTTGGATTCGCAACCCCTCTTCAAACTCTAAAATCGCCTGCGGCAGCTTGCCGGGAGTTTGTGCCAGAGCGATCCCAAGATTGTCGTGGGCGTCGGCGTAGTCGGGTTTGATTTCGAGCGCGGCGCGGTACTCGGCGATGGCATCGTCGAGGCGGCCGGGCAGTCCGGCTAAAGCAACGCCCAAGTAATTGTGAGTTTCGGCGAGCTTAGAATTGTTGCGCAATGCGGCTTGATATTCAGCGATAGCCTCTTGCTGGCGGCCCGCCTGCGCCAGAGCTAATCCCAGGTTGCTGTGGGCTTGCGCGTAGTCCGGTTCGATCTTTAATGCCTCGCGGTATTCGGCAATCGCGTGCGGCAGTCCATTGGGTTTTTGCAGCCAGGCATCGCCAAGGTCGACGTGAACCCGCGCCATGTTGTACTCCGCAGGCGAATCCCCGGGGTGAAGCCGCAGCGAAGTTTGGAACTCGCTCAAAGCCTCGGAAAGTCCGGAGAAATCCTGCGTCCTTTCGCTGTGAACCATTAAAGTGGCGGCCAGATTGTTGTGCGCCATCCAACTGTCCGGATTTTGCGCGATGGTGGTTCGATAGAGGGTCTCGCTATCGCGGTACATGTGGCTTTGTTGCCACGTCAGCGCGCCCAGAATTGCCGGAAGCAGAAAAAGCAACGCAGGTGCTTTCGGAAGCGAGATTCTTTCTGCTCCGGTCGTCAGCAAGTAAGCGGCGGGCACGATGATCGCCAAGCAGGCTACGTACTGGAAGTGGTCGGCCACGTAAGAGAAACGGAACGGGTAGACGTTCAGGAAACCCAAGACCGGAAACAGGGTCCCGCAGAATAGAAAAAGAGCGGCCAGCGGGCCGCGCCGGGGCAAGCGCCACAGTACGAACGCCAGAACAATCAGCGCCAGCGGAAATAGGAATTGCCACCAAACCCTGGGGTCGGGCTGCCAATGCGGGTAGTTGAACATCAGGTTGGAGGGCCACAGGATTTTTGAGGCATAGAAGAAAGGAATGCGGCTGGCCAGCAGAAGGCGCTGCAGCAGGGTCAGGGCATAACTCGCGCCATTTGCGCCCACCAGATTTTTTTCGATCCAGGCGGTGAGAAGGCCGGAGGAAGCGCCGACCGCAAACCAAGGCAACAAAGGAATCGCATCGCGCCGCCATTCCAGCCGTCCTCTCTGCCACCAGAAGATGACTAACAGCGCGCCGGGAAGAGATGCGGTGACGGTTTTGCTGCAGAGCGCCAGAAAAAACAGGCCGAATGCGGCCAGGTATTGCGACTTCTTTCGGCTGCGATCGAAATGCAGATAAGTCAGCAAGGAAGCGAGGTAGAAGAGTGTCGAGAGCGTGCTCTTTTGCTCGGAGATCCAGGCGACGGCTTCCACGCAAACCGGATGTAAGGCGAAGATCAATCCGGCTAGCCATTCGCCACGCAAACCGAGGCGGCGGACAATCAGCACAACCAGGTAGGCAGAGAGCGCGTGTTCAGCGAGATTGATGAGGTGGTAGCCGAGGACGGCGTCGCCCCACAGGCGATGCTCGAGCCAGAAGGCGCTGTGCAGCAGCGGATAGTATTGCTGGGTCGAGCGCAGATCGAACCAGATCCGCCACAATCCATAAAAAGAACGGAGGTGCGGGGCGGTAATGTGGGCATTGTCGTCCCAAAGCAGGCCGCCGTGGAGAGCTGGCCAGTAAGCCACCAGAACCGCCAGGAAAATGCCGAGCCAGTTGGCGAAGTGACGGAGCGGTGAGACGGGGCCTGCCTCGCCCGTGCTTGCGGCGTTTGGGCGCGAGAGATTCCTTGGCTTGGCGGGCTTTTTTACCGTGGTGGGCATTCTGGCAAAGCTTCGGCGGGCGGCAGCCCGTTTTGCGATGCGAAAAGAATAGATTCTACACCGAAGAGATGTCCTCCCAAAGGTTGCGGTTTCACCGCGGGGCGAGGGATCTCCCATAAAAAGAAGCTAACGTGCTGTGAGATCCCTGCCTCGCTGGCGGGAGCGCGAGGCTTCGGGATGATGCGTAAGATTGGAAACCTTTTCACCCTAATTCCCGTACAAGACACCAGAACAAAGGCGGATAACGAATCAAAAGCTGGCCCGTCTATAGAGCATAAGGGCTTGAGGAGCAAGCACATGATCACGGAAAAGGCGATTTATTGGATGGCGGTCGGCCTGGTAACTCTGGTGGCGGGAAATCATTTTATGACCCGGGTGGATGGCCGGTGCTTTGCCAATCGAACCGTGGCAGTGATCGAGCAGATTTCCGGCGGTCCGGCTTTGGCCGCGATCATGGACAATACCTCTTCCCAGTGTGCGCAAGCCGAGGCCAGCATGGTCCGGGCGCAGGCCCGCATGGCCGCGGCCCAGGCTCGGTTTGCTTCGCTGCAGAGCAGGGCGGCCCGGCAGGATGCGATGTGCGTGCGCGCACAGATAGAGAAATCACAATTAGTGGCGCTGCGGCAAATGCAACAGATCCGTGTGCAGGTCGCCGCTCCCCAAAGTTTCCGGGTGCAGATTCCCCAGATCACGGTTCCGCGGTTAAGCCTCAGTGACGGCAGTCTCTAAGATTCGCTGGTAGACGGCATCCTGGGAAAAGCACGCGGTCAGTGAGAATTTGACATTGACCGCGCCGATTGTTTGTGCGCCCTGCATAGTTTGTCCTTTCCTCTTTTCTCCCTGATAATTTCGACATCGCCAAATCATCAACAATTCGGGTGTCGCGGGCGGCGGTGCCACACAAAAGTTCTCCGCAGACCGACCTGCGGCTGGGCAAGATTCTGCGGCTGCTGGCAGACCACGCCACGGTCGTAGTCAGCGGGACGAAAATCGCCGACGAGATCGGAACCAGCCGTTCCGAAGTCTGGCGACTGATTCAGTACTTGCGCGAGTTGGGCGTCGATATCGGCGGACTGCCGGCGACTGGCTACCGCTTGAAATCGATGCCCGATTTGCTGCTGCCGGATGTGTTGGATCCTTTGATCAAAGGAACCATCTTTGCCGGAAAAATTCAGCACTACTTCACCACTGGATCGACGAATGACGACGCCATGGAAGCGGCGGTCGCGGGTGCGCCAGGGGGCACGGTTTTTCTTGCCGAGCAGCAAACCGCCGGCCGCGGCCGAGGAGATCACAAGTGGCAGTCGGCGCGCTCGACAGGAATTCAGGGCTCGGTGCTGCTGCGCCCAACGTTGCCACCGTCGGAAGTTCTGATCCTTGCGCTCGCCGCCGGGTTGGCGGTGCGGGCTGCAGTTCAAGAGATCGATCCGCGGGTGAATCCCGATCTCAAGTGGCCGAACGATCTGTTGATCGAAGGTAAGAAATTCTGCGGCATTTTGGCGGAGATGAATGCGGAGGTCACGCGCGTACGGCACCTGGTGCTGGGAATCGGAATCAATGTGAATCAGAACAGTTTTCCCGCCGATCTGCGGGATTCTGCGACCTCGCTGCGAATGGCGACAGGGGAGACTTGGTCGCGCGTGGATTTATGCACGGCTTTGCTAAAATCGCTTGACCGTGAGTATCGCGAGCTGCAGCAGAACGCCAAGGCGCGCGAGTCGGTGATTCGGCGCTTCATGGAGCACTCCTCGTCGGTGCGCGGAGTGCGCGTCCACGTGGATGAAAATGGCGGGTTCGAGGGAATCACGGAGGGGCTGGACGCTCGCGGGTTTTTGCAAGTTCGCACTGAGCAAGGCTTGCGAACGGTATTGAGCGGCACGGTTCGGCCGAAATAGGCGGCGCGATCGAAATTTCTATGCTTCTGGTTCTCGATGTCGGAAATACGAATGCTGTGCTGGGCGTCTTCGCGCGCGTGGCCAGGGCGGGGTCGGCAGAAGCGTCTTCTGGCGGAGGCCGCTATGAACTGCTGGTTGCGAACTGGCGCGTGGCCACAAACACGACGCAAACCGTGGACGAATATATCGTGCTTTTCCGTAATTTGTTTGCCATGGCCAATCTGGATTTTGGCGGCATTTACGGGATAGTGATCTCGTCGGTTGTGCCGCCGATCGATTCCATCCTGCGTCAAGTGTGCGAGCGAGGCTTCAATATCAAACCGCTGTTTGTGGGGCCGGGTATCAAGACCGGCATGCCGGTGCTGTATGAAAATCCGGCGGAAGTGGGCGCGGACCGCATCGTCAATTCGGTTGCGGCGTTCGAGAAATATGGTGGGCCCATCATTTCAGTTGACTTCGGCACGGCAACGACGTTCGATTGCGTGACCGCGAAAGGCGAGTACCAGGGTGGCGTCATCTGTCCGGGGATTGGCATCTCGGCGGATGCGCTGTTTGGGCGGACGGCCCGGCTGCCGCGCGTCGACATTCGCAAACCGGCGCGCATCATCGGCACCAACACCGTGGCCAGCCTGCAATCCGGGCTGTATTACGGATATCTCGGATTGGTCGATGGAATTCTCGAGTTGCTGCTCAACGAACTCGGACGTGATACCAAGGTGATTTCTACCGGCGGGCTCGCGTCGCTGATCAGCGACGGATCGAAATACATCAAGCAGGTCGATGATTTACTCACGCTGGAAGGTTTGCGAATTATCTGGGAACGGAATGCGATGTCCAAGCCGACGCATGGGACCGAAGCCGCACGTTCCACTGCAAAGGCTCGGCCCGCGTCGCGAGGTTCTTCTTCGGGTAAGTCCCGCTAGCTGTCGTGAATAATTACTTCAACTATTTCACCGAAATCGAAGAGCATTTCCAGAAGCGCTTTGGCGGCGCGCTGCTGCTTTCGACCGTCGATTGGGCGCTGATCGAGATGTGGAAAGACGCTGGCATTCCGTTGGAAGCCGTGCTGCGCGGCATTGATGTCACCTTCGAGAACTTTGAGCGGCGGCCCGCGAAGACGCGCAAGGTGAACGCTTTAGGTTTTTGCACGCAAGAAGTTCTGGCTGCGGCTGAAGAAATGAAAGAAGCCGCGGTCGGGGCGGCGAAGGCTGAAAGCGGCCAGAAGCCGGCTGGATTTCAAGCCGGCGAAATCGCGGCTTTCCTGCGCCGCAATGCCGAGCAACTGGAGGGGACGCAATTGCCGACGGGCGCCATTTCGGCCCAACCATTGGTGATAGAAACCGCTGCAACTCTTCGGAATCTGGCGAATGAATTGGAGGCGGCGAGATCGCTTCCGCGATTGGAAGACTTGGAGCGCAGGCTGACGGTTCTCGAAGAAAAGTTGTTCGCGGTTTTGCTGGCATCAACGCCAGATGATGCGATTGTCGCGGTGCGGGCAGAGGCCGACCGCGAGCTCGCTCCATATCGTCGAAAGATGTCGGGATCACAGATCGAACAACTGCAGAAACAGTATCTGCACAAGCGCCTGCTGGAAAAATACAATTTGCCACGGCTGAGCTTGTTCTATATGTGAGGGCGAAAATCCGAAAGAAAAACCGCGCCCGTATTCACGAGCGCGGCCTTGTTTTTCTCTTACGAAAACTCATTACTGAACCGTAACGTTCACCGGTTGCGAGGGAATGCCGTTGGCCACAACCACCAACGTGCTGGCCCCAGTTTCGATGCCCGACGGAACATCAAAGTTGGTGGAAACAGTCAGACCTCCCGTTGCCACGCCCATGCTGCTGTGGTCGTGGGTGCGGGCGTAGAACACGTGTCCAGTGCCGGTGTTGGTGATGCGCACCAGCGGATAGTTGGTCGCCGTCTGGTACTCGTCGCCGAACGAGTTGGCTTGTGACAACCCGTTGAACTGTGTTCCCGAGATCTTATAGGTGTTGCCCGGGGTCACGCTCGCAGGGAAGTTCGAGATGGTCGGCGCCCACGATTGCTGATAAGTTCCCGGCGCATTGTACACTGCAGATCCCCCAAGTAGAATTTGGCCGGTGGGAAGGACCATTAAGGCCCCGCCATAGGCCGAGCCGGCGGTAAAAGTCGTCCCGTTGAACGTGTACAAGGTTCCGGAGTCGCCTTCGACCAGCACGTTTCCATTCGGCAGTAGAACGGCGAAGGAGTCGCCGGCGTTATCGCCGTTGGGGAAGTCAGGTCCGACAGCCCAGGTGCCTTCGTCCATAACATTCGCGCCCGGCGTGTAGATGGCGGTGTGGCCCGGGCCTCCGGATTCCGGCTGAGAACCGGTGTAAAAAACCGTTCCGTCGGGACGCAGAATCGAGGGGCCGATTTCTCCCGGCGGATAGTAGCAGTACTTGCCGTTCGGCCCGAAGGGCAGACAGCCAAACTGGGAAGGCGAATGCAGGTCGACAATCGTGCTGCCTGCAGTGACCCATTTCCTCATCGATGGAATGAAACGCTCGGAATTTGGGGCGTTTTTCACATCCGCGGTCAAAATGGTGCCATTGGGAAGCAGAGTCCAGCCTTCTTCCGCGTTGAAGTCGCTCTTGCCGGGAGGGTTTCCCTGAACCCACTTCATGGTCTTCGGATTCAGTGCGGCATCGTTTTTCACCAGTTTGTCGCCGATGAGGAAAGTGCCGTCCGGAAGTACCGAGGATGGCGAGTCGCCGATATAGGACCATCCTGGCGGAGGCGTGAGGTTGGCCCAAGTGTTGGTTAAGGGGTCGTAAACCGCGCCCTGATTGGTGAGCGTGAAATTGCCGAAGTTATATTCGCCGCCTTCGATCAGGAGTCTGCCATCGGCGAGCACGGCGGAGGCGTTGGCATCGGGAGAGTAGCCGGAAGGAAGGCTGGCGAGCTGCGTCCAGGTTCCATTGACGTAGCTGCCGGTTTCATCGGGCGTCAGCTTCCACCAATCGGAATCGCCATATCCTTGGGCCATCACCGTGCCATCGGTCATTTGGTAACTAATGTTGACACCATCGGGCGCCTGATTCTTCAACGACTGGATCGACTGCGCCAGTGAGAGTGCGGGCACTGCTAAAAATACTGCTACCGCCAGACACAGAAATCTTCGCAAGGCTTTTCCACCTTTCTGAGTGCACATAAATGGAAAGTAATCTGCCGCTGGGAGCTCAGGCAGGGCTTCCATGCTAGCAAAAGCCTTGTGGGCCGGGCAATGCTTTCTTTTGCGATTTTGCACGCCCGTCGCCGGCTTTGCGTCTTTCCACGATCCCGCGTCGTAGTGGGGGAGACTTTCGTCTCTGTATGGTTTCTTCGGCATTCTTGACAAAAAAGTCTTTATTAGATCATTATTGACACTGTCATGAATGACTTAATAATTTTGGCGCTGCTTTTTGATGGCCCTAAGCACGGCTATCAGTTGAAAAAAGAGGCAGGGTTCATCCTCCGGCAGGAGACCATGCACAACAATCTGGTCTATCCGCTGCTACGCCGTTTCACCAAACAGGGTCTGGTCAGCAAGAAAACCACTCCCGGCCAGCGTGGGCAAACCCGCCAGCAGTACGCGCTCACGGCGAAGGGAAGAAAAGAGCTGGTTCAGAGTCTGGCGGAGTTTTCCGATCAGGATGCGCGCTCGCCCGACGCGTTCTGCCTGCGGGTCGGCATGTTCGATCTAATAAAACCCGAAGCCAGATTCGGGATCCTTTCCAGGCGAGAAGCGTACTTGTTTTACCGGGAAGAACGATTAGCGGCGCTGAAAGCGAACCTGGACGTGGGAACCTATGGCGGCGAGGTGGCTCGATTCCTGGTGGAGCAAGGGCAGGCGGAGCGGTTGTGGATCGAACGACTGCGGCGCATGCAAAAACAGAAATCGCGCGGGGAAAGCAGCAGTGCAGATTCGAGGTGAGAGATGGCAAACATCGGGTTGTGGGACATCGAACTGATTCCGTGGTATGCGTTTGCGATTTATTGGTGCGTCAATGCGCTACGGGTCAAATCGGCAAAGGTGACGGAACCGCTGCCAGCGCGTCTTCTCGAAGTTTTGACCCTCGCGGCGGCTTTTTATCTCATGTTTTCTGGACGTATTCACGGAGGCTGGCTGCGAGAACGGTTCGTAGCCAGCACGCCATGGCTGAACGCCGTTGGAGTGGTGATGACCTATGCGGGGATCGCGCTGGCCATTTGGGCACGCTGGAATTTAGGTCGAAACTGGAGCGCGCGCGTCACGCTGAAAGTCGATCACGAACTGATTTGCTCCGGTCCCTACGCCCGGCTTCGCCATCCGATTTATAGCGGACTGCTGTTGGCGGCGATCGGAACTGCGATGGTGATCGGCGAATGGCGCGGATTGCTGGCGATTGTGGTGGTGGGCGTCGTGCACAGCTTCAAAGCCAAGCGGGAAGAAACTTTGATGCTCGCAACTTTTGGTGACAAGTATCAGAGTTACCGGCAGCAAACCGGATTTCTTTTGCCCAAGTTTTGAGTGAAGCCGCAAGCCAGTTTCGCAGGAACGTTCTAGAATCAAAGATTGCGGCTCTCGATCGAAAAATTGGTTTATGGCGGCGATGGCCTGGCACGCCTGCCTGCGGACGAAAACGGACGCGGCAAAGCGGCCTTCGTTCCTTTTGTGCTGGAAGGGGAAACAGTCGAAGCCACGCTCGTCGAAAATAAGCCGGGCTTCGCCCGCGCCCGCCTGGATGAAGTCATCGAGCGCTCGGCAAATCGCATCGAGGCACCCTGTCCTTATTATGGCCGCTGCGGTGGCTGCCACTACCAGCACACCGACTATCGGCATCAGTTGGAGATCAAAGCAGCGGTGCTCAAGGAAAATCTGCGCCGCATTGCGAAGGTCGAACTTGAAACCGAACCGATTGTTCATGCTTCGCCGGAATGGAATTATCGCAACCGGGCACGGCTGCGGGTTCGGACTCAGCCGGATTTTGCGCTTGGCTATTATCGATTCGCTTCCCATGAATTGCTGCCGGTTGAACAATGCCCCATCAGTTCTGCCCTGATCAATCGCGGGATTAGTGTGGCGTGGGAACTGGGACGTGCGGGCAAAATTCCGCAGGAAATTCAGGAGATCGAATTTTTCGCAAACGCTGAAGACGATCAGTTGCTTCTGTTGCTTTATTGCGCGCCTCCGTTATCGACCGAGGCGGCGCAGAACCTTGCCGAGGATCTGCGCGGGACGGCTTCGGCGATCGGGGCATTGGTGATTGCGATTGGCGCGAATGAATCTGCTGAGTTAAAGCCGATGGCTTCTGCCGGGGAGAAGGCGCTGAATTACAAAACCAAAGACGCTGCTTATCGCGTGAGCGGCGGAGCGTTCTTCCAGGTGAATCGTTTTCTAACAGACCAGTTGGTGGAGATCGTGACCGCGAACCGTTCCGGGAATGCCGCGCTCGATCTTTATGCCGGCGTGGGACTTTTCTCCAGCGTTCTCGCCAGAAGTTTTGCACAGGTAACCGCTGTTGAATCGTCACCGACAGCCTATGCCGATCTTTCCTACAATTCACCCGCAAACGTGAAGGCGGTCCACGCCACGACCGATCGATTCTTGCAGCAAAGGGCGGGCAAGGTGCGCCCAGATCTGATCGTGCTCGATCCGCCGCGTGGCGGGTTGGGGGGAATGGTGGTCCGCAGTCTGGCCGGGCTGGAGGCGGCTGAGATCACGTATGTTTCCTGTGATCCGGCGACGCTGGCGCGCGATTTGGCCGGACTGCTCGCCGCTGGATATCACATCAGGCAAGCCCATGTGGTGGACCTTTTCCCCCAAACCTACCATGTCGAGAGCGTTGTGCGCCTGAGTCGCTGATCCGTCCATCGCATGGAACGGCCGCAGTCCAGATCGGCCTCGGTTTTAACAGATGCACCGCCTCGTCAGCCGCTGCTTTGGGCGGCCCTCGCCTATGCCTGCGGGATTCTGCTCGGCGTCTACGCTTGGCGTCCGCCTTCGTGGTGGCTGATTGCGGCGCTAGTCTTTGGTTCTTCCGCTGCGTTTCTTGTGCGCCGGCGTCCGAGGGTGGCCTTCGCCATCATCCTCTCCGCGCTTTGTATTTTGGGTGCGCTCACCATTCAAGTGCGTGGCCCGGTCAGTGGAACCGTTCCGAATCTCAGCGATGGCGAGGAAACGCTGATCACTGCCCATGTGGTTCGTGAGGGTATTCCTGAGCGCAGCGGGCCGAGGGATTTACGGCAGAGAATCGACCTCGAGACCGAAACGATCGACACCGACACTGCGACCACTGCGGCGCGGTTCGGGATTCGCGCAACCTTGTATGACAAGGAAGATGGCGAGTCGGGAGCAAGTGCTATGCCCCACATTTTTCATTACGGCGAGCGGATTCGTTTCTCTGCCAAGCTCAATCGTCCGCACAACTATCGCAATCCTGGAGCATTCGATTACGAAGGCTTTTTGGCGGAGCAGGGAATTGTGGCGTTGGCGTCGTGTAAAGCGGCGGAGGTCGAGTTGCTGCCCGGCTTTTCCGGCAGCCGCGTGGAAGACTGGCGCGTGCGCGTGCATCGCAGCATCATTCAGCAGATTGCGCGATTGTGGCCGGGAGAACAGGCGGCGCTGGTCGATGCGCTTCTCATCGGCGAAAATGCGTTCGTCGGACGCGATCTGCTGACTGATTTTCAGCGCACCGGTACCTACCACGTGCTGGTGATCTCCGGTCTTAAGGTTGCGATTCTGGCGTTGGTGACATTCTGGTTGTTGCGACGCATGCGGGTTGGTGAAATTGAGGCGAGCGGTATCACTGTTGTGCTGACCGTCGCCTATGCGGCGCTGACCGATGTCGGCGCGCCCGTCTGGCGGGCCACGTTGATGCTGGCGGTTTATCTTTGCGCGCGCATACTCTATCGAAAAAAGTCGGTGCTGAACGCCATTGGCGCCGCGGCGATTGCGCTTTTGCTCATTGATCCGCATGCGTTGCTCGGAGCCAGCTTCCAATTGAGCTTTCTTTGTGTGCTGATCATCGCCGGAATCGGAACGCCGATTCTGCAGCGCACAACTCAACCCGTTTTGAGAGCCCTCCGAAGCCTGGATGCGGTCAGCTACGATTTCGCGCTTCCGCCGAGACTGATACAGTTTCGCCTCGATCTGAGGATGATCGCAGATCGCTTGCAAAACGTTCTCGGAAGTCGCTTGCCCCTCCAGCTTCTTTCCCGCAGCGGACGAATCTTGATTCGCGCTTGCGAATTCGTAGTGATTTCGATCGCGCTACAGGCCGGATTTGCATTGCCGATGGCCTATTACTTCCACCGTGCAACGATTGTTTCTTTGCCGGCAAATGTTCTGGCTGTGCCACTCACCGAGGTTGCCATGATCGCCGCGATGGCCGCGATCGCCATCAGCTATGTGTGGCTTGTTCCGGCCAAGGTAGCCGCGATGATTGCAGGCATTTCACTACGTGCCATGGCCGGTTCGGTACGCTGGTTCGGGGCGTTGCGCTTGTCGGATGCGCGCGTGCCCACGCCGCAACTTTCGCTGATTGTCTTAGCGGGAGCCGCCTTGGCTTTAGCAATGATTCTGGCTCGCCGGCGAGCCGTGCTTGTGTTCGTAGGCTTAGCTGCCGTTTTTACCAGTGCGTTCTGGATTTGTGCCATACCGCCGCATCCCCACACGAAAGCCGGCTCGCTCGAAGTCACCGCGATCGATGTGGGCGAAGGCGATTCCATCTTTTTAGTTTCGCCGCAAGGCAAAACTTTGCTGGTCGATGCCGGAGGCATTCCGCATTGGATGCATTCGGAACTCGATATCGGAGAAGACGTCGTCTCACCTTATTTGTGGTCGCGGGGATTTAGCCGTCTGGATCGAGTTGCCGTCACTCACCCGCACGCTGATCACATTGGTGGCATGCACGCGGTGCTGGCGAATTTTCGTCCGCGGGAACTCTGGATCGGGCCGGGCGATTTCAATTCCGAACTGCGCGACCTGCTGCGCGAGGCGAGAGCACTCGGCATTCCGGTTACGCGTCATCAAGCGGGAGACGATTTTTCCGCCGACGATCTAAGCGTGCAAATCTTGGCGCCGGCGGCTGACGCAATTTCCCGCAAGGCCAACGACGATTCGCTCGTCATGCGAGTGAGCTACGGCGCAACCTCGGCGCTGCTCGAAGGCGATGCAGAAAAAGAAGTCGAGCGAACGATTGCGGAAAACCGTCCGGCTGCGGATTTACTAAAGGTTGGGCATCACGGCAGTAATACGTCGACAATTCCCGAACTGCTGGCCGCGGTGCATCCGCGCTTTGCCGTGATCTCGGTCGGTGCGCGCAATGTCTATCACCATCCACGGCCCGAGGTGCTCGCCCGACTGGGAGAATCTCATGTACTCACGTACCGCACCGACCTCGACGGCGCGGTCACGTTTTATTTGGACGGAAGAACGGTTACGCCTCACTCTCGGGATCTGGAATAGCTTCGTATTCGGCGGTCTCCATCTCGTTATCACTGGGCGGCCGGCGGTAATCTTGGATCATTTGCGAGGCCCGTGCGGCATCTTCTTCGCGCACCAGGATAACGGTCCCGCCAACGCCGGGCAGAATATCTTGCGGCGCATCGAGCGCCGTGATGTCACAATCGATGCCGGCAGACTCGAGCAACCCGCGCACCACCATGGCCTCAGATTCCTGTTCGGTGTCAAACACTCGAACCAGTTTCTCGTTCGGGTTTGGCGCTGCGGGTTTCGATGAAGCGCTTCCTGACATGAGCCCTCCTAGGCTGGTTTCCCAGACGCACGCGCTCGGCGCTTGGTTGTCTAAATGATTCTAATCCCGCGCGAAGGGTTGCAGCATGAGATTCGGTTGCCCCGGTTGCCCAAGCGGCATGCGGTGTTACTAAAGCCCTACACCATGGGGCCATTGCTTTGACAGGCAATTGATTCCAGAATAGCTCCACGCCTGGGCGCAACGCCCGGCGAGAGCGGCTCATCTAATCCGCTGAGTGGGGTACTCATGGAGAGTGCGGAACGGGCTAGGCAGCTGAGCGAACGCGAACTCGAAGCACGCAACATTCGCCGTTTGCAGGTCATGATGAGCATGGTCATGTCGGTGATCAGCCAGGATCCGAACATGACGGTAGAAGAAGCTTCCGAGCTGGCGGCCGGTGCCAAACGCGCAGCCCTGGCCATGTTCCCTGACAAAGAATTTGCCTACGACATTCTTTACAAGCCTCGCCTGCAGCGGCTGATGAATGAGAGATTCCGGCTGCAGTAGGTGAGCGCGGGGTTCCCACCTGCCGAAAACCGCGATGTGCCGGGCGGCCGCCAACCGAGTCATGAAGATTATCTGTCTGGAAGGCCAGCCGGTCAACGCCAAACCCCGGCTAACCTGAATAAGGCGAGGAAAACCCGCAAAAACCATCAGAATTCGCTTGACAAATCCCAGGGCTAAGATCACAGTTTTGTGCCACACCGCTGGGGCCACAGCAGTTGACCAGTAGCTCCCAAAGGTCGCTGCTTCAAGGAGGGCATGTGGAAACCGCAATTGGCGTTTTTTCTTGCCGCGATCACGCGGAAGAGGCTGTAAAAGAATTACGGCAAAAAGGTGTGCCGGAGCAGTCCATTGTGTATCTGACACGTTCGGAAACCGAGGCCAAGAGCATCGCGAAGGAGTTCGGCGCTACCGTCGGAGGCTTTGTGGGCGGGGCGGCGGGCATGTCCGCGGGGGTCGTTGCCGCCACTCTGCTGCTGCCGGGCATCGGGCCTGTGTTTGCGCTGGGCTTTGGTGCCGCGGCGCTCTTGGGACTCGCCGGGGCGGGCACGGGTGCGGCCGTGGGGGCAAGTGCGGCCCACGACGCGCAAGCTCCGCAACCTACGCCGGATGCAAAGTGCTCCGAGGATGCCGCATTTTTCCGGGAAGTCCTGAAAGAAGGGCGCTCGTTAATTGTGGTTCGCACTGAGTCGCCGGAGACTGCCACGGCGGCCTGCGAAATCCTCGATCGCTTGGGCATGGGCATGCAGGGCAAGACGCCGACCAAGATGCAAACGGAAACACGCAAGATCGGGGATGTCATCGTGCTTGACATCAGCGGCAGGATTACGCTGGGCGAGGGCAATGTAATGTTGCGTGACATCGTTCGCGATCTTGCCGACCAAGGAAACCGCCGAATCGTTCTGAACTTGGTTGAGGTGAACTACATCGACAGCTCCGGTCTCGGAGAGTTGGTGAAGACTCATACGACAATTCGCAACAAGGGGGGTGAAGTGAAACTGGCCAACCTGAACAAGCGCGTGCACGACCTGCTGCACATGACAAGGCTGGCGGCTGTTTTCGACATCCACCAGGACGAGGCTAGCGCGATCCAGTCGTTTGGCGGGCACAGCGCATCGCAGGCGGTCGCGTAACATCCCGACAGTAGTATGGCTTGTCGCCACTGATTTGATCGATTTCCTGCGCTCGGAGCCAAATCCGGGCGCAGGTCGTTTTGAGCCTTGTTGACAACCCTAAGTTCTTCACGGCTTCGCCCGGCCGGACACATCAAAACCGTACTGTGTCAGAATTTCCGCCGCCGCTGGACTCTTGACGAACGATAAGAATTGCTGCGCTACAGCTTCGTTCTTCGATGTCTTCAGGATGACGCACGCTTGCTCGATCGGTTGATAGGTGCCGGTTGGCACCTCCACGTAGTGGCCCGCGTCCTTCATGTTCGGAGAGAGCGCGAGTGACAGTGCAACGATGCCAACGTCGGCCGATCCCGAGACCACGAACGATGCGGTCTGCGAAATGTTTTCGCCGAGGACCAGCTTGTCTTTTACTTTGTCGTAGACTCCCACTTTCTGCATCGCCTCGACCGCGGCTTTACCATACGGCGCATGTTGAGGATTGGCGATCGCAATCTTGCTGATGGACGGGTTAAGCAAAGCTTGCATGCCGGAAGTCAGGTCGAGCTTTGACTCTTTCCGCGTCCAGATCACTATCTTGCCCTTGGCATATCGGTAATAGCTTCCCGGTTCTGTCAGTCCGGCATCTTGTAGCCTTTGGGCGTAATCGAGATTGGCGGAAAAGAAGATGTCGAACGGCGCTCCATTCTGCAGCTGTTGAAAAAAGTTGCCCGACGATCCGTAAGAGATCGTGACTTTTTTCCCTGTGTCTTTTTCGAAACCGGCGGCAATGTCCCGCATGGCAAATTGCAAGTCCGCGGCCGCGGCGACGGAGATGTCTTGCGCACGCAAGGGCAAGATACTCGCGGCGACCAAAAGGAAAACCAGGGAAAGCCGGCAAATTCTCATATTCTTCTCTCCAAGCTTCTATAATCAAAAAATCATGCCAATCTCAGCCAGAAACAAACTACAAGGAAAAGTGGAAGAAGTTCAGTTGGGCGACGTGATGGCCCACGTTGTGGTGCGGGTCGGCGACAATCTCATCGAAAGCGCCATCACCCGGCGCAGCGCCGAAGAATTGAAGCTCAAGAAGGGTGACACCGTCATCGCTGTGGTCAAAGCCACCGAAGTCATGATTCAGAAAGACTGACGCCTCACTGCACTTCAACAATCTTGAGCGCGGTCACTTGCCGTACCCAGCGCGCCATTCGCTTTTCGCTGGGAATCACGATTCGGAACGGGCCTTCTTTTTGATCGAGCGGCCTGCCGTCGCGTGAATCAGCCAGCATGATTTGCTGATCGCCAAACGCCGGATCGATCTCGGGCAACGCGATCACCACCCGGTATCCGTCCGCTGCTTCGACGAGCAAGCACGAAGCTAAACGCTTTCCCCGTAGCGAGTCACCAAAAGTGACTCCGGCTTTTTCCAGCAGGGCTTTGAGCGCCACACCCTGATAGGTCACCGGAACATTCGCCGTTCCGGCCGAGACCTCGATCTGCGGCATAGCGTCGAGGTCAGCTTTCGTGACTATGGTCTGCTTTCCGGACTCGGTTTGAATCGTGAGTTGCTGGCCCTGAAGACTCCCTGAATAGAGGAGCAGCGCCAGCCCCAAACCAAACGCCGCGTACTGTCGCGAGTTCAGTTGCATCTTCATATATGTCTAAATTCGTATACTATTTGACTTGAGAAATATAGTATCAGTATACTTCTCCCTTCTTTACAGCAAAATCATTCAACTTGGGGATTGCGATGCGCAGAGCCGCCGCTCTTTTTGTCGTTATGGTTTCTTGTTGCTCAACCAGCTTATTCGCCCAAAATGGCGTAATTTCCGACTGGCTCGACATGGTGACCCAAACCCAGTCGGAGCAGCCGCACTGGATCACTCCGCTCAATACCACCACGCCCCGGCTCGAGCAAGAGTTTCGTTACGACGTGCAATGGCAGACCCACAATGACGGCACAACTACCACTAACGTCGGCGTGAGCAAGGGTCTCGAAATCATTCCGCAAAAGAACACTGAGATCATCCTCGCCGTACCTCCCTACATCATCAATAATCCCGACTCTTCTCCCCGCGACGGGTTTGGCGACTGGCAATTCTTGGTGAAGTACCGGCTTGCGGCTGGAAACGAGGAGCACGGGAATTACATCCTCACGCTGTTTTATCAGATGACTCTGCCGACCGGGCAATATCAGGAAGGTAATCCGAGTCCGGTCATCACTCCGACCATCGCATACGGCAAGGGGTTTGGACATTTCGATGTGCAGGGAACGTTGGGCGGAAGCCTACCCACGGGAAACATCAACAAAATCGGGCACGCATTGCTGTGGAACAATACGCTGCAATACAAGATTTTCAAGAAGCTGTGGCCGGAGACGGAATTTAACATGACTCGCTACTACGGCGGATCGCACGACGGCCATACGGTGCTTTACGTCACTCCCGGCCTGATGCTCGGCCGCTTCCCGATCCACAATCGCATCGCCTTCACCTTCGGCGGAGGCATCCAGATCGCGGCCACGTCGTTCCACCCCACCAACCACATCCCGATTTTGTCGCTGAGGGTTCCGTTTTGACGGCGCGCACCAGGGGCGCTGAGTATCGCCACAATTGACCCCAATCCTGCCCGCAGAATAGACTCAATTTCCAGTGGGGTCCCAATGAAGCGAATCGCGTTCTTGCTGATTCTTGCTGTCTTACTTCTTCCCGCGTCTGCGGCGGTCGACGATGAACATCACCACGAAGATTTGACGCCTGAGCAACTGGGCACGGTGCATTTCCCCATTTCCTGCGTGATGCAGGCGCAGCAGCCGTTCGAGCGCGGCGTGGCGTTGTTGCATTCCTTTTGGTATGAAGAAGCGCAAAAGCAATTCGAGCAGATCGCCGCTGCCGATCCGCACTGCGCCATGGCTCACTGGGGCATCGCGATGAGCTATTGGCACCAACTTTGGAACCATCCCGATGTGAAGACGATCAAGAAAGGAAAGGCGGAAGCGAGAAAGGCGAAGTCGCTGCATCCGACCGACGACCGCGAACGCGGCTACATTGCGGCCATCGATGCTTTCTATAGCGGTTCGAAAAAACGCTCGTATCACTCGCGGGCTGTCGCATATTCCAACGCGATGGAGGTGCAGGCGCAGCATCATCCTGAGGATCTCGAAGCGTCGGCGTTTTATGCTTTGTCGTTGCTGGCTTCGCGGCCGGATAACGACACAACTTTTGCTAACGAGAAAAAAGCCGCCGCGATTCTGGAGAAATTGTTCGCCGAAGAGCCGAACCATCCCGGCGTGGCGCATTATCTGATTCATTCCTGTGACAGCCCGCAGATGGCGCAGATTGCGCTTCCCGCCGCGCAACGCTATGCGCAAATTGCTCCCGCCGCACCCCATGCGCTGCATATGCCTTCACACATCTTTGCCCGCCTGGGCATGTGGCAGGACGACATCAACTCCAACCTCGCGTCGGTCGCCGCTACTCGCAAGGCCGCGGCGGAGCACAAAGGCGGCGAGAGCCATCAGTTTCATGCCATGGATTTTCTGGAGTATGCGTATTTGCAATCGGGACGCGAGGGCGACGCGCAGCGTTTGATCGAGGAAGTGCGCTCGATGCCGGAAATGAAAGATAACATGTACGGTTCGGATTTCGATCCGCGCATTTACGTGCTGGTAGTTTTCCCGGCGCGATATGATCTCGAACTCCATCATTGGGCTGACGCCGCCTCGCTGGCGCCGGTGCCCAACGCGGATCCCGGAGACATGTCTGTGACCTACTGGGCGCGAGCTATCGGCTCCGCGCGCAGCGGCCATCCGGACGAAGCGCGCAAGGATATTCTGCAGATCGAGACCATTCACAAAACCCTCGTCCGCCAGGGAAAGAAATTGTTTGGGCAAGCGGTGGAGGAAGATTTGCAAGAAGCGACTGCGTGGGCAGACCACGCGGACGGCAAGAATGATGCAGCGATTAAATCACTGCGCGCAATTGCGGAGAAGCAAGAAGCCGAGGGTGATGAGCCTTTAGCCATTCCCGCGCGCGAAATGCTGGCGGACATGTTGCTGGAAATGAAGCGTTCGGACCAAGCTTTGACTGAATACGAAGCCGATCTGAAATACAATCCCAATCGCTTTGATGGCCTTTACGGCGCGGCGCGTGCCGCGGAAATGGCGGGCAAGAGCGATCAAGCGAACACTTATTACGCAGACTTGGTGAAAGTGTGCGCCGGCTCGAGCTCCGGCCGTCCGGAACTCAGCCACGCGAAATCTCTGCTGGCGCAGAAATGAAATGTTAGTCCTCCGGCCAGGAGTAATTATTTTTCGATCCGCTGCAGCCGGAACAGCAGAGTTCCCCAGCCCAGCTTCGACCGCATCTGCACCGGCGTGTGATTGTCGTCGCTGTACCACGCCCAAACCGTACCCCTGCCTTTAAGCGCTCCGGAGACAGCCTCGATCCTCACTCTTACGGTTTGGTATGTCCCCGCTGGAACTTTCACCTGCTCGCGGGCTTCGACGCGGGCGCTGACGTCGGTGGTCTTGGCACCGTCGTTGATGGTGAAGGCATTCACGTTTCCCACCTGCAGCGGCAACGAAAGCAAGTAGTAAAAACCGCTGACAACGTCGGTGACGCATCCTGGAATGTCGTTCTCGATGTGTTTCTGTTCTCCGGTTTTCAGGTTCTTCTCGTCAAAAACGCTCTTGCGGCGCGGATAATCGTTGTGCAGCTGCGAATCTCGCGCATGCGAGCCTTCTTCGATATGCTTAACCACCCGCAGCGAGCAAAAGGTGTGCGGATCGAAGAACGATTCGAAGTGGTCGTTGACTTTGTAAAGCGCGTTGACAACGCCGGAGGAAACGGCGGTGGAAATCACTTTCTGCTCGTTGCCGTCAGCGTGAAGACCCATGGTGGCCGTGCCCGCGGTGAATAAGTGCCATTCGACGCTGTAGACGTACCTTTGATCGTCGAAAAAATTGTAATTCGGCGGCGGAGGAACAATGACCGACGCGGGCGCGGCGCCGATGGTGGGCAGCGGTTCCTGCTGCCGAGAACCGGTTTGTCCCGCGCCGACGAACGCGGCGAATATCAGAAAATAAGAGAGAAGCTTGCTCATAATTCGTTAGACGTGCAGATCTGAACCACGTGTGAAGCTTCGGCGAACATTTATCGCGAAATCCAAAACATTTTTCCGATCAATATCAGCAAAATTGTTACTGAACCTAGTGTCGCATGGTATTCGCGATGTTGGTTGTAGAGACTCCAGGAAAATTCTGAGTCGTCGTTGCCGGTGGCCTTGAAGCGCGGCCATAGCCGGGGAACTCGAGCCGCGTAAGCGGAAAATTCAGGGAAGTGCTGCGCCAGAAATTCTTCCTCCGAGCGAATCACGGGAAGATAGATCACCAGAAACATGATCGCGAGAACCAGCACGATGCACCAACTCCTGGCAGCAATGGCGAATCCTATGGCCAGAATCAACGACCCTAAATAAAGTGGATTGCGCGTGTACGCGTACGGACCTGTCGTTGCCAGGCGCTCATTTTTTTGCAAGCTTCCGGAGGCCCAGCCGCGAAGCAATAAGCCGGCGATCACGAGGAGGGCGCCCGCTGCGACCGATTTCACGGAAGGTTGCGCCAGCCAAAAGTAAAGAGCAGTCACCGCAAAGCCCAGCGGCACACGGATACGGCGGGCAATGGTTGGCCAGCTAGCCATTGCTCTCTCCAAGCAACTGCTGAGCTGCGGCGGCCACCTGATCGACGGAAATTTCCATCAAGCCCATGTCCGGCTCGGCTCGATGTGAAAGAGAGGTCAGGCTGGAAGTACTGCGTAGAACGCGGCTGCGAGTCCCGAATGGCCCGTTACGCGCCGGATCCGTGGGGCCGAATATGGCGACGACTGGAATGCGCAGGGCCGCGGCCAGATGCATGGGTCCCGTGTCACCTCCGATGACTAACTGGGCGCGCGAAGTGAGCGCGATCAGTTCAGCCAAAGAACAGCCAACTGCCTGCGCCGCGCCTTGGCTGGCAGACTCCGCGGCGCGGGCTAATGGTTCTTCCTCTGGGCCAAAATTGATCAGCGACTGAAGCCGGTTTTTGGCCAGAAGTTTCGCAACCTGGCCAAAGCGTTCCGCAGGCCATTGCTTGGCTCCCCATCCCGCGCCGGGATTGAGCAGAACGAAATGTGTAATGTGTCGTGACTGCAGCCAATGGTCAATTTTCGTCCCAGCCGCAGCGTCGCCAGGGAATTCCACCTTGGGGATGTCGAGGGACTGTTGAGCAACTGCCTCCGCAAGGGATAAATTTTGCTCGATGATGTGCGTCCCGGCAGCCTCGACCTGGTGCGTGTACCACATGCTGGAGACATTTTCTCGCGGTTGTCGGAATCCGTAGACCAGAGGCGCGCCCGACCATTTCGCGAGCACTGCCGAACGCACAGCGCCTTGAAAGTCCACGGCCATCTCGTAGTTCTGCCCGCGCAGTTCGCTCAAAGCCGCGGCGATCCGCTCCCAGGTTTGTACGGAGGTGAGCGAATGCCGCCACTCTTTTGTGTTGACCGCGTGAACATGGTTGACGATGGGTCTTCTCGGCGAAACCGCACCTGACCGGGGCTCCGATGTAGCACACAGCAACTCGGCCCAACGTTCTTCCACAACCCAGCCAAGGAATGCATCCGGGAAGGTTTGCCTCAAAGCAAGGGCCGCGGGCAAAGTATGAATGATGTCGCCCATCGAGCCGAGGCGAACGATCAGCAGGCGTTCGAAACCTTTCGTTACAGGAGAAACTGCTGCAGATACTTCCGCCGATGATGAAGTCACGACCGCCGCGCTCCCATCCGCTTTCGAATGATTTCACTCGCGGAGTGGTCCTTGGGATCGCCGACAATTTCAACTCGCCCGCCGTACTCGAGCACGGCATCGCGCTCCGGCACGCTCTCAGCTGTGTAGTCAGTGCCCTTTGCGTGCACGTTCGGCTTCAATTCGCGAATCAGCGCACGCACGTCCGGTTCAGGGAAAATTACCACGGCATCGACATCCGCCAGGGCTGCCAGAATTTCCGCGCGCTCCTCAGCCGGCATCAGCGGACGATCTTCGCCCTTTAACTTTCGCACCGTTGCGTCTGCATTGACCGCGACAATCAGCCGCCCACCGAGTTGCTTAGCGGCATGCAGGTAACGCACGTGACCGACGTGCAGCAAATCGAAGCAGCCGTTGGCGAGGGTGATGCGCTCCCCCGCGCGGCGCCAATCGGCGACACGCTTTTGCAACTCTTCCCGGCTGAGAAGTTTTTCGCTCAATGCGTTCTTGTCACCGGCGGTGACTGCTCCAGGGCAGTCAATAACTCTTCCTGGGAAACCGTCGCAGTTCCGCGCTTCATGACCACGATCCCGCCTGCATAGTTCGCCAGTTGCGCCGCTTCTTCGGTGTTCGCGCCTGCGGCAAACGCTGCGCTGAACGTGGCAATCACCGTGTCTCCGGCTCCAGTCACGTCGGCAACCTGATCGGAGCCAAAGATGGGAATATCGACCGGATGACGTTTGCCTTCGAAGGCCGCCATGCCATCGCGGCCGCGTGTAATCACCAGTGACTGCAGCTTCAGGCGCGACATCAGTGTTTGTCCCGCCGAGAAAAGCCGCCCCCAGTCGTTCCCAATTTTCAGGCCGAGCGCGGCTTCGACTTCCGGTTCGTTGGGCGTCGCCGCCGCAATGCCGGAATACTCAAGAATCCGATAGCGCGAATCGAGAATGACCGGCACGCGATCCAAGCGGCCTCGTGCCCGAATCGCATTCAGAATTGGCGGGGACGCGGCGCCGTATCCGTAATCCGATACCAGTAGCGCATCGGCGATGCGCGCATATTCCCGGGCGGCGCGAATAATCTCCCGCTTCAAGTGCAGGCTGGGTTCGGCATCGGGCTCGCGATCGATGCGCACCACCTGCTGGCGGGAAGTGTGAGTCATCCCGGCAAGAATCCGGCTCTTCGTCACCGTCGTATAGCTTTTCTCTCGCAGGACGCCACTCAGAGGGATGCGCTTGTGACGAAATTCCCGAATCAGCAGGCGTCCAGGTTCATCTTCGCCGACAATGCCGACCGGCAAAACGTTTACCCCGAGGCTCGCCAGGTTATAAACGGCGTTCGCGCCGCCGCCGGGAACAACGGTGCGCTCGCGATGCCGCAAGATCAGAACGGGAGCCTCGCGCGAGACGCGCGAAATCTCGCCGAAGATAAACTCATCGGCCACCAAGTCACCGACCACAGCGATGGTGACGTTCGGGAACGACTTGACGATCTTTTTCAGCCGCTCGGCTTCTTTAGGATGTTTGCTCATGCGCAATGATGTTTGCGACGTTACCGAATTCTCTCACGCCTTGCCCCGGCGTTCGTCAATCCTGCGCAGCATGGTATCAACGGCGTTAGCTGCCTCCACTAATTCCATTTTGACGGGAACGACGGCCAATGGCTGGAGGGCAGACAAAAATCCGCCCAGATTGATGGCGTCTTTTTCGGTCGTGATGAAGCCGTCGGCTTCGCTCCGCTCTGCCAAATTCATCAGATCGTGAATGTCAGATTCGGTGTAAGCATGATGATCACGATAGAAAGCCTCGGCTGCCGGTTCCACGCCTGCGGTCCGCAGTTGCAATACGAAATTCTTCGGGCGCGCGATGCCGCAGAAAACAACCGGCCGGGTCGGCGCGTTCTTCACGACGATTCCCCGGCGCACGCGCCATACCAGCTTGTCTTTCAGCGGAAACGCGTCGGGCGCGGCGCCACTGGTAAGCACGACAGCGTCGGCCCGGGTCAGCGAAGTGAGAGGCTCGCGCAAACGGCCAGCGGGCAGCAATCGATCGCGGGCGTCATCTGGCGTGACTAGCACAATGTCGAAATCACGATAAAGTGCGCGGTGCTGAAAGCCATCATCCAGCAAATGGAATTGCGGCCCAAACTGCTTTTCGGCGAAGACTCCAGCCGCGTAACGATCTTCGCCAACGATCACCGGCACGTTCAAACGGCGCGCGATCAGCAGAGGTTCGTCACCAAAGGTTGCAGCCGTGCCAGACGGATCGACTGATGCGATCCCGCGCGATGTGCGGCCATAACCTCGGGAGAGCACATCGAACCTTATGCCCCGCACCTTCAGCAACTCGCCAATCAGCATCACGAAGGGCGTCTTGCCAGAACCGCCAACCGACAAATTTCCTATGCTGACGACCGGCCCCTGCAGTTTGCGTTGCGGCAGTGTGCCGCGGTTATAGAGCGCATTGCGGACGCGCACGCCAGTGCCGTAAACCGGGGCTAATAAATTCATCATCGGAGGTGAGCGGCAGAAAACCCGGCAACGGATGAGGCTGAGTCAGATGCTGGAAGCAAAAGCTTCTCCAGTGCATCCGCCGTCCGCTGCATGGCTCCAGTTTGCGATTGCAAGGTCTCAGCCGCGCGCCGACCGAGGGCAGCTCGAGCGCTTTCATTCGAAATCAGGTCCATGAGAACCGGCGGAAGTTCAGCGTGAGTCACAATGCGGACCGCCCGGCGGCTGTCGAAGAGATTCACGATGTCACGAAAGTTTTCCGTATGTGGACCCACGAGGATCGCAACTCCATGCCGGGCCGCTTCGATGATATTGTGCCCACCGCGCGGCACCAGGCTTCCGCCGACAAACGCAATGTCAGCCAGCGCATAAATTGAGGCGAGTTCGCCGATGCTGTCGAGCAGCAGCACGGCTCCCGCCAACGATTCGCCCTGCCACGAAGTTCGTTGCCAAAAGCGAATGTCCAGCTCTCTGAGCAATTGCGCCACCGGCAAAAATCTTTCCGGATGGCGGGGCGCCAGGATCATCACGGCACGCGGATAGTTTGCCAGAACATTTCTAAACGCCTGCAGCAGAATTTCTTCCTCACCTTCGACTGTGCTTCCGCAGACCAGGACTGGTCCAGCGCCTTCGCTTTGCAAGCTTTGCCGGAGGCGGGCGACGATTGCTGGTTCCGGCGGCACGGGCGCGTCGAATTTCAGATTGCCGGCAACCTGCACCCGATCTGGTGGGGCGCCGATGTCGCGCAGGCGGCGCGCATCTTCCTCAGTTTGCGCCAGAAAAAGATCGACTGGATCCAGAGCTTTCTTCAACAGCCAGGCAAACCGGCGATACCGCGGCCACGAGCGATCGGAGATCCTGCCGTTCACGACGGCGATCCGGGCCCCGCTGGCATGAGTCAGACGCAGAGCGTTGGGCCAGAACTCGGTTTCTGCCAAGACCAGCAATTGCGGACGGAGCGCCCGCAAATAAGGCCGAATCGCGAACGCGAAATCCATGGGGAAGTAAAAGACATTCTGTTCGCCGAATTCTTTCCGTGCTAATTCCTGACCGGTATCGGTTGTCGTCGAAACCACAATCCGTAAAGTCTCGTTTCTACGATTTAACTCCTTCACGAGCCCGACCACCGCCACCACTTCCCCGACCGACACGGCGTGAATCCAAATTGTGGGTTGTCCCGAACGCGAGGTCAGGCGGTTCGAAACCTTGCCCAATCGCTCCCACAAACCGGCATGGTACTTGCCGTAGCGCGACATTTGCAGCAGCCAGTAGGGCAGACTGAGCAGCAAGGTCACGGCTAAAAGCGCACTGTAAATCACAAACATGGGGAATGGGACATTCTAACTGCATCGCCGCTGGGTTGATCGCATACGTCACCGGCAAGCCACCGTTTGAAAGCTCGGCCGCATCCTATAATCAAAAATCATGTCACGCGCGATTGCCAGTGGCCGTTGGGGCTTAGTTCTTCTTTCTGCCATTTTTGTGTGTTATGCAGCCTTTGCCGCCAAACATTTTGTAATGCCAGCGGCAAATGCGGCCAAAACCTATCCTGCGCACGACGAACATGCGAACGAGGGCGTAACCGTCGGGCTCGATCCTTATGATATGGCTGACAAGGCCAATATTTTTTCGATCCATTACAGCGAAGTCGGCTTCATGCCGATTTTTGTGGTGGTCACGAATGATAGCAACCAACCGATCGCATTGACCGATGTGGAGCCCGAACTTATCACGCACGATCACAGCAAAATTTCTCGCGCTAGCGAGGATGATCTTTACCGCCGCATTGCCCGCGAACCCAGCGGACCGTCGGCAAATCCTCTACCCTGGCCGAAAAAGGTGAAAGGCAGTGTGAGCGAGAAAGACCGCGAGGAGATCGAGAATGCGCAGTTCGCCGCCAAGGCGGTCGAGCCGCACAGCACGCAATCTGGGTTTATGTTTTTCGATGTGGCAGGAATCTCGACTCCGCTGGCGGGCGCCACTTTTTATTTAACCGGCGTGAAGGACGCCAAGGGAAACGAGTTGATGTACTTCGAAGTGCCGCTGGAAAAATATCTCAGCGCGCCAACGCACTAACCCTCGAGCCAATAAAACAGGGCGGAGATTTTCTCCGCCCAGAAACTCTGCTCAGTACGCTATTGTTCCGCCGGCCGTTCCTCCACGACCGAGTGAGTCGGCTTCTTGCTCTCGCCACTGGGCACAGCCGCCACAGTAGTCGTGACTACGACCGCAGGCCGGGACTCGGCACGGGCTGCGGCCCGCTCGTCCCATTTACCAAAGATCATCTTTCCGGCTGTGGTCTGCAGCACCGATGTGACCGAGATGTCGATGTTCTTGCCGATCATCTTGCGGGCATTGTCCACCACCACCATGGTCCCGTCATCGAGATAAGCGACACCCTGGTTGTATTCCTTGCCCTCTTTCAGGACGAACACTTTCATGGTTTCGCCGGGCAACACGATCGGCTTGAGTGAATTGGCCAGCTCATTAATATTGAGAACTTCCACGCCCTGCAGTTGCGCGACTTTATTCAGATTGAAATCGTTGGTGATGATCTTGCCTTCGTATACCTTGGCGAGTTCAATCAGCTTGAGGTCCACTTCGCGGACGGCAGGAAAATCATCTTCCACGATTTGAATTTGCACGGAAGCGACTTTCTGTAAGCGCTGCAAAATATCGAGTCCGCGGCGTCCACGATTGCGCTTGAGCGAATCGGCAGAGTCCGCCACCAGTTGCAACTCGCGTAAAACGAACTGCGGAGTCACAATGATCCCGTCGAGGAAACCGGTCTCGGCGATGTCGGCGATACGCCCGTCGATGATGACGCTGGTATCCAGAATCTTGTAACTTTTTTTGACGTTTTTTTCGCCCCCGAAGATTCCGCCCAGGGCCGCCAGGTTCAACAGATCGCCCTTACTGGCGCCGACGGCTAGACCGACGTAGGCCATCAGCAACATGACCATGATCTGCAGAAAGCTCTGCGTGTGGCCGGCCGGGACGCTGCTGCGAATGACGAGCGCGAACAAGTACGCGCCAAAGATGCCGAGGATGCTGCCGATGGCTGCGCCGATCAGGCGCTTCAGACTGACCTGGTGCAACCGCCATTCGAAAACAAGAATGGCCGCACCTAAAATTCCTCCCACTCCCGCATCCCACATAGGAGGAAGGCCAAAGGGTTGGATGAGATAGCAAGTAATTACAACGAATAGTACAAAAAGAATCCGAATCAATATAACGTCCACAATCACCTCCTCCGGGAATGACCGATGCGTGACCTGCATCAGCTATCCCGCACTGGATCCGCTAGCGCTAATTGTTAATCATCCAGTGTTGCTAAAGCGGAGCCTATGAATAACGACCAATGAAACTTGCTCCGTTCCGGAACGCGAACCGGGAAACCTCTACTACTATCCAGCGTGAAGTATATACCCGACGTACCTTCGTCCGGATTACGATTGTCACACCACGCTGTGACCTCGTCAGCCAGGCCCAACCGCCTATCGTTCCTGCTGATAAACTCTCTTGCATGAAGGCCCTTGTCATCAGTCGCTTAGGTGGACCGGAAGTGCTCGAGGTCCGGGACGTTGCCGATCCTACCGTCGGCCCGGGGCAGGAGTTGGTGAGAGTAAAAGCCGCAGGGCTGAATTTTGCCGACGTGATGACGGCCCAAGGAGGCTATCCCGGAGCGCCCAAGCCGCCGCTGATTGCGGGCAGGGAGTTCTGCGGAGTGAGCGAATCCGATGGCCGACGCGTGATGGGCTACGCGCAGTGGGCGGCATTCGCCGAGCGCGTTGTCGGTCGAGCAGAGTTGATTTGGCCGGTGCCCGAGGGTTGGAGCGCAGAGCAGGGCGCGGCATTTCCGGTGAATTACTTCACCGCGTACCTCGCCTATTGGAAAGCTGGGTTGACGGGTGGGGCGTTGTCCGGATCATCCCCTTCGAAGCCGCGAGTTCTGATTCACGCGGTTGCCGGTGGAGTGGGAACCGCTGCAGTGCAGATTGGCAAACTGCTTGGCCTGGAAATGTACGGTACTTCTTCTTCGGAACAAAAACTTGCGCGCGTTAAAGAATTGGGTCTTCAGCACGGCATCAACTACAAGCAGCAGGATTATGAAGAAGCAATTCGCGACCTCACGCATGGCGAGGGTGTTGATGTGATTTTAGAAATGCTCGGCGGCGAGCACGTGAATAAAAGTGTCCGATGCCTGCGCGGTTTTGGACGCGTCATTGTTTATGGCAGCGCAACCGGCGAAAAACCTGTGCTCGATACGCGCTTGCTCTACGCGAAAGGTGCAAGCGTGCACGGATTGTGGCTGACTTATCTTTCTGCCAATCGGGAGGTGATGGCCGCGGCGTGGAAACAACTTTCCGCCTGGACCGCCCAGGGATATTTGAAACCGATCATCGGGCGCGTGTTTCCGCTGGAGCAGGGGCCAGAGGGGTATCGGTTGTTGGCGGAGGGAAAAAATTTCGGGAAGGTTGTGCTGAAGATAAGCTAGAAGTTCCGATTTCTCTTCCACTCTCGCGTTTTCGAACAATCGATTTCACCTCGTCCCAAAGCCGCACACTCGATGCATGTTTCTATACGCATCTAATCAACTTGTAACCAAAATTTCATACAAATTCACAAAACATTTACGTTCTGTGTAAAGAACGCTTGCTAACGCGCAATTGTGTGGAGCGTCAAACAATTCAGAAGCGTAACGGAACTTTAACGCATCTCTTAACGTATCTGATCACGAGTAGAAAAGCCGAGGTGAGAAATTGCTTTGGCTTGAAGAGAAGTTTCAGGGGTTAGGGACTGGCTCACTCTCGGTTTGGCGGCCCAGGTGAGCGCAATCCCTTGAGCAGAACACGCTAGGTCTTGCGGCCTCGCGTTTTCTCCTTAACCCGCTGCTGCATTGTAGGTCTTTTGTGGAAAAACGCAAGTTTTTTTGCAAAGGTTGAATCCACGCCGCCCAGAACCGATCCCGACGTTTTCGGGAAAGAAAAGGAGCTACGTGAAATTCGGAAATCTTTACAAGAGCTTGCTGTTGGGACTGACATTGCTGCTGGCGGTGGGTGCGTTTGCCGCCAATAAGGGATCGATGCAGATTCTGGATCCGGTAAACGTGAACGGCAAGACTCTCCCGGCAGGCGAGTATTCGTTGCAGTGGGACGGAACCGGACAGAACGTGCAAGTGAGCATTCTCAGGGGCAAGAAAGTAGTAGCCACTGCCCCGGCGCATGTGGTCGGTCTCGACAAGTCGTCGCAGGCGAACGAAGCGCTGGTGAAGAACACCGACGGCAGCCGTTCGCTGTCGGAAGTTCGCTTTGAAGGCAAGAAGTACGCATTGCAGATCGGCGAAGCAGGTGGGATGGCCGAAGCCGGCGGCAGCAACCGATAACGTGCTGCAGCAGAGAAAACGGGGAGCGCAAGCTCCCCGTTTATTTTTTGCTCAACTGTGAATTAATTCGCCGACGCTAAAACGTCGTCGTAGTAATTCAACACAGCCCGCTTCGGAGCATCTTTCAATCCCTTCAGCGGGACTTTTTGTTCGAGCGTTGTGTTGCCGATCAATCGGGCGCGGCCCAGGAAAAGCGCGCGTCCATCAGCCATCTCCAGGTAGATCGGAACCAGCATGCGGAAACTATCCGTGACATTGGATTGCGTGGCTTTAAAACTGAAAACCACGTCGCCGTTCGCATCCTTGTCGAAAGAAGACTGCATGCCATAGGTCGGCAGCGCCGTTCCGTAGACGTATTCGTCGAAAAACCAATCCATGTTGCCACCGCCTAGAGCGGCCATCTCGGGAGTTTGGTGCTTCTCGAGAATTGCCTTGAAGTCTTCGGTCGTCGCGGCTTTGCCGGAATATGTTTTGACGAAGTCCTGCATCGTGGCTTTGAACGCCTGGTCGCCATTTTGCCGGTCCCACATCATCATGCGCACCATGTGCAGAATGTAAGCGCCTTTGGGATAGATCAACTGCCGGGGAACGTTGGTACCGTTGCCCGTGTTGCTCAACCGGTAGCCCATGGTCAGCGGGCCGGCGTCGATGGCACGATAGCCTTCCTTGTTTTTCATGGTCAGCAGTTCACGCTCATCGTTCCAGAAATCGGTGAACTTCTTGGGATTCTTCTCCACCAGTTGAATAAACAGCGACGCCGAGAAATCGGCAAAGCCTTCGCTCATCCACTGGTCGCGGTAGGAACTGAAGCCCACCGTGTTTCCCCACCATTGATGTGCGACTTCATGCGGCGCCACAATCTTCCAGTATCCGTAATCCTGGAAATCGAGCCCCAGTTGATGGCGCACGGTTCCGTCAAAAAAAGAACATATCGGCAGGTAGACCAGGTTCGGCCACGACTGTCCGAAGTTGCAGGCAGTTTGCTGCGTCATCGCCAGCCGCTTGAACGGAATCGGACCGAAATAATCGGAGTAGAGCACCAGGGAAAGTTGTCCTTCAGCCAGGGCCTTTTTCTCCAGTCCCGTGGTACTTAAAGTACCGAGTGCGTTTTCGTGCTGGAGACCGAAGTGTTCCTGGTTGAGCAGATCGCTGGTTGACGCCGAGTTGCGAAGCTGTTCTACCCAGTTTGGAGACTGTTCGTTTGCGTAAGACTGAACATCGTAAACCGGGTTGTTCGTCTTGGCTTCTTGCAGCTTGAACTTCCCGAAGTTGAATCCGGCCACGGTCAGAGGCACCTCGCTTTTCCATACCGTGATGTTGTGGTCACCGTCCTCTTTCTCGCTGACCAGAGCGCCGGTTGCGGCAATCTTCATGCCGCGAGGAATGCGGAAGGTCAAATCAAAATTGGTGAAGTCGCCAAAGTTTTCTGCGGTGTTATTGGGATACCAGTTGTCGCGGG
Source organism: Terriglobales bacterium (assembly GCA_035507035.1). Lineage (GTDB taxonomy): Bacteria > Acidobacteriota > Terriglobia > Terriglobales > Acidobacteriaceae > DATJOJ01. Next base: position 40,509 of record DATJOJ010000068.1, on the reverse strand, counting down.
AGACGGGAAAGTAGTTGCCGCCTCCTTCATTCGACACCGCATCTTTGCCTTCATAGCTGGTCACGATGGTGAACTTTTCGCCATTCGACAGCGCCTTCGGAAGAATAACGGAGAAGAATCTAGCATCGTCATCTTTGTCCTCTTGAATGAAAGATAGCGATTGACCGTTCTCGGCGGTCACGGCCTGCACGCGAAGTCGATGGAAAAGATGAAACGGAACTACGCGCAAGCCATCGGTTTGGGAAACGAAGGTCGTTGTGGCTTTCCCGATCAGGTTTCCGCTCTTCTCCATTGTCGTATCCAGGGTCTGGTGGTCGATGTGAATGAGGGAATTGTTCTGCTCATTCGCAACTTTGCCCTGTTTGTACTCATTGCCGAGGTGAAAAGAAGCCCAGACTCCATGCTTCGTGTCTTGATAGGTCAAAAGTTCGACTTCCTCCGGTGCGACCGGCATCAAGATTGGTGGAGCGCCGTGAGGATCGATTGCGAGGATTTCCTTAGGGCTGTACTTCTGACCGCGAATAAAGGCCACGAACAGGCCGCCAGGCTGGGCTCCCAGCACATCCTGCAGAATCAGGCCGTCAAGATTGAACCGCAGATATGGATCGTGACGCAGATCGTGGCGGCTGTCGTTGAACAAATCGGGGTCGCATCCGCCGCTGGCGGCGGTGCCGGCCTTCTTGATCTCGTCGTAGGTGGAATCGGTGAAACGCATCACCAATTGCTTGTAAGTTTCATTGAATTTCTCTTCGTGGCTCAGGAGTTTCAAACTGCGGCGCTCGCCCGAGACCGGCGGGTCGAGCGTCATCGATCCATCGCCAGAGAAGACTGCGCCTGTCACTTTTCCTTGCACGGGAGCGAGAAAGCAAACCGTGCCTGATGCCAGGTGAAATGCCGCGGCATCTCGTGTGAGGGTGAAATCTTTGACCGAGACGGCTTCGCTGCCCAAGCCAAGATTTCGCAATTGTTGATAGGTGGGGTCGGAGTTTGGAGCTGGGTTTGGAGTTTCTACGGCGACCGCGGTTGAGATTAAGGTCGAAAAAACCAGTAGACACGCAACGCGAATTACAGACTTCACAAAGCCCTCCCTTCGGCCTGGACGGCGAATGCTGCGAATTATGGCAGTGTCACCAACAAAAACACAAGGACATTTGCACACAGAAAATAGCCACGAATCTGCGCGGATTCTCACGGATCAAACTCGATTTTCTAAATGCTTATTTCCAGTCTTGGGGAAGAATCGAGTTTTCGAGGCCTTCTGAAGTAATGAAGAGAAAATCCGTGAGAATCCGTATAAAGCCCTGGCCAGTTTTGCCTTGCGATTTGAATCCCTCCAACCTCCCCTCGTATACTGACAGCCCGTTATGAAGGTCATTGTCATCATTCCGGCAGCTGGCCTGGGCACTCGCATGGCGTCGGCGCCCGGCGCGAAAGGCAAGAAGCCGGCCGCGTCCAAGCAATTTACCGAACTTGCCGGCACACCGATCCTGATTCGCACCTTGCGTCAGTTCGCCGACAGTGCGGCTGTCACCGAAATTTACATCGCCCTGCGTGCCAACGAAATCGACGGCTTTCGCGCGCGCCTCGAGAAAGAAAATAAAGACTTACTCAAAAAGGTTCACTTGGTCGAGGGAGGAGAACATCGTCAGCATTCTGTAGCCAACGCCTTGACTGCGATTCATGCCGCCCCGGACGATGTTGTTCTGGTGCACGATGCCGTGCGGCCTTTTGTGACGGAACAGATCATTCAGGATGTGGTGCGCGCCGCGCAGAAATACGGCGCGGCCATCGCCGGCGTGCCCGCCGTCGACACCATTAAAGAAGTAAAGCGTACTGCGGAAGGCGCAGTGATCACTGCGACGATCCCTCGCGAGCACGTGGTCATGGCGCAAACCCCGCAGGGTTTTCGATACGACGTGCTGAAGAAAGCTTTCGATGAAGCTACAGCCGACGGATTCATCGGCACCGACGAAGCGTCGCTGGTCGAACGCTCAGGGCACGAAGTTGCGGTCGTCATGGGCTCGCACCGAAATATCAAGATCACCACGCCCGCAGACATGGAATTAGCCGAGTTCTATTTAAAAAGCTAGCCACGGATTCGCACGGATTAACCGGGGCTTTTTAACTCATTACGGCAAAGTCTGCGGATTCTCTGGCAGTCAGTCGAAAGAAATCCGTGAATATCTGTGTAGATCCGTGGCTCGGGTTTTGAAGTTCCATTTCAGGAAGTGTGGTTAACTCTATGGACATTTCCCCAGACTGGAGACCGCGGCGACTTTAGACTTTGAGCATGGAGCAAAATCTGGCCCTCAAGCACGCAGAACTGACCGCGAGAATCATCGGCATCTTCTATGATGTTTACAACGAACTCGGCTATGGGTTCCTGGAATCGGTTTATCAGGAGGCTTTGGTGGTTGCGTTAAGCGAGGCCGGATTCACGGTCGATCGTCAGGTTCCACTACCCGTCTGGTTTCGTGGCAGGAAGGTAGGCGACTTTCGTGCGGACCTGCTGATCGAAGGGAAAGTTTTGCTGGAGTTGAAGAGCGCGCGGACGTTGGAGTCGTCTCACGAAGCCCAATTGCTGCATTACCTGAAGTCCACCGTAATTGAGATTGGGCTGTTGCTGAACTTCGGGGCGAAGCCACAATTTCGCCGATTGTTATTCGATAATGAACGAAAAAAGATCCGTGGAAATCCGTGCGAATCCGTGGCCGAGGGTTTGGGTGTATCCGCGGCGAATGAGGTTTTAGCATGAGAGTTGGCTTTGGCTTCGATTCGCATGAATTCACCCCCGGCATTCCTTTGAAGATCGGCGGCGTGACGCTGCAGCACCCTCAGGGGCTGGGCGGCCATTCGGATGGCGACGTGCTTCTGCACGCCGTCACCGATGCTCTACTCGGCGCCATTGCCGCGCCCGACATCGGAACTCTTTTTCCGCCATCCGATCCGAAGTGGAAGGGCGCAGAATCCACGCTTTTCCTGCTCGAAGCGCTAAAGCGCATGCGCGACAAGGGATACGGCATCGTCAACATCGACACGACCCTGATCCTCGCCGCTCCGAAAATCGCCCCCCATTCCACCACAATTCGCCAGCGGGTTGCCGAGTTGCTTGGCATCCCGTTTGATTGCGTTGGCCTGAAAGCGAAAACGCCCGAGGGCATGGGGACCGACAACGCCGCCATCGCGCATGCCGTGGTGTTGTTACAGAAGAATTGAACACATAGAAACATAGCGGACACGGAGCCCAAAATTCTCTGTGTGCTCCGTGTCCTCTGTGTTTTCAATCTCCCTTCGATACAATCCCAGCAGTGTCGCTCGAATTCCAAATAGAGGCGCGATCTGGTTCTGCCCGCGCCGGTCGCCTCATCACACCGCATGGCGAAATCGAAACGCCGGTCTTCATGCCCGTCGGAACTGTTGCGACCGTGAAGGGTGTGCCGCAAGACATTCTCGAAGATCTCGGCGTTCAAATCTTGCTGGGCAATACCTATCATCTTTATTTGCGCCCGGGAGTTGATACGGTCCGCAAGCTCGGCGGCCTGCACAAGTTCATGGCCTGGCCGCGGGCCATCCTCACCGACTCCGGCGGGTTCCAGGTCTTCAGCTTGAGCGAACTGCGCCGGCTCACCGAAGAAGGAGTCACGTTTCGTTCGCATCTCGACGGCTCATCCCATTTTTTCAGCCCGGAAAGCGCGATGGCTGCGCAGATCGGCCTGGGCGGTGACATTATTATGGCGTTCGACGAATGCACCGAATATCCCGCCGACCGCGAGCGAACCCGTGCTTCAATGGAATTGACCCTGCGCTGGGCCGGGCGCAGCAAGAAATATTTCGAGGAGCACAAGAGCGAGGTTCCGTGGAATTCAGTTCCAAGTCCTCAGTTCCCAGTCCCCAGCCAGGCCTTGTTTGGAATCGTCCAAGGCGGAACAGATCAGTCCCTGCGAAAAGAGTCGGCGGAAAGAACGATTGAAATCGGCTTTCCGGGATACGCCATTGGCGGTCTCAGCGTCGGCGAGCCGCGCCATATTACGAAGGAAATCGTCGAGGCTACGGTCGAACATCTCCCGACCGATCAGCCACGATATCTGATGGGAGTTGGCACCCCGGAAGAGATTGTCACTTTCGCTAACTTGGGAGTCGACATGATGGACTGCGTGCTTCCCACTCGCGCTGCCCGGCATGGACTACTGTTCACCTCAGAGGGGAAAGTCTCTATCAAGCAAGCGCGTTACGCGGCCGATGAAGGCCCGTTAGACCCAAATTGCCCCTGTCGCGTGTGCTCGCGTTACTCGCGCGCTTACCTTCGACATCTTTATGCTTCGAACGAAGTGCTCGCGCAAGTCCTCAACACCATTCACAATTTGAGCTTCTACCTTGACACTATGCGAGCGGTGCGTCATTCTATCTTACTTGGGAGAGGGGCCCGTTTTTCTCGGCCGAATCCATAGTTCGGCGATCCTGGTTTTTGTCCGAAGCTGAAGAATCTCCGACCCAGGTTCATGAGAGAACTCCAGCGGTAAAATAGGGAGAGGCAGGTGCGCCACGGCGCAGTTCCCATCGGCTCCCAGGGATGAAACTCTAATTTGATGACAGGGCAATACTGGTTGGCGGCAATTCAAACCGGCGGCGGTTCCATGGGATTACTCGGCTTTGCGCCGCTTATTTTTATTTTTGCGATTTTTTACTTTCTGCTGATCCTGCCGCAGCAGCGGAAACAGAAGAAATGGCAGCAAATGTTAGGTGAGTTGAAAACCGGAGACAAGGTGGTCACCTCCGGCGGGTTGCGCGGCACGATCATCGCCTTGAAGGATGATGCCGTTCATCTGCGGGTCCCCCCGGACAATTTGCGGATTGAGGTAACGCGGGCGTCGGTGGCTTCGGTGACAACCCCGGAAGAATCGGCAGTGCCGCCCAAATAAAGAAGTTAGTATTCCCGAGCGGGCCCGTCCCGCGAGGTCAACGGAATTTAATTAAGTTATGAATCAGAATTTACGCTGGCAACTTCCTCTCATCATTGTCGTTCTCATCGCGTTCGTTTACGGAATTTTTGGCATTCCCGACCATTGGTCTGGTGGGGGCCTTTTGGCCGCGATGCAGAACCGCATCCATCTCGGACTCGATCTCAAAGGCGGCACGCATCTCATCCTGCAAGTGCAGGTGAACGACGCGGTTAAGGTCGATTCAGATAATGCCATCGAACGCCTGAAGGCGGACATGCGGTCGCATAAAATCACCTACGCCGACATCAGCCAGCCCGACGTTACCAACAATCCGGACCACATTTTGTTGAAAGGCGTGCCCCCGGAGCAGAGTTCGGACCTGCGCTCCATCGTGACCGACCGTCTGCCCGATTACAACCTGGCTTCCGGCGCCGAGAACACATGGCTGGTTTCCATGAAGCCGCAGGCTCTGGCGGAACTGAAGAACCGCGCCGTGCAGCAGGCGATTGAGACCATTCGCAACCGTATTGACCAGCTCGGCGTGAGTGAGCCGGTGATTGAGGAGCACGGCCTCGGCCAGTATCAGATTCTGGTTCAGCTGCCGGGCGTGGACGATCCGGCCCGCGTGAAGGAAATCATGCAGTCCACCGCCATGCTGGAAATACGGCAGTCGCTCGGCGGACCCTATCCTAGCGAACAAGCCGCCTTGCAGGATCATGGCGGAGTTTTGCCGCCTGATTCCGTCCTGCTGCCGGGCAAAAGTATGGGACCCGACCAGGGCGACAATGGGCCGGTTTGGTACCTGGTTTCGCGTGCTTCGGCCGTGACGGGACGCGACCTGCGGGATGCTGAGCCCTCCCGCGACGAGAATGGCCGGGCTTCGGTGCGCTTTAATCTTACGGGGGAGGGTGGCCGCCGCTTCGGCGCATTTACGGGAGAGCACGTTGGCGACAGTCTGGCTGTTGTGCTCGATGGCAAAGTTCAGGAAGTAGCCACCATTAAGGAGCAGATTCACGATTCCGGCGTAATTGACGGAATCGGAGATGAGCAGAGGGCGAAGGACGTCGCCATGATTTTGCGTTCCGGAGCTTTGCCGGCTGGGATCAAGTATCTCGAAGAACGGACCGTAGGCCCATCGCTTGGCACCGATTCGATTCGCGCCGGCGTGACAGCGGCCGTCATCGGCATGTTGGCGGTGCTGATTTTCATGCTGGTGTACTACCACGCCGCCGGAATCAATGCCGATGTCGCTTTGATTTTGAACCTGGTTATTCTTCTCGGATTCTTGGGTTTCAGCGGGGCCACATTGACCTTGCCGGGAATTGCGGGAGTGATTCTCACGGTCGGTATGGGCGTGGACTCCAATGTGCTGATCTTTGAGCGCATCCGGGAAGAACTGCGGAATGGCAAGACGCCGCCGTCGGCGGTAGAGCAAGGCTTCGCTCATGCCTGGATCACGATTGTTGACACGCACGTGACCACGATCGTGTCGGCCGTCATTTTGTTTATCTTCGGCACCGGACCGGTAAAAGGTTTCGCGGTCACGCTGAGTTTCGGTTTGTTCGCAAACTTGTTCACCGCCGTGTTCGTATCGCGCGTGATCTTTGATTGGGTGCTGAGCCGCAAAGCGCGCGGCGAAGCGTTGAGCATCGGCTAGTAGCTAGCGGCTAGGAGCTAGTAGCTCAGAAAGGTTTTAACCAAGTGGAATTTTTTCGTAATCCAAACATCGACTTTCTCGGCAAGAAGTGGTACTTCCTGGCGTTTTCGCTGGTTTTCAGCGTGGCGGGCGTGCTTTCTATGATCTTCTGGCACGGCATTCCGCTGGGCGTCGACTTCCGCGGCGGCACGCTTGTCTATGTCAAGTTCGCAGAGACGCCGAATGACAATGCCATCCGTGCGGCTATGGATCGCGCCGGCTTGCACAACGTCAAGATTCAGCGGTACAACGAGAACGTCGCTGGCAGCAACGAAGTCCTGATCGACGTTTCCGAGCAGGAGACCAACGAGTCCGCGCTCGATCGCAGCAAACTGCAGGTCATCAATGCGCTCGAATCCAACCCGGTCGCGGGTAAAGAGGACCTCAATAACGCGTCGGTCTTAACCGTAAAAAATTTCTTGCTGCAAAAAGATCCGCTGCATTTGGGCACCGATGCTGATCAACGTTATGGCCAGATCGCGCAGGCGATTGTCGATTATCGGGACAAAACCAAAGGCGGGGTGTTGAATTCGATCGATGAGCTGAAGGCTGCCGTCGATCCCACCGTTGTCGCTTCGCTGAACGACGGATTCTTCCTCTCCAATTTCGCGGTCCGCAACGTGGAAATTGTCGGCCCCCAGGTCGGACATCAGTTGCAGACCCAGGCCAAGTTAGCCGTCCTGTACTCGCTAGCTGGCATGCTGGTCTACCTGGCGGTTCGGTTTGAGTGGATCTATGGCGTGGCGGCCGTCATCACGGTCTTCCACGATACGCTGATCACCGTAGGCGCTTTTTCGCTGATGGATAAGGAAATCTCGCTGACGGTCATCGCAGCCATTCTGACCCTGATTGGCTATTCCAACAACGACACCATCGTGGTTTTCGACCGCATCCGCGAGAACCTGAAGCTGATGCGGCGGGATAAGCTTTCCGACATCGTGAATCGCAGCATCAACCAGACGCTAAGCCGGACCATCCTCACCGCTGGTTTGACGTTCTTAACCGTGCTGGCCCTGTATTTATTCGGTGGAGAAGTGCTGCACGGGTTTTCCTTTGCCCTGGTAATCGGCATCCTAATCGGGACCTATTCGTCGATCGCCATCGCGGCGCCGATTCTGGTCGCCTACCAGGATTGGCGCTCCGACCGTGGCAAGCCCGTCATGCTGCCCGCGGGCAAGGAAGGCCGCCGCGAAAAAGTGAAGGTAAAAGCCTAGATCTCCGGCCGGACGCGGTTTTGGTATTGCAAGTTTGTGATTCGTTAGCGTTTGCGGTAGTATTCTGCGTCCTCGGATTCGTCGTTTACACGACCGCGCCGCGGGAGCAAATTACGCCAAGGTGGTGTCTAAAGGTTAGTAGGCTCCGTGTAGGAGAAACTTTATGTTCGAAGATAGCCTAATTGAATCAGGCGGCCGATTAAAAACCAGGCGCGGGTCGACCACGACCTTTGCTTTCATTTTTCAAGTGTGCCTGGTGGGAATTCTGGTTTTGATCCCGTTACTGTTCACCGAAGCGCTCCCCAAGACGCAATTAATGACGTTCCTGGTCGCGCCCCCACCACCCCCTCCACCGCCTCCGCCGCCCGCAGCGGCCCCGGTCAAGGTGGTGAAACAGGTTCAAACCGATATCGTCAACGGGCAGCTCCGCACCCCCACCAAGATTCCTGAGAAAGTCCAGATGATTAAGGAAGATGAGGCTCCGCCGCAGATGGCGACCGGTGGGGTGGTTGGCGGCGTCCCCGGCGGCGTTCCAGGTGGGCAAATGGGTGGCGTGATCGGCGGAATTATCAGCTCGACCCCGGTTGCGGTGCCTAAGGTAGCTACCCCCCAGCGGGTAAGGGTTTCCCAAGGTGTGCAACAAGGGTTACTCATTCGCCGAGTTCAGCCGGCCTATCCACCCTTAGCCCGCCAAGCCCGCATCCAAGGAACTGTGGTATTGGCCGCGGAGATCAGTAAAGACGGTAGCATCGAAAACCTGCATCTGGTCAGCGGTCATCCAATGCTCGCTCCGGCAGCCATTGAGGCCGTGAAGCAGTGGCGCTACAAGCCCTATGTGCTGAACGGGGAGCCGGTGGAAGTCGAAACCCAGATTACCGTGAACTTTACCCTGGCTGGCGGATAACCGGCGGGCAAGAATCAGTAATTATTAGTGACAAAGTTTAGCGAAGTGGCACGTTACAACGTGTGAAAAGCTCTGAGGAGGAAAAAGCAACTCATGTTCCTAGCCAATTTAGCAACCCATACCGTTAGCAGCGCTCACCTGATGGCCACCTGGCTTCTCCAGGAACAGCCGGTGGGCTGGGACCCGATTTCGCTGTGGAAGCAGATGGGACCCACAGCCCGAGGCGTGGTCATTATTCTTTTCATTATGTCCGGTTGGTCGATCGGCGTGATGATCGACCGCTGGATGGCCTTCAGCGCAGCTCGTAAGCAGTCCCGGGCATTCGCGCCCGCAGTCGCGGGCGCTCTGCGCGACGGCAAGATCGACGAAGCTATCAAGGTCGCCGAGCGCAATAAAAAGAGCCACCTGGCCAAGGTTGTCACAGCCGGTCTGATGGAATTCCGGGCTCATCAGGAAAGCGGCGAGATTCCTGGCGAAACCATTGAAGCTTCCAAGCGCGCCTTGGAGCGCACCGAAGCCATCGTCCACGCCGAACTGAAGCGCGGTCTCGGTGGTCTGGCGACCATCGGTTCCACCGCTCCATTCGTCGGGCTGTTCGGCACGGTGATGGGCATTCTCAACGCGTTCAAGGGCATTTCCGAGCAGAAGGCCACCGGTCTGGGCGCAGTCGCCGGCGGTATTGCCGAAGCTCTGGTGACCACCGCCATCGGGCTGTTCGTCGCCATCCCGGCTGTGATGATGTTCAACTATCTCACCGGCCGTGTGGAAGCGTTCGACGTGGAGATGGACAACTCCTCCAGCGAACTGATCGACTACTTCCTGAAGCGCCGGGGAATGCGCCGGTCCTAAGCGGTCCGAAACTGGTCCCAAGTTGCTGAGCGCCGGAACGCTGGTTCCGGCGCGCCTCCGCAGATAAAGGGAACGAAGCACGGAACGCTGGATAGGGAGAAACAGGCTATATGTCACTTGCCAAAAGAAACGAAGGTGCCAAGGTTTCGTCTGACATCAACGTCACGCCTATGGTCGACGTGATGCTGGTGCTGCTGATCATCTTCATGGTCATCACGCCCATGTTGCAGAAGGGCGTGAGTGTCGACTTGGCTAAAGTCAACAATCCGGAAGCCATGCCGGATGCCGATCACGAAGACGCGCTGATCGTTGCCGTGATGCGCGACGGCAAAGTCTATTTCAATAACGATCGCATCGATCCCGATCAACTCACCAGCAAGGTGAAAGATCGTTTGGCCAGCCGTGCCGACAAGCGGGTGTATGTTCGCGCCGATGCGCGCGCCAAGTTCGGCTCCGTCGTCTCGGTGGTCGATAACGTCCGCGCCGCCGGTGTCGATGATTTGGGTTTATTGACCGACCAGAGAAAGAATACGGCCCAGTCACCCGCGCCGGCACCAGCACCAGCTACGGGCGGGCAATAGAGGGGAGAGAGTTTATGGGAATGACTGCCGGCCCCAGCGGGGGCCAAAGCGCAACGATTAACGTAACGCCGCTGATCGACGTATTGCTGGTGCTGCTGATCATCTTCATGGTCATCACGCCTCTGACTCCGAAAGGGCTCGACGCGCTGGTGCCGCAGCCGCCTCCGCCGAACGCGCCCAAGAACAATACGCCCGACCGCACCATTGTGGTGCAGTTGATTGATCGTGGACCGGGCCAGGCGCCGGCGCTCAAGATCAACCAGGAAGATACGACTTGGGATGGACTGCAAGCCCGTCTCACCGACATCTTCAAGACCCGCGCGGAAAAAGTCATGTTCGTCAAGGGCGATGATAATGTGCCCTTCGCCGATGTGGCCAATGTCATTGACATTGCCCACGCTTCCGGCGTAGACAAGGTGGGTCTGATCACCGCCAAGATTGAAGCTGGCGGATAGGCCGAAGCTGCGGCGGAACAGCAGATTTCTTAAGCATTTTGGATTTGTGTCCGGACGGGTTGTCGAAGCCTGTCCGGCGCTCCTCCGTCAGGATGGGCAATCCGTCATTCTTCGCGATTGGAGAATTGAACCGCAATGAAAAATAGCTCACGAGTGTTGGCGCTGATGGCGCTCGCCCTCACCCTGCTTGCCAGCGCCGGGTGCGGCAAACTGAGAGCGCGCGACCAGCTAAATAAAGGCGTCATGTCTTATAAGAACGCGCGCTACGAAGAAGCCATTGATCATTTTCAGCAGGCTGTTTCGCTCGATCCGGCTTTATCGGTTGCCCGCTTATATCTGGCCACCGCTTACGCCCAGCAATACATTCCCGGCGTTGACGCGGAAGATAACCTGCGCATGGGCAATCAGGCCATCGAACAATACAAGAAGGTACTGGAAGGCAATCCCGCGAAAGAGCAGCAGATCAACAGCAACAAGGGAATTGCCTATATTTATCTCAACATGAAGAAGTTCGATGACGCCAAGACTTACTATCGCCATGCTCTGCAGGTCGATCCCAACGATCCCGAGCCTTACTATTCCATCGGCGTAATCGATTGGACGCAGACCTACCAGCCGCGCATGGAAGCCCGCGCCAAGCTTGGCCTGAAGCCCGAAGAGCCGCTCAATCCCAAGAACAAAGATCAGAAGAAGGTCTGTGAGGACTTGAAAGAGAGGAACACGCCCTACATTCAAGATGGCATTGACGCGCTCAACAAAGCTTTGCAGTTGCGTCCGGATTACGACGATGCCATGGCCTACATGAACCTGATGTATCGCGAGAAGGCGGATGTTGAGTGCGACGATCCCGCGCAGCGTGCGGCCGATCTGAAGACCGCCGACGAGTGGGTCGACAAGACCATGGCCACCAAGAAAGCCAAGGCCGAAAAACAGCCCGGCGCGCAGGGCATCACGCTCGATCAATCCGGCAACAAATAAAACCGGCTTCGCGCTAGAAAACGCAAGCCCCTCCTGCGACGGAGGGGCTTTGTTCTGGACACCCCATCCTTCCCACGTTACACTTGTTCTCGCATTCCGCGCCCCGTGCGGCCTCTGCTCCCTCCGCAACGTCCCGCGGACAATTCCGGTACCAAAGGACTGTTCCCCATGAATCGCGTGCTTAGCATTTTCCTTGCCTTCACGTTTGCACTGCTCGTGACCTCAGCGCTGGCGCAGACCACGTATACCCTGGAGCAGATCAGCATCGATAAATTTCATAACTCCGACAGCGTTCATCGCACCGAGGTTGAGCCGGATTCCTTCGCCTGGGGATCGACCGTCGTGGCTGCTTATCACGTGGCGCGCCGGCCCGGTTCCATCGGCTGGGGCAGCGCTGACATCGGTTTCTCTACTTCGACCGACGGCGGCAAAACCGGAACCTATGGCTATCTTCCCGGCTTGACCGTGAACTACGACAATGGTCCCTTCGGCGCGGCTGCCGATCCTTCCGTCGCTTACGATGCCAAGCACGGTGTGTGGATGATCTCTACGCTGCCTCTGGTCGGACTGAACGGCAACTCAGGCAAGATCGGCGATGTCGCGGTTTCCCTCTCGCGAGACGGTATTCACTGGGGCAATCCCGTCATGATTGATAGCACCGCTCTCGATGACAAGAATTGGACCGTCTGCGACAACACGCCTACCAGCCCCTACTACGGCAACTGCTACACCGAATGGGACCAGGCCTATGGCACCGGCGATGTCTTGATGAGTGTTTCGAGCGACGGTGGCCAGACCTGGAGCCCCGGCCAGCCCAGCGCCGATCACGCCGGCGGACTGGGCGGCGAGCCGCTGGTGCAACCCAACGGAACCGTCGTTGTGCCTTACCAGGGCGGCGCGGTCCGCGCCTTCGTCTCCACCAATGGCGGTAAATCTTGGAATGCCAGCGTCAACGTCTCATCGATCGAGGATTATTTCGATCCCGGCAACATTCGTAATTTCGACCTGCCCGCCGCCACCATCGACGGTGCTGGCAACGTGTACGTGGTTTGGTCGGATTGCCGCTTTCGCAGCGGTTGCAGCACGAATGACATTGTGGCCAGCACGTCCGCCGACGGCACGCATTGGAGCAGCCCGGTTCGCATCCCCATCGATCCGCTGAACAGCAACATCGATCATTTCCTTCCCGGCGTGGGCGCCGATCCCGCAACCAGCGGAAGTACCGCGCACTTGACCATCGTTTACTACTACTACCCGGTTGCAAACTGCAACACCAACTGTCAGCTCGATGTTGGTTTCACCTCAACTGATGACGGCGGCAGCACCTGGACCTCCGGCGTGCAACTCGCTGGCCCTATGCAGTTGACCTGGTTGCCGGTTTCCGACGACGGTTACATGGTCGCGGACTATATCGGAGTGTCCTACATTAACGGCAATCCGCTAGGTGTTTTTGCGGTGGCCACAGCCCCCAATGGGTCCACCTTGAACGAGGCCATGTACACGACTAAGCAGCCACTCTTGCCTGCGGTGGATGCGCAGCGCTTCAGTTCCAAAGGAGAAGAGGCGGTTGCCAAATCGAAATTTGTCAAAACCTATTACTACGACGACGAGGGCACGCGACCGATTCCGGAGTCGAGGCTCAAGGCTATGCACCAGAGCACTACCCTAAACAAGTAATATTTCCTGGAGGGTCCCCCATCCTGACTGAGGTGTTTTTGCGACGTCAGGGTGGGGAATTTCCGTGGCGCTTCTTCTCCTTCCGGGCCAGTAATCCGATTCGCTGTCCAGCCTCGGAGTCTTTCATCAAAGTTGCCAGCCGTTTCAGTCGCGTCTCTTCTTTCTTCGCGCTTGCAACCCAAAAGATCGAGGTTCTCCGGTACCAGGTCGCCTGCGCGCTGAAAAATTCCCAGGCTTTCCGGTTAGCGCGAAATTGCTTCTCCAGCGCCGGGTCGAGTTGGTTCGGCCGATTTTCGAACGAATACTTCCCCGACTCCTGTGAACGGTTCTCAAATGCTTTCAGTCCGGCCGGCGTGAGGCGGCGCAGCTTTTTCAATTCGCCGAAGCGCTTGGTGTTCACGGTGCTCCAATAGCTGCCAGCTTTTCGAGGACTAAAGCGAATCGTATAGGTGATGTCGTCGAGGCTCCCGCGTACGCCGTCAATCCAGCCAAAGCAGAGCGCCTCGTCCAGCGCTTCGCGATAGGTAATGCTGGTCTTGTCTGCGCGCCGGTTGTAGATGCCGAGAACCAACTCCGCCGCTTTAGTGTGATTTGTCTTCAACCAAGCGCGAAACTCTGCCGGTCCCGAAAAGATTTTTATTTTTGCCATCGCCATCTGAAGTTGTTCATTATCAGGCATCTACACTTCCGCCAAACGCGGAAATTGCAGAAGGTTCGAAACGGTCGAATGTCCTCAAGCTGAGCTGAATCTTGCCGATAGACAAGAAGTGGCGTCTCGCCTCGGCTGCCGGAGTTTGTCCAGCCGGCCTGCGCCCTTGCATCATGAGTCGAAACTCACGATCCCGCTTTACTGGCATTAAATTGTTGTTCCGATCCTTGTCCTTGCTGATTTTTCTCGTCATCGGGTTTCTCCTGACTCTTGGTGTCTTCTTTACGCTGCGCAGTCTGGAAGAGGAAAATGCCCGGGCCGCGTTCGACAATGTGGCCCGCGAACGGCTGGACGCGTTGGAAACCAATGTTGCGTTGACTCTCGATAACCTGATTTCTGTCGACGCCTACTTTGACGCTTCGCAGCGCTTCGATCGCCTTGCGTTTCGCCGTTTCTCGTCCGCGCTGTTGGCCCAGAACAGGGCGATTCAGGCGCTTGAATGGATTCCCAGAGTTCCTAAGGAACAGCGTCCCGCATACGAAAAAGAAGCACAGAACGACGGCTTCCCCTCGTTTCAATTTACCGAGCGAGTTTCGCCCGGGAAAATGGTGAAGGCGGGCGAGCGGCCGGAATACTTCCCGGTATTTTTCGTCGAACCTTACATTGGCAACCAGAAAGCGCTCGGATATGATCTGGCCTCGGACTCGGTGCGTCGCGCCGCCCTTCAGCGCTCGGCGGCGACGGGAAAAATGATCGCCACTGGCCGAATCGTCCTCGTGCAGGAGACCGCCGATCAATATGGCGCGCTGGTTTTTTATCCCGTCTATAAGAATGGCGCCGAGCCGGAAGATGGGAACCGCCGCAGCGCTGCACTCGCCGGTTTTGCTCTCGGCGTTTTTCGTATTCAAGACATCGTCGAAAAGGCCGGTGCCATGCCCAATCCACTTTCCGGCCTTCGGGTCGCGATCTTTGATCGGGATGCTCATCCCGGCGAACGCTTGCTTTATCCCAAGGGCGCCAGTTTTGATTCGGTTGGGGATCTGCCCAAGGGCTTCCGGACGGTGCGCACCGTCGAAGTGGCTGGCAGAACCTGGGAGATTGCTGCTTATCCGTTGCCCGCGGCATTCCGGCCTTCGCATTGGAGCAGTTGGTCGGTGTTGGCTGCGGGGTTGCTCCTCATCTCTCTGTTGACGGTGCACTTGGCCGACCGCCGGACTGCGGAACAAGCCCTGCGGCGCAGTGAGCAAAGTGCTCGCACCATCTTCGCCACCATCCCTATACCAGTATGGGTTTGCGACTTCCGGACTCGTCAATTTCTGGAAGTCAACCGCGCCGCGGTCGAGCACTACGGCTACAGCAGGGATGAATTTTTGAACATGACCATTACCGATATCCAGACACCGGAGGAACGGAAACGTCTGGACGACAAAATTCGGGAACTCACCAACAACAAACGGTTCTTCGGAGCCTCCAAGCACCGCACTCGCGACGGCCGCATCATTCAAGCGGAAGTGAGTGCTCACGTTTTGCTCTATGACGGACGCTTCGCCGCTCTCGTCGTTGCGCAAGATGTGAGCGAACGGGTGCGCCTGGAAATCGAGCTGCGTCAGGCACAGAAGCTCGAGGCGGTCGGTGGACTGGCTGCGGGCATAGCCCACGAAATCAATACTCCCATCCAGTTTGTCGGCGATAACACGCATTTTCTGCAGGAGTCGTTCGAGGATCTTGCGAAACTGTTGGCCAAATATCGCGAGCTCGAGCGGGCAGCATTGAATGGCGGCGTGGCAGCATGTTTGGCCGAGGAGGTAGCCAAAGCCGAAGAGATCGCCGATCTCGATTTTCTGTTGGAAGAAATTCCCAAAGCCCTCGCACAGTCGCTCGATGGCGTGAGCCGCGTCGCCAAAATCGTGCGAGCCATGAAGGACCTCGCGCCACACAATCGTGGTGAAAAGACGGCGGTCGACCTTAACAAAGCCTTGCAGAGCACGCTGGTGGTTGCCAGCCATGAGATTAAGTACGTCGCGGATGTAAAAACTGATTTTCAGGACCTGCCGCTGGTGCACTGTGACGGCGGCGATATGAACCAGGTATTTCTCAATTTGCTGATCAACGCCGCGCACGCCATCAAAGACCGTTTTGAGTCGAGTCAGCAGCGGGGTGTGATCGAGGTCCGCACCTGCCGCGAGGGCGACCAAGTGATGATTTCGATCAGCGACACCGGTTGCGGCATTCCGGCCAACATCCACGACAAAATTTTCGAACCTTTTTTCACCACCAAAGCTGTGGGTCGCGGGACGGGCCAGGGTCTGGCGATCGCTCGCGCCATCGTGGTGGAAAAACACGGCGGTTCGCTGACGTTTGACTCGGAAGTGGGCAGAGGCACGACCTTCCACGTTCGCCTGCCGCTTCACATGGAGTAACGTTTCCCTGCAATACGATCGTGAAGCGAGTAATCCTTCCAGCGTTCGCCTGATTTTCAGTCGATCTGTTACTCTCGAAAAAAGGAGATAAAGTGCGCCGATTCCTCGCAGGTTTGATCGTCGGATTCTTTTTGGTTCCACTTGGACTTTTTTTCTATTTCTTGTCGGGGATGGCTCCCGTGAGTACCGCCTCGCGACCCATGGCTTTTGAAAAGATGCTGGCGCATCGCGCGTTAGAGGCCCACATCGAAAAGGAGGCGCCCAAGAACGCGCCCATCCAGCCGGATCAGGCCAGTTACGAAGCTGGCGCCCAGGTTTATCGCGAGCACTGCGGCGTTTGCCACGGCTACGCTACCGGCACTCAGACCGCGATTGCTAAGGGCATGTTCCCTAAACCTCCGAGGCTGCTGCAGGGCACAGGTGTGACCGACGACGAACCCGGAGAAACCTACTGGAAGGTCGCCAACGGAATTCGACTGACCGGCATGCCCGGCTTCCGCCAATCTCTCTCCGAAACGCAGATGTGGCAAGTCAGTCTTCTGCTTGCCAACGCCGACAAATTACCCGACACCGTGAAACAGGGACTGACCGCGGAATCGCAAGCGCAAAATACCAGTTCGGTTTCGCCTCCAGCACCCGCTGCGCCGTACCGGTAAGCTGCACTGTCATCCCGAGCGAAACAAGATCTTCCGCGGCGCGGAAGGTCTTGTGCAATCGAGGGACCTGCTGTTTGTCGCCGGATTCAAAATTCGCATCTCCTTCCGCGAGTAGTCGGAAATTGTTTTTCTCTCCGACAGTTTTCTGAAGCGCATGCGTCGGCCGTGGCATCGAAACTTTTGATTGGAGGATTTATGTTCGTCGTTCTTGGAGCAAGTGGCCACACCGGTGGGGTGGTGGCTCAGAAACTTCGGGCTGCAAAACAACCGGTGCGTGTGGTCGGCAGAAACGCAGATCACTTGAAATCTCTTGTTGCGGAAGGCGCGGAATTCTTTGGCGCCGAGGCCACGGATGCGATCGGCCTGACCAAAGCTTTCAAAGGCGCCGATGCCGCTTACGTGCTGATTCCTCCGAATGTCACCAGCAGTGACTTTCGCGCATTTCAAGATCAGGTGAGCGACGCCATCGCCACTGCCATTCAAAATGCAGGCGTCGAGAAAGTTGTCACGCTGAGCAGCGTTGGCGCCGATAAGCCTAGCGGCACAGGACCGGTCGTCGGACTTTACAATCTGGAGCAGAAGCTCAACCGCATCGAGGGCCTGAATGCGCTGCATCTTCGTGCCGGCTATTTTATGGAGAACACGTTGCCTCAGGTCGGCGTGATCCGCACCCTGGGGATGGTCGCGGGGCCGATTCATCCGAACCTCAAACTTCCCATGATCGCCAGCCATGACATTGGAGAGGCAGCGGCCAATGCACTGCTTCGCAGCGAGTTCCACGGCAAGCAGACCAAGGAGTTGTTGGGACAGCGCGACATCACCTACGTCGAAGTAGCATCCATTATCGGAAAAGCGATTGGCAATCCTTCGCTGGGCTACGTTCAGCCGCCGGACGATCAACTTCGCGGTGCGTTAGTGCAGATGGGAATGTCTGCCAACCTGGCCGGGTTGATCCTTGAGATGGCCGGGGCCATGAATTCCGGACACATGAAAGCGCTCGAGCCGCGGTCGACGCAGAACACAACTCCGACCTCTTACGAGACGTTCGTGAAGGAGGAGTTTCTTCCCGCCTATCAGCAGCAGAAGGCGGCAGCCTAAGCGTCCACTAAAACGGGTTTCCCATTTCTCGTGCCGGGTTGCGCGAGAAGTGGGAGCCTGATTCCAATAATGATCTAAACCGATTAGCCGGTGGCAGTCACCGAAGGTTTCTGCATCTCAGTATCGAATGATCAGGAGACCTGGATGGCTGACTCCCTAGACAAGATCGTGCAAGAGATCGCCGATGACCTGTTTCCCGCATTTGAAGCCTTAGAAACTCAGTCCGCGGCCATTCTCCAATTTCTGAAAGCGAAGGGGATGGCAACCGACGAGGAACTTGCTCCATATCTTGAGCAGGCTGCCAACGGCAGCAGCGTTCGCTGGCGCGCCGTACGCATTCGTTTGGAGCATCTGATTTCATCCGCTGTGAAAATCGCCGAGGATTCGTCCGCTGGTTCAAATCAAAAGCAGGCTGCCGAGCCACAGAAAGTCGAAGGGCTGCCTCAGGAAGGCAGCGAGAAGCAGGAAACCCAAGCGCCCAAACCTGAGAACAAGGCCGCGTCGCAAACGCAGCCAGACTGTCGTAAAGAAGAGCGAGCAACGCCGGCCAAGGCGAAAGATAATTCCACAACCAGCCAGTCCGCCGCGGACAATCCTGACGATCGGCAAGCCGCTGCGACCGAAAATCTAGGTCGCGAAAGCAAACAGTCCAGAGAAGACGCCGCCTGACTTCTTCTTCGAAGCAAGCGGCCTGAGTTAATTTTCCTTTCACGTCGGTGTTATCGTTCTGATACGCTGCTTAGCTTATGTCCTGCCACAGAATCTTGTTCGCGTTCTTGCTCTTATCTCTCCCACTCTTCGCTCAGGCGGTTGCGCCGCTTGCCGATCGCCTCGCAGCTCAAAACAAGTTGTTTGACGAGCAATACGAAACCGATCTACGTAACTTTCCCGAGCGCGCCACTGCGTACGGCGACTATCGCTATAACGACAAACTCGCGGACTATTCGCTGGCGGCAATTTACTCGCGCCATAAGACCGACGAAGCGTTTTTGTCGCAGATCGAGGCCATTCCGACCGATGGCTTTTCGGATCAGGATCAACTCTCGCACGATCTGATGGTGCGCATCCTAAAACAGCGCATCACTGACTTCGATCTCAAAGAGTACGAGATGCCGGTCAATCAACAGAACGGCATCCACACCAGTCTCGCCGACCTCCCGCTCTCCGTGCCTTTCGATACAGTCAAGCAGTACGATGATTACATTTCACGGCTGCATCAGATTCCTCGCGCTCTTAATCAAACTACGGAGGTTTTGCGGGCGGGCATGAACGACAAGCTCATGCCTGTGCGCTTTCTGATCGAAAAAATTCCGGGACAATGCCAAGGCATCATCGACTCCGATCCTTTTCTCAGGCCAACCACCAAATATCCTGCGAGCATTTCCGCCGAAGATCAGAAGCGCTTGACGCAGCAGATCACCAACGCCATCCACACAGACGTCATTCCCGCTTACAAAACCTTCGCGGCGTTCATCAAGGATGACTATGCGCCCCAGGGCCGAACTGCGCTGGCTGTTACCTCGTTGCCGGACGGCGAAAAACGCTATCAGAACAACATCTCCGCACGAACCACAACCCGCCTGACCGCGGATCAAATTCATCAAATTGGTCTGCGCGAGATGGACCGCATTGAAGGCGAGATGCTGGCGATTGCTAAGAAGGAAGGCTTCCCGGATCTGGCTTCGTTCCGAGCCTCTCTCAAAACCAATCCCAAATATATCCCCAAGTCGGCCGATCAGATTCTCGACGATTTCCGGCATTACATCGATCAAATGCAGCCGAAGCTGCCGGAACTCTTCACTTTGCTGCCGAAGTCGCCCGTGACGGTTGAGGCCATTCCCAGCTTCCAGGCTGCCGCAGCCACGCATTATGTCACCGGTACGCCGGATGGAAAGCGTCCGGGACGCGTGGTCGTGGCCACGTCCAATTTTGCCGAGCGCTCGCTGATTGATGATGAAGCCATTGCTTACCACGAAGGCGTTCCCGGACACCACATGCAACTTTCGGTGCAGCAGCAGTTGACTGGCTTGCCGAAGTTTCGTCAGCATGGCCTCGGATTTACTGCTTACACCGAAGGCTGGGCGCTCTACGCCGAGGGACTGGGGAAGGAAGTCGGATTTTATAATGACCCCGTTTCCGACTATGGTCGGCTGTCGTCGGAACTGTTTCGCGCAGTCCGGTTGGTGGTGGATACAGGAATTCACTCGAAGGGTTGGAGCCGCGATCAAGTTGTCGAGTTCATGCGCAAGTCTGGCGCGGTGGATGAGCCGACTATCCAGTCAGAAACCGATCGTTACATCGCCTGGCCGGCGCAAGCGTTAGGCTACAAGCTCGGTCAATTGAAGATTCGCGAGCTTCGCGAGCGCGCAAAGAGCGAACTCGGTCCAAAGTTCGACATCCGTACCTTCCACGACGAGATGATCGACGGCGGAACGTTGCCGCTCGATCTGCTGGAAGCAAGAACGGACAAGTGGATCGCGGAACAGAAGGGGAAGTGAGAGAAGCTGTAGGTGTATTCTAAGCTTGCTATGCGATGCAAACTTGGTTGGACGTTGCAACTCGTTCTCGTCGGATTCTTCGTGATTCCCTGCGCCGCGAACGAGGCCTGTAAAATCACGATGGCCATCACGCCAACCAATGCGACCGCGGATCATAGCGCTCCCGCACCCGGAAACCAGGTGCAGTTTTTGCTTTCCTCGTCGGTGGAAGGGAACTGTCCGATGATTCCTGACTCGCGCGGCGTTTGGACAACTTCCGATTCGGAGAACACCACAATCAGCAACAATCCTTCCACCGCCGGCCTCGCAGTTTGCCTACGCGAAACTCCTCAGCCGGTCACGATCAGTAACTCAGGCCGAATTCGCGGGCGTTCCTATCCCCCGGCCACGCTGATTTGCAAATAAGGATCCAGCGAAAACTCTGCAGTAGCTGCGCCGTATAATTCATCGTAGTTGCGGCTTTGCCAACGACGAAGGACGAACGACCAACGCATGCGCTTTGAACTCTTCATTGCCTCTCGATATCTCCGCGCCAAGAGAAGACAAGCCTTCATCGGCATCATCACCGGCATCTCGATCGCCGGAGTCGCCGCCGGCGTCGCATCCTTAGTGATTGCGCTCGCAATCAATAACGGCTTCCGGCAAGACCTGCAAGACCGGCTGCTGGGTTCAACCTCGCATGTCAACCTGCTGCGCATTCAAAGCGATGGAATTCGAGATTGGCAGCCGCTTATGGCACGGCTCGCGAAAGAGCCGCATGTGATGGCCGCCGCTCCAGCGATCTATGAGCAAGTTTTAATCTCGCGTGGTCCGCGAGCCCGCGGCGCGGTGTTGAAAGGAATTATTCCCGCGGATGAACGCCAAGTCAGTGATCTGTTAAAGACGGTGACAGCTGGATCAGTCAATTCGCTGGAAGAACCCGGCACGGGCGGGACGCCCGCGGCTACGTCGACATCCGCGGGCGACGGGTTGCGCACCAGGCAGTCGCAAGAACTGGCGGAGAAGAGTGTCCGCCCCACACAATCCCCTGACCTTTTTTCCGACGTGGAAGCCCGACTCGCCGCCATGCCTCCGATCATTCTCGGCAAAGACATGGCCGACGATCTGGGAGCCACGGTCGGCTCGGTAGTTCTCGTAACCAGTCCGCAAGGCGAACTTACGCCCTTCGGACTGGTTCCCAAGTACGATCGTTTTCGCGTGGTAGGAATTTTCAATTCGGGATTTTACGATTACGATTTTTCCTGGGCGTTCACCCGTCTGAGCGATGCCCAGCGATTATTCGGTCTAGGCGACGAGATTTCGGTTCTTGAATTCAAAGTCGACGACATTTACCAGGCTGGCCGGGTCGCGAATGAGCTTGAGCAAGCCGCCGGCAAAGGTTTTATGGCTACCAACTGGATGGAGCAGAATAAGGCCATCTTTCGCGCGCTTCGCCTGGAGCGGCTGGTAACTTTCATCACCATCGGACTGATCGTCTTCGTGGCCGCGCTCAACATTCTCATCTCGCTCACCATGATGGTCATGGAAAAGACTCGTGACATCGCGGTGCTCATGTCGATGGGCACCCGGCGCTCGCAAATCCGCCGAATTTTCATCAGCCAGGGGGTGCTGATCGGAGTGGTTGGCACAGCCATCGGCCTCGTGCTCGGTTATGTGCTTTCCTGGTTTGGCGGTCATTATCATCTGCTCGCCCTCGCGCCCGAAGTTTATTCCATTGACTACGTTCCCTTTGTGGCGCGGGCCTCCGATGGGCTTTTGGTCGCGCTGGTTGCGATCGGCGTCTCTTTAATTGCCACCGTCTATCCTTCCTGGTCGGCCTCGCGCATTCTGCCAGCTGAAGCCCTACGCTACGAATGACCTCGGTTTGCGATCTTGCCGCCGCTTGGGTGACCTAGGTCACATCAAGTGTGATGATTTCCAGCGTAGAGTTTGAAAAGTACCGATACTAAGGAAACGCTCGGCAACGGGCGGGTGCGACTCGTGCTTTAATGGAATTATCCAGGGCGATCTGCGGTCATTCGCCACCGGATGTCCTGAGAAGTCCTGAGACGGGGAGCACTGTAATTGCATCAAATATTGCAGACTATGTTGCGGGTTGAAGGCCTGCGAAAGGCTTTCCGGTCCGGCGAGTCGGATTTGGTGCTCTTTGACAACTTATCGTTCCAGGTTTCGCAAGGTGAAATGCTCGCCATTGTGGGCGAATCCGGGTCAGGCAAGAGTACGCTGCTGCACATTTTGGGAGCGCTTGATCGGGCATCGCAAGGTGACGTATACTGCGCCAATCTGCGGCTGACTTCGCTTTCCGAGGATCAAGCGGCGGACTTCCGCAATCGCGAGATTGGTTTTGTCTGGCAGTTTCACTACCTCCTGCCGGAGTTTACGGCAGTCGAGAACGTGGCCATGCCGCTCCTGCTGCGAGGCGATGCTCAGCCCGAGGCGCGAGCCGAGGCTTTCCAGTGGCTGAAAGAAGTAGGCTTGGCGCAACGCGCTCATCACCGCTCGGGAGAACTTTCTGGCGGCGAGCAACAGCGAGTGGCCTTAGCCAGGGCTTTGATCACCAAGCCGAAGCTTTTATTGGCGGATGAGCCGACCGGCGATCTCGATGGCCGCACTGCCGACGCAGTTTTCGATTTGATTTCCCGGCTGCATCGGGAGCGCCAGTTAACTTCGTTGATTGCCACACACAACTTGGGTTTTGCCCGCCGCTGCGATCGCGTGTTACGGTTGCAGAACGGACGGGTCGAAGAGGTAGCACCGGAGGTACTTCCGGTATAGCACGTCGTGCTCATTGACTTGGAGAGAGAGAGCCGGAATGATAAGTTGAAGTGCAACACGGTATGCACGAAGTTGCAATGTCTTGCGGTCAGTCGGTTTGCATGGGAACGAACTCTGCATCAAACCAGTATGAGTTCTGGCAGACTGATTGCATCGGCAACATGGGCCAGAGTTCCAAGAGATCGAGTACTGAATCCATTCTCTTCGCGAGCTCCAGGGGGGTAGGGCTATATGTTTGAGCGTTACACGGAGAAAGCCAGGCGCGTGATCTTTTTTGCGCGCTACGAAGCCAGCCAATTTGGTTCTCCTTACATTGAAACAGAACATCTGTTGCTGGGACTTTTGCGCGAAGATAAGGCCCTGACCAACCGCTTTTTGCGCTCCCACGCTTCGGTGGAGTCGATCCGGAAGCAGATCGAGGGTCACACCACCATTCGCGAGAAGGTTTCGAC
The DNA here is from genome assembly GCA_035507035.1 of Terriglobales bacterium. GTDB lineage: Bacteria > Acidobacteriota > Terriglobia > Terriglobales > Acidobacteriaceae > DATJOJ01. The sequence continues at coordinate 16,667 of DATJOJ010000068.1, read as the reverse complement.
CTCGGTCGATCTCCCTCTGAGCAATGAGTGCAAGCGGGTGCTCGCCTATGCCGCGGAAGAGGCGGAGCGGCTCTCGCACAAGCACATCGGCACCGAGCACTTGCTTTTGGGTTTACTAAGAGAAGAGAAGTGCTTCGCCGCTGAGATTTTGCACGAGCGCGGCCTGCGGCTTTCCTCGATTCGCGAGGAGTTGGCTCGCACCAGCCAGGAGAAAGCTCAGCCGCAACGCCAGCGCGAGTCTTCTTTATTGAGTGAGTTCTCCCGTGATCTGACCCAGGCCGCGATGGATTCGCAGCTTGATCCGCTGGTCGGCCGCGAAGGCGAACTCGAGCGCGTCATTCAGATTCTTTGCCGCCGCACCAAAAACAACCCGGTGCTGATCGGTGAGCCGGGCGTGGGCAAAACCGCCATCGTCGAAGGTTTGGCGCAGCGTATTGCTGACGGCGAAGTGCCGTCGTTCTTAGCTGACAAGCGCATTCTTGCTCTCGATCTTTCGTTGATTGTTGCCGGCACCAAATATCGCGGCCAGTTCGAAGAGCGGCTCAAGACCATCATGAAGGAATTGATGGAGTCGCAGAATTCCATCATCTTCATCGATGAGCTGCACACGCTGGTTGGCGCTGGTTCGGCCGAAGGTTCACTCGACGCGGCCAACATCTTGAAGCCAGCCCTTTCCCGCGGCGAAATTCAGTGCATCGGAGCAACCACTCCTGGCGAATATCGCAAGTCGATCGAAAAAGATCGTTCGTTGGAGCGCCGTTTCCAGGCCGTTAAAGTTCCGCCGCCGAACGAAGGTGACGCGACCAAGATTTTGTTCGGGATTAAAGACCGTTACGAAAAGTTTCACGCGGTCACTTACACCGACGACGCGATCAACTTTGCCGTATCGCACTCGAACCGCTACATTCCCGACCGCTTCCTGCCGGACAAGGCCATCGATCTGGTCGACGAAGCCGGCGCGCGCGTAAAACTGCGCCAGACTTCGCTGCCGGAAGAGATCACCGAAGTCCAGAAGCGCATCAAGTTCATCGTCCACCGTATGGAGAACGCCATCGCGAACCACGAGTTCGAGAAAGCGCGCTTCTACTCGGATGAAGAACGCAAAGAGCGCGAAAACCTGCGCGCTCTTCGCGAAAAATATCACCTCGATGAATCCTCCACCGGCGTTGTCGGTCGGGAGGACATCGAGGACGTGGTTTCGCGCTGGACCGGCGTTCCCATCACCTCGATCAAAGAAGAAGAATCGCAAAAGCTGCTGCGCATCGAAGAAGAGCTGCACAAGCGCATCATCTCGCAGGACAAAGCGATCGTCGCTTTGGCCCGCGCGATTCGCCGTTCGCGCGCCGGCCTCAAGAGCCCGAACCGTCCCATTGGCTCATTCCTGTTCCTCGGACCGACCGGCGTTGGCAAGACTGAAGTCGCCCGCACCCTGGCGCAGTTCATGTTCGGAACGGAAAAATCGCTGATCCGCTTCGACATGTCCGAATTCATGGAGAAGCATTCGGTCTCGAAGCTGATCGGTTCGCCTCCGGGATACGTCGGCTACGAAGAGGGCGGACAGCTCACTGAGCGTGTGAAGCGCGCCCCATATTCGGTCGTGCTGCTGGATGAAGTCGAAAAGGCGCACCCGGATGTGTTCAACATCCTGCTTCAAGTGTTTGAAGACGGACAGCTCACCGATGGTTTGGGCAACACCGTCGACTTCAAGAACACCATCTTGATCATGACCTCGAACATCGGCGCTCGGCACCTGATGAAGCGCGAAGGCCTGGGCTTCCAGTCGAGCAAGGAAGAGATGGTCTCGGAAAAAATCCACGACCTGGTAATGAACGAGGTTAAGCGAACCTTTAACCCCGAATTCCTGAACCGGCTCGATGAAATCATCCTGTTCGCGGCCCTGAGTGAAACCGATCTCATCCAGATTCTCGAACTCATGGTCACGCAGCTCAATGCGAACCTGGCGCAGAAATCAATCACGGTAACCGTCACTGACGAAGCCAAGAAGTGGATTCTCAGCCAGACGCTCGGCGACCGCAGCTATGGCGCTCGTCCGTTGCGCCGGGCGTTGCAGAAGTATATTGAAGACCCGCTTTCGGAAGCTTTGATTCAGGGCACCATCACCACACGGCCGGCGTTCATCGAGGTCTTCCTCGACGGCAACAAGTTGTTCTACCGCCCGGTCGATTCGGAGAAAGCCGAAGGCGTTCTGCTATATGAGAGCAGCTAGTTAGCTGTAGGCTTTTCAGCCATCAGCCGTCAGCCAAACGCTGGCGGCTTTTGCTTTTGGCAGGAACAGTGCCACGCCGCCACAGATTTACGCGAATCAACGCAGATAAATCAATGACGATCTGTTTAATCCGTGAAAACCCGTGGCAAGGTTTTGAAGTTCTATGCGAAAGCGTGGGAGGCACTGGCGCCTCGGCGCGGATCGGATCACGGTATATTGTTTGTTGAGGGAACATTTCATGATCCGCCACTTCAGTCGCTTCGCTTGTGGGTTTGCGTTGTTCGCATTCATCAGCCTTTTGTCCGCACAAAACCAGAACCTTCCCGACCCTCATCAAGTCCCCATCATGGATGGTGACGCCGGCCCCTGCTCGGTTGCTTTCACTGTCACCGATCCAAAGGGTGCTCCGGTCTATGACGCGCGAATCAAGGTCCACATCGAGTACGGATTCGGCGGCTTTCATCGCCTCGATCTCGAAGCTGCAACCAATGTTGACGGAAAGACTCAGTTCAAAGGATTGCCGCAAAAAGTGAAGGGAAAGATTCTCTATTTCCGCGCCGCCAAGGGCGAGCTTTCCGGCTCGGCCACTTACGATCCGCAACAGAACTGCAACGGCGGCAACCAGGCGATCACGCTGGCGCAGTAACCATGTGGGGACAGCCGCCCTCGGCTGCCCTGAGCGCCGCCCTCGGCTGGCCGGTCAAGCGCAGTTCGACGAGGATGTGGGGCCCCGGCCGATTCGCTCCACTCGTACATGTCCTCCCGCTAGTCACCGCAGTAATCTAGCCGTCATTTTCCACAGAGCTACACTTCTTTTCAGATGGATTTCTCCCGCACACAAATCGCCATTGCCATCAGTGCAGGCGCGCTGCTGCTGGCGGTGTTTTTCGGCTACCTCATGTGGCTGAATAATCAAGGGCCAGTGCTGGCAAGATCCGACGACGTCGATCCGCTCTCGGGTGTGCCAAACTCAATCGAACTCAATCCGCTACGCGACCGGACCTCTGAGCGGGCTGCGTCCCATTATCTCGATGCCATGCGCGACGGTCACTGCAAAGACGAACTCGCAAAATGGGAGAAGGATTACCGCAGGAAATACGCTGCATTCATCTGCGATTCGGAAGCCAAGCATCCGCTGCTTTCCTGGAAATTGGTGGATTGGGAGGACGCTCCGCCGCTGCGAATTCTCCACTACCGCGGCAAGCGCCGCACCGCTCCCGGACAGAATGCCACATATAAAGAGTTATTTTCGGTGACTCTGGAAAACGATGGCGGTTCCTGGGATGTGACCAAGTACGACGCGCTCTACTGATCCTTAACCAACCGCTCCGCTCTAGTGTGCCGCTGCGCTCATCCTCGCGCGATTTCGTCGGCTCAGCCAAAAGATCACGATCTGTGCCACCAGTGCGGCGAAACTATCGAGCAGCACGTCGGTCACGCGCGCGGTCCGCGTAGGAATGAAGCTCTGATGGAATTCATCCAGGCTGGCCACCAGTGCGGTCATGAAAAATGCCGCCGCAGCCCAGCGCATTGCCCAACGAGCTGCACTTTGCAGCGGCAAAGTCACCCGCCAGGCGCGGAAGAGCAGCACGCTGAGGATGAAGTATCCCACGAAGTGCCCAAGCTTACGAATGATGATGTGCCAGATGCGAAATTCGGCCCGCGACAAGCCGAACAGGAAATGGAAAATCGGGTAAAGAAAGCGGCTGGTATTTTCCGCCGAGAGCCATGCAGTCGACTCAATCGCGATCACCGCCAGCCATAAGCCGGCAGCGATCCAGACCTTGAGAACTTCCTTTTGTGCGGGAGTCAACGGCAGGTGTCCACAGCCCTTAATTTGTCATCCTGAGCAAGCCTCTTTTGCGCCGCGAAGGATCTGAGCGAGCCGCGCGACCGGTCGCGGTGTTTGCGACAGACAACCGCGCGTTTGGCTCGCCTCCGCGTTACTCCACCGCATAATTCGGGGCTTCGCGAGTGATCATTACATCGTGCACGTGGCCTTCGCGCAATCCGGCCGCGCTGACGCGCACGAACCGGCCTCTCTGCTGCAGTTCGGGAATGCTGCCGCAGCCGCAATATCCCATGCCCGATTTCACCCCGCCCACCATCTGATACACGATCATCGAAACCGATCCGCGGTAGGGAACTCGTCCCTCAATTCCTTCCGGAACCAGCTTGGCCAGGCGGTTGGAGTCTTCTCCCAGCGCAGGCATAGCCGCCGAGGCGTCATCATTCGTATCTTGGAAGTAGCGCTCGGTTGAGCCGCTTCCGGTCGCCATCGCGCCCAGCGATCCCATGCCGCGATACGATTTGAACGTCCGCCCTTGGTAGAGGATCAGGTCGCCCGGACTTTCGTCCGTTCCGGCAAACATCGATCCGATCATCACTGCCGACGCCCCGGCCGCGAGCGCCTTGGTGATATCGCCGGAATACTTGATGCCGCCATCGGCGATGACCGCGACGTTCGAATCCTTCGTGGCGCGGTACGCTTCGGCAATCGCCGTGATTTGCGGAACGCCGGCGCCCGTTACGATGCGCGTGGTACAGATCGATCCCGGTCCGATGCCGACTTTTATTCCATCCACTCCAGCGCGGGTCAGTTCGCAAGCGCCATCAAAGGTTGCTACATTGCCGGCAATCAAATCCACGTCCGGCAGCTTCGACTTTACTTTCTTCACCGCATCGAGCACACGCGTGGAATGCCCGTGCGCGCTATCGATGGCCAGCAGGTCCACCTTGGCTTTGGCCATCTCTTGCGCCCGCTCCAGAAAATCTCCCGTGGCTCCAATCGCTGCGCCCACGCGCAACCTTCCGTGAGAATCCTTCGCCGCATTGGGATATTTCAGCTTTTTCTGGATGTCTTTGACCGTGATCAAACCCTTCAGGTTGTACTTGTCGTCCACCACCAGCAACTTCTCGACTCGATGCTTGTGCAGAATTTTTTCCGCTTCTTCCAGCGTGGTTCCAACCGGAACCGTGATCAGATCTTCCTTCGTCATCACTTTGCTGATGGGAATATCGAAGCGGGTCTCGAAACGCAGGTCGCGGTTGGTGAGGATGCCGACCAGTTTGCCACTTTTTGTAATCGGCACGCCGGAAATCTTGTATTTGCGCATGACGTCGAGCGCATCGGAAACCTTCGCGTCCGGCGACATCGTCACCGGATCGACAATCATGCCGCTCTCCGAGCGCTTTACTTTATCGACTTCGTTGGCTTGCTGTTCAATCGTGAGATTGCGGTGAATTACGCCCAGCCCGCCTTGCTGCGCCAATCCAATCGCCATGTGCGACTCGGTCACCGTGTCCATGGCGGCGCTGATGATCGGAATGTTCAAACGGATATTGCGCGTGAGCTGGGTCTGCGTATTGACCGTGGCAGGAACCACGTCGGAGCGGGCGGGCAGCAGCAACACGTCATCGAAGGTAAGCGCCTCAGGAACGGGAAAATGAATCATAATTTCTCTCTGCTGAAGGGGTAAGTCTCCATTTTAGAGAGGCTGGCGGGATTGGGCAAATGCGCACACCAATCGTGCAGCGCGCTGGACAGGGATTCAGCAGCACTCGTGTAGGAAGAATGACCTCCGCCGTTATTACTTCAAGTTTGGATCGGGGAACACGATGATCGTGGTATCCGGTCTTCCTGGCTGCACAAGAAAAGGTGCGGCCGAATCAGAATCAAATCCAAAATCTTTTCCCGTCATATATGCCGCATAAAACATAAAGTGCGGGGGAATATGGATGGTTTTGTGGTCGCGAGTTGGCCCCAGGCGGTTGTCGCTCGACAGCATGTAGCGGATTCCCGGCTTGCTGGGCGCTTTAAACCGGCCAGCTTTGTAACCATTCGCGACTTCCGTCCTGATCTCGTCGTCAGAGGTACCTTTGGAGCGGAGCTGTTCCGCGTACAGGTCGGCGACCAACAAAGTCCGGCTGCCTTCCGCGTCGTAGCACATCGGTTCGATGGTCGTTTCGGCAGGCGAGGCGAAATGCCGGGTCACCAGACAGCTCACGCCGTTGGTGCCCTCGCGAGCTTTTTCGAAGCCTTTGGGGCCAAGAACATAAACGGTCGCCTTGTCTCTTATTTCTTCTGGGCCCGCACTCAGCGCGATTGCCATCTGCAGATCGCGTGGCACAGAAGCGTCGAACAGTTTCGGGAGCTGGTCGTAGGGGATGTCTGCTGCAGCGGGTTTGGGTTCCGCCATGCAAGCTCCTGCTATCAGCGCAAACGCAAATATTGAAACGATGGAATGGAGCGACATCCTTGAAGTTCTCTGTGAACGCATTGTTGTGATCTCCTGGTGGAAAATTTTCCGCCTCACAACTATGGCGAATGGCAAACCGACAAATCGACAACGGCCGAAGGAAAATTTCAACGACTAGACGCGGAAATACAAGCTATTGTGATCAGTTTTTGTTAACCCGCCTTAATCCACCGTCAGCGGCGCCGTTACGCTTCCCATCTTGCCGCTAAGGTTGTCGCGCACCAGCACACGCACCTGATAACTGCCCGGCGGCAGCACGAATGAGTTCGAATAAAGCACACCGGAAGCTTTCACTTTGGCGAGATTTTCCGGCGATAGCGCTCCCTTGGCCGGTTGTCCGACGCTTGCTACTGTGCTGCCATCTTTCGTTGCAACCGCCAAGAAATCCAAATCGAAGATGTTCTGGTCCCCTTGAATGGTCACGCCATCGGTCGGAATCTGCAGCCCGAATCCCACACGCCTTTTATCCCCCTCGGCGACTTGCCCGCGCCAACGCATCTCCATCGGAATCCCGGTCGCATCAAACGGAGCCGTCGCCGCGTAGTTCATGTCGGCTTGCTGCGTGATTTGCGGATTCATCGTGATATTGGTCACCAAAAAGCCGGTACGCGAGCGCACTTCCACATCCTTGTCATCCACCTTGACATTTAATTTCCGCCATCCCGACTTTTGATTCTTGGTATCCATGTAATACGTAAGCATGTAATACGACGAGGCATCGTCCATCGCCTTCTTGAAGCTGCCGGCGACGTCGTTCGTGTTATAGAACGCGCGGCCGCCGGTCATCTCGGCAAATTGCACGAGCGTATCAAGCGTCTCCTGCTGCAGCCACGCGCGTTGCGTGAACTGAATGTTCGTCCCCCCTCTTCTCGCTTTCCCGTCCGCGATCGGTGAGTTGTTAACCAGCCCACGAACATCCACCGGATAAATCACCACCTGCGCATCGTTCAAAGCCTGCATCGCGCGCTCATAAAGGATGGTGAGCCGCCCGCCCGGTATCGGTATCGCATCCGGAGAATCCATGTAGAAGGGAAATCCGCCCGTTGCCCAAAGCAGCGTCTTGCGTCCTTCCACGCCGGAAAGCGTCCACGCGATCCCCAAGAAAGCTTGCATCGTCGTTTCGATCGCATTTTCCTGCCGGAATTGCGCGTATAGTACATCGCCGTTCGAAACAAAATCTCCGAGAACCCCGCTTGTCACGCTTGGTGACAGCGGTTGAAAAAGTCCTCCATTGAGATCGGACACGGGCGCCGTAGTCCCGGCAAGCGACGCTGCTGTCGCGCGCGTGTCGGTGTCGATCATCTCCATATCGGTGATCTCGCCGCTAAGCTTCTTCAAAATGTTCACTAGCGCACCAGGATCCGACGACAGCGACTGCACTACCTTCAGCCCTTTGCTGGTAATCATCACCATGCCAATCGGCTGCTTGGGGTCGACGTTGTTCGCCAGAAACTTTACTAACTGCTGGCGGCCGTAAGCCTGGTCGAGGAAGGGCGTATTCACCGTGTCCAAGGCAACGAGCGTGACATTTCGCGCCTCCTTGCTTGTGACCACATTGGTGAAGACTCCGGGTTGCTTCGCAGGCACGGTCGGTGGCGCCGAGCTGGTCACAATTTCTTCCAGGCTCGCGATCTTCTGTTCTTTGCCGTTCTCAAACACGTGGAATTTCTCTTTAGTCAAATTGTGCACGTGCGCGCCGGACTTCTCCGTGACCACCGTGGGCACTTCCACCAACACGGTTTGGCTGTGAAATTCCAGCTTGCCCTCTTCACTGGCATGATGGACGTTTGGTGTGGTTGGCAGACCTGGGCTCACCGCCAGCGGATCGACGTGCGAGCCTTGAGGAGCGGATGCGCCACTTGCGCCACGACCACCCCCGCCTCCTCTTTGGGCCAAAACGGGAAGAGAAAAGAATAACGCCAGGCTTAAGGTGAACCACAGAAGCGAGCGAGACATAGACGAACTCCTGCGACGCGAACAAATTATAGTCCACCCTTCAAGTGCCCTCTGCAAGCCATGACCTGCGGTTTGTCTTTTCCTATGGGGCGGCGTATTATTGGAGTTCGGAAACTGTTGTGTAAGTACGAAGTTGGCGAAGCACACAGTGGGCGCAAGCCCACATTTTAGTTTGCAGGGCTTTCGTCCGGCGTCGTCACTTAAGTTGCTGGTTTCATGGCACTTGAGCTTGAGAAGGTACGCGAGATCGCAGAGCGGGTCGGCGCCTCCAGCGGGTTGGAGATCGTCGAGGTCGAGCTGCGCGGCGGCGGCAACAAACGTATGTTGCGCATCGTCATCGATCGTCCAGGAAACGATCGTCCAGGAAATGATCGGCCGGGAAATGACCGGCCAGGGAACGACCCCTCTGGAAACGGCAGCGCCCCCGTCGGCGTGACCCACGAGGATTGTGCCAACCTGAGCCGGGAAGTAGGCACGATTCTGGATGTCGAGGATGTGATGCCGGGCGGGTCGTATGTTTTGGAAGTTTCATCGCCCGGGCTCGATCGCAAGCTATCGCGGCCGGCGGAGTTCGAGCGGTTCGTCGGCAGCCGGGTGAAGTTGACGACTCGCGAGCCGGTCAACGGCAACCGCCATTTTGATGGTCAGCTGGAAAGTTTTCAGAATGGCCGGTTGATGTTGGCTCCAGTCGCAGCGGTCAAGAAACGGAAGCAGGCTGCGGTCACTGAAAGTGAAAAAGTGGAAATCGAGTTCAGCAACATCGAAAAAGCAAATCTGGTTCCCGAGATTTAGCAGTGACGAGATTCAAGCTAGGAGCGAATAGCTAGAAGCGTTTTGGTTATGGCAAGTGAGCTTTACAACACGATTGACGCGCTGAGCCGCGAAAAAGGCATCGATCCGCAAATTGTGATCAGTGCGGTCGAAGATGCCATCGTTGTCGCTACGCGCAAGTATTACAAGACGCAGGAGAATCTCCGCGCCGAACTCGACAAGGACACGGGCAAGATTCGCGCGTTCGCCGTCAAGACAGTAGTTGAGAGTCCTGAGCAGGTTGAGGACCCGTTGCTGCAAGTCACGGTTGATGACGCGCGCAAGGTGAATCCTCAAATCGAAGTTGGCGGCGAGTTGCAAATTCCTAAAGAGACCGAAGGAATTCTCGGTCGCATCGCCGCACAACTGGCCAAGCAGGTGATCTTTCAAAAGGTTCGCGAAGCCGAGCGCGACACGGTTTACAACGAATATATTGGCCGCGTAGGTGAAATCGTCAACGCCACCGTGAAGCGTGTCGAAGGTCCGGATGTGATCTTCGACCTGGGCAAAGCCGAATCACGCATGCCGCGCAAAGAACAGTCGCGGCTGGAGTCGTTTGCCGTCGGTGAGCGCGTGCGCGTGGTGATTGCCCGCGTCGAGAAGGCTGCAAAAGGTCCAGCAGTCGTGGTTTCTCGAGCCGCACCAGAATTGGTGCAGAATCTGTTCCAGACCGAAGTGCCGGAAATTTACGACGGCACGGTGGTGATTCGCGCCATTGCGCGCGAAGCTGGCGAGCGCACCAAAATCGCGGTCATGTCGAAAGACAAAGATGTCGACGCGGTCGGTGCCTGCGTGGGCATGAAGGGCATGCGCGTGCAGTCCATTATCCGCGAGCTGCGCGGCGAAAAAATTGACATTATTGAATATCACGAGGATGCGGTCACCTTCGCCGAAAAGGCGCTTCAGCCGGCCAAAGTCAGCCGCGTAACCATCGTTGACCAGGCCGAGAAGCATCTCGAAGTTGTGGTCGACGACAGCCAGCTCTCGCTCGCCATCGGCAAAAAAGGACAGAATGTCCGCCTCGCGGCCAAGCTCCTGGGCTGGAAGATCGACATTAAGAGCGAGGAAGAAAAGCGCCAGGAAGTCGAAGAACAGATGTCGCAACTCGCGCCTGCCGTGACCACACCGCTGGAAAGTGTTTCTGGCTTGGGCGAAGGCCTAATCGAAAAACTTAGCGCTGCTGGGGTCACGACCGTCGAAGCGCTTGCCGATATGACGCCCGAGCAACTCGAAGCCATCGAGGGCATCGGGCCCAAAACGGTGGAAAAAATCAGCTTGGCCGTCAGCGAGTATTTCTCTAATCTGGAAGCATCCGAGGCCGCGGCTGAGCAGGCATCGCAGGAGGCTGCGCCTGCCGCTGAATCAGGCGAACCGGTCACGGAAGTACCTCCTCAAGAAGAAGGAGCCGCTGCAGAAGCGGCCGGCGAGGAGTCCGTCGCCAGCGAGCCAGAAGTATCATCGGCGGAACCAGTGGCGGAAGAGCCAGAAGCTTCCGAGAATTCTAAATAACGGTTAGGGCTTGGGTAAATCAACAACCGTGAGGTTAGTATGAAAACGTAGCGGGAAGAGCTTGGAGGAAAACGGGGGCGGATGAGTAAGATTCGAATTAACGATCTGGCAAGGGAGCTGGAAGTCAAAAGTAAGGCGATTCTCGATGCACTTCCGGTGGTGGGAGTCACCGAGAAGAAAACCCATTCCAGCTCATTGGAAGAGCATGAAGCCGCAAAAGTGCGCGCGTATTTGAAGTCTGGGGACGGAGATCACGCTGGCGCAAAGACGGCTCGTGCAAGTCGCCCCGCGGTCGATGAGATCAAGACCAAGATCGACCTTTCTCACATCTCTCGACCCGGCGACGTGCTCGATGCTATCCGCAAGCAACATGCCCCCGCGCCGCCCGCTCCTCCTGCTGCTCCCGCTCATCCCGTGCGCCCCGCGCCGGTTGAAACCAAACCGGTAGCCCCCGCGCCGCCCGTCGTAAAGGCTCCTGTTCCTCCCGCACCACCGACCGTAGTGATTCCGCCTGCGCCAAAGATTGTTACGCCCGTCGCGCCCAAGCCGCCAGTTGTGGCTCCGGTTGCGCCGACGGCTCCGCCTCCCGCGGCTCCGGTTCGTCCCGCCGCGCCGGTAGCGACGGTTCCTCCGCCGCCGGCAGCGGTGACTCCGCCACCGCCTCAACCAACTGCATCGATCGCGGCCAAGCCCGCGGCTCCGGTTGTGCCCCCGCGTCCGCAAGCGCCGCCGCCGCGGATGATCGTGCCGCAGACTGGCCCGCGTCCAGTGTATAAAGCGCCGGTGCGTCCGGCTCCCCCTGCGAACGCTTCGGCAGGACCGCGCCCCGCCCCCGGGCGTCCCGTGCCCGGTCAGCCAATTTTTCAGCGTCCGCGTCCGGGTGGTGGGCCGCCGGGATCGCGCCCGCCATTACGTCCCGGCGAGCGGCGTCCCATGCATCCCACGCGACAGTCGCCCACCGGCGCGCGTCCTTTGGGAGTTGGTCCCGGAGGTCCCGCGCCTGGCCCAGTTCGCCCCGGTGCGCGTCCCGGTGCGCCCGCGCGCAGACCCGGCCAGCGCTATGTTCCGCGAGGTGTGAAGGAAGGCCCGATGAAGGGCTTCGTTCCGCCGCCGCGCGTGACGATTTCGAACGAGCCGCTGCCGATCACTCGCAGCATTACGATCGCGGAAGGCATCAGCGTAAAGGATCTGGCCGAGAAGCTGGCGATTCGCGCCAAAGATCTGATCGCGCGCTTGTTGGGCCGTGGCGTTTTCGCAACCATCAATCAGACTCTCGACGCCGAGCTCGCCAGCGAAATGGCGCGCTTTTTCGGAGCGGATACCAACGTCATCAGCTTTGAAGAGCAGGCCGCGAAGGAAGTCTCCGAATCGGGCGTTGGCGAAGAAGGCGCGGCGAGTGAGGCCGTTCCGCGTCCGCCCGTGGTTACCATCATGGGCCACGTCGATCACGGCAAAACCACGCTGCTTGATTCGATCCGCTCGACTGACGTAGCCGGTGGCGAAGCCGGCGGTATCACGCAGCACATCGGCGCGTATAAAGTCACGATTCAAGACAAGCAGTCTCCGGCCTACGGACGGCAGATCGTGTTCCTCGATACGCCCGGTCACGAAGCGTTTACCCGCATGCGATCGCGCGGTGCGAAAGCGACCGATATCGTTGTGCTCGTGGTCGCTGCCGATGACGGTGTTATGCCGCAGACACTTGAGGCCATCGATCACGCCCACGCCGCCGAAGTGCCAATCATCGTGGCAGTCAATAAGATTGACAAGCCCGACGCCATGCCCGACCGGGTCAAGAAGCAGCTGGCCGATCGCGGCTTGATGCCGGAAGCCTGGGGCGGTACGACAGTTTTCGTCGACGTTTCCGCCAAGCAGAAAACCAATCTCAATCTGCTGATGGAAATGATCTGCCTGGTCGCCGATCTGCAAGAGCTCAGGGCGAATCCCGACCGTCCCGCCACGGGCGTGGTGCTCGAAGCCAAACTCGATCGCGGACGCGGACCGGTCGCTACCGTGCTCGTTCAGAACGGCACGCTGCGCACTAGCGATAATTTCGTTGTCGGAAACGTTTACGGAAAAGTCCGTGCCATGTTCGACGATCGCGCCAACCCGCTCGAGGAAGCTCCGCCTTCGACACCAGTCGAAATTCTCGGCATGGAAGGTTTGCCGCAGTCCGGCGATCAGTTCCTGGTTGTCGCCGATCGTGACAAAGCCCGCGGCATCTCCGATTATCGCGAGCAGAAGGCCCGCGAAGCCGCCCTGGCCAAGAGCTCCCGCGTTTCACTCGAAGGCCTGGCCGAGCAGTTAAAGACCGCCGGCATAAAAGAACTCAATATCATTCTCAAAGGCGACGTGCACGGATCGATCGAGGTTTTGAGCGACTTACTCTCGAAACTTTCCAACGACAAAGTGCGCTTGAAAGTTCTTCGCTCCGGCGTCGGCGCTATCACCGAGAGCGACGTGCTGCTCGCGTCCGCTTCGAACGCCATTATCATCGGCTTCAACGTTCGTCCCGAACGCAAGGCCCAAGAACTCGCCGAGCAAGAAAAAGTGGACATCCGCCTGCACTCGATCATTTATGAGCTACAGGACGAGATCAAGCGCGCCATGAGCGGCCTGCTGGAACCCACAATCAAGGAAACTTATCAGGGCCGCGCCGAAGTGCTCGAAACTTTCCGCATTCCGAAAGTTGGCACCGTGGCCGGATGCCGCGTGAGCGACGGTCTCATCAAGCGCGACAACGAAGTCCGCCTGCTGCGCGACAACGTCGTGATCTTCAAAGGCAAAATCGGCTCGCTGCGACGCTTCAAAGACGACGCCAGCGAAGTCCGCAACGGCATGGAGTGCGGCATCGCCATCGCCAATTACGGCGACGTCAAAACGGGTGATGTGATCGAAGCTTTCGTGACCGAGCGGATCGCCGCCGAAGTGATCGCCTAAGAACGTCGTTCGTCTTTGGTCGTTCGTCGCAGGCGGATTGCGGATATAAGACTAAGGTCGGCCTAGATAGTCGGCCGCGTATCTCTTTTCATATAGCTCCTTTGGCAGCAATTGAATCTTCTTTCCTTTAGAACCCGCTCCGCCGCCTGGCGGCTAAACAATCTCCAGCCCGGCGGCCTCTACGAACGCTCGAAAATCTCGATCGCGCGTAATGAGAGGAACGCCTCGATCCACGCAGGTTTGAGCGATCAGAGCATCCCCAAGCCGAGCCTTGCGACGCCTGGACAAGACTTTTGCTCGTAACGCTCCCGCTCGCTGCCAAAATCCAGATTCAATCTCGATCATGGGCACGTCCGAGAGAGTGTCAGCCACGCTGGACGGCAGCTTCGGATCGCTCAATAACTCTGTGAGCACAACCGGCACCATCAGGAGTTGCCGATCTTGCAGCGCCCTATCCATCTGTTCTACATCTTCACCTTTCTCACCTTCGAGAAAAGCGATCCATGTGCTGGTATCCGCTGCAATCATCGATCCGCTTTCAAGTCGGCTAAAGAACGCGAGAAACGCACTTTGCCACGAAGCTGCCGCAGGCTGGCGTAGGTGCGGGACGCCGCTACCAATTCCAATCCCATGCGGACCGTCTGCGTGATGCCGGTGCCGCTGGCCTTCTGCGCTTTATCGAGAAGCTCTGGCGGGATTTCTAGAGTGATCTTGCGGCTGTTCCCCATATTCGTAGAGCATACCATACATGGTACCAGCATTATATATGGTATAAATCGTGCAGATGTTCTGGGGCTATCCAAATTGTGTCCTTGCTCGATACTCGACACAACGGAAATAGCCGCGAAGCGGCGTCAAGGCAGCCCACGGCGCAAGCCGTGGGTCCGTTCATAATCTGCCGCCTTGCGTTACAATCCTCTCTTTGCAATCCCCGGAGGCCCCGTGCGCAAGCTGCTTCTTTCTTTTCTCTTATTCCTGACCGTCACCGCGCTCTGCCAGACCGCGCCCACGCATTTCAACGGACAAACCTGGTGGGACTACGTCAAGGTTCTCGCCTCTGACAACATGGAAGGCCGCGAAACCGGCAGCAAGAATCTGCAAGGCGCGGAAGCTTACGTCGTCGCGCAACTCAAGCAGGCTGGTCTTCAGCCCGCCGGAAACCGCGGCTTCTATCAGCCGGTGAAACTTATCTCTCGCCAGCTCGATGAAAAAGCTTCGAGCCTCGCGCTCATTCGCGATGGCAAAGCCGAGCCGCTCACCCTCGGCGAAGACGCCATCCTCAGCGCGCGCATCGATCCCGCTCCCGCAGTGCAGGCTCCGCTCGTGTTCGTCGGCTGGGGCCTCAGCGTTCCCGAGCACAATTACGACGACCTCGCCGGCCTCGACTTGCACGGCAAAGTCGCGGTCCTCGTTATGGGTTCGCCCGCGGAGATTCCCGGCGCACTCTCCGCGCATCATCAATCCTCGGCCGAGCGTTGGAAAGCCCTCCACCAGGCCGGCGCCATCGGCATCGTGTCACTCCCCAACCCCGGTTCGATGGACATTCCCTGGTCGCGCATCGCTCTCAATCGCAATCACGTCAGCATGGTCCTCGCCGATCCCAAATTCAACGACACCGCTGGCGAAGAGCTTGCCGTCATGTTCAATCCTGCGAAGGCCGAGCAACTTTTCGCCGGCTCCGGCCACACCTTCCAGGAAATCGTCGCCGCCGCCAGAGAGCGCAAGCAGCTTCCCCGCTTCCCGCTCGCCGTGTCCATCAAAGCCACGGCGAAGGTCGAGAAGCAGAATGTTGAATCCGCCAACGTGATCGCCAGCCTTCCTGGCACCGATCCTGAGCTCAGCAAAGAGTACGTCGTGCTCTCGGCGCACATCGACCACATCGGCATCGGCGAGCCCATCAACGGCGATCGCATTTACAACGGCGCCATGGACAACGCCTCCGGCTGTGCCGTCCTCCTCGACGTCGCCTCTTCGCTGAAAAAATCTGGTGAGCGGTTCAAGCGCTCTCTGCTCTTCGTCTTCGTCACCGGAGAAGAAAAAGGCTTGCTCGGCTCCCGCTACTTCACCGCGTATCCCACCGTCCCTGCCAAATCCATGGTCGCCGACATCAACATCGACATGTTTCTGCCTATCGTCCCCCTCAAGCTGCTCACCGTTTGGGGGCTTTCCGAATCCACGCTCGGCGACGACGCTCGCCAGGTGGCCGAGGCGCGCGGCATCCACGTGCAGGCCGATCCGCAGCCCGAGCGCAACGTTTTCATCCGCAGCGATCAGTACAATTTCATCCGCCACGGCATTCCCGCGCTCATGATGGGCGTCGCGCCCGATCCCAATTCGCCGGCGGAAAAGCAAATTTTCAAAGACTGGCTCACCAACCGCTATCACGCGCCCTCGGACGACCTCAATCAGCCCGTCGATCTGAATTCCGCCGCGCAATATGAAGAAGTCATCCGCGCGTTGATGATCGAAGTTGCCGATGGCGCTCGGCCGCAGTGGAAGCCCGACAGCTTCTTCCGCCGCTATGCCGAGAACCCGAGCCAGTACTGAGGAGTTGTCGGGGCGGTGGCTCAGTTTGAATGCTTTTTTTGTATGGCGTCATCCCGAAGGCCCGCGCCTTCACCAGCGGGCCGAGGGATCTCACGGCCTACGAGCTTGGCAACGACAACGAACGCCGCAAAGGGTCTTGGCGAAGGACGAACGACCAACGACGTAGGACCGATTTACCCGTGCCGATTGCTTTCCTTACTCTCGAACTCACGATCGAAGCCGCCCAATCGCTCAAAGATCGGCGTCAAGTCGTCCGCAGCGTGAAAGACCGCCTTCGCGCCCACTTCAACGTTGCCGTCGCCGAACTCGATCCTTCGAACCTGTGGAACCGCGCCACCATTGGCGTTGTCAGCATCTCCGACTCTCGCGATTATCTGGATGGATTGATGAAAAATGTCGAGCGCCACGCCACCCGCGTC
>DATJOJ010000067.1:0-4862 GCA_035507035.1 Terriglobales bacterium | reverse complement strand
TTGTTGTAAATCGATGCCGTTTGCGGGGCTTTCTCCAGCGCAGCGTGATAGTAGTCAACGGCGTCGAGATAATGTTTTTCGGCCCGCAACACGTCGCCCTGTTTCTCAAGCTCCATGGCCGAGGCAGTCGGCGAAGGTGGCGGAACCTGCCGCATGGGAGGCGCAATCTGAATTTGATCAGACAGCGAGTTTTGCGCAACAGCAGGTGCGATTAAGAGCGACAGTAGCGCTAATGGAAGCGTTCGGCGGAAGGACGCGAGGAACATAACAGCCCTCCTCAGCAAGTACTCTTATTTTAAGACACCAGGCAAGTTTTCCAGGTTCCCAGTTAGGACTAGCTACATCGGGACCTAAGTCACTGATGCGGAGCGGGTGCCGCATCCGGCGGCTTCGCCGGGGGATCCGCCTGTTTGTCGTCTTTAAACATGCCGGCAATCTTGCCCAAAAGGCCTTTCTTCTTCGGCGCATTCTGGTCATTTTGCGCATTCTGGTCAGGTTGCTGGTTGGCTGGGGGTTGTGCCTGCGGATTTCCCAGCCCCAGAATCTTCGACAAAATGCCATGAATTCCGTTGCCCTGATCGCATGTGCTGGTGGGCTCGGTTCCGACGATAAAGGCCGACGAGTAAGTCTGCGGGCAAGAGGGCGTTGCGAGCAGGTTGGTAACCTTATCCAGCTGCACGTCTACAACACCCGCAGGCTGCGAAAACGGCTTCATGTCTGAATAGGCGGGAAACTCAGCCGCTTTTTTCATGAAGGCGGTCCAGATCGGGGCCGCAGTTTGCGCTCCGGTCAGATGGATCTCGCTGTAATCGTCAAAGCCGACCCACACCACGCAAAGCAGATTGCTGGTATAGCCGGCGAACCAGCCGTCGTGTGAGGTACCGGTTTTGCCTGCGGCAGGAGCATTGAAACCGGCGGCGCGCACGGCGGTGAAACCCAGGCCATTATTGATGACCCCTTCCAACATGTCCGTCATGATGTACGCCACCCGAGGATCCAGCACTTGGTGGGTTTCGGGAGAGAAGTTCAGGACCGGATCGCCGTCGGCATTGCGAACCGATTTCACCAGCATCGGCGAAAGGCGGATGCCGTTGTTGGCAAATACGGTGTAGGCTGCGGCCATCTCGAGTGGCGTAGCGTCATAGGCGCCAAGCGCCATTGCCGGCGTCGGCTTCACCGAAGTGATGCCCGCTGCCTTCGCCAAATCGGCCACCTTGTCATAGCCCACTTCTTCGGCCATCTTCACTGTGGCATTGTTCAGCGACATCGCCAGCGCATAACGCGCAGTCACATCACCGTGGTATTCCTCTTTGAAGTTTCGTGGCTCATAAATCTGATCGCCATAGGCGAACGTGGTTGGCTCGTCGGAAAGAATCGAGGCCGGAGTGTAAACCGGATTGCTGCCGTCAAGCGCCGTGTTCATCGCGGCCGCATACACGAATGGCTTGAATATGGATCCGGTTGGCCGCTTGGCGACCGCGTGATCGAGCTGGCTGTAGCCATAATTGCGCCCGCCCACCAGCGCCAGAACCTCGCCGGTGTGCGGATCCATGGCAACCAGCGCAACCTGAGCTTCGGGGCCCGGCTCTACTTGAGTCTCGTATTTGCCCTTGCCGATTCTTATGCGCTTGGTGCGGCGCTTCAGAACCTGTTCATCGATGAGTTTTATTCCGGCTTCTACCGCCTGCGCTGCGGCCCGCTGCAGATCGGGATCCAGCGTCGTATAAATCCGGTAGGCCTGCTCGTTCATTTCGCGTTCAGGCACTTTGCTGATCAAGGTTTCGCGAACCAGATCGACAAAATATGGTGCCTGGCTGGCCTCGACATTCGGTGGAGCAAGTTTCAAGGGCGTGGCTTTAGCTTTCTCCGCCTGCTCAGGAGTGATGGCTCCAGTCTCCACCATGCTATCGAGTACGAGATTTCGGCGGTCGAGGGCACGCTCTGGATGCCTGTAAGGCGAAAGATAACTGGGTCGTTGAATCAATCCTGCTAGCAGCGCGGCTTCGGGCAAAGTTATATCTTTCAAGTCTTTGTTAAAGAAAGCGTGGGCGGCCTCGGCAAATCCGCTAACTTCGAAGGAGCCGCGCTGTCCCAGGTCAACCCAGTTGCCGTAAAACTCGAAAATCTGCTGCTTCGAAAATTTCTGCTCCAGTTCGATCGCGATGAGCATTTCCGTGAGCTTGCGCTTAATCGTCTTCTGCGGCGTTAAGAAGAAACCGCGGGCAAGCTGCATAGTGATGGTCGAGCCGCCCTGCTCATGGCGAGCACGCGTAAGGTCGATCCACGCGGCCTCCGCAAACCGCCCAAAGTTCACGCCGTTGTGCTGGAAGAATCTCCGATCTTCAATAGCCAGGACCGCATTCACCAGGACCTTGGGCATCTGGTTATAGTGGACCACTTCGCGCTTGGAGCGCTGGTCACCTTCGAACAGAGACGTGATCATCTCCGGTTCGAGCTCGTAAGCTTCGAGTTGGCTGCTTGCGTTTCCAGTGATGCTTTCCACGGCGCCGTCGCGGACGCGGATGATTGCCGGCTCAGGACTGTGATAGGAGCCCGGACCGGGCTGGATTTGAATGCTGCTTGCCGTGAGGCGGTAACTGCCCATCGGCGACTGGTTGCTTTTCTCGGAATAACCGGCGCGGCTGAGATCTGCGGCGATTTCCTTGAGATCAACCTTCTCGCCGACCGTAATCGAGACCGGCCGGGCATAAATTTTTGCTGAATTGGCAAAAACTGGCCCCGCGAACCGGCGGGCAATAATGCGCTCATATTTGACGTAGTAGTAGGAAAAAACGCCGGTGAACCCAACCGCCAAAACCAGAAATGCGGCCAGCGCAAAGCGGAATACGGGATCGCGGCCAGCGGCGCCTGAAGGTCTGTTTCGATGCGGAATTCTAATTCGTATGGCCACAGTTTGGCGGATTAACCCCTAGGTTCAGACGGGCTCATGCCACTAATGGTGAGATGAGACGGCGCGAGAATTCGTTACCAGAGCAGCCTCGGCCAAAAGCCGGAGCAGCTTCTATTCTAATGGATTCTGGGTTCAATCGATTGCGCGGGGGGCCGCCCGAACCTCTTAGAGCACGCCCCGGTTTTCGGTGGAAGCGTCGAAGTGAATATCAACAGGATAGCCTGGAAGATCGAGATGCACGACGTAGGGCGCGCGAATGATCACCACTCCGGTGCCGAGCGCTCCCGATCTCTGCACGTGAATCTGTTCTTCGGAAATCGGAATATCGAGGTCCTGCGCTTGTCGATAGATTGCCGTGCGAATATCGGTTTCGGTCTTGGTTGTGTAAGTATCGATCGTGGCTTCGTTCTTAAGGGCATCCTGAAATTCGTAATTTTCAAAGTAGGGAGGAATCAGCATCACGCCCAGGTAGACGGCGGCGACAATCACGCCTATGCCGAAAATCATTTTAATGCTGCTCATCCAGCGCTCCGCAGGACGCGAGCGCCGTGCTTACCGTCGCGCTCGGCCCAGAATTTCCTCGAAATAATCGACGATTGCGGCGATGCTAACATCCTGGGATTGGCGAGTCGAGCGTTGAACCACCTCCACCCTATCTTCGGTAACTTTTTTCCCCACATTAATCCGAAAGGGAATGCCCACAAGGTCAGCGTCTTTGAACTTGACCCCTGGCCTTTCGTCCCTGTCGTCTAGTAACACGTCGAAACCGGCGGATTCCAGGCGTGCGGCAATGTCTTCCGCAATACGTTTCAGCTTTTCATCGCCCACATTTGTGGGCGTGACAACCACCTCAAAAGGTGCAATCTGCGGCGGCAACCAGAAGCCGTTCTCGTCATTGCTCTGTTCGATGGCCGCGGTAAGAATTCGTTCAATGCCGATGCCGTAGCAACCCATGATCGGCATCACCTCTTTGCCGTTTTTATCGAGCACGCGCGTGCCCATCGATTCCGAATATTTGGTGCCGAGCTTGAAAATGTGGCCCACTTCGACCGCCGTGTCCATCTTTAAGGGAGCGCCACAATTTGGGCAAGGCTCGCCGCTTGCGACGCTGCGTAGATCGGCATATGCGGTGGCCTGAAAATGCTCTCCCGGAGTAATGTTCTTGATGTGGTAGTCCTCTTTGTTTGCACCGGCGATCAGGTTCGTGCGGCCTTCGAGGGCTTTATCAACCAGGAGAATTGGCTTGTTTCCATCGTCAACACTTCTAGCCCATTCAACTCCAAGCGGCCCCAGAAACCCCGCAGGCGAACCGAAGAGCTGGCGGATTTCGTCTTCCTGCATAGGACGCGTCTGCTCTCCCGCTAACGCGGTCAAAAGCTTGGCTTCATTGAGCTGATGGTCTCCGCGCATGAGCACGACGACAGCCCGCGACCCAGACTGACCTGTGGGGCGCCTGGTGTCCTCGCTTTTCGAGTCGATCATCAAGGCGAGCGTCTTGATCTTGTTCTTTGGCGAAACCCCGAGGAACTCGGCAACTTCTTCGATCGTCTTCTTTCCCGGAGTGTGAACTTCGAGCGGCTTGCCGTCTGCTTCCGGCCAGAGATCGGGAACGTCCTCCAGCTTCGATGTGGCCTTTTCGAGGTTTGCCGCATACCCGCAATTCGCGCAGCTCACAACCTGGTCTTCGCCCGCCGGCGTATAGACCATAAACTCTTCCGATTGCGATCCGCCCATGGCGCCCGAGTGGGCTTCGATGATCAGATATTTCAATCCGCAACGGTCGAAAATCCGCCGATAAGTCTCGCGGTGCTTCTTGTAGGAAACATCCAGTCCGGCATCGTCGATATCGAACGAATACGAGTCCTTCATAATGAACTGGCGCACTCGCAGCAGGCCCGACCTCGGACGCGGCTCATCGCGAAACTTGGTCTGAATCTGATACCAGATTTGC
>DATJOJ010000066.1:0-13453 GCA_035507035.1 Terriglobales bacterium | reverse complement strand
CAGGTTCTCGCTGAATTCTATGTAAATGCACTACGACTAAAGCCCTCCGCTGGTGACGACGCTCGCGCGGAAGTTCGCGACTTGCTCGCCTGGAATCCTTTGGTAGTTGACGCTGCGGTCGTAGAACTCGGGTGGAGATTTCAGGATCGCTACCAGCTCGCATTCTGGGATTCCTTGATTCTGGCAGCAGCAAAACTGCTAGCCTGCGGCTACCTGCTCACCGAAGACCTGCAGACAGGGCAAATCTTGGATGGAATCGAAGTCGTGAACCCTTTTCTAAAGAGTCCAGCAAACCTTTTCTAGCGCCCACTTACGTTCCCCACTGTTCGGGATGACAAGAATGCCAAAGTAGGGCTGCGCTAAAGGATGCCCGATCTCGCGCGGTACAATCAACTTGGCTCCGCAAGAAACATGCCCGATCCGCTCTATCTCAGTCTGTGGTTCCCGGATTTTTCAGGTCCGGCCATGCTCCCCCACGCGTTCGCGGTACTGGGGCAATTTCCGTTTTCTACGCAGCGGCCCGGGGTGACTTATCTCGCCGTGCAGCCGGTTTCCTGGGACGAACCCACGGTTCTGGAGCGGCGCTTCTCTCCCGGCATCACGCCCGAAGAAGCGATAACGCTTGCCGCCGACCTCATCCACGACGATTACGCGTATATCTTTGACGCGTACTGGGATCTATGGATGCCGGACGAAACGGGGCAGAAGTGGCATTGTGCGCCCAGCGTGGTGAAATTCATCCTGCAGGGCGAAGAGTTCGACGGTGGCGCACAGCAGCAGACGGGTCACGTTGAGGTGGATTTCGGGCTGGATTCTCCGTTTCTGCAGGAGAACGTTGAACTCACGGATGAGGCGCAGATCAAGGTCCGCGAGAACGTCTCGAAGCTGGTCGAGTTCACGATGAAGGCTGAGAAGAATACACGGGCCACGGGACGGCTGCTGTGGTCAGAATCGGAAGAGAATCTGGCGCAGAAGTTGATCGCGCGGCTGCAGAGAGTGCAGTAAGGGGATTGGGTGTCCCGCCAGCGAAGCTGCCCACAGTTCTGGTTCCCGTTTTTTGTTGTCATCCTGAGCCGCGTTCTTGGCGAAGGACCTCTGCACTTTTCGATGAATGCATAGGCCCTTCGGTCCGCGGACAGCGCGGGCCTCGGGATGACAAGAGTGCTTAGCGGCTCAGCCTTTCTTGCTCTCCCTGGTTTTCACGCCGGCATTGGGTGGGACATCGGATTCAAGGATGCCAAGGGAGAGATCGCTGGACCAACAATCGGCGGCGAGCTTCCATTCGCCATTGCTCTGGCGTGCACACACCCATAAGTATTTCCCGCGTTCTTCGCGGCGTTTGCCCGAAGCGCTCGGAACCAGGGCTTTACATTTTCCGGCTTCGTAGGCAAGATCGCCCGCAATTTCCACGCGCAGCGGTTCGAGTTCAACTTCTCCTAATCCTGTATCGAGTGCGGCGAAGAAGAACTCGCGCACGGCGGCTGCTCCGCGCACTGGAGGGCAATTCGAGCGCAGGACCAGCGCATCGGCGACATAGAGATCAAGGAGATCGTCAAGATGTTTGGTGTTGCAAGCCAGCACCCACTCCTGCGAGACGCGCCGGACTGCCGCTTCGACGCGGCTCATATCCCCGCGCATAGCGGCGGTGGGGCGGAATTTCTCTTCGCGGGAGGAATCGGCGCGAACTGACTCGCTGGCCCGCGGCGCGCCACTCTCGTATCCAGCGGGAAAGTAGTGATGATGATAGTGGTGGTGGTAATGGTGAGTTTCGGCCGCTCCGCCGCGGGGGGCCGGGGACGCGGAAACTGGCGGATGCGGCTCGCTGCCAAACGCATTGCCATCAAATTGGAACTCGGGAGCCGGTTCGCGCCCGAGCGTAAGATGGCGCTCGGACTTCTGATGGGGTCCTGAGGCCGCACCGCACATACCACAAAATTTATTGCCAACCCGATTGCGATACCCGCAGATTGGGCAAACTTCTGTGTGCGAATCGGAACTCAAATCCTGCCCTGTCGTCTCGGCTGCATCCTCGGCATCGACCTCGTTGACCAAGCGCTGGGCGGCCTCCAGCGCTGCCGCAATGGCCTCGGGATTCGGCTTGGTGCGACGTAATTCAGGCTCGAGTTTGCGGTAGAGCTCTTCCATCTTCGAGATGCGCTCGGGGCGCCGTCCAACGCCGCGTTGGCTTTGCGAATCGGCCAAAGAGCCAGCACCTCTGGTTGGATTGTTGTCCTCGATCACGCGTCTCCTCGGCGCCTGTATACTTTGCCGCTTCTCTTTCGAAGCGCTGCGTGCACCGTGGTTTGCAATCTTACGCCGCGCGCCCAGTCTAACCCCGATTAGCAGTGATGACGCCTCGTCTTCCGCTCATTCTAGCAGTCTGCGCTGCAAGTTTAGCGAACCGAAAACTCGATTTTGCCCTCACTCTCAGTCGGAATGCCATTGCAAGTTGCGGGGCGGTAACGCCAGGTGCGAACAGTGTCGATGACACGGCGGTCGCCACGGGGACCCGCGCTTTCGAGAATCAGCGGGCTGTGCACGCGCCCATCGGTGCCAATAATGAAGCTGACTCGCACACTCCTGGCCCGTGCTCCGGACAGGAACAACGGATCGGGAGTGGCGAGAGCCACGGGCGGTTCGACTTCCTCGCAGGCTTGTTCCTGACTGACGTGCTGAATGTCGGCGAATTGTGAAGACCGCGCCAGGGCGCGCGCGAGCCGCATCTCGCGTTGTTGCATCTCCGGCGCAATTTGGGCTGTGGAAACCTGCGTGGGAAAAACGGCGTTGGGCGCACTGGCGCTGGCGGCCAGAGTTGCCGGAACAAGGACTGCCGCCACAACCGAGATTCTCCAGATACCTCGATTCTGCCGCTTCGCCGCAACCTTGCAACGGATTGTGGTCATTTCAAGGCAAGCAGGGCAAATGAGCCTCCATCGGATAACACTAGAAACTACATTTAATCAACAACTTACAGAGGAAATATCAAGCTGCGACACAGACATAATGCAAGAGTCTTCACATGATAGGACGGAGGAATGGAGTTGGGGGGGAATAAGGGCCCTAACTCCAATTTCTTTCGGTGCATCGGGGTCAGGCTCTCGACGAGGGTACGCCCTGGCGCAGAGTGATGAGAGTGATCTCGGGAGGACAATCAAAGCGAATGGGAAGGCCGATTGTCCCGATGCCGCGGTTTGTATAGAGAGTCAGGGGACCGACTCGAAACAGGCCGGCAATGTACTTTTGGGCTAACGCCGGTTCGTAGAGCGGCGGCAGGAACGGCAGCCGCACCTGGCCTCCATGGGAGTGACCGGAAAGCTGCAGATCTACCGGATACCGCGCCACGAAATCCGCGTAGTCGGGTTCGTGTGCCAGCAGGATGGTGGGCTCACCTTTTGGGACGACCGCCAGGGCAGCGTTCAAATCGGAGTTCCCTTTCAGCACATCGTCCACACCGCTGAGCCAAAACCGTGCGCCTGCGTGCTCAACCGGGGCCGATTGATTACTGAGAACCTGAATTCCAGTCGAGCGCAGAATGCTAGTCACCAGTTTTGGATCGGTGATGACGTCGTGGTTGCCCATCACGGCCCAGAGGCCATGCTGAGCTTTCATCTGGCGCAACAGGCTCGCGCACGGCTCAGCAGCATAGGCAGCCTTTTGGCGATTGCCGCCGAACGATGGATCTGTCACAAAATCACCGGTAAGGACGATAACGTCCGGTTTCAGGCCGTTCACGATCGGGATGGCCGCGCCCAGCGGATGCACGGAAAAAACGGGATCGTAATGAAAGTCGCTGAGTAGAGCGACCTTATAGCCGTCAAGCGCAGCTGGCCAGCGTGGCAAGATAAGCTCCTGGCGAACCAGCTGCGGCCGGTTCGGTTCCAAGAGTAAGGAATCGCCGGCCAGAGCGGCAGCGCCAATCGCGGCCGCTAAGCCGAGAAAGCGACGACGGCTCAAGCTGCGCCGCGTTGTGCTTCGTTCTTCTGTAATGACCGGGGCCAATGCGTCTCTAGAACGTTACTTCGGGGGCTGAATCCAGCATATCGTGAAGTGACGATTCGCGATATACCGGAAGTCACTCAGGTCCTCAGAACGTGAACACCGCCGTTAGATCGATGCGGCGATTGGCCGTTGTTCCGGGAGAATAGGGAAATCCTGCGAGGGCATTGCGGCGGTCAAAAAAACTGGATCCGACCACGCCACTGGGATTCGCCGGGTTCACGTTATTGAATGCGTTGCGCACGCTGAGTCCGAACGTCAGGTTGTAACGCTGTTCGGAGTTCGTAGACATCATGATCGGGCCGCCCCCGCCGAAAAGCGGACCGCCGCGATGGCCGCCATGGCCGCCTCCACCGGGACCACCCCCTCCAGGGCCAGCGCTCCCTTTGGTGCTGGGTCCGAAACCGATCGTTTTCGTCAGCCGGAAGTTTATGGAAAAGCGATTGGGACCGGTGGCGTAGTTTATGGGAAGAATGTTGCCGGTCGCTCCGGTCAAGTCGAGCGTCCCAAACGGTGTGCAGTACACCGGCGGATTCGGGAGTGTTGCGGGGCACGTAGTCGAGACCAGGCTCGGGCGATCGTTGTACTGGAAGTCGCCGTTCAGATTGTATGGCGTTGTGATATTGAAGGGCGAACCTGAGCTGACAATCATAAACGGGCTCAAGCGAACCAAATAAGGGAGGCCAACGCTGCCCATCAGGAACAGACGATGGCGGGTATCGAACGAAGCTCGTCCCCAATCCTGGCTGATGTCCCAGGAGTTCGAGGGAAAGCTGGAGACACCCGAGGTATCGCTGTTGGCATAGTTGAGTGAATAGTAGGCCGCAAATTGCAATCTGGACCCGAGTCTGGCGTTGGAATTCACCATGAGCTGGTTCTGCTTGAAATTCGCCTCGGAAACATAACGGTATAGGTTTTGGGTCGGCGTCGGGCAATTCGGGTAACACGGTGTGCCCGGATATGGAGCGCCGGCATTGATTGTGATGAACTGATCGAAGCCGCGCGAATTCAGGTACGTGACGGCGAGCGTCGCGGATTTAGTAACTTGGCGTTCCAGGCTGATCGCGCTCTGCAGCGTCCCCGGCGCGTGCAGCAGCGGGCTAACTTGGTAGGTGGTTGAGACGGTGGAACTTGGAGTTCCGCAACTCGAAATCGGGGCCGTCAGCGGCTGGTCCAAGCCGGGATAGCAAGTTGGGTTGGTGATGACATAGGCGATCTGGTTGGTACCGTTGAGATGGGTGGCTTGCAGCATCTGCGTGATCTGGAAGCGGTCGTAGAAAATACCGGAGCCCCCGCGGATCACAAACCTTGTTGTTCCATTTTTGCCGCGGACTCCCCAAGCAAATCCCAAACGCGGAGCCCAATCGGCATGATCGTGAATATAGTTCTGGGTCTCGAACCGCAGTCCGAGGCTGAGGGTGAGATTCGGGCGGGCGCGCCAGTCATCCTGAAAATAGGGCTCGAAGTCGTAGTAGTCGATCGCAGCGCTGGGCGAACCGGTTGTGATGCTGAGCTGACTGGGTGTGCCCGCCTGATAGTCGGAGATACTCGGAAATAGAAACGAGCCGTTGAACGCCGAGGTGGTGAAGTCGGTGGCTTGGGTAGCGCGGAAGCGGGCGCCGAACTTCATGGTGTGGTTGCCATGAATCAGTGAAGTGTAATTTTGCAGCTCGTAGTTATCCTGCGTGTCGTTGAGAGTTCCTTCGCTGTTGCCGCCGCCGGTGAAATCACCGATCACGCTCGTTACTGGATTGCTATCGACCGGGTTTTGCGCGTTGTAATCGCGGTTGTATTGAAAGCGCGTTTCGTTCACGATCTTCGTTCCGAACACCTGGGTATCGCTGAGCTGCACCGTATTCTCGGTGCTCTTGGTCGAGTAGCCCTGGGTTGCTAAGTAAAACTGAGAGGGCAAATTGCCAGATTCGGTGTCGCGATAGTACTGATAGCGGACGGTGAGCGTATTGTTCGGGGTTAGCGCCCAATCGAGGCGCGGACCCAGATTGGTCCGCTGCCGCGGGTTTGCAATCGAGCTGACAATAAAGTTCGAAAGATCGTTTGGATTGACGGCATTGATGGGCGAGACCTGATTGATGTCACGCCGATCGACATCGAAGAAGAAGGAAGCGTTTTTGCGCAGCGGACCACTGATGGTTCCGTTGAATTGCGTAATGTAATAAGGCGGAATATCTCCGGCGAAAGGATTCGGCGAATTGAAGGGCGAGTCATTGCCGTCGGCCAAAACCTGGCCGTGGAGCTGATCGGTTCCCGGCTTGGTGAAAATCTCTATGCGACCATAGCCGAGCTTGTCGTATTCGGAAGAAAATGGATTCTGATTGATGCGAATTTCGCGAATCGACGATTTTGGCGGGAGCTGGCCGGCGGTGAAGCCGTCGATGTACATCTGGCCGCCATTCGGGCCGGCGGAGGGTCCGGCGAGAGCCTGCAAGTCGGATTCGAGTTCGTCGGGATCGTCGGGCAGCGACTCGAGTTCTTTCCCGGAGATCGTGATCGCGCCGGCATTGTTTTGCGGAGTTACATCGACCGTAGGCGCGGTCGAGGAGACTTGGACCTTCTGCGTCTCGACTGCAATGGCCATCGAAACGTTCAGCCGCAAGGGCTGATCGGCGATCACTACGCTGTCGTTCTCGTAGAGCGTGAAACCTTGCGCGACGACCGTCATCGAGTACTTCCCTGCCGGCAAGGATTTGAATTCATACATGCCCTGGCCGTTTGTCTGTGCCGTAACCGGAGATCCAGTAGCCGGAGTCAGTACGACTGTCGCCCTGGAAATGGCAGCGCCCGAGGGATCGGTGACTTGGCCGCGAAGCGCTCCGGTGGACGTTTGTGCGAACGATACCGCAACCGAAAGAAACAGCACGACGAAGAAGCACAAATATGACTTCATTTTTGGTTCTCGGTCCTCTAAGAATGAATTGAAGGTAAACAGATTCGCCTTCGTAAGAATCTCGCTTGGACTACTTCGCTACTCTACATAGTCCGAAAACATGGGCTTTTAGCCCTAATTGCTAATTCCCGGTATCGCCGCCGGGCATGCCGCCTCCCAGGCTCCAGGGGGTCATCATCATGGCCTCGCTGCCATTCGGTGCAGCCCGCAGAATCGGTTCCACGCCGCTCAGCAGATTGATGGCGGTGCTCGGTGTCGTCGGCGAACCCTCAGTGGCGACCATCATGACCGCGTCGCCTTTATGCAGATCGGCGATGGTCACGGTCGGCATTCGGCTGAGAATCTGCTGAAAGTCTCCTCCGCCCGCTCGCATTCCCATGCCGGGATGCGTGCCGCCCCCTTCGGAACCGCTCGCATTCGCGCCACTCGCCCCTTGCCCTTGTCCGGACTGCCCACGCCCCGCTCCCGACGCTCCGGGAGGCATTCCACCTGCAGCGGCGGCTTTCAGACGAAAAGCTATTCGCTGCGCCATTTCCGGCGGAAGCTGATGCAACTGCGAATCGGAAGTGATCTTCACCTGCACAGATTTTTTGCTCAGCACATCCTGAACGGTGACAATGCCGGAGCTTGCATCTACAGAATTGACGAGCCCGGCAACATTTCGGAAGCTGCCAGTCACAACTTCTTCGGCGGTGAATTCTGTGCCGTCGGCGCTGCGCTGTCCCCGCGCGCGCAATTGGTCCCCGGATTTGATCTGCGCCAGCGAACTGGCGCTGGCATCCTCGAACTTCACCGAATTGGGAGCGTAGCGGCGGAAGATCGTGCTCTTGGAAGTGTGGATGGCGATCGACTTTCTACCGGTGAATCCGGTGACGGAAATCGTGATCGTTCCGCTAGCCGGATCAACTCCAGTCACGAGACCGCCCAAGCCTCGCTTCTGCCAATCCTCGCGAATCTTGTCGCTTTCCGCCGCGACCGCCGAGCGTGTGATCACCAGAACTTCCAGCGCCGGGATCGATGTTGCACCCTGCGCCGCGAAGCCACGCACGCGAACCGTGTCGCCTACTTGCAGATCGGTAAGTTGGATCGGGGTCGCGTTCTTTACGTCCTTTTCACCCGGTTCCAGCTTCAGAATGCGTGCATTCGGTTGCACGATTGCGGTGATTTCTGGACCGGAGGCGGGGGCGACGGTCAGCGTACTGCCGTTGATGGCTTTGATGGTGCCGATCACGCGTGCAACTGAGGATTGCGTGTTCTGCGCGAGCGCGGGTTGCAGCCCGGCCGCAGCCAAGGCCACGCCCGGACGCTGCGCATTTGCGGGCACAATCAAGAGCATCGCGGAAACCAAAATCAGGGTCGTCCACACTGCGGTTCTGCTGTTCATACCGCCCCGTTTAGAACACCTTTCGATTTTCTGTAGGAATCTTGGGTGGCGCAGCGCTTCGAGCGCTGCGATCACTTGCTATATGTTCGAGCGGCTTCAGCCACCGAGGTGCCCTGCAAACAATTCCCAAGCCCCTCTAGTAATTTACATCCCGAGTAGCGGTGGAAGTTGATGATTTACAAAGTTTTACCCAAATCGGCAAAGGCTTCACAATTGTAAAAAATCCTACATTTTGTGCGCCGCTACGACGAAACTACGGGCGTACTAACGAGCCACGGTCATCCAGAGGGTTAATAGACGCAAGCGGCTCGCCACCTTACGATTCCAAGTAGGACCTTGTGAAAATGTGCGGCTCGGAGGAGTGCGTTTAGGGTGCGCCGTTTTATTTGCTGGGGGATGATCGTCCTCGTGCCGGCCTCGCTGCTGGCGCAGACTCAGTCTGCCATCGTGCACACGCAGGGCGGAGTGTGGGTGAACGGTTACGAGGCGAAAGACGCTTCGGCTGTGTTCTCCGGCGATGTGGTCGAGACCCGGCCTGGTTTTTCTGCCACGTTGAATCTGGAAGGCTCGTCGGTACTAGTCGAGCCGGAATCAGTGGTGAAATTTCAGGGAGACGCGATCGAACTCGATCACGGCGGCGTCTCGGTCGAGACTTCCACGAGCTTCAAAGTTCTGGTCCGCTGCATCACGGTCATTCCCGTGGCAAGTGAATGGACGCAGTACGAAGTGGTCGATATGAGCGGCAGCGTACAGGTTTCCGCGCGCACCAAGGACGTGAACGTGAAATGGGAGCACGGCGCCAGCAAGAGTTCACTTGAGAAGGCCGTTGGGCAGCAGGAACAAGGATCGGTGCATCAGGGTGAGCAGAAAAAATACGACGAGTCGGAGTTGTGCGGAGCGCCTCCCAGGCCGAATGCGGGTACGTTGCCGAATCCGAAATGGATTGCCGCCGGGGCCGCGGGAGCGGGCGTGCTGATCTGGTGCGTGCTCCAGTGCGGAGGCAGCAAGCCCCCAGTCAGCAATTGGAAACCCTAAAGAATTCAGGTAGACGCAACGTCAAGAAGCGATCTTCTAAATTTGCCCCGCTACAGAATTCTCTCGTGCGTGTACCCCGCCGCGACAAGTGCGGCTAACAGTTCGGTGATGTGTTCGGGGCCGCGCGTTTCCATGGTGATGTCAATCGCCGTGTCTCCCAGGTTCACGCCGTGATAGGCGCGATCGTAGGCGGTCTCGACGATGTTGGCGCGATGTTCGGCGAGAATTCCGGTCAGGCGATGCAGTGCGCCGGGATAATCGGGGAGATGGACGCGGAGGCGAACCAGGCGTCCGTCTTTGACTAAACCTCGTTCGATGATGCGCGAGAGCAGCGTGACATCGATATTTCCCCCGCAAACCAGAACTGCCACGCGTTTTGCGGCCAGCGGCAATTTACGATTGAGAACCGCAGCCAGCGCAGCGGCGCCCGCGCCTTCCGCCAGAGTTTTTTCCCGCTCCAGCAGAAGCAGAACCGCATTGGCAATCTCTTCTTCTTCGACCGTGACGATGTCATCGACGTATTTCTGGACCAGCGGCAGCGTGCGTTCTCCCGCGCGCCGGACCGCGATTCCGTCGGCGATGGTCTTGGCCGCGTCCAGCGTGACCGGCTTGCCTTCCGCCACCGCCGCTTTCATGGAAGGAAGCCGCGCAGGCTGCACTCCGAAAACAAGCACAGACGGGTTCGTTTCCTTCACCGCGCAGGCAATGCCGCCAATCAGCCCGCCGCCGCCGATCGGCACGACTAAAACCTGGATGTCCGAATGCTGCTGCAGAATTTCCAAGCCGAGAGTTCCCTGCCCCGCGATCACACAGTCATCGTCGAAAGCGTGAATCAGTGTGAGGTGATCCTGCTGAGCATTTTCGAGCGCCGCGGCAAAAGCTTCGTCGTAATTGGCGCCATGCAGAACCACCTCAGCCCCATAACCGCGTGTGGCCGAAACCTTTGTCAGGGGCGTGGGAAGTGGCATAAAAATCCGCGCTTTGATCCCGTGACGGCCGGCGTGGTAAGCCACTCCCTGCGCATGGTTCCCTGCTGAGGCGGCAATGACACCGTGGGCTCGCTCATTGGGCGTGAGCGTGAGCATACGGTTCAGCGCGCCGCGTTCTTTGAAGGCTCCGGTGCGTTGCTGATTGTCGAGCTTCAGAAAAATGGAGTTGTTGGTCAGCGTGGAGAATGTTTCCGAGTGATTGCAGGGCGAAATGCGAATGTCGGAGCGAATTCGGCCCAGCGCAGTCTGGATATCCGGGAGTCCAATCATGATGTGTGAGCCACATCTTACCGTGAAGCTGTGAGGAGATGCGTCCATTAAGAAATTTGATCGCGGAGATAAGAATTTCAGGTCTTGCCGCCGAGGCGGAACTCCGGTTTACTGGCAGTGCGAAAAGCCGGCCGGGTATGAGCGCCGCGAAAAAGATCGGTTTGGCAGGACTGGACCTTCACTTGATACTCCCGTAATCCATGGACTTCGATCAGCTCACAACGTTTCTGGAAGTGGCGCGGCAAGGGAGCTTCTCGCGCGCCGGGGAAAAAGTGTTCCGCTCGCAGTCGGCGGTGAGCGCGCAGATTCGCCAGTTGGAGCAGGAGTATGGAGACCGGCTGCTCGACCGCTCCGGGAAGACGGTCAAGTTGACGCCGGCGGGGCAAATCTTCTACGAATACGCGGAACGGATGAAGGCGCTGCGCGAGGAATCGTTGACCGCCGTCGCCGATCACAGCGGCACACCGCGCGGCACGTTGCGCGTGGGCGCGAATGAAGCGACGTGCCTGTACGTTTTGCCGGAAGTGTTCAGCGAATATTGCCGACGCTATCCGCCGGTGCAGATCAGCATCTATCGCAATTTCAGTTACAAGATTGTCGAGAAGCTGGAGAACGGGCAGGTCGAAGTCGGAGTGTTGACATTGCCGATTACATCGCCAAGCCTGAAAATCCAGCCGATCTTCCGCGACAAACTGATGCTGATGGTCAGCCCGAAAAATCCACTGGCCAAGCACAAGGTTGTGCCTGTCAGCGAAGCGGTGAAGTTTCCGCTGCTGTTCCCGAAGACCGGGCACACGCGGCGAATGCTCGACAAGCTGTTTCGTCCCTTCAACGCCGAACTGCAGGTCCGGATGGAACTGCCCAGCATTGGAATGATTAAAAGCTTCGTCGCCGCGGATCTGGGAGTCTCGTTGATCAGCGCGTCTTTCGCTCGCGATGAAGTCGAGTCCGGACGCGTGAAGTTAATCGACTTGCAAGACGTCGAACTGTTCCGCGAGCTGGGATTGGCTTATCGGCGGGACCGGACGCTGTCGGTCGCGACGACCGCATTTGTGGCGCTGCTGCGGCAGATGACGGGAGTGGGAAAGAAAACCGACGCGTAGCTCTGAAATTCCTCATCCCGCCAAACGCTTGAACGTGCGATGCCGAATCTCCAGCACCGGTAAGAAAGTCAAGTTTGCCACTCTACGAAAGAACTACTTTTTGGGCAGGCAGTGGTTCCCCGCTGCGCGACTACCCTTTGTTGTTGTTTAGCCGCGATGGATTTATCGCGAAGCTATGCTAAGCGACCCTGGTCTCAGTTAGGAAGAATCGTCATCGGCGTTCCCGCGCCCTTTGGCCCGATGTTGGGTGCGAACATCGGGCTCCAAGGCCCGTCGCCGAACCGCACTATGCTTTTAGTCATTTCGTTGAATATCTCCGTATCGTTTGACGTGAACACCCAATCGAGCAAGTGCCCACGCCATTCGGTCGCCATTGACATAATAATCAAGGGCGCGGGAGCCACTTCACTGTTAACGATGGGTCTGCCGACTCCGGAGTTCATGTGGATTTTTTGCCTTCCGATCTCGTACCAGATCGGCTTCGGCATGCGCCCGATCCCCGGCATGGATACCGCGCTTAATGCCATGCTTGCGAGAACATCGTCTTCCTTCTTTCTAAACCTCTTCGGTACACATTCTGGTAGAAGCTCCACCATCAGCATTTTCGCGTAGATCGGCTCCGCCTTTCGAGACTCTTTGTATTGCTTCGAGTCATCTACCCAAAGCTCTTGGATGTCGGCGTTTCGTTGAGGTGCCTTGTCTGCCGGGAGACAAGCATCTACCAGGATCTTCATGCAGCGTTCAGCTTGCTGGTGTTCAGGGTCGGTATCGCCCGGCATCCCAAAAATGTTGCGATGCCCGATCTCCATGTCGGAAGCGCCATCCAGCAGCTTCATCTCAACGGGATAATTGAAATGCAAGTCCATCTCTTTGTCGTAAAACTTGCCAGAATTCGATTGCGACGTGAGTTCATGAACCTGTGGTGCTGTGCTTGGCTGTAATTCGGTACTTTGGCGATTGCTGGGGTGGGCATTTTCTTGTTCGATCACGGGTACTGCTGATGTTGGAGATGCCGCATACGGGTGATTCCCCGGCTCCTCCGGGTTACGCGTTTTCGTGGGATCGAAGAAGGTCAGTTGCCGAATGCTGTTCTCAAACTCATCCAACACTTTCTTATCGTATGAGAACGTGGACACGTATAGCATGTACCCTTTGAGTGCTGTTGCGTATGCGACTCGATAGATACCATCAGCCTTCCATCTGCCGCGTAAAAATTCCCGTCCATTTATCCGTACCGTATCAATATCGTGTGCGCCGAGTGCCGCCACTGCCTTCCGTGGGTCTGCATTTCCGGTCTTACTGATTTCGTCTGCCAAGACAACGATTATGGGATAGCCTTTGCGGGCACTGTTAGCGCCGAATAGAGTATGACGAAATGTCTCCTGCGCCTCGTCATTCTTCGCAAGAGGGTGGAGGTCGGCATCCTGCGGCAAAGGCAAAGTAAGACCAAAGAACGTATTGACGTATGTCTCCCCCGAAAAGAAACCGTCTTCGGGTTTCGATGCGGTCTGGGTCTGTGCTGCGGCAGGAAGAATAGAAAGCAACAGAGCCATTCCGACGATTGTTTTCAGCATGGCAGTATCACATCGACGCGGAGGAGATTCCGCGAAACGCAGAATCATACGCCAAAGGCTGATTGGATAAGAGCGAAGGCTCGATTGGACCCGGTAGTCTTGGTTTGAGGATCAAGGCGCTGGGAAGAAAGGAGCCTTCGCAGATGATGATTATAGGATGTGATTTCCATCCCAGCTGGCAACAAGTGAGTTGGCTG
>DATJOJ010000065.1:0-227240 GCA_035507035.1 Terriglobales bacterium | reverse complement strand
TGACCGGAACTGGATCTTGGGGTTGTGCTTGGACAACACCTTGGTGATCGCCGCCGTCAACGTGGTCTTGCCGTGATCGATGTGACCGATCGTGCCTACGTTGCAGTGCGGCTTATTGCGTTCAAATTTTTCCTTCGCCATGTTAGCTTCTAGCTCCTAGCCACTAGCAGTTAGCTTGAAACTCAAACCCTTGTCATTCCAAACCGCTGGAATCTGTTTTCTCAGTAATTCAGTAATACTGATAAATCTTGTGAAACTTCGTCCGCAGCTTCGAATCCACTTCTTCCACGCGAAACAGGTAAAACTCGCGAATCTGCGCTTGGTCCGAGACTGTCAACTTTCCGTACAACCCTCGAAGAGTTTCGCTCGATGGCGATCCAGCGATCTTCTCTAATACACCGAGCACCGACTGCCAATCTCGAACCCGAACATTTCCACGCTGCAACCTCTTGAGGAACGATTCAACTTTCTCGTTACTGAAGGCGCGCCCGATCGCGCTCTTCAATTCCTCAAATTCCTTCTCGCGATCGACTCCAATCGTTGCCTGTTCGAAGCCCATACTTTTTTCATCTTAAGGCGACATGCTTTTCGTCGCCGAAGGACCTGAGGGCGCCGCGCGAAATCGCCGCATTCTTTACGGAGCCTAAACCGCGCTCTTGGCGCATTTCCAATTCCTGGAGCGGGAGACGGGAATCGAACCCGCGACCAACAGCTTGGAAGGCTGTGACTCTACCACTGAGTTACTCCCGCCCAAACCAGCTGTCAGCTCTCCGCTGTCAGCCTTCAGCAAATCCAAACTGCAAATCTCTGGAGCCGATGATCAGGATTGAACTGATGACCTCTCCCTTACCAAGGGAGTGCTCTACCAACTGAGCTACATCGGCTCATTGCTCGATTCACTGCCCTTGCCGGGATGCATGAAATCCTTCCGCCGCACCCAGGTCTTCACCGCAAACATCGTCAGAATCGCCAGCGTCACCAGCCGAATTTTCGGGTCGCTCAACGTCGTCCACGACAGAATTCCCAGGACGACATACGCCACCAAACCTGCGATGAGACGATTCACTTCAACCATTCTGGTGCACAGGGGAGGATTCGAACCTCCGTACCTCGCTAGGAGGAACAGATTTACAGTCTGTCGGCTTTAACCACTCACCCACCTGTGCGAAACCGCGGGCCTTCGATTCAACTCTACGGTCCTGACTTCCGGGCGTGTGCTTCAGCGGAGATACTGCGGCGAATGCAATTCAAAAAAACCAGCCAAACGCGCACGAACACCTTTCCGTACGCAAAACACCACACTTGGAAATGCTTCCCTTATGGAGTGCCGTTGGAAAAAACCTGCTCAGCCGCGCCGCGCAACCCGCCCCGTTCCGGAACCGCCTTTCCCAATGCTGGAGCTGGCGAAGGGATTTGAACCCCTGACCCTCTGATTACAAATCAGATGCTCTACCAACTGAGCTACGCCAGCAGTTCGGGACACTTACCCATTAGGGCAAATGACTCCCTCTGATCCCTTCTTTATAACCGGGACAATTTTAAAAAATACCACAACGGCCCTTGACGTGCAACCTTGCCGGTGGCTTTATTCTGCGTGTCCGCTCGATCGCCCGACTTCGCGTCTGTCCAGGAATGCTATCATGACCCTTTCCCGACCGCGTCCGGTGAACGGCGCCATCAGGTTCATCGGGTTGGCCCACAATGCGAATACGCCGCACCCTCCCCATTATCTTCGCAGTACTCGCGGTGGCTGCAGCCGTAACCGTGGCCGTCGTATTGCGCAAACATGCGCCACCCGAACCGGCCCGCCTTTTACCTGACGCCGACGGTTTTGGCTACCTCAATTTACAGTGGGTTCGCCGCATTAATCTCCTCGGCCAGCTTCCACCGGTACAACACGATCCGCAATACGACCAATTCATTCAAGCTGCGGGGTTCGATTTTGAACGCGACTTGGAGCAAGCCGCCGTCGCCGTTCATTACCCCGAAGGCGCTCGTCCCCCGCGCCCCGAAGATGTGCGTTTCTCCTATGTAATTGTCGCAAAAATCAATGGCGATCTCCTTCGCCAGTATCTGAAGAAAATCTCGAGCTCTATCGAGGATTATCGCGCCATCGACATTTACAACATCCCGCTCGAGGGACGCATCGGCCGTGTCGCCATCTTAGGCGTCGACACCATCGCCGCCTCAAATCATCCCGACCCGCAAGTCATCCGCGGTATTGTCGATCGTTCTCGCAAGTTGGCTTCTCCCTTCGGGGGGCCGCGTCTTCTCCGCCAGTTCTACAAGCACATTCCACTCGCGAGTCTCGGCTGGGCAATCTTCCGCGTCCAGCCTCCTGAGCCAGCACAGACCGCGTCCGGCCCATCGGGGTGGGCCAGTTTCCTTTTTTCTAAGCCTGCAATCGTAGTCGCCTCCGCCCGCTATCTCGGCGCGATTCGTCTGCGAGCCGAAGCCTTCACTAGCAGTGAAGAGGACGCCAAACAAGTTACCGACCGCGTAGCGACGTTTCTGGATCTCTTTCACGCGGGTGAAAATAATCTCAATCCATCCGGATTCGACGCGGATGTCAAAGCAGTGTTCGCAAGCCTTAGAGTTACCCAAGAAAAAGATCGTGCGGTCTTGACCGCGACCGTGCCCTCTGATTTTCTCCGGAAAGCATTAACCGAGCCGCCCGTTCCTGCGACTCCTGAACCACCGCCTGCGAATTCGCCTGCCGCCAAACCGAAAGCGCAATCCAAAAGCAAAATCCAGAAGCAGCCACGTGCCGAAAAGAAATAGGTTGCAAACCTGCAACTTTCGTACGGGCGTTGCGTCGAATTCATTAGGATGTCAGTCCTCATCAAGTAATTAGCGGGCCGAAGGATTCAACAGGTAGAATAATTCCCACATGACAAGCCTTCCTCTTCCGATCGCGGCATTTCTTGCTGGGCTGGTGTCGTTTCTCTCGCCTTGCGTACTGCCGCTGGTTCCAGGCTACGTGTCCCTGATTTCCGGAGTCGGTGTCGAACAGATCAAATCGCAGGAATCCCAGCTTCTCCGCAAGATAATGCTGAATTCCGTGAGTTTCATTCTCGGTTTTAGCGTCGTCTTCATCACGCTGGGCGCACTTTCCACCGAAGTCGGGCAGCTCCTCGCCCGCTACAAATCGACGCTGGCACAGGTCGCCGGCGTTGTCATTATTCTTTTCGGCCTTCATTTGACAGGAATTTTCCGCATCAATGCGCTTTATGCTGACAAGCGCCTGCACAACGTGAAGGGCAGCAGCACCATGGGTGGAGCGTTTCTGATAGGCTTCGCCTTCGCTTTCGGCTGGACGCCCTGCGTCGGTCCAATCCTGGCCGTTATTCTCGGCTTCGCCGCAGCTCAGGATTCCGTTTTCAAAGGGATTGCCCTGCTGACTATTTACTCCCTTGGATTGGCTGTACCATTCTTGCTGACGTCGCTTGGCCTTGAGCGCTTTCTCAAGTTTTACGGTCGCTTTCGTTCTCATATGCATGCGGTCGAGGTGGCGAGCGGCGCGTTGCTCATTGCGCTCGGTATTTTGCTGGTGATCAATCGCTTTACTATCATCTCGAACTACTTGTCGTTCTTGAATCGATTTGCTTTGTAATGGGAGTTTTCGTGAAACGGGATCCCGTAGTTTTGATTATTGTGGCGATGGTAGTCGCACTGATGTTGGTGTTTGGCTTCAATATGGCGCGCAAGCCTACGCCGACCGAAGCCGCCAGCGCGGCCCTTGTCAATCACCCCGCTCCCAATTTCACCTTGCAGTCTCTAGACGGCCACCCCGTTCAGCTCACCGATTATCGCGGGCGTGCCGTGGTGCTGAATTTTTGGGCAACCTGGTGCGCGCCTTGCAAAATTGAGATGCCGTGGTTCGTGGAGTTGCAGAAGAAGTACGCTCCTCAGGGATTGCAACTGATCGGCGTGGCCATGGATGACGCCAGCCCGAAAGACATCGCCGATTTCGCCAAAGAGATGGGCGTCAACTACCCCATCCTCGTTGGGAAGGAAGCCGTGGGCCAGGCCTATGGCGGAATTCCCTTCATGCCCGAGACTTTCTACATTGACCGCAGTGGCAAAATTATCGATAGCGTCTTCGGTCTGAAGAGCAAAGGCGAGATCGAAGAAAACATGAAGAAGATTGTCGCGACCGTTGCGTCACCACAAACCTCCAAATGATTCGCTCTATCGCCTTAACCAAAACAGCACTCTGCGTGATGCTTCTGCTCACGTCTGTCTTCGCGCAAGACACTCTCGGCGGCCGGAAGCTGCCATCCGTTACGTTGATTCCACCTGGGGTTGCCGACATCTCCAAAGGCAAATCCAACATTGTGAACCTCGATTTTCAAGTTGGCCCGGGCTTCCATATCAATTCCAATAAGCCCAGTGCGGAATACATGATTCCCACCGTTCTTCGCCTCGACCCGCCAACCGACATTACGGTTGGAAAAATCAATTACCCTGCGGGCGAGGAGATGAGTTTTCCCTTCGCACCAAACGAAAAGCTCAGCGTTTACAGTGGCCGATTCACTGTCGGCGTCACGGTTCGGCCTCTTTCCGGCGTTTTGCCCGGCAAGTACGAATTCCGCGGCCAAATGCGATATCAAGCCTGTGACAATGCTGCTTGCTATCCACCCAAACAACTCCCGGTGCAGTTTGAGGTGAAGGTGCTTAAAGCGCCTCCACCACACAGAAAGAACCCGCCGCAAAGTCCAAACGTGCATAACTAAAATAATGAGATATTGCCGCTTCGAACTAAACGGAAAGACCGAGTATGGCCTCGTCGAGTCAATGGCGAGCCAGGACGTAATTACGCGCCTCTTGTTGAAACCCCCGGAAGGCGCGGACGATCTCGAGGATGTTCCAACCAAATCGATCTCGCGGATCGCATTGTCCGAGGCTACCCTGGCCGTCCCCGTGCGTCCTTCAAAAATCGTCTGTGTCGGGCGCAACTATCGTGCGCACGCAGCCGAACTCGGCAACGAGGTTCCCAAAGAACCGTTAATTTTCTTCAAGCCGCCCTCGTCTCTTCTGCCCAGCGGAGGAACCATCCTCCGCCCCAAGATTTCCCAGCGCACTGATTACGAAGGCGAACTGGCCGTCGTCATGGGACGCGCTTGCCACAAACTGCCCGCGGACGCTGACGTTCGGCCCTTAATCCTTGGCTACACCGCGCTCAATGACTTCACTGCCCGCGACATTCAAAAGTCAGACAGCCAGTGGACACGCGGGAAAGGCTTCGATACGTTTTGCCCGGTCGGGCCACTGGTGACCAATGAGGTCGATCCTTGGGCCGGTGTTACGGTTGAGACTCGCGTGAACGGCGACGTTCGCCAGCATGGCACCACCCGGGATTTCATCTTCCCTCTTGAAGTCATTATTCGTTACATCGCCGATGTAATGACCCTCGTCCCTGGCGACATCATCGCGACCGGAACACCCGAGGGGGTGGGAGCTGTCGTTTCCGGGGATGTGATCGAAATCAGCATCGAGGGTGTGGGCACGCTGCGAAATGCAGTCGCCGATGAATAAGGATTAATTGGAGTGGAGCGGTACAGCCGCGAGATGCGGCGTCGATTATGTTGGCGATGGCACTGCTACCGGCGGCGTCGGCTCCACCTTAATTTTAAACTCCGCTTCTAGACCCCAAAGATCCCTCTCCACCAGGGCCTGGAGCCCGACCTGAAATTCCTTGCCGCACGGTCGCTTCGTGATCCAGGCTACGCGAAATTCGGCCTTGTGCTGCTTATACTGCAGCGTGAGCACGCTGCCTTCGTGCAGATTGCACCGAACCGAGCCGAGACGAACACCCGTGTCGGTAATGTCCAAGGTATGAACCAGCTCCGTGTAGGCTTTGCCGTCGACATCAACGCCCGAAATCCGCACCGGTAAAACCGCCTTTTGACGGTTGCGTGTACGTTGCGGGTTGGCTCCCTCGGAGGCAGCTGCGCCTTTCCCTTTGCCCCGGTTTCGTGAACTTCCCGCTGGGGGAACCATGCATCTATTGTCATAGAAGCCGCGCCCCAAGCCAATAGCCAGATGGTGGGACACCGCTGCCCGGAGGTGTTAGCACTACGAGGGTTCCAGTTTGGAATTGAACATTGGTTTGGAGGCCTACAAACCCGTCAACCCAATCGTAACTACCTCATTACACGATAGTTGCGGCCAGATCGATGACCGTGATTACGGCGCAACTCGTTCCCCCGAACGGGGTTTATAAGATTGATGGCAAGATGGTGCAGGTCAAGGAGTGAAACGGCGCGAAGTGGGCGCCGGGGACGACACGATGGCCACTCGCCAGTGTTTTCCCAAGGAGAGTTTGCAATGAAATCGTGGAGGAGGTCTTACAACAGCTTCTTAATCGTCTTCGTGCTGGCCCTTACAGCTTGGGCCCAGGACCAGGCCCCGCAGGAACCGCCGGTCCAGAATCAGACCACGCAAGACCAGGCCGCGCCAGATCAGACCGTGCCGGAACAACCCAGCCCATCGGATCCTTCCGGCCGCGTCGCGCGCCTCAATTACATGAACGGCCAGGTTTCGGTCCAGCCCCAGGGGACGGGAGACTGGGTGCAGGGCGACAGCAATCGCCCCTTAACCAACGGTGACAATATTTGGGCCGATAAGGATTCCCGCGCCGAAGTCAGCTTCGGCACGGCGCGCGCCCGAATCGATGCGATGAGCAGTCTCACGCTGACCAACGTTAGCGACAACGCTATTCAGCTCTCGCTGCATCAGGGCGCGATGAATCTGCATGTTGCTCGCTTGAATGAAGGCGAAATTTACGAGGTCGATACCCCCAACATCGCATTTACTGTCGATAAGCCCGGCGATTATCGCTTCGACGTCGATTCCAACGCCGATTCAACTTCGGCAACTGTTTGGAAGGGCGCCGGCGATGCGACGGAATCGGGCGAGCCCGCGTTGCACATTCCGGCGGGCCAGCAGGTCAGCTTTACAGGCGGAAATTCTCCGCAGCATGAAATTCATCAGGCTCCAGCACCGGATTCATTCGACCAGTGGTGTATGTCGCAAGATCAGCGGGAAGAGAAATCGGCCTCCAACCGCTACGTCAATCCTGGTGTAGTCGGCTCTGACGATCTCGATCAGTACGGCAGTTGGAACGAAACACCGGCTTACGGTCCGGTGTGGACTCCGACCGCAGTCTATCCGGGGTGGGCGCCTTATACCTATGGCCAATGGAGCTACATCGGCCCATGGGGTTGGACTTGGGTTGACGCGTATCCCTGGGGATTTGCTCCCTTCCACTATGGCCGTTGGGTCTGGTGGAACGGCGGTTGGGGCTGGGCACCCGGACCGTATGGCTATCGTCCGTGGTATGCCCCTGCGCTGGTCGCATGGTGGGGCGGTCCGGGATTTGGGGTTGGCTTTGGCTTCGGATTTGGTTTCGGTGCCGGATTCGGTTGGTGCCCGCTTGGCTTCGGA
Source organism: Terriglobales bacterium (assembly GCA_035507035.1). Classification (GTDB taxonomy): domain Bacteria; phylum Acidobacteriota; class Terriglobia; order Terriglobales; family Acidobacteriaceae; genus DATJOJ01. The sequence goes on along the minus strand of DATJOJ010000065.1, from coordinate 219,791 downwards.
GAGCCGTTCTTCCCCTGGTATCACGCGAGTCCGTACTACTTCCGCAACATTAATATCCGGAACACGCGGATCACCAACATCAACCGGGTCTCGAACAACTACTTCCACAACGGCGGTCAGACGCCGCTGTATGGAAGAAATGGCGTGGGCATGCCGCGCTTCGCCACTTCGCACAACGCTCTGACCGCGATGTCGCGAAGCAACCTGGAGCGTGGAACGCAGGTTCGCGGAAACTCGGTCCATGTCACACCGGCTCAGTTCAAGGGTGCATCGTCGCTCGGCAGAGTGGATGCGAATCCGAGCCGCTCGGCGGTACTCGGAGCCCATGCCGGCGCACCGGCCGCAAGGCCTTCCCCGTCAGCATTCTCACGGCCGACAGTCAGTCGTATGACTCCGCCGTCGAGCGCTCAGGCAAGCCGCGGTAACGAGACTGCTTCCCGTAACACCGCAGGAAGGCCGAGCAGTACCTCCATGAACGGAGGACGGTCTGTGCCGAGTCCGACGCAGAATTCGCGTCCTTCTAGTTCTGCAGCGAACCGGAATAACGAAGGCGCATTCGGCGGACGCAATGTTCCCAGACCGCCTAATGCATCGGTAGGCCAATCGCGAGGCGAAAGCCAGATGGCGATGAATCATTCGCCGTCAATGTCCAACAACTCGCGGTCCGTACCGCGTCCCTCCGAAGGCTCGGTCAACCGTGGCTCGGCCGCGCCGTATGGTGCAACTCACGGCGGATTCAACAACAGCGTTCCTCGGCCCACAGGGCGGGTGATGTCATCGCCGCAGGGAAGCTACGGCCGCGAGGGCGGCGGCTACTCAACTCGTGCCTACGGCGGCTATCCGTCCTCCGGACAATACGGCTCCTCTCGATTCGGCAGCTTCCCGCGTGGCGGATCGTTTGGTTCCACAAACCGCGGTTACTCCGCGCCGTCCCGCAGCTCTGGCGGGGGCTACGGTGGTTATCGCGGGAGCTCAGGCGGCTATCACGCTGGCAGCTCGGGTGGCTATCACGGTGGTGGCGGCGGATACCACGGTGGAGGCGGTGGTGGTGGCTTCCACGGTGGTGGCCATCGATAACCAAGAGCTCAATAAAACTGACAACGCCGCCCTTCAAGGCGGCGTTGATTTTTTGTCCAATCCGCTTGTGTACGACGATTAAAATTTTACCGAGCCTGTAACTTTTAAATCTTTTGACAATCTCATGACAACACTATCGGCCTCTTGGCCTACGATAGCGCCACTTCGCGGCGGGGTGCGAAACGTCTTTCAGCGTCACGAAAGGATAGGTCCCGACATGAGAAACAAAAGCTCTTTCCCCACTACCCTTGCTATCCACTTCCTATTCCTCTGTTCAGCCATTTCGTTATCAGCGCAGCTTTCGCAACCTAGGCCAGCGGTTGGCCCCGGCAGCGTGATCGTAACTCCTAAATTCGGCGGCACAATTCTCGGATTTGACGTTGATCAGAATGGCACCGAAGGTTTATTAAGCGAATCCTCTACCAGCGGCTGCGGTTATGCCACCGAAACCTTCGATCAGAAAACCGGCGCCATTATCAAAATCCTCAGCAAAGGCAGTTCTTGCGCAGATGACGAAGTCACTCGCGGAATCGTGGGCTCTTCCGTCGGACTCGTCGAACATGATCACTCGCTCAAGCTCGATTACTTTAAAGCGACCTACGAATTGGTCAACCCAGTCTCGGCGAACCAATTCAACGGCACCTGGACTCCGCCGGGCAACGAGCGGACGGAGATCTGGGCCACCAGTCACAATCAGGGCACGCCCATCAACGCCTTTCAGTTTCTCGACTTGAACAACCTGTTTGAGTACGGAGGTGCCTCGTTTGTTGCCGAGAACCAGTTCGGGCCGGCCCTGAACGTTGCCTATACCCCTTTCATTATCGGATTCGACACCAAGACCAACCAGGCAGTTTTGCCCAATGCCAGCCAACCCTTCGGGCCGACTACCCTGACGCTGCTCAACGTCAAAAACGGTACTCAAACAAGTTTTGTCGGCGTGGGCTCCGGGATCGACATGGGCGTAGCGGTCGACTCGGATGACGATATCGCGGTGACAGCTACCTTTGGCGACTCTTCTGTGGAATTCTACGATCTGAAAACTGGATCGGTCATTGCCTACGAGCCGCTGCCATTTTGTACGACGCCGGCCTGCACCGCTTACGATGTCGAGTACGATCCCATCCACAAGCTTTTTTTCGTGGCCCAGGCGATCTCAAGCGAATCCGGTCCGAGCACGATCTACGTATACGACACGCAGGGAAATCTCCAGGAATCACTGAATGGCTTTAATTTCACCACGGCCCGCTTCGATGTGATCCCCGTCCACATCGCGCTTCATCCCAGCGATCGTAGCGGCTTTGTCGACGTCACCAACAACCTGGGAGTAGGCGCCATTCAGTCCTTTACCTACTGATGCAAGCGGTTTTTCCGGACGGTTACTGCGGCTGGTGCAGCGGTGCTGCATTCGGCCGCCGGTCCGGCCCGCGCTTCACCAACAAAAATGTCAGCGAGATTACGATGAACGCCAACGCGACATAAATGACCACTGGACTACATCGCTTTCCTGCCAGCAACGCTCCTCCTTTAGACTGTGGCGGTTGAAAGAGCCTCAACTCAGGAATGCGCAGGCGCTGATGGATTCTCCTGCGAGCGGGATCCTTCTTGCGCAAGTTCCGCCAATTGCGCTGCAATCTCCCCCAGCAAATTCACCATGGCAAGCTGGATGTTGTTCTGAAACTTCAATTGCGGATCGGTGATCTTCTTGTTTTGTTCGGCAGCGTAGGCCTCGAAGTCTTTCTCGCTTTCGCGAATCTGTTCAGCAGTCATAACGCCGGGTTGATGCGGAAAGTCGCAGGGTGGGTTTTCTATCTAGGTTGTCATTTCGAGCGAAGATTCGTGATCCCGTCGCGGATCACGATCGGAGTCGAGGAACCTGCTGTCACCGCGGTAGAGACGCACGCCTACGGTACTTCCACCATCACATCGCCATTTTCCATCTTGATTGGATAGACAGCGATCTTTGCCGCTGGATTATGACCTGCTTCGCCGGTCTTCGGATCCCATTCCCAGAGGTGCCAGGGGCAGACCACTTTGTCATTTTCAATAACTCCCTGACCGAGCGGCCCGCCGCGGTGCAGGCAAACATTGTCCATCGCAGAGATCGCTCCATTTACATTCGCCACGCAGATGACCTTATCGCCGCACGGAAATTCTTTGGCTTGGCCGGGAGCAGGAAGTTCGGATTGAGCAGTAAGCTTAATCAGCATTTAGCACTTAGCCGATTCACGTCCTTGCTGGTCTTTCTGCACCAGCCCATACAACCAGATGCTAATTGCCAGGTGCCAAATGCTGAAAGCTGATAGCCGAGGCCTGACGGCTATTTCGGAGCCAGCGTTTGCGCGATCATGACTTGCCGCTTGAATGCCTCCACCATATTCGGCTCCAGCCTCACAGCGGTCGGCCGCTTGGCGATCGTCATCTGATCGATCTTGTCCTGCAGCTTCAGCAGCGCATAAAACAGGTTTTCCGGCCGCGGCGGGCAGCCGATCACATACACATCCGTGGGCACAATCTTGTCCACTCCCTGCAGCACCGCATAAGTATTGAACGGGCCGCCCACCGACGAGCACGCGCCCATCGAAATCACCCACTTGGGATCGGGCATCTGGTCGTAAATTCTTTTGACCACCGGCGCCATCTTCAGCGTGACCGTACCGGCCACGATCATCAGATCGCTCTGCCGCGGGCTGGGACGAAACACTTCCGAGCCGAACCGCGCAATGTCGAATCTCGCCGTCGACGAGGCAATCATCTCGATCGCGCAGCACGCCAGGCCAAACGTCATCGGCCACAGCGCCGACTTCCTCGCCCAGTTGAAAACGTAGTCGACCGTCGTGATCAGGAAGTTCTTTTCAAAGCGATTTTGCAGCCAGCTCATGAGCCGTCCTCTGCGCCAACAGCGTGGCGCAAGCATTCAGTCTAGGAGTCTTACAGGAAGGGTGTCAATTTCTGAATGGGGATAGCTATAGAGGCCGGTAAAATTCCTACACTTGCCAGCTGGGACGATGGGCACGCAGCTCTGTTGCACCGAACGGATTGGTGATATGCTTTGTTCCCGCTTGTGGAACTTACCGTGAAGCGATTACTTCTCTTTCTGATAGTCGTCTGTTTGCAAGCGTTCGCACAGTTGGGACGCCCTCCACTGCACCACTATCCAAACTCAGGCGCGAGTTTCGCGCCCGCCGTAGCCTACGACTCTGGGGCCGAGGCTGTTGGGGTAGCGATTGCCGACATCAACGGAGACGGCAAGGCCGATCTACTGGTTGCGAATTGTGGAGCTTCTTGTAACGCGGACGGTAATGTTGGAGTGCTCTTGGGCAATGGTGACGGCACTTTCCAGCCCGTTGTGAACTATAGCTCCGGCGGCATAGGTACTCGCACGGTTGTTCCAGCCGATGTCAACGGCGACGGCAAAATCGACTTGGTTGTTAGTAATGAATGTGCGGATACAGCTTGTGAATACGGTTCCGTCGGGATTCTGTTAGGCAACGGCGACGGCACATTTCAAACGGTAGTCACCTATAGCTCGGGCGGATACGCTGCGTTTTTTGTAGCGGTGGCAGATTTGAACCACGACGGCAAGCCCGATCTCGTAGTGGCGAACAATTGCACCAATAGGGGGAACTGCGACGGGACGATAGGGGTGCTACTTGGCAATGGTGACGGAACCTTTCAACCTGCGATTACCTACAGCTCAGCCGGATACAATGCCGAGTCGCTGATGATAGCGGATGTAAACAATGACGGCAAGCCCGACGTGGTCGTGGGCAACACATGTGCTGATAGCACCTGCGAGAACGGTTCGGTCGGAATTCTGCTTGGAAACGGTAACGGTACCTTTGAGATGGCAGTGGCATACGGCTCCGGAGGACATGGCACTCTTTCGGTGGCAGTAGCCGACCTAAACGCAGATGGAAATCCCGATATCGCCGTCGCTGATGAGGGCACTGCGAGCAACGGTTTAGTTGGGGTGCTATTGGGCAATGGCGATGGCACGTTCCAGACGGCAGTCAATTACGACTCGGGCGGGCAAACTGCTTACTCAGTGGCCATTGCTGATGTGAACGGTGACGGCAAACCCGATCTGGTGGCCGCAAATTATGGCAGCTCTTCGGTAGGCGTCCTGCTTGGCAATGGTGACGGAACTTTCCAAGCGGCAGTGTCATACGGCTCAGGAGCGCAAAGCGATGTATACGTGGCTGTATCCGACCTTAACGGCGATGGGAAACCAGACATAGCCGTTGCAAATGAGTGCGCTAGTAGCGGCTGCACGGAGGGGGCACTGGGCGTGCTCCTCAACACCACGACCCTCTCACCGAACCTTACCACACTGGCAAATTTTGATGGCGCGAATGGCGCAAACCCCTTCGCAAACTTGGTCCAAGGACTCGACGGAAACCTATACGGGACCGCAGAGTTTGGCGGAGCCAACTGCACGCCAGAACAAGGATGCGGGACGGTTTTCTCAATTACACCAACTGGAACCCTGACCGTCCTATACAGCTTTTGCCAACAGGTAAACTGCGATGATGGTGCAAGTCCAAGAGCACCCCTCGTTGAAACGATTAACGGCAACTTTTATGGCACAACTGAAAACAATGGCACACGCGACCAAGGCGTAATATTCAGAATCACTCCAACTGGGACTTTCACTACGCTCTACAACTTCTGCCAGCAACGCGGCTGTGCTGATGGAGCCAATCCGGTTGCGGGTCTTGTGCAGAGTAATGGCAATCTCTATGGAACTACCCGTTATGGGGGAGCCAGCAACTACGGTGAAGTGTTTGAAATATCGCCGACTAAGCTCACTGTCCTTTACAGTTTCTGCTCTCAACCAAATTGCAGTGATGGCGCTTATCCGGATGGTACCCTCGTAAAAGCATCCAACGGAAACTTCTATGGAATAACCAGAGCAGGTGGAATCTCTGGTTGTAATACCGGTGGGGGTTGCGGCACGGTGTTTGAAATCACTCCAGCTGGCAGATTGAGAACCTTATACCGGTTCTGTTCTCAAACTAACTGCAGCGATGGCTCGAACCCTGAGGACGGGCTGTTGCAAGCAACCGATGGGAGTTTATATGGGACGACTGAGTTTGGTGGGAATGGCTTTGAATGCGGTGCGGGGGGCTGCGGGACGATCTTCAAGATGACTCCAGGTGGACAGCTCACAACTTTATATAGCTTTTGCATTGAAGTAGGTTGCCCCGACGGCGATTACCCATACGCAGGTTTGGTGGAGGGTACGGACGGCAACCTTTACGGGGCCACTTCGGATGGCGGAGCTAACTGCACACCACTAGGGGGATGCGGGACGATTTTCAACCTTACGATTGCTGGGCAACTAACCACTCTCTACAGCTTTTGCTCTCAACCGAATTGCAGCGATGGCGGGCAGCCACTTGGTGGCCTCATCCAAGATACTAACGGGGTCTTTTATGGGACAACATACTTCGGCGGAGCAGCAAGTTGCGCCGTTAATGGATGTGGCACCGTTTTCAGCCTAGATATGGGTCTAGGGCCGTTCGTAACTTTTGTACGCAACGCAGGTAAGGTGGGTGAGTCTGGCCCCATTCTCGGGCAGGGATTCGCCGGGACCTACAGTGTCCGATTGAACGGCGTACCTGCAAACTTCACAGTTGTATCAGACACACTTATCAAAGCGACCGTGCCGCAAGGCGCGACCACCGGCTACGTCACCGTGACCACGCCCACCGGGGTGCTGACCAGTAACGTGCCGTTCCACGTGATTCCGTGACGCAAGCAGGGGAGGTCTCAAATGACGAGACCATATGGATGGAAGCTGCCCAGCGTCATCTTCTTCTGCTCTGTGCCGTGATGGCAATTGTGTCATCTGCACAAACCTTCACATCTTTTGCCCAGCGCAGCACGGTAGCAAATAAGGTGGCGCTCGCTCGGATTCTTGCCGACGTCGGGTCTGAGCTCTGCTTCGGTTGTCAACTACGATTCTGGCGGTTCTGACGCTTTTTCGATAGCTGTGGCAGACGTGAACGGAAATGGCAAGCTCCCGCGTCGTCAAACATGTGAGGCTGATCAAGCCTTGGCTTTAGCCGCTAACGTCGGGCATGGCGGCGTCCGAAAATTCCTGGCTGTCAGAATTTCGTGGACGCATCCATCGCAACACTCCCTCTTTGCATAGCCGCAGGATGGTTCGGCGGTTCTCGATAATCACACGCAGCCACGACGACTTCCCCAACATCGGGAAATAAATTCCTCGAAAACAAAGACGCGCCAGAAAAATATTGACGCGATCGCCTACATGCCCATCGTCCACCGCCGCAACTGCCTGCGCGAGCGCTTCCGGATCGTAGGAATGGGCCCAGCCGTAGTTCAGCTCAGCGTGCGCTTCTTCGATCGTCATCCTTAGCGGAGTATGCGCCATCGTGAAGGGAACGAAATCCTGCCAGTGCCGAGGACGGGTCAGCCGCCCGGTCTCTTGCAGCCGCTTATATAAAGGCGTTGCCGGCAAGGGCGTGAGCAGTCCGAAGACCGGCAGGCCGGGAGGCCATGTGCGGACCTGCTGCAAGGTGCGTTCCGCGACTCCCGGAGTGTCATTATCCATGCCGAAGATGAACGAGGTGATGGCGTAAATATTGCGTTGTGCCAGACGCTCAAGCACGGCGGCATAGTCGCTCGGCTTGCTGAATCCTTTATTCATGTCCTTCAGATTTACCGGATCGATCGACTCCATGCCGATAAAGATCCATTTCCCTCCCGAGGCGGCGATCAAATCAACCAGTTCTTCGTCGCGCAGCAAATTGGCGCTGATCTGCGCCACCCAGAAGACTTGGGCGTTGGCCGCGATGATGTCACGCAGCAGTGACTTGGTGCGCTTCACATTGATGGCAAAGTTATCGTCGATAAAGAATACCGCCATCTGGCCTTGCTCTTTGCGGGCACGGGCTTTCAACAGAAGCAATTCGTTGACTACGCTTTCGTTGGTGCGGAAGCGAATGGAGTCGCCGAAAAATCCCGTGACCGTGCAGAATTCGCAGCCATAGGGACAGCCTCGTCCCGATTCCACCGGCACAATACGAAATGTTCCCCAGCCTTCCCGGAATTGCTTGAGCCAGGGGTGCATCAGTTTGGGAACCAGATTGAACTGGTTGAGATCGAGCTTGTCCCATGGAATGGTGGGATAGGGATTCAGCGAAGGTTTGCGCTCTTTCCCCGTTGCATCCAGGGACGCGTAGATTTCCTTCAGCTCACCGCGAGCGGCATCGTTCACGATTTGCGGCCAGGTCTCATCGGCTTCTCCCACGGCAACCGCATCGGCGTGGCGCGGGCCCCCATCGCGGCCAAGAGCTTCCTCGGCCTCTTCGGTCACGTGTGGCCCTCCCATGACCACCGGCACTCTCGTCGCCCGAATCGCGTCCGCCATGCGATACGCCCGGGCGACCATCCTGGTCATGGCACCGATACCGACCAGTCCGATGTTCTGGTCGCGGACGAATTGCGCAATTTGGGTTTCATCCATCGGTTGGGCATTGCCATCGATCAACAGAACTTCATGTCCGGCAGGCGTGAGTGCTTGCAGCAGGAACATCCAGAGGTGGGGCATAAAGTTGCGGGTGACCCCGTTGTCGGGGTTATAAAGCAGGATTCGCATACCACTCCTTATGTCACGGGTTTAGGTCGGCGGTTGTGGCGGAGGCTTAAATGTCTTGTGAAGGTTTGTCGCAGATTGATGTTCTGGTTGGCAGCATCTGCCTCGTCGCTTGGGATGGCTATGGGGTCATAACGAGAAGAACACTCGACCGCGACGAATTTTTCGTTGATCGTCATCGTTGCAACCGGCTCGGGTCATATCGAGTCCACTCAAACCTCATACGGTGCTGATGATCCGAAATCGTTGACTTCTACCCGCTCGAGCGACAGGACCCAGCTTCACTGTTTCGGGTTTGCTCGGGCCAGGGAAATTCCTTGGTCACGACATACGGGGCCGGCCCCGAAATCACTTTCACCACAGTAAACTTCCGTATCTTTTGTGTCTGGTCAATTTTGAACATTGGTGTGGTCAATTTTGACCACCCCCGCTCAGAAACCCTTTCCACATGATGACCCATGTTGACCTCCACACTAATGGGAGAGGTGCATCATGGAGACAAATGCCCAAGAGAAAACCTGGTGAGGAACTTCACCGCGCTGCAGTGGCACAGATTGCGAGAGAAATGGCCAGACCACATTCGACTACATCTGTGCAAAGACAATTGGCCGCGGAGAACCAGAAGAAAAACCAGCAAGCCGAACTCAATCGTGAAGAACGACGTTCAGAAGCGAGCTGTGAACGATCAAGCCGCCGTTGTAGTCCACGAAACCTAACCGTCTGAACTTGTTCATAAAAAAGCTGACCCGTGGCCGAGTGGTTCCCACCATTTCGGCCAATGTTTCTTGGCTGATTTCACCTACGTCGGTGGTTTGAGCCAACCCATCCTTCCCAAAGCGGGCCAGTAGCAAAAGAATTCGCGCCAGGCGCTTTTCGCTGGAATTGAAAAGTTGGTCAACCAAATCTTCTTCGTATCGAATGTTTCGGCTCAACAGATGAGTCACAAACAGCTCTGATAACTTTCGTTCATTGTAAAGGGCCCGTTTCATCGCCTTGTTTTCGATCCGCATCAGGGTACATTCGGTCATTGCCGACGCTGACCCGATTCGTTTGGCTTGGCCGACCAGGGAGCCTTCTCCAAAAAAATCACCATTACTCCATATGGCGACGATCGCCTCTTTCCCGGAGTGGGACACGACGGTTAATTTGACCTTGCCCTTCTGCACATAAAATACTGCGTCGCACGGGTCACCCTGAGCATAGATTGTTTGCTTCTTTTGAAAGGACACAATTGTCCTGCCCGTGCCAATGACGGAAAGAAAAGCCTTCGGATCAAACTGCGCGGCCTTCTTGGCGGCCATGGCTTCACCCTCGGGGGTCACATCAGCAGATTTCGAGCATCCGGCTCCGACGGATATTTTACTCCGGCTGGTGGGCGAGGGTGCCCGGTTCCGCAGCACTTCGCAAGGCTGGTGCCCCGAGCCTGCAATCGTCCCCTAAATAGCATCTCGACGCCAACGGTGATTAGCAGACAATCCCGGCAGAGCCGGGATTTCTTTTTGCCTTTGATTTTCTGTCTTAAATATGCCTTGACACGTATATACCATATAGAGTATATACAAAGCATGGAGTCTGCCTTCGAAATCATTGCCGAACCCAATCGCCGCGCGATCCTCGGCTTGCTCGTTTTGTCCGAACAGTCGGTGGGAGAGATCGAGCGCCGGCTTCGCATGTCGCAGCCGGCCGTCTCCAAACACCTGCGTGTATTGCGCGACGCCGGCTTCGTCGAAGCCACTGTGGACGCACAGCGCCGCCTCTACCGCCTGAAGCCCGAGCGGCTTCGTGAGGTCGACACATGGCTGGCCCAGTTCCGCCGCTTCTGGTCCGCCCATGTCGACGCGCTGGAGCGCTATCTCGACCGCGTGGACCCCAATCCGGCGAAAGAAGCATCACCGGCGAAAAAGCAAAAATCGGCGCGGCCTAAACGGCGCACTAATAAAGGAGAAAGAAAGTGAAAATCAAAGTCACCAGCCTCTACGTGAATGATCAGGACAAAGCCCTGCGCTTCTATACCGAGGTGCTGGGCTTAGTAAAGAAAAATGACTTCAGCGAAGGCCCATACCGTTGGCTCACCGTGGCCTCGGCCGAGGATCCGGACGGCACCGAGCTGCAGCTCGCGCTGAACAACAACCCGGCCGCCAACGCTTATCAGCAGGCGCTGTTCCAGCAAAACCAGCCGGCGTTCATGTTCTTCACCGACAACCTGCAGGCCGATTACGAGCGTATGCAAGCGAGTGGCGCCGAATTCACCATGCCACCAACCGACGTCACGGCCTCGAAGATTGCCATGCTGAAAGACACCTGCGGCAATCTCATTCAAATCACCGAACTGAAGCGCTGGTAAAGTCCCGTCCTTGGTCGATCACAGTGCGGGTTTTCGCCAACGACCAACGACCAACGACAAGCTCGTTCCACAATCTTTGAGGAGACCGTACATGAGCGTTCGCCAGCAATATGAGCCCGGCCCCGCGATCGGGGCGCAAGTCCGAAAAGAGGGAGACAAATGGACACTCATCCTCGTTCGGCAGCTACGCCATTCGCCGGAAAAAGTCTGGCAGGCGCTCACCGACCCGGCACAACTGCGCGAGTGGGCTCCCTTTGTCGTCGATGGCAGCCTGAGCACGATTGGAAAGGTGAATCTCACCTGGGTGGGAAACCCCAAGCCCATCGAAACGAACATTACGCGTGCCGAGGCTCCCAGCCTGCTGGAGTACGGCGATATGCGATGGGAACTCGAGCCGCTCGGTAGCGGCACACGCCTGACTCTGTGGCACAGCATCGATCACCGCTTCGTTTCCTGGGGCGCCGCCGGTTGGCATATTTCTTTCGACGTTCTGGATCGCTTGCTGGACGGAAATCCCATCGGCCGCATCGCCGGCGCCGACGCTATGAAGTTCGGCTGGCAGCGCCTGGTCGGCGAGTACGCCAAGCAGTTTGGGACGGAACCGCCCAAGTGGTGACTGGAGCACTTTGCGATCTCTGCGGTGAAATGCTTTGTGCAGTGAGTAGGTTAAAAAGTGAGGCCATGGCCCAATCGGCCAGCGGAGGAAAACGTCATGAATGCAAGCATCACGCGTACCATTTTTCGCTGGATCCACATCGTCTTTGCGATTCCAATCCTGGGATATATTTATAGTCCCTTCGACAAACTTCCCGACTACGCTTTCAAGACTCGCTTCATCTTCGTCCCAATCATGGTACTTTCGGGGTTGTGGATGTGGAAGGGCCACGTCGTTCGTCGTCTTTTTCGCAAGCATATGCCTGATAAACTTGGCGATCTCAGCGCTTCCTCTGTGCGTCCTTTGCGGTGAAGAGCGCTGAAGCGAAACTGGGATGCGCGGAAGCTCAAATTTTCTCGAGGTTCGAAATCCATGAACAAGAAAAATCCCAAGGTTGATGGTATTTTCCGTCAAGCGAAAAAGTGGCCTGAAGAACTTGAGAAATTGAGAGAGATCGTTCTGGACTGTCCCCTCACTGAAGAATTGAAGTGGGGTCAGGCATGCTATACGTCCGACGGCAAGAACGTCGTGATCATCCACGGGTTCAAGGAATATTGTGCGCTACTCTTTTTCAAAGGCGCCTTGCTGAGGGATCCGAAACACATCCTCATCCAACAAACGGAAAATGTTCAGGCGGGACGCCAAATTCGCTTCACTAACATTCGCGAGATCGTCGCCCTGGAACCCACGTTGAAGGTCTACATTTCAGAAGCCATCGAGGCGGAAAAATCCGGCCTGAAAATAAAGATGAAGAAGACTTCCGATTTTAAAGTGGCCGAAGAATTTCAGAAGAAATTAAAAGAAGTCCCTGCCTTGAAAACTGCCTTCGCTGCCTTGACGCCCGGGAGACAGAAAGGCTACCTCCTTTACTTTTCTCAGGCCAAGCAATCCCAAACCCGCGAATCCAGAATTGAAAAATGCATGCCGCGAATTCTCAAGGGCAAAGGACTATTGGACGATTAGAGCCCGGCCGCGCCTCTTGGCAACCCGGCGCCATTTTCACGCCTCTATTGGACATCTGTGTCTGAGTGCGCCCTACACAGGCCGATGTTGTCAGTTTACGTTCGCCCGCATCGCAGGGTAGACGGAATCTGCCCTGGCCGTCGAGCTCGCGCCGGCCCGGGAGTCCAAGCGATTTTCCTAACCATATTCCTCCTCGTGCTTGCGGCCTCGCCGTCGGCCGCTGCCACGCGTCACTATTACATTGCCGCCGAAGACGTGACTTGGGATTTCGCGCCGACGGGCATGGATCTTCTCCACGGTCGCTCACTTTCCGATCCCTGGGCCAAACAGACCAAATGGGAAAAGACCCGATTCATCGAATACACCGACGGCACGTTCTCCATTCGTAAACCGCAGCCGGAGTGGCTTGGCATTCTCGGTCCGATCATTCGTGGCGAAGTGGGCGACACCATCATCGTCGACTTCTTCAACCGCAGTCGCCGCCCCCACAGCATTCATCCTCACGGTCTTCGCTACGACAAAGCCAACGAGGGCGCTCTTTATTTGCCCAGTCAAGGACGCGGGGCAATGGTGCCTCCGGGCGGGCATTTTACGTATCACTGGTTCGTCAATGATCGCAGCGGTCCCGGCCCAGACGATCCCAGTTCCATCGTCTGGTGGTATCACTCGCATGTGGATGAGCCAACCGAGACCAATGCTGGTCTGCTCGGACCGATCATCATCACCGCCAAAGGGCAGGCGCGCGAAGATGGCAGCCCCAAAGATGTAGATCGTGAGTTCGTCACGCTATTCATGATCTTCGATCAGCTTGGCGGAAAAGATGCCGGTCTTTTTTATACGATTAACGGCTATATTTTCGGAAACCTGCCCGGCTTGCACATGATCGAAGGCGAGCGTGTGCGATGGTATTTACTCGCTATGGGGAACGAGAAAGACATGCATTCCCCGCATTGGCACGGCGAGGTCGTGCAGTACGGCCGCCATCATACCGACGTCATCGAATTGCTTCCGGGAAGCATGGCTACCGCCGATATGCTCGCCGATAATCCCGGCACCTGGATGCTCCATTGCCACGTTTCTGAACACATGGAATCGGGAATGATGGCGACGTACACCATTTCTCAGCCCCAGGCCTGCGCCAGCCCAATTCACTTTGCCGCCGCAGACTTTTGGAACAATTCAGGAAAGTTTCAAATCACGGTGAAGAACACCAGTTCCAAGCCGCTCCAGGGCATAACTGTCAGTTACGATTACTTGCAAAGTCCACAAATCCGCCGTCGGCCTTTCAATAATTTGTGGAATTGGCACACCGCCCTTTCGCCTGGACAGGAGCAGACATTTGTCATGCCCGGTTGGTTGCCTCAGTACGCCAATAAAGCGGAGGCATGGGCATTATTTCCGCAATCTGTAACCTTTAAGGATGGCACGCGCTGGCAGCCACAGAATTCCGAGCAATGTTTCGAACTGTTTTGGAAGAACAAAGATCATCCTCAGCTTACGGTTCTGCCGACCGCGCAAGTCGAACTTGACGAAGATTAGCCCGTGCTTTCGAGAGGGCGTCTCTCGAAAAAATCGGGGCCAAGCCTGTAAGCCTGGCCCCGGATATATCGAGCCAAAGTTCCAGCTCTAGTCGTTGACCTGGACGATCAAGATTTGCGAACCATAGGCTCCAGAAGAGTCCCAAGCCCGTATTAGGAGTGTATGGGATCCGCTCGAGGCTTGGATGTTTGTGTTAATGGAATTGACAGCGCCCGTGTTGTAGACAGGCTCCCCGTCAAGGTAGACATACCAACCGGTAATCTGATTGCCCTGGCTGGGCGAGGCCGATGCTTGTAGACCGATCGGCGAGTTGACGTTTCCATTCGGCAATGGAGTTACCACCGCCACCGCAGGTTCAGGGCTTACCGTCAAGAATAGGTTTTGAGCGCCCGACAATCCCGAGGTATCCCAGGTTCGCACCGTCACGTTGTGCGGTCCGTTTCCGATGGCGATATTCGTGTCGATCGAATTCGTCGCGCCGGCGTTGTAAACATCCGCTCCATCCACGTAAATCGACCATTTGCTGATCGTGTGGCCGGCGCTCGGTTGGGCCGACGCGATGAAATTGACCGGCGAGCCCAGGGTCAAATCGGTCGTTGGCGTGACAACCGAAACCGTTGGTCCCGCTGGAAGTACGTTCACCGAAAACGACTGGCTACCGTATGCTCCAGACGTGTCCCAGGCGCGGGCAATGATCGTATGCTGCCCGTTCGCCAGCGTAAGACTGGGATTAATCATGTTGACGGCTCCCGTGTTGTACGCAGGCGCTCCGTCCACGTAGACATACCATCCACTGATGCTGTTGTTCTTGCTCGGAATTGCCGAAGCTTCGAGCAGTAGCGGCGAGTTGACGCTGGGACCACCGGCTGTGTTCGAATTTGAAAGCGTTGGCGATCCGATCACCACTTGTGGCGCGCTGCCCTGCGCCACAAAGAAGTCAAACATGTCGCTCGTCGTTCCCGACGCTCCGGGATAGGTGTTGACATTGAGTGCATCAAGCATCGTGCGCAGCGTGTTCTCGTGCTTATACGGCATGGCTGTAACAGTGTGCGGCAGGACTTTAGGCCCGATCACCGCCGTATAGATCCACGAACCGCAGCCCCCATCGGTGCCGCCTCCGCATTCATCAAACGTGACAAAGATCAGGCCGTCCCCGCCAGGTTGAAAATCCGGAGTGTTAAGAATGGGCGTCAGGGTCTCGCTGAGAAATTGATCCGCCGCATTGAGCTGCTGTGCTCCAGTGCAGTTCTGCATGCCGACCGGGCAGTCGTGGGCGTCATGATTACCATCCGGCGCGATGATCATAAATCGCGGCAAGGTATTGTTCGCCAGGTCGATCGACAGCTGCGACAGATCCACTACCTTGTTGGCGCTATTGTCGACATTGCCCAGAACGTCGCTATACCACGTGGCCCCATTGTGGCGCCGGTAATAGTCCGTTCCGTTGGCATTGTCAGGAGTGGTGACCGTTCCTCCGGCAGCTGCATAGGATTGGGCATACACTTTCCAGGAGATGCCTCGATTATTCAATTCCCGGAAAATGTTGTCGTCGGTGATGGGATAGCTCAACGTTGTGTTCGGGTAATAGCAATCGTTGCCGCTGCAGAGAAAGTCATGCGTGCCCTGCGGCAGGGGCGAGCAATTTGCCGCCGACTCGCAACTGCCAGAAGCCAGCCACAAATAGTCGAGTAGCGAGCCGCCGCTGTCGGATTTGAAATTATTCGCGTACCCGTTGCTATTGCCCTGGCTTACCAGCCACGGCATGTTGGCGATCACATCATTGAAGTCGTGATTTTCATCGATGATAAGAATGACGCGCTGCGAGGAAGGAACTTGAGCAAAACCTGCTGCCGTGATGATTGCTAGAAGCACAACGACTGCAGACACACTTCTACGGAACTTCTTAAAATCCACGTAAACCCCCTTTGCGAAGTGCGGCCCTCGACGCGAATCGAAGGCGCCGCATTCCCTCTACCTCATAGCTTTTCTTGAGGTGTTGCGCGGCATCGTACTACGGGAATTTGACGGCTTCGTTTAAATTCTGTGAATAAAAGTGACTAAGGTGACCAGATGCCTTGCTGCGAGGGACATCTCGGGGAGTGCTCAAATTTGGTCACTCGAGAAATCAGAAGTACATCGGCGGCGATTTTCGCACACCTGTTGGTTCGTAGGGGTCGGTCAAAACTTCCCAGTTGCCAGAGCTGCACGTTTTCCATAGTCTTAGTCAAAAGGAAGTTCCCCATGATCAACGGGAAGCGCATCGCCGTAGTTTTGCCCGCCTATAACGCGGAAAAGACCTTGGAAGCTACGGTGCGGGAGCTGCCTGACTTGGTCGATATCCGCATTCTGGTCGATGACCATAGCTCCGATCGCACCGTCGAAGTCGCCCAGAGATTGGGACTGCCTTCCTTCGTTCATGATCGCAATTACGGCTACGGCCGCAATCAGCAAACCTGCTATCGCGAAGCGCTCGCTCGCGGTGCCGACGTCGTCATCATGCTGCATCCCGATTATCAGTACACGCCCTTGCTCGTGACCGCGATGGCCAGCATGGTCGCTTATGAAGTCTACGACGTTGTCCTCGGATCGCGCATTATCGGAGGTCAGGCGTTGCACGGCGGCATGCCGATCTGGAAATACGTCGCCAACCGCTTCCTGACCGCCTTTGAGAATTTTTTCCTGCGCGTCAAGCTTTCCGAGTATCACACTGGCTATCGAGCGTTCGCGCGGAACGTTCTGCTCACGCTGCCGCTGCTCGAAAATTCCGATGACTTCGTTTTCGACAATCAGATGCTGGCGCAATGCGTGCACTTCGGTTTTCGAATCGGCGAGGTTTCCTGCCCCACGAAGTACTTTGAAGAAGCCTCATCTATCAACTTTCGTCGCAGCGTGAAGTACGGCTTGGGGGTGGTAGCCACGTCCCTTCAATTTGCTTTTCAAAAATGGCACCTGGCCAGCTTCCGAATTTTCAGCGAAAAGGGTCGCCGCCTCGATCCCGGCCATCCTTCCTATTACGTGCATGGTGCCGCGGGAAAACAGCAAGCCCACACTGCCTGATTTCTCGCAAAGAATCTGCCACGAAACGCCCATCGCATGTGCTGTGCAAGCCCGAAGCTGCAAAATACTGCACATTGACAAGCCGAGGCCTCCGTTATATGTTTGCGGGTCGTAAGAGCTACTACTGCGCCTCGTTGCACGGGCGAATGCCCTCCCCATTCAAACCGCAACAGCGCGGTATGTTTTTCAACCCCAATACAAAGGACAATCATGATCCGCGGCCGGTCTTTCCCTCGTCTCTTGATCCTTAGTACGACCGCCATATTCGGTCTCTGTTTAGCATTCTCACTGACCGCTCTTCCCGCGCACGCACAATTTTCTTTGACCCAGGTCAGCAGCGACTCTTTCGGCAAATCCGTTCCCGGCCAGCATGCCACCGAGGTCGAACCCGGCACTTTTGCCTGGGGCAATACCTTTGTGAGCGGCTTTCAAGTCGCGCGCATCTCAAGCGGCGGTGGCGCGGACATCGGTTTCGCCACCTCCACCGATGGCGGCAAAGCCTGGACCCATGGCCTGCTTCCGGGTTTGACGGTCAATTATCAGAATGGAACCTACTCCGCGGCCAGCGACGCCTCTGTCGTCTACGATGCGGCTCACGGCGTCTGGATCATTTGCACCCTTCCTATCGGCAATGACGATTACGTTGCCGTCAGCCGCTCGACCGATGGCCTTAATTGGGGAAGTCCGATTCTCGTCACGAATATGGATGCCGACAAAAATTGGATCACTTGCGACAACACCTCAACCAGTCCGTACTATGGCCATTGCTATGCTGAGTGGGACAGCCCCGCCGAAGGCGACCTCGTTTACATGAGCACCTCGACCGACGGCGGCCAGACTTGGGGCGCGGCCAAAAATACCGCCGACGAACTTTTCGGAATCGGTGGCGTGCCGATGGTTCAGCCCAACGGTACAGTTGTAGTAGCGATTGCGAATCTAAGCGATGGCGGCATGAGCGCGTTCACGTCCACCGACGGCGGTGCCAGCTGGAACGCCAGCGTCAACATCTCCAACGTCATCGAGCACGGCGAAGCCGGTGGCATCCGCAGCGCCGGACTGCCCGGCGCCTCCATCGATGGCGCTGGCAACATTTACGTCGTTTGGTCGGATTGCCGCTTCCGCAAGGGCTGCGCCGCCAACGATCTCGTCTTCAGCGTCTCCAGCAATGCTAAGACATGGACCTCGCCCGCTCGCATTCCGGTGGTTCCGGTGAACAGTGCGGTTGACCTCTTCATCCCGGGCATTGGCGTTGATCCCGCCACATCCGGTAGCAACGCCCACATCACCGTCACGACCTACGCCTACCGGAACACGAATTGCACCACCTCAACCTGCCAACTGTACGTCGGTTTCTCGACCTCTCAGGATGGCGGCAAAACTTGGACTGCCGGCAAAGTCCTCGGCGGACCTATGAATCTCACTTGGCTGCCCAATACCTTCTCGGGATACATGGTGGCGGACTACCTTGGGACTTCTTATGTGCAGGGAAATCCCTTCGGTATCTTTGCCGTGGCCAAGGCGCCAACCGGCGGCGTCTTTAATCAGGCGATGTACACCACCAGCGCGCCGCTCATCGTCGCACCGAACGAGCCTACGTTCAGCTCTGCCGTCGACAAGCCCATCCCGGGCGTCAAGTCCGACAAGCCGCCCCGCAAGTACTACGACGACGACGGAGAATATCCCATTCCGCCTTCGCGTAAAGCCGATCTTCGCAAGTCTGCTAAGAAATGAAGGCCGCGGGGAAATTAAGGACTTGCATATGTGACTTTCATCCCGCCGGTGCTCAGGTACCGGCGGGATTTTGTTCCGAACGTGAATTCAATTTGAGAGGTTCTCCATGCTTCTGTCGCCCATCTGCCGTTCTTCACGCTCACTCTTGTTCATCGCCCTGTTATCTTTCATGACCGTCGCTGCTCAGGCGCAAAAGGGCCTGGTCGAGCTTAGCTCCGATCCATTTACCAACACCACTAGCCAGCACGCCACGGAAGTCGAGCCTGACAGCTACGCCGTCGGTTCGACGGTCGTCACTGCGTTTCAGACCGGCCGAATTTTCAGCGGTGGTTCATCCGACATCGGGTTCGCCACTTCCACAGATGGCGGCAGCACTTGGACCCATGGCTTTTTGCCCGGTATCACCACGTTCTACAAAAATGGTCCTTATGCCGCCGCCAGCGACGCGGCCGTTGTTTACGACGCCGCCCACGGCAAATGGTTGATTACCTCAATCGCCCTCAACAGCGGCGCCACCGGCGTTGCCGTTTTGTCCAGCAGTTCCACCGACGCTCTCCATTGGAACAATCCGGTCATTGTTAATGACAACAGCAGCTTCGCTGATAAAGACTGGGTCACCTGCGATAACACATCGAGCAGCCCTTATTACGGTCACTGCTATGTCGAGTGGGAGGATGCCGGAATCGGCGACCAGGTCGAGATGAGCACCTCCACCGACGGCGGCCAGACGTGGAGTGCGAAATCGCCCATACCGGGTGCCATCGGCCTTGGTGGACAGCCGATCGTCCAGACCAACGGCACCGCCGTCGTTCCCTTTCTGTCCTTTTCCAGTGGTGGCATTGGTGTCTTCACTTCCACCAACGGCGGTAAGAACTGGGGCAGTCTCGGGACAATCTCCAACGTTACCAGTCACTCGGTCGCCGGCAATCTGCGGGCAATCTATGAATTGCCCTCCGCCGCAGTCGACGGCGCCGGTACCCTTTACGTTGCCTGGTGGGATTGCCGTTTTCGCTCGGGATGTTCCTCCAACGACATCGTCTACAGTTCCTCGAGCAACGCGAAAACTTGGTCATCCGTCACCCGGGTCCCGATCGATCCCGTCACCAGCACCGTCGACCACTTCATCGAAGGCTTGGCCGTCGATCCCACAACCTCCGGATCTAGTGCCCACCTCGCGGTCACGTTTTATTACTACCCCGTGGCCAATTGCTCGCAATCCACCTGCAATCTCAGCGCCGGCTTCATTTCTTCGAGCGACGCCGGAACCACTTGGAACAAACCGACGGTGCTGGCCACCGGCATGAACAACAATTGGTTGCCCAGCACCGATTTGGGCCAGATGGTCGGCGACTATATCGGCACCTCTTACACCAATGGCAAGGCTTTCGGATTCTTTGCCGGCGCGCTTCCGCCACGCAGCGGGAAGTTTTTCGAAGTCATGGCCACCAACAAAGTCGGATTATCCGAGGAAGGTCCCGGTCCGCTGAGCGCAGCGAACGACAAGCCGGTTCCCAACGCGAAGTCGGACCACGGCCCATATCAGTTCTGGGATAGCGAAGGCAGGTTGCCCAGAAATCCGTCTGAAATGCCCGACCGCGACTAAGTCAAGAACGAGGAAAACTTAAATGAAAACAAAGTGCGTCTCTCCCAGCAGTCTCGTGTTCGCGGCAGCCCTCGTCCTGTCTGTCGCCTTTTTGTTGGCGGCTCAAGCTCAAGCCCAGAAAGGCTTGGTTCAGATCAGCTCCGACCCGTTCAAGAACACCACCAGCCAGCATGCGACCGAGGTCGAACCAGACACCTACGCATTCGGGTCCACTTTCGTGGCGGCATTCCAAACCGGCCGCATTTTCGATGGAGGCGGCGCCGATCTGGGTTTCGCAACGTCCACTAACGGCGGCGCGACCTGGACCCATGGTTTCCTGCCCGGAATCACTACCTTCTACAAAGGTGGAAAATACACGGCGATCAGCGATCCCTCCGTCACTTACGATGCCGCGCACGGAAAATGGCTGATTACCGGTATCGCGATTATCGACGGAACCGGCGTCGGTGTGACCGCCAGCAGTTCCAGCGATGGTCTCACTTGGAATAATCCCGTCAGCGTTCATCAAACCAATGGTTTTGACGACAAAGACTGGGTGACCTGCGATAGCACAGCCAGCAGCCCATTTTATGGTCACTGTTATGCGGAGTGGGACGCCGCTGCCGACGGTGATCAGGTGGAAATGAGCACTTCAACCGATGGCGGACAGACTTGGAGCGCGCCGTTCAACGTCCCGGGTGCTTTCGGATTAGGCGGCCAGCCCCTCGTCCTGCCGAATGGTACGGCTGTCGTTCCTTTTGAGGGCAACGGAATTCAAGCTTTCACCTCAACCGACGGTGGCAAAACCTGGGGCAACGTGGTCATTGTCGCTAATATCAGCGATCACGGCGAGGGCGGCGAACTTCGCTCCGGTCCTCTTCCTTCCGCCGAAGTTGACGGCGGCGGCACGGTCTATCTGGTTTGGCAGGATTGCCGCTTCCGCACCGGATGCTCGTCCAACGACATCGTCCTGAGCACCTCGAAGGACGGCAAAACCTGGTCGACGGTCAGCCGGGTGCCAATCGATCCCGTCACTAGCACAGTCGACCACTTTATTCCTGGCATCGCCGCGGATTCCGCCACACCCGGACACCTCGGCCTGACCTTCTATTTCTATCCGGTTTCGAACTGCTCGCTTTCCACTTGCAAGCTGGGAGTGGGTTACATCTCTTCCCACAACGGCGGCACAACCTGGACTACGGGTAAGGTATTGGGAGTAGGCATGAACAACACCTGGCTCGCCAACACCAGCGGCGGATACATGGTCGGCGATTACATCTCTACTTCATTTGTGAATGGAAAAGCCTACGGAGTTTTCGCGGGCGCCCTGCCGCCCAGCGGCGGCAAGTTCCGCGAAGCCATGTACACCCCAACCATCGGCATGCTCCAGGAAGGCTCCGGACCGCAGTTGAGTTCGGCAAACGACAAGCCTATCCCCGGCGCTCACTCCGATCACGGGCCGAGCCAGTACTGGGACCAGGAACACAAGCTGCCGAAATCCGTTCCGCCTCAGCAACACTAGAATGTTTTCAAAAGGGTTACCCCAGCCTTCCGCGTTCTCCGCGGAGGCTGGGGATGTTAGCACTCAAGGCGTAATCTTAAACACCGTTCCACACCCGAAGAATCCGCAATTCTCGTCTCCGCCCTGGCTCGCCGTTCCATACAAATTTCCCGCCGAATCAAGAATCAACGCCCCCGTCGGATACGCCCCGTCCGGCGAAGAATTAAAACTATGCAGAATAGTGAAGTTCCCGGTGCTATCAATTCTGAACACCGATCCATACCCATTCACCCCGCCGTAGTAAGTCGTGCCATATATGTTCCCCCGCGCATCGACTACCACCGGGCCCATAGGATTAACGCCGTCCGGATCTCCCGCGAAGCTGTGCAATAAACTGAAATTCCCGAATCTATCGATCTTGAAAACCGTTCCATACCCTCCAGCGGTTCCCCCGTACTTGGTCGTGCCGTAGCCATTGCCAGCCGAATCAGTCGCTAGTCCGGCGTACGGATTTTCTCCGTCTGGCGTGCCCGCAAAGCTGTGCAGCAAAGTCAGCGTGCCATCTTTGCTGCAACTGAATACCGCCCCAAATCCTCCGGCGTTTCCTCCGTAAACCGTCGTCCCAGAAAGGTTGCCGGCTCTATCGATGATCAATCCCGCCTCGGGATCTTCTCCATCCGGTGTCCCCGAAAAACTATGCAGCAGGCTGAATGCGCCGTTTCGCCCTAGCTTGAACACTGTTCCATAACCACCCGCAGCCCCGCCAAACCGAGTCGTCCCGTAGCCATTCCCCTCACCGTCTCCAACCAGCGTTCCATACGGATCGGCGCCATCCGGATTCGATGCGAAGCTGTGTAGTAAACTCAACTTCCCGCCCCGGTTCAGCTTGAAAATCGTTCCAAATCCGCCTTGTGTGCCACCGTACAAGCTCGTTCCATATAGGTTTCCCGACGGATCGGCAACCAATCCGGCGTACGGGTCCTCGCCATCCGGCGTTCCCGAGAAGCTATACAAGACGTTTTCATGGCCGTTGGCTCCAGCCTGAAGATCGTTCCAAAACCACCCGCCGTTCCGCCGTACTGCGTCGTCCCGTACAAATTCCCGGCCGCATCTGCGATCACTCCCGCATCCGGCTGTTCTCCCTGCGCCGTATTCGTGAAGGTGTACAGCACCGTGAACGTCTGCGCTTGCGCTACCGGACGAGCCGTCACCGCCCACGCCAATAGTGTTGCACCAATGATCAGCTTGCTTATCCCAAGGTCAAATTTTCCTGGCCGCATCGCATCCCCCTCGATTCAAACTGACTTTCCCCTCCGCTAGGCGCAACATTGTAACCCAGCTTTTCGTAACGCAATGTCGGAAATCCGCCTCAGGCGCGGTTTCTCGGCGGATTTCCACATGTGCTATTCTCCCGTCCCAGCAACTTCGCTCCGCGCCGATTGCCAGAAATCGCCAGCATTTTCGTCATGCCTCGAAGATCTCGCATTCCACTTGCACCAACTTTCGTCATGCCGTTGTGGAGTGCCTGCACTTGCTTCGATTCAAAGCACATGCGCGCTCGCGTTTTTCATTGACTCTAAAAATGGATCAGTTAAAAACATAATCGTTCTTTGACACGTTCCCGAGTTTATCCGGTTGGTGCGGCGTCCGGGACTCAAGCAAAGTCACTTTCCCATCTCAGGATGTGGAAGGAAGGCAAGCAAGGGTCTATAGCAAAGCGCTGGTCGAGGCGAACAGGAACATCATGTCAAAGGCAACATTGAGTCCCGAGGCGTTGAACTGATTTTTCCGGTTGGCGGTTAGCCCGGAGCCCAAGCACAATCGCAACTGACGCAGGCCGCAAGGTCAGCGACGACCGCAGGTTGGCAAGGGTCTAAAGCGAGCTACTGGCTGAGACGAATCGGATCAACATCACCTCGGGACTCTTAATTTTTTCCCGGATTCTAAATCACACACCTGGAGACAGCCGCCCTCAGCTGTCCGGTCGAGCACCGCTCGGCACCCCTGATAACTAATTACGGTGCGGGTGCCCCGCTCCTTGCCGCTTTTGCAAGGGGCGGGTGATTGCCAGTGCATTAGCGTCGCCATCCCCCGTCATCCCGACCGAAGAAGATCGTTCGTTTAAAAAAGCGATCTTTGTAGTGGAGGGACGTGTTGTTGACCTCTCTCGGTTTGTCATGCTGAGCGAACAACGGACCTATACATTTTGATCGGGGCATCGATCGACCACGCTTCGCAGGGGCGGGTCAAAGTAGCCCAGCACGTAAGGCCTGGGTGGGCGTGCAAGCCTCGGCCTACTCGCTAGTGAGGCGCAACGCCCTTGCCGCTCGGGACGCAACCCAGCTCCATCCCCCTCAAAACACGCCAAATCCGTCTCTTGACATATAATCACAATTAGCGATATAAATATCGCAATTAGCAATATGACACTCGGCGACAAAATCCGCTACCTGCGCGAGGTGGAAGGCTCGCTGCGAGAACTCGGCCGTCCCATGACCCAACAAGAACTCATCAAGGCGATCAAAAAAGAGACCGGCAAAACCATCAGCCAGTCCTACATCTCGCAGATCGAGAGCGGCAGCCGCCGCCACATGACGCAATCCACGCGCGCCCTGCTGGCAAAGTTCTTCAAAGTCCATCCCGGTTTTCTGGTCGACGATCCTGACGGCTATCACGCCGACCTGATTTCCGATTTGCGGACCACCGAGGGGCAGCTCGATGTTTGGCTGCTCCAAGGATCCGAGCGCTTTGCGAGTGATCCCGATGTTGGCGACGTCCTAATTAAGGTGGCA
Organism: Terriglobales bacterium; assembly: GCA_035507035.1. GTDB lineage: Bacteria > Acidobacteriota > Terriglobia > Terriglobales > Acidobacteriaceae > DATJOJ01. The sequence continues at coordinate 194,926 of DATJOJ010000065.1, read as the reverse complement.
CGCCACAAAGACACGCGCCGCTGCCTGATCCTGCTGGGCGCCATTCTCGATACGCCCGGCCTCGCCGAACGCCTGCTTGAGGCGCTGAAACCCGAAGCGGCGCTTGGCCGTAACAAACCCATGCCCGGAGGGAGGTGTGCGCAATGACCTGGGAGAATTTTTATCTCGCGTGTTTTGCGCTGGGCTTCATTTTCAGTTTTGTGTCGTTTCTGCTCGGCGGATTTCACTGGCATCTGCCGCACTTTCTCGGCGGCGGGCATCTTCACGGGCCGGACGTACACATTCACCAGGGCGGCCACGGAGCCGGTCCCGTGCGAGGGCATGCGGAAGCGCCGTTGCTGAATCCTGTGTCCCTCGCGGCTTTTCTCGCGTGGTTTGGCGGCGTGGGATTTCTGCTGAGCCGCTTTTCCGCAATCTGGTTCGGCATCGGCCTGGGCATCGCTTTGCTCAGCGGAGTGACCGGTGCAGGGATTATTTATCTCTTCCTGAGCCGGGTTCTGATCTCCGAAGAAGAGAATCTTGATCCCGCCGACTACGACATGATCGGCGTGCTCGGACACATCTCCATGCCCATTCGCGAAGGTGGAACGGGAGAGCTGATTTATTCGCAGGAAGGCACTCGCCGCACCTGCGGCGCCCGTGCCGAAGATGGCAGCGTGATCGCTAAAGGCACAGAGGTCGTCGTCACGCGATATGACAAAGGCATCGCATATGTTCGGCTCTGGACCGAGATGTCCGGCGAAGCAGCATCAGGAAGTCAAAGGTGAAACTCCGCGAACTCAGCGCGGCGCTCGTTGATCTCTGCGATGAAGGTTTTTGACGTAACAGGAGGCGTTATGTTTGGCGGAACTTTAGTGGAAATCTGGATCATCATCGGCCTGGTTGTGTTGGCCACGATGTTCCTCATGAGCATGTTGGCTAGGCTGTATCGCAAAGCGGGACCGCACGAAGCGCTTGTCGTCTACGGCTTCCGTGGTACCCGCGTAGTCAAAGGTCACGGCACGATTATCTTCCCGATGATCGAAAACTGCCGGCTGCTGTCGCTCGAGTTAATGTCGTTCGACGTGGCGCCGCAGCAGGATCTCTATACCAAGCAAGGCGTCGCGGTCACGGTCGAAGCGGTCGCACAAATCAAGGTCAAATCCGATACGGAATCGGTTCTCACCGCGTCCGAGCAGTTCCTGACCAAGAATCCCGCTGAGCGCGAAGGCCTCATCCGCCTCGTGATGGAAGGCCACCTGCGCGGCATCATTGGCCAGCTCACGGTGGAAGAGATCGTGAAGCAGCCGGAGATGGTTTCCGATCGCATGCGCTCCACCTGCGCAGACGACATGAACAAGATGGGGCTGGAGGTGATTTCGTTCACCATCAAGGAAGTCCGCGACAAGAACGACTACATCACCAACATGGGGCGGCCGGACGTAGCGCGCATCAAGCGCGATGCCGACGTGGCCGCGGCCGAAGCGGATCGCGATACTGCGATCAAACGCGCTTTGGCGCAGCGGGAATCTGCGGTGGCGAAGGCGCAAGCCGATCAGGAAACCGTGCTGGCGCAAACGCTCTCGCAGGCGAAGCAAGCCGAAGCGACGCGCGATCTCGAGGTCAAGAAAGCGCAATTTCTCGAAGTCACCAAGCGGCAGCAGGCGCAGGCCGACAAGGCTTACGACATTCAGACCAACATCATGCAGCAGCAGGTGATTGCTGAGCAGGTAAAGGTGCAGCAGGTCGAAAAAGAGCAGCAGGTCAAGGTGCAAGAAGCCGAGATCAATCGCCGCGAGAAAGAGCTGATCGCGACCGTGCTCAAGCAGGCGGAAATCGAGCGTCAACGCATCGAGACGCTGGCTGCCGCGGAGAAACAACGCCTTATCGCCGAAGCCGAAGGCCATGCGTCTTCGATTCGCGCCCAAGGTGAAGCTGAGGCCGAGATCATCTTCAAGAAAGGCGACTCCGAAGCGCGAGCAATGAACGTGAAAGCCGAGGCCTATCAGGAGTACAACCAGGCCGCGGTCATCGACAAGTTGTTCACCAGCTTGCCGGAGATCGTGAAAGCGCTAGCGGCTCCGCTCGCCAACGTCGACAAGATCACCGTGGTCTCGACCGGCAACGGCGACGCTTCTGGCCTGAACAAGATCACCGGCGATTTGACGAAGATGGCGGCGCAGGTGCCGGCGCTGTTCGAGACGCTCTCGGGCATGTCGATGAGCGAACTGCTCTCGAAAGTCCGTCTGATCGGTGACAAGACGGCAAAGCCCGAGGCATTGCCGCCGCAGAAGTAAACCAAACGTGGTGGCCCAGGTCCGCGCCCGCTTTTTGGGCGCTGACCTGGGACGAAAGAGGTTTGCAATGAAAAATTACGCGAGCATCATCGGAGCATTCGTCGGCGGTATCATCGGCGCAACGATTGGGCAGTCGCTACATCACCCGACAGTCTGGCTTCCGCTAGGTGTCGGCATCGGCCTGGCGATCGGCATCGAGATCCGAGAAAAACATATTCGCAGTTTGAATTGTCATCACAATTTGATTTGTCATCCTGAGCGCAGCGAAGGACCTATGCACTCCAGATAAATGCATAGGTCCTTTGCGGCCCGAAGGCCACTCGGGATGAGCCAGAAGCTAGCAGCTAAGAAAAAGGAGTCCATCATGGCATTACTAGAGCGGGTTTCCACGTTAGTCCGGGCGAATCTCAATGACCTGATCGATAAGGCCGAGCACCCGGAAAAAATGATCAAGCAAGTCATTCTCGACATGCAGAACCAACTCCTGCAGGTGAAGACGCAGGTGGCCATCGCCATGGCCGATCAGCATCTGCTGGAGAAAAAGCAGAAAGAGAATGAAGACAAGGTGGCCGAGTGGATGCGCAAGGCCGAGCTCGCCGTCGACAAGAAGCAGGACGACCTGGCGCGCGCGGCGTTGCAGCGGGTGGAAAGCTATCGCGAGCTGTGCGACGGCTTTGCCCAGCAGATCATCGACCAGAAAGCGCAGGTGGAGAATTTGAAAACCGCACTGCGGCAACTGGACCAGAAACTAGCCGAGGCGCAAGCCAAGGCCGATCTGCTGATTGCGCAGCATCGGCGGGCGCGCGCGGTAGGCAAAGCCAGCGACGCGAAAATGGCTGGCGGCAACGGCTCCAGTGGCGCGGCCTTCGATCGTATGAAGCACAAAGTGGCGCGGGAAGAAGCCCTGAGCCACGCCAAGTCGGAACTGGCCGCGGACGACATGGAAGATCGCCTCGCCGCGCTGGAGAAAGAAGACAAGATCGAGCAGTTGCTGGCGGAGCTGAAGACGAAGAGGGGAGCGTGATATTGTGTGGGGCGGGCGCCCTCGCCCGCCCAGCTGCAAAGCTTATGCAGGGCCGGGAACAGGTCGGCAAGGATTGGCCTAAGTTAGCGTCAAGGGAAGGGCGAACAGACGGCTCAAGCTGGCGTAAACACACTGTTACGGTAGATTGACAAATCTCTCCTTGACCGCTTGTTCCCGAAATCGGATAATTCCTGGCACTCGGCAAGCCGCTCGTTAGCTCCCAACCTGTGGATTCGCCGAGCAGGGTCCCTGTCTCTCGCGTGAAGAGGCCGCGAATAGTTTTCTTCCGGAGGTGCCAAATGACGAAACTGCAAAGGGCTGAGGTTGTGTTTTTCGATTTGCTAGCGCCGACAATTTCCGTTTCAGACCCGCCAAACGGCGAAATGCTAGCTCTTGGTGAAACTACTTCAGGTCCGAGCTATTCCTTCGCGGAAATTCTCGAACGCTTTCTGTTGATATGCGCTCTCCTTTTAGGCGTTACGACAGCAGCTTGGTGTGCGGACTATAGGGTCGTGTATAACTTCAAATCAATAAGCAGCACGCCTTCTTCGGGGCTCGTCATCGACGCGCAGGGTAACGCCTATGGCGTGACCGCGGAAGGCGGCCGCGCCAATGCAGGGTCCGTCTATGTACTGTCCCCGACTACTGGGTACCACCTCTTGTGGCCCTTCAGCAAGGGCGGTCCCGGCGGAGACAATCCGCAAGGTAACCTCCTGATGGACGCCGCGGGGAACCTCTATGGCACAACCGTGTACGGAGGGAGGAAGGACCATGACTGCGCCTACGACAGCTGTGGCGTCGCGTTCGAACTCTCGCCGCCATCGGGCGGCTCTGGCTTATGGACAGAAACGGTTCTTTACACTTTTTGCGCGGAGTCAAACTGTACCGACGGCGCGAATCCATTTTCCGGGTTGATTTTCGATGCCCTCGGAAATCTTTACGGCACGACTTATGTCGGCGGAGACAGCGGTGACGGAGTGGTCTTCGAATTATCGCCGACTTCCAGTGGGTGGAAGGAGAGTGTCCTGCACAGTTTTCAAGGGGCCCCGCATGACGGCGATTTTCCGTTCGGCGGTTTGATTTTTGACGCTTCCGGAAATCTCTATGGGACAACTTTTACTGGCGGAGAATACAGCGGCGGCCTAGTTTTCGAACTGTCTCCCTCCGGAAGTGGCTGGGTCGAAACCATACTTCACAGCCTTGGTGCAGATGGAGACGGCTTCTGGCCCGAGGCGGGACTAGCTTTGGATAGTCAGGGCGACCTGTACGGCACAACCGCTTATGGCGGTAACCTGACGTGCGCGGTCGATGGTTGTGGCGTCGTATTTGAGTTAAAGCCGACAATTGACGGAGGCTGGACCGAATCCATTATTCATACCTTTGGCGGGGGTGACGGAGAGAATCCGTTCGCCAACGTCATACTTGACGCAGCGGGGAACGTCTATGGCACGACTCAAATCGGCGGGGGGCGGGGATGTTCGGGAGTAGATGGTTGCGGGACGGTGTTCAAGTTGACTCTGGAATCGAACGGTCAGCGGATGGAGACCTTTTTGGGCCTAGCGGGCGACGCCTACGGCGACCTGCCAAACACTCCTGTGATCCTGGATAGTGCTGGCAATATTTACGGCACTGCGAGCGGAGGAGGAGCCAATAGCAACGGGGTCGTGTTCCGAATTACCCAATGGGAGTCCAATGATTGACTCGGCGATCTAATTCGGCAGCGTTGTCGTAACGACGTTCGCGATGCTCTGGACAACCAGTGATTGGTTGGTAATCAAATCGCCTTGATCGGCCGCAAACACGTAGACCTCGATCACTCCACGATTCACTGCATAGACTAGGCGGGCATCGGGACTAAACAGCAGCCAGGGAGATCCAGCATCCGAGTTCGCGAGAGGAATGACGCTAGGGGTCAAGACAAGTCTGGATGCAGCGAAATTGACACGAGCAATTTCTATCTGGTTTGCGCTTCCATTCATTATGAACAGGTTCCGGCTGGTGGGATCGAAACTTAGGCCATATAGAACGTCGCCGCAAACAGCTTGCATGTCCGTCGAGCACTCGAAAGTGTCACCGTTCGGCGACGCGATGGTCAGCTCCCCGGCGCCCGGCCCGCAACAGTTTTGCGCCGAAGCCACCACGGTATCACTAGCGGCCACCGCAACAACGTTACCACCGCAATCCGCGGATGTTCCGCCTCCCTGTGGTCCCAATCGCCCGTTAGCCCAGACGGGGTAATAATCATAGCCAACGATGCAAGTAAACGGTGCATTAACCGTGTATCCCGTCCACAGCTTTGTTCCGGTTACGCCAAACCCAAAGCTGGCCAGCCATTTGTATGGGTCCGGACCGTAGGTGGCAACGACATCGCCGGTATCTGTAAGCTTTCCTGTCTGTGCATCAATGGTGAATAGAACAAACTGCGCATTGTAGTTGTCGTTGGAGTCAATCCAAGACATCACCGCATAGGCATAGTGTCCCATTGGATCGACCACGAAACTCGTTATTGGACGAGTGAAGTTGGCCAGCAAGTGCTGGATCGGCTGGCTGTTTGGCAGCCCCTCTGCGTCGGTCGGATACACCCATAAATCGGACGAATCCCAAACGTACAAGAAATTCTTGCCATTGATCCACAGCGGAGTAAGAGTTCGACTGGGCAGTGCGACGGCCCCGATTTGAATGGCGAGACCGGTGTTTGGGTCGACATTATAGGTCAACACGTTTGCCGCGGCGCTTGTCCGCACGACGTAAAGTACCTCGGTGGATGACGCCAACAAGAAGGGGCTGAACGCTGCAGACAACACCAAACCAAGCAACAAACTTTTGACTCTCCGCATGATGACCTCCCCCGGTCGATCCCTGCGAATCGGACGCGCCCAGTAGATGACAGGAAGTGGAGTGGGGTTGCTCGTAGGTCCGTGAGGCGCAACGCAGGCAACGCTGCCGGCGGAGTGGCCCAGGTTCGCGAGCCGGATTTGCGGGCTAACCTGGGGTGTCGGGGGGCGCCGACGAAGCGTTGCGTGATATTTGCGCCCCTCGTTCGACTCCTCTTCGTTGCCTCTCGGAGCTCCCTAAGGGCAGGCTATCGGCGCGTGCATCGAATGTTACTGCTTTTTCGGCATCGCTGAAGCGACGCCCTATAGAATCTGGCGCGGACAGGATGCAAATCGTACGGAGTGGGCGAAATGCAATTGCGGCGACGCGTGCCCGCGAAAGAACGCGCAAAGACGGAGTACCCAGCAAAGGCATGGGGCACTACGTCTGATCAGTTCCGTACCGGCACTGTATCAGCCGGAAAGCTGGTGACGTCCGCCGACCCCATATAGCCGGTGGCGCGGTCGCGAACCAGGATGCGAACGCGATGGGCAGGGCGATCGACCGCCAGCTTCACGGATAAATCGACAACTCGCCGCTTCGCATCCTCGGGCGTGGATCGAAGAACGAACGAGAAAGGGTGAGTTACTAAATGAACCGGGCGGCCATCCGATGCAAAGTCGGCGGAAGCAATGTCAAGGTGGCATTGCACGGTGCCGTTCGCGGCAGCATCCCACTGTAGGGCCTTCGCTTCAATGGCGATTCCAAATTGTCCTTGCGGCTCGCTTGCCGAGAGCGTGACTTTCGCCAGATGCACGGGAATGCTGGCGAAACTCAGAGGATCCATGAGCGCATACGCAAGGTTCGTCGCGGTTTCCTTGTCGGTGGGTGGGGCGGGAGTCGCCAACGCATAGTAACCGTCACGCGTATGAGCCACCAATCCTGGCTTAGCGACTGTCAGTTTGACCTTGCGAAAGCTGCCGTTGAAGTTATGATCGGCAGGGTAGTAAGACAGGGTGTAGTAGTTCTCTCCCTCGGCGATGCTGGAAGCGATCTCCCGATCGACATCCTCATGACCATAAAAACTGTGCCCACCGGTCTCGTTGGAGAGAGTGGTGAGTGCCAGGTCGCTGAATGCGATTTGCTTGTCGCGCGTCAGCGAGGCGGCTTCGTCGGATGTTCGAATCCGCGAGTCAAAGGGAGACCTTCGACCCATCCCCACGCCGCGTGGATCCACGGTGTAGATGGTCATGCGTGCGCGCAGCAACTCGTCCGATAGCAGGCGGATGTCGTCGAAAAGCTTCTTCTGCATGTCTGCACTGATTCCATCGGCGATGAAAATGGGAAAGCCGGGGCTAATCCACACAAGATTGTTGCGCCTGCCCGAGCCAAGGTTGGCGATGGCGATGGAATGCAGGCTGCGGAAGGAGATGCTAATTCGCTCTCCTGCGCCCTCGACTCCCTGACCGAGCCGCCACGGGATAGCCGGACGATGGTGCTCGAGGGCGGTTTTTAGTTGATTCGGATCGCGGGTGTAGTCCTGCAGAACCATGAGGCCTTTGTTGGTGAGGGCGAGGAGCGCGGTGGGATCGTCGAGCGCTTTGCTTGCGCTGAGCAGTTTCTGCATCGAGTAGCGCGCATAGGCAAGGTCTTGGAACCGCGTATTCATTTCGTCGATGAGCAGGATAGTGTGCGGCAAGCCTGAGAGATCATGCGGCCGGGTGCTCCGCCGCGGCTCGATCGCTTCGAAGGACGCGATCTCCTGCGGCTGGCCGTCTTCGGTTAGATGAAAATCCTCTTTCGTCAGACCGCGAAACGGGTGTTTGCCTTTGTCTTCGGCGACCACATCCAGCACAACCGCCCGCGTGACGGCGTTGAATAGTGGCGGCCCCGCGGACTGCGTGTCCGGCACGGAAGCGCCTTGCTGATTCATCGAGGGCGAAGATTGTGCCAGCGATGTTTTGTAAAGCAGGAGTGATGCTGCCGGCAGCAAGAGAAGATACCGCAGACGAAACAACATGAAGCACGCCTTCAGCCGCACAGATTTTCCTGCCGACATAGTTGTCCCCGGCGAGGAATGGACGATTATACTCTGGGGCTCAAAATTATCCGTGAAGAAGATCGCCGGGTGGGGGCAAAGGCAACAACGCAAGAGTGGCGGCCCGCAGAGATCTGTCGTCTCCAGTTACACTGCTCTTATGGAGAAAGTCTTTCATTTCGATTCGCCGCCGGAGGCCTATGTCGCCGACGCCGCGGTGCTGTGTTGCTTCGACGAGCGCATCCGTGTGGCCACACAGAAATTCCTCAAGCATCTGGGAATTTTGCGGCCGGACATGATCGTGGTGGCCGGAGGGGCGAAGACGCTTGCGTCACCCCGTAACGATTTCGAGCGCGACTTCATCCTGGAACAGGTGCGCATGTCGATTCGCCTGCATGGAACCAGGACGCTTTTTCTAATGAGCCACTCAGATTGTGCGACGTACGGGGGCTTGGCGGCGTTCAATCACGATCGCGGCAGGGAGGCACATCATCATCAGGCGGAATTGCAGCATGCCGCTGAACTGGTGAAAGCGAACTTTCCAGAGTTGAAAATCCGGCGCTTCTTTGTTGCATTCGATGGAGTGCATGAGGCAGACCCGCCGGAACATCGCCACGAATCATGACTTCGGCGGTCCGAATTTCTCGGTGATGTCTTTCGGCAATTGCTGTTCCAGCCGCTCGGCCAGCCATGTGCTCAGCTTGCTGCCGGCATCGGCGGGAAGAGCCATAAATTGCAGGCCCGCGTGGCCGAGTTCGTTGCTCCAGCAAACCTTGGCTTCGGCGTTGATGGGCACCGAGAGGTCAGGCAGCACGAATTGCACCGACGCATCGCTGCCCGCAATCAGCGAGACCGGAGTTTTCAGTGCTACGCCGCGTTCGCTGATGTTCACCATCTGTCCGGGAAGCTGAGGATTGCCCGAACGGCGCACCAGCACCGGCACGGTGATGGGATAACGAAAATAACGCCGCCGCTCCCGCAAAATCGATCCGTACGCCGCGCGGACCGTGTGACCTAACGAGTCCACGCTCAACGGCCGTTCCAACAAAAAGTGCGCGCCTCGCTGCAGCGCAAGCCCGGCTTCTTCGCGGCTGCTCGTGATAGCAAAAGTGACAGCGGTGCGGTTCGACGGCGATTCGTGTATGTGCTGCAGGAGGCGCATGGCGCGATAACCGAGCACGAGATCGATGATGACCGCCTCGAATTTACGGCTGTCGAGCATCTCGGCGGCCTTATCGAGGTCGGTACAGACTCGAATCTCGATGGCAAACTGTTGCAAAGGCTTGCTCATCTGCTCAATCACAACCATGTCTTCTGAGACGACGAGAGCAGTGCCGGTCGGTTTCTGTGAAGCAGCGTCGGTCATAGTGTCGTTCTATTGTATCCGCCGCGGCTTGCACGTCGTCCCGATTTATTAACAGACATGTCGTACGCGGAACACGAGAACGCATGGTTGTCCTTCACGGTTCCATCGGCTATCCTGAAACCGCTGGCTGCCCAGCCCCGAGCAGTCTGCTTTGCGCATGCCCCTCGACACCAAACGTGCGGACCTCGAAGGCCTGCGCATCGACCGCTCTGCGCCCGGCGGAGAACCGGCGCCTTGGGCTCGCCGCTATATTCTGATTGGAATCGGGGTTGTCGTTCTGCTCAGCCTCGTAGCGCTGGCTTACCGGATGCTCTCGCCCAGCGCGGCGGAAGTCGAAGTGGTGCGCGCCGCTGCGGAAAACGGAGGTGATGTCGGCGGCATCGTGCTCACGGCCAGCGGCTATATCGTTCCTCATCACAAAATAAATGTGAACTCCAAGGTGACCGGGCGCGTGGCGTGGATCGGGGTTGAAAAAGGGGACAAGGTCAAGGAAGGCCAAGTGCTGGTTCGACTGGAAGATGAGGAATTCCGCGCTCAATATGAACAGGCGCGCGGCGCAACCGAGAATGCGCGCGCTTATCTCGAAGAGCTGCAAAACGGTTCGCGGCCGGAAGAAATTCAGCAGGCACAGCATAATCTCGACGAAGCCCGAGCGACGCTGGTGGACGACAAACTTACGCTCGATCGCGATCTCGATTTATGGAAGAGCGGTGTAGTCTCGAAGCAGGTTCTCGACGATGCGACCGCCAAGTATGAGTCGGACCAGCAGCGTGTCAATTCTCTTGACAAAGCGTTTCAATTGGCCAAGATCGGCCCTCGCGCAGAAGAAATTACCCGCGCCAAGGGAGCTCTCCTGCAGGCGGAAGGCCAGGAGGCGTATGCCAAATCCTGGCTGGATGCGACTGTGATTCGCGCCCCCGTCACCGGCACCATCCTCGAACGCACCGCCGAAAAGGGAGAACTCGTGACTGCGCAGTTCGCCAGCGGAGCCGAAGGCGGTCCGCAGGGCGAGGTCGTGGCTCTCGCCGATCTGAACGACATTCAAGTTGAGCTCGACATCGCACAGGACGATTTTGCCAAACTCGGGGCCAAGCAGAAAGCCATCGTCACCGTCGATGCTTATCCTGACCGCAAATATGACGGCGTTATTCACGAGATCTCTCCGGAAGCCAACCGCCAGAAGGCAACGGTGCAGGTGAAAGTGCAAATTCTGGACCCCGATCAATATCTGCGGCCGGAAATGAACGCGACGGTAAAATTCCTGGCGAACGAAACTCGGAAGAATCAGAGCTCGGAATCGACCGGTGTTTTTCTTCCGACTTCCGCGATCCGCGATCACGACGGCAAGAAGATCGTCCTGCTTGCCTTCAACGGCAAGGCGTTGCAGCGTGACGTGCAGATCGTTTCGCAACGCAGCGACGGCTTCACCGTGAAGGGTTTGATTGGAGGGGAAACCGTCATCACCAACCCTCCGGCGACTTTGAAAGACGGAGACAAAATTCGAATCAAGGGACAATCATGAGCACCGCGACCGTCGCGAACCGGCAGACCCAAACCAAAGTTGTACAGGCGCGCAATGTTTCAAAAATCTTCAAGCGCGATGCCTTTCAGGTCAACGCTCTTGACGACGTTTCCATTGAGATCGGCGCCGGTGAATTTCTCGCTCTCATGGGGCCTTCCGGCTCCGGCAAGACGACGCTGCTCAATATGATTGCCGCCATCGACAAGCCGACTTCGGGTGAGTTGCTGGTGTTGGGCGAGAATATCTTTCGTCTCAATGACGCTCAATCTGCGCGCTGGCGAAACGAGCACATTGGTTACGTTTTCCAGACTTTTAATCTAATTCCGGTTCTCACCGCCTTCGAGAACGTCGAATTGCCGCTGCTTCTAACCAAGCTCAACGCGCAGCAGCGTCGCGATCACGTGATGACCGCGCTGAAATTGGTTGGCCTTGAGGAGCGCGTCCACCATCTTCCGAAACAGCTCTCCGGCGGACAAGAACAGCGCGTTGCGATCGCTCGTGCAATTGTCAGCGACCCTACCTTGCTGCTCGCCGATGAACCGACGGGAGATCTCGACAGCCATTCCGCGACCGAGGTTCTCGAAATCTTGAAGCGCCTGAACGAAGACTTTCAAAAGACGATTGTTATGGTTACGCATGACCCGCACGCCGCCTCCTACGCCCACGTCACGCGTCATCTGGAGAAGGGCATGCTGCTTCCGGCGTAGGTCGTTCGTCCTACAATCTTGCCCGGCCATAACTTACACGGAAGTACCCGTCCTCTACAGCCAGCGGGCAGACGGACTGCCGATTTTCTGATATTCTCATTCGTTTTACTTTGGGGAAAAAGGCCGTGGAAAGGCGCGCACAGAAATATCATCGCGAACGGCTAGCCGAGGCTCTGCGCGAGGAAATTGAGACCATAGTCGAGGGCGAACTTGGCGATCCGCGCATTGGGCTGGTGAACGTGAGCGAAGTTCACTTGGCCGACGATTCGCGCTCCGCCCGCATCTTGGTCGTGGTTGAAGGCGATGAGGTGGAAGCGCAACGTTCGCTGGAGGGGCTGGCGGCAGCGGTGGGATTTGTGCGCCATGAAATTGCCGAGCGGCTGCATCTGCGCCGGCCGCCGGAGTTATTTTTTCAGTTGGATCGCTCGCAAAAATACGAAGCCCGAATCGATGAGCTTCTGAATCGAGCTAAGAGGCGAAACACTCGCAGTGGAAAATAGCACCATGCTGAGCGAAGTACTCAAACAAATCGAGCAGCGCAACCGCTTTCTGCTCACTTCGCACGCCCGCCCTGACGGCGATGCCGTCGGCTCGGCATTGGCTTTCTGCCAGGTCTTGCGAGCGATGGGCAAGCAGGCCGAGATCGTGCTGCGCGACGGTGTTCCGCGCATCTATCAGCAACTGCCTTTCGCCGGCGAGGTTATTTCTGCAGATCGAGTGAATGGGAAGTACGAGGCTGCCATCATTCTCGAGTGTGACAGTATTCAACGCACCCGCCTGCAAGGCTTGGAAGGTGGTTTTCTGATCAGCATCGATCACCATGTCAGCGGCCGGCCATTCGCGCAAGTCAATTGGATCGATCCCAAAGCCGTTGCCACAGCCGAGTTGGTTTACCGCTTGGCGCGTGAGGCTGGCGTCGCCATTTCTCCGGATATGGCAACTTGCCTTTACACCGCGCTGCTCGCCGACACGGGTTCATTCATGTTTGAAGGCACCAACGAACACACGTTTGCTTTGGCTCGGGAACTGGTGCTGGCGGGAGCCAATCCGGCGCATTGCGCGCGCAACATTTACTTCGCGCATTCCACCGCAAAGATGCGTTTGCTGGGAGCCGCACTTTCGCAGCTGCATCGTGAAGGACCCTTTGCCTGGATCTGGGTAACGCGGGATCAGATGGACGCTGCCGGCGCCAAGGAAGAAGATTGTGAAGGGTTGGTCAACTACGTACTTTCCATTGGAGACGTCGAGGTCGCAGCATTTTTTCGGGAGCTGCCCGACGGCCGCTTCCGCGTGAGCCTCCGCAGCAAAGGCCAGCTCAACGTAGCGCAAGTTGCCGAAACGTTCGGGGGAGGAGGTCACGAGTGCGCCAGCGGTTGTTCGATTGATGGACCCTTGGCCTCAGCGGTTGCCAAAATTGTGGAGCGCCTTCGCCTGCATCCCTCCGTACAATAGTTCTCCATGAACATTTCTCTTGCGCGCCAGGCTTTCTCCTTTGTCGGAGCTTTACTAATTCTGATCGGTTATGCCGGGCATCAGTTGAACTGGATGGATTCTCGCAAACCGGCCTATAACGTTCTCAACGCTCTCGGCTCCGCGATTCTGGCATACATTGCTTTCCGTCCTTTTCAACTCGGATTTGTCGTGATGGAAGTATCGTGGGTGCTGATCAGCTTGCGGGCCTTGATGAGACCGTCAGCACAATCGTGATGAATTGATTGTTGATGGCCGGATGGGCTGGGTCGTCCGGCGATCAATCATCAGCTCACAATCACAACTCGACCATGGCCGCGTGAGGGATGGTTTGCGCCTGCGCACGGACTGGGTGTTACTCGCCGGATTCTGCGCCTTTCTCTTTTTCTTTGGACTTGCGTATTTCGGTCTGCTGGGCGCCGACGAGCCACGCTACGCGCAAGTTGCCCGGGAAATGCTAGCTCGCCACGATTGGATTACGCCGACTCTGGGCGGCACACCGTGGTTGGAAAAACCGCCTCTCTATTATTGGCAAGCCATGCTGGCCTACGCGATTTTTGGCGTGAGCGATTGGGCGGCACGACTGCCGTCGACGGTTGACGCGACACTGCTTGTCATCGCAATTTATCTATTTTTTCGAAAGTTGCGGCCCGGATCCGAGTTGAACGCTGCGCTGATGACAGCCTCTGCCGCCGGAGTTATCGGCTTTGCTCGTGCCGCTTCCACCGACATGCCGCTGGCCGCAATGTTCAGCGTCGCATTGCTGGCTTGGTACGTGTGGTTCGAGACAGATACGAAGACTTTTCTCGCGCTCGCCTACTTTTTTCTCGCCCTGGCGACGCTTGCCAAAGGTCCGGTCGCGCCATTTCTCGCAGCCATCGTCCTCTTGTGTTTTGCCGCAGTTCAGCGGGGTTACAGATTTCTTCGGCGAACGCTTTGGCTTCCGGGGATATTGCTCTTTTGCATGGTCACGTTGCCCTGGTACGTCGCGGTTCAGATCAGAGTCCCGGAATTTTTCCGGGTTTTCTTTCTGCAGCACAATCTGGCGCGCTTCGGCACCAATCTTTATCATCACAGGGAGCCTTTCTGGTATTTCTTCCCTATAGCGCTGATTGGTTTGCTGCCATGGACTGCCCTTGCAGTCGCATCCGTGGTCGAAACAATCCGTGCGTGGTGGGCCGAGCGCGGCGAAGGGTTACAGCAGGACGATTTGCTGGATATTTTTCTCGTGATCTGGCTGTTGGTCCCGGTGATCTTCTTCTCGCTCTCGCAATCGAAGCTGCCCGGCTATATTCTTCCCGCTTTGCCGGCTGGAACGCTTCTCACGTCCGAATACGTTCGGCGCCGCGCCGAGGACGATAAACGTCTTGGCGGCGTGCTGACTATGCTGCATGCGGTGATCGCCGCTGCTTTGATCATTCCCGCGCTTATGATTCAATACCTCGTTTTGCAGCACCGGCTGCCCTGGGGTAAGGGGATGGCCATCGCCCTCGGCCTATTTCTGGTTCTGGCGGTCGGAATCGCCGTCTCGTTGCGTACCAGGCTAGGGGTAAGCTCGATTCGGTTTGTGACTCTGATTGTTGTCGTGCTCGGTGTCGGGAGCGTTCTTCGCCTGGGATCTCCCGCGCTCGACAGCACACAGTCGGCGCGGCCCCTGGCCCGTGAACTCGCCAGCCTCGAAACCAAACCTCTGCCGATTGCCGTGTTTCATATCATGCGCGAAACAGAATACGGGCTTGCGTTTTATCGTAATCGAATCATCTACGCCTACGACCGGGGAGAGATACCAGATAACGAACATCTCGTGGTGGCCCCCGAAGGTTCGCAAGTCGCGCTGGCCAAGCTAGTCGCCGGGCGCCGCGTTTCGTACCTCGGCAGTTTCGCGCCGCAAGGTCTCGATTACTACTGGGTCGCCGGAAAGAATCCGTAGTCAGTCGGGAGTCAGCTACGCTGCCCTATTGGCTTCCCGTGTTCTCTCCGTTTGCCTCCCGCCCGCCCATGCCACTACACTCGGCTTTTCGCGGTTGTTTGGCGAAGCGACGCCGCCCCTCAAGAGAGCCCTAGTGGAAATTCTCGATCTCAGGCATTTCTCGTCCATCGACCTGCGCCCTCTGCTCGAGGACGAAACCCAGATCTGGGAAAAGATGCTGTCCTGGGACTACACCGGCTCCGCCGACATGATTCTCCGCTATGTCGATGCCAAAATTCTCCCCGGCTATGCCGCCATCGAGCACGGACGCATTTTTGGATACGCATTTTTTGTTTATGAAGGCAGCAAGGGGGTGATTGGCGATCTTTTCGTCGCCAATGGTGGGCGGTTGCCCAATCCTCGCGAGGTCGAATCGCGCCTGTTGGTGCACGTGATCGAGACCTTGCAGCAGTCGCCGGGAATTCACCGCGTAGAAGCGCAACTATTGCTGCATGAGACGGGAGTCGTTTCCCGGCCGTTCACGGAGCAGGGTTTTCACCGCCATGCTCGAGTGTTCATGGTGCTGCCGCTGACGGGCGCAACCAAGCCGGACCTTACGGTAAAACCTGAGGTCGAGATTCGCCCTTGGACCGAGCAGGATTATCAGCCCGCCGCAGCCGTCATTACTTCGGCCTACCGCGGTCACGTCGATTCCGAAATCAACGACCAATATCGTACGCTGAGTGGATCTCTGCGGTTCTTGAACAATATCGTGCGCTTCCCCGGATGCGGGATCTTCGACTCCGACTCTTCTTTCGTCGCCCTCCACAAGCGCAGCCGAAGCCTGATCGGGCTGATTCTTTGTTCGCGAGTGCGCCGCGATGTTGGCCATGTCACTCAGGTTTGCGTGCTGCCGGAATTTCGCGGCTATGGTGTCGGCAAGGCTTTGCTGGCTGCGGCCAGCACGAATCTCATCCAGCGAAGCTTTTCGATGCTGTCACTGACCGTGACTGAGGCTAACAAAGGAGCGGTCGAACTTTATCTGCGGTTGGGGTTTAAGACTGAGCGCGTATTCGATGCTTTCGTTTGGGAGGGATAATTCTCTACGACCGGGGATGGAACCATTCCTCGACCGCCGTTATCTCCGTGGTCTTCTTGTAGTTTGGCAGGCTCTCGATAAACACTCGCCCATACTGCTTCTTCAGAATCCGATTGTCGAGCAGCACCAACAAACCGCGATCATGCAGCGAGCGAATCAGCCGTCCGAAGCCTTGTTTCAGCGTGATGACCGCTGCCGGCACTTGATATTGAAAGAACGCATTGCCACCCTCGGCGTCGATCGATTTTACTCGGGCTGCGACCACCGGGTCAGAGGGAACAGCAAATGGCAAGCGATCGATAATTACGCAACTGAGCTGTTCGCCCTGCACATCTACGCCTTGCCAGAAAGACGACGTCGCGAACAGCACCGCGTTCGGAGTAAGCCGAAATTCCTCCAGCAGCGTGCTCTTCGGAGCATCGCCCTGCAGCAACATCGGAAATTCAAGTTCGCCAAGCAATCGCTGATAGATGTCTTTCATCTGCGCATAGCTTGTAAACAACACAAAGGCTCGGCCTCGAGTGATTTCCAACACTCGCCGAATCTGGTCGCTGGCTTTGACCGCAAACTGGGGCGTGCGCGGATCCGGCAAATCCGGTGGCACATAAAACAGCGCCTGGTTCTCGTAATCGAAGTGCGACGGAAGCACTACCTCTCGTGCATGTTCCACGCCGAGGCGACGCCTCACGTACTCAAACCCGCCGCCGACCGCCAGCGTCGCTGAAGTCAGCACTGCGCAGTCGAGTTTGTCGAACATACAGGTTTTCAGGATTGGCGCGACGTCAATGGGCGTTGCCTGCAGAAAAATATTCAGCCGATCGCGTCCGCCGCGCCGCCGCTCGATCCAGAAAACCGTGTTACGATGCTCCGATTCCATCAAAAAGCCGAGCTGTACCTGTAACTCCTGCGCGCGTCGCGCGAAAGTGAAGACTTCTTCCGGCTTCGAAGGAAGATTTTCCAACTCAGAGATCAATCGCTGCAGCGATTGCTGCAGTCCCAGAAACTCATCCCCATTCTCTTCCAGAAATTCACGCCGATTCTCAAACGCAAACCGTCCTTCACCCTGCGGCAGTACAGCGAAAAAGAACGTCGACCGCTCGCGCAGGCTCTTCACCGCTCCAGCGAGCGCGGCCGAGAGTTGATGATTGCGCTGCAACGATCCTTCCACATCCCTGCACAGTTCTTCGATTCGCGCATTACTGACCGCAACTCCAAAATAACTTCCAGCGACATCTTCCAGCTCGTGCGCTTCGTCGAAAATCACTGCACCGACTTCCGGTAGAATGCCCGCATCCGGAGCATACTCGGCCTGTTGCTTGATCGCCAGATCCGCGAAGAATAGATGATGATTCACGATGATGATGTCGCTTTCCATCGCCCGGCGATGCATTTCGGTAATGAAACACTTTTCCCACGAGCTGCATTTTTGGCCGAGGCACGCTTCCGCCCTCGCGTCCAACCTGTGCCAAAGGGCGCTGGCCTCGGGCAATGCAGCCAGCTCTGCACGGTCGCCCGACTGGGTCGTCCTCTCCCACGCCGCGATCGCTCCGTACTGCTCGATCTCGTCCAATCCGCTGAGCACGGGCTGGCCTGTCAGGTCGTAGAGCTTCTTTCGGCACAGATAATTGCTTCGTCCTTTCATGTAGCAGATGCTCAGCTTGGCCTCTCCGTTAGGAAACAGCGCTTGCTCCAGAAACGGAATGTCTTTGTTGAAGAGCTGTTCCTGCAGATTTTTAGTGCCGGTAGAAATGATCACCCGCTTGCCGGAGCGAATCACCGGAACCAGGTAGGCGAGCGTCTTTCCCGTTCCCGTTCCGGCCTCGACGATCAGATGCCGTCTTTCCGACAGCGCTTGCTCGACGGCCTGCGCCATTTGTAGTTGTCCGCGGCGAAATTCGTACGCGGGATGCGCGCGGGACAGCAATCCGCCCGGCGCAAAAAAGTTGTAGAGTGTCGCATCCCTTGGCTTGGAAGGCGCAACCGGCGTGGGCTGTGAAGTGGAAGCCACAGAGTCTCTATAATAATCCACTGCAGTGACATCGAACCCACAGCAACGGCCGCTGGTCGCCATCGTTGGCCGGCCCAACGTGGGCAAATCGACGCTGTTCAATCGGATCGTCGGTTCACGCCGCGCCATTGTCGGCGACGAACCCGGCATCACGCGCGACCGCCTTTATGGCGAGACGGAATGGCGCGGGCGCCTTTTGCGTGTCGTCGATACCGGGGGAATAATCCCCGAAGAAAAAGATCTGATCCCCGCCGAAATCTTTCGCCAGGCCAAAGTGGCTCTGGGCGAGGCCGCCGCGGTCATTCTGGTGGTCGATGGCCGCAGCGAGCTCTCCGCTCCCGACATCGAACTGGCCCGGCTGCTCAATCGCACCGGCAAGCCGCTGTTTCTCGCGGTCAACAAAATTGACACCAGCAAGCAGCAGGGCTGGGTGGATGACTTCTATCGTTTGGGAATCAAGGTTCTGTTTCCTGTCTCCGCCGAGAATGGTACCGGCGTCGATGACTTGCTCGACGCAATTCTGGATGTCGTCCCTAAGGATCTGAACACAGGGGGCACGGAGACCGCCGAGGTTGGGGAGATCACGGAAGAGGAGCCAACTCGGGAAGTCAAAGTGGCCATCATCGGCCATCCTAATGTGGGTAAATCAACTTTGCTGAACCGGCTGACTGGAACGTCGCGCGCTATCGTCTCGCCCATTCCCGGCACGACTCGCGACGCTGTCGATGAACTGGTCGAACGCGATGGCCAGCGCTTTCGGTTCATCGACACAGCCGGAATTCGCCGCAAAGGCAAAACTCACCTGATGGCCGAAAAACTTTCTGTCGTTATGGCGCGCAAGCATCTGGAATCCGCCGATATCGCGCTGCTGGTGATCGATGCGACCGAGGGCGTAAGCGCGCTGGACGCAACCATCGCCGGGTACGCTCACGAGAGCGGACGCTCTGTCATCATCGTGGTCAACAAATGGGACCTTGTGATCAGTGGCGCGAAAAAAGCGGTGAGCCAATCAAAAGCTGCGCGGATGCGAGAAAGCAAGCGACCGGCCGATCGCGCCGCCTACGAACAACGGTTGCGCTACGCGCTCAAATTCTTGTCTTACGCTCCGGTGTTATTTGTCTCCGCCAGCACCGGGACTGGAACAGACAAAATATTCCCGACCCTGGAGCAGGTTGCCGCCGAGCGCCGCAAGCGGATTCCCACGGCCGAAATGAATCGCTTTCTGGAACAAGTGGATTTTGATCGCGCTTCGGTTCCGGTCCGTCAGCGAGTAAAGATTTATTACATGACTCAGGCCAATGTCGCCCCGCCAACCTTCGTTCTTTTTACCGACCGCAACGTAAAACTGCACTTTTCTTATGCTCGCTTTCTCGAAAACCAGATTCGCCGCGCGTTTGGCTTTGTCGGCACGCCGATCTGGATCAAAAACCGCGCCAGCGATTAGCCGCTTGCGCCCGTTCAAAAGCTGCGTGCATCACATCGTCAAATGCATCATCGGCCGGCGATTTTCGTGGCCGCACAAAAAGCAATAATTATTGACTATCCGAAAGCTTCCGGCAGAGGTGGCAACTGCGGAGACGGCGCAGCAGGATTCACCAGCGCGTCGAGAGCTGGGTAGCGCGAGGCAAAGAAATAAATGGAATACGCTGGAAAAAATACGATCGCGGGAACCGAAATGAACGCGATGACATAGAGAAACACCGCCACCAAGACACAGCCCACGATCACAGCGAGGCTGATGGTATACAAGTTCCATTGCAGGCCGGCAGCTTTTCCTGCCAGCACCACCGCCGCACCAAATCCGCCGACCGGAATGAGCATGACGAGAATCACAATCACTGTCAGTATTCCGACAACCACCGTTACACCCAACGCCATCACGATTTTCATGATGAGGTAACCGATGTACGGACCTTTCTCTGAATCCAGCATTGGCAGGAGGCGGTTCCAGGCTTGAAACGCGTTGAGGTCTTCAAGCGCCATCAGCGGGACCACGAAATCCTTAGTCAGAACCACAATTGCGCCTGCCGCCAACAAGAAAATCAGCACGACCAGGAACAGAAACATCCCACCAAGAATCAGCGGAACGAGATGCTGCTTGGGATTGGTCAGCCATCCGGCGGCAAACGCAATGGCGGCGGGGATGCCGATCAAAATCGTCATTCCTACCATAACGGCGAACGCGAAGAGGAGGTGCCAGACAAACAGGCGAACTCCCGCTTTTTGCCTCCGCGCCCAACCGCGGCGAACTTCGCATCGCCGTTCGAGCACGCTATCGAACAGAACGAAACGCGAGACACTGCTTACATAGAGGAAAACGACATACAGAATTATCCCCAGCACAATCAGCAGCGCGATCAAGCCGGCCATGGCCACCGGATCCATGTTCGGCAGCGCGGGGTCGATCAAATGCCTGGTGTGCTGTGGGGCATGAAAGTTGCCGTTGCAGCCGCCACCGGAAGACAGCTCTCCGGTCATCAGACCTACCAGCGCGAGCCGTAGCCACTGGCCGATTCGAAAAGGTTGAAACAGCTGCACCCGGGCATGGCGAAAGGCTGGGCTGATCGCATCGATAGCGGAAATTGGCAAGCGCGCACCTCGGGTCCAAATCTGCGACGCCAGCAAGGTACTAGGAAGCGGTGGGAAGGGTCAATGAGATTTGTGGCCCATGCGATCCGCATTTGATCCGCGCAAATCTGTGGCGAGTTTTTCTTAGAATTATTCGTACCTGAGCGCTTCCACGGGATCCAGCTTCGAAGCCCGGAGCGCCGGAATCATGCCGCTGATCAGTCCGACAATGAGCAGCACGATCGTGGAAATCGTCACGGTCATCAGCGAGATTTGCAGATGAATGTCAGCTTTGCCGGAGTCATCCTCAAACAGAGGTCCCATCAATGGCAAGGTGCCGACGGCGGCTGAAATTGCGTACGAAAGCGCCACGCCAACCAGCCCACCGAGGAGCACGATTAGCATAGTTTCCGCGAGAAATTGAAATTTGATGTGCCACGCCCTAGCTCCAAGGGCGCGCCGCAAGCCAATTTCGCGGATGCGTTCGTCCACCGAGACCAGCATGATGTTCATTACACCCACCCCGCCGATCCCCAGTGTCAACGTTCCAATGAACGTCAACAAAACCTGCAGCCCGATCGTAAGTCCATCGATGACGGGGCGAAATTCATCGCGGCCGAACATCTGAATGGCTTTCGGGTCGGTCGTGGAGAATTGCTGCCGCGTCGCTACCGCGGCCAGAACCTGCGCCATGGCTGCTTTTTCAAATTGCGGGGCAATGGGCTCGAACAACATCACTGCCGCATAGCGCGTGTTCCACAAGTCTCCTGCGGCGGAATAAGGAATCCAGACAGATTCGTCATCACTGCTGAAGTAATTGCTGAGCTGGATTTTCCGCGCCATCACGCCGATCACTTTGAAGCGAACGCCCGCAATCAGAACTTCTTCGCCGACTGCCGGCCGTCCGCTGAAGAGCTCTTCCCGAATCCGTCCGCCCAGGAACGCCACGCGCCGGCGCTCGAGTTCGTCACTGGCGTTGATCCAGCGCCCCTGCTCTGGAACCTCGTTCCGCATCTCGCCATACTGCGGGCAAACGCCGCGAATGGCAGCTGTTCCTACCATGCGATCGCCGTAGGCGATGCCCGGCCGGCGCACGGTTTCAAGGCAAGCGTATTTCACCAGCGGCGCGGTTTCCTTCACCATGTCGAGGTCGGCCTGCTCGAACACAACTTTCTTTCCGGCGCGTTGTCCGCCAGGCTGCTCGCTGGTTTGTTGTGGCCAGCAAATCACCACGCTTTTGCCGAACGCATCGAACCCGCCAACCAAAATTCTGCGGAAGCTGCTGCCATATGCCAAAAGCAGCGTCACCGTCGCAATCCCCCACACGATGCCGAGCATGGTGAGAAAGCTGCGGGTGTAGTTGCGCTTGAGCGCGATCCACGCTTCGAGAATGATTTCAGTCAACATTGATCAGCGGAAGTCCTGTATTCCTCTGTGCCCTCTGTGTTGAAGGAATCTATCCCCCACCCTCAAATCTCAGGGCTTCGATCGGGTCGATCGCCGCCGCTTTCCGCGCCGGATAAAGCGCAGCCAGTACTGCAGTCGTCCCCAACAAGCCCGTCGCGATCAAACCAGAGCTCCACGTCGGCAGGAGGCCGGCGAAGAAGTCCGGCATCGGCAGCAGATCCACGAGATAACAAATTCCATACGCGACGGATAACCCGGCCGCGCCGCTAAAAACCGCGATTAGCAGCGCCTCCACAAAAAATTGTTTCAAGATCGTATTCGCTGGCGCTCCAATGGCCTTGCGCACGCCAATTTCCCGCGTTCGTTCCCGTACCGCGACCATCATTACGTTCATCACACCCAGTCCGCCCAGAAACAGCGTCACCACCCCCACCGCTCCCAGGAAATACTTCATGCCGTCCGTCATTTTGCGAAACGCGATTGCCTCCTCCAACGTGTCCCAGATGGGGCAGGCTTCTTTGTCGTTGGGATCGAAATGGTGCATGCGGCCGAGGGCGGTGCGGACCTCGCGCTTGCAGGCTTCGTGCTGCTCGACAGATTTGGGTGTGACTAAGAGTTGATCGAAAGTGATCGGTGTGCCGGGGGGCTTGTCGGGAAAGTCGCGGCGCATGGCGGCGAAGGGGATGAAAATTTTGTTGACATCCCAGCCGTCGTAGGCGGAATCCTGCTTTTTCTGCTGCATCACTCCGATAACGGTGTACGGAAAGGCATTCAAATACAGATTCTCGCCGATCGGATTGCGGCCAGGAAAAAGCTGTTTGGCCGCATCGCTGCCAACGAAGGCGACGCGGCGGCCCTCGCGCTGATCATCCCAGTTGTAAAAGCGTCCTTGCCCAACGCCGAGGCTGCGAATGTATTGAAACGGAGGCAGTGATCCGGTGATGAGAAAAGCGGCATTGTTGAAATTGCTGTGAATTTCAACGTCCTCTTGCTCCAACTCGGGGATCATGTACTCGCAGTCCGGCGATTCCGCTTGGACGACTGGCACATCAGGATCTTCCCAGTGAACCGCTCGACCGGCACGGGTTCCACCGGCCTGGAGGCTGGTGCGGCCGTGGAAAACAATCATTACATCGTGACCCAGGGTACCAGCGACTTTCGCCTGGCCTACGCGAAGACCTTCTCCAGCACCCACCATCAGCACGATGGAAACGATGCCCCAGGCGATCCCGAACATGGTGAGGAACGTGCGCAGCTTATGGGTCCAGAGAGTGCGGAAGACGTCGCCAATGAGGTCGCGCAATACCATGATCTGTCGATTGGACGGCCCTCCCGGCTGAATGTGAGCCTGGACCGGCTGCTCCTGAGGAGAAGTACGTGATTTGGCGGGGGGAAGTTCCGCTGCGACGAGGGTTCGAGGCGCGAACAAGACTGTCCGTGCTTCACAAATCCTAGAATTCCACGTGGATGCGGAAGCTGGGCACGGTGACGGGGCCGCGGTCGCGGTTGTAGCCGGGATTGTTGATGTGTTGCACGCCGGGAGCAACATAAATGCCGCGCCAGACGTGGGCCGTATAGTAAGTTTCGACGATAGTCTCGCGGCCGTAGTTCAGACCACCGTCGCCGAGCAGAAAGCCGAGGCCTCCGTCCGCCAAATATTGCTGGTGATATTTGCAGATACCATTGGTGACAAAAGCGACACCGGCGCGATCCTGTTTACGGTGCCAGCGTCGGCCGTAGAAACCGACGCCGGTCTCGACTGTCTCATCGTCTTCGGTGTACGCGAAGGATTCGGTTTTGCCGTTGTTCCATCCCCACCGGGCAAAGGCGATGACGTCGGGCATGATGGTCTGTTCGATATTGACGCCAAAACCATATTTTTCGGTGATGTGCCAGGGATGATTCGTGATATCGGGAGTCGGAGTCAAGCCCTCATTGAACTGCGCGATCGCATCCTTATAAATGCCCATGTTGGCGTGATTAACGAACCCGAGAAGGCGAACGACGCCGGCTTTCCTGGGCAGAATGCCGTGTTGCCAGTCGACTTCGACATTTTCTGCGTGGGCCTGCCAGAACTTCCAAACGAGGTCGATGCCGTTGGCGACTTTGGGCATCAGGGCTTCGCTAAAGCGTACGCTCCAATTGGTGTCTTCGTAGTCGACGACGCCACCGACGGTGTAACCGCGCGTGTCGGCCGCATAATCCCATGCGCCGTTGTTGTCGATGGTCCAGTTGGTGAATTGCAGGTGGGTGTCAGAGCCCGCGGTGTTCTGGTCGAAAAAGTCGGGCATGCTGAACTTGCCGAAGCGAAATTCGAGGCGGCGGCGCGGCAACTCGGGAAATAGAGAAAGCGGATTGCGCTCATTTTCAATTTTGTCCTTGCTGAGCGCGAAAACTTTGTGGACCATGCCGCGGGCGAGATATGGCGCCTTGCTGAGCAGCGGATTGCGAACGATATCGAGGTTGGTGAAACCGGCAAGGCCGAAACCGGTACTGAGGGCGGCTCCGCCGGCTTCTTCGACGTCGGCGAGAATTTCAAAGGAATTATTCAGGCGCACGCCGGTGTAGAGCGTGAGGACGCGCGAGGTAGCTTTCTCGTAATTCGGGTCTAGGCTATGGGTGCCGCTATATCTTGCGTAGAAAGGCGGATGGGTCTGGAAGATAAAGTTGGCCTGACCGGAAAGCCAGAAATGCGTGCTCGTGAGTTCGGGAAACATGGTTTGCGGAGCGACGTTGGCCGTGGGGTCATCGGCTTGATCAGGTTGAGTGGAACTTGAGTCTTGGGCATTGGCCGAATTCTGCGCCGGAGCGGAAAGGGTTTGGCTGGGCGCGGGAGTTTGTTGCGCACACAGTACCGCTGAGGCCAGGAACAGCGGCAAAAGGCAGAGGCTCAGTCTGGCGATCGCTGCGCTGGCATGGTCCAGCTGGTTGTTGAAAATGAATTTCAATTTCAATTTCATAATCGCAGCCTAAGCAAGATCGCGGACGGCATCAACCTCACTTGTCACGGCAACTGGTGACGTTGATCACCTGAACGGGTGACCTCAGCCTTGTGTCTCCGCGGTTATCCTTCCGCTTCGCAAACTTACAGAGCTTACTCCAGGACCGTTAATAGGCTGTTAAAAAGTGTTCGCCGACACCGCCCAAGGACCAGCCCCATGCATATTAACCGGGGCATACACCGAGTAAGTAACTATAGTTAACAACTGATTGTGGGCTGTCCGCGACGCCTAACGCCGACCCTACTTCGCGTTCGCGAGGGAAATGCCGGTACTGGGGCGCCCCCTTGACAATAGATAGTATACCCCCCTATGGTATTGTCAAAAGCCAGGAGCTCGTAAAGAAGGATCTTTATGAAAGAACAGCGGGCGGCCATCTCCAAGGAGAAACAGAAGCTGTTGTCGCGTATCAGCCGTCTGAGCGGACAGGTGACGGCGATGGAACGATCGGTGACAGAAGGCGACGAGTGCGCCGATATTCTCATGCTGCTAGCCGCGATCCGCGGGGGCGTGAACAGCCTGATGGCGGAGATTCTGGAAGATCACATCCGGCTGCACATCACCCATCCGAATCGTGGGACGGAGTCGCCAGAAGAATTAACGGAGGACCTGATCAGCCTGGTGCGGGCATACCTGAAGTGAGTTGGGTTGTCACGGGTAGAGCACGGAAAGAACAATGGGACGACCCGGAGCCCCCCGAGGTCGTCCCTAAAACCCTCCCGGTTAGAAGGGCGTGTACTGATAAAGAGAGTAGCGAAGGCGTATTGCAGGAGTGTTGCAAAATTGTAAATTTCCGGTAAATTCGGTTACCGTCGTAAGCAACAGAAATGAGCGAGGAACGCGGCGCAAGCGATGTTCGGTCATCACATCACGGTGTGATGTTACCGCCTGAAGGCGGGTTCGGGCGTTGATAGCATAGGGCGGGAAGCTTCGAGGAGGGTGCATGTCGCGCAAAACCGAGATTTCGCAACGGCTGCAGAAACGGGCGGAATCGATGATTCCGGGAGGCGTGAATTCGCCGGTCCGGGCGTTTCGCTCGGTGGGGGGAGACGCGCCGTTCATCGTGCGTGGCGAGCGGTCGCGAATCTTCGATGCAGACGGCAACGAATACATCGATTACGTGGGCTCGTGGGGGCCGATGATTCTCGGCCATGCGGCGCCCATGATCGTAGACGCGGTGATTACGGCAACTCGTAAGGGAACGAGTTTTGGGGCCTCGACGCCCGCGGAAGCGGATTTAGCCGAGTTGGTGCTGTCGGCGTTTCCCCATGTCGAGAAGGTTCGCTTTGTCAGCTCCGGAACCGAAGCAACGATGTCAGCGATTCGCCTGGCTCGCGCCTATACAAAACGCAAATACATTGTGAAGTTTGAAGGCTGCTATCACGGCCACGCGGATGCGCTGCTGGTGAAGGCGGGATCGGGCGTGGCGACGCTGGGAATTCCGGGATCGGCAGGGGTTCCCGAGGAGTTCACCCAGTTCACGCTGGCGTTGCCATACGACGACGTGGACGCGCTGGAAGAGGCATTTAAGAAATTCAAGCACCAGATCGCATGCGTGATCGTCGAGCCGGTGGTGGGAAATATGGGCTGCGTTCCACCCGCGCGGGGTTATCTCGAGGCGCTGCGGGCGATCACGCAGCGGGACAAAGCTTTGCTGATTTTTGATGAAGTCATGACCGGATTTCGGCTCGCGTTTGGCGGAGCACAAGAGGTTTTCAGCATCACGCCCGATCTGACCACGATGGGAAAGGTCATTGGCGGCGGGCTTCCGGTAGGCGCCTATGGCGGACCGAACGAAATCATGGGACTGGTCGCACCGCTGGGGCCGATGTATCAGGCTGGAACGCTGTCGGGAAATCCGCTGGCGATGGCGGCGGGCGTGGCGGCATTGAGTTATCTGCGTGAACACAAGCAGGAAATTTATCCTCGGCTGGAGAAGTTGAGCGCAGAGTTGGTCAGCGGCGTGGCGGAGGTCGCGAAGGAGTCGGGAGTGGAGATTTCCTACAACCGGGTGGGATCGATGTTTACGTGGTTCTTTACGGCTGGCCCAGTGACGGATTGGAATTCGGCGGCAAAGTGCGACACGGAAGCGTTTGGCCGCTTCTTCCGGTCAATGCTCGATGGCGGAGTTTATCTGCCGCCCTCGCAATTTGAAGCTGCGTTCTTGGGCGCGGCGCACAGCGAGAAGGATATCGATCAAACGATTGCGACGGCGAAGCAGGCGTTTGGAATGGTTCATGCGTGAGTCACGAATAGATGTTAGCGGCGGCTTTCCATCATCTGGGGGATGGTTAGGAACTCGAAGCCTTCGGCACGATATCGGGAGATCAGGCGATCGGTGGCAATCACGGTTTGCGAACGGTCGGCGCCAAAGACGGCGTGACTGCCATCGTGCAGGAGGATCACATCTCCACCGCGGACTTGCTTGCCAATTTTTTTTTCGATGTAATTTGACGGCTTTCCCTTCCAGTCCCATCCAGTAATATTCCACATCACCGGTTCGAGCCCTAAACTGCGGGCAATTTGCAAAGTGCCAGGTTTGCGACCGCCGAAGGGAGGACGGAAGAGACGAGGAGTTTCGCCGGTGGCATCGGATATAGCCTGCTGGCACTGCTGGAGCTGCGTTTCTGTTTGCTCGGCGGAAGCGAAGATCAGATTGGGATGAGTGAAGGTGTGGTTGCCGAGTGCATGGCCTGCTTTCGCGATATCGCGGGCGATGTCAGGTCTTTTTTGAACGTTTTGGCCAATGAGAAAAAATGTGGCGCGAACATTGTGTTTTGCGAGCACTTCGAGCAGGTGCAGGGTATGAGGGGTGTTGGGACCGTCGTCGTAAGTGAGGGCCAACTTCTTTGAACTCGGCGGCAGGCCAGTGAAGGTTCGACCGTACCACTGGCCAGTGGGGGCCATGGTTTGATAACCAGCGGAGACGGCGGTCACGCCGGCGAGGCCGGCAACGAAGCCGAGCATGGGGAGATTATATGAAAGTCAGAAGTGAGAATTAGAAAATCAGAACTGGGAGGATGGACTCACCGCCTACTTTTGCCTTTTAAACTTGGCCTTCTTACTTCTGACTTGCCTGTTAACCTTTTCCTCAATTGCGTGCCAGACCTGGGCGCGCTATTCTGCCAAGCGAAGCTGCCGTCTTCGAGGCCATGGCCAATCTTTTTGAGTTACCCCGTTACATCGCAGTCGAAGGTCCGATACGCGTCGGAAAGAGCACGCTGTCGCGGATTCTGGCGGAGCGTTTGAATGCCCAGCGCGTGATGGAGGAGGAAGACAATCCGTTCTTGCCGTCTTTCTATGATGGCGATCGCGGGGCAGCCTTTCAAACCCAGTTCGCCTTTCTGATTCGAAGGTTTGAACGCCTTCGCGGGCTGGATCTGGGGCCGCGATCGCAGCGGACGGTAGTTACCGACTTCATCTTCGAAAAGGACAAGCTGTTTGCCTGTCTGAATCTCACCGACCAGGAGCTCGATACTTATAACCGCTATTACAACCACTTTCGCGAGCAACTTCCCACCCCCGACTTGGTGATTTATCTACAGGCCACGCCCGAAGTGCTTAAAAAGCGGCTCAAGAAAAAGAATGCGCCGGGAGAAAAAGCGGTGGGCGAAGCGTATCTCGAGGAAGTCATTAAAGCGTACGAGCACTTTTTCTTTCACTACACGTCGTCGGATTTGCTGATCGTAAATACTTCGGAAATTGATTTCGTCGAACGGAACGAAGATTTGCAGGAGTTGTTGAGAAAAGTCTCTGAGCCGATCCGCGGGACGCAGTATTTCTTGCCTCTGGGCAGAGAGGAAGCCGCCAGCGCGTAAACGCGGGCATGCCAGCGCTGGTAAGTATCTAGTTGTCAGCTACTTGCACTTTTACTGGATTCGGCCATTTGCTGCGACTACAATAAGGTAAGAGTTATCAAAAGATGTGTACAGGCTCTATCCGGCGAAGCCGGAAGGGCACTGGAGGGCATCGTGAGTCTTACGCCAATTGGCGAACCTCGCCAGAAAATTACGGTTTCTTCCCTTCGCGATAAGAAACATTTCCAGCAACCCATCACCTGCTTAACCGCGTATGACTACGCGGCCGCGCGCCTCGTCGATGAGGCAGCGATCGACATAATTCTGGTCGGGGATTCGCTCGCGCAAACCATGCTCGGGTACGAGAACACGCTCACCGTCACGGTGGATGAAATGTTGCATCACACGCGGGCCGTACGGCGAGGCGTAAAGCATGGATTCCTGATCGCCGACATGCCCTTTGGGTCGTTTCATGTTTCCGCGGACGAGGCGGTGCGCAATGCCATGCGCTTCGTCAAAGAAGGCGGAGCGGAAGCGGTAAAGATGGAAGGCGGCGAGAAGCGCGCCGACGTAATTCGCCGCGTAATCGATGCCGAAATTCCCGTGGCCGGACATATCGGACTGACGCCGCAGTCGGTAAATGTCATGGGAGGTTACAAAGTCCAAGGTAAGTCGCTCGCCGCGGTAGAACAGTTGATGAAAGACGCCGTGGCGTTGGATCGAGCCGGCGTGGCTTGCCTGTATTTAGAGGGTATTCCCCGGGAAGTGGCAGCCATGGTCACGGCTGAGGTGGCGACACCGACGATCGGCATTGGCGCGGGGCCGGAGTGCGATGGCCAAGTGCTGGTGTTCCACGACATTTTGAATTTGACGTTTGGCCAACCGGCGAAATTTGTGCGCCGCTACGGAGACGCTGCGGCAACCATCACGGCGGCAGTGCAGGCGTTCCGCGCAGATGTGATGTCGCGGCAATATCCGTCGGACAACGAGTCGTACCATCTGCCGAAAGAGACCCAGCAGTCGCTTGAAACTGTCATGGAGCACAAACGCCGGTCTCACCGTTAGAATTGGTGGTGATGAGATATTTGTGTTTGAGTGTTCTGGCAATGCTTGGCGCTGTGCTGCTTGGTTGCGCGGCAAAATCAAATCCGGCGGCACAAGTCAACGCGTATACCCGCCTGCAATCCATCCCTGCCGCCGATCCGGCGAAATTCGGCAGTGTGCGCGATTTCAAATCCTGGCGAAATCCTTACTTGATGATTGGGAAAAATGGGGCGAGTTTGCTGGATGTTTCGAACAACGAGGAACATCTGCTCAAGTTCGATGAGGTTCCGGACGCACTCGCACGGTTGTCGCCCTCGGCGTGGCCGTATGGGCGAGTGGTAGCCGTGGCGGAAGACAAGCCTGCCGGGACGGGTGACGAGGCGCTGATCCGAAGGAATCGCGGAGTGGTGGCGGGAACGCTCGAAAGCTTACACATTCTGATCGACTGGGTTCCGGCATCGTAGCGCCATGAAAATCTGCAAAACAATCAAAGAAATGCAAGCCGCCTCGCGGGCGGCGCGGTTAGGGGGATTGCGCCTCGGCTTCGTGCCAACCATGGGCGCGCTGCATGAGGGGCATCTCTCACTGGTGCGGGAAGCGAATGCGCAGTGCGACGCGGTCGCGGTTTCGATCTTTGTGAATCCGCTGCAGTTTGGGCCAAACGAGGACTTGGCCAAGTATCCACGCACGTTCGACCGAGATTGCCGGTTGCTGGAAAAAGAGTCGGTGGATTTGCTGTTTGCGCCAACGGCCGAGGAGATGTATCCGGAGAAAGCGATCACATACGTAACCGTCGAGGGGATGAGTGAAAAGCTGTGCGGTCGGTCGCGGCCAGGCCACTTTGGCGGGGTGACGACGGTGGTGGCGAAGCTGTTCAACATTATCGAACCGGATTTAGCGTTTTTCGGGCAAAAAGATGCGGCGCAGGCGGCAATCATTCGGCGGATGGTGCGGGATTTGAATTTCGCGGTGGAAGTTGTGGTGTGCCCGATCGTTCGCGATGCCGATGGCCTGGCTCTGAGCTCGCGAAATGCTTATTTGAATGCGGAGCAGCGAAAGTCGGCGCTGGTGCTGCATCGCGCTCTGGTCGAAGTGCAAAGCCAGTTTGAGCGCGGCGAGCGCGACGCGGCAAAGCTGGTTGAAAGCGGGAAACGCGTGATTGCAGGGGAACGCGGCGCGCGGCTGGATTACTTGGAAATTGTGGATCCGGAAATGCTGGAGGCGGTTGACCAGGTGGTGGGCTCGGCGCTGGTTGCCGTGGCCGCGTTTATCGGGACGACGCGGTTGATCGATAATGTAGTGCTGGGTGTATCGTAAGACGCGGGCCGGAAACTCTCCTTCGATTGGGTCGGAACCTGCGGAACTCGCCCGAGTTAGCCTTCATTCATTGAATCACGCGGAACGAAACATTGCTCTTCAGCGCGCCGGGTTGCCACCCATTTTTTACATATCGTTTACATTTTTATGACATGTCCTAACAGAGTCGAAGTATAGTTGGCGTGGCTTTTCGAGAGACCTCGCATCGCGGCTTGTCATATAATGCGGGTCTCAGTTAGGCGCACGGGTTCAACAGACAAGAAGGTGCCATAGGCGAAGATGGCACACGAAGCAATCCCGAACGAGCCTTGAATATTCGGCTGCACAAACTGGGGAGCCACGCAAGCGTCGGGCGCTCAAAAATTGAGGACTTCCATTAGCGCGCATTTTACTTCTTGCCTTATTCTCTGGGCCCTACTGGCTGAGGCCGGACACGCCCAGCAGCCTTCCAACACAAATCCTTCAAGTTCGTCCGGACCATCAATCTCTGCACAGGCCAAGAATGTTCCCGCTGCGAGCGACCGAGTCATACTAAGAGTCGATAACATTAAGGTCACTGAGGAAGAATTCGAATCTCGGATCGAGGGCATTGAACCACATGGCGGGGATCCTGACAAGGAAGGCGCGACCGAGAAAGATCGCCGACGCCTCGGGAACGACTATGCTTCCGTACTAATGCTTTCGCAACAGGCCCTCGCCAATGGCCTCGATTCCTCGTCCGAGGTTATCCGGAAGTTAGCCATCGCCCGCATGCAAATACTTTCCGACGCGGAATTTGCGAGCTTAATGCGTCAGGCCGAACCCAGCTCCGAGGAAATCCGCCAATATTACTCTGCCCACCCGTCGGACTACGACGAGGTGCGAATCCGCAGGCTGTTCATTTGGAAAGTGCGAGACAAATCCAAAGATGAGCCAGTCCTGAGTTCCCAGGCCGCCAGGGATCGCGCTGATCAGATCCGTCGTCAGTGCGCATCGGGAACCAGTGAGAAAACACTGGCCGCAAACCTGATCAAGTCGGGCGATGGCATGCTTGATGCCGAGCCCCTCATCTTTCTGCGCGGCCAGCTTTCGCCAGCCATTGAGAAAGTCGCGTTCGCTCTCAAGGAGGGCGAGTGGTCTGAGGTTGAAGATACTCCGTCCCGCATACTTGTCATTCAGTTGGTTAAGCGTGACCGTCAAACCCTTGGCCAAGTCTCTTCGCATATCGAAAAAGACCTGCAGGGGCAGAAGATGCAAGCGTTGTTGGACGATCTGAAAGCGAAGGCCGGTATCTGGATGGACGAACAATTTTTTCGGACTGCGGCACCTGATCCACAGTCTGAGCCTCAAAAATCAGCGAAAAAGGCGGAAAGCAACAATGGCGAACAACCGAAGTAGATTGCTCTGTAAGCTTACGTTTCCAGTTTTGTTGCTGGTAGCGTGTGTGCTTCAACCTTCGGCAGCTCGCGCCCAGGTGACTCCCCTCGGCGTCGACTGCTCAAAGATCAGCCCCCCGTCGCTCTTGATGCAGGACAACATGCGCGCCGGGTTAATTCTGATTCAATGCGGAATCGTGCAAGGCGGGCAGCCCACGGCCGGCGGAGTGGAGCACAAAATGCCCACTGCCCCCAAGATCGCCAATGTTCTTGTTAGCAACGGGTCGGATTGTGCCAACTCCGATGATATGTGTGGCAGCGAAAGCATGGTGGCGGCCAGCACAGCGGACAAAGGTCAGACCATTGTCGTGAACTATAATGCCAACTACGACAACCCATCGAACTATTCTGGTACGTCCTATTCCAGTGACGGCGGCACGACCTTTACCCAGATTCAACCTGCGCCATTTACCAGCGGCCATGGTACCAACTATGGCGATCCGCTCGTCGTTTTCAACTCCAAGATGGGCGAATTCTTTGCGGGTGACTTGGTCTCTGGCGCAGATTGTGGTGGTCAGGGCATTGGCTTGTGGACCTCTACCGACGGCAAGACTTGGACGACCGGGTCCTGCGCTCATAACGGCGTCTTTGATGACCGCCCGTCGATGTGGGCAGACAACGAACCGAGCAGCGCTACCTACGGTCGTATGTACGTGTCTTGGAACGACTTCACTACGTCTTGTGGCGACGGCGGATGTCTTTTTGTGACCTACTCGGACGACGGCAAGACCTGGAGCACCCCGCTACAACTCAATACCGGTACGTTCTTCCGCAATGTGCAGATTACGGGTTCGCCACGGGGCGCCAGCGTGATTGGCGGGCAGAGCACTGTATTCCTCGCCAGCATGGATGAGGGTGGTGGAGGAAGCGCTACACGCCAGAACTTGATGTTCAGCTCAACCGATGGCGGCAGCACTTGGACTCAAACGATTATGGGTCCGCGCTACAACCCCGTCGGTGATGCATCATGCGGATATTTTTACCAAGTCAATCCCATCATCCGGCACATGGGTTGGGGGGAGCCAGCAGTTGGCCCCAATGGCGTGGTGCATTACGACTATGCCGGGGCGGGCACGAACGGCGACCACGGAGACATCTTTTATCAGCGTTCGACCGACAACGGTATGACGTGGTCGACGCCTGTCAAGCTAAACACCGACTCGGATGCTCCCTTCAAAACGCAGTGGATGCCGTCACTCTCCGCCACCTCCGATGGCAACCTAACGGCCTCCTGGTATGACCGTCGCAAAGCTACAAGCGCATGCAACAATGTTGGAGATGCGGGATGTAACTACGAGCGCGTAGGCCGGCAATCGAAAACCAATGGCGCTTCGTGGCAACCCGAGGGCGCAATCAGCTCTTCCATAATCACGCAACCGGCTCAGAATGACCCCAACGTCGTTTCCTGCTATGCGGGCGATTACGATTACAACGTAGCTCTAAACGCGGCTGACACGGGCAAGACCGGAACGGCGTACGTTACCTGGACCGACGGCCGAAAGCAGGTTGGCGGCGTAAATGTGGAAAACGTAGGCTTCGCCCGGGGCCCCGAGCCATAGAACAATCGCGTTACGAATCTGCAAATAGGGGCACCGGCTGGGTGCCCCTATCTGATCGTCGATATTGTGATCGGACGCGCTGGAACCGGTTGAACACGTTGTCAGTTCAGCGCTGGCGGCAGTGGCGGCGTTTGTAGGGACCACGCGGTTGATCGACAACGTGGTGCTGGGCAGGTCTTAGGGCGCAGGCTTTCTTACCTCCACAACCCTCATCCGGGGAAATGTGAACAGGAAATTCATGCCGGTGCGAATGGCTGTCGCGCCGGCTGCGCGGCAAGCTTTGACGTAGTCGGCGGTGTGAATGAAGTCGGAGACCAGAGCGACGCCGCCGGGTTTGAGCACGCGAACAATCTCTCGGCAGGCCTTATCGCGGGCTTTGCGGCCGGGAATGTTGTGGATGCAGGCGTTGGAGAGAATCACGTCGAAGGTGGCGTCGGGAAAGCGCATGGCTGTGGCGTCGCCATTCTGGACATCGACTCTCTCGCGGACACCTTCAAGTTCGGCATTGCGAAGCGTGCCTTCCATCGTGTTGCCGGAAAGATCTTTAGAACTCCAGATGTCGATGCCGACGGATTTGCCGGTGGTGAGGTGCTTGGCGGCAGCGATTAGCAGCAATCCGCGGCCAGTGCCGACGTCGAGAACGGTTTCGGTGCCGTGCCAAGCGATCCGCTTCAACATGCGATCGCAGTGACGGAATTTCCCCCACTTGGAATAAAGGATCATCAACAAGCCTTCGAGAATTAATAGCGATCCGGTGACGACACTGGCGCTTCCCAGCACAAAAGTCACAGAGCCGATACGAAAACTCGGCACCAGCCGTCCGAAAGGCAGAAGAATTACGCCGATCAGGATGAGAGTGCGGACGACGCCGGGAGCGTCGAGGCCGTAGTCGGGTTTCGAGGGCATAGGAAGAAAAGAATAGTACACAGAGGCACAGAGCGGAAAATCAGCCTGCGCGATGGAGTTTCCTTGGTCCGGAGACGAAGGGGTTGCCTTCGATCAAATAGCGCAAGGGCAGGTCGGCCGCCTTCGTTATACCAATACGAGGCGTAGCGAGGATGGTCGGCGTTGGGAACCCGTCATCGGCGACGAACAAATCGGAAGATGGGCTGGTGAGGTCTTTGCCGTTATCACGAACGCGGGTGATGCTGAAGGCTTCGGCGAGGCGGCCGGGACCGGAGGTCAATAGCCTCAGGCTCCGCTCCCCATCGAGTGCCACGTCGCGGCTCCGCGCCATATCGTCGATTCCGATCAAAGGTTCGAGGGCGCGAAAAAGGATTCCGCCCGGGGTGCCATCCGGCAGGCACGAGACGTTCAGGCAGTAGTGGTTGCCGTAGATGAAGTAAATGTAGGCGAAGCCGGGAGGGCCAAAGAGCACGGCGTTGCGCGCGGTGCGGCCGGAAAAGCTGTGAGCCGCAGGGTCATCGGTTCCGAGGTAGGCTTCGACTTCGACGATGCGACCGGCGAGTAGTTTTTTCTTCTCTCTGCGAACCAGGATCTTGCCGAGCAGCTCGCGGCTCACGATGCGGGGATCGCGATCGTAGAATTTGCGGGACAGCACATCGGGTGGCTCGGAAAAGTTGCGGAGAGATTCCTTGCCCCGCTGGGGAAAACGCGGGGCTTCGGAATGACGCCGCTGACCTCTAGAGGAGCGAGCTACCGAACTCATGCTGCTTCTTTCAGATACTGCAGCACTTCTTCGGCATGGCCATCGGCTTTCACATTGTTGAAGATGTGTGCGATCTTGCCGTTGGGGCCGATCACGAAAGTCGTGCGAGCGATGCCCTTCACTTTTTTACCGTACATATTTTTTTCTTTGATCACGTCGTAGGCGTTGCAGACTTTCTTTTCCGTATCAGCGAGTAGAGTGTAGGGCAGGTCGTACTTGTCTTCGAACTTTTTCTGTGCGGCAGAGGTGTCGGCGGAAATCCCCAGGGTCACGGCACCGGCTTTTTGCAATTTTTTGTATGCGTCGCGGAACCCGCACGCCTCTATGGTTCAGCCGGGAGTGTCGGCTTTGGGATAAAAAAAGAGGACGACGGTTTTGCCGAGAAAATCCTTGAGCGAGACGTCCTTGCCATCTTGATCAGGCAAAGTAAACTCAGGAGCTTTATCATTAACTTGCATGGGCAATTCTCCTTTCCGATCAAGTTTATACCGCAGGGCAGCGGGGTACGTCATCCTGCTGGCGATTGTGTGTGGGGCTACGTTGCTGGCGCAAACGCCGTATGGATCGAAGCCATATAAAGGACCGCGCGCGCTGGGATTAATTGAATTACCCGCAAAGGGAAGGCCGCACTTCATTCCCATTGCAATTCTGGTGAACGGCGCCTTTTACGATGCCAGCGTGTACAAGGCTGATCCGGTTCCAATGGCCCTGTGGCCGGAGACGGTTTATGAAGGATTGAAGACCGGCGTTTCGCAAGGATTGTTTACCGTCACGACCGCGTCTCAGACCCCGAAGACGCAGGAGTGGATTGCGGAAGGGAATTGGCAATCGACTGAGGAGTTGGCGAAGCTGGCACAGAAAGCATCGAAGAAGCCGGGATCGTCGATTCCGCGCGGAATGGAAGACGAAGAAGGACCGCCGGTGCTGCGCCATTCGGGAGCAAAGAAGCCAACTGCGCCCGCGCCCACACAAACTTCGCCCGATGCGTCGAAGCCTTCGACGCCGGCATCGCCTGCACCTCCACCGAGTTCGACCACAACTCAGCAGAACCCAGTTCCGGCGACGGTATCGACTGCGCCGTCGGGGGATGATCCTAATATTCCGGTGTTGCGGCGCGGAAAGCCGACTGCAAAACCGGCTGAGCTGGAATCGCAGGCAGCGACAACCACGGCGTCAAAATCGGCTGCAAAGCCTGCAGCGGCTTCCGCTGCTCCGAAGGCCCCGGCGGTGCAGTTAATCGCGGCGATTTCCGATTCGAGCGGCCCCGATCTGCGGCCTTACTCCTACAACATGGACGCGACTCAGGAGGAGCAATTCCGAAAGAAGATGTTGGCGATAGCGGCAGACGAGGTTACCGCTCGCGCCAAGAAGCTGGCTGTGGAGATGGGGCCATCGGAAACAGCGCACAGCTCCAAAGGTCGCTTGCCGAAAAGCGCGAAGCCGACACAACCGGATTTCCGGAATGTCGAATTGCATGTATTCGATTTGTCATCGAGCAATGAACCGGTGCTGGTGCTGACGGCAGATGCGCGGATGCCAAAAACGGCTGGCGCACCTGAGAGCGGATTGGCCGACCTTGATTACTCCATCGCCTTGGTGGCAAGGGAGGACATCAATGGCGACTATCATAAAGCGTTTGCCGAGGTCACCGACACAGCGCATTTGGATGTTCTGCCACGATATGAGCTGATCGATGCAGTGGATGCGGACGGCGACGGGCGCGGCGAACTATTGTTCCGGCAAATCTCCGACGATGGCAGCACGTTCGGGATTTACCGAGTGATTGGAAATCAGTTGTATCCCCTGTTCCAGAGCGCGCCGTAGAGGTGCTCGCGAACCTGCCTTGGATCCTACGTCTGCATCGACCTGCTTCCTCGGTGTACACTTCTGCTTTCGTTGAATCGCTCGTTTCTCCACGGAGTGATCTTGTGAAAAGAATTTTCGGTTTGACGTGTGTCTGTGCCCTGCTGGCTTGCGCCGCGGCCCAATCTAGTTCCAAGAAACCCATCACGATTGAAGCCTTTTCCGCCGAGGGCGGCCTGACCGGCCCTGCTCCGGAAAATCTGAAATGGAGTCCGGACAGCGCCGGATTTGCTTACATTCTGCGCGACAATTCCGGCGAGCACGGCGAGCTGTGGTATGTGAATGCGGCGACGGGCGAAAAGAAGGTTCTGGTGAGCGAGGCGAAGCTGGGTTCGTTGGCGCCGCCGGTGACAAACATCAAAGATGAGCGCGAGAAAGAACGGGTGACGCGCTATCACGTCTCGGCGTACGAGTGGTCGCCGGATTCCAAGCATCTACTGTTCGATTCCATGGGACAGCTGTGGTTGTACACGCTGGAAAGCGGCACAGGAGTACAGATCACGTCGACGCCGGAGCCGGCGGGCGATCCAAAATTTTCGCCGGATGGCGGACGCCTCGCGTATTTGCGCGGTCATAATCTTTATGTGAGGCGGGTGAAGGGCGGCGAAGCCAGGCAACTCACGGAGGGGAGCGGTGATCCCGATAAAAAGAATGAGCTGCTGAATGGCGAGGTCGACTGGGTATATGCCGAGGAGCTGGATGTGCGCAGCAATTATTACTGGTCGCCGGAAGGAAACGACATCGCATACTTGCAGATGGACGAGAGCAAGGTTCCAACCTATCCCATCACGAATTATGAGCCAGTGCATGCGACGGTTGAGATGGAGAAGTATCCGCAAGCGGGAGATCCGAATCCGGCGGTGAGGCTCGGTGTCGTGAGCGCGGCCGGCGGGAAAACGAAATGGATCAAGCTGACGGATGCCGACACGTACGTCCCGCGATTTGGCTGGGTGCGGGAAGGCCTGCTCTGGGCGGAGGTGCTGAATCGCGCACAGGACCAACTGGATTTGTATTTCGTCGACGCGCATTCAGGGAAAGCTCACAGGATGTTGAGCGAGACCGCGCCCAATGCGTGGGTGTACGTGAATGATGATTTCCACGTTCTGAAATCGGCGGATAGGTTTACCTGGCAGAGCTGGCGAGATGGTAACACGCAGATTTATCTCTATGGTTTCGATAAAAATAATCCGCTGGGCAGTGACGCCAAGCTGGAACAGCAACTGACAAAAGGAGATTTCGAGGTGCTCGGAGCGGGAGAGCGGCCGCACTCAGGAATTGAGGGCATCGACGAGGCGAATGGCGTCATGTACGTTACCTGCGACAAGGACGACCCGCGGCAACGGCAGCTTTACGAAGTGAAGCTGGATGGTTCGGGAATGCAGCGGATCTCACAAGAGGATGGCACGCATGACAGCCGCTTTGCGAACGATGCCAAGCATTATGTGGATCGATTTTCGGCGCTGCTGACGCGGCCGCAGATGTCGGTGTGCAGCACCGGAGGATCCTGTCAGAAATTCTGGGAATCGCGAAGTGTGGACGAGTATGACTGGATCACCCCGAAATTTATCGATTTCAAGGCGGACGATGGCACGCCTCTTTATGGCGAGTTATGGATGCCGAAGGCTGGAGCAGTTCAGAGCAAGGTTCCTCTGGTCGTCTACATTTACGGGGGCCCGGCGGACCAGACTGTGGTTAACGTGTTTCCGGACGGATTTCGAGATAACGAACTGCTGCATCAGATTCTGGCGCAGCGCGGGATCGCTGTCATCACCGTTGACAATCGCGGAACGCCAGGGCGGGATCGAAAGTTTCAGACTGCAGTGCGGCATCAATTCGGCGCCATCGAACTGAAAGATCAGCTCACGGCGCTCGAGCAACTGTACACGCAGTACCCGCAACTCGACCGCAGCCACACGGCGATTTGGGGATGGAGCAACGGCGGATCGATGACGCTGTACTCCATGACGCATTCGGATGCATTCAAGGCAGGAGTGTCGGTGGCGCCGGTGACGGATTGGCACTATTACGATTCCATCTATACCGAGCGCAATAACGGATTGCCGACAGATAAGAGCAGCACGAGCTATACAGACATGAATTTGCCGGCGGCCGCGAATAAGCTGCACGGGGCCCTGTTGCTGGTGCACGGCACGAGCGATGACAATGTGCATTTTCAAAACAGCGTGCAAATGGTGGATGCGCTGATCAAGTCTGGGAAGCAGTTCCGGTTCATGGTGTATCCGGGAAAGACCCACGGAATTAGCGGCAGCGAAGACCGGGAACATTTGTTTCAAATGATCGAGGAGCATTTCGAGAGGGAGCTGAAGTAGCTTACGTGGGAACGGCCGCCCTCGGCCGTTCGGTCGGGCAAAGCCCGACAGGAATTATTTTCGCCGCAGATTTACGCGGATGAACGCGGAGTTTTCTTGATTAAAAACTGGGCCACGGGTTTACACGGATTTCTTGTACTACTAAAGAGCTAATAATCTAACAGTTTGTCATCCCGTGCGAAGTGAGGCGCAGCCAAAACGCAGCCGAGGGACCTGCAGTTTCCTAACTCGCGGAGAAATAAGGCTTCATGCACCGTATGAACCTGGGCGACTTCGAACTAATCTCGGTTTCCGACGGGATTTATTCCCTGGACGGCGGAAATTTCTTCGGCGTTATTCCGAAAACGCTATGGCAAAAGAAAGTCACAGTCGACGAGAACAATCTGGTTCCGTCGGGACTGAATTCAGTGGTAGTGAGAACCGGTGATAAGACGGTCCTGATCGAAACCGGCATCGGAAACAAGCTGCCGGAGAGAATGCGAAAGATCTATGGGCAGCCGGCGAAGCTGCTCGACAATCTGCATGCGGCCGGGTTCGCGCCGGAAGACTTCGATATTGTCATCAATAGTCACTTGCACTTTGACCACTGCGGCTGGAACACAATGCTGCGCGGATCGTCGGTGGTTCCGACGTTCCCGAAAGCAAAATATTATGCGCAGCAAGGCGAGGTCGAACACGGGCACCGGCAACTGGAGCGGGATGCAATCAGCTACATCAGCGCGAATTACGATCCGCTGATTCAGAGTGGGCAGATGACGCTGCTGAAAGGCGACGCAGAAATTCTGCCCGGAATTTCAGTGAAAGTCTTTCCCGGGCACACGCGGCACATGCAGGCGATTCTGGTGCACAGTGGCGGACAGACGGCGTGCTACATCTCGGATCTGATTCCAACCTCAGCGCATCTGGATCTGACGTGGGTGATGGCGTTCGATCTGTTTCCGCTGGATACGATTGAGAGCCGCAAACGCTATTATGAGAAAGCAATTTCTGAAAAATGGCTGACCTTGTACACGCACGATCCGAACGTGCCATGGTCATACGTAGAGAAGGATGAGAAGGGGAAGATAATCGCAAGGCCGGCGGAATGACCTTCAACCTCAGATGGGCGATCTTTTCGCAGGCTGGAATGCCGCGCTAATTAATGATGGGAAGACACAAACCCTCTTGAGGGTAAACTGCCCACCCATTCTGCCAATCAAACTGCAAGAGCGATTTTGAACGCCGTCTCGGAGCTAGTGTGTTACGAAGGTTGAAAAGTAATAAACCATAACACCCAGCATTCCTAGTCCGGCGATGCCGTATGCGGTCAAGATCCAAACCCCGCGGCCTGCGACTGGGCGAACCGAACCGGAACTGGTTGAGACGGATGAAGAATTGCCAACAGGCTGATGTTCCACAGAACACCTCCTAAATGACGATCTAAGATGGCGCGAACTGCGCCTACGCTACCCCACACTGCCAGAACGGCAGGTTTTAATGCGG
This sequence comes from Terriglobales bacterium, assembly GCA_035507035.1. GTDB lineage: Bacteria > Acidobacteriota > Terriglobia > Terriglobales > Acidobacteriaceae > DATJOJ01. Next base: position 153,243 of record DATJOJ010000065.1, on the reverse strand, counting down.
CGATCATACTACGACTTGGGCCGAAAGGAACCCATAAAATACCTGAAATTTGCAAAATTTATGTAAACTTGCCGGGTTCCGGTGCACAAAGGAGATGTGATCTCCGTCGCAGACGTGTTTTTAAGAGCGGACATAGACTGAAGACACTATGATCGCTACGGAAGCTGTCAAGAAAATGAACAAAACAAAGCCTAGTTACGACCGCTCGCACGATGTGTTTCGCGCCGAAGCACATCCGCTGGACGCCATGTTCGCGCCGCGGGCAGTGGCCGTGGTTGGGGCGAGCGAAAAGCCGGGCGGAGTCGGCCGGCATGTGGTCTGGAGCCTGGTCAGCAGCCCTTTTGGAGGCACGCTCTACCCAGTCAGTGATAAGCGGGCGAGTGTGTTAGGGATTAAGGCTTATCCGCGGCTGGCGGATCTGCCGGAAGCGGTCGATCTGGCCGTGATTGTCACCCCGGCGGCCACCGTGCCGGGGATTATCACGGAATGCGTGGAGACCGGGGTTCGGGCCGTCATTGTCATCTCGGCGGGATTCAAGGAGCACGGCGAGAAGGGCAAGGCGCTTGAGCAGGACATTTTAGATCGCATGCGCGGGAGCGGATTGCGGCTGCTAGGGCCGAACTGCCTGGGCGTGATGAATCCGATCAGCGGCCTCAATGCGACGTTTGCGCCCAGGATTGCGCGCCCGGGAAATGTGGCATTCATTAGCCAGAGCGGTGCATTGTGCACGGCGGTGCTCGATTGGTGCGAGAAGGAGATGGTAGGTTTCAGCGCCTTCGTGTCGGTGGGGTCGATGCTTGATGTCGGCTGGGGCGATCTGATCGACTACTTGGGAAATGACCCGCACACGCACAGCATCATTCTTTATATGGAGTCGGTGGGCGATGCGCGGCCTTTCCTGTCGGCGGCGCGGGAAGTGTCGCTGAACAAACCAATCATCGTGATCAAAGCCGGGCGGACGCAGGCGGCGGCACAGGCGGCGGCTTCGCATACCGGAACTTTAGCTGGCAGTGACGAAGTTCTCGAAGCGGCGTTCCGCAGGTGCGGAGTACTGCGGGTGCACACCATTGGCGATCTCTTTTATATGGCCGACGTGCTAGCCAAACAGCCGCGGCCGCGCGGTCCGCGGCTGGCAATTGTAACGAACGCCGGCGGACCAGGCGTGCTGGCGGCGGACTCGGTCGTCATTAACGGCGGAAAGATGGCGCAGCTTTCGGCGAAATCTTTGGAGCAATTGAATGCCGCGCTTCCGCCGCATTGGAGCCACGGCAATCCGGTGGACCTGCTGGGCGACGTGCTGACCGAAACCTATGTGAAGGCCGTCGACATCGTAGCCAACGATTCGGAAGTGGACGGCTTGATTGCCATCGCTTGTCCGCAAGGTATGTCGGAACCGACGCAGACGGCCGACCGCCTCAAAACGTTTGCCCACACCACGGGAAAGCCGATCCTAGCCAGTTGGATGGGTGGTCCTGCGATGGCGGCTGGCATGGATATCCTTCGGCACGCGGGCATTCCAACCTTTTCGTTCCCGGATACCGCGGCGAAACTCTTTTGCTACATGTGGCGCTACAGTTACAACCTTCGCGGGCTGTACGAAGCTCCGGTGCTGGCGGCAAATGCGGAGCAAGAGCCGCAAAGGTTGAGAGTCGAACAGCTTGTGAAGCGCGCACGGAATGCGGGACGCACAATCCTGACTGAAGTTGAATCGAAGGAAGTGCTCTCAGCTTATGGAATTCCTACGGTCGAGACGGTCACGGCGATCAACGAAGATGAGGCGGTGCAGCATGCGGAGAAAATCGGCTATCCGGTGGTTGTGAAACTGTTTTCCGAGACCATCACGCACAAAACTGATGTGGGCGGAGTGCAGCTCGATCTGCGAGATGCAGACGCGGTGCGCTCGGCTTACCGGCAGATCGAATGCTCAGTTCGGGAAAAGGCGGGCGCGGAGCATTTCCTCGGCGTTACGGTGCAGCCGATGGTCAAGCTGGATGGATATGAAATCATCATCGGCAGCAGCGTGGATGTGCAGTTCGGCCCGGTGCTTTTGTTCGGAGCCGGCGGGCAGTTAGTCGAAGTCTTCAAGGATCGCGCGTTGGGATTGCCGCCACTGAACACCACTCTGGCGCGGCGGATGATGGAGCAGACGCATTTATTCGAAGCATTGCAGGGAGTGCGAGGGAGGAAGTCGGTTGACTTGGTCGCTCTGGAAGAGCTACTGGTGAGATTTAGCCAATTAGTCGTGGAGCAGCCGTGGATCAAGGAAATCGACATCAACCCGCTGCTGGCATCGCCTGAGCGTTTGCTGGCGCTGGATGCGCGCATGGTCGTCTATGGCCCGGAAGTGAAACGTGAGCAACTACCTCGGCTTGCGATTCGTCCTTATCCGATTCAGCATGTGAAGCCGTGGGTGCTGAAGAACGGCGATGACGTGATCATGCGGCCGATTCGCCCTGAAGATGAGCCGCTGCTGATCGGGCTCCATCAGGCGCTCTCCGAACGCAGCGTCTATTTGCGTTATTTTCAGCCGCTGAAGCTCAGCCACCGCACGGCGCATGAGCGGCTGACCAGAATCTGTTTCATTGACTACGATCGCGAAATGGCGCTGGTCGTCGAGCGCAAGAAGATTGACGGAACGCCGGAAATTATTGCGATTGGAAGGCTCACCAAGCTGCGCGGCCGCAACCAGGCAGAACTCGCGGTGCTGGTCGACGATCGCAATCAGCACCTCGGCATTGGGACAGAACTCTATCGCCGGCTCCTTGAGGTGGCCCGAGAGGAAAAGATGGAGGGCGTGGTCTCGATCATCCTCGAAGAGAATCGCGAGATGCTGGCCATCTGCCAGAAACTCGGTTTTTCACTGCAGGCCGAATTAGAAGATGGAACGGTGAAGGCGGAGCTGACGCTGTAAGGATGTGCGGTGCGGCTGCAGTCGCCCGCGAGCCTGCACTCGCCAAAGTCTGCTTCGTCGAACTACAATCGGCAGCCAATGGAAGCTGCGCGTATCAGCGAGTTGCTGCGACCATTTCTAGAGTCGCCATCTGCCATTTCAACTTCCCACTCATTGTCCTTCCGAGGCTGCCGCGGTCCCAAGGAGTCTGCGGTTCCATCGCTGTCTCAAATTGAGAATATTTTGGAATACCTCGATCTTTTGCTGCGCTGGAACGCGCGAGTGAACCTCACAGCAGTCCGGGCCCCGGAAGAGATTGTTACCCGGCATTTCGGCGAGTCGCTATTCGCGGCTCGGCACCTCTTCCCTGACGCGCAGGCAGCTTATGGGCATGTCGTCGATATTGGGTCGGGAGCCGGCTTCCCGGGCTTACCGATCAAGATCTGGGCGCGCGCGATTCGGCTCACGCTGATCGAATCGAATCAGAAGAAAGCTACGTTCTTGCGTGAGGTGGTTCGAAAGCTCGAAATGAACGATGCAGCCGTGTTTGCGAAGCGTGCGGAAGAGTTTGAGGATGAAGCCGACATAGTGACATTGCGAGCGGTGGAACGATTCGAACAGGCGGTGCCGGTTGCTCGCCGGTTGGCGCGTCCGGGGGGAAAGCTGGCTTTGCTGATTGGCGAAGGGCAGATGACGCGAGCGAAGGAGCTTCTACCGAACTTGGAGTGGAGTGATGCGCTGGCAATTCCGCAGTCGTCGAACCGCGTTTTACTGGTTGGGCGATCGCCAGAAATACCGAACCAATCTTCGCACGAATCAGCTGAGTAATCAGGTGGGACAAGACAGCCGTTCTGCTCACGAACGGTTCTGCTAGCAGAACGAAAATCGTTAAATGTGGGACAACTGTTCGATGATCGCCGTGTCGCTGAGAGGATGTTCCACGTGGAACAATTTGCGCACGCAAATCGCGGCCAAATGGCATACCCGAAGACTGTTCCACGTGGAACATCGCATGTGGAAAGCAAGGACGTTTTTGTTCCTAAGTCGCTCGCGGGGAAAGAAAATCCATCAAAATCCCGCTGCCTCAAAATCCGGCATTGCAATGCTGCGCAATTCGCACTATGCTGCCTCCATCTCTGCGCTCTCCGTAAAACTGAATGGGACGCGTTCTTGCCGTAGCCAATCAAAAGGGCGGTGTCGGAAAGACGACTACCGCTATCAACTTGGCCGCTTCCATTGCCGCAGCTGAGCTCGACACGCTGCTGGTCGATTGTGATCCCCAGGCAAATGCCACAAGCGGTCTTGGTTTGTCCAAGGATCCGGACCGGCTAAGTACGTACGATCTGCTCATGGGAGCGGCTGCTGCGGACCAGGCCATACAAAAAACGGAACTGGAGAAGCTTTCGGTTATTCCATCCCACAAAAACCTGATTGGGGCGAACCTCGAGCTGGTGAACGCGGAGCGACGGGAGTTTCGCCTTCGCGACGCTTTGGCATCCCTGCGCGAGAAATTTCGCTACATCGTGCTGGATTGTCCGCCGGCGCTCGACCTCTTGACGCTCAACTCGCTGGTTGCAGCAGATTCCATCTTGATTCCAATGCAAGCCGAATATTTCGCGCTCGAAGGTGTTTCGGCTCTGTTGGATACGATTGAACGAGTACGGGCGGCGCTGAATCCAGAACTAAAGATCGAGGGCGTCGTGCTTACCATGTTCGACGATCGTACAAATCTGGCGCAACAAGTCACGGCCGAATTGAATCGCTATTTTGGCGACAAGCTCTGCAGAACCACAATTCCGCGGAATGTGCGACTGGCTGAGGCGCCGAGCCATGGGAAGCCGGTGCTTCTCTACGATGTGCGCTCGCGAGGTGCGGAGAGCTATATGGAGTTGGCCAAAGAACTTCTGACACGGAGCGGAGTTGTGCAGGAGATTCCGGCACCGGCGCCGACCGAAGAGAAGCAAGTGGTGAATGCGCCGCGCTGGAAGCGCTGGATGCAGGAGCGGAATAAGCTGATCTCGATCAATATCGCCGATCGGTAAGGACTGACTAGCTTCGCGGGAAGATTCCTTGGAGAGAAGATGACGACGACGGCAGAAAAAGTGATCGATAAAAGAAGAGCGCTGGGGCGAGGGCTGGAATCATTGCTGCCCAGTGGGCCGAGGGTTGTGGCGGGAGTCGGCGTGGCTGCGTCGGTTCCAACGGGCTCGCTAGCCGAGTCGCCGGCGGAAACCGGCCGAAGGGAAGACGCGATTCTGCGCTTGCCGCTTGATCAAATTGAAGAGAATCCATATCAGACGCGCCTACAGTTTGATGACCAAGCGCTGAGCGAACTGGCAGAATCGATCCGTGCGAATGGAATCGTGCAGCCGATTGTTGTGCGCCCGTCGACCAGCGGGAAGTTTGTGCTGATTCTGGGGGAGCGGCGCTGCCGTGCAGCGAAGTTGGCGGGCGAGGCTACGGTTCCGGCAATTGTTCGCCAGGTTTCGAATGAGCAAGCGGCAGAGATGACCATCGTCGAAAACCTGCAGCGCCAGGATTTGAATTGCCTGGAGCAAGCAAAGGCATTTGCTCGCCTGAGTCGTGAGTTTGGATTGACGCAGGAGCAGATCGGCCAAAAGACGGGATGCTCGCGTGAGTCGGTCGCGAATTACTTGCGATTGCTGAAGCTGCCAGAGTCAATACAGCAACATTTGGCTGAGGGGCAGCTGGGGTTCAGCGAAGCGCGTGTTCTCTTGCAATTGAGTGATCCTCAGCTAATTGCAGGCGTGGCGAAGCAGGCAATCGAAACCAGGATGTCGGTTGCGCTATTGTCCGACGTTGTGGATCGTTTGAATATGCCGCCCGAAGAAAAGGCGGACGCTCCGGATCGCGTGGTGGATCCGAATGTGCGGGCGGCGGAGTCGGAACTGGCGCGGCTTCTAGGATGCAAAGTGCGAATCAGCGACCGCAAGGGCAAAGGGAAGATCGTGATTGAGTACTCGACCCTGGACGATTTCGATCGCGTGCTGGAGATGCTGAAGAGAGAGGATTAGGGTCAGTGCCTGCGCAAGCACGAATCAGAATAGTCAATCGGTGGGAGATGCGTTCAATATATCCACAAAAAGCTATTCTATATAGCCAACAAATAGCTATATTCTAATGCAGGAGTGGTCCAAGAGTTCCTTTCGACCTTCTTCGAGCAATTTAAGCTGTCTACTTTCATGAGCCCCCGGACGGCAGGAATCAAGATTGTGAACAGGTGGGAACAGACCCTGCCAATAACGCTCCGATCATTCAAAACGCGCCATCTACGATGAAGAAAGTGGAGCGCCGCGATGTCGAATTGCCTTTCCGTCGCAGCGTTAGCGATTAATGCCAAGGGTTGGCGATCGCAACCTGCGGGGGTAGCGGGGACGGTGGCGAAATTGCGGCATAGTCGTGGCCGCGCATGTCCCTTAACTGGATATCGAGCTGAGGCAAGGAGTGGTCTTCCTCGGCGGAGGTCATGAGACCTTTCACCTCCAGAGCCGCGGCGGTCGCTCGATATTTCTCTTGCTGAGCAGTGATGAAGGTTTGCAGATCGGAAGCGAATTGCTGGTCGGATTTGAATTCAATAGTGAGCTGCAGCTTCGTCTGCCAGGCGATTGCCTCGGGATCAACGTTCAGCATCTGCGCCAGCAATCGCCTTCTTTCCTCCGCGCCCAAATAAACCCTACCGGCGCAAGACTGCCCGATATAGCGGGTGGTCTCAGAGCGAATGGCGTAGATGGGGTCGCTCCCGGGAACAACGAGAAGCGATTCGTCGCTGCTCTCTTTCGATAATCTGTAACTTCCGAAAGCTGGCCACTGCGCACGGGGCGCTGACGAGTCACTCTGGAAGCAATCGCCCGCGGTACCGCCGCCAATTTCGCCCGTTCCCGGGACAACTACAAAAACGGAAGCACGATTGTGAATGCTTGAGAATAAATTCGCGGCAAAGCCTGGTGGTGGATTTTGCGCCAGCATCGCCGCACCCACATATTGCAGGCCGTAGCCCTCCCCGGCAGCGGAACGATAAAGATCAAGGGCGAGAGGTGTGGATTCCTCGACCGGGAGGCGGCTCAGCAAAACCGCGACGTAATTGGGGAAATCGGGTGCGAGTTTTTGCAGGGTCTCTCTTGGCACGGAAACACGCATTTGAATAAGCACATCGAGCACGGCGGACATGGCGTCGCGCCGATCAAATTCGTCGTTAGTAAGGGATTTCCGCTTCGCCTCATTTGACTCGGACTTAGGCAACGGCTGCCAGCTATAAGCCAGGGATAATAGATCAGAGGTGAGCGCCTGATTTTTCGTAGCTAAGACATAGTGCGCGCCCCAAGCAACCGATTGCGGGTCTTCGCTGCGCAACCAGGTTTGAATTTGAGGGTCTGTCGGGGGCGCAGTCGGTGGGACGAACTTCTGCGCCTGAGAGAGGGCACATCCGAAAATAACCAGGAAACAGAAGAGGCGGCAAGGCTTCATGGATGACCTCCGGGTTTAGATAGCCAGATGCCGCGCAATTGCCGAATGCCGCCTTGATCCTACCATTTACTGGATAGACGGCGGCTGGCAGGCGGAGGTTCCCGAGCAGACCGGGCGGGCGAGGACGCCCGCCCTCCATGATCCTGTCTAGGCGTAAGCGTGCAAACCAGGCAACAGATACGTCACGCCGAAGAAAGTAAACATTACGACCGCAAATCCCAGAATGGCGAAATAAGCAGCACGGCGGCCACGCCATCCGCGAGTGATGCGCATGTGCAAATAGCCGGCGTAAACAAGCCAGGTAATCGCCGCCCAGGTTTCTTTCGGATCCCAGCTCCAATACGATCCCCAGGTACGATTGGCCCAGTAGGCGCCGGCCGCGATCATCAGGGTGAGCAAGGGAAACGCGATGGCGATGGTGCGATAGGTGATGCGATCGAGATCGTCGGCGCTAGGCAACATGCGTTCGAGGTCGGGCCGGCGCCAAAGCAGTAAGAGATACATGAGAGAAACGAAAATTCCACCAACCAGGCCGGAAAGAATAAATGGGCTGGCGGCGAGGCTGGTGGGGAAAAGGCCATCGGCGTCGAGCGAGGCGTAGTGGCCATCGCGGGCACGAACTATGAAGAACAACAGCGCGAGCGTTTGTAGGAGAATGCCAACGAATACGGCGCGATTCGCAACTTCCAGATGATTCGGGTTCTGGCTCTTGCGCCATACGAGGTAAAACGCAAGCGGCGCAGCGACAGCTACGAGTACTAAGAGCATCAGCCAGCCAAGGTCAGGGATCACGACAAACAATCGCACGCCTTTGGAGAGGAACACCTCGGATTTCTCTTGGGGATTCCAAGCGATGACGCTCAATCCGCCCCATTTTTCGAAGCGAGTCAAAATACCGAGATAAGTTCCTATGCTGAACAGGCTGGTTGCAGCCAGGAAAGTGTCGGTCTGCATTTTGTCCTGGATAAGGAACATCATGGCGAGCGCAAAGCTGAGAGCGCAAGCGGCATAGGCCAGCATCGCTAGGGTGACGTGAACATGCAGCCAGGTGGATTGCAAGGCGGGCACGAGCGGGTGGACCTCGGTGCGCAGGAGCTGCATGAGCACGACGCCGACGATCGCGACCGGCATAGTGACGGTGCCGATCACTTTCACGCCGTATTTTTTTTCCGCGATCAGCGTCAGGACAGCGAGGGTCCAAACGAAGCTGAGCAACATTTCATAAATGCTGGCGAAGGGTGGATGGCCGGCTTCGTACCAGCGATGCGCCACTGCGCCAGTGTTGGCGAGCATTCCCGCCCAGGTTGAGAGCGAGGCGAAACGAATATAAGAAGGAGTGCCGGTGATTCCGAATCCCAGGTAGAGCGTGGCTGCGCCCGCGTAAAAAATAAGAGCAGCGTAAAGAAGGTTCGATTCGTTCAGCAGGTTTCCGCCCTTGACGACGTTTAGAAATGCCATGAACAGCAGAAATGCGATTCCGAGACCCACGCCGACCAGTAGTCCGGTCCCGCTGGATGTGGGTTGTGCTTCGACTCTTGCACGCGACATAGCTTCCTCCGTTGCCGGCCTAGCGTCCGGCGAGTGAACTGTCATGCGCCACGGCGCCTGACGGTGACGCGATCTTGATTTCCTTTTCGATTTCTTCCACCAGCTTGCGAAAACGTTGCTCGAATGCGTCCTTGTTGCGATTGGCGCTGCCGCCGAGCCACAGCATCAGGCGGCCGTTGTGGTCGCGAACCGGAACCGCCCAAATCCGCATGTGAACGAGGTAAAAAACGAAGAAGAGGCCGATGCCCATGAGAATGACGCCGCTCCATACCGACCACTGCCCCGGCTCGTGTGAAACTTCGAGGCCGGTGAAGTAAGCCATATCGAGGTCTTTGCCCTCAAAGTCATAGGGTGAAGCAGCATTTTGGCCAAGACCCTCGATGGGCGGCAGCCACACGTTGATCGGGTCGTTGTCGTTCTTAGATTCGACGATCAGGTGAGCCGCCGGGTCACCGAGCTGATTGGAGCGGGCGTAAACTTGGCCGTCGCGGACGGCGTAGTCGGGAATAAACTCTGCCAGCTTTACCGTCGTGTTGGCGTCGAGTGGAACGATTTCGTTGAGACTCAGTGCGATCTCTTTGGTCTCGCTTTTGCCGTTGCGCGCCGTAGCGGTGAGATAGAGCTTCTCGAGTTTTCCGGTCTTGCCATAACTTGCCTGATAGAAGCGAATCCCGCGATAGACCAGAGGATCGTTGACCACGATCTGTTTCTGCAGGACAACTTTGTTATTTTCGATGACGGCCAGATTCGACCACCAGCGCTTGGGCGTGCCGTCGGCATAATTCTCCTGACCGGCGCCGTCGCAGCGAACCGCGAATCCGAGGTTGTGATTCTTGCCGTTCTGCTGTTCTACCTGGCTGGATTGTGCGTTCTGGGTAAGCATCATGAAACCGCGCCAGCCGTAAAGGCCGTCGACGATCCCGCCGAGAAAGATCAGCAACAAACTGGCATGTACGACGTAGACGGCCATCTCGGAGATGCGGTGGCGCTCTGCAAAGAAGGAGAAGCTGTTTTCACGAACGATGTGCTCCGGTTTGAATCCGGCCTTGTGCAAGATGCGCTCGGCCGCAGCGAGTCCAGTGGTTTCGTTAGGAATTGCGATCTCGGCGTCCAGGGGAAGGGCCTGTCGAAAAGACTCATCCGGGCTCTTATAAGGGCGAGAAAAATACCGCCAGGAATTTGGGAAACGCTGAATCGAGGCGGCGACGATGCTCAGACTGACCAGAGTCAGCAACAGCAGAAACCACCAGGTATGAAAAACATCGGTTAAGCCGACCGTGTCCAGGAAGTGCAGCGTGGAGGGCGAATAGGCGCGCTCCATCTGGTCGGGGTCGGTGGCCGGGCGCTGCAGAATGAGGGTGCCGGCCGCGGAAACCACGACGGTCACAATCAGCAAAACAACGCCGGTCTTAATCGAGCTTAGGGTCTGCCAAAGTTTGCGAGCGGTTGAAATTTGAGCCATGGTAAGCCTCTTAGCCAGCCATCCTCACGATTGGCCTCGAGGACTAATGTATTCGCGGGGTTCCGGAGTTCCGGTGACGGAGATCACAATTGCATGTGAGGAGGGTCATACAGGAAAAAGACCCCTAGGATTTGAAATGTCCCATAGCGGGAATGACTTCTATGGGTGGCTTCGGGAGAGAGCCGGCGGTGTGGCGAGAACTGAGTACGCTCGCAAGACGGCTTTACAATCATTCCACCCTGAATGGACGTCCGTTCGCGAAGTTCGCCGCGGGGAATTTCGATTGTGTGGGGTGAGCTGTGGCAGTCAGGAAAATTCTGGGTAGTTTGATTGTGTTCCTGAGTTTCGGCGGATATGCCTTCGCCGTGCAGCATCCCGTTCCCCTCGATCCCAAAGCCGATCCCTCCACCTGTGTGGCCTGCCACGAGGACAAGACCAAGGGAAAATCGGTGCACTCGGCGATTGCCATGGGCTGCACGAGTTGCCATGAGGTTCGCGTCAATCGCGACGTGACCCACGTCAAGTTGATCACAACTTCGCCGGCGGCTCTTTGCCTGACTTGCCATGCCGACAAAAAAGCGGCGGATATAAAAGGTACGGTGCATCCTCCGGCAGTGCGCGATTGCCTCAAGTGCCACGATCCGCACGTTTCCGACAATAAGAATCAGCTGCTCAAACCGGTCTCAGGCGATGCGAAGCAAAATCTCTGTCTGAGCTGCCACAACACTGGCGAAAACGTGCCCACGAAAGGCAGCCGCCACGCTGCATTAGACATGGGTTGCGATACCTGCCACGTGACCCACAAAACGGGTGAGGTTGGCAAGCTGGAGTTCGATTTCCACTTGACCAAGACTACGCCGGCACTTTGCATCGACTGCCATGATCCCAGCAATGCCGATTTGCAGAAGGCACATCAGAACCAGCCATTTGAGAAGGCGGATTGCGTAACTTGTCACGATCCGCATCAGTCGGCAGCTCCGAAGCTGATGGCGCAGTTCCAGCATCCGCCGTTTGCCGATAAACAATGCGACGTCTGCCATGCGCCCGCCAAGGACGGAAAAGTGGTTCTCACGCAAGCCGACTCCAAAGCGCTGTGCGTGACCTGTCACGACGACAAAGCTAAGCAGATTGAAACCGCGAAAGTTCAGCATCCCGGCGCCGCGGGCGAATGCACCGATTGCCACAGCCCCCATGCCAGCCGCCAGCCGCAATTGCCCAAGACAACCGGCGTAGCAATTTGCCTGGATTGCCATAGCGACATCGCCGACCTGGGAAAGAAGCCAGTGCATCATCAGCCGGTATTCGGGCAGGCTTGCGGAATCTGCCACGAGCCGCACGGCGGGGATAACGACCACCTATTACGTGCCAAGGGCAACGCGCTCTGCCTCGAATGCCACGGACCGGATTCTGTGCCGCAGAAGCTCGAAGCCGAGCATGTGCTAACGATTTTCGGCGGCAAGGTGAAGCTGCCCGACGACTATTACCAGAAGAATAAAGTTCCGATCCTGCCATTGCGCTACGGGCTGGGTCACCCGGTGGATTATCACCCGGTGTCGGACGTGATGGATCCCGCCAATATGGGCAAGGTCAAGACGCCGCTGAGCTGCATGAGCTGCCATCAGCCGCACGCTTCGGCGCAGGCGGGTTTGCTGATCAAGGACCAGCAGAACAACATGGCGTTCTGCGATAACTGCCACAAAAATCGGATCAACATGAAAGAGACGACGAAACCTGGAGAGTAACCATGCATCGCCACTCGCACAATTCGATGCGTAATCATAAGTTGCTGGCTCTGATGATCCTTCCGCTGGCCGTGAGTCTGCTCTCGCCTCTGCCGGCCAACGCGGACAAGAAAAAAAAGAAGGACGACACCGCCACGCAAGCCGAGCAGACGGGGCCGCGTAAGTTTGCTTTCGATCCGACGACGCTGGTGTGGCCGAGCCCGCCCAACATCGCGAGGGTGCGCTGGATGGATTACTTTGCCGGACAAAAAATCGACTACACTCCCGCCCAAACAAAAAAGGTAAAACAAGGCTGGATGGATCGGCTCGCGGGCTCCAAACCGCAGGAGGACAAGTTCAATCCCAAGACATTTCCTTTCCAACTGATTGGGCCGTACGGCGTGGCCGTCGACTCCAAGGGCCAGGCGTATGTGGCGGATCAACGCGTCGGAGCGGTTTTTATCTTTAATACTGAGACGCGCGAGACGCAGATGATCCGCAATGGGATTGAGGCGCACTTCGGCTTGGTCAATGGCTTGGCGATCGATGATAGCGATCGGCTGTTTGTCTCCGATGGAAAAATGAAACGCATCATGATCTTCAATGCCAAGCACGAGGTCGAAAACCAGATCACCGAGGGGTTGGTCGACCCTGTGGGCCTCGCGATTGACACGGAAAATCGATTTCTCTATGTCGCGGATACACAGCAGGACCAGGTTATCGTTTATGACGCCGACACGCTCAAACTATTGCGCCGGATCGGAACCGGTGGCAAGAACCACTACCTGACCACACCCGGAGACTTTGGCGGACCTCAAGGTGTAGCCGTAGATAAAGACGGCAATGTTTACGTGACCGACACCATGAATGACCGGGTGGAAATCTTCGATGCTGATGGAAATTTCATCAGCACGTTTGGCAAAAACGGCGACGGCCCCGGATATTTCGCGCGGCCGAAAGGCATTGCGGTCGATAGTGACGGGCACATCTGGGTGGCGGACGAGGTGCAGGACCGGCTGCAAGTGTTCAATCGGGAAGGCCAATTGCTGACCTATATCGGCTATGGGCATGGGAATCTGCCGGGGCAATTCAAGGCGCTGGTGGGCGTGGCCATCGATAAGCAGAACCGCGTGTTCACTACCGAGCAATATCCTGGCCGGATGCAGATGTTCCGTTACATCACTGACGCGGAAGCGGCGGCGGAGAAAGCCAAGAAGGAAGAACAGTTACAGAAAGCGGCCGACCAACGCAAGGCGGCGGCCGCCACCCCGGCGCCGGCAACCCCGGCTTCGCATTAAGGGTCAAAAACTTCGCCGCAGATCTAGAAAACCTTTCGCTGCGGATCGCCGCGGATGAACACCGATATAAGCCCTTCTAAAGCCTAAAGCTTCGCCGTGGATATTGATTGACCCCAAACCCAGCCACGGATTTACCCGGACTGATGCTTTCTCTTCATCGGGTGTGATTCGTGTAAAGCCTCGGCAGAGAGTTTTTGGCAATGGCCCGCAAGTGCCAGATTTTGCGCCACATCCTGTTGTGATCTCCATCACATGCGTCGGTGCGGATAAGCACATAAAGGACATGTCCCTTAGCGCGAAAATCACCTTGTAAATGGGGTGAGTCCCAAGTGATGAATAACACGACACAAACCGCGAGATCACCGAGGAATAACTCCTCAGTGGCACTTTGGGAAGGGTTCCAATGCGGTACGTGCGGTTCCACTTGGGAGCGCGAGGCCTTCTCGCAAGATGAACCAAGTTTCCTCCCGGCATTCATTCGCCACGATATTCCGGCTTCGGCGGTTCGCAAGGACGCGCCGGGGCATGACACCCGTTTGAAAACTGAAGTGACAACAACCGGTAAAAGGTCGACCTTGCACTTCGGTGCAGTAACGAAAGACCGCAGTAGATGTGATGTGTTGCAACACATAAATAGGAGGCTTCATTCAATGAAAAGAACTATCTTAGTCACCCTGATGATTCTGGCGATCGCTGGATTTGCGGCGGCCCAGATCGGCAGCCCGAGTTCTGACGTCCTCGGTGCTCACCTCAACTACGGCCGTGGCTGCGCTGCCTGCCACGCCCCACACAGCGGCGCATACGGCAACGGCGCTGCGAAGACGAATGACCCCACTGCCGGCAACGTGGCTCTGTGGGGCCAGGACGTAGCTAGCTTGTACGGAAAGACTATCCAGACGGGCGGCGGAAGCTACACCGAGAGTCTGCCCACCAGCCTGTCCGGCACCGCTCCTGACGTTCTTGGGCTGATTACCTGCTTGAGCTGCCATGACGGCAACTGGGCGCAGGGCGCCATGATGAAGAACGCGGTTTATGAGACCCTGCCCGGAACCTACGGAAAGTACAACACCGTCCCGACCCTGCTCGGCAACGACGGATCGACAACCGGCAACTACCTCAACGATCACCCGGTGGGCTTGAACGCCACGGTATCTTGCGGCGGCGCGTGGAACTGGGACTGCACCGAGACCAATGGTGTCATCTCGATGAACGGTGCCAACTCCAGCCAGTTCGTGAAGAACTATGGATGGTTTGTCAGTCTGACCGCTTACAACAACACCGCGGTTGTGACCTGCACCAGCTGCCACAACCAGCACATCATGAACATCGTGAAAGTGACCAATGGAGCGAACTCCGGTTTGCCCTCCGGCTTCTACGACACGATGTTCTTCGTTCGTGCACCGTATAACCCGGCTAGCGGCACCTCCGGCTCGAACCAGACCGCGCAATTCTGCCGTTCCTGCCACGGTGGCGAAGCCAACGAGTCGAATGGCAGCTACACCATTCCGACCACATTCTAACTGCAGTTACTCCGAGGGGGAGATCACTCTCCCCCTTGGGTTCTTCCACGGGGTGAGGAGATTGATATGAAGCGGACAGTCGCAATCGGAGTGGGGATCCTGGCAATCAGCGGAACGATGGCAGCACAGCTCGTGGCTTCGCATGCCTCTACCGGCTCCATACAACGACCCTCCCAGACAGCCCAACTGCAAAACCGGCCGGTCGCGAAGGTGAATGGCACGGTGCTGACCGAAACCGATCTGTTGCGCGAAGAATATTCGATATTTCCTTACGCCCGCCAACATGGCGGCGCGATTCCGAAAGAGATGGAGCCGCAGATTCGCAACGGCGCCATGAAGATGATCATCTTCGAAGAGCTCGTGTATCAGGAAGCGCAGCGCCGGAAGATGACGGTGCCCCCAGCCAAATTGCAGCGCGCCGAAACCGATTTCCGGAAGCAATTTGATACGCCCCAGGAATATAACTTGCTGCTGCAGAGCGAATTTCATGGCTCGCAGAAGTTATTGCGGAGCAAGATCGAGCGCTCGCTGCTGATCGAGGCGTTGCTCAAATCAGAGATCGATAGCAAGTCAGCAATTTCTGCGGTCGAGGCCAGAGCTTTCTACGACAAGAATCCAGTCCGCTTCCAAGTTCCGGAGTCATTCACTTTTCAGACCATTTCCATTCTCCCTCCTGAAAAAGCGACGCCCCAGCAACTGAAAGAGGCGGCTAAACGCGCGCAGGATGCGCTGAAACAAGCCAAGGCCACGAAGACGGATGAAGAGTTTGGAATGCTGGCGGAGAAGATCTCGGACGACGATTATCGCGTGATGATGGGCCAGCACAAGCCGGTTCGCCGCGAGCAGTTAGCACCGCAAGTGGTGACCGCACTGCTGGCGATGAAGCCGGGCGATGTCAGCAATCTGATCCAGATCGAGCAGGCCTACACCGTCGTAAGGTTAAACGCGCATACGCCGGCGGGCAAACAGAAGTTTCAGGACGTGAAGGCGCAAGTAGAAAAAGAGTTGCAACAGCAGAAGACCAATCAGCTTCGCTCGGCATTGGATAAGAGGCTGATGAAGAACGCGAAGGTCGAAGAGCTTTAGACCCAGGTCAGCGCTCAAAGGACCAGGGGTGGACCTGGGGCGCCGAAAAGATCGAGAGCGCTTTGAAAGTGTAAGGGCTCTCAGGATGGCAGAATGTGGCACGTTTTTTCCGAGTCGCGTGGTATGCATTAGCGGGGCTGCTGCTGGCACTGCCTGCTGCGGCACAGGTCCAGTTTGGCGATTTCAGCACCAACCTGAACGGCATCGTCTCAGCCGGATACACCGATACCTACGGAAATCTGATGAACTCAGACCATAGTTGGACGGTCGGAGGGAACGGGAACTTTTCCGGGTACTATTACAATCCGAATTTCATCTCCTTTACTGCCTCGCCTTACCTGAACCAATCGCGCGCAAATTCCGATTTTCAGTCGATTTCCGATGCCAGCGGAGTGAACTTCACCAGCCAAATCTTCGGCGGAAGCCACTTTCCCGGCTCCATCAGTTATGCCAAGGCTTACAACAGCGAAGGCAATTACGGGATTCCGGGAATCTCCAATTTCACAACCAAGGGAGATAGCGACACGTTCAGCGTCAACTGGAGTGAAATGCTTCCCGATGCCCCCAGCGTCTCGGTAGGCTTCCAGCAAGGGAGCAACGAATACACAGTATACGGAAGCAACGACCAGGGGAATTCGTCGTCCCGCTCCTTCAACATTCACTCGGCATACACTCTGGCGGGCTTTAATTTAGCGGCGTTCTACTCGACCGGCGTCGGCAATTCGCTGATTCCGCAGGTGGCCGACCTGCAGCAGGCAACGGAAATCCATTCGGATAGCAGCGACTATGGATTCAACGTGGGACACAGGCTTCCGCTGCGCGGCATGTGGTCGGCGGGCGTGAACCGGGCAGACATTGGCAGTGACTACACGGGCGAGAACTACAACGCCACCATCGATACGATCAATACCATGGCAATGGTGCAACCAACCGACAAGTTACACGTTTCGTTTACGGCAGATTACTCGGACAATCTGGAAGGGCAGCTCTACCAATCGGTGATTAATGCCGGCGGAATCATTCCCGGCGCCAACGGCAACCAGGAATCGCACTCCATGGATTACATGGGCACGGTGAGTTACTCGTTTCTGCCGAACTTGCAGACCTCGGTGTTCGCGGAGCGGCGCACGCAGTATTTTCTGGGGACGAACTACGGAGGAAACTCTTACGGGGGAAGCGCCAGCTACGGGCATGGGCTGCTGGGAGGCACTTTCAACGCGGCCGGAACGGTTTCAGAAAACACTGTGGATAACAGCAATGCCAGCGCATTGGGTTTTTCGGGAACGGTCAACTACACGCGGCACATCCTGGGTTGGGGAGTATCGGGATCGTTCAGTTATGCACAGAACGTGCAGACCTTGCTGATCAGCTACACCAATTCTTTTTATAACTATTCGGGGAGCGTGCGACGGCGCTGGGGAAGATTAACCTTCAGTGCGGGCGCGGGCGGTGGGCGAACAGGAATCACCAGCGAACCAGGAACCGACAGCCGCAGCGAGAACTACAATGCCAGTTTCGGTTATTCCCGCTGGATCACTTTGACTGGCGGCTACTCGAAGGCAAGCGGAAATGCCCTCGAAACGGCGGGTGGCCTCGTGCCGGTGCCGATCCCACAACCGATTCTGCCGTTGAGCGATCTGATCCTTTACGGCGGACACAGCTATTCGTTCGGGCTGGGCAGCAATCCGGCAAAAAAGCTGACCATGGCGGCAGCTTACTCGAAAGCGAGCAACAATACGTTCAGCAACTCTCTGGCCTCCTGGAACAACAACGGACAGTTCAACGCGCTGATCCAGTATCAGTTCCGCAAGATGTATTTCACCGGCGGTTTCGCCCGCTTGGATCAGGGATTCAGCTTATCTGGCACGCCACCCCAGATGGTATCCTCGTTTTACGTTGGAGTGTCGCGGTGGTTCAACTTCTTCTAAGCAGGCGGCGACCTCGCAGCATCGCGGTGGGCTTCGCGTTACTCGCATGGCTGCTGATCCCGGCCTGGGCAACAAAAAAACCTGGGCAGACGACGGTGACTGCGCCGGAGATTTCTCTGGCCGGAGGACGCAAGCTCGTCTGGGAGCGCAGCTTCGACTCGGAGTATGCGGTCAAGTCCAAGCGCAGCTTCTGGGGCAAAGTGCTGGACGTGATCGCCGGGCAGCCGGAATTCCATACATTGGTGCGGCCGTACAGCGTGGCGGTCGATTCGAAGGGCCGGGTGATTGTGACCGATCCGGGCGTTTCGGGCGTGCACATTTTTGATCTGGCGGAGCAGAAGTACAAGTTCATTGAACGCAAAGAAAAAGGTAAAGACGCGATGCTCACGCCGCAATGCGTTGCGGTGGACGCACAGGACAATATTTATGTCACGGACTCGGAGACCGGCAAGATTTTTGTTTTCGATCGCGGGGGAAAGTATCAGCGGGCGATCGGAAGCCTGAAGGGCGGCGAAGGATATTTCAAGCGTCCGACGGGAATTGCGGTGGATTCGGCACGGCAGAGAATTTATGTGACGGACACGCTGCGCGATCAGGTTTTCGTGCTTGATATGCAAGGCAGCGTGCTGCAGACGATCGGAAAGCACGGCGACGGCCCGGGAGAATTTAATTACCCGACGGAACTGCGGCTGGATGGGGAAGAACTGATCGTGGTCGATGCGATGAACTTTCGCATACAGGTGTTTGAACGATCGGGGACGTTCCGTTTCGCGATCGGGAAACTGGGAAGCAGCACCGGTGCGGTGTTTCGCCCGAAAGCAGTCGGGGTCGACTCCGAAGGCGATGTCTATGTGGTGGATGGATTGTGGAGCGTGGTGCAGGCATTCAATCGCCAGGGCGAGCTCCTCTACTACTTCGGCGGCAAAGGCACCGAGCCGGGACAGTTTCAATTGCCCTCGGGAATGTTCATCGACCATGACGACCGGATTTTTGTGGTGGATTCGTTCAACCGGCGGATCCAGATATTTCACTTTTACGCTTTGAAGAAATCGAGCAAGGACGGAATGTGAGGGTCGCGATCGTAGCGGTGTGCGTGACGATTCTGGCCACGGGGGCGGCGTTCGCTCAGGTTACGGGCGACGTCATCGGCATGCACGACTTAGGTCCGGGGAGCAAATCGCCGATTCAAGGCGCGCGCCCGGATTTCTGCGCCTATTGCCACGCCCCGCACACCGGAATGAATCAAGGCCTGTGGAATCAGACTCTGACCACGCAGAGCTATTCGGTCTACACCAGCGATACCGAGAAAAACCGCGGCACTCAGCCCAGGCTTGGAGACGACAGCAACCTTTGCTTGAGCTGCCACGACGGGACTGTGGCGATCGGGGCCACGGTCGCTTACGGGCAGGTGACCACCCACGGTTCGATGTACAACTCGGACGTGTTTGGTAGCAATATGCAGCCGTCACATCCCTTTAGCCTGGTGTTGCCAATCAAGGACAACATCGATTTGGTGGCGTCGCTGGCGTCCAAGGGGAAGACGGACGATCCGACCGGAGCAGTCAAACTGATCAATGGAAATATCGAGTGCACGTCGTGCCACGATCCGCACGTGCAGGCGAAGGACCAGTTATCGCAGAATTTTCTGGTGCGGGATAGCTCCAAGGGCCAGATGTGCTTGGCCTGTCACGATCCTACGCGGCAGATGAGCGGGAAGGTGAATCCGCTGGCGGGTTGGGCGACGAGCGCGCACGCGCTCTCAACCGACAAGATTTCTCCGCAAGCTGGAGTGGGAAGTTATCCGACGGTGGCGGCGGACGCGTGCATTGCCTGCCATGCTCCGCATGATGCCAGCGGGCCCGCCAGACTGTTGCGCGGCGCGAATGAGCAAGATTGCATCGCTTGCCACAATGGCGGCAGCAACATCTCGCCGCCTGCCCCCAACGTGTTCGCTGAATTTTCCGCGCCGAAGGTTGGGCATCCGTTTCCAACCGCGACGAACCCTCACGACCCGGCCGAAAGCACGCTGCTCAACAACAATCGTCACTCGACCTGCGTGGATTGTCATAACTCGCATGGTTCGGAGCAAGTAGGGACTTTTCCACTGCCGCCGGTAATTCGGATTTCGCAGAAGAATATTGCTGGAATCAGCGCGACTGATGGAACGAGTGTGATTAATCCGGCGGTGAATCAGTACGAGAATTGCTTGCGTTGTCACGGAACCAGCGCGGGTAAGCAGATCAAACCGATTTACGGGTACCTTCCGGCGCGGGCGGTTTCGGCGGGTGATCCCCTCAACGTGATTCCGCAGTTTGCGGCAACGTCGACCTCCAGCCATCCCGTGACCCACATCAGCAACAGCCCGCTTCCGCAGCCCAGCTTGCTGGCGAACATGTTGAATCTTGATGGCATCACGAAGGGTCGAACCACGGGCACGCAGATCTTTTGCACCGATTGCCACAATAGCGACGACAATCGTGAGTTCGGCGGCACCGGGCCAAATGGGCCGCATGGTTCGAGGTGGACGCACATCCTGGAGCGGCGCTACGAATTTAGCCAATCGCCAGGGCCTGGACAATTGGTGACGAACCTTTATCCAAATCCGGATTTAAGCGTGAATGGCCCCTACGGGATGTGCGGCAAATGCCATGACCTGGCCAATCAGATCATGAAGAACACCAGCTGGAACCAACATTATCTGCACATCAATGCGGGGTTCACCTGCTCGACGTGCCATACCGCGCATGGCATGGGAGCCAGCAATCCGAATATCAGCGGGCAGCGGTTGGTCAATTTTGATGTCAACGTGGTTGCCCCGAATGGAGCATTTCAAATCTCCTACAACCGCGCCGCCAACAGCTGCACCTTGATGTGCCATCAAACTGCACACAATGCGAATGGCACGGTGAATGGGCTCAGTCTGCGGCCCAAAGGGCAAGGGGCAAAGAAGTAATTCTCGAATCAGTCGCGCGCGAAAACCACAGAAATTGAATCCTGGTAGATGAGGCGGAAGCGGGAATCTTGCAGCAGCACGCTTGCCAGGGGAACTTTTGTTGACAGCAGAATAACGTGGCTCTCGTTCAGGTACGGATCTTCAACGTAGGACGCGTCGCCCTGCTGGGTTTTGAAGAAGCGGGTATCGATTTCGTCGCCGTAGAGATCTGTGCGGCCGTCGATTGCCACCGGATAATCCGGCATATACCAAGTCAGGAACCCGCCCCAGTCGAAGGTGTTATAAAGCGGCCCCGGCTGAGGATTGTGGCGCAAAAAGTTGATGGCATTCACTGGGAATTCGCTGCTGACTGCTTCATCGAGGCCCCTCATCGTGAAGTTGGTGTTCGCGGCGAGCAGCGCCAATGCAATGGCGAGGGCTGCGGCGATGCCAGCTTTTTCGACGAGAGATTCTCCGCTTTCCGGTGCCTCTGCGGCGAGCGAGTCTGCGATGCAGGCCGCTGCCGCAAGACAAATGAACCAGGTGTCCCGCATGGTGCGGTAGCCCACGATGGCTGCAGCAATCAGCAGCGCCAACTTGAACAAATGGAGTTTTTTCTCGAGTCCGAGGGCGAAGAATGCTGCGCCGGTCAATATCAGTTCGACAAAGTGGCTGCCGGCGCGGAAGCTGATGGCTTGGAACTCGCGAATGAAGGTGTAAGGAAACTTCGCGGTGACATATCCTGCGATCACGAAGTAGAGGTTGTAGGTGTATGGACCGCAGCAGGTGGCCAGCAAGCAAACCATGAAGACAGCGATGAGCGGCTGGGCGGGAAGTGAAGTGGGCTGCAGAAAGTCCGGCTCGAATCCAAGTCGCTCTGCCAAGTGATGGGCGAGGTTTGCTGCCACAAACAGGCCTACGACGAAGAGTCCATAAATAAATTGAATGTGCAAATTCGCCCAAAGGAGAAAAGCCAGCGGCAGCCAGTACAAAAGCTGAATGCGTCCCGTGCGCTGCGCTTCAAGAAGGAGCGTTAGGGTCACCGCGTACAAAATCATCGAGAAGAATACCGGCCGAGGCATCAGGTTGAACAGGAAGGCTGAGCACGTGATTGCGCCAAGAACACATCCTACCCAGAAGCTGCCCGAGAGCCGGCGCGCCATCCAATAAACGGCGTAAGCCACGGCCATTGTCAGCACAACGCCGAAAACGCCGGCTCCCACCAGCCCAAACCAATCGTAGGCGCGGGAAAGCAGCAACTCATATCCCCAGCTATAGGCGGCCCATGGCCGATCCGCGGCGGTGCGGGAGAGAATTCCGGTGTGCGGGAAACCGCGGTGCTCAACAATCCACTGCCCCACCTTCAGGTGCCACCAGATATCAAGATCGAGAACTGAGTATTTTTCCTTGAAGGCATGCCAGCCGACGAGGGCGAGGAATGTGCCAAGGGCAAACAGGTGCACCACCCGCTCGCGCAAGAGTCCGCGTAGTTCGCCCAAAGTGTCTCGGCGAGGCAGAGATGTCGTTACTGGAGAACCCATAGGACTTCCGCTACTTCTTTTGTCGCCTGACGGCGTACTTCTGCTCTGTGATGGAGATCACATGGGGAAGTGACGATACCCGCAGAGGTGCGGGCGTGCCGGCCCATAACATTGGCGCAAGGAGACTGTGGGATGAGTGTGGCGACCGCAACGCGCGAATCCACTGAGGTCAAGAAGCCTGCTGTCAGTCTCTCGAAGTGGATCTATCCGGCGGCATTGCTCGCTTCCCTGTCGATCTGGTTTCTCGCTTTGCGCGCCCCGCTCTGGCTGGACGAAACCCTGGCCTACTGGCAAGTCAGCGGCGGCTTGGCGAAGGTCTGGACCCGCTCGCAGCTCATGCCATCTTCCGTCGGATATCTCTACATCCTCTGGTTCGCAAAGTCGATTCTCGGCTCGAGCGAAATGGCGCTTAAAATTCCCTCTTTGCTGGCGATGCTGGGTGCGGTCTACTTTCTGTTCCGCGCCTCCCGCGAGCTGTTCGATCAAGAGACCGCATTCATCGCCAGCATTTTCTTTTGCCTTGAGATGAACGTCACGTTCGCGGCCACCGATGCCCGCCCGTATGGCTTCGCTTTGCTGGCAACGAATCTCGCCATCTTTGCTTTTGTCCGCTGGATGAGTGGCCGTGAGGTGCGTCAAGCCCTCTTCTTCGGTTCGGCGGCAGCTTCCATCCTTTATTTTCATTACTTGTTCAGCGCTATCTTGCCCGCATTCGCGGTCTACTATCTCGTCGCGCGCGGCCGCTCGGTGAGGCAAGATGTCCGCCAGCTCGCGGCGGCGGTAGGTTCTTTCACGCTGTTGTCTCTGCCATTGTTCGTGCGGGTCGCACACCTCTACCAAACGCGGGTTACACACGTGGTTCAGGAGATGCACCACCCCTTTTTGACGGCTCTAAACACGCTCTCGCCATTACAAGTCCTGATTGGCTTTGTAGTCGTCGCACTGCTTGCCGGCTTGGTGCGCAAGATAGAGTTGCCAGGGCGCGAGGACTGGCCCGCAATCTTGCTTCCCTTTCTGCTTGCGCTTGTTCCCGCCGGCGTTCTGTTCGGCGTCAGTGCCGTTACTCCTGCGCATTTGGTAATACCACGCTATCTGACCGTCGTTGCACCGGGCAGCGCGCTGGCCTGGGCCATGCTGACGAGGTGTATCGATTCGCCGGTGTTGCGAAAACTTTTCTTGGTCGGGCTGGTTGGGGTCACCATGTTCGAAACTTTTAATTCGCCGGACTCCCGACGACACGAACTGAGTTTTAAAAAGAGCCACGCATTCGTAAACGCCAATGTAGGTCGCGACAATGCCACCGTGCTGGTTTTTAGCGCGTTTATTGAGTCGGACTACGAGGCTCTCCCTATTGATCGCAAAGCCGAAAATGCTCTGCTTTCGCAGATCGACTATTACCCGATCAACGCCCCGATCGTCATGCTGCCGATGGACTTGAACGATGAGGCGAGGCGGATTGGCAGCGAGTCGGTAATAGCGGCCGCACAACGGCGCCAGAGGTTTCTCGTAATTGCCGCCCCCACTTCCTACAAAACCGTGAACTGGCTGATTCATTATTCGCGCGGCGCGTTCGATGCGCAAATGCTAGCGGAGTTAGACGAGATTATAGTTGTCGAGTTCCGGCCGGCTGCGTGGAGCGAATGAGCCTATTGCCGCGCCAATGCTCATCTCGTCCCATCGAAGAGATTCAGGTGGTTCCGTTCTAAGAAGTCCAGCTTTTCCTGCAAGTGGGTCTCCTCCGGACGCGGATAAATTTGGAAATTGGTCAAAGCATCGCATTCATAGATATCGTGCCGCGCCAGGTAGCACTCACGCCAAACGCGTTTGCCGCTGCTGAAGTGTTCATTGTCCGCTGCGTCCCTGGAGTTCAGAGGGAGCGCCCCAAGTCCAGCGAAGACGACCAAAGCTAAAACTTGAGAAGCGCGAAAGTCTGGGCGGCCAATCGATAGAGAGTACAAGTAAAGACCGAACAAGCCGAGAATCACGTAGGGCGTGTATCGCGAAGTGCCTGCGGCGACGAAGCCGAGGCACATGCGGGCGTAGGCGGCATTCAGGCAGAAGATTGCGCTGTATGCCAGCAACACGGCGATGGCGGCATTGCGGGGCCATTTTTCCGAGTTCTGCGCCGACAATCTCTTGATCGTGACCACTGATCCAACCAAAAACGACAACAATACAATCCCGCCGACCAGAGTTGCGTATGGGAAGCTTAATTCTCTGAGGCCTCCAGCATGAGCAAACATGAGCGCTATAAACCAAGGATAAACAACTGGATTCTTAAGCCCAGGCGAGAAACAATCCACGCCCGGCAGAAACTTGTAACCGACAAAGAAGGAAGCGAGCGAGGCAATTGAAATTGTGAAAGCGGCAACGCAGCTCCACCGGTACTTGGGGTCCCGGTGCCGCGCGTTTGCGAAATAATCCAGAGCAAGCAGTACCGGAGTCACAGGACCCATAAAAATCCCAAAGCCGCTATAGATCAAGAAGAAGTTCACCACCGAAATGCAGATGTACCTCCAGTAAAGGGTCCGAATTAACCAGCAAAAGCAATAGAGAATCGTCAGCAGCAGCGGCAAGGCACCCTGCGATGGATTGGGTGACCACACCAGCGTTTCATACTGCAACGGGCTGAGAAAAAGTAAAGGAACGAGAACGTCGCTGTACTCGATGTTGCCATAGAGGCGCACCTTGAGAAGTAGCGCCAGCAGGGCCACGCCGAAAATAACCGCGCCCAGGAGAAAGGCCTCGTAGCGGCCATTCCAGCGAATCCACGGTTCCACTACCGCCTGCAACAGAGCGCCGAGTCCCTGCCGGTGCCAGCCGTGCTGCCAGCGGAACATCTCCCATACCGAGTGCTGCTGGAACAGTGTGGCATCGTCAAAATCCCATGGGTCCCAGAACAATAAGTTGACGGCGTCCTGGGAGATGAGACGAAAAAATCGGATTCCAAGGACACAATATGCGACGAAAACCAAAAGGTGAGGCCAATGCCGTCTCATGGCTCAGTTGAACATCCACTAATTGCCGTCTGGTACGAAGCTACTCTCTTTGACGCTACAAAAACGATGCTGCTAAACGACTTACCGGCGTCGTTCGGAGCTCATCCGGCGGCCGAAACTGCAGGCCATTGCGAACCCTTATAACACCAACTCCCTCATTATGTCCGCCACAATACCGCTTCGCCCAGGACAGAATCATTTACTCGATCGTCGCGAAGTCACAGACATAAGGCCAGCAGAGGCGTATACGACAACTGTCTGACGGATATGCGCGGAGTCAGGAACCTGCGCGCGGCGTCTTCACGAGGCCTGAAGCGAATTACCGGCCTTGAGTGCTCCAGACCAAAAGAGGACGCTCTAGAAATATCCTGCATAACACAATTCATTATTAGGAGGGGCAATGAGAAAGTATGGATTAGTATCACTGATGATTCTCACGCTCGCCGGCTTTGCTGTGGCCCAGAAACAGCCGCCGACGTCTGACGTCCTCGGCGCCCACCTCAACTACGGCCGTGGCTGCACAGCTTGCCACGCGCCACACAGCGGCGCATACGGCAACGGGGCCGCGAAGACCGCTGATCCAACCGCAGGCGATGTTGCCTTGTGGGGGCAGGACGTAGCTAGCTTGTACGGAAAGACCATTATGACGGGCGGCGGTGGCTACTCCGAAACCCTGCCCACCAATATGAATGCTGGGACGCCGGATGTTACCGGCTTGCTGACGTGCTTGAGCTGCCATGACGGCAACTATGCGCAAGGCGCCATGATGAAGAACGTCGTTTATGAGACTTTGCCAGGCACCTATGGAACCTACAACAAAATCCCCACTCTGCTCGGCAACGACGGAAGCACAGTTGGGAACTACCTTAACGACCACCCGGTGGGCTTAAATGCCGCGGTATCCTGCGGAGGCCCGGGGGAGTGGGACTGCACCGAGACCAACGGCGTGATCTCGATGACCGGCCCGAACTCAAAGGCTTTCGTGAACAACTACGGCTTTTTCGTCAACCTGAGCGTTTACAACAATACTGCGGTCGTGACCTGCACCACCTGCCACAACCAGCACCTCATGAACGTTGTCAGCGTGACTAACGGACCAAACTCCGGCCTGCCTACAGGCCCCTACGCGACCATGTTCTTCGTCAACTCACCGTATAACCCAGGCAGCGGCACCACCAACTCCAACCAGACCGCGCAATTCTGCCGCCAGTGCCATGGTGGCGAAGCGAACGAGTCGAATGGCAGCTACACTATTGTGACCACGTTCTAACAAAGGGGAGATGTTCTCCCCTTTGTTTCTAAACCAAGCCGATGTCAGGCTCCCGCGGGAGCCACGCGCTGCCAACTAACTACGCGTTCAGTTGAATTTCCGCCAGTTGCAAAGCACCGGAGCGTTGTCATACGGCAAGGCGGCGCGAAGCTCCTGTTCGGAGGCGGCGGGTTCGTAGCGATGCAGGAACAATCCGTAATTGAGATGTAACAGCCGGTCCCGCGGGTTTTGCAGAATCGCCCACTGATATTCGGCGACGATCTCTTGATAATCGACGGAAGCCTCGGCTTCGCCTTTGACTCTTTCAAATTCCTCCGAGTGGTTGAGCAGGTTGGTAAATGGAGGCCGCTCCAGCTTAGCAAGAATTAAGCCAGCGACGCGGGCGCGATCGTAGGGCGTAAAGGCAAGCAGACGCTCGCAGGCCTCCTCGGAAGCAACATCGCCGCTTACAGCGCCGCGCTGTAAATCAGCGGGAAGCCTGCCGGCAATCTGCTGAAACAATGCTCGCGCGAGCACATAGTTGCCGTGCGGATTCATGTGCGCGTATTCGTAGAAGAGCTCTTTGCCCGGGACTTGGTGCTTGCTCTCGCCGGCAAAAATTGCTGCCGCATCAACTAGACCGACCCCGGGATCGGCTCCCGGCAACCCGCGGATCACGTCATTGATCTTGCTGTCGGCACGAAGACGAAGCGTATCAAGATCCCGAGCCTGTATGAATCGGCCCTGGGCTTCAGCGAAATTTCCCAGCGCCCACTCAGCACGGGCAATGCGAAATTGAAGTTCGGCGTACTGAGGATCGATCTCCGCTGCAGCGAGGTAGAATTTCAGAGCTTCAGCAATCGATCCGCCGGCTTCGAGGGTTGCGCCGCGTTGGACCAAATCATCCCAGGAACGCAATTCATCCGGTCGAAGTCCCTCGCGATGCAACGAGGCGAACGGCGCACAATCTTTCAGGTTCGTACCGACAGTGCTGATCAGCACCTGCGCGCCCGAGCGGCGAGCAACAGCGATAATATCGTGCAAGTTCGCACGGAAGTTCTCGTAGACCGGTTTCATCTGCGGAGAATGAGCGCGAACTTGGTGTTCCAGAAACATCTCCGGACCCCGCCATTCTGCCTTTTTCTGACGATGCACAAGCGACTGCATCAACTGGCTGAGCCTGGTGGAATTGAGAAGAGTTCGGGCGCGAATGAGGTGCAGATTCGAAGCGAGTGGGGTGAAGACAGTTCCCGGACCGTAAGGACCGACCACTTCATTGTTGCCCGCATAAATAATAAAGAGGTCCGGCTGGTATTGGGCCACGTCCTCAGCCACAAGCCGCTCGACGTATGAATTTGTGGCCGTGATTCCAGTGTTGATGATCTCGAAGTTTACCTTCGGGAATTTTTCCCGCAGCATCACCTCCAGGTAACGCGCGAATCCGTAGGTAGGATCGGGGTCTCCATAAGCTGCTGATTCCCCGAAGACGAAAATCCGGTACGTCCCTGCTGGCTTTTTCGCGGGAATGGCGTAAGGTCGCGGCGTGCGCGCCATGCCAGGCGGGAAAAATGGAGTCGTAAAGAACTGGTTTTCGCAATAAGCAGCGGCGCCTTGATCGGTGCACGGTCGAGTTGCGGTGGGAGGATAGCCGAAACCGCAGACCCTCAAAATGATTTCAATCGTGACAAGGAACAGAACAGAGACCGCAACAGCGGTTGCAATACGCAACCATCCGAAACACCAACGCCGGCCGCCTTGTGACGCAGCTTCCATCTCGTCATTTACTTTATTGGGGCGGAAGCGGAAGGACAGCACCTACAATCACAAGCTCATGTGACATCGATCACATTGCAGCGGGATAGTCAAACCGCGAAGTAATAATGATAGTGATTTTGGCAGGCAGGATTGAACTGTGCCTTACATTCCGGACATTGGTAGCCGCTTTGCATGTACTGAAGAATGGTCAATTCTGCACCGCAGGATCCGCAAAGAACCGCCTTTTCGTCCCATTCTGCCCTCGGCCAAACCTTGGCCGGATGGTTTGCCAGCGCCTGGTGACAATCCTTGCAGGCATAGTAAACGCCGCAGCACTTCATCTTGATGGCGATAATGTCGCTCGGCCCGTGGTAATGCCGGCAACGAGTTTGGGGATCGAGACCGACGCCACGCACATCAGCAATTTTTGGAATCATCGCGGTAATCAAGCCAGTCTGGGAATCGATTTACTCTACGGCTTCGTCGGGTGCGGCATCGCCTGCTTTCACCGCGATCGGCCGCACGTCCGTGAGCAGGTGAAACAGGAAACGTCCGGGTTCCTCTTCCATTACCATGTGCGCCGCATCCTCGAACCAGACCAGCTTTTTCTGGGGAGCATGAATTCGTTGGAACCACTGCGCCGCCAACGTGTGCGAAACATCATAATCGTGGCGGCCTTCGAACAGAAAAACCGGACACCGAAAGTCGGTCACATCCTCGTAGTTCAGCCGCTGGAGAGGTGCCAGTAGATGTGTGAGCGTGTAAAGGCTGCCATCGCCAATAGCATCGAGATCTTTGTCAGTGTAGTCGGGCGATAGCTGCCATGCGTTGGCGTCCCACATGAAATCCGTTCGTCCCCACGTCAGGCCGCCATAATACATCAGCCATTTTCTCTGCGTACCAACCCGATCGACGGTGAGCGTCCCCTGCGCTCCTGGATAAGGCGCAATCGCCTCTAATTCTTTTACCGCTTCGACATTGTGGTGCGACTTGGCCTCGCTTAGGGCAAATTCATATCCCTCCGCCTCGCTCTTCTGCGTATTGATCATCTGCCCGACACCGATATACGCATAGAACCATTCCGGATGGCGTTGCGCCAGCGCTACTCCCAGCGCCGATCCCCATGAATGTCCCAGCAGAAAGATCTTCTTTTTCCCATATGTTTTCTGAAGGTATTCGACCACCTGTTCGGCATCGCTGGTCATCTGCTCGATTGTTAGGGGCGCTTGCCCCTTCGGGTCGGAAGCATACGTCTTGCCGGTTCCGCGCTGATCCCACTGAACCACGGTGAAGTAGTCTTCCCAAGGTGACTGGAACGTGTAGTCCACCGGCATCGTGGGCGAGCCGGGACCGCCGTGCAAGAAAAGCAAAATTGGATTGCGGCTATCGCGTCCTCGAATGGAGAGCCACTGGTCAATTCCATTAATCCGCACCGCAACCAGCTTCTCAATTCCGTTTGACGCAACGATCTTGCGATTGTTCGCAATAATCTCCTGGACATCTTTTCGCGTCATCTTGTCTGCCGCGGATTGGTCGGCCGGTTTTTGCGAAGCTGCCGAGGGCTTGGAGGCATCTTGCCCGAAGGTCAGCGTATTGGCCAGTAAAAGAAGCGGAAGCCAGAGCTGCGGGATCCTGATTCTAAGCGGTAGTGTACGCATTTTTGACTCAGCCAATGGTTAACAATTCTTCGTGGAATCCGCCAATTTGCCGGGCGCGGTCCACAAAGTGGATCTCGAAAATCCAGTGCCGCTTTCGCCCTTCAACATCCGGCGTCCGCATGCGATTAGGATTTTGAGGATGAACATACAGAGTGATCTTGTCGCCTGCAATCCTCTCGTGCGGAAATACTCCCACCAGATGCCCGGCAATCGGCCCACCATACTCCCAGCCAGCTTCTCGCGCCAGTTGCTGCGCATATTGATAAAGCTCGGCGCACGTGATGTCCGGCCGTTCATGAAAGTACTGTTTGCCCTGAGCGAAGGCTGCTTCGATATCGCGGCAAAGTTTGTGTTTTACCGGGTCGTTGCCGACCACGTATGTTCGGCCGAAGTCGGCTTCCCATTCCTCGAAGACCGGACCGAGGTCGAGAAAGACGATGTCATCCTCAGTGACAGTCAAATCGGGAGGGTTTTCATCGTAGGGAGCTAAAGTATTGCGGCCGGCACGAACGATTCGCTTATGCCAGTGCTGCTTGACCCCGTACAGCTTAGCAGCAAGATCATAAACATTGGCGTTGATCTCCGTTTCCTTCGCGCCAGGGCGGATTAAGCCCTTGGACAGGATTTCGGAGAACAGACCTCTAGCCTTGGCCTGTGCATCCAGTAATCCCGCAACAATGGCTTCTTCGGTTCGCTCCATGAACTTCCAGATTACCGCATGGGCGCGAAAGTACGCAGCCGATCAATTCACCGTTAACCCCGCCGTCGTGATCGTCACCGCATTGGGTTGCGCCGCCGTCACTCCCTGAATCTGGATCGTGTAGTTCCCTGCTTCCGGATTCGGCCCCGATGGCGAGGAACCGCTGCTTCCTCCACCGCAGGCGATCATTGCCAGCATGAGAACAGACAGCAACCCCAGCCACAGCCATTTCCGGTTGCGTTTGCCCCCGACCAGCACGAGTCCGACGATAGGCATGAAGCCCAAGCAGAGCTGAGGCGCAAGCCACAACTCGGCGGGTTTCAGCGCCGCCGCGGTTCCGGACGGAACTTTTACCGTGAGCGTGAACTGAACGGCCGTGCTGCTAGGGCGAATCGGGTTCGGCGAGAACGTGCAGGTTGCACCCGGAGGCAGTGTGCTTTGCAGGCAAGAAAGCGTGATGGGCTGTTTCGGACTGCCTGTATTTGCATTCAACGAAATCGAATACGTTGCCGTTTGCCCCGCCGAGATCGTCTGCGCTGCCGGTGCCGATGCAGATGGTACTGTCACGACGGTGACAGGATACGAGCCGGAGAGCGCGGAGTTGGCTTGGGAAACAGCGGTAATCAGCACGAGCGGCTGCAAAGGCACCGTGTTCGGGGCGTTGTAGGAACCTGAGCTAGAGATGGTCCCAATGCCTGCGTTGCCTCCTGCGATGCCGTTCACTTGCCAGGTCACAGCCGTGTTGCTTTCTCCATTTACCTTCACGTTAAAAGTTTGCGTAGTGCCCGTGTAAACTTCGCTGACACCCGAAGGGCTCGTGGTGACGCTGACGTTCGGCGCATTGCCCGCCACGATCATCACCTTCGCCGATCCTTTGGTGAAGCCGTTCGCGTTGGAAACTGCGTTAACTGTGACTGATCCCTGACCAGGAATCTTGGCGGGCGCCTGATAGACGCCGCTTGAAGAGATCTTTCCTACGGTCGAATTGCCGCCGGTTACACCGTTCACCTGCCAGGTGACGTCTTTGTTGCTGGCGCCCGTCACGATCGTGCCGAAGGGTTGTGGGGCGGTTACGATGACGCTGGCAGCAGCCGGTTCGACAGATATATCTACTGTGGATGAGATTTGCCGGACACGGGAATTTTCGGTGTCGGCGATGTAGAACGTTCCGGATGCGCTGCCGCTTATACCCCCCGGACTGTTAAGTTGTGCGAGTGTCGCTGTTCCCCCATCGCCTGAGAATCCCTGTGTGCCATTGCCAGCGACCGTCTGAATCGTGCTCGCGACCGCGACGACTTCGCGGATGGCCGCGTTATCGGAGTCGGCGATGAAGATGTTTCCGAGGGAATCCACGAACAAACCGGAGGGGGTGTCGAGTGTAGCGCTGGTCGGCGGGCCGTTGTCGCCGGAGTGTCCGCGTTGGCCCAAGGTGCCAGCAACCGTCTGAATCAGGCCGACCGAGTTGATCTCGCGGACGGCATTGTTGAATGTATCGGCAACGAAGATGTCTCCGCTGGCGTCGAGCGAAACGCCGCTGGGGAAGTTGAGCTGAGCGGCGGTCGCAGGACCGTTATCCCCGCAGCCACTGCTGGGGTCGGAACAAGCGTTGCCATTCCCTGCCACAGTTTGGATGGCACCAGCTTGAATCGTCACTCCGGCGATCGTGATAGCTTGGCTACCGGTGTTTACAACGCGAACCGCAGAGTTGCCAGTGTCGGCGATGTAGAGATTGCCTGAGCCATCGATGGCTACCGAAGCTGGACTACTGAGCTCGGCGAGTGTCGCTGCTGAGCCGTCCCCGAGGTAGCCCGGGGTTCCATCTCCGGCGACAGTTTGAATGTCGCCAGTTGCAGCTACAACTTCGCGAATCACAGAATTTTCGGTGTCAGCGATAAAGATGTTGCCGGAGCCGTCAACGAAAACGCCGGAAGGAAAGTCAAGTTCTGCTTGTGTGGCAGCGGCGCCATCTCCGGAGTAGCCCGAGATGCCGTTCCCTGCGACCGTCTGAATATTGCCTGTTGCCGCCACGACTTCGCGGATGACGGAACTGTCGCTGTCCGCGATGAAAACGTCGCCTTGGCTGTCAACGAACGTTTCTCCAGGAAAGTTCAACGCAGCATTAGTTGCCAAGCCCCCGTCGCCGGAATAGGCCAATGTATTGTTTCCGGCAAACGTCGAGATATTTCCGGCGACCACTTCGCGAATCACATAATTATCGGTGTCAGCGATAAAGATGTCGCCAGCTCCGTCGACCGCGATGGTGCTCGGATAGTTCAGTTCTGCGCTAGTGGCAAGGCCGCCATCACCCGTGTAACCTTCGGTGCCGGGAGTGCCAGCAACCGTGTTTATGGTTCCGCTGGTTACTTCACGAATGATGAAGTTTTGAGTGTCGGCGATGAAGATGTTGCCGGACCCGTCGACAAAGACGCCGGTCGGGGAGTCTAACTCCGCTACGGTAGCCGAACCGCCATCGCCCGAATAACCTGCGGTGCCGTTCCCTGCGACTGTCTGGATATTGCCATTTACAGCCGTCACCTCGCGAATCACGGAGTTGAATGTGTCGGCGATGAAAATGTTGCCCGAGCCATCTACGAAAACGCCTTCCGGTTCATCGAGCTGAGCCGCGGTCGCCGGGCCACTGTCGCCCATGTAGCCGAAGCTGCCGGGAGTTCCTGCGACGGTGTTGATAGTACCGCTGCTGACTTCGCGAATGATGGAGTTGTCGGTATCGGCGATGAAGATGTTACCCGACCCGTCCACGAAAACGCTGTACGGATCGTCGAGCTGTGCGCTGGTGGCGGGACCACCGTCGCCCGAGTAGCCTTCCTTCCCATTTCCCGCGACCGTCTGAATTTTTCCCGAGCTAGCGATGACTTCACGAATCACGAAGTTGCCGGTGTCGGCGATGAAAATATTTCCGGAATTATCGACCGCAACGCCCTCCGGGCCGTTCAGGGCTGCACTGGTTGCTGGACCTCCATCGCCGGAGTAACCCGAGGTTCCGTTACCGGCCACGATCGTTAGATTGCCGTTGGTGTCGACTTTGAAAACCTGGCTCGAATAAGAGTCTGCGATATACGTATTGCCCGCTCCGTCGAGGGCGACGCCTCCGGCGTATCCGATGCTGGCATGAGTTGCCGGTAGATTATCCGGACCACCTCCGGCAACCGTAGTGATGGAAAACTGGCCGTATGAGAACTGCGGCGCGAGTAGAGCCAGCAGCAAAGCAACGCTGAAGAGGGTGAGCAGGCGAGGAGAGCGCATGGTCATTCCGCCTTTCCTTTGACTCGATCCAGCCGAACCGGCTCGGCTGTGGTGCGTCCATGAGCCGATTGGAGTTCGACCACGAGTCTTGGCCGCGTGCCGCGAGTCCACAGTTCGTATTCAGCGCGCGGAATCGTGAATTCCTGTGTCGTGCCTGCCGACGCGCCAGCGCGGAGAACGATCGCCAGACGCTGCATTCCGCCTCGGTAGGCGTGAGAGAAATCCCAGAGCGTGAGCCTTTGAATACGCAGTTCGTTCGATCCGCGATTCGTCAGGCGCAGCTGCAGCCGGATGCGAGTTTGCGATCCGAGATCTGTCTTCTGGACGACCTGATAAGAGCCGGACAGCCGGGAGGCGCCAGATGCGTCAGAAAATGGGACCGTCAAAATCAATAGTCCGACGAGAAATACGAGGCGGTTCCTAGCGAACTTGACTGTGTGATGCATTGAGCTTCCTCCCTGAGAGAATCCCGTGTAACTTTCCAAACTCCTACTGCGGCAGCGCTTTCGCTGGCGTACCCGGCTTTACATTGGAATGCTTCTCGGCCTGAGCAATCAGATTCAGTACAGTGTCCTTGCCCTGATAATCGGGATTGGTCTGGAGCAACCTCTTCCAGTCGGCAACCGCACTCTTGATGTCCATTTTTCCTTGCCATTCCACGATGCCCAGATTGAACAGCGTGTTAGGCTTGTTGGGTTCATAGGAGAGCGACTTCTTGAATTCGCTGATGGCCGTGTCGGCGTCGCCGCTATACCAGTACGCCGTGGCCATGTCGGTGCGGACACCGGTATTCTCCGGCTGAATTTTCAGCACCTGCTGGTAATAGTTGATGGCGATGGGGAATTGCTGCGTATCGTAGTAGACGTTGCCGATGCTGGTGAGCAAGTCGGAGTTCTGAGGATCAGCCTTCAGTTTTTCGAGCAACGGTTTGGCTTGCACGTCTCCCATCGCTTTTAACTGCGCAGGTGTTGGTTCCGAATTCGTGCCCATTCCAGTCGCAGCCGGTGCTGCAGTCGAAGGGCTTTCCGCGGCGACTGCGGCAGACTGCGATCCCCGTAACAGCCAGCCGGCGGCGATTCCCAAGAGCAAGCAAACGACGGTGAGTGAGTAAGCCTGAACTGATGTCCATTGCGAAGCAGATGATTTCTTAGGACCTGACATTGGATGACTCCGTTTTCGAGTTGTGGCTAACCACTACCTGGTGGTTCCTCAACCCCATGTGATTACAGTAAGTTCGCAACCGAGGAGCAGCCGTACCAGTTGTCACAGGGCGATGTGACGGATATCACATGGCGACTTGAGAGGATGGCGTCAAGGTAAATCGCCGAAATAGTTGATGTTTGGCGCACGAGCAGGTAAGGTACTCGGCTTAGGTCAACTCGATTTGGAAGGCATTCTCTGGGAGACGAAATGAAAGTTGGACGCTCGTTTCACTTTGCCGTGATTTCGGTTTTTCTCTCCATCCTCGCCTACACGCAGAATTCCACGACTCAGAAGACCACCGTGCTTCACGCCGGGCATCTGCTGAATGTGAGGACAGGCGCAACGCTCAGCAATCAGACGATTCTGATCCAGGGCGACAAGATTGTAAGCGTGGGAAGCGACCCGCAGATACCACCTGGGGCCACCGTGATTGACCTGCCCAACGCCACGGTATTGCCGGGTTTGATCGATGCGCACACGCACCTGACGTTCACGCCGAACTTCGGGCCGTCGCGGCTAACCGTTTCGATTCCACGCGAGGCGCTTTATGGAGCGCGCAACGCACGGGTGACGCTGGAGGCGGGATTCACGACAGTGCGAAATGTCGGCGCGTACGGATTTACCGACGTGGCTTTGCGCGATGCGATCAATGCAGGCGATGTTCCGGGACCGCGAATGCTGGTAAGCGGTCCGATGTTGAGCATCACCGGTGGCCATTGCGACAACAATCTGCTGCCATTTGAATACCACGCGACCTACGAAGGCGTGGCGGACGGGATCGAAGCGGTGCAGCACAAGACCCGCGAGATCATTAAATATGGCGCGGACCTCATCAAGATCTGCGCGACCGGAGGCGTCCTTTCCCACGGTGATAATCCGCAGGCCTCGCAGTACACGCTCGAGGAGATGCAGGCGATTGTCGCGGATGCGCACCGATTGGGGCGGAAAGTCGCGGCGCACGCGCATGGTGCGCAGGGAATTTTATGGGCGACGGAAGCCGGGGTCGATTCGATTGAGCACGGGTCGTATATCGATGATGCGGCGATTACAGAAATGAAGAAGCATGGGACGTACTTGGTGCCGACCCTTTATCTTGGGGATTGGTTTCTGGAGAATGCCGAAAAGATCGGAACGCCGCCGGAGTTGATTGCCAAGGGGCGCGAAGTGATTCCTGCAGCGCGGAAGAACATAGCCCATGCCTTTGCAGCAGGAGTGAAAGTTGGGTTCGGGACGGATGCGGCAGTGTATCCCCATGGACTCAACGCGCATGAGTTCGCGGTGATGGTGAAGCTGGGACTGACTCCGCTGCAGGCGATTCAATCAGCCACCATCAGCGATGCCGATTTGCTCGGATGGCAAGACAAGGTAGGTGCGATCGAACCAGGGAAATGGGCAGACATAATCGCGGTCGACGGAGACCCGCTCGCAGATGTGACGACGCTGGAGCAAGTGAAGTTTGTGATGAAGGGTGGCGAGGTGGTGAAGAATCTGTACGGCAAATGAGAAACGGTTTCTCAGCGTTTACTCTCGCGTCCGCATCGCCATGTCGGCCTCGGAAGCATGGGCCCCGCTGCCGAGCTGGTCGGCGATGTGCTTCTGGACCATGTCCCACTCTGAGCGAAGAATCATTTCTTTGATAGAGAACCGGCTTTCATGCTTAGCATCGTCAATGCGCACGGCAAGCTCGTTATGATGCAAGCGAAAATCGATCTCATCTGCTAAGGGAATGAGCTGGTTCGACGACTTGCCGACGATGACGTACACAACTTTGTCGGAGAGCAAAGTGTACTCCGGGCAAGCGTCGGGCAGCATTTGCGTTTGGCTGCCGCCCATGGTGGCCATGAAGCCGTGATGCGATATCAAGCAGTCTCCCATGCGCATTCTGACAACCGTGCCGTGTTGATAGACGCCCAGGTGTTGCGCTTGCGCGATCGGGACGGTGCAACTGGCCAGGACCAACCACCAAGTCAACTTCATACGTCTCCTGTTACGGAATATCGGTTCCGTAGTAATAGCCGTTTCGGCAGTGGAATCGGAGGTTGAGGTTGTGTTTGGGGAGAATGCGAAGCGAGTGAAAGCCAGCTTCGGAGTCGGGCAGGTTGTAAGTGACAACGTAAGAGGCGCGCAAATCCTCGAGCGCAGCCTGCAGCACGTTGGCCCCACCCTCCTGCATGGAAAAATATCGGCCGCCAGTAGCCTCAGCCATTCGCTGCAAAGCCCAACTGCCGCGCGGATTCTCTCCGGGTTGATTCGTATCGACTGCATACAGCAAGGCGCCGCTCGTGATGAGTGCGTGCATCGAATCTCGCGCAGAGGTTTTGCTGATGGTGTCGTCGCCGTCGGAAAAGAGCACCAGCACCGGCCGCACACCGGGGCTCTGACGGCGGGAAATAAAAGTAGCGCCATAAGCCAGAGCGTCGAATAGAGGTGTCGCTCCTTCTGGCCTTGTCGCGCGCAGACGTTGCATTCCCTCCTGAGTTCGGCAGTTGGCCGCACAGAGAACCGAAGGCTGCATATCCGAAAATGCGAGGACCGACATCTTTTCGTCGGTCGCGATCTGCTTCTGGGCGACGAGTTGGAGAACATCGTTCATCGTCGACTGAAAGTGGCGCGCAACGGATTGGCTGGTGTCGAGCATTACGACAACGTCAAGTGCAGTTTCGTTGGATCGCGTAAGGCTGCGGAACTGTCGGACCACGACGTCGCCGTCGACAATCGCAAAATCGTCCGGCCTTACGCTTTCAATCGTACGGTTTTTCTCGTCGGTGGTGAAGAACGTGACGCGCACCTCCGACACTGTACTGTGGTAAGTCGTGATGGGCGGGTCATTCGCGCTGCTCGCAAAGAGCACGCTGGGCAACAAAAACAGCGATAGAAAGAGTTTATTCACAGCGTCTCCCGAACATTGGGTGCGACATGAGTGGGGGAAGAATAGGGGCGCACCGGGAAGGTGTCAAGATAACGGACTCTGTATGAGACAGCAGTACCATTGATCATCCCATCGGGTAGGTGGGGGAGAACTCCAGCGTTCGAAGGTACATCGGCATTACCAACGTCATGGCGAGCTTTTCCTATATGAAAAAGCTACGTTTTGGATTGCGTGGAACGAGATTCGATCGCTTCTATTGTCAGGAGTTTGGGGTGCGGCCGGTCTTGGCCGATGGTTAGCTCGTGGCGCCCGGTTTGGCCTCGGCGATTAGCTTCTCCACTTGGGCTCTTTTGTCACTGGGCAGCTTAGGATTCGATTTCAGCAGTTGATTCCAAGCCTGCTTCGCTCCGGCGGCGTCATTCTTGCCCTTCCAGCGAATCATGCCCAGGTTGAACAGCGAGTTGGCGTCATGCGGATCAACTTGTAACGCCTGCCGGAGTTGAGCGATAGCTCCATCGACATCGCCAGAGTAATAAAGACAAGAAGCCCGTTCGGTGCGAGCTTGAATGTCCTTGGGATTGATGTCGATGGCTTTTCCATAATAGTCGGCGGCTTGCTGAAACTGGTGCGTCGATTCATAGATCTTGGCGACTCGTTTCAGTAGATCGGCGTTCTTGGGATCGGTTGTGAGTTGCGCGAGCAGCGGTTCAGCCTGCTTGTCGGCCATGTGCTTCATCTGGTCGAGGGACGGCATCTCTTGCGGCATCCCGGCCGGCATCGAAGCCTGTGCCTGAGTGGAAACCGATGCGGCAGACCGCGTCTGTGAGCCGCGGAACAAGTAGCCAACGCCCACTCCGAGAAGCACGCAGATGGCTGCCATGGCATACACCTGCGTCGGCGACCAGTTGGAGCGCTCCAAGTCGGTATTGCCTGCCGGGTTTGCCATTGCGCCTCCTGGGTGTCTATCTCATGGTGCCTCCAAGCTTGAACTTTCCCCTGTGACGTTTATCACACGGCAGCGTGATGGGGACATGCCCGCGGGGAGCGATTCTAGGTCCTGAGTTACGCCCGTTCGACGCGGTTCCCGGAAACGTGGATTCCTGAATTGGAACGAGGGCAGGCATTTTCTGCAAAAGGCCGCTTTTTTCTGAAATGCCTTTCTGCCTTCGCTCCGATGTAGGAAGTAGTGGGACATAAAAGCATGGAGAAAACGGTAGAGGAAAAAGACTGCATGGAAATTCTGCTGGTGGCTTCGGAGGAGCGGAAGCTTGCCAGCTTGCAGAAAAGTCTAGCGCATTGCGGCGGCGAGCGAGTGCACCTCGACTTCGCCTCTTCCTGCGATCAAGCCCGCCAGAGGATCATCGGCGGCACCTATGATTTCGTGCTCTGTGATTTGGTCTCGTGCGAGGAAGAGTGCTCCGCCGACGAGAAGGGCCGGCTTGTCTTTCTCGGAGACAAGGCGGACGAATCGGAAATGCAGCACAAGCTGCAGTCCGTATTTTGTAACCGTTTGTGCGGTAGAAGGGGCGGCGATCCTTGCGTGGCCCTGGCGGTTGTGACGGCGGTCGCTAACAGCAGTAAAGAAAAACAGCGGCAGAGCACGGAAGAGCTGCTGCATAAGTTGCGGCATACCGTCGAGCAGTCGCCCGATTCCGTGATGATCACCGACCGTTCTGGCGTTCTGGAATATGTCAATCCGGCATTTGAAAACATCACTGGGTTCGCCCGTGAAGAGGTCGTCGGAGAAACATTGGGAATTCTGAAATCGGAGCAGCAGCCGGGAGAGCTGTATGAAGAAATGTGGGACACCGTGGTTTCCGGGAAGGTGTTTCACGGGATCGTGGTAAACCGTAAGAAAAATGGCGAGAGTTTCGTAATGGAAAAAACCATTACACCGATGCGGAACAGCGACGGTGAAATCACGCACTTCATCTCGACCGGGCGGGACATCACCACGCAGCGGCGGCTGGAATTGCAACTGCAGCAAGCGCAAAAAATGGATGGCATTGGACGGCTGGCCGGAGGCGTGGCGCATGACTTCAATAATCTGTTGATGGTGATCAGCGCCTATGCCGAGTTGACGCTCGATGCGCTGCCTGAGGAGGACCGGCTGAGGAACAATGTCAGTGAAATCTTGACGGCAGCGAGGCGAGCTGCCGACCTGACGCGCCAGCTCTTGGTATTCAGCCGGAAGCAGATGCAGAGCTTGCAACTACTCGACCTGAATTCGGTTTTGCAAGACATTAACCGTATGTTGCCGCGGCTCATCGGGGAGGATGTGCAATTCGCATTTGCGCCCGCAAGCGGGCTCGATAAGGTGAAAGCCGATCCGGTGCAGATTGAACAGATCGTGTTAAACCTGGCCGCAAATGCCCGCGATGCTATGCCACGCGGCGGCAAGCTGACGATTGAGACGGCCAATGTGCATCTGGATGAACGTTACGTGCAGGCGCACTCGATGGTGCCGCTGGGCGACTATGTGATGCTTGCGGTCAGTGACTCGGGCGAAGGCATTCCTGCGGAACATCTGACTCACATTTTCGAACCGTTCTACACCACCAAGGAAGAAGGTCACGGAACCGGGTTGGGCTTGGCAACCGTGTACGGGATCGTTAAACAGAATGGCGGATTCATCTGGGTATACAGCGAACCAGGCATGGGAACAACCTTCAAGATCTATCTGCCGAAAGCGGAATCGCAGAAAGCGAAACAGACTAAGGCAGATGTGGATCAGGATTCTCCGCAGGGGCATGAAACGCTGTTACTCGTAGAAGATGAATCTCCGGTGCGCCAGTCAACCCGTGATTTTTTGACGAGAAATGGCTATACGGTGTTGGAGGCGCAGAATGGCGAAGAGGCCCTGCGCGTCTCGCGGGAATACTGCGGCCCGGTTCATCTCCTTATCAGCGACGTAGTGATGCCGAAGATGAGCGGCCCGCTGCTGGCCGAGCAACTGTCTGCTGAGCGGCCGCAGATGAAAACGCTGTTTGTCTCAGGCTACGCAGAGAGTACCGTCCTGCAACACGGAAAAATCGATGTGACCGCGCGTTTTCTGCAAAAGCCATTCGGGTTGAAGGCCCTGGCGCAGAAAGTGCGGGAAGTTCTGGATGAAAAACAGCCTCGCGCCCGCGCGGCGTCCGCAAGCGAATAGTTGCTCCGGGTGCCAAGTCACGCCATCAGCGAACGGTTGCTGAAGTCGCAGTTCGATCAAATCTTCGACGCTTTCGAATCAGCCAGAGGGCCCCCTTTTTTCATCTTCCCAGAATTTACAAGAAAGCCCTTGACTTGAGATCTAGTGTTATAGTTAACTATAACAGTACTAGTCATGGTATCGCTCCGGAGCGGACTAGGAATCAGCATCGCAAAAAGACCAATTCAAGGAGAATCAATATGAAATCCCTTTGTCGTGCGCTCTTTTTCGCCGCTGTGATGGCAGTCTGCACCGCAGCTTTCGCTCAATCGGACTCGCAGAAAGCTTTCGATCAGTTAAAAACCCTGGCAGGCACATGGCAAGGCCAAGCCACAATGACCCCTGCCGATCTCGACATGGGCGGTGCCAAACTGCAGGTCACGATGCGCGTGACTTCTCGCGGAAACGCTCTCGTCCACGAAATGCAGGAGTCCGGAACACCGCTGGATGCGAGCAAGTACGATCATCCGGTCACGATGTTCTATGTGGACGGGGATCGCCTGACCCTGGTTCACTACTGCGACGCCGGAAACCGGCCGCGAATGGCCGGTAAGCTGTCACCAGACGGGAAGACGCTGGAATTCAACTTTGTCGATCTTTCCGGGGGCAACGAGAAGGGCCACATGTACCATGCTGTCTTCACCCTGATCGACGCCAATCATCACACGGAAGATTGGACATACCTGATGCCGGGTGATAAGCCGATGCATGCCCACATGGATCTGCGGCTAACGAAATAGCGCCGAATACCCTGATATAGGTGAATTGAGAATCGGGATGCAACTTGAATGGAATAACGATCAGCCGATTTACCGCCAACTGCGGGACCGCATGGTGGCCATGATACTCGACGGCGTACTGAACGAAGGCGATCCGCTCCCGTCGGTTCGCAACGTCGCCGCCGAGTATCGCGTGAATCCGTTGACGGTCCTGAAAGGCTATCAGCAGCTGGTGGACGAGGAACTGGTCGAGAAGAGGCGGGGACTTGGCATGTTCGTTAAGGATGGTGCTCGCAAGCTATTGCTCAAGGGGGAGCGCCAGAAGTTTCTTTCCGACGAGTGGCCTCGGATCTATGCGACGATTCAGCGCCTTGGCCTAGATGCGGAAGAACTGCTGGAGGGCAAGAACGGCAGCTCGCCCGGCTCAAAGTCCACGAAGGGAGAACGCTGAAACCATGGCATGCATAGAAGCACGCGGCTTGCGAAAGGTCTTCGGCACAACCGTTGCACTGGGTGGAATCGATTTGCGGGTCGAGGAGGGCCGTATTCTCGGCGTGATCGGTCCCAACGGGGCGGGCAAGACCACCGCACTCGATGCGATTCTCGGGTTGATTCCTTACGAGGGCGAGCTGCGAGTGCTGGGGCGCGATCCTTGGACGGAGCGCGATCAGCTCATGCGGGATGTTTGCTTCATCGCCGATGTTGCGGTCCTGCCGCGCTGGATGCGGGTTTCGCAGGCACTCGACTATATGGTGGGCGTGCATCCGCGCTTCGATCGACAAAAGGCGGAAGGTTTCCTGGCGAAGACCACAATCAAGAGCCGCAGCAAGATTCGCGAATTGTCGAAGGGCATGGTGACGCAGTTACATCTCGCCCTCGTGATGGCGATTGATGCCAGATTGCTTGTCTTGGACGAGCCGACCCTCGGCCTCGACATCTTGTATCGGAAGCAGTTTTATGACTCGCTGCTGAATGACTACTTCGATCGTCAGCGGACGGTGGTCGTGACAACCCATTCGGTGGAAGAGCTGGAACATGTTCTCACCGACCTGATGTTTATTGATCGTGGGCGAATCGTGCTCACTTGCACCATGGAAGAATTCGAAGCACGTTATTCCGAAGTAGTGGTTAGGCCAGAGCAGGTGGCTGCAGCACGAGCCCTGCATCCGATGCACGAGCGGCAATTGCTGGGGCGGAGCATTCTGCTGTTTGAAGGGCGAGATCGCCAGCAACTTAGCGCACTCGGCGAGGTGCGCTCGCCAAGCATCGCTGACTTATTTGTGGCTGTCATGGGAAATCACAGCGACGCGTCACCGGGAGAGAACAGATGAACAGCCAATCGAACACAATGCCGGAGTCGCTGAATTCGCAGACGATCGTGCCCCCTGCGCTGTCGACCACGCAACCGTTTTACTGGTCGGTGCGGCGCGAGTTGTGGGAGAGCCGCTGGATCTACCTGGCACCCTTGGCTGCCGCGGGGGTGCTTCTGTTTGGATTTCTACTCACTTTGATTCGTTTCCCGGCCAAAATGCGCGGCTTCTCGATGCTCGATGCGGCGCACTATCGGCAGGCGATTGTGACGCACTACGACATCGTGGCGGGCCTGTTAATGGCCATCGCGATTCTGGTGGATGTGTTCTATTGCATTGACGCGCTGTACGGCGAGCGGCGGGATCGGAGCATACTGTTCTGGAAGTCGCTGCCGGTATCGGACCGCACGACGGTGCTGGCGAAAGCGAGTATTCCATTCGTGATCGTGCCGCTGCTCACCACTGCCGTCGCAGTGGCCACACAGGTCATCATGCTGCTGCTGAGCAGCACGGTGCTGCTGGGAAGCGGGATGAGCGTGGCGCCATATTGGGCTAGCCTGGCGGCTCCCCGCATGTGGTGGCTGCTGTTCTATCACATCGTGACGGCCCACACGCTTTGGCCTGCGCCGATTTATTGCTGGCTGCTCCTGGTGTCCGGAT
The DNA here is from genome assembly GCA_035507035.1 of Terriglobales bacterium. Classification (GTDB taxonomy): domain Bacteria; phylum Acidobacteriota; class Terriglobia; order Terriglobales; family Acidobacteriaceae; genus DATJOJ01. The sequence goes on along the minus strand of DATJOJ010000065.1, from coordinate 109,256 downwards.
CGGCGCGGCGCGCGCCGTTGCTATGGGCGGTAGTGCCACCGTTTGTCATCGCCGGGCTGGAAAGGATTGTGTTCGGTACCTGGCACTTTGCTCGATTGCTGGGGGCGCGGTTCATCGGCGACACGTCGGTGGCCGCCATGCAATCGGGGGATTCGTTCCCCACAAATCCCATGACCCACATCACCCCGGTTACATTTCTTACGAGTCCGGGATTGTGGATCGGCCTGCTGATCGCTGCGGCGTTTCTCGTTGCCGCGATCCAGTTGCGCCGACATCGCGGTCCGATCTGATTCCTGATTTTTGACGGTCCGGCTTGAGGTTGGACCTGGCACAGGAGACGTGTGTCTGAACAATGGCAGGGGGATGAATTAACGGGAAGTCGATTTAACGAGGATTAAGGAGAACGAACATGAGCGCAACCGCAGTAATGATTGATCACAGATTGGATTTGAGTTCCGTGGCGGACAAAATGTTAAAAGCAGCGACGCGGTTCTGGTTCGTTGTAACCGTCCTCGGACAACTTGCATTCGCCTTCGCGGTAGCCTCGTTCTACGGCATGACCTCTTTGCGAGGGGACTACCACAAGTGGAACTTCACAAATGGCTTTGTGCCCGGGCTATCGATGGGGAATACGGCTGTGGTCATGCATCTCGTGTCGGCGGTCATCATCATGCTCTCGGGCGCGGTGCAACTGGTTCCCGCGGTGCGGGCAAAGTTTCCCGTCTTCCATCGCTGGAACGGACGCATGTACATGCTGGCCGCTATCGCCTTGAGCGCGGCTGGGGTTTACATGCACCTGGTTCGTGGGAGTGTTGGTGGCCCGGTGAATCACTTTGCGGGAACCGTGAACGCCATCTTGATATGGGTTTGCGCTGGCTTTGCCCTGGGTTCTGCAATGGCACGCGATTTCCGCACCCATCGCCGATGGGCGCTTCGCCTGTTCTTAGTTGTGAGCGCCTCGTGGTTCTTGCGAATTGGATTTTTCTTGTCGTTCCTGATTGCCGGGCGGCCGTTTGGATTCGACCCGACTACGTTGGAGGGTCCGTTCTTCACTTTCATGTCGTTCGGCCAATATCTTGTGCCACTGGCGGTCCTGGAACTCTATTTCCGCGCCCAGGCCCGACCCGGCGCGCCGCGGCGCATCGCGATGGCGGTCACGTTATTTGCGTTGACCCTCGCGATGGCAGCGGGATTATTTGGCGTGGGCGCTGCGATTTGGGCTCCGCAAGTAAAGGCGGCCTTCGATCCGCGCACATCGATCGCCGAAACGCTGTCAGCAACCATTACAACGAGGGGAATCGACGCGGCCGAAAAACAATATCGCGACCTAAAGCTTGCGCGGCCGGTGAACTACAACTTCGAGGAAGATGAACTCAACAGTCTGGGCTACCGGTTGCTTCGCGCTAATAAGTTCGAAGCCGCGATCCGAATTTTCCAGCTCAACATTGAGGCTTATCCGAAGTCGAGCAATGTCTACGACAGCCTTGGCGAGGCTTATATGGACGCCGGCAACAAGCCGCTGGCGATTGCCAACTACGAGAAATCACTAGAGTTGAATCCCAAGAACTCCAATGGGGCGAAAATGCTGGGAAAATTGAAAGCACGGTGACGAGTGCGATCTCGATGAGGCGCTACAGAAGAGGCTTCAGCCTGGCGGGTGAGGACGGTCCCGCCCCCATCATTTGTCGCGGTACTTTGGTAATTCCCTGTCCACCGTAGAGCCAGATTATCCTAGTCACATTCCTCCCTCAGTTAACTCCGCCAGACTTTGCCAGAGAGCGGCCTTCGTGCCTCTTCGGGGGAATGTAAAGCCATGCCAGACAAAATCGGGCGCTTTGAAATCGTTAGCCAACTCGCCCATTCCGACTATAGCTCCGTCTACAAAGCTACCGACCCGGAGACGGGGAACTTCGTTGCCCTGAAAGCCGTCAACCTGCAACCGTTGGGTGAGCAGGCAGCGGCCTTGATCAAAGAAGTTTTGGCAGAGGCTGAAACCGCCAAGATCCTCAACAGCCACAATGTTGTGGCGCTCTACGGCGCGGGCGAGATGGATGGGCAGTTGTGCGCCCTCATGGAGTACGTCCAGGGCAACAGCATCGCCACCATGCTGGAGCGCAAAGAAGGCTTTTCCATCTGGGACCTTCAGGATATCGCGCGGCAGGCCTGCCAAGGGCTAGACCATACGCACGTGCACAAGGTCTTCCACCATAGTCTGGAACCAGCCAAAATTATGGTGCAGTGGGACGGAATCACCAGAATCCTGGGATTTGGCATTTCGACAACCGGGGACTATGCGGCCCAGAGCACCGGGACTGCGCCGACGGTTTTGCATTACATGTCGCCCGAGCAGCTGCGCGGCGATCCGGTGGATGCGCGCTCGAATTTCTTCAGCATCGGCGCAATCCTGTACGAGATGGTGACGGAGAAAAAGGCGTTTGATGGCGAAGATGCGGACACAGTGCGGCAAGCGATCATGGAAAACGCGCCCGTGCCCCCGAACCATGTGAATGGACGAGTTCATCCCGGACTGAGCGCGGTGATTATGAAGGCGCTGGCAAAGTCGCCAGAGGAGCGGTATCAATCGGGACAAGATCTGATCAACGATCTGGAGAAATGCAAAGACGCTCCGGCGAAGGCCGCACCGAAAAAGCAAGTTGGGACCGCGCCAGCCGTTCAGAAGCCGCTTGCGCCCGTGGCGCAGAAGCCCGCGCCGAAGCCGTCACCCGCTGCGGTGAACAAGTTCATCAACTCGGAGCCCGAGCCTAAGGCGATGGCAGCCGCGGCGGGAGCCGGTGCGGAGAGCGAAATTCCGGTCGTTGCTCAGCCTTCGAGCTTGGATTCCAGCTCGCAATTCATCACCAACTGCGTGAAGGCGACCATCGAGAGTGTTTCAAAAGAGGTCGCAAAGCAATCAGCAGCCACGGTTGAGCCACCCGAGACGCAACCGTCCAAGTTTGCCGTCGATCCCATGATGGATGAGGCTCGCCAGGCTGCGGGCAAGGCCAAGAGCTTCTCTGAGATCGACGAACTGCCGCCGTTGAAAGAGGTTTACATCGCGCCTTCTCCGGTGGAACCACCGCCGCAAGTGGAAGAAGCCGTGAAGCCGTCGATCATTCAACGAAAAGAGCCTGAGAAACCTAGAACGCCGCCAAGCGAGATTGCGAAAAAAGCAGTTAGTGAGATTAAAAAAACTCCGCCCCACCTGGTCCTTTATTCGTTGACGGCCGCAGTGGTGGTGATTCTCGCCGTCGTGATCGGGATCATGTTGCATTTGCGCTCGGCTGACACCGACAATGACGAGTCATCTCAGCCAGAGACGACAGCTTCGAGCAGTGCTCCGCAGACGCAGGCCGCACCGGCGCCAGCTCCCACTCAGACGGCTCCGGCGCAGGCTCCTGCACCAACTCCGGCTCGGATCACGCCTCCGCCTCCGGTAGAATCGCAACCGCGCGTTGCGGTGACGCCGAGGACCGGAAAGGGAGGCAAGAAGAAAGGCAAACAGACGGCGCCGGCAGCGCCCACGATTGTGGCGGGTGAATTGAACATCGATTCTGTGCCCGAGGGCGCGCACATCCAGATCGATGGGCAAAATTCCGGAGCGGCAACGCCGTTCGACATGACGAAGGTGGCTCCGGGCCAGCACACCGTGGTCATCAGCAAAGATGGCTACGCGCCCCAGACGCGAACCATTCAGGTGAACGCAGGGTCAAGCTCGTCGATCAGTGTTCAACTAGCACTGTTGACGGCGACGATCTCAGTGACTAGCGATCCTTCGGGCAGCGCCGTCTGGATGGACGGGAAGAATACGGGACGTGTAACCCCCGCGCAGTTTTCAGTAGATAAAGCTGGCACACACACGTTCGTGTTCAAGAAAGATGGTTATCTGGATGCGACTGCGTCTGCCAACGTGCAAACCGGCCAGACTTCCCATCTTTCCGGGACGCTGCAAGCACTGGGTGTCACCGACGATATCAAGGTCGGCGGCAAGTTCAAAAAGCTGTTTGGCGGCTCGGAAACCGCGGGCATGGGCAAGGTCAGCGTGAAGACCGATCCCAAGGGCGCACAGGTTGCGGTCAACAACCGCATGATCGACAAAATGTCGCCGGTGGAGTTTTTTCTCAATCCCGGCACGTACGTGATCGACATTACTCTCTCGGGATACAAGGACATTCACAAAATCATCAACGTGGATAAGAACGGCAAGATTGCGATCGACGAGAGCATGGATCGGCAGTAGGAGATTGGCAAAAAATTCTCGATGGCACTCATAATCCCCGCTCACTGTATGGGCATTCCGGAACACTGAGCGTGATCGGCGGATCCATGTGGACTTAGCCGCGTGGTCCGCGGAAAGTCGTTCGTGCCGCAAAAAAGCTAGAGCGCCTTTTCGATGGCCGCCCGCAGCTCGTCATACGACAGCACTCCGGGATGATACAGCGCGACCTTGCCTTTGCGATCGATCAGCACAATCGTCGGTGTCGTGCTCGCGCCATAGCGATCAAAGTTCAGCTTGTTGACAGGCACGGGCACTTCCTGTAATCCGGGATAAAAGTGCTCCCAGACGCGGCCGATGTAGGCGAGTTCGTCTTTGGGCTTGGCATCTTCTCCGTAGGCGGCGTAGCCGTAGAGCTGGGTGGGCGCCTGGACTTTTAGTCCTCGCGACGCATATTCGCTGCTCAACTGGGAGATGATCGGTCCCTCCCGTTTGCAATCGACGCACCAGTGGGCCCAGAAGAACAGCAGCACGGGCGAGCCTTTGAGCGCGGTGAGCGTAAACGGGCGAATGCCGAGATATTCGGTCACAGAGAGCGGCGGCGCGGGCTGACCCGCGAGGCCGAGCATGTTCAGGTTCTTTTGCAAGCGGGCGCGAAGAGAAGTCGTGCGATACGTCGCCAGGTTTTTGCGGAGCAGAGCCGCAGCTTGCGAATTCTGTCCGCGAGCGGCAAGAACTTGGGCCTGGACTTCGATCGCGGCGCCAAGTGCCAAAGGCAGGTGCGGTTCCGCATCAAGAGAACGCTTTTGCAAAAGCTGCAGGGCCGAGCTCTCGGTTTGCTTCGCGGTGCTGTCGGCCTGGTCGAGCTGGTTGGCAGAGAGATATCCCCGGGCCATCCAGGAAAGTGCTTCCAAATACAGGGGATCGACGCCGCGCTGCAGCCGGTAGCTCTGCAACTCTGAGTTGGCAGCGCTGAAATCCTGCTGGGCGAGGGCGGTGCGGACATCGGTGACCAAATCGGCAAAGGCAAAGGACGAAAGCAAGAAGATGATGAAAAACGCTTTAAATTTCATGTATTTAGGTTGGACGCTACGCGTACCGCAAAGTTTCCCGTGAGCAGGATTCAACCGTCGCACGGCAGAAAGTCAATTCCGTTCTGGCACCTGCAATTGATTGGATTCGCGGGAGTTGTGGAGCAGTTACGAGAATAATCATAGCATTTTTGTAAAGTTATCTGTACAATAGGCTTGCGTTTGAACTTTACGGCACTTTGCAGTTTGTAGCACCTCCCGCTAACCGGCGTGACCTGCCTGCAGAAGTCCAGCGAGTGAATCAGCGCATATCTAACAGAAAAAGGAACTAAGCAACACCATGGAAACAGGAACAGTGAAGTGGTTTAACGACGCCAAAGGTTATGGTTTCATCAGCCGCCAGAATGGAGAGGATGTATTCGTACACTTCTCCGCTATTCAGGCCAATGGATTCCGCAGCCTGCAGGAAGGTCAACAAGTCCAGTTCGATGTGGTCAAAGGCCCCAAGGGCTGGCAAGCAGAGAACGTAAAGCCGGCGTAAGCCACTTTTACAATCCAATGAGAGGGCGGCCGCGAGGTCGCCCTTTTTATTTCTTCAAAAACTAGCCAGGATTTACACGGATAAAATAGTTAGAATAAAAATCCTCTTTGAATAAGGACACGATATGCCCTTGAAAATCGGTGACCAAGCCCCGGACTTTGAACTGCCAGCAGTCGAGGGTCAGCAGCAGACCAAAATCCGGCTTAGCGATTATCGCGGCAAAAAGCATGTGGTAGTGACCTTTCACCCGCTCGACTGGACGCCGACTTGCGGCGAGCAGTTGCCGGCGTTGAACTCCGACCGCGAGAAGTTCGCTGCACTCAATGCCCAGCTTCTGGACATCAGCGTGGATTCGGTTTACAGCCACAAAGCGTGGCAGAAGTTTGAGATCGGCGAAGTGCAGATTCCGATGTGTTCCGACTTCTACCCCCACGGCAAGGTCGCCCAAGCATTCGGGATTATGCGGGCTGAACCGCCGCTGATGGGGATCAGCGAGCGCGCGGTGTTCATCGTAGATAAATCCGGGAAAATCGCGTTTGCGAAGGTTTATCCGCTCGACCAGGCACCCAAGAGCGAAGAGTTGCTGGAGGCGGTGAGAAAGATCGCCGATTGAGGAGAGTTCTTACCATCGCAGTTTTGGCTGGCGGGCTAGCCACTTTGGGGATAGGCTCGGCAGCCCAAGCTAGTTTTCAGCGCTCCTCCGCGCCCGAAGTTCAAGAGACGAATCAACGGTCACAGCCCAATCACGACTCGACTCGTATCATATACCGCAACAACCAGTATGGGTTCACGCTTTCGCTGCCAGCTACCTGGAAGGATTTCGATCTTATCGTCGACACTTGGCGCGCGAATGCGAACGAAGCAAGCGGCCCGGAGCTTCTAGTTCGCCATCCGGATTGGGACGAGCAATACCCAAGGCAAGATATCCCGATCATGATTTTTACGCGCCAACAGTGGAAATTGGTGAACGCCGACAAGTTGGTGGTAAGCGCCGCACCATTCGGACCTGGAGAATTAGGGCACAATCGGAAATATGTTTTTGCAATTCCTCCCCGCTACAATTATGCGTTTCTAGAAGGGTACGAGGAAGTTGAGGAGATCTTAGGTGGGCATAATTTCCGCGCCTTTTGATCGTCCGCTCCTCTTCACGAAAACGATTTGTTGTTCGCTTGGGTGACCGCCTTTTCGGCAGTGACACCTCTAGAGCGGACGTCGAGCGTCCATTATTTGTTTTTTGCGACGACTTTCTAGGGAACGAAGTTCGAACCCTAGACGTATTATCGGTTGACGGCGGCTGGGAGTGTGTCTGCCGGTCTCAGGAGCAGCTTATGCGACGCGTAGCTTTAGCGATTCTAGCCCTTGGCTTGATGGCAGTTCCCTTCGCCCGGGCCGATGAGTGGTCGAAAACCTACACCATCAGCGGCAAGCCTGACCTGCATGTGGACACCTCCGATGCCAATCTGCGCGTCGACACCTGGGACAAAAACACGATTGAAGTGCATGTCACCACCAAGCGCTACAAAATTGGCGAGGGTGGCATCAAGATCATCGAGCACCAGAATGGCGACAGCGTGGACTTGGAGGTGCGTTATCCGCACCACGTATTTACGATCGAGTTTGGAAACAGCCGCGTGGACGTCGAGATCCACATGCCGCGAGAAGGTCAAATGAACTTGCACACTGGGGATGGCTCCATCGAAGTGGCGAACTTCAAAGGTAATATGGATTTGGAAAGCGGCGACGGACATCAGGAGATCACTTCGGCAGACGGAACGCTGCGGGCGAAGACCGGCGACGGACATATCACCGTCAGCGGAAGGTTTGACGGCCTCGAACTTACGACGGGCGACGGCAGAATCGAGGCGCGAGCGCTACCTGGTTCGGCAATGACCTCCAGTTGGACTCTGCATACCGGTGACGGCAGCGTGCGGTTGCAGTTGCCTGACAACTTTGCCGCCGACGTCGACCTGCACACCAGCGATGGGCACATCAATCTGGACTTCCCAATCACGGTTGAAGGGCGTCTGGGAGAGAAGAACATTCACGGAAAGATAAACGGTGGCGGGAACCTGCTGACGGTTCACACTGGAGATGGGTCGATTGAGATTGAGAAATCGTAACTCCTCTAGTGGCGGAAGTGCCGGACTCCAGTAAAGATCATCGCTAGGCCCAACCGATCGGCGGCGTCGATGACTTCGTGATCGCGAACGGATCCTCCCGGCTGAATGATCGCCGTCGCGCCAGCTTTGGCGATCTCCTCGACGCCGTCGGGGAATGGGAAGAATGCATCGGAAGCGGCGACCGTGCCCTTCAATGGCAATATAGCTTTCATCGCTGCGAGTTTGCAGGCATCCACGCGGCTCATCTGCCCGGCGCCAACGCCAACGACTTGCCCATCCCGGGCAAATAGAATCGCATTCGACTTCACGTGCTTGCAGATCTTCCAGGCGAAAAGAAGCGCGTGCTTTTCTTGCGGTGTGGGAGGACGCTTGGTGACGACCTTCATCTCGCCTTCGGTGAGGCTGTGTGTGTCGTCATCCTGCAGAAGAATTCCACCGGAGACGTTTTTCAAAACCCATTTCGGCGCAGCGTTGGTGATTTCGACGAGACGAAGATTCTTCTTGCCGGCGAACTTCGTTTTGGCAGCGTCGTCAAAGGATGGCGCGGCGATCACTTCCAGAAATAACTTTGCCATTTCTTCGGCGGCTTCGGCGTCGAGCGGCCGGTTTACCCCAACGACTCCGCCGAATGCCGATACTGGATCGCACTCGAGAGCTTTCTTATAGGCCTCGGCGAGAGTTGCACCGGTGGCTGCGCCGGAGGGATTGGTGTGCTTGATGATTGCGACCATCGGCTCGGTAAATTCCTGGGCGAGGTCCCAGGCGGCTTGCAGGTCGACGATGTTGTTATAGGAAAGTTCTTTGCCCTGAATCTGGCGGCCGTTGGCCACTCCCTTCCCCGAGCCGTCGGAATACATCGCGGCTTTCTGATGAGGGTTCTCTCCGTAACGCAGGTCGGCAATTTTATTGAATGACAGGCGCAATGTTTGCGGAAAGCCGCTCTGGGCGTGAAGTTCGAAGTGGCCGTTGGAACTGATGCGCTCAAGAGCCGTCGCGATGTTGGAATCGTAAGCGGCAGTAGTAGCGAAGGCTTTCTGCGCGAGCCGCCACTTTGTGGCTGTCGACAACTCCCCGCCGGATTTAGCCAGTTCGTCCGCGATAGCATCGTAATCGGATGGCGAGGTCACGACGGCGACGTCCTGAAAATTCTTGGCCGCCGAACGGATCATGGAAGGCCCACCAATATCGATGTTCTCGATTAACTCGTCAAATTGCACGCCGGGTTTGGCCGCAGTTTTCTCGAATGCGTAAAGATTCACAACAACCATATCGATCGGCTGAATGCCGTGCTCAGAGACGGCTTGGCGGTGGCTGGAGTTCTCGCGCCGATGGAGGATTCCGCCATGGACTTTGGGGTGAAGAGTTTTCACGCGACCGTCGAGCATCTCGGGAAATCCGGTGAGATCGGAAATGTCCTTCACACTGATGCCGGAATCGCGCAGCAGCTTAGCCGTGCCGCCGGTCGAGATGAGTTCGATTCCCAAGCTGGAAAGCTTGCGAGCGAAATCGACGAGTCCGGTCTTGTCGGTGACACTGAGAATGGCACGTTGAATCCTGGGCATTTTGACCTCGATGGAAGGATGATTGCCTTAACTTAAGATTTTATCAGGGGATTGTAAAAGCTTTTACCGCAGAGTGCGCGAAGGTTGCGCAAAGACAACTCTGGGACTAGCTTAGGTCGAAGCAAGAAATCACCATGTTCCTTCAACTTGCGCAGTTCACCGATTTTGGACTTCTATTGATGCGACTGATGGTGGCAGCGGTGTTCCTCAGTAGCGGATGGAGCCACGTTACCAAATCGGCGGAGCGCAGTAAGAGTATTGGGATGAGCCAAGGGGCGACGATTTTCCTCGGAACCGCAGAGATTGCGGGCGGTCTCGGCGTAGCTTTGGGTGTGCTGACGCAGCCTGCGGCGGCCGGATTGATTTTCATCATGCTGGGCGCGATTTACAAAAAGATGTTCATCTGGCACATCGGTTTCTGGGGCGGGAAGAGTTACGGCTGGCACTACGAGTTGATCTTCATCGTGATGAACCTCGTCATCCTCTTCACCGATGGCGGGGGTTGGGTGCTGATGAAGTAAGAGCCATTTGCGCATTCATTCCACTTAAAGTTATGCTGATTGCCATCGGTCACTGTGGGGTGGCTTGGTTTTCATGCATCGCCTGACTGCCAGGGTTCTTCTGATATTGGTGCTGGTCGGCACATTTGTGCCGCTGGCACTGGCCATTTCCACACCGGCGCCGCATGCGTGTTGCATGCGCAAGCCGATGTCGCAAACGGGATCTCAATTCACTGCAACCCCCGATTGTTGTAATCATGACTGCTGCAAGGTAGTGGTGACCTCGCAATGGGTGAGCCTTACTGCGGTAATTCGCTCTTCCTGTTCATCGCTGCTTTCTACGCTCGCTCAATTCTCAGCTGTCCCTTCCGGGATTTCCGGAGTGAGCACTCTACATTCTGGTCGCTCCCCGCCACAGTTCTCCATCGCCTAAGGGAAGTGGAAGGTCACCGCGAAACTCAGGTCCGCGTAACTCTACTTGTTTGCTAGAGTGCGGCGTTTTTACCGTATCGCGGCGAAAGTCGCGCATTGTACGTGAGCGACTCTCTTGTTTCCCAGAGCCTTCCGAATCGAAGTCAGGGCTGTCTTTCCATCTGGGATCGAGTGTCCCGCAAATTTTGGAGAAACTATGAAATCCCTGCGTTACTTGATTTCAAGTAGTCTGGTGTGGTTTGCTGTCGCAGCCTTTGCAACCATCTTCGGCTCCGTTCGCGGAGTCGTGCATGATCCTCAGCATCGACCAGTGCAAGGTGCAATGGTCATGATCCACGCAAAAACATCCGACTGGAACCAAACCATCACCACCGACGCGAACGGCGAATTTCAGTTCGCGGCAATACCGCTGGGTGAGTATAGCGTCAGCGTGACCAGCCGCGGATTTGCGCAGATTGTTCAAACTGTAACCGTCGAGTCGGGCACTCAGCCGGTGCTCCATTATCAATTGGCGCTGGAGTCGCCCAAAGAGAGCGTTACCGTGACCGGAACGCCCGCAGCGGTTCCCACGGACACGGTCACTCCTATCACGCTCGTGGACCGCGCACAGATCGAGCAGACTCCCGGAGCAGACCGCACCAACAGCCTCGCCATGATCACCGATTACACTCCGGCCACCTACGTGACGCACGATATGCTGCACATGCGCGGTGGACACCAGGTCGAGTGGGCGATTGACGGCGTCCCCATCCCCAACACCAACATCGCCACCAATCTCGGTCCGCAGATTGATCCGAAAGACATTGACTATCTTGAAATCCAACGCGGAAGCTATGAGGCTGACCTCGGCGACCGCACCTACGGGATCTTTAACATCGCCCCGCGAACTGGTTTTGAGCGCGATCGAGAATGCGATCTCGTGCTCAGCTTCGGAAATTTCTACCAGACCAACGATCAGATCAGTTGCGGCGGACACACCCAACGCTTCGCCTACTATGCCAGCTTGAACGGAAACCGCAGCAACTACGCTCTCCAGACTCCCGTCCCGCAGGTCGTTCACGACGCTGACAATGGTTATGGCGGATTTGGCACGCTCATCTTCAACTATGACCCCAAGAACCAGATTCGTGTAGTCGGTTCGCTGCGCCAGGATTATTACCAGATTCCGATCGACCCCGATCCCACCTCGATCGGGAATTCGATCTTCCCCAGCTATGGATTGCGCGATGGCGAGCGCGAGCCCGATGGTTACGTCACTTTTTCCTGGGTGCACACCTTCAACCCGGACACTCTGCTCACCGTGTCCCCCTTTTATCACTACAACGGCGCGGACTATAAAGGCGGCCCCAATGACTTCCCAGTCATCTCAACTGTCACTCAGAATGCGAATTATGGAGGGATGCAGGCCAGCCTCAACACCAGCTTCTGGAAGAACGATCTCGACGGCGGAGTGTATGGATTCGCTCAGCATCAATACAACTACTTCAATAACGTGTTCACGGATGGCAGCCCGAACTTCCCCGCCTCTTCCATCGGTGTGACGGGCGGATTGGCCGCTGTCTTTATCAATGACAAATTCAAAGTGACTCCATGGCTGACCTTGATCGCTGGACTCCGGCAAACGGAATTTCGGGCAACCATTGCGGAGAACGCAACCGATCCCCGCTTCGGCGTGGCGTTAAGAGTCCCCCATTTGAATTGGGTCTTTCGCGCGTTTTACGGCTACTATTATCAGGCTCCGCCACTGGTGACCGCCACGGGTGCGCTTCTCGATCTAGCTAGTAGCCAGAATTTCACTTTCGCTCCGTTACACGGGGAGCAGGATATTGAGTCGCAATTCGGCGTCACGATTCCATTCCGCGGCTGGACGCTGGATGCCGACACTTATCAAACCCGCGCAAGAAACTGGCTCGATCACAACAACATCGGAGAATCGAATCTGTTCTGGCCGATCACCTGGAGCCAGGCACACATCGACGGCTGGGAACTTACCTTGCATTCGCCGAATCTCTGGCATCGCGGCCAGTTTCATCTTGCGTACGCGAATCAAATTGCGCAAGCGACTTCTCCGATTACCGGCGGCCTCATCTGCCCGGTCCCGGTCACGTCGTCCTGCGGGCTCGACATTCCTCCCGGATTCGCGCCGGTCGATCACGATCAGAGAAACACATTGAACCTGGGTTTCAATGCGAGTCTGCCGTGGCAGAGCTTCGCCTCGACCAACGTCTACTATGGCTCGGGATTTACTAACGGCTTGCCCGGTGTGCAGTATCCCGGGGATTACCTGCCCAGCCACACTACGTTCGATCTTTCGCTGGGAAAAACCTTTGCCGAGAAATACACATTTTCAGTGACCGGGCTGAACGTGGCCAACCGCCGGGTCCAATTGGATAACAGTCTCACTTTCGGCGGATTCCACTGGAATGATCCGCGACAACTCTACGGAGAGTTTCGTTATCGGTTCAACTACTAGCTATTGGAGAAATGGAATGCGGTTTTTGCGAAATGCGACAGTTGTCCTTCTTTTATTATTGTTGGCCGCCTGCGGACCATCCCCGCAGGCGGCCAAGCACTACCAGCTTACCGGCAAGGTCGTGAGCATCGATCGGCCCGGTCTCTCGTTGGTCGTGAATGCTGATGCAGTTCCGGGGTTCATGGCTGCGATGGCCATGCCTTATAAGGTCAAAGATGGCTCGCAGCTGAATTCCTTGGTTCCCGGTGATTCCATCTCGGCGGTGATTGTTCTGCAGAACAACGATTACTGGCTGGAGAACATTCAGGTCACGAAACACTCGAGCACACCGCCGGTGCCAGTGTCGGGATTGCACCTGCCTTCGTCCGGCGATGCGGTGCCAAATTTTGAACTGGTCAATCAAAGTGACCAGCACATCTTTCTGGATCAATACCGCGGAAAGGTGTTGCTGGTGACGTTTATTTACACGCGATGCCCCTTTCCGGACTACTGCCCACGCGTCACCGGGCAATTTGCGGAGCTGAATCGGCAGCTCGAAGCCGATCCCAAACTGGTTCGCGCGACTCATCTGCTGAGCATCAGTTTCGACCCCCAGCACGATACTCCAAGCGTATTGCGGCATTATGGATTGCCCTGGGTCGGAGACAGAACTCCGGTGGCTTTTGATCATTGGGAGTTCGCGGTTCCGCTTGCGGCACAACTCCCGAAGATGGCCGAATTCTTTGGCTTGAGTTACAACGAAGACGGCGGGGTAATCAACCACTCGCTAAGTACAGCGGTGATCGGTGCCGATGGCCGCATTTTTTCCTGGTACCACGGCACCGAGTGGCAAGTTAAGGATCTGGTCAAAGACGCAACCGACGCCGTGCATGCGAGCAGCTAGTTCGTTACCGCCGGAATGCCGAATCACTCCAGTTGGTAACATACCCGACCTCACTTTTGCCTGCTTTGACCGAGAGAACATGAAGCTCCTTACTCTGGTTTGGTTCGAGCTGGCCCTGAATCACGACAGGCAAGCCTTCATGGCCCTTAAGCATCTCCGGGTTGTTAATGCTCCAGACTTTGCCGTCGGAGTTGCGCAGAAAGATTCTTCCATCATCGCTGGAGCGGCCGGCAATGGTTATGACTTTCCTGCCGGTCGCGGACGTCAGCGAGGTTTGCTTGGGCGCCTGCTGGGCGAAAACGTGAATAGACGCGAGAAGAATCAGAAGAGTTGTGAAACTTAGCTTGTTCATTGTGTCCCATCCTTGGCGGAGCCGGAGGCCCTGATTTCCCAGAAAGTTTGGGGCGACTCGCTGAGATCACGTGCTGGGACAAACTAACCCGAAATACGGTGACTACGGAAATTGAAAGAATTTATGTGTGCTATCGAACTTTGTTATGTCTGGTTTGTTTGACTGCGCTTGCCGTGGAAACTTAAGATGGACGTTCTGTTTGTAGCCTATGGTTGGTCAAACTATCTCGCATTACCGAATCATCAGCCAGTTAGGCAGCGGCGGCATGGGCGTAGTGTATGAGGCCCAGGATCTGACGTTGGGCCGCCGCGTTGCATTGAAGTTTCTTCCCGAAGGCCTCGCACATGACCAGGCGGCTCTGGATCGCTTTCTGCTGGAGGCGCGCGCGGCATCGGCGCTGAATCATCCCAACATTTGCACGATCTATGCGGTGGAGAACGCAGACGGTCAGAGCTTCATCTCCATGGAGCACTTGGAAGGGATGAGCCTGGATTCCAAGCTTGCCGGTGGGCCTCTGCCGCTGAACAAGCTGCTGGAAGTGAGCATTCAACTGGCCGATGCACTCGATGCCGCGCACGTCAAAGGCATTGTTCACCGCGACGTCAAGCCTTCCAACGTCTTTCTCACCCACCGCGGCCCAGTTAAGATTCTGGATTTCGGTTTGGCCAAGCTGATCCGCACGGACATGCTGCAGACCGAAACCATGAGCGTGGATGCCGGCGTGCCAAGTCCGATGCACTTGACCAGCCCGGGATCGACTGTAGGCACGATCGCATATATGTCCCCCGAGCAGGCTCGGGGAGAGGAACTCGACGCTCGCACGGATCTGTTTTCTCTCGGCACGGTCATCTATCAGATGGCAACTGGGCATTTGCCGTTTGCAGGCAATACCTCGGCAGTCGTTTTTCAGTCGATTCTGGACCGCGATCCGATTCCACCGATGCAGATCAATCCAACGTTGCCTTCGAAGTTGCAGGAGATCATCGAACGGCTGCTGGAAAAAGAGCGCGACTTGCGCTACCAATCGGCGGGCGATTTATGCAGCGATTTGAAGCGCTTGAAGCGGGATCTGGAGTCCGGTCGCAAGAGTTCACCGACCGTGACAACGACCGCGATTGTGGTTCCGGCGAGCGAGACGGCGGTTCCCGTCCGAGCAAGCAGTGGCTCGGCCGTGGTGGCGGCGGCCCGAAAAAATAAGCTGGGAACTGGCGCGGTCGGGTTAATTGGCATCGTTGTTCTGGCTGCTGCCGGGTACGGAATTTACGCGTTTGTCCATCGCTCAAGGCCGGTTCCATTTCAAAATATTACGGTCACGAAGATTACAGACACGGGCAAAGCGACGCTGGCCGCGATTTCACCCGACGGGAAATACATGCTCAACGTGGTCAACGATGCTGGCCAGCAGAGTCTCTGGTTGCGCAACCTTCCCACCAATAGCGACACTCAGGTGGTAGCGCCGGCCGATGTGAATTACAGCGGCTTGCGTTTTTCGCCTGACGGAAATTATCTCTACTTTGTACGCGACGAACCGGGCAGCACTGAACTCCATTATCTTTATCGCGCGCCTCTTCTTGGTGGAACTCCGCAGAAGCTGGTCACAGATATCGATTCCAATATCAGCTTCTCTCCCGACGGCAAACAATTCGCGTTTTTCCGCGACAATAATCCGCTGGCCGGCCGGCAGCGGCTGTTGATTCAACCGGTGGATGGAGGCGAGGAGAAGGTCTTCTTCGAAGGACCGATCAATGCGCATTTAGGCGATCCCGCATGGTCACCGGATGGCAAAAGCATTGTCGTGAGCGCTCTTCAGCCGGGGGACGCGTTCGGCGGACTCGTGGCGTTTGACGTGGCCAACAAAAAACAACACGTATTCGCTACCTCGGAGAACAGCATTCTGCAGCGTAATGTTTGGCTGTCCGATGGCAGCGGCCTGATCGCGCTTTCGGCATTTACTGGCAACCAGATCGTCTATATTTCGTATCCCGATGGCAAGATTTCGCCGATCACTCGAGATACGAATAATTACTCCGACCCCAGCGTAGCCGGCGATGGCCATAGTTTGGCTACAGTGATGAGCGAAGGCCACTGGAACCTTTACATGACCCCGGCGAATGCTTCCGGGTCGGCCCAGGCGCACCAAATCACTTCCGGTGCCGCGGTGCGCAGTTTCAGTTGGACCAAGGATGGGCAAATTGTCATACCGAAGGAACGGTGGTTCAGCTTGCTCAATCCAGAGACGGGAACCTCGACGCCATTGCCGGCTCCGCCCGGCGGCTTTGGCGATGCGCCTTCCGCGTGCGCGGACGGACGCTACATCGTTTTCACGGGAATCTTTGGCAAAGGCAAGCCGGTGATCGACACCTGGCGCATGGATGCGAACGGGGGGAATTTAAAACAGCTGAGTGACGGCAAAATTGATCAGGCGCCCGCCTGCTCGCCCGATGGCAAATGGGTCTATTACATGGACATCGCTGCGGGCAGCCGCCTGATGAGGGTTCCCATCGACGGTGGAAAAGCTGAAAAAGTTTCCGATGAACTCGTGGCCGATGGCGATCTCTCGCCGGACGGAAAGAGCGCGATTCTGGCGACGTTTGGACACCTTGGCGAGCACATCGAAGAACTGAAGTTGATTTCCGTGGATTCCGGCCAAGTGCTCAAGGATATGGCATTCCAGCGCCCACGCAGCGGCACGTTGCGATTTACCCGTGACGGTAAAGGGGTGATTTATGTTGTGCGCGCAGCTGGCGTGGACAACTTGTGGTTGCAGCCGTTCGACGGTTCGGCGGGAAAGCAAATTACCAACTTCGACTCCGAGCATATTTTGAGCTTTAATTGGTCGCTCGATGGTACGAAGCTGGGCATCGTTCGTGGTCATACCGAATCCGATGTGATCCTGATTCGTGACTCGCAACAGCAGTAAATCCTTCTCTTTAAAACCTGGTGGAGCTCTTTTCGACGATCGTCACATCGCCGTGTGAGCTCTATCACAGAGCGACGTGTGCGTCCTTGAGAAACTTGCTCCGAAAGCAGGTGACCATGAAAATCAAAATGATCATTGCAGCGATATTATTGGCGGGAGTCTCGTTTGCTCAGACTTCCAATCCCTCCAAATCTAATTCCAGTGCGCCACAGAATTCCGCCGCAGCGCAGGCGCAGGCTAAGTCGAGCTGTTCCTGTTGCGACAAGATGGCAGATGGCAAGAATTCTGATTCATGCTGTGGCCATCATGATGAGACCATGAAATCGGAAATGTCGTGCTGCCAAGACAAGGACGGCAAAGAAGCCATGTCTTGTGCGAAGGGCGACGGCTGCTGCGAGGGCAAAAAGTGCGCAAGAGATCAGAAAGCCTGCTGCGACCATCCCAGCCAGGGAAGCGAGCAAACAAAAATGTCGTGCTGTGGCGGAAGTCACGAGCATGACGGTATGGCGCATGGGCATTGCGCCATGATGGACGGACACGATAACGGCGACATGAGCAAATAGCCGCGCCGCTTCGAGCTCAGCATTTCAACGCATGACAGAATTGCTCGACTCGCTCACGCACGCTGAGAACGTGCTTAGGCAGGCTGAGCTTGCTTCCTTCTTCGAGGATAGGAATCAAGCGGTCGAAATCGGGGCCGGAGTGCGATCCGGTAATGACGATGCGAATGGGGTGAAACAATTCTTTACCCTTGGTGCCGGTTTCGGCTTTCACTTCATTGACGATTTTTTTGAACTCTTCCGGAGTCATGGGCCGAGTTTCATCCGCCAGAACCTTTACAACGAACCGTGAGAACACGGCTTTCGTTTGTGGCCAAGCGAGCACCTCGGCATTGTCGGGACTCGCGAGGGCGGCCGCGGCATCGTAATTAAAGATCATGGAAGCACGATCGGGAAGTTGATCGAGTCGATCGACGTACGGTGCGAGCAGTTGTGTGATCTTCGCCAGCCAATCGAAAATGGGTTGTGGCGGAGTCCAGAGCGGAACGCCCTCGATCCCGTCAAGCGAAGAGTCTTTGAGGAGATCCTCGGCGATAGCTCGACTGTAATAGGCGAGGGCGAGTCGGTTGATCCGCTCCGGCGCGGCTTGCTTGACGTATTGGCGATTCAGCCAATACAGCTTTTCCATGTCGAAGACGGCAGCGGAGGGTGTTACGCGCTCGAGCGAAAATTCCTGAATAAGCTCTTGCGGAGCAAAAATTTCTCGCGTCCCGCCGCTGGGCGCCCAGCCCAAGAGCGCGAGATAGTTTGCCAACGCTTCTGGAAGCACTCCCATGTCACGAAAGTTTGCAATCGAGGTTGCTCCATGGCGTTTGGATAGACGCTCGCGATCCGCGCCGAGGATGGTGGAAAGATGAGCAAACTCGGGCGCCGGCCAGCCCAGTGCTTCATAGAGCGCAACTTGTTTGGGCGTATTGGAAAGATGGTCGTCACCGCGGATGACATGCGTGATTTTCATTAGCGCGTCGTCGATCACGACGACATAGTTGTAAACCGGCATGCCGCTCGAACGCAGAATGATAGGGTCGCTGACGACTTCGTTCGAAAACTCCACGTTGCCGTGAACGACATCGTGAAAGCGGATAGGGTGTTCGGGAATCCGTAAGCGAATGGCGCAAGCCTCACCGGAGGAGCGACGGCGCTTGGCTTCGGCTGGGTCAATGTTCCGGCACTTGCCGGAATAAATCGGCTGACCACCACTGGCCATGGCTTGGTCGCGTTCCTTCTGCAATTCGTCTTCGGTGCAAAAACAGAGATAGGCCTTGCCTTCATTCAGCAGGCGTTCGGCGTGGTCACGATATATTTCAAGCCGGTCGGATTGGCGATATGGCTTGTAAGGTCCGCCAACGTCGGGGCCTTCGTCCCAATCCAATCCAAGCCATTTCAGGTCGCCGATAAGCTGGTCTTCAAATCGCGCTTCGCTGCGTTCGACGTCCGTATCTTCTACGCGCAACACCATCGTACCGCCGTTTTGGCGAGCGAACAGCCAATTGAAAAGCGCCGTGCGCGCGTTGCCGACGTGAAGATGTCCCGTGGGGGAGGGAGCAAATCGTACTCGAACCGGGGAATTGTCACTCACGAATTGATGTTAGCAGGAGAGACGGTGCACACGCTTTGTGCGACAGGTTACTGCGCAGCGATCATGGGGACAGCCAGCAAAGCCGCGAACATTCCGACCGCCTTCCAGCGGGTGAAATGCTCTTTGAGAATAAGGCGGGCCAAAAGAACTGTCACAGCCGGATACAACGAAGTCAGGACAACGGCGGTATCGAGACGTCCGGTCTGGCTGGCGCGGACGAAGAGGGCGCTGCCGGTGACGTCGAGGCATCCGGCGAGAACGCCCCAACCAGCGCTTTGCGGTGTGATGCGGCGTGCCCCGATGAGAAGGACGATGATTCCCGTGAGCGTAAACGAAGCCAGGCGCGACAATGCTGCGATCCACAACGCCGAGCCGTTGCCGGCTTGCCTCATGCACAGATAGAAGCCGGCGAAGCCAATTCCGGCGAGCGCGGCGAACCCGATACCCTCGGTGCCACTGCCATCTTCAGTGCGGGAGATGAGCCAGATGCCGATAGCAGCGAGCAGAAACCCGGCAATGTGAACCGGGCTGGGCGCACCCGCCGTAAACATCACGAATAGCGTAGGGATCGCGGCGCCGAGCACGGCTGCAACGGGTGCCGTTAGCCCCATTCTTCCTTGCGACAAAGCGCGATAGAAGATGGCCAATGCGCCTCCGCCGGAGAGTCCGCCGGCGAAGGCCCAAAGTGCGCTCGAATGGATTGGAAAAGGAGCGTGACTGGCGGTTGCGACTGTCACCATCAATAACAGACCGCTGGCGTGGGCGATGGTGGTCAACAAGAACGCGTTGGCGGTACGCGAAGAATATCCGCCAAGAAAATCGCTGGTTCCCCAGGCAACGACCGCAGCCAGGCTGAGACTAGTCGAAAGAAAATCAACGGGCAGGGCCATGGAAATTCGAGATTAGCATGCGGCGAGCGGAGAACGCTTTGCGAGAAACGCGAACTAGTCCGAGCTGGCGACCGGCGCTCCAGCGCTCAGTTCCTCGATCAAGTCCTTGAGTGTGGTGAGAATGGCGCCGGCGGGAGCGGTTTTGAGCGGGAATTTTAATGTTCCATCCGGAGCAAAGTGGGCGCCATTTTGAGCCGAGACAAAGCGTGCCAACTTTCCAGGATCGATCAAGGTATTCTGCCGGAACTTGATGGTCACCTGTTCTCGCTTGCGCTCAATGCTGACCACTCCAACTTGTGCTGCGAGGATTTTCAGCGAAGCGTACTCCAGCAGATTTTGCACGACCGTCGGAGGCTCTCCATAACGGTCCTTCAATTCTGAGCCAACATCATCGAGTTGCGCAGAAGTTTCCACGCCCGCGATGCGCTTGTACATGCGCAAACGCTGATTCTCTTCCGCGATGTAGTCAGACGGAATACGGATGTTGAGGCCAAGGTTGAGCTGAGTTTCCGCCTCTTCTGGAGGAGCCTCGCCCTTCAGTTCGCGGACGGCGCGGTCGAGCATCTGGGTGTAAAGCTCGAAACCAACGGCCTCGATGTGACCGCTTTGCTCGCCTCCGAGAAGATTTCCCGCCCCGCGCAGCTCGAGATCAAGAGCGGCGATTTTGAAGCCCGCCCCGAGATCGGAGAATTCCTTCAAGGCAGCCAGGCGGCGGCGTGCGAGTGGAGTGAGTTCAGCGTCCGCCGGAATGAGCAAGTACGCATAGGCCCGACGATTGGAGCGTCCGACCCGGCCGCGAAGCTGGTACAACTCGGAAAGACCGAAGCGATCTGCGCGATTCACAATGATGGTGTTGCAAAGGGGAATGTCGAGGCCGTTCTCGATGATTGTGGTGGAGACGAGGATGTCGGCTTCATGGTGCATGAATTTCAGCATCACTTTTTCGAGTTCTCCCTCGGACATTTGTCCGTGGCCCACCGTGATGCGCGCCTTGGGCACGAGTTCCTGCAGCTTGGCGGCGATCTCCCAGATACTTTCGACACGATTGTGAACGAAATAGGCCTGGCCGCCACGATCGAGTTCGAGCTGCAACGCCGATCGAATTAATTGTTCGTCCCAGCTCAGGACGACCGTCTGAATAGCCATGCGGTCTTTGGGCGGCGTTTCGATGACGCTCATATCGCGCATACCAACCAGCGACATGTGCAGCGTGCGCGGAATGGGCGTGGCCGACATGGTCAAGACATCGACTTCTTTTCGCATCTGCTTAAGGCGCTCTTTGTGGCGAACCCCAAAACGCTGCTCCTCATCGACGACGAGTAGTCCGAGATCGGTGAACTTGATGTCCTTCGAGAGCAGGCGGTGGGTGCCAATCAGTATGTCGATCTTGCCCGCTTCCACTTTTTGCAGAATTTCTTTTTGTTGTTTTGTGGTGCGGAAGCGGCTGATCATTTCAATGGTCACGGGAAACGCAGCAAAGCGTTGTTTGAAAGTCTCGTAATGCTGAAAGGCGAGGACGGTAGTGGGCGCCAGCACCGCTACTTGCTTATTGTTATTGACTGCGCGAAAAGCCGCGCGCATGGCAACTTCTGTTTTGCCATAGCCGACGTCGCCGCACAAAAGGCGATCCATGGGCCGATGCGATTCCATATCAACTTGCACGTCTTTGATCGCTTCCATCTGATCGTCGGTTTCGTTGTACTCGAAGGCATCTTCAAACTCATGCATGAATTGATTGTCGGTAAACGCATAACCTTTAGCGGCATTACGCTGGGCGTACAGCTTGATCAGTTCGTCGGCCATATCTTTCATGGCCTTGCGAACCCGAGCCTTGGTCTTTGCCCAAACGGCGCTGCCCAGATGGTTGAGCGCAGGCTTGGCGCCTTCCGACGACCGATATTTCTGGACCAGATCGAGGCGTGTCAATGGGACATAGAGTCGGGCCGCGTCGGCGTATTCGAGCAGCATGAATTCCAGATTGCCGTCGCCTTGATTGATTTCCTTCAGTCCTTGATATTGGCCGATACCGTGTTCGACGTGCACCACGTAATCGCCAACTTGTAGATCGCGAAAATCGGAAAGAAACGCGGAGGTTTTCGATTTCTGGCGCTGCGGGCGAACTGCGGCTTCGGATTCGTCGAAAAGGTCGCGTGCTCCAAAGATGGTTAAATGCGCATCCGGGAAGATCACGCCATCGGGTACGTAACCCTTGGCTAGGGTTGCTGTGAGAATTTCGCCGGCAAAATAGGCAGTTTCGTCGGCATAGCTTTCGCCGCCGCGAGTGCGGCTTCCCAGGCGGAAAGAGACGGCGTTCTCGCTGAAAACGTCGGCCAGGCGCTCAACTTCGCCAATGTTCGGCACGGCAATGAGCACGCGATTCTGTTCAGCGATTTGTTTTCTTGTTTCCTTCAGCATGGATTCGGCCGAGCCGTGGAATCGCGGCGCCGGTTGTGAGTGGAAGGTGATAGGCTCGGGTTTATCGGGACTGGCGATTTCAAGATGTTCCAGGTCCGCGCCGGGAAGACTCTGGAACTTCTTCCACCAATCATCCGGAGAGACGTAAAGATCCGCCGGCCGAACCAGATTTCCGACGCCGCTGCGCTCGTGGGCATCTTCGATGCGAGACCAGACGCGGTCGAACTCATCTTTCAGGCTGGGCGGCTCATCCGCCATCACGACAGCGTTGGGCATCATTTCAAACACTGTTTGGTTGGCGCCGGCCACCGGCGCATAAAATTCCCAGCCAGGAAAAACGGTAACGCCGCCGGAACGCACCGCCTGCTCCACAATTTCTTCATTGCCGGTGATGCGCTTGCCCGAGAGACGAGCATGAATGGAACCGAGGAGCTCTTCGTTGACGGGCGTTTCGGTGAGCGGGAGCAGCAAGGCTTCTTCGACGGGATCGGCCGAGCGTTGCGAGGCGGGATCGAACTTGCGGATCGATTCCACTTCGTCGCCGAAAAATTCGATGCGCAGAGGACGGTCGGCCTCGGGAGGATAAACGTCGAGGATGCCGCCGCGCAGAGCGTATTCCCCTGGCATTTCGACCACGTCAGCGGAACTATAGCCGACGGTGTTGAGATGCTGCAGGAGCGAGTCGATGTCGATGGCCTCGCCGCGCCGGGCGACTCGCGCGAGATCTGAGTAGTAGTCTGCAGAACGCAAACGCAGAGCCGTGGAAACTACGGGCGAGACCAGAATCGAGACGGCTCCGGTGGCGATTTTCCAAAGCGCGACCGCGCGTTCCTCCTGAATTTCCGGATGGGGCGAAAGATTCTGGAACGGAAGCACGTCGCGGGCGGGAAGGGAGATGATCGATTGCGGCTCGTTGCCGCCGATAAGCTCATGGAAGCCTTGCAGCAGCGGGACAAGGTCCTCAGCAGCACGGTTGTCAGGAACGATGACCACAAACGGCCGTCCGACGGCTCGTTGCAGCAAAACCAGAAGCAAGGCCTTGGCGGTTGGCGTCAGTCCGGAAACACTCGTCCGCCCCGTGCCCTCACGGAAACGGGAGGCAGCACGCAGAAAGGAAGGCAGTTTTTCTACGTCCGCGAAGAGATCGCGAACGAAGGGAAGAACCATTGCCTTTTGATTCTAACAGGATTGTGAGACAGGCGAGGACAGCTGTCCCCACGCCATTACTCCCGGAGCAGAGGCCGGGTAAGGCAAGTGGGCCCACCGCCGCCGTTGATGCCTAGTTCAGAGCCGGGAAATATGCGCACATCGAATCCGGCAGCACGGAGCTTATCGTTAGTTCTTGCGTTCTCTTCTAGCGCGAGCAATCGTTTGTTACCGAGAGCCAGAACATTGCAGGCGAGCGTGTCGCGCTCGGTATGAGCGATCTCGATGAAATGAAAGCCGAGATTTCTTAGTAACTCGACCGTCTCGACCGCGAGCCAAGGCAGGTCCACCAGCACGGTCTTGTCATCCAACAAGCTCATCAGAGACATCAGATGCAGGCAGGCAGAAGGACCGGAACCGTGGGGCAGGGCCGCGGAAATCACCTTCACTTCTCTGGGAGCTAGCAAGTGTTGCAGCTGCGAGATGCTTGCGGCATTGGTGCGATAACCGCGGCCGACGAGCAATGTTTTCGAATTAAGCCAGACCATGTCGCCGGCCTCGCAGGTAGCAGGAGGCGTGATTTTGGCCAGCATGGGAATTCCCAGCAGATTGCCAAAGCCGCAGTGCAGTTTGCTTTCGGAGCTGCGGTTTGCCTTTCCGGGGCGCAATGCAATTAATCCGAAATCCGTGGGGAAAGAAGCATCGTGTGTATAGACCGCATCCAGAGTAAGTTCGTTGCTGGGGGGCAATTCGATCACTTCGGCACCGGCCGCTTCCAACTCGCGGCACAACGCTTCATGTTGGGCTTGGGCGACCTCGAAATTCGGTTCACGGAGAAAACCCAGATCACGCCAGCGTGCCGCGCGTTCCGCCTTGTTCCAGCCACTGGTGCGCGGCGAGCAGACCATCACACGTCTCAGCGGATCGACCATGGAGTGACCATTGGTGTGAGAGTCGATGAGCCTTTCTGCCAGAGAATCGGCGGCGATTTTTCCCGCTCCGAACGACATAGAGAAAATCTAAATCGCCCCATGCAGAGAAAGCAATCTGTGGGGAATGCGGCCCCTTAACGCGGCCACTCGACGTGGAATTGAAGTCTGGTCACATTTTCCCCCGGAAACTCTCTCGACAAAATACACGATCCCCCCGATGGGGTGCGGATGGCGATTTTGAGCATCATTAAAGCGGAACCTCTGGAGGTTGCCATGCGCTTTATTCTCATCGTTGCAATTCTTGCTTTGGCCAGCTCCGTTTTCGCACAAACCGATGCTTCTCAAAACGATCAAGGGTCTGCCCAGGATAGCAATGCAGTACAGATTCCGCCACCGACTCCGAGCGAGACGGCGAACGTCGGCCAACAATTGAAGGACATTACCTTCGATTATGATCGGGACAATCTGCGACCAGAAGAGCGGCAAACCCTGCAAGCGGATGCGGATTGGCTGAAAGCTCATCCGGATGTGTTTGTCACGATCGAAGGCGACGCCGACGAACGTGGCGAGATCGTTTATAACCTGGATCTCTCGCACCGGCGCGCGGCAGTGACTCGGGACGGTTTGATTGGAATGGGTATCTCAGCAGATCGCGTGGTGTTTGCCACGGGATGGGGAAAATTGTATCCGGTGTGCACCGAATCCGATGAGTCTTGCTGGAGCCGCAACCGGCGCGCCCACTTCGAGTTGTGGGGCGAGTCCGGACAGGCGCAGGCCAGCCTGCAAACGCCAAAGCCGGCTCAGCAATGAATCACGATTTGTGTTTGCGTTCTATCGCCGTGCGCAAACCTGTGTGACAGGCAAGCGGCTGGCCGGAGCCCCTATAATGGTGGCTCCGGATGAACTCGACTCAATCCCAAGCTACGCCAGGGCAAGCCTCTCAGCCAGGGGGAAAGCCCCGTGCGGAGATTTTCGTTCAGCTGGATAAATTCTGGGCTCGAGTCACTGAGGGGCTGGAACTGAGCCAGCTCTGGCGGCAGTTCAGCGCAGACGCTCGCGCCAGTTACCGGCTTTACCAGAAAGATTTCGCCGCGCAAGCTCCGCGCGACACACGCCGCAAAAACTTTTGGCACACGGCGCAAGAATTCGCCTGGGCGCTGTTGGAAAAGCTGACTCCGGCGCGACGGGTGCTGCTGCTGCTTGGAGTCGTCCTCCTTGTATTTCCTTCGGGAGGATTTAGTTATCACGGCCGGGCCGGCGAAGTGGATGTTATGGAGTTCGACTTTCACTTTTTCGGCGGTGCTTTGATTTTTGTTCTGCTGATGCTTGAAGTTGCCGATCGCGTGGTAATGAAACGGGATTTGGAGATTGCCCGCGACATTCAGCGATGGCTCCTGCCGGTAAGCCCGCCGCAAGTTCCCGGGATGCAGATGGCTTTTGCAACTCGTCCCGCAAATACGGTGGCGGGCGATTATTACGATGTGTTTGCGCGCCCGACAGGCGATGCAGGGCAGGGACATTTCTTGTTGGTCGTCGCCGATGTTGCGGGCAAGAGTGTGCCGGCGGCGCTGCTTATGGCCACTTTCCAGGCCAGCCTGAAAACGCTTTCGTCGGTCCCCTGTTCCCTGGGTGAGTTGATGGCGGGAATGAACCGTTATGCCTGCTCTAATAGCCAGTTCGGCCGCCGATTCACCACAGCCTTTCTGGCGGAATATGACCCGGGCGCCAAGAGTCTCACATACATCAACGCGGGTCACAATCCGCCGATCTTGCGGCGGAGTTCAGGCGCGATTGAGCATTTGGAGCGAGGTGGCGTACCGCTGGGAATTCAGGCGGAGGCGAAATACGACTTCGGCGAAACGGTCTTGCAAGCTGGGGATTGGCTGGTGATTTTTACTGACGGATTGGTTGAGGCACTCAACTCGCGCGGGGAAGAGTATGGCGAGCCGAGAGTGATGAATATTCTGCAGGCGGGTGCGAGCGCGGCACCGGAGGAATTGTTGCGGCGCTTGATGAGCGATCTCGATGTTTTCGTGGGCACCACACCGCAGCACGATGATGTGACGTGCATGCTGGTGAAGGCCGGGTGATCATCTGCGGAGCCTCGTTCCGCCGGGCAGCCGAGGCGGCTGTCTCTACACGAGCTATTCTTTCATCGCTTCCGCATACATGCGGTGAAATGCGTGAACCCCGCGTTCCTGCTTCACGCTGTAGCGGCCACGGTTGTAGCTGCTGGAGTGGAGGTTTTTCTGCACGGTTTCGCAAATCTTCACATCTTCGATCTGGATTTCATCGCTGAAACGGACGGAATCGTGCGCTGCCTGGCTGCGTAGCTGGTCTTCCGGCAAATACCACTCGAAAATCGCCAGCGTGCGCTCAACCTCGAGCGGCAGAATGATGTTCAGTGAAACATTGTCGGGATAGCAGTTCAGCATCCAGTTGGGAAAAATCCAAAGGTAGTCGGTGGTGAGGTCCTCGCGTGCTTCCTGATAGCGGCGCGGCGTAGGGTCGCCGGGCTGTGCGCCGCGGATCGGGCTGAACTGGCGAACATGGCCGGAATAAATTTCGACGGTGTAAGCGTTGTAATCGAGCTCGCGATTCAATCCGGGATGCACGCTGGGCAGATGATAGCCTTCGAGATAATTGTCGACGTAGGTCTTCCAGTTGCATTTCATGTCATAGGTTCGCCGCTCGAACAATTTCATCGACGAAAATCCGAAGCGGTCGGCTTGCCGCGGCAACTCGCCTAGGCTTTGCATGACCGGAACAGGGTTGAGGTCGAGATTGACGAAAATCAGATTCGACCACTCTTCAGTGCGAACTCGAGTCAACGAAAACTCCTCGGGGTGAAAATCCTGCACGCCTTCGAATTCCGGGGCGTTGATCAGAGCACCGTCGAGACCGTATGTCCAGCCGTGATAGCCGCAGCGAAACAGTTTGCGATTGCCACAACCTTCTGCGGGAGGTCCGGCGCGATGCCGGCAGACGTTGTAAAAGCCGCGCAGTTCCCCGTTGGTGCCGCGAACAAGCAACAGAGGCTCGCCCAGCAATTCGCAGGTGAAAAAGTCGCCGGGAGTTCTGACTTGATGGCCGTGTCCAACGACCTGCCAGGAGCGGGCAAAGATTCTGCTTCTCTCCAGAGGAAACAATTCGGGATCGATATAAAAAGAGGCCGGCAGGGAGGACGCGACAGCGATGTCCGGATCAATCGCAGAATTGTTGCGAGAGAAGGGCATATACCGTGGGGCGGATTGTAGCGCAAATTAGGGCAGGAAGTGCGAGGCAAAGATTTGGAGATCTCCTAAACGATGGCCATAGTGGCGTGAGATCCCTCGTTCCATCTGAAAGGCGAATGCAGTGGGGGTGACTTCACCAAGGTTCCGAGTTCATTCTCCCAACCACTCCGTGGCCATGTTGTCATCGGTGATGACGGTAAGGTTTTGCAGGCGCTGTCGCAGTTGACGGTTGTCTTCGATTGAAAAAATCTGCTTGCCGGTGGGATCGTCAGGGATATTTACCAGATGGTCTAGCGCCCGCATCTGGTTAGAATCGCTGGCGTCGATGATCGGCTTGCCATCGATATCATAGGTGAGTAAAGCAGCTCGCCATCTTTCCCGGTCGAACACCAGCGGTGAATCGCTAACGACCAATGCGTTTGCAACTCGCATGACGTAGGGAAAGGCTGCGAGTCCGGTGGCCATGACATTGCGAGATCCGGTGGTGTTGTAGAGGAAGAGGCCACCAGGGTTGAGATGCTCGCGGATAATCTCCAGAAAGTCGCGTGAGAGCAAGTTGGTGCTGTGGTCCCGCCAAAAGTAGCTGGTGTTCATGACAATGACGTCGAAGCGGGCGTCGCGGTTGCAGAGTAACCAGCGCCGTCCGTCGTCGATAACAATCTTGACCTTAGGGTTGCGCAGGAGACTGGAGACATCCGGATGTTCGGGAATCAGCTGCAAATAAGCTGGGTTGATCTCCACCGCGGTAAATTGTTCGACGGCAGGATTGGCCACCAGTGCCTGCGCCCATGAACCCGATCCGAGGCCGATCATCAAAACGTGGCGGGCTGCGGGATGCAGGGCACTGATCGCATAAGGTCGGACGATAAGATTGACGTCGTGCATGGGGTCGGTGCTGAAGCGGCCATCGTACACGCCTCCGCCGTAAAGGATGCCGTCCGGGGTCTCGCCGATGGCACCGCTACGCGTTTCCACGACCCGCTGCAGCTTGAAGCGGGGGTAGACCGCTTTGAAGAGCAAACGATCGTAGATGGTCTCAAACACCGGATGGCTAAGCGTAATCGCGAGGGTGACCGCGGCTAATCCCACTGCGGCTGTCTGAAACACTCGCCAGGCCGAAGATTTCGTCGCGAGCACGATCATGGCGAACAATACTCCGACGATGAGCAATCCGGAGGAGATTTGCCAGAGGGAGAAGTAATTCATCAGGACGAAGCCCACGGCAAAGCTGCCGAGGGTGGAACCGGCGATGTTGGCGGCATAGAGATAGCTCAGCGAGGCTCCGGCCGTGCCGTCGGATCGCACGGAGACGTGAGAAACAAGCGGAAAAGTCGCGCCGAATAAGGATGCGCCGACGCCGATCAGAAGTAGGAGTAGCGAATAAGCTTCGATGCTCTGCCCTCCCAACATGTAAACCGAGCCGAACTTCAGCGAGTAGGCGAACAGGGGTCCGACAATGAAGCTAATCAGCGCGGACAGAAACATGATCCAGCCAAGACCGCGGCGAGCTGCCATTCGACTGCCGGATCCCCGGGTCTGGCAATAGTGCTCGACTATGCGCGAGCCGAGGGCGACCCCCGCTAAATAGCTTCCCAACAAGAAGGCAAAGACCCGCGCGATTCCGCCCGTGGCGAATGACAAGATGCGATACCAGATGATTTCGTAGGAAAGAGCGAGGAGCCCGGCGAAAGCTACGCAAGCCAGAGCCAGGGGAAAAGGAAGCAATTGCGAATCGTCTCCTTTGCCGTCCGAGTACGCCTGAGGTATTACCGATTCATCACTCTTCACGATGCTCAAAGTCCGTCCGCAGATCAAAACGCTGCCGCCGATAAAAATATTGATCAGGGCAGCAACTCGAACGGAACCGGAAAGACCACCCACCCGCATCAGAACGTCGCCGGCAATGAAACAGGCCGCTGCGGAGCCGAGGGTATTTACAAAATACAGTCCCCCTACGGCCCAGCCGACGTTGCGCGACGCACGAACCATGTGTTCTACCAGCAGCGGAAGGGTGGCGCCCATTAAAATCGTCGGTATAACAACGAGGGCAAAGCTGATCAGCGCAGTTTGCGCCAAGGGCGCACCCGCGGTGAATTCCGCTACCCAGTGAAACAAGCGCAGAGAGATCAGTCCGAAGGCGGCGGTGCCGAATTCAGCGAGCGCGAATAGTACTAAGAGTGGGGCTTTCGGATTTTTCGAGAGTCTTCCACCGATTAGACTTCCCAAGCCAAGCCCGAACATAAAAGCGCTGACCACAATGGTGACCGATTCAATGTTGATTCCGTAAACCCCGAATAAAGCGCGCTGCCAGGTGATCTGATAGATGAGGGCGGGGAAACCGGAACAAAAGAACAGAATGTGAATCCAGGGGATGGGTTGCTTGCGACGGCGAGACCGAGCCACCAGCCATAGCAGCGCCAGAATGAAAATTGCTATCCAGAGCTCAGCTCGCATATTCATTCAGTGGGACCTCCAGCGTACAAGGAGGCGACTTCCAGTGAATAGCACGCCATTGGCCGTGCGCAAGTAACCGCCGGTCTTTCGGCGATTCGAAGGTACAACGATCTTCGGGTGCTCTCGGAAACGGAAATCTGAATCACACACGCTAAGGCCTCATGGGTCACGGGCTCGTTTGCGGCGCATGCCAACCGTAAAAGCTGTCGATGCGTTCGATCTGATCGCGAATCAACGGCTGGTTTTCATTAATGATGTGAGCGTCAACGTGATTGCGACTGCCAAGTGGATCGTCCTTGAGGTCGTAGAAATAGTGCTTGCGATTGACCGCATCGGCTATAAAGAGCGATTGTCCGTTCTTGGATAGGATTGCATAGACCGGCGCGTAGCTCGAAACCAGCAGGTAGTACGGTTGTCCGTACTGCTCCTGCTCTGTCAACGTGTTTGTGAACAGCGGACGCCCAAATAACTCATTGTTCAAAATGGGGCGGTGCCCAAGCAGATAGTACAGAGTGGGCGTGATGTCGGTGTTGAAGGAAACTTTGTTGGCATCATAGACGACGCCCGCCCGCATAGCAGTCGGCAGATGGACGATGAGAGGGATGCGCACCACCTCGGGGAAAAGATAGTCCGAGTGACCATAGCGGCCGAACTCCCCGTAAGCGTCCCCGTGATCGGAGGTGAGAATGATAATGCTGTTTTCGTACAGGCCACGGTCTTGCAGAAACCTAAGGAACTCTCCGAAAGCCTTGTCGATTCTGCGCAGTTCGAAAGCCGTTACCTCTCTGCGCCCGCCCGGGATGTGCGACCTTTGCAGCGTAAGCGTGTGTACGTTCTGCGGCTGAGAGTAAGCGAATATCGGCTTGCTCGGGTTTTGCCGGGCGTCGATGGCGGTTTCGAGTTTTCCTAGGGTGGGAACAAAATCCAAATTTCCCCAATCGGTTTTGTCATTCTCTAATTCCACGATCGATGGCGACGGGCGAAGGATCCTTTGCAAGATGGGATCGAAGCTGATGTAGCTCTGGTATCCATCCGTGTCGACCAACTGCTGCAAGTTGTTCATCGGATAGAAGGGTTCGATGTATTGCTTGTGCAACTGCATTGCTCCCACCCAAATGGCAGGCTCGGAGAGCGCGGTTCCTCCGTAGCGTGTGAAGGCATTGCGGAAAACCACACTGTCTGCGGCGAAGCGCGCAATCGTAGGAGTGTAATTAACGGCACCGTTGTATGGGGGGATCGAATCCTGACGCAGACTGTCGATGACAAAAATAAAGATGTTGGGTTTGGGACTGCGCGAGGGCTGAAGGCGAGCGACCAGTCGCGTATCCGCAGGACTGACGACAACCTCTTGCGGCAGGTTGCTGTTCTGTTTTAGAAAATCATAAAAAGGCCCGTAAGCGCTATTGTTGATGGAGAGTGACAGGATGCTGGAAGCTGTCTTGTAGGAAATGTCCGCGCCTGCATAAGTATCGAGTGCGTTGTACCAGATAGCTTGCGTGGCTGCATCGTCCACACGCGTTCGCACATACATGTAGCCGCCGATCGCGGCGAAACCGCAGGACAAGACCACAAGCAAGGCAGTCTTTTTGTGCTTACTCAGGTCCAAGCGGGCCATGGTCTGGAAAACGAAAAGCCAAACGGCTAAGGTAGCGACCTTCTGCAGCACCGAGTCCCAGTCAGCTCGGCCGATCCAAGAGGGGACGAAATAAGCGGCAGTGAGGACCAGCAAGAGGGGTAGGCAAATCCAGCTCAGGTGAGATTGTGCCGCTATCTCCCAATCCGCAAAGCGAGAGCGCAGCTGGGCCGTCATCGCCACCACAGAAACGACAATGGCGAAGGCCATTACACCCGCAAGAATATTTGCTTGTGTGCCCTCGAAAGAGATAGTCGGAAAGATCAGATTTCGTATCGCCAACGTGCAGAGCAGCCAGGCGAAGGCGCGAGCAAATACCAGATAAACGTCGCGCGACCACGGCGTCCTATGGGATAGAAACCGAAAAATCTGGAGAGCGGTGGCAACACCCAGGAAGATCACCAGATGAGAGCTTGCGCTCGCCAGCATGCCGCGGAATACGATGGAGCCAGGCATCCGCTGGTCGGCGAGAGCTGTCCGCAGAAGGGCGGTGCCTCCAAATCCCGTCGCTACGATCAGTGCCGAAAGGCTCGCCATGGTCAGGGCAGCGGTTGCAGAAGGCCATTCCCACGCCTGCGCGGAGTCGCGCGTGGCAGCGAGATCGAGGGCCGACAGCCAGATCAGGGGAAATAACGCGAGAAGGCTGCCGATGTAGCTTGCGATATCAGGAGTAATGGTGGCTAATACCGGATGCCACCAGAGATAAATGCAGCCGATCGCGTTAAAGAGTAGGAAGCCTGCGTAAGAACTTCGTGTACGACTCTTACGGAGGTCCGGAATAAGCGTAATCGCTACTGCGCCCACTGACACGGCGTAGAGGAGCGCATGAAATTTTGTGAAAAGTGGAATCCAGGTTAGAAGCGGATCTCGAATAAAACCGAAGTAAGAAAAAGGCACGTACGCGAGTAGACAGTATGTCGATGTGATCAGCCAGAAAATGGCGAAAGCAAGCCTGGTGCTCAATACCAAGCTTGTGGCGAGAACAACCACAAAGGCATGTTGTGAAGTACGGCTATGCGCCGTGCTAGTGCCGAGACCGGCGCCGGGAATATGAAGATCCGTTAAAGACGTGCCCACGAGAGACCCTAAGTTTCCGGGCGATTTTCAATGTATCGGGGAAGCAAAGCCAGCCACAAGTGACATAGGTACCGGCCAAAATCAGGGTGCGGGCGACGATGTCCCATTCTTCCTACCCAATCAACGCGGCGCAGATGAGCCGTCTTGTCGCCGGGCAGCGATTGACAGGAAATGTCAACACTGAGCCAAAATTCGCTATTTCCGCCTTTTCTCGGGAGGGCATGACCAGGAGGCGCAGGTTACTAACGTGCGCACCAGTCCTGAAAAGAAAGTGGTTCAAGCAGCGGGTCAAGCTCATTCGTAATCTGGGGTTCTGGCCTTCCAAGTGCCACCATACAGGTCACCGGGTCGATTAAGACCATACGGAACAGAGGAGAAGGGGAGACGAGATGCGTAAACAGAAGGGTTTTTCGCTGATTGAGTTGTTGATTGTGGTGGCGATCATCTTGATCATCGCAGCCATTGCTATTCCGAACCTGTTGCGAGCCCGTATTGCGGCCAACGAATCGTCCGCAGTTAGCTCGATTCGTACCATGAATACGGCCGAAGTTACCTATCAGTCGACATATCCGACCGTGGGATATTCCAGCTCGATCGCTGCCCTGGGACCGGCCGCCTCGACTGGCTGCACCACTCCGGTTTCGGCGAATGCCTGCTTGATTGACTGGGTTGTTGCCCAGGCCACTGCGGGAACCACTCCCAAGAGCGGCTACTACTTTACAGAGACGGTGGGCGGAACTGCTGGAGCTGGCATCCTGGTCGGCTACACCCTCGACGGTCAGCCGGCTGCAGTGAACCAGACTGGTGTGCGTGGCTTCTGCTCGAACGAAGACGCGGTCATCCGCTACACGGCGGTTGGTTCTGCGCCCTCGGGCGGCGAGACTGGTTGCGCCGCTTACACCTCACTGCAATAAGCGCGAGTTTGGCGAAGTACCTGGGGGAGGGTACAAGCCAGGGAGCAACGGAGCAATCCGTTGCTCCCTTTGTTTTTTTGCGGACATCTTTCTGGTTACCCTCCCGCTCACCCGGGCTTGTCTTCAGGAGATGACCCAAGCGGTCACTATTTGTGACAAGCGGCGTCCCACGAGCCCATCCGATCCGCAAAATTCTTGATAGGACAAGGGTCTGTGAGGAACAAAGACTGGCACACAACCTGCTCTTAAATCTCTTGGAATGATGCTGCGAAGTCCAAGACGGGGCGGGTGCCAGGGCAGCGCGGGCTTCTCGCTGATCGAGCTCTTGATCGTCGTGGCGATCATTCTGGTGATCGCCGCCATTGCGGTGCCTAATCTGGTTCGCGCGAGAATTGCGGCCAACGAAGCTTCGGCGGCGACCTCCGTGCGTCGGATCGCAACCGCAGAGATTGCCTATAGCGCCGCATACCCGACAGTGGGGTATGCGCCGGATCTGGCAAGTCTGGGTGGACCTCCTACGGGCTGTGCGCCGAGTTCGACCTCCGCCTGCATGATCGACAGCCTTCTGGCGAGCGGCACCAAGAGCGGCTACCAACTCAAAGCCGCGGGGTTCAGCGCGAGCGGCGGTCCCAATGACTCGTTTGTAGCCAGCTCGGCGCCGGAGCTGTTCAATGTCACGGGCGTGCGGAATTTCTGCATCGTCACCGATGGAGTATTGCGTGAGCAAGCGGGAATCAATGGCGGCGCTCCTGCCGCGGATGTCTCTACCTGCATGGGATACGCCTCGGCACAATAACCCCGCACGGAAGCCCCCGTCTGCAAATCTCTTACCTTCGTAACTATTCGTGGCATCACCTGTCGCGCGAGATTTGCTTATAATTTTTCAATAGGATTTGTGTTTTCAATGGCTGCCATAGAAATCCTGGGCTTGGAAAAGACTTATTACGTAGGCTTCTGGAAAAAGAAGCCGAAGTGCGCTTTGCGGCCTTTGAATCTGACGGTCGGAGACGGAGAGATCTTTGGCTTTCTCGGACCGAACGGCGCCGGAAAAACCACTACCCTGAAGCTGTTAATGGGTTTGGTATTCCCGACTGCCGGCACGGCGCGGATTCTGGGCATGGAAATTAATGATCCGCGCATGAAAGCGCAAATCGGATTTTTGCCGGAACAGCCCTATTTCTACGATTACCTCACTGCGGGGGAACTGCTCGAATACTTCGCGCAACTATCCGGTGTTCCGGCCAACCAACGACGAGGTAAGGTGAGCGAGGTGCTCAACCGAGTAGGTCTGGTGGATGTGACCGGCGTGCAGCTACGCAAATTTTCCAAGGGCATGTTGCAGCGGGTAGGCATTGCGCAGGCGATTTTGCACGATCCAAAAGTGTTGTTCTTTGACGAACCGATGTCAGGGCTTGATCCCATGGGCCGCCGCGAAGTTCGCAATCTGATGGAGGAACTAAAACGGGAAGGCAAAACGGTTTTCTTTTCAACTCACATTCTGTCGGACGCGGAATCGCTCTGCGATCGAGTGGCGATTCTCCATGGGGGCGAATTGCAGGGAATTGGCGCAGTTGCTGATTTGACGTCGAGCATTGAGGGTAAGATCGAGATTGTGTGGCAGGGCACCTTCATGCCTGGACCGCTGAAATGTTTGATCACGGAGTCCCACTTGACCGGCGATACGGTGCGGGCGACGGTCCTCGAAGCCAATCAGGACGCGGTGATTGACGGGCTGCGGCGGGAAGGAATTCGTATTATTTCTATCACTCCGGTCCGCACTTCGCTGGAAGAATATTACGTGCGCAAACTGAAACCGTCGCGCACCACGGCGGGGGTCACTTCGTGAGCGCGCGGATCGTCCACATCGCCTCGAATACCTTTCGCGAGGCAGTCCGCGATCGTGTCCTCTATAACCTGATTGCGTTCGCGGTGCTAATGTCGGGGGCTGCCATTCTGGTTGGGCAGATCTCCATCGGGATCGAGCGGCTAGTGGTAGTGAATCTTGGCTTAACCGCCGTGTCGCTGTTTGGGGTGGTGATCGCAATTTTCATCGGTATCGGGCTGGTTTCGAAGGAAATCGAGAAACGAACGTTGTATACCGTCCTATCGAGGCCGGTGCGGCGGTGGGAATTCATTGTCGGGAAATTTTTTGGGCTGGCCGGGACGCTGGTGGTGAACACGTTTTTTATGGCCATCGGCGTGTTTGCGTCCTTACTGTATGTTTCCCATCATTTTCAGAAGCCAGACGGATGGATTCTGGTGGCGCTGTATTTTATCGTGCTGCAATTTGTGATCATCACATCCTTGACATTGCTATTTTCTTCGTTCTCCTCTCCGCTGCTGTCGGCGGTATTTGCGTTTTCACTTTTTGTGATCGGAAGCTTTGCCGAAGATTTGCGGGGCTTCGCGGCGATGGCGCAAGGCGCATCCCGTTGGCTAGCGACAGGGGCGGCGTATCTCGTGCCGAATTTTTCATCGCTGAACGTGATTGGTTCAGTGGCGCATAACCAGCCGGTTGGAACGTATCTAATCCTTTCGAATACGGTTTATGCGCTGGTGTACGCCGGCATGGCGCTCTGCGGCGCGGTGATGATCTTCGAGCATCGGAATCTGAAATGAAGCCGTCCCAGCGCATCACGGCCATCGCCGGCATTCTGCTGATCGTTTGCCTGACTGTTTCGATCTTTGCCCTGCGCGAGGTGGACCGTCTACGTGCGGGCGCCACGTTGGAAGAAGTTCTCTACGTTCCATCTCCAAAGGTGATGAAACGGCTGAGCCTGGGATACGACGGCTTACTCGCGGACGTTTATTGGACGCGAGCAGTGCAGTACTTCGGCAGTCATCACCACGCCAGGGCACGCAACTATGCCCTGCTGGCTCCGCTGCTGGAGATCACAACCGGGCTCGATCCGCACCTGACAGTCGCCTATGAATTCGGCGCGAACTTCCTGGCGCCCAAACCGCCCAATGGTGGCGGCATGCCGGAGCGGGCGATCGAGTTGGAGGAATTTGGGATTCGCAACAATCCTGATGACTGGCACCTTTATTACGACCTGGGCTTCATCTACTACATGGAATTGAAGGATTATGCGAAAGCGGCTGATGCCTTTGCCCGCGGTTCACGAGTGCCGGGGGCGCATCCGTTTTTGAAAATTATGGCGGCACAGATGGCGCAGCATGGCGGCGAACTGGAGATGGCGCGGCTGATGTGGGCGACCACCTACCAAAGCACTCAGGACACCAACGTCAAGGCGAACGCCAGAGCACACTTGCGTGCACTGAAGGTCGATGAAGACGTGACTGCGCTGGAGCGACTAGCTTCGTTGTACCACGAAAAATATGGGCGCTTCCCTTCCAGCACTTCGGAATTGCAAGCGGACGGCATGCTACACGGTTCTTTGCTGGATCCGCTGGGCAACCCATATAAGCTGATGCCGGATGGCACCGTGGAAGTGCGCGATCCGGATGATTTGCCATTCATCACCAAAGGCCTGCCTCCGGGGTATTCAGCTCCGCCACCGAAGTTCCTGCCTTCCGATCTAGGCTCGTAGCGCCGAGCTGCAGTAAGTGGTCATGAGCCAATTCCGGCAAGCGGTTATTGCCGGGAACGCCACTAAAAGATACTCTCTTGCCCATTGCCTCTATGAAGACAGCCTTGTGTGGGCGAATCGTTTTTGGCGCGTCGGCGGTAATGTACGGCGTTCTCTTGCTGATGTGGCGCGATCCGGAGACGGCGCAAAACCTGCAGCATATTTGGAAATTGCCTTTTGGCAGTGTCATCGGCTGGTGTATCATCAGCGCGCTCATTGCCGGCGGGATTGGCATGCAGGTCCCGCAGACTATGCGGCTGACTTCGGTCGTCCTCGGCGTGGTCTTTGTGATTTTCTCGCTCGCGACCATTCCCGACATTCTTGCCGCATCGAATATTTATGATCGGTACGCGTGCAGCTTCTTCCTATTCTTTTCCTTAGTCTGCGGAGCGGTGGCGCTCTACGCAGAGACTGAGCCGAATGCAGCGAGAGCGGCAATGCTCGGCCGACTGGCAAGAATCGGACTCGGCCTGTGTGCCGTTTCGTTTACGCTGGGCCAGGTGATCCTGCCGCACGAGACGGCGGACCTGGTTCCAAAGTGGATTCCGCCAAGCCAGATGTTTTGGGCGGTCGCCACGACCATCGCGTTTGGACTGGCGGCGATTGCCATTCTGATCAATCGCCAGGCGCGGCTGGCGATGGGGCTGATGACGCTCATGCTGGGACTCTTTGGCCTGCTGGTCTGGGTTCCACGGGTTGTTTCTGACCCAAGGCAGCACTTCTATTGGTCCGAATTCGCCCTGAATTTTCTGATTACCGGGGCAGCCTGGATGGTGGCGGAACTGAGGTATATCTGAATTCGAGGGTATACCCCCTCCCCCCTGTGTTCCGCTAAATCTTTGAATCCAAAGGGTCGGGCCGGGAGGCCAGCTCAAAATCCTAGATTTCAAAGAACTTGTACGCAAAATATTCCGGACAAAGAAGTTAGCGGCGCGTTTTGCGCCGCGAACGACTTTGGGCGGACGATGGGAGCTTGTTTGGCCCACTGTGTCCGCCCAGAATTGAACTCAGCAGGA
This sequence comes from Terriglobales bacterium, assembly GCA_035507035.1. Lineage (GTDB taxonomy): Bacteria > Acidobacteriota > Terriglobia > Terriglobales > Acidobacteriaceae > DATJOJ01. Next base: position 70,787 of record DATJOJ010000065.1, on the reverse strand, counting down.
TGGCACAACAGCGGCGTGCGTGTCAGTGATGGTGGTCACGAGCGATGAGTAACTGAGTTGTGGAAATGTGATCGTCACCCACCTCTCGAAAGACGCGAGACGTGGGGCGCCCGGCTATAATCCATTTTGTGAGCGGTATGAATCTCGGCTGTCACATTTCCGGATTCATTGTCGGGCTTTATCTAATGGCGGCTGGCGCAACAGCAGAAACCGTCGAGCTACAGTCCCTGCGATCCTCGACACACATCCAGATCACCGTGCTTTGGAAAGGCGTACCGCAGGCCGACTCTAAGATAAGTTTCTACTCGGTTTTGTCAGATCGAGACGTGCGGATCGATCCCTATAGGACCAATCGCAAGGGCCAGATTTCCACTCAGCTTCCCGAGGGCCGCTATCACGTAGTAGCGAGTAATGCGAATCACAATGCGCGGGCAGACCTCGACCTCGATGTGACCTCGGCTGTTCCGCCGGAGAGTCAGTTCTCGATGACTCTCAGCCGGATGTACCCGCCGCAGTTTCTGCTCGACGCTGCCGAGCGAATGCCTATTGAGCAGCGGGTTGATCGTTTCACCGGAACGGTTTGTGACCCAGGGGGTAGAGCTATCGCTGATGCTTTGATCGAAATTCTGCGAAAAGGTTCCCAGGATAAACAACCCGCCGTGTACCTGATGTCCGATGGAAACGGGCAATTCAGCGCTAAACTGGACAGTGGTGATTACATCGCCTTCTTTTTCGTGCCTGAGTTTCGACTGAAAACGATCCCTTTCGAGTTGAAGCCTGACGGGGCGAAGGAAGTGACAGTCGTCATGCAGGTGGGCCTGCACTGATGCAACGCCTCATCGCCTCAGTATTCCATTTGGTTTGTGGCGGCTTTATTGTCGAACGCGACTATGTTTGGGCAAACCCGGCCAGTCGTTGGACTCCCCCCACCTGCGGAAAGGCCGCCATCGACATATGGTAGGCCAGTCCTCTTCGAATGTAAGGACGGGATCGCGCATGGAGTCTCAGCAACTCGCAGTGGCGGGCGCGATCGATGACAAAGAGAGCTGTCGAAATGTGTTCCTTCGCGAAGGAACACCGATTCCTTGTCTGTGGCGTTTCCCAGTGAGCTCGCAAATGCGGCTCGCGCGCCTGGGGCACCTGGCGTGTGTCAGTGATGGTGGTCACGAGCGATGAGTAACTGAGTTGTGGAAATGTGATCGTCACCCACCTCTCGAAAGACGCGAGACGTGGCGCACCCGGCCGTGGCGGGCCCAACCCGATGCCTACCAACCCGCTCGAAAAAGAGATGAAAGACCCTTGTGTTCGCGGGGTTTTCGCCAAATGACCATGAAAACTACCATCATACTCGTGGCACTGCTTTGGCTGACCACTATGGCCTGTGCCCAGACCTACACGTACGAACTGGTCTACGGTCTACATTCCAGTCCGAGGTCACCCTATGCACCCATGACCATCGTCGGCTCCAAAGCCTACGGGACAGCGGGCCTCTATGGCATCTATCAGGCGCAATCTACCGGAGTCGTTGAGGAGACCATCTGCTGCCCGAGCAATGCGGCCCTAGCAGTTGATTCGGTTGGAAATCTCTACGGGGTCGAGGAGTTCCACGGCTATAACTCGGGCCGGATATTTGCGGTCAGTCCTCAGCACCGCTGGCAACAGAAAACTCTCTATGTTTTCACCGGTGGAGCGGACGGGCAGGTCTATGCTACAAACGAGTCGCCGCTCTTTCTCGACCAATCAGGCAATGTATGGGGAACCACTTATGGCGGTGGTGGCAATTCCTGCACGAATCCCGGAGTCAAAGAGTGCGGGGTGATCTTCGAACTGATCAATAATCAAGGTACCTGGCAAGAGAATGTGATCCACAGTTTCTCGGGGCCGCCCGATGGCTCTGGGCCGGACGCCGGGCTGACCTTTGATCCGACTTCAGGTACCTACTACGGAACAACCGAGTACGGGGGTGATCTCCTCTGCAATTGCGGGACGGTGTTTCAGCTGAGCCCGAACGGGAACGGAACTTGGACGGAAACCGTTCTTCACGCGTTCGTCGGAGCGGACGGAAGCCAGCCTACCGGCGCAGTGACTCTCGACAGCCAGGGGAATCTATATGGCACTACTTACTCGGGTGGGAGCTATGGCCTTGGCGTAGTGTACGAAATTGCCGGCGGGCAGCTCTCTGTACTGCACAGCTTTGCGGGAACTCAGCCCGGCAGCTACGACGGGGCTAACTCGAATGCAACCTTGACCTTTGACCTAGGTGGCAACCTATGGGGAACGACCACGAATGGCGGAGACCGGCTTGACGGTACAGTCTTCGTCCTTACACCGCAGAATGGAGCGTGGCAATACTCGGTCTTCCATAGTTTCCAGGGAGCAGCGTCGCAGCCGCACGATGGAGTGGATCCGGAGAGCGGAGTAGTGATCGACAGCCTGGGGAACCTCTGGGGGACGACCGCGGCTGGAGGGTACGCGGGTGTCGGCACATTCTACGAGATCAAAGTCTCGGAGTGAGGCCAACGCTTGCTAGGGTGCTTTGCGGGCATCCTGGATTGGAACTGCGCTTCGTACACGGCCCCTGAATCTGATGCACCACCCGCTTCGGTTGGACTGTAAATGGTGTTGTGCTTACCAAAGATCACGTTCGACGTGATTTTGCCCGTATCGTCGAGGTTATCGATTGGGCAGAAAGAGAGCAAAGCCACGTGGCCTTACTTGGGAAACGCCAACTTAGTTCCGGTCGTTGCTAACGGCGAGGTCTTCGTGGCGAGTGGTCAGGAACTGACGATCTTCGGGCTAAGTGGCAATACAGTCACAAGCGAGAACCTGCTGGTCCGCAAGTGATCGGTCTTCATGGGATCGGTTGAACAAATCAGTTTACGGAAGCTTGCGCCGTCTCTTCGGCGGTTCTTGGAGTTTTGAGCATTCTGACTGCCACCTGAGCTAATTGCCGTCGCTTGGAAGCAGCAAAGTTCCTAAGGGAATTCCACCATGCCCGAGTTCGCTAACGTATGATCTCGAAGACGGTACCAGCGCCGTATGTTCCCCCTGATTGGGTTGTCCCGTAGAGATTGCCGTCGGCGCCTAATACGAGGCTGCTGTAGGGATTGCCCCCTTGCGATTTCCCTTGGAAGCTATAGTAGCCCTCAATCCAATGTCCGTCGGTGTTCTGAGACAACTCAAAAACCGTACCCTCCCCGCTAGCCCCGCCTGCCTGGGTCGTGCCATAGAGGTTTCCATCTGCATCCGTAATAAGGGAGGCGTAGGGATTGAATCCATTTGCGCCGGAGAAGTCGTACAAGTTTTTCGGGATCCAACCTCCGCCTGCGGCCGGGCTTAGCTGAAGGATCGTGCCTGCGTTATGGGCCCCCCCGCCAGGGGCTGTGCCATAGAGATTGCCATTGGCATCGAGAATCAAGCCGCCGTGTAGATAGACGCCGTACGTAAAGTCAGCGTGAGCCAGCAACGTCTCCGTCCACATCCCGTTTGACGAGGGTGTTAGCTCGAATACCGCACCGTCGTTGTGCCCCCCGCCCTTTTCGGTAGTACCGTAGAGATTGCCCGCTGCGTCGAACACCACCCCGCCATAAGGATGCCAGGCATTCTCCGTCTCTCCCAAGGTTTCTGGGAAGTCGTACAAAATTGTCTCCGTCCAGCTTCCATCGAGTGCTGGACTCAATTCGAAGACCGCCCCCGCGAAGGCGCCTCCATACGCCGCCGTGCCATAAAGATTGCCAGACGAATCAAATAGCAAAGGCGCATAGGGATGATACCCATCGAATTCAGCATCTGGAAAACTGTGTAGCACTTGCTCCGTCCAGCCGCCACCCTGAGCCGGAGTTAGTTCGAAAACGGTGCCTTTGCCATCGGCGCCACCAAATACCGTTGTGCCATAGAGATTCCCTGCGCCATCAAAAATCAGGTTCGCCTCTGGATGGGCTCCGTCGGTCCAGTTGAACGCGTGCAACACCGTTTCAGACCACTCCCCGTTAGGGTTGGGACTGAGCTCAAACACGACTCCATCCCCGGAAGGCCCGCCGTTATTGGTTGTTCCGTAGAGGTTTCCATTGGCGTCAAAAACTAATCCCGCGAATGGAAGTGCACCGTCTCCTTTTGTCGCGGTAAAGCTATACAGGACTTTCTGCGACGCTGCAAGGCTGATCGTCGCGAAGCCGATTATGGCGAGGAATGTCACAATTACCGTCGAGTTTCTGCGAGTCATTGTGTTTCTTACCTCCTACTGGAACTGATTCGATTAGAGAGCACCATTTGATCAAGCTACGGCAACACGCGAAACGGTACGTTGCTGGTCAGCACACCTGTGGGCGTGGTCACGGTGACGTAGCCGGTGGTAGCGCCCGGTGGAATCGTGGCTGTCAGATATGTGTCGGAGACGACCTTGAAGTTCGCGGGGAGGCCGTTTAGCGTGACGCTGGTGGTGCCGGTGAATCCTTGGCCGAGGATATCACTGATTTGGCCGATTTTGCCATAGGGGCGCACGAACGCAACGAACGGTCTGAGACCCACAGAGATGCGATAGATGACTCCATAGTATTGAGCCGCACCTCCGGTGTATGTAGTTCCATACAAATTTCCATCCGTCCCTTGGGTGATGCCGCCGTACGGCTCACTACCGTCGAAGCATTTTTTTTGGGAACAGAAGCTGTAAAGCGTCGTCAACGTGCCACCGGGAGTGAGGCTAAAGGCCGTGCCGTGGCCGTATGTCCCGCCCCCCTGTGTTGTTCCGTAGAAGTTCCCGTCGGTCGCGAGCGTTAGACCGGCGTACGGAATTTCCCCGTCCGTACATCCGGGCTGTACGCAGAAGCTATAGATCGTTGTCAGCGCACCGCTCGGCGTGATTCTGAAGATCGTACCGAGCCCGAAGTCCGGGGGATCTCCGAAGGTGGTGCCATACAGATTTCCATCGGCTCCTTGAGTCAGCCCCGACAGGGGTTGAGCGCCATCGGAGCAATTCGGCTGCGAACAAAAGGAATAAAGTGTCGTGAATTCGCCACTCGATTTGATGCTGAAGACGGTGCCACAGCCGTATCCGTCACAGCCGGCGGGGTCAGCACCGCCATAAGTTGTGGTTCCATAGAATTTCCCGTCCGCAGCTTGCACCAAACCGCTCCCCGGCCGCGCGCCATCACTGCCTGAGAAACTGTGAAGCACTACCACTGTACCGCCGGAGCTCATCTTGAAAATGGTTCCTTTGTTATTCGCTCCTCCAGAGCTGGCGGTTCCGTAGAAAAAACCGTCGGCTCCCAGGATCAGGGCTTCTGGCAAAAAGCCGTCGCTCATTTCAAACGTGTGTAGGGTAGTGAGCGTTCCCTGACGGTCGATATTGAAGACCGTTCCACAACCCTCAGAACCGCAGTTCGGATCGCCGCCCTGAGCGGTAGTGCCGTAAAAGCTGCCGTCAGCGGCCAAGGCCATGCCTGCCCAGGGTACGGAACCGTCGAGGCAAGGAAGCCCTTGAAGGCAGAAACTGTACAGGTTCTCTAATCCTCGCGTCCCTATTCTAAAGACGGTGCCCTCTAGAACAGGTGATCCATGGTTCGTCGTTCCATACAGATTGCCGTCTTCGCCCTGAGTAAGAGACATTATTGTTGGATTCGAACCATTGGTCCCATCGAAGGAAACCAGTCTCCTATAAGTCTGAGCCTGCGCGGGGATGCTCCCCGCTGCATAAAGCACAACCGCAACCCAAACCATTTTCGGCTGCTTCAGTTTCGTCATTGGAGACCTCCGTGCGGAACAGACTATTCGCGCTCACTCACGCGATCTTGAATAAGAACCTGCTCGGCCATCCTCAGGTCGTGGGAACATGCGGCTTACCGAGTGATGATAAGTATCAGCGCGGCATGGAAGGGGCGTCAAGAGACCTTCTTCTCATCTCGTGGCGAGTGATTCGAGAAAATTTCGCCTACTGTAGCTGTTCCACTTTCCAAGCGACAATCGTGCTCGCCGAGACGCCGCACACCGGACATAAATGGGAGTCTTGACTTTTAGACATGATTCTCCTTAAACGCATGGGCGTTCAAATTGCGGGTTGCCCTGCCGCATCAGCCGAGAGGCGACCAATGTGGAACGACATCAGAGAAATCAGTCTTAGTGGGACGTATGTGCGCCGAACGGCCTATTGAGTTGAGAAGCGCCCATCGCCAATACACCTAGCGTCGCGGGTTTCTGCGGAGCTGCATTGCTCTCAGGCTTCGCGGTTGGGAAGACGCCAGCCGGAATACGCTTGTCAGGTATGGTCTCGTAGGCATAGCCGGTGAGTTGAGCATATCCGGCATGAGCGTTGAGTCGTGCCCAACCGTAATGGATCTCACCATCGATGTAGAACTTGATACCGAGATAGCGGTTCGTTGCGTTGAGCCAAAATCCCCTGCTGGACCTCCAGGAGTTGCCATCACCGTCGTATTCAAATATCAACCAATTCATCTCTCCCCGGGAACCAAACTTGAACGGTCCGGTCGTTGTAGGTCCTATCATCTGCCCCTGAGCGTCCGCAAGGGCCAGATTCAAGTTTCCTTGATTGTGGCTGTCAAGTATTTGGTTACTCTGCAAGCCTCTTGCGTTCAGGTAGCGGAAACTCTGAAAGATTGTCGTGAAGGTTACATAGTTATAGGCGGTTAGGACGAAATCAGGAACGCCGTCGTTGTTAAGGTCAATCTGTAGGGTCGCAACGCCCAACATCCCTCCTACTGTTTCGTTCGCGGGCGTATAAACAATCTCCGCGTTGAGCGCAGGTGTAACGCCCAAGCTTGCCAAGCCGAGCGCGGCGGCGGTAACGAAGATCTGATGCGACTCAGATCTTGCGGCTGCGACGTACGACTCCAGATCACCGTCTAGTCGTGGCGATAACGGAATGAGCTTGCGCATGGATGACTCCTAACGGCCAGACATTATATCTCCTATGAAATGGCGCCGGCGAACTGCCGCGTATACCCTTTGCATCCTTAACCATTTGTCATCCTGAGGCCGCGGAGCCGTCTGCTGCGCGGACGACTCCCAGCGAAGGACCTATGCATTCTGCCGCTTTCGACAAGTCCATAGATCCTTCGTCGCGCAAGAAGCGCGCTCCTCAGGATGACAAGGGAGAGGTGATGGCAAATTTTCGACAAATCCATAGATCCTTCGTCGCGCAAGAAGCGCGCTCCTCAGGATGACAAGGTAGAGGTGATGACAAGTTTCCGACAAATCCATGGATCCTTCGTTGGGCAAGAAGCGTCGCTCCTCAGGATGACAAGGTGGGAGTGATGGCAGGTTTTCGACAAATCCATAGATTCTTCGTCGCGCAAGAAGCGCGCTCCTCAGGATGACAAGGGAGAGGTGATGACAAGGTTTCGACAAATCCATAGATCCTTCGTCGCGCAAGAAGCGCGCTCCTCAGGATGACAAGGTGGAGGTGATGGCAAATTGGGGGTGTGATGGCAAGTGGGGGAGTGATGACAAGTTGGAGAGGGACGTTGATTTTTCCGCGCGTGCGTCCTCGCTTCACCGTGTGGTTGGGCGTCGCCGCTCTGTTCGGGCCGCGTCGAGTCGAGCTGCCATCGCGTCGAATGCCGCAGTCGGGCCATTCCATCGCAGCTCATCGACATCGTCGAAAAGAGGAATGTCAGTTCTGAGAGTTGCGAGCTTACGAAACAGAAGCGCCTGATCCCAGTCGCGGCAAAGCGTGGCTGCGAGCGAACTAGCGCTCATCGCGTTGACGCGCCACTCGCTCCAGTCTTTGGGAATACCCTCCAAGTGGATGAACTTTGCGAGTACGGCTGCCGACGACTTTGCGCCCCAGCCTTGGAGACCAGGGTAGCCGTCTGCCGAGTCACCAACGAGTGCAAGGTAGTCAGGAATCGAGGCTGGTGTAACGCCGAATTTCTTTACGATCGCGGGCTCGTCAAGAGTAGCTCTGGTGCGACGGTTCAGCTGCACAATGCGCGAGCCGCGAACACATTGTGCGAGGTCTTTGTCGGGCGTACAGATGATGACCTGCTCGACTCGTTTATCGGCGGCTGCCAGGCTCGCACCCGCGGCGAGCGCATCATCGGCCTCGAATTCGACCATAGGCCACACCACGACGCCGGCTGCCTGAAGCACTTCCTCCAGCAACGGGAACTGCGCCAGCAGTTCGGGCTCGACTCCTTCGCTGGTTTTGTAGCCCGGCCAGAGATGGTTGCGAAACGATTCGATGACGTGGTCGGTTGCGACGGCAACGTGCGTTGCACCGGCTTTCATCATTCCGAGCACAGACGAAAGCACGCCACGTACCGCTGCGACTTCTCGGCCGTCGTTATCGCGTGCGGAGGGCAATGCGTAGTAGTGCCGGAAGAGTTCGTACGTGCCGTCGAGCAGGTGAACATTCAAGTCAAAACTCCGTGGTGTGAGCAGGTGGCGATACCGTCGAACTTTCCTCGCCGGGGATTATATCGAAATGCTGCTGTGGCTTCTGATCTCAATCACCGCCGCCGAGCCTCACGCGATTTGTGGCTGCGATCGTGCGGCGTGAAAGTTTCTATCGATGAACCGCAGTTTCGTAGATCATCCACGCGAAGAACGCAATCGTAGCCAGGAGAACAATTCCAAAAATAATGGCGAGAGCCCAGAAAAACCAGGACCAGGATGGTTTTTGTCGGGTTTGTTTTATCGCGTTGCGCAAGGTGAAGGCCAGACAAACTGCGCCCCAGGGAGAAAGAAAAAAAGCCGGCATGAAGCCATCGAGTTCCGGTCCGTGGCATCCATGCTGCCAACAGTAATCCGCGGGCAGCAGAATCAACAGGATGTAAAGAGTGGCGACAAAATACGCAAAGCCGATGGCTACTTTGCCTAACATCGGACCTATCCTCAAGGCTTATTCTCTTTGGCGAACAGATGGCCACGCTAGTACAGGAAGCCTTAGCACTTCTGGGAAGGTCGGGCCAGGCTTTATTGGGGACTTTTCTCTTCGCGCAAAGCGGCGAAGGCTGGGCTGGTTCGATAATGTTCGGGGAAATGTCGTTCATAGGAAGCCAGGCCGGGACAAATAAGGTGGTGCGACCTGGTGAAACCGGATGACTTCATTTCCTGCATGGCTTGTTCGGCGGTCCATCCCTGCTCTGCCATACGGTAAGCCGCGACCATCATGCCGACGCGGTCGTCGCCGAGGCGACAATGCACGAAAACTTTGCGGTTGGAGTTGGCGCGCATTAAGGTCAGAAACTTGGCGAAGGTCGCATCGTGCGGAAAAGGGCAGTGCCAAGGGATGGCCACGTACTCCATGCCCAGGCGGTTCACTTCCTTGCGTTCGCTAGCCCGGTTTCCGCGCAGATCAATCACCATTGCCACGCCCATTTCTCGTAGGTTTTCGAAGCCGGTACGGCTGGGCTCGCCGCCACGATAGAACTTGGGGGTAACTTCATGGAAGTCCGGAACCCCCTTGAGGCGTGAGCTGGAAACAACCTGCTGGCTGTGTGTAATCGGTTGTCCACATTGGGTTTGAGCCTGGACCGGGCCAGGCAGGAATAGCAGTGTGGAGGTTACATAGAAGAATAAATTGCGCATGGGGAGACTTAAGATGCGACGGCCCATGGTGGCGTCACCAAGCTCACGAATTCCGGTATGAGACGTCTATGCAGTGTCGCGAGGAGGAGCCATGCATCGTCAACGCCGCGTTTCTACCTGGATGGGGGCAGTCCTAGGCACAATTTGCGCATTATTGGGTGGGCTGCAAGCCCAAGCGTGGCCGGGGAGACTCACCGAGGAGTTCCATCATAGCTACCCATTGTCGGCGAATGGCCGGATCGAACTGGAGAACCTCAATGGGTCAGTACACATTACCGCGTGGGACCAGAATGAGGTCAAGGTGGATGCGGTGAAGTATGCCAACACGAAAGAGCGGCTCGACGAGACGAAGATCGAGGTTGAGGCGGAGAACGATTTCGTGTCCATCCGCACGCGGTACCCGGACCACGATCACACTTTTAATGGCGGATGGAATGATCCTGCCGGCGTCGAATATACGGTGATGGTGCCGCGCAATGCTCGGCTGGATGAGATCAGCCTGGTGAATGGATCGCTGGATGTGCATGGCGTGTCGGGGGAAGTTCATGCGTCGTGCGTGAATGGGAAGTTGGCGGTTCAAGATCTGACGGGAAGGCTGGAGCTCTCGACGGTCAATGGCAAGCTGAACGCGCAATTCCAGCAGTTGAGCGAGAATCCGATTCAGCTAAGCTCGGTGAATGGCGGCCTGGAAGTGACGCTGCCATCGGATGCCAGCGCCAGGGTCGAAGCGTCTACGGTGTCGGGCGGCATCGACGATGATTTCGGGCTGCATGTGAATCATCATCGTTGGGTCGGGCACGATCTGCACGCTGAATTAGGCAGCGGCCGGACGAGGATTGAGCTTTCCAACGTAAACGGACACATCGATATTCGTCGCGCCAACGATGGTCGCGCCATGAGCCCGGTGAAGAATCTTGGCAGCTCCGATGATAAAGATGACGATGACGAGATCTGATCTCGGCTAGACGGCTGCCGGCTGCGTGATCTCCTGCAGTGCGGCGGCAAACGCCTGGAGAGCGCGATCGATCTGTTGCCCTGTAATCACCAATGGAGGCTGGAAGCGGATGACATTTCCGTAGACGCCTCCGACGCCGACTAGAACGCCAGCTTTGAAAAGTGCTTCGCGAATCGCTTCGGCTTCTGCGCCTGCAGGAGTTAGCTTCTCGTCCTTTATCAATTCGACTCCGATCATTAAGCCTAAACCGCGAACGTCGCCGACAATCGGATTCTGCTTCTGTAAGTCTCGCAGCCTGTTCATCACGTAAGCGCCTGTCTCGGCGGCGCGGGCTGCGAGATTTTCTTTCTGCATGAATTCGATGTTGGCGAGTGCTGCGGCGCAAGAGACGGGGTTGCCGCCAAAGGTGGATAAGTGATCTCCAGGTTTGTATGCTGCCGCAATTTCGGGCCGAGTCGTGAACGCGCTGAGCGGGAAGCCGTCGGCAATACCCTTTGCGGTGACGAGAATGTCCGGATCGACGCCGTAATGCTCGTAGGCAAACATCTTTCCAGTGCGGCAGAAGCCGGATTGGACTTCGTCGGCGATAAAGAGGATGTTGTGCTGATCGAGAATCTTCTTCACTTCTTTGAAGTAGTTTGGCGGCGGAACAAGAATACCGCCCTCGCCCATCACTGGCTCCGCGATAAACGCAGCGACATCGCCGGAGGTGGCGAAGCGGATGATGTCGTCGATTGATCGCGCGCACTGGCGGCCGCATTCTTCGGGGTCCTTGGGCCAGAGGGAACGGTAGACATATGGAGCCGGGGCAAAGGCGATTCCGGGAGCATACGGGCCACCGCGCTTCTTACGGCCTAGATTGCCAGTAACACTCAGTGCGCCCCAACTGCGTCCATGAAAACTCGCCTGCAGCGCGATGAATTCGTGCTTGCCGGTATAAAGCCGTGCGAGCTTCAACGCGCCTTCAATGGCTTCAGCACCGCCGTTGCCAAAGAATGTTTTGGTCAGGCCGCGCGGGGCGACCTGGGCCAGCTTCTCTGCAAGGTCTGCAACCGGCTGCACGTGGTAGATGTAGGACGAGCAATGGACCAACTTGTCCATTTGCGCTTTCGCCGCGGCAATCACAGCTGGATTGTTGTGGCCGGCGTTGACGACGGAAATTCCCGCGAAGCAGTCGAGATACTCGCGCCCGTTTACGTCCGTGATAGTCGCTCCAGTTGCGCGGTCGACGACCAGGGGCACAACCGACTTCATGAAGCCGGTCATGACGTAGTCTTTATACTTTTGAATGGTGTCGGACATAAGTCTGTAAACCTCTGTGCCCTCTAGTGAGTTGCCTTGGTTAGAACTTGCGCGAATGTTCTTTCGCCCAGCGCTCGACGACAACTTTCTTCTCGGTGTAAAACTCGACTGCGTCTCGGCCCTGTCCGTGCATGATGCCGAAGAAGCTGTCCTTCCAGCCGCTGAACGGGAAATAGGCCATAGGAGCAGCGACGCCGATGTTAATGCCGATGTTGCCGGCCGGGGCTTCGTAGCGAAATCTCCTTGCCGCTGCGCCGCTCGAAGTAAACAGCGATGCTTGATTGCCATATGGGCTGTGTTCGAGAAATTGCAACGCTTCGTCCATATCGTTCGCGTGAATCAGGCTGAGAACAGGGCCAAAGATTTCCGCATCGGCAAGATCGCTGGTGATTGGCAGATTGTCGAGGATGGTCGGCTTGACGAAACTTCCTGCTTCGTATTTCGAAACTTTTGCGTTACGGCCATCGAGCAGGACTTTAGCTCCCTGCTTTTCGCCGACGGCGATCAGGGACTCGACCCTAGATTTGCTCTGCTGAGAAATCACCGGCCCCATTTGAACGCCGTCGTCCAGTCCGTTTCCCACACGTAAGTTTGCAGCTGCATCGGAGATGGAATCGCGAAAAGTCTTCTGAGCGTCACCAATCGTGACGGCCACGGAAACTGCGAGGCATCGTTGTCCCGCGCAGCCGAAAGCGCTGTCGCTGATGATCTGGGTTGCCATCTTCATGTCGGCGTCGGGGAGGATGATGACATGATTCTTCGCGCCCCCCTGACATTGGGCACGCTTGCCGTTGGCCCCGGCGCGAGCATAAACGTGCTTCGCAACCGGTGTCGATCCGACAAAACTGATGGCTCGAACTTTGGGATGATCGATGAGCGCGTTCACCGCGTCTTTGCCGCCGTTGACGAGGTTGACTACGCCTTTGGGCAAGCCGGTCTGCTCAAGCAATTCGAAGGCGCGGCGCATGGTGAGCGGAACGCGCTCCGATGGCTTGAGGACAAACGTATTTCCACAGGCGATCGCGTAAGGCAGAAACCAGAACGGAATCATGCCCGGAAAGTTGAACGGCGTAATGGCTGCAACCACACCCAGCGGCTGGCGGATCATCATTTCGTCGATACCGCTAGCTACGTCTTCGAGGTTGTAGCCCTGCATCATCATGGGAATGCCGCAGGCGACTTCGACATTCTCGATGGCACGGCGCAGTTCGGCCTTCGCTTCGGTGAAAGTCTTGCCGTTTTCCTCGGTGATGATGCGTCCCAGTTCGTCGATGTGAGCTTCGAGAAGCTGCTTCAGCTTGAACAGTGGCTGGATGCGATCTTCCGGCGGAGTGCGGCGCCATGCGGGATAGGCAGCGGCGGCGGCTTCGACCGCGGCGGCAACTTCGTCGGCGCTCGATAACGGTGTTCTAGCAATGACCTCGCCGGTCGCAGGGTTTGTTACGTCCATGTACTCGGACGCGGACGATTCGACCCACGCCCCACTAACGTAGTTGGAAACTTTCGTGATTGAAGGTGCAGCAACGGGCATCATGTTTTCCTAAGTTCTTAAACAGTCTGTGCGACGGCTTCTTTCTTCTCCCAAACTTGTTTCAACGCGGATTCCAGCACATCGAGCCCTTCGTCCATCTGGTCGTCGGTGACAACCAGAGGGACCAGAACACGAATCACGTTCGAGTACGACCCGGCCGTGAGTGTGATCAATCCGTGCTCATAGCAATATTGGGAGATGTGTTGGGTGTCGTCGGCTGCGGGTTCGCGCGTTTCCTGCGACTTGACCAGCTCGATGGCCTGCATGCCGCCTAGGCCTCGAACATCGCCGATGATCGGCCACCGCTTCTGCCAATCTTTTGCGCGTTTTTGAAAACGCTGGCCGATTTCGTTAGCGCGAGTGAGAAGTTCGCCGCGATCGAAGAGATCGAGGACAGCCAGCGCCGCGGCACAAGAGACCGGATTTCCAGCGAAGGTTCCACCTAAACCGCCAGGGCCCGGAGCATCCATGATTTCGGCTCGACCGGTGATGGCAGCGAGCGGAAGGCCGCCGCCAATCGATTTCGCCGAGACCAGAATATCCGGCTCGATACCATAGTGCTCAGAGGCAAACAGTTTGCCGGTGCGGCCAAAGCCGCTTTGGACTTCATCAGCGATAAACAAAACGTCGTGCTTGTGGCAGATGTCGATCAGCATCTTGAAATAGTCCGGGGGAGGAACGACGAATCCACCTTCGCCCAAAACGGGCTCGGCGATCACGGCGGCTACATCTTCCGACGCAACGACCCGCTTGAATGTGTCTTCCAAGTGGCGGGCGCAGAAAAGATCGCACGACGGATAAGTGAGCGAATAAGAGCAGCGATAGCAATAGGCGTACGGAATGCGATAAACATCGCCGGGAAACGGCGCGAATCCGGCCTTATAAGGATGAGTTTTGCTGGTGAGCGCAAGCGTCATCATGGTGCGGCCGTGGAAGGCGTCTTCGAAAGTGATGATTCCCGAACGCCCGGTGTGAGCGCGCGCGATTTTCACCGCATTCTCTACCGCTTCGGCTCCGCTGTTCACGAATAAAGTTTTCTTGGGAAAGTTTCCGGGCGTGACTTCATTCATGCGCTCGGCGAGCCGAACGTAATTTTCGTAGGGAGTAACTTGAACGCAGACGTGCAGAAAATGATCCAACTGTTCGCGGATGGCCGAGAGTACCGGTTCCTGGCGATGACCGACGTTGAGGCAACCGATTCCTCCCGCAAAATCAATGTAGCGATTGCCGTCCACGTCTTCCAGCCAGGCATCTTGCGCTTTCGCGGCGTAAATCGGCGTGCCATGCGACAACCCGCGAGGAAGCGCAGCAGCGCGTCGTTCCGATAGAGCTTTCGACTTCGGTCCGGGAATCGTAGTTTGGAGGTGAATGGTTGCCATGGTCAAGAAATCGGTTTCAGTCCTCAGTACCAGCCAATGGGCTGTTCGTTCAGGTTGATGAATACTTGCTTGGTTTCGAGATATTCCTCGATGCCCCAGGGGCCAAGCTCGCGGCCGAAACCAGATTGTTTGTATCCGCCCCAAGGGGCTTCAACGTAGGTCGGTTGCATGTGATTCACCCAGACGATGCCGCAACGCAGCGACTTCACTGCGCGAAAAGCTTTGAAGATGTCGCGCGTCCAGACAGCAGCGGCGAGCCCATAGGCGGAGTCGTTAGCAATTTTCACCGCATCTTTTTCGTCTTCGAAGGGAATCACTGAAGCCACGGGGCCGAAGATTTCTTCGCGCGCAATGCGGGCGCTGTTGGGAACGTCGTAGAAAATCGTTGGCTCGACATAAAATCCTTTGGCGAATTTCTCAGCCCGGCCGCCGCCAGTGGCCAGCTTGGCTTCCTTCTTCCCGAGATCCTGATAAGAGCGAACCCGGTCATATTGTTCTTTGCTGACCAGCGGCCCCATCTTGGTTTCGCGTTCAAGCGGCGAGCCGAGGGTGATTTTCTTGGCCTTCTCGGTCATGGCATCGACAAATTTCTTATAGATCGGCTTTTGCACAAGGATGCGGCTGCCGGCCGAGCAAACTTCTCCTTGATTAATGAAGACGCCGAAGAGGGCACCATCGATGGCAGCTTCGAAGTCGGCGTCAGCGAAAAAAATGTTGGGAGATTTCCCGCCGAGTTCCAGGGTCACGCGTTTTACCGTGTCGGCGGCTTGCTTGACGATGATTTTTCCTACGGCTGCGCTGCCGGTGAAGGCAATTTTATTGACATCGGGGTGCTGGACGAGCGGCGAGCCGCACGTCTCGCCAAAACCAGTGACGATATTCACCACGCCAGGAGGCAGCCCAATATCGGCAAACCAATTCGCGATCTCGAGAGCCGTAAGCGGAGTTTGCTCGGCGGGCTTGAGAACGCAAGTGCATCCCGCTGCGAGAGCTGGAGCCAGCTTCCATGCGGCCATTAACAGTGGATAGTTCCAAGGAATAATTTGTCCGGCGACGCCGACGGGTTCTTTCAAGGAGAGGCTCACGGCGTTGTCGGGAACGGGATTTACGAATCCCAGAATCTTGGTCGCTAACCCGCCATAATATTCAAAACAGGTTGAAACGTCGGCGATGTCGAACTCTGCCTCGACGATCGGTTTGCCAGTATTGCGGCATTCCAACTCGGCGAGCATTGCAGCGTTCTGTCGAATCTTCTCCGCCAGGCGGAACAGAACCCGGCCTCGTTCTTGCGCAGTGGTCGTAGACCATGGGCCAGTCTCAAAAGCAGCTTTAGCCGCGGTAACCGCGCGATTCACGTCATCGGCACTGGCATCTGGGACTTGAGCGATCACTTCTTCTGTAGCGGGATCGTAGACAGGGAAGGTCTGGTTCGACTTGCTGTCGATCCACTCGCCATTCACGAACATCTGATAAGTGCGGACTTCAGTTTTCACACCTGACGGCATAAATCTCTCCTATCGATAAGGCGAGCTACGCTCGCCTGCACGGGCGAAGACGCCCGCGTCTACATGAACATGCTTTCGGCGGCCGTAAACAAAGAAGAAAAATGCCGCCATAGCGATGAAAAAGAATGTCAGACCAATCATGGTTGCTTCGTAGCGAAAGAGCGAAGTGATCTGCTTGGCGGGCGCGAAAGCCAAGACGATTCCGAGAATCGTGGTGAACAATCCGCTTCCGCCCGCAAGCACGAGAACGTTCTTGCTGTAATGCGCTTCTCCCCCCGAATCTTTGGCGGCGAATTTCAGCAGCGCGGCGAATACGTAAACGAAGGGCACCAACTGCAATACAACCGCCAGGGACAACATGGTCTGGAATGCTTCTTGCACTCCGCCGGATGCCGCGAAATTAATCATGCACAGGATCAGCGATACGACAAACTGCACGATCAGCGCGGCATAAGGCGTGGCGTATTGCGGGTGAAGATGGCCCAGCCAAGCGGGCATGTATTTATCGAGTCCCGCGACGAATGGGATCCGCGCGCAACCGCCCATCCAGGCCGAACCGATGCCGGCGATCGACAAACTGAGCATTAGCGCAAAAGGGGCGACGATCCAGCCGATTCCGACTTTGGATGCCATGTGGCTCACCGCCTGCACGATTCCCTGCAGTACGTTGATATCGTTCTTGGCAATCGCGATGAGCAAGATCAATGTCACCGAAATGTACAAGAATCCAGAAATTACTCCTCCCCAGGCAACCGCTCCGGGCAACGTTCGTTGGGGATCGCGGATTTCGTCGCCCATCACCGAGGCCAATTCCAGACCAACCAAACCAAAGCAAATCACGCCGAACGAATTCAGCACGAAGCGCGGGTTGGCCGGAATCTTAAAATCGGCCGCAGTTACGTTCACTCCGTAGCGCATACAAATCACGATGCCGAGCCCAATGAGCGTGGCAGCGGCGATGCCGGTACCGATGCCACCGAGATTGTTCAGCCACTTTCCGACGCTCAAGCCGACGATATTCAAGATTGTCAGCAGAGCCAGTAGTGCGGTCGACGCGGTCAACGCGAACAGCTTGTTATCCGCCAGATTCGCATGGCCGGGCCCGAGGACGAACACCGAAACGCCGACGAAGTACAGCATCACCGTCGGGACATACAGCATGTTGTTCGTCCAATAGCACCAGCCCGAGAGAAAGCCATGAAAATCGCCAAAAACTTCTTTGGCCCACAAATAAACGCCGCCCTCACCGGGGTAACGATGCGCCAACTCGATCACGGCAATTCCCTGCGGCCAGAAAAACAACAGCAAAGAAATAAGCCACAACCAGATGGTGACGCCTCCGTTGGCGGCGATCGACGGCACCACGTTCAGGTTGAAGACTGCAACTACGAACAGAAGCACTAGGTCCCGCCGACCCAGCACGCGCTTGAGATGGGGCTGGTTGTCTTCCGTTCCTTGTCCTGACATCACTCTCCTGACTCGGACTGCGGAGCTGCGCTCCGCCGGACAGCACCCTTCGACTGCGCTCAGGGCAGGCTACGGGGCGGCTGTCCCCGCGAGATTCTAGCCAATTGCCATCTCCGCGCTCCGTTCTTGCTGGGCTTTTGCCAATGCCGGCGCCACATCTTCGAAGGCCGCCAGGTGCTGGTCGATGTCCTTCTCGGTGTGTTGCACCGAGATGGTCCACTGCTCATCCCACCAATACGGCTGAGCCATGACGCCGCGATTGACCATGCCAAACCAGTAATGGCGCCAGAGATCGATATCGATTGTGGTCCAATCGCGGTAATTGCGAATTTCTTTCGGATAAAGCATGAGCGCGCCATTGGCCCCTGCGCTGGCAATATAGGCTTGGAGACCAGTCTTGGCGATGGTCTTGCGATAGCCTTCGGCCAACTTCTTCTCCAACTTCTCAACGTGCGCGTAATTTTCGGTGGTGAGCACCTCGCGGAAGGTAGCAAGGCCGGCCGCCATCGAAACTGGATTCGTGTTGTAGGTCCCACCGTGAAAAACTTTGTGCTGAGAAATCAAATCCATGACGGATTTGTGTGCACCGAAGGCAGCCAGCGGAAGGCCGCCGCCGATGGATTTCGCGAGGCAAATAATGTCGGGCTTCACCCCGAAATATTCTGAGGCTCCCCCGCGGCAAAGCTTCGCGCCGGTCTTTACTTCGTCGAAGATCAACAGAGCCCCATTTTTCGTGCAGATGTCGCGGAGACCCTGCAGGAAACCGGGTTGAGGAATGCAGAGGCCGACATTCATCATGATCGGCTCAAGAATGATGGCAGCGATTTCGCCGGGATTCTCCTTGAAGCGACGCTCGACGCTCGCGAGATCGTTGAATGTTGCCACCGGAACGTTGGCCAGCGAAGCTTTCGGGACTCCCAAACCACCGGGAACAGAAATCGGAGCATTGACATCGCCATATTCCGGCGCATGAGGCTTCACGCTGACCAAAGCAGTGTCATGCAAGCCGTGATAGCAGCCTTCGAACTTCAAGACTTTATCGCGTCCAGTCGCCGCACGTGCCAAGCGGCAAGCATGCATCGTGGCTTCGGTTCCGCTGGAGCCGAAGCGCACCATCTCAACCGGAAAGCGCTGAGCGATTTCTTCGGCAAGCTGCCACTCCATGTCGTGCGGCATCCCGAACATGGTGCCTAGGCTCAAACGCGCCTGAACCGCTTTCATCACAGCTGGGTGGCAATGCCCCGCCATCAGCGCGCCGAAGCAAAGGTTGTGGTCGATGTAGTCGTTGCCATCGAGGTCGCGGAAGTGTGAGCCGTTCCCTTCTTTCACGAATATCGGATAAGGGTCGTAGGCGCGATAGTTGCTGGCAACCCCCAGCGGGATGCGCTTCAGATTTCGCTTGTGAGATTCGGCGGACTTCGGCGTGCGCCGCTCGAAGGCGGAAAGTTCTTTCTGCAATTCGGGATACATCTGGGTCTCCAAGGATGCTCAAGCCACAGCGAAGCGGCTATTAGAATGTGGCCGGGCAGCCGTAACTGCCCGGTTTCAGGCTAGAAGAAGAATTTTAACGCAAACTGCACCAGGCGCGGGTCCTGTGCCTGGGTGATCTTGCCAAACTCCGTTGGCCCGTCCGAGAAATGTCCGTCGGGGTTGTAGAAATTCGTATGATTGAAAATATTGAAAATCTCTCCCCGGAATTGGAAATACTTACTTTCGCTGACGTTGATTTGCTTGTGCACGGCGAAATCCCAGTCCTGCAGGCCCGGACCGCAGCAGATGGTGCGCTGCGTTCCGTTATTGAACTGGCCGAGCGGCGGATCCTGAAAATCGTTTGGATTGAACAAGAAGCCGCCGTTGGTTTTAGGATTCAACTTCTGGAACGGCGCCACCAGCGAAGGAGCCTCGGTTCCCAGGAAGAAGATGCTGGCAATCAGCTCATTGTCGTTCTCGGTATCCAGGCGAATGGGGAACCCGGCCTGGAACTGCGTAATTCCCGAGACGGCCCAGTCATTTACCAGCCTGCCCACGAAGCCCTCATGCTTTGGGATAGGCAGTTGCCAGTCATAACTGATGACGAAGCGCTGCGAGGCATTAAACAAAGACGCCGCTCGGCTGGCGCCAAAATTGAAGGGATTCAGCGTTTCCTCGAACGTAGATCCGTCGTCGATCGATTTGCTGTAGGTGTATGCGGCCTGGAACTGCAAGCCATGCGAGAAGCGCTTTTCGAGCATCATTTCCAGCGCGTTGTAATTGGAGTTCGCGATGGTATCTTCGGCGAAAATGTCGCTGAACACCGGGATGCCGTCCACCGGACACCCAGCTCCGCTAAGCGGGTTGCAACTCGGCGAAGAATATGGGCGCAGACCGACGAGGGTTATGCCATTCGGTCCAACGGTGGTTCCGGCCGGGATCACGGAATGATTCTGTGCGTATGGCAAATGGAGCGCATTTGGCAACTTGGTACCGCCAGGGATAAAAAAGGGCGCGTCCTCGAGGAATGGACCGCAGGTGGTCTGGCTTCCTCCGGGCCCGGTCAGGACAGCGCTCGGATTGGCTGCGGCGATATTCATCAGATCGAGGCAGGTTTGCGGCGTGGATGGATTGAGGTCGTAAGAAGCCAGCAGACGGTGGCCCTGGGATCCTACATATCCGATCTGAAACATCATGTCCTGCGTCAACTGCCGCTGAATCGTCAGGTTGTACTGCTCGCTGTATTGAGTGCGCAGGTGCGGCTGAAATTCCCCGTAAAGGAGAAGAGGGCGAAAGAGCGAATAATCGACCGGCTGTCCCGGGGCCGGCGTGATGATGCCGTTGAACGGATTAGGGGCTGGCGTACCTCCCGCCTGATAAACGAACGGAGTGTTAAAAAATGTGTCGAACAGCGAAGAACTTCCGCCGAAGGGCGGTTCGGCACCGAATTGTGCCATGACCAGTTCTTCGATCGGGTTATAGAAAATTCCCCAGCCAGCGCGGATACTGGTCTTGCCTGAATTCCCTGGACTCCAAGCGATTCCGATTCGCGGCGCGAAGCCGTTGTAATAAGTGCTGGTCATGCCCGCAGGGACGCCAGCATCTCCGGGAACCACCAAGCCGGTTGGAGTCACTCCGGTATTGGCGCAGGTCGGGTCGGCCACTCCAAATTGTGTCGTGAAATAAGAAACACTGAGCGGGCTTAGCTGACAGGGATGGACGGTTGAATTTTGCCCCGGGCGAAAAGTCTCCACGTGGCCGGAAATGTCAGTTGGAGGGGTATTCAACTCCCAACGCAACCCATAGTTGAGTGTCAGATTCGGTTTGATCTTCCAGCTATCCTGCGCGAACGGGTAAATCGAAAAAACCCGAACATCCTCGCGCTGTCCCGATCCTTGCGTGTAGGTGTCAGTTAGTCCGAGGAGATATTCCGCATAGTTATCGCCGTCCCCCGGAACTATGGCATTGGGTCCGCTGTTGTTGAAAGTATATTCGCCATTGACGTCAAAATAGTAATACTGATCAAAACGCTGCCGCCGCACATCCGTTCCGAACTTGAACGTATGCGTTCCTTTCACCCAAGTCAGACTGTCCGACCATTGAAAGCTGTTTCCAACTTGCGGTAGAAATCCTTCGAAATTGTTGCCGATCTGGGCGCCGCCGCTGATGTTGACGTAGGGAACGCCGGTGAGATTAGCGGGCAAACCCGGCGTGATGCCGGCCTTGCCGGGTGGAATACCGGAGCCCGTGATGAGGCTGTTGATAGCGGAGGAATCGGAAGTACCGGTGAAGCAGAATGGGGTTGCGGCACCGGTGCAGGAATCGGTTACTGCGTTCGTATTTTGGGGCTTTAAGAATCCCAGTTCGCCCTCACGCATATAAGTGAAGCGAAATTCATTCACCAGGGACGGGCTGATCGTCCAGGTGTGGCTCAGATTCCACTGTTGAAAGCGATTGTTGTTGAGATTGCCGAATCCGGGAACGTTGGCGCCGGCTTGTTCGAATTCATTGTAGGGAGCGATCTGCCGGATATCGTTGAAGTAGTAATACGCGCTGAAATTCTGATTGTTGGTAATTCTGTGATCTACGCGTACCGTGAACTGATCTTCATTATCGGTGCTGACTGGAACTAATTGGCTCAATCCTGATCCGACATTCTGGCCGGGGATGAATCTTTGCATCAGGTTGACGGCGACGGGATCTTGGCAGGCGCTAGGGATCATGCCGGTCGGAAATACGCTTGCCCAAGGCACCAATCCGTTCGGTTGCGTCGAAGGCATCGGGATACTGCCCCCAAGTGCCGCAGCGCATCCTGGCCGGCCGTTAAGTGCCTGGGCGACGAAATCCTGAGTAATGCCATAAGGCAGGCCAGTGGTGGTGTTGATGACGTCAAAGCCGCCCGCACCAGAAAAGTTTCCCTGCCCCTCGGCCGGCGTCGGCACATTGACAACTTGACCGGGAATACCCTGACGTACACGGCGTCCTTCATACGACGTGAAAAAGAAAGTTCGGTCTTTCTTAATGGGACCGCCGAACGTGCCCCCGAATTGGTTCTGGTTCCACTGCGGTCGCACGGAGTTGAAGTAGCCTTGCGCATCGAGCACAGTGTTGCGGAAATATTCGTAGACATCGCCGTGATAGCCGTTCGTGCCGGATTTTGTGATCACGTTAACCACGGAGCCGGAATTTCTGCCATACTCCGCATCGAATGTATTCGTAATGACGCGGAACTCCTCGACGCTGTCAGGGGTAGGTTGGATGGTCGGCAAGTTCACAAACTGATCGTTGGCATCGCCGCCGTTCACGCTGAAATTGTTGGCGCGAGTGCGACCGCCATTCACCGACACCGAACCGGCATCTTGCGATCCGAAGAAGAGACTGCCGTTGCCGTTTCCTAACTGTGCAGTAACGCCAGGCTGCAACTGCAGGAATTGGTACGTGTCGCGAGTGTTCAAGGGCAACTCGTTGACCGAGCGGTCGTTGATCACGGCGCCAAGTTGAGTGCTGGTGGTGTCGACCTGCGGCGCCTGGGAAGTGACTTCGACGGTTTCCTGAGTCTCTCCGACTTGGAGCACAGAATTCAGAGTCAGCACCTGATTGACGTTAATGATGATGTCCTTCTGAACATTCTTCTTAAAACCGGTCTGCTCGAAGGTCACGGTATAGGTGCTGGGTTTCACCTCCACGAACGTATAGTCGCCGCTGTCGCTGGTCTTGGCAGTACGCGTAACCCCGGTCGACTGATCCGTGAGGGTCACGGTGACGCCGGCAATGAGCGCCCCGGTAGGATCGGCGACGCGGCCGACGATTCTGCCGCTGGTACTCTGGGCAGCGGCCAAGCCACCTAGTATTGCTACCACCGCGATCACATGCAGCGAATGGGGAAGACGACGTACTTGAGACGGTCGCATCGGGGCCTCCAAATTGTCGCGGAGTTGTGAATTAACGTCTTGTGCGAAAAGCAAACCTTGCTATAATCGCGCAAGGTTAGAGAAGCAAGCCCTGTACTGTCAAGGGAAAAATGGGGCGTACGCAGGGCGTAAGTTCGGGGGAATAGCTAATTGTCCGATGAGCCGCGCCGGGCCCCAATCCTACTTGAAAATCGGAGACGTTGCCCGCTTGGTGGGCGTGTCACCGTCAGCTATTCGTTCCTGGGAGCGTCTCGGCCTGACCCGCCCGCAGCGCAGCCAAAGCCGCTACCGGCTGTACACCGACGAAGATGTGAAAGTCCTGAAGCGGGCTCGTTTCCTCCGGAAAGAGCGCGGTTTGAATGCGCCAGCCATCGCGCACGTGATGAGGCGGGAAGGGCGAGTGTCGACGCACGCGCCGGCCGCGACCGTGACCCTTGGTCGGCGGCTACGCCAACTGCGGCAGCAGCGAGGCTCTTCTTTGGCGCAGGTGGCTCAAGCTGTCGGGATTTCGGTGGGCTTTCTGAGCGCGGTCGAACGCATGCACATGAGCGCGTCGGTAGGCACCCTACGCAAACTGGCGCGCTTTTACAAAGTGAACATTCTTGATTTCTTCGGCCCTGCGGAATCGCGCGGTCCCCTGGTGTCGCCGAAGCAGCGGAAGATCCTGGAAACAGGCCGAGGGGTACGCATGGAATTGCTGGCCTGGGGCCACACCATCATGGAGCCGCATCTGTTTCGCATTGCTCCCAATGCCGGCAGCGGCGAATCCTATACACACGAGGGTGAGGAGTTTCTTTACGTGCTGCGCGGAGAATTGAAGATTTCGGTGCGCAATGACGAATACAGGCTGAAGCCGGGAGACAGTTTTTACTTCGAAAGCGCCATGCCGCACCGCTGGCTGAATCCGGGGCGGAGCGAGACCTGGGTGTTGTGGGTGAACACACCGCCGACGTTCTAGGGACTAGAGAGATCCCAGTGATTTCACAGGCAAATGTGCTGCCAGCGCGGTAGCGAGACGCTCATCCGCAGTTATCAATTGACAATGGGAGTGAACTGCCGCTGCAACATACAGCGCGTCGTAAACCGTTTGATCGAACGCATTTGCAATAACAAAGGCGTCCTCAAGCAGAAGCCGCGATGAAAGCGTAGGAAAACTACGTGCAATAGTTAGTTGAAGACCCTCCATAGCAGCCGACCCTGGGATGCGTCTCCCCCGAACCGCTTTCCACAAGATGTTGCCCAATTCCGCCCAGAAAAGATCCGGCACTACCATGCGAAGGCGTCCTTCGGCATGATCCTGCAGTAGCTCCAAGGCTTCTTCCGCCGAAGGCTCTCCCGCGGCTGGGAGCAACCACTTCGCCGCGACGCTGGCGTCAACCACGCAGGTGTTCACCGCTGGCGGTCCTGTCGTTGCAGTTCCTCAGTGGAGGGGAAGTGCCCTTTGTTCAAGGGCCGGCGCGACTGCAGACTCTTAACTTGGCGCAGGAATTGCTGTCGTGCCTTGAGTTCGCCCTCGGTAACCACGTTTTCTTGTAATAACAACACTACCTCCGCGGCGATGGACTTTCGGTGCTGACGAGCGCGACTGCGCAGAGCTTCGTAAAGGTCGTCGGGGACATTCTCTACGTATAGGGTAGCCATAGTTATTCCCTAGGTATATCCTAGCATGATCCTGCGCCGCGCTAAGAAATAAGGAGACCATGCCGCCTGTCGCCAGAATGTTCCCAGGCAACTTTTCACGGGGAAGTCCTTTCTGAATTAATTGACAGCTTTTCTGTCCTGCACAACAATTAAGAGCGATATTCCAGACAAACCAAGGAGAAACCCATGGCCGACGAAGTCGAACAGGTAGTCGAAGTGCATTCCGAGCAAGGGGGAAATGCCGCCAAATGGGTTTTGATCATCGTGGCCGTGTTGTATGTCGCTGGTTCTCTGTTTTTCCTCTTCAACCTGAAGGGGCGCCTCGACGAGATGGCCAAAGCTCAGTCCGCTAGCAACGACCAGATCGGCGAACTCTCGAAGCGCATGCAGGCAGCGGAAGCCGACTCGGAGACGCTGGCCAAACAACTGGGCATGACTAAGAAAGAGTTGGCCGATCGTTCCGCCGACTTGCAGCGCGAGCAGCGGGCAGCGGAGCAGCGCCTTGCACAGGAACAAAAGCGGCAGGGCGGCCAGATCAGCCAAGTCAGCGGCGACGTAGCCAACGTAAAATCGGATTTAGGCGGCGCCAAGAATGACATCAACTCCACTAAGACGGAACTGGCGGCGACCGAAGCGAAGCTGCAAAGCACAATCGGAGATTTGGGAGTGCAAAGCGGCTTGATCGCGCATACTCGTGACGATCTGGAGGTCCTGAAGCATAAGGGTGATCGCAACTACTATGAGTTCACCCTGATCAAGGGCGCCAAGCCGCAACCGGTAGCGACGGTGAGCTTGCAATTGAAGAAAACTGACCCCAAGAAGGGCAAGTACACGTTGAATGTAACCTCCGATGACAGAACCATCGAGAAGAAAGACCGGAACATCGCCGAGCCGATCCAGTTTTACAGCGGCCGGGATCATCTACTATTCGAACTCGTGGTCTGGACGGTGGACAAAAAGCAGGCTACCGGTTATCTGAGCACGCCGAAAGGTGCGCCCGCGCCGGTGACGGCGGGGCAATAGTCCAGAATGGAGCAACGCGGAGAGTCCGCCTGGATAAACCTTGCGTTTTCTGGGTTGATCAAGGCGGCCACTACTTCTTCAGTTCGGCCGTCCAGTTCGTGACGACGGTGAGCGGCTGCGTGACCTGCTGCGCCACGCGATCGAGCAGAATCTTCTTGCCATCCGGGGCAACGTCGAAAAGAGGCTGGTTGACGATGGTCCATTTGCTGACCAGCGTCTGAGGTGAGCCAAACTGCAGTGCGTCGCCAATCTCCTTTACCGGCACTGCCAAGAGATTCCCGGCCAAATCCATGTAGTAGATTTCTTTTCCGTCCCTGCCCCACTCGGGATACATACCTCCAGCGGCCGAAACCTGCCACTTTCCTTGGCCGCCGTCGAAGGGAACGACATAAACTTCGGTTTGGCCGGATATGACCGAGTCATAGACAAGCCAATGACCATCCGGCGAAAGCCTGCCATTTGCGCCCCGCTCCAACAACATCCGGGGCTTGTGATCGCCCTCAACCGGTAGGGTCCAAATCTGGGCCTTCGGGGCTTCGATGGCCCGCTCGAAGACCAATTCCTTGCCGTCCGGCGACCAGTCCGTGGGCATGATCTGATGATCTTCGGTAAACAATTTTTCCTCGGTTCCACTGCCGTCCGAAGGCTTGCGGCACAAGCTAAACTGATAACCGCCGCTCAAACAGGCATACCCGATCCATTTGCCATCCGGTGACCAGACCGGGCCAATATTGGCGACTGGTCCGAAAGTCAGGCGTGTACGCACGCCGCGCGCGAAATCCAGCACCCAAAGATCATTTACACCGGCATTGATCTGCAGCGCGACGCGGTCACCCTGCGGCGAGATCCGCGCTCCTTGCAGATCGGAGAGCTTATCAGCTACGGTACCGATGTCTTTCCCGGTTCGGTCCACCCAAATCAATTGCACTTCGCTGCTCCCGCCGCTGCCGAAAATCAGCAAGCCGTTGTTCGAGACCGAGGCATCCATGTGCCAGGTGCTTACGTCATTCATGATCCCTCTGGCGACGCTGCGCGGCTCGCCGCTGAGTTTGCCGTTGGCAGGATCGAAAGGTTGCGCCAGCAACTGGTCGTCTCGCGCGAACAGGAGAAATCCGCTCGCATAAATCGCGTTCGATTGAGAGTGAAACAGCGGCTGGTTCTCTTTGCCGTCAACGGACGCATAGTAGATGGTATTGTTCGCGGCCTTCGATGGATCGTGATGCATGGCGAGGTACAGATAGTGTTTGCCGTCGGGCAGGAAAAACGGCCAACGATGCGATGTATGCTTCGCCGGGTCGAGCTTGGTAATTGGAACAGGATTGCCTGCGCTGGTGCTAACCCGCACCATCGGGGCAGACGGAGTCGGCGAAAACAGAATCACGCCGTCCGGGCCCCATGTACCGCCGCGCCCGACTTGCGCATCGCATACCACCTGCACTGATCCGCTCTCGACCTCAACCGTTTTCAGCTTCCCGCTTGCAAAGAATCCAATCGAGCGACTGTCGGGCGACCAGAAGGGAAAGGACACTCCCTCGGTGCCGGGAAGCGCATGAGCTTCGAGCGAGTTCATCGGCCGGACCCACAAAAGTGTCTTGCCATCGGATGACGTGGCCGAAAATGCGAGCGTGGCGCCATCTGGGGAAAGTACGGGCGGCCCGGCCTCATCGCCCGTCAAGCTGAACGTAGTTTTGTCGGGAGGATTAATGGCGGTGCGGACGGATGGCACGGGCGCCGGCCGGTTAAGAAGGATGGCAGCGGTCGCCCCCAAAATGATGGCCAGCACGACAGCAGCGATCCATGCGAGACGGCCCTGCTTACTCGCGGGCGCGGGAGACGCGACAGCTTCGGGCGTAGGCGCAGATGGCGTGGCAGCAATCCATTTCAGTTCCAGTTTGACGTCGTGGGCGGATTGATAACGGTCTTCTGGATTCTTTTGTAAACAGGTCGTCAGAACGTGATCAAACGTGTGCGGAATCTGGGGCTTGATAGTGCTGATCGGCTCGGGATCTTTTTCCAAAATCGAGGAGGCCAGCGAAATTTGACTTTTGCCCTCAAAAGGCCGCTTTCCCGCTGCCATCTCGTACAGAACAGCGCCGAAAGCGAAAATGTCGCTGCGCGCGTCGGCTTCTTTGCCTTCAATCTGCTCCGGCGACATGTACTGGATCGTGCCAACGATGCTACCGGCCGTGGTTAAAGGGCTGAATGGGCTGGCACCGCTGATGGTGGGGGCGGCGGTGAATGCCGGGACGGTGCCCGATGGTGCTGGGCTCGCTTGCAAGCCAAGCGGCTTCGCCAGTCCGAAGTCCATTAGCTTGGCACCGCCCTGCGTGAGCATAATGTTTCCCGGTTTCAGGTCGCGATGGATAATCCCACTTCTGTGCGCGACTTCAAGCGCTTCGGCTACCGCAATTCCGACTTTGAGCAAGTCCCCGAGCGACAGCGGACCTTTGCGCAATCTCTCGGCAAGAGTTTCGCCTTCGAGAAACTCCATGACCAGAAAGTCGGTGCCGTCCTGGGAGCCGATGTCGTAGAGTTGGCAAATGTGAGGATGGTTCAGCGACGAAATGGCCCGCGCCTCACGCTCCATGCGCTGTTTGAGTTCGGGGGACGAAGCAAGGTGGGAAGCGAGGACCTTGATCGCCACGGTGCGATCAAGACGGGTGTCGCGGGCGCGGTAGACCTCTCCCATGCCGCCAGAGCCTAGGGCTGATTGGATTTCATAAGGGCCCAGGCGGGTTCCGGCGGAAAGTGGCATGAAGGGGGATTATAGCGGTCTGGGAGGCGATGAACCACAAAGACTTTGCGCACTTTGCGGCAAAAGCCTCTAACCGCTAAGAACTGCAAAGTTCACTTCGTTAATACCAGCGGCACGGGCTGATCATACGGCTGGATGCTAACTCTTAGCGATTTGCGGCCGGCAAACGCGTCGGCAGTCAGGGGAAATCCGATAACGACAGTGCCGCTTAGCTGACCGCCCGGTGAGACCTTTGCTTCCGGCAACAAGGGCGCGATGGCGTATTGCTTCAATGTTGGGAAGGCCTGATAGTAGCGCTCAAAATCCACTGCGTTTGCGGCATCACTGGAAAAGCTGCCGGTGGGCGTGTCGACGTCGGCCTTGATCGTATGAATCCAGAATGATTTCAACCCATGGTTTTGGACAGTCACATTGATCGCGACCAGCACCAGATTTTGATTCGGCACTTCGACCGAAACCACCTGATCGATCGAGCCCGTTGCCGATGTTTTCGGACGCTGCAGCAGGCCAGCGATACCCCAGGCGACAACAATGAGGGCGACTCCGATCAGAAGAATCTTGACTGGAGGCAAATTTTTCTTCGCGGTGCCAAATTCCTCGCCAATATTGAAATCAGTTTTGGGTTGGGAAGCTTCTGGCGGAACTGCTGGTGGCGCGGGCGAGGTTTCTTCCGGCATGGCTAGAGATCATTGTAGCTGCAATCCCGCCAAATTTTGCATTGCGGCGATTCTAATCGTTGGGTCGGCTGAATGCTGAGGGCTGAGGGCTGAGCCTATGCCCACGCATGCTTCATCGCCTTGCCAAACTTCTCCACGGGCAGAGTGTTCAGGACGTCCTCTTTCGTCAGCCAGGCGCGGCGGGCTTGCAAAATTCCGTAATGGATTTTATCCAGATGCGAGGTGTGGTGGGAATCGGTATTGATGACGATCTTCACTCCGTATTGTTTGGCGAGCCGAAGATGGCGATCGCACAAATCCAGGCGGTCGGGATAGGCGTTGAGTTCCATGGCGACTTTGCGCTCAGCAGCGGCTTTGAGAACCGCATCTACGTCGAATTGGTAAGCGTCGCGGCGCAGCAAAAGCCTTCCCGTGGGATGGCCGATGATGGATGTATTCGGATTCTCGACGGCTTTCAGCAGGCGGTCGGTCATCTCGGCAGGACTCTGGCCGAAATGCGAATGCACACTGGCGATTACCAGATCCATTTGCTCGAGTACCGAGTCGGATAAATCGAGTTTGCCGTCGGCAAGGATGTCGACTTCGACCCCGGCAAAAATCTTAAGGCCATCGAATTTCTGGTTGGCCGCATGAATGCGCTTGATGTGTTCGACCGCTCGCTTGTCATCGAGGCCATTGGCGAAAGCCAGATTTTTGGAGTGGTCGGTAATGGCCATGTACTTGTACTCATGCGCCCGCGCTGCCTCGGCCATTTCTTCGATGGTGTTGCGGCCGTCCGTCTCGACCGTGTGCATGTGGACATCGCCTTGAATGTCGGCCTGCAAAATTAAGCTGGGGAGGTCGTGTTTTTCGGCGGCATCGATTTCGCCACAATTTTCGCGCAGCTCGGGAGGGATGTAATCGAGCTTGAGCCTGGCGTAGATTTCTTCTTCCGTTTTGCCGGCAACGGGCTTTTCGTCTTCGAGCGACGCGAGGCTGTATTCGCTCAGCGTGTATCCCATTTTTAACGCACGCTGGCGTAGGGTCACGTTATGCGCCTTGCTTCCGGTGAAATATTGCAGGGCTGCGCCAAAGGACTCAGGCGCGAGGAAGCGCACGTCGACCTGCATGCCGCCGCGCATGCGGAAGCTGACTTTGTTTTCCCCGCGAGCGATGATTTCCATCAGGCCGGGCAATTGGATGATTCGCTCGATCAGCTTTTCGCGCTCAGCATCATCGCAGCAGGCTTTTCCTGTGACCAGAATATCGAGATCTCCAACGGTTTCGCGGCCGCGGCGAAGGGAGCCTGCAGGGGTAACTTTCTCTACGCCGGGATAATCGCGCAGATGGTCAATAATTTTTTTCGCCTGGGTTTCTGCCGTGTCGAGGAGAAAACGGCCGGCGATGCGGCGGTAATCTTCGATTGCCTTGAGCAGCTTGGCTTCCTGCTTCTCGCCCATGCGAGGAAGTTCGCGAATCTTGCCTTCGCGAGCCAGTTTCTCGACGCTCTCCACATCGCAGACTTTATGAGCGCTCCAGATCAAGGCAATGGTCTTCGGGCCCAGGCCTTGAATCTTCAGGAGATCGAGCATGGAAGGACGGTACTTTGTGAGCAGTTCGGAGTGAAGCGACAGCCGGCCCTCTTTGAACATCTCTTGCAGGTTCCCCAGCATTCCCTTGCCAATACCGGGAATCTCCAGAATCTTCTTGGGCTCATGGATCAGGTCGGAGATTTGCTGGGGCAGGGCCTCAATCGCCTGGGCCGCATTGCGATAAGAACGGATGCGGAAGGAATCCTGGGCGTCGATTTCCAGCAGATCCGCGGTTTCGTAGAGAACGCCAGCAATGGCCTTGTTGTCCATTTACATCAAGATTAAACAAGATTGCTCGGGAGAGAAAGTTGAGGTCGTCGCGTAAAAACACTACTCCTCGCGCGCGACTGGAGTCGTTCTAGCGGGAGAAAGAGTCAGTCGGTACGGTAAGAAAAGGTTGGACAGCAGCGGCAGTTCAAGAAGCTTTGCTGACGTTCGCCGCTTGTGGACCTTTTGGGCCCTGGGTTATCTCGAACTCCACGGCATCGCCTTCTTGCAAGCTCTTGTAACCGTCGGCCGTTATCGCGCTGTAATGCACGAACACATCCGGGCCATCGTCCCGCCCGATAAAGCCATAACCCTTCGCGTTGTTAAACCACTTCACCGTACCTTTCAAACGTTCCACGTACGCCCCCTCGGCACGAACTTTCTTCAGCACGTGCCACCCGTTAACCTCATTCTGCGGCTTGGGAAAAGCGGCTGTCAAGGTTATGGTGAAGTTTCGACGAGGAGTTCATGCTGAACGGGCGTGGGAGGCACGCTTGGGTGGGGTTAGTGACCGCAGGACAGTTCAGTTTTCGAGATAGGCCTCAATCCAGTCCTTGATACGCAGCCGGCGGTCGTCGGTATTGTCGAAGCGGACCCCGAAAGTCTTGCCCGGGGCATTGCGCCATACGATCGCGCCGCGCACCCAAACTCGCGGTAAGGTCAAAAGAGCAAAGGAAACCTCGACCGCTTGGCCATTACTGAGGTCCTCGGCGCTGCGCATCGACATCCCGCCAGAGCTAACTTCGACGCTGGTCGCAGTCAAACGGCGGTTGTCGGCTAATACCACGGCCACTTCGGTGATCACGGGAATGCGCACATAGCGGCGCAACTCGTGTTGCACCAACATCTGGGTAGCGCGAACTAATTTGATGGCGGCGGGTCGTTCCAGAGGCTCACGGAAGATGGCGTTGATGCCGTACTTAGAAAAGCGCATGGCTTCCTGCGCGGTCCCTCCGAGGCCGTAAAGCACGATGCGGCTATTGGAGGCCGAAGTGCGCGCCGCCTCCATCACGGGTTCAGCGGTCGGTCCCAGCCGGACCACGCAAGCCTCAAACTTTTCGCGCCGCAGGCGATCCTCGGCCCCGGCTGACATGATGACGGTCTCGACTCCGAATTGCCGGAAGCAGTCCACGATCACATTGCGAACCGGGTCTTTGAGATCGACTAAGGCGGCCCGCGCGGGCGATTTCTTTCCGGATGTAATAGGTGAAGCCGAAATGACAGGTGCTCGTTCCATTCGCGCTCCTGATGTCATTCTGGCCCGCCAGGTTCACTGAGGCAAACGCGATTAAGGACAATGGCGGGGTACCAAGGTGTCATTACCTGGAGTGGCCTGGTGCTGAATCAGGGATTCCCCAAAGTGGCCGGGAATCGCCCGTCTGAAGGGGATATGGCTACTCGCTCCAGCGGCGGAAAAGCAGCGCCCCATTCGTGCCGCCGAAGCCAAAGGAGTTCGACATGGCGTATTCGATTTTGGCCTTGCGGGAATGGTTGGGCACGTAATCCAGATCGCATTTGGGATCGGGATTTTCGAGGTTAATGGTGGGCGGAAGAACCTGGTCACGGAGAGCCATCACGGTGATGCCAGCCTCGAGTCCGCCGGCTCCGCCCAGCAAGTGGCCAGTCATGGACTTGGTCGAACTGACCGCCAGCTTGTAAGCATGGTCGCCGAAGGCGCGCTTGATAGCGGTGGTTTCGATCTCATCGCCAAGCGGAGTTGAGGTGCCGTGAGCGTTAATGTAGTCGACTTTTTCCGGCGCCACGTTGGCATCCTTCAACGTGTTGGTCATGACGCGATAAGCGCCGTCACCATTTTCGGCAGGCTGCGTAATATGGTGAGCGTCGCCGCTCATGCCATAACCGGCGATTTCGGCGAGAATTCGCGCGCCGCGCTTGCGGGCGAATTCCAGTTCTTCGAGGATCAGGATTCCGGCGCCTTCACCGATCACAAAACCATCACGCCCCGAGTCCCATGGGCGGCTGGCTTTTGAGGGTTCGTCGTTACGCGTCGAAAGGGCGCGCATGGCCGCGAAGCCACCGACGCTCATGGGCGTAATGGCAGCTTCGGTGCCGCCGGCGATCATCACGTCGGCATCGCCGCGGGCGATGATTTTCTGGGCATCGCCCACCGAGTGCGTGCTGGATGTACAGGCGGTGCAAGCAGCCTCGTTTGCGCCCTTGGTGTTGTAACGAATGCTGACATGTCCAGCGGCCAGGTTGACGATGGTGGCGGGAATATAAAAAGGCGAGATCTTTCGCGGGCCGCCGTTGAGCAGATTCTGATGCTCCCGTTCGGTCACGTCTAACCCACCGATGCCGGAACCGATGTGAACGCCGACACGAGGTGCGATTTCGTCAGTGACCTGCAGGCCGGCTTGTTTCATCGCGTCGTCGCTGGCAGCCATGGCCAACTGGATGAAACGGCCCATCTTTTTGACTTCTTTTTTCTCGATGAACTGGAGGGGGTCGAAGTTTTTGACTTCGGCGGCGATTTGTGAGGCGAATTGCGACGCATCGAACCGGGTAATCCGGCACACTCCGCTCTGGCCTGCGACCAGGTTTTTCCACGCTTCTTCAGCGGTGTTCCCCACTCCGCAGATCAGGCCGACCCCAGTGACTACGACGCGTCGCGCCAACTACTTCCCGCCTTTCGCGTGCTTGCCGATGTAATCCACCGCATCCTGAACGGTGCGGATTTTCTCGGCATCCTCATCAGGGATTTCAATCTCGAACGCCTCTTCAAAAGCCATAACCAATTCCACTGTGTCCAGCGAATCCGCTCCCAGATCGTCGACAAACGAGGCGTTGGCGGTGACTTCGCCTTCATCCACGCCCAATTGTTCCACGATGATCTGTTTTACCTTCTCGTCAACGGCTGCCATGAGTTCTCCTTGGTATTGATGATGCGGATGGTTAATTCGACTCGGCCCCGCATGTCCGAGCCGGAATGACGTTATCGTTTGCGCTTCGCGTGACGGTCGACGTAGTCGATGGCGCTCTGCACGGTCAGCATTTTTTCCGTGTCTTCGTCGGAGACTTCGAGATCGAAAGCCCCCTCGATGGCCATCACCAGTTCGACCTGGTCGAGCGAATCGGCTCCCAGGTCCTCGATGAAGTGGGCGTTAGGAGTGATATCCGCTTCGTCGACCCCCAATTGCTCACTGATCAACTGTTTGACCTTCTCCGCGTGCTCACTCTTAGCGGCCACTGCCATAAGCATCCGCTCCCCAAACTGCTGAAAAGGAAATGAGTAGTGTAATGGTGCGCACGAATTACTGTAAAGGACAGTCCGCAAAACGGCTGACGCGGAGGCTCAAACCGATTTCCATTTGCATCGTAAACGCTGATGGAGGTTGGGGTCAAACCGAAGTATGGCAAACTGCTGGGATGCGAGCCGTAGTCCAACGCGTGAGCCGGGCGCAGGTAACCGTAGACCGCAAGGTCGTCGGGAAGATCGAGGCCGGCCTATTGGTATTGCTGGGCGTCTCGACAACGGATACTGAAACGGATGCCGATTATCTGGCGGACAAAATCGCCGGGCTGCGTATTTTCGAGGACCAGGACGGCAAGATGAACCGGTCTGTTGCCGAAGCTGGCGGTGCGGTGCTGGTGGTTTCGCAATTCACGTTATATGGAGACGTGCGGCGAGGCAAGCGACCGTCGTTCGATGCGGCAGCGAGGCCTGAGCAGGCACGAAAGCTCTATGAATACTTCGTGGAGAGAATTCGGGCGGCCGGCTTGCGATGCGAAACCGGCCAATTTCAAGAGATGATGCAAGTCGAGTTAGTGAACGACGGCCCAGTGACGATCTTGCTGGATTCGAGCAAGATGTTCTAGAACAGGCCATCGGAAATTATGCCGTCACCATCTGCGGCCGGCCCGCCAGCAACTGCCGCAGC
Organism: Terriglobales bacterium; assembly: GCA_035507035.1. GTDB lineage: Bacteria > Acidobacteriota > Terriglobia > Terriglobales > Acidobacteriaceae > DATJOJ01. The sequence continues at coordinate 35,891 of DATJOJ010000065.1, read as the reverse complement.
ACAAACTGCAGAATGCCGCCGTTGGCGTAGTACTGCACTTCCTGCGGCGTGTCGATCCGCACCAGCGCCTTGAACTCCTTCGTCTTGCCCTTTACCGTCGCTTTGACGGCGATCTGTTTTCCCGCCGAGAAATGCTCGATCACCTCGCGAACGCTGGCAATCTCGAAAACTTCTTCACCGGTCAACCCCAGTGACTGAGCGTTCTCGCCTTCAAGAAATTGCAGCGGCAGGATGCCCATGCCAACCAGATTTGAGCGGTGAATGCGCTCGTAGCTTTCCGCGATGACCGCCTGAACGCCGAGCAGTCGTGGGCCTTTGGCAGCCCAATCGCGTGAAGAGCCGGAGCCATATTCTTTTCCGGCGAGTATGACAAGTGGAATCCCTTCGGCGATGTATTTCTCCGAAGCGTCGAAAATCGTCATTTCTACGCCATCTGGCAGATGACGCGTGAATCCGCCTTCGAGATTGGGAACCATTTTGTTGCGCAGGCGAACATTAGCAAAAGTTCCACGCACCATAACTTCGTGATTGCCGCGGCGGGAACCGTATGAATTGAAATCCGTCGGCTTCACGCCATGTTCCATCAGATATTTTCCTGCCGGGCTGTCTTTCTTGATCGAACCGGCTGGCGAGATGTGATCGGTCGTCACACTGTCGCCGAGAACAGCGAGGACGCGGGCATTCTCGATGTCTTGCACCTTGCTTGGATGGACCTTCATGTCATCGAAATAGGGCGCCTGGCGAATGTAAGTGGAATCGTTGTCCCACGCATAAGTTTCGCCTTTCGGCACGGCGAGCGCGCGCCAGCGATCATCACCGTGATAGACCTCGCCATAACTCTTGCGGAACATGTCCGCGGTGATTGACGTCTTGATGGCTTCATCGACTTCATTGCGCGAAGGCCATATGTCGGCGAGATAAACCGGATTGCCTTGCTTGTCGTTGCCGATGGGGTCCTTGCGCAGATCGACGTCGACGCGCCCGGCCAGCGCGAAGGCCACGACTAGCGGCGGCGACATCAGATAATTCGCGCGAACGTCAGGATTGATGCGGCCCTCGAAGTTGCGATTGCCGGAGAGGACGGATGCGACGACGAGATTGTTCTCGTCAATCGCTTTCGAGATCTCTTCCGGCAGTGGACCCGAATTGCCGATGCAGGTGGTGCAGCCGTAGCCGACAATGTGGAACTTCAATTTTTCCAGATAGCCGGTCAATCCAGCGCGTTCGAGGTAATCGCGAACAACTTTTGATCCGGGAGCCAGCGACGTTTTCACCCAGGATGGAACTTGCAATCCTCGCTCGACCGCTTTTTTCGCGAGCAAGCCAGCGGCGAGCATGACGAAGGGATTGGAGGTGTTGGTGCAACTGGTGATGGCGGCAATGACCACGCTGCCGTGGTGCAGGTGTCCGTTGCCGGAAGCCTCGGCTGGTTTCGGTGCTCCTTTGCCTGGCTTGATCAGCGAGGGTAAAGCTTGCGCAAACGATTCGCCAGCCTTCGATAGCGTGACACGGTCCTGCGGCCGTTTTGGGCCGGCGAGACTCGGTTCGACGGTTGCGAGATCGAGGGACAGAAGCTCTGAGTATTCAGCTTCCGGCGTTTTTTCCTCGTGGAACAAGCCCTGCTCGCGGCAATACGCTTCGACTAGGGCGATTTGCTCATCGGAACGCCCGGTGAGCCGCAGATAATTCAAGGTCTCTTTATCGATGGGGAAGATTCCGCATGTAGCGCCGTATTCGGGCGACATGTTACCAATGGTTGCACGATCCGCCAGGGGAAGTTCTGCCAGCCCCGATCCGAAATATTCGACAAATTTGCCGACGACCCCGTGCTCGCGCAGCATTTCGGTGATGGTCAACACGAGATCGGTTGCGGTCGCGCCTTCGCGCAGCTTGCCGGTCAATTTCACGCCAACGACCTGCGGTATCAGCATGGAGACTGGCTGGCCGAGCATGGCGGCTTCAGCTTCGATTCCACCCACTCCCCAACCGAGAACACCCAGGCCGTTGATCATGGTGGTGTGCGAGTCCGTACCGACGAGCGTGTCAGGATACGCCGTGCGCTTGCCGTTCGACTCGTTGACGAAAACTACGCGGGCCAGAAATTCGAGATTCACCTGGTGCACGATCCCGGTATCGGGAGGAACAATGGCGAGATTGTGAAATGCAGTCTGCCCCCAGCGCAGGAATGCATAGCGTTCTTTGTTGCGCACGAATTCGAGTTCCGCATTGAAGGCGAGGGCGTTCGCAGTGCCGAATTGATCGACTTGCACCGAGTGGTCAATGACCAGTTCGGCCGGTTGCAATGGATTGATCAGTGTGGCATCGCCGCCGAGTTTGCGCATGGCATCGCGCATGGCGGCGAGATCGACGACCGCGGGCACGCCGGTGAAATCCTGCATCAATACGCGGCTGGGGGTAAAGGCAATTTCTTTCTCCGGCTTCGATTTTCCGTTCCAGCTTGCCAACGCATGAATGTCATCTTTGGTGACCGTGCGTCCATCTTCCGTCCGCAAAAGATTTTCGAGAAGAATACGCAGCGAAAAAGGAAGATGCTTGGTCGAGATGCCTTGCTTGTCCAGCGCATCCAGGCGATAGATTTCGTAGTCTTTGTTGCCGACGCGGAGAGAGGAGCGACTACCAAAGCTGTTCATGATTACTTAGTTTAGTCGTTCTGAAAATGATTTGCGTAGGTTCAGCGGCCACGGATCCAGAGGAGTTGGCGAGGATCAGTAAGTCCGATACGATTACCTCCTTCAGCGCCCTGTGCCCTTAGGCTGAGTCCGAAGCTCGGAACTTGAAATCTGGAACACCACGCCCCATCCACCGTTCACTCCACCGCCCGTGGTCGTGCCGTAGAGAGAGGCGCCACGTCCGATCACGGCGCTTTCCGGAATCGCCCCATCGGCCGATCCGGGCTGTGAGCCAAAACTATAGAGCACCGTACTCGTGGTCCCGTGGATCTCAAAAACGCTACCAAGATCCTGCGTTCCGCCCGCGGCAGTGGTTCCATAAAGTGTTTTGCTGTGGACGAAGACTCCCGCGTAGGGAATGGATGGCCCGGGGGGACCATCGAACAAGAGTTGGCGATAACCACCTTGCGGCGTAATTCTAAAAACGCCGCCGACGCCTGTGAAGGTGCCGTACATGTTGCCAGCCGAGTCGAAGCTCACGGTTGAGTAAGGATTGCCCTCGCCTTCGAACTTGTGAAGCACAGTCTCGGTCCACGGCGGCTCGGGATTGGGGGAAAGCCTGTAAACCACCCCGAGGCCCAATCCGGACGACCCCCCTTCAACGGTCGTTCCGTAAAGATTGCCCGACGAGTCGAAGCTCACCGCTGCCTCCGGGCCGAAGCCCCCGGCGGTGCCCGGTCCAAAGGAATACAGAATTTCCTCCGACCACTGGCCGCCAGCACCAGGAACCAGTCGGAACACGGTTCCTCCGTTGGACGTACCGCCGCCAGCCGTAGTGCCATAAAGCCTTCCAGATCCGTCAAAGGTCAAGTCACACAAGGGACTACGACCGTCGCCGGTTGCCCCAAAGCTCCACAGCACGGTTTCAGTCCACGATTCGCCTTGACCGGAGGGCGGGTTCAACTGAAAAACAGTTCCAAGGCCGTACGTCCCACCCTGCTCAGTCGTTCCATAGAGGTTTCCTGCTTTATCGAGAATCACGGCTGCCATCGGAGTTGCACCGTCGATTGAGGTGGCTCCAAAGCTGTAAAGGACGCTTTCCACCCAAGCGCCATTCGAAGACGGGCTGAGTTCAAACACCGTACCGCAGCCGCCTGTCTGTTGACAGTTATTACCGCCGCCCGCGGTTGTGCCATATAAATTTCCAGCAGCATCAAACGTCAATTTGCCATGCGGTGCTGCACCATCGGTGCAGTTCGTATCCGCGCAGAAGCTATAGAGCACCGTCTCTTGTCCTGCTTGGCTAAAGCCGAACTTCGCCGCACCTGACACGACGGCGGCTACACAGATCACAAGGGTATAACCACAGAGAAGACGCCGCATGGAAACTCTCCCGTAGTGCTGAATGCGCCACGTAACACGCGGTCAGGCGAATTGGCCTGTCGCGGATTCACCAGGCCGAGTATATGCCTGTTGGGGCTCCTCCCAGAGAGGAAATTCGTGCAGAGAAGTCAAGCTCGAGCCTTTTGTCTCACTCTGTATGCTAATACCGCCGCAACTCACCGCACCGCCGCCCACACCTGATATCCGACCACCGCCATCATGAAAAGAAGATAGAGCCGGAGCGCCCACAGAACAAGCAGCTCCGGACCTTTGAGGTGACGGCGCGGGATGAAATGCTTCTTTGCGCGAGCAAGTTGATCGTGTTCGAGTGACGCCAAAACCAAGCTTTGATCCGAGCTCGAAATTAAACTGGGTTCTTTCTTTACCATAACTTTTTCCTGTTTACCGCACATCCTGCCCTCGGGTCAGGAATGATGACAAGCTACTTTCCGCCCAATGCCGCGAAAATGTTGGGCGCGATGATACTGATTCCGAACAGCACGCCGGCGGCGGTCAAAACAAGCACGACGCCTGTGGACACGATATTTGCCCATAGCGGATTCACCAGATCGCCCATTACTTCCTTGTCATTGACCAGCATGAACAAGAACACCAGCGCAGGAGGCATGGCGAGAACCGCAACTACATTCACCACTAGAACCACGTAGACCAACGGCAACCCTGGAATCAGAACGATGGCCGCTGCCGCCACGGCGCACAAAGACAGCACTGCATAAAAAGTCCTGCCTTCTCCTAAGGGGAGATTCAAGCTATGCGGTTTGTGCGTAACCTCTCCGAAGGCGTATGCCGAAGAGGTAGAAATCGTGATTGCCGCCACGATCCCAGCTTCCACCATCCCCAAGGCAAACAACGACGCGCCGAAGTGCCCGATCAGCGGCTGCAGAGCCTCGGCAAACTCGGCCGCCTGAAAGTTGTCAGCCGTCATCTTGTGGACGAACAATGGGGCGGTTGCCAGAATCGTGCCGATCGCCGCGGCGCTGGCCAATGCGGCTCCAAGCACCGTATCAAAGCGCCCAAATCGAATGTCTTTCTTGGTCAGCCCTTTGTCGACGGTGGCGCTCTGCTGGAAGAAAAGCATCCAGGGCGTTACCGTCGCGCCGATGTCGGCCAGAACGATCAATAAAGTGTCTTTGTTGAAGCCGGGCATCGGCTGCCAGGTGATCAGCGCGTTACCGACGGCGTGCCAATCCGGGTGCGTCATGAGCGCAACCGGAATGAACAGCAGATTGAAGGCGGCTGCGGCCAGCGTAATCCGCTCCCAAGTCCAATAGCGGTGGCTCATCAGCGCCCCGTACAGGACAAGCAGAGCAATCGAAACTGCCACCCAAGGGCGCACGCCGAAGAAACCCATGCCTGCACGGATGGCAATGAACTCCGTGATGAGAGTCAAAAAGTTTCCGATGGCCAGGTCGATCATGGAAAACCATCCCCAGAACGGTCCGAAGCGGTCGAAAATCAGTTCGGCGTGCCCGCGATGCGTCGCCGCTCCCAGGCGTACAGTCATTTCCTGCACTACGATCGCCATGCAGAACGTGAGGGCTACGAAGGGAATGAAGAATCCGATGCCGAACTTTGCACCCGTTGCCGCATACGAGAGCATGCTGGGTCCATCGTTTTCGCCCAGCATGACCAGAACGCCAGGTCCCACCAATAACCACAACAGTCGGGCGCGAGACAAGAAACCCTGCTTGGCCCGAGCCGCCGACACGCGCACGCGATCATGCGCGCGATCCACGTCTTCGTGAGTAATGACGACGACTTCATTGCCGTTAGCGATGCGGGCCAGTGTGCCGTTGGTTTGAGGGGATTGTGAACTTATGCTCATGATCGAATCAGTTAGCGTGAGTATACAGCAGCGGGTAAACTATGGTTAATTACTTTCGTAGAATGGCTCGCGTCTTACGCGGGCGAATGGGGGGAGAGCCGCCGCGATTTGCTCTGCTCCGCTGCGACCCACACTCTTTCCGCAGCGCTTTTGCCGAGAGAGACGGTTCCGGCGTCCGTGGTGAGGGTCAGCGTGTCGTCGTAGTTGCGCCCGGTTACATGGATGTGCGCGCCGGGGCGGACGCCGCGGGCTTCGAGAAATTCCAGAAGACGGCGGTCGCGTTCGTAAATTCCGCTGACAATGTAGTTTTTGTCGGCTTCGCTTTGCGTAAGCAGCAACAAGCCGCGACGGCGACGGCTGACCGGGCTCTCCTGTTCGCTGAGGTTGCCGTGAGGACAGGCTCCGCCGCGTCCCAACTTCGCCAGCAGCTTGGCTTCAAAGTCGGGCGAAACCGCATGCTCCAGGCGCTCGGCTTCGTCGTGTACTTTGTACCACTCCATGCCGAACATCTCGGAGAGCATGCGTTCGATGAGGTGATGCCGGAGCGAAAGCTTGCGGGCGATCTTGCGCCCGGCCGGCGTCAGGCCGACGTTCCCATCGGTCTGCACGCGCACCAGGCCGTCTTTCTTCAGACGGCGCAATGCCATGGTGACGGCTGGCGGAGACACTGCCAGGCGATGCGCAAGTGTGGCGGAGATCACCGTCTCGCCTTCGCTCTCGGCTTCCAGAATTGCCTTGAGATAGTCTTCCTTGGAGACAGTGATCATCTGAGCAGATTATACGGCACGGGTTAAGCATGGTTAATTATCGAGAGATTGAATCATTGACTCATTGCATCAGTGAATCAATCTGCTCAGTGAATCAATGATCCGGTTTTTCGCGTTTGACATGGCATCGTCTCGCCTCCTACCCTTGTCTGTCCACGGGATATGAAAGTTCTCGTTATCGGAAGCGGCGGGCGCGAGCACGCGCTGGTGTGGAAGCTGCGGCAATCTTCTCGAGTGAAGCAGATTTACTGCGCGCCGGGGAATGCTGGAATCGCGGCCGAAGCAGAGTGTCTTCCCGCCGATGTAAAGAATGTGAACTCACTGCTGGCATTGGCAGAGCGAGTCAAACCAGATCTGACTGTAGTCGGCCCTGAACTGCCTTTAACTCTCGGAGTGGTCGATGCTTTCATCGAGCGTGGATGGAAGGTCTTCGGTCCCACCAAGGCGGCGGCGCAACTCGAATCGAGTAAGAGCTTTGCCAAAGAGTTCATGCAGCGCAACCACATTCCCACGGCGCCGTACGCGATTTGCCTCACGATGGATGAGGTGCGGGATGCCCTGCCGCATTTTCACATGCCGATCGTGCTCAAGGCTGATGGCCTGGCGGCGGGCAAGGGTGTGGTGATCTGCAAGAATAAAGATGAAGTGATGGCCGTGGCCGCAGAGATGCTCAGCGGCAAATTGTTGGGCGAGGCTGGGCAGCGCCTGGTCCTCGAGGAATGCCTGAAGGGTGAGGAGCTTTCGTTTCTCGTGTTCAGCGATGGAGAACGAGTAGCGCCGCTGGCCGCGGCGCAGGACCATAAGCGGATTGGCGATGGCGATACCGGCCCGAATACCGGGGGCATGGGTGCGTTTTCGACCGCGGGTATCGTAGATGAGCAGATGCAAAATTGGTTGCTGCAGCATGTGGCGCGGCCGGTGGTGGCGGGCATGAAAGCCGAGGGCATGGAGTATCGCGGGGTGCTCTATTGCGGGCTGATGATCACGGCGAAAGGGCCGATGGTGCTCGAATTTAATTGCCGCTTTGGCGATCCGGAGACGCAGGCAATCTTGATGCGGCTGGAGAGCGATTTGCTTGAGGCGATGGAAGCGTCGATTGAAGGGCGCGTGAGTGATGGCGATTTTCGCTGGTCGTCGGATGCCGCGGTTTGCGTCGTCATCGCGTCAGGGGGCTATCCCGAAACATTTGAGGCGGGAAAAAGAATTTCTGGTCTCGAAGAGGCGAGCAAACTAGAGGGCGTGAAAATTTTCCATGCGGGAACGACGAAACATGATGACGCCTATTTCACCGCCGGCGGGAGAGTGTTGGGGGTAACGGCGCGTGGTGCGGACCTGAAAGCCGCGGTGGACCGCGCTTATAGTGCGGCGTCGCGCATTACATTTGAGAATGCGTATTATCGCCAGGATATTGCGGCACGAGGGATGAAGAAGTAGCAGGCAAAGATTTCTTAAAAAACCTATTAAGGGGAGCAGATGAGCAAAGCACTGGTATCGATTGTCATGGGAAGTGACTCTGACCTGGAGATCATGCGTGAGGCGGCGAAAGCGCTCGACGGATTTGGAATCGGCTACGAAATCGATGTGACGTCGGCGCATCGTTCTCCTGATCGCACGGCCGAGTACGCGCGCAAAGCCGCGGATCGCGGCATTCGCGTGATTATTGCCGGCGCGGGTGGCGCGGCTCACCTTGCCGGGGTTATTGCGGCGCACACGACTTTGCCCGTCATCGGCGTACCGATTCCTTCGACGGCGCTGAATGGGCTGGATTCGCTGCTGGCGACGGTGCAAATGCCGGCTGGGATTCCGGTGGCCACGGTTGCGATTGGGGCGCCGGGCGCGACCAATGCCGGAATTCTCGCGGCGCAGATTTTGGGGCTTGCTAGCACAGCCATTGCCAAGAAACTCGACGATCACAAAGCGAAGCTCGCCAATGGCGTGGAAGAGAAATCGAAGAAGCTGAAGATCACGCTGGGAAGTTGAGGTGCCAGCTACAACCCTGCTGGATCAGACTTGAGGCAAGCATCCACAAACCGGCATTGTTTTTTCTTAGTCATGGCTCTCAGCCTTGCCGCCCCCTTGGTCGCGGCGCAAGCAACAAGGCCATCTTTTTCCATTTCTATCGGCGCACCCAAGGACATTGAGAGCGACTCGGTGGAGTTAAGCATCACCATTACCAACATTTCGGATCACGATGTTGTCCTTGGTTCGGGCGGCCACACCGAGACAGATTTCACATTTCAGGTAAAGGACTCCACTGGAAAGGCTCCTCCCGAGGCGCCATACATGAAAGGACTCGGGCCGGATTTCGGTAACCTGAGCTATTCGATGCTGAAACCAGGGGAATCACTGAAGCGAGCCTTGGATCTCCGAAAGATGTTTGTTCTGCCTCCCGGCAAGTACAGTATCCAGGTATCACGATTTGAGAATGCGTTTGCTATATACGGCTCGAAGAACCGCGCAGCAACTGATCTAGGCCCTGGCCACAAGTCCGAACCGGTTGGGCCGCTTTACGAACCGAGCCCGAACAGCAACTTGGAGATTAAATCGAATACGATCAGATTCACGGTCGTTCCGTAGGGCGGTCCCACCGAGCGAACGCCAGACGGTCTCGGCTACAGCTTCAACCCTTTCAAATACTCTCTCAGTGGCCCGCCCAAGTCTTCCCGCTTGAGGGCGAACTCGACCGTAGCTTTCAGGAAGCCCAGCTTGTCGCCGGTGTCGTGGCGCTTGCCTTCGTAAACATAGGCGTACATCTTTTCGCGCTTGAGCAAGAGCCTCATGCCGTCGGTGAGTTGCAGTTCGCCGCCAGCACCCGGCGGCGTTTCGGAAAGAGTTTCAAACACCGTCGGCGTGAGAATGTAACGCCCGATGATCGCCAGGTTCGAGGGGGCGTCTTCGAGCTTTGGCTTCTCGACCATGTTCTGGATTTCGAAGAGGCGGCCATCGAATTTACCGGGAACCGGCTTCACGTCGAGCACGCCATAGGCGGAGATGGCTTTGCCTTCGACGACCTGAGTGGCGATCACCGAGCACTGGGTTTCCTCGAAAACCTGCATCATTTGCTTCAGGCAGGGAGTAGGAGCATCGATGACGTCGTCTGCCAACAAAACGGCGAACGGTTCGATGCCCACCAATTCACGCGCCGTAAGCACGGCGTGGCCGAGGCCAAGGGCCTCTTTCTGACGAACGTAAGAGACATAAATCATGTCGGAAATGCGGCGGACAATCGCCAGCAGTTCGGTCTTGCCCCGCTCCTGCAGCATTTTTTCGAGTTCGTAGCTCACGTCGAAGTGGTCTTCGATAGCTGATTTGCCGCGTCCGGTGACGATGATGATCTGGTCGCAACCGGCAGCGAGAGCTTCTTCGACGCCGTACTGAATAATCGGTTTGTCGACAAGCGGGAGCATCTCTTTGGGCTGGGCTTTAGTGGCGGGAAGGAAGCGGGTGCCCAATCCGGCGGCGGGAAAAACGGCTTTGCGAACTCGCATGGGACGCTGTTCTCTCATGTCTCTCTTCGGTCTACGGTCTACGGATTTTACTCCGGTCCCTCTCGGATGAACCAAACCCGCTATAAGGTTGGACTGTCGTTTCCCAACATCGCTTTGCGAATGATCTTCAATGGAACCGACCCCTGTTGCAGAAAGCGGTCGTGAAAGTCCTGCAGAGAAAATTGGTCGCCGCGCTGCTTCTTGTAATCTTCGCGCAATTTCATAATCTGCAGTTTTCCAAGGGTATAAACCAGGTAAGTGGGATCGCTGGTGCCGCGTTTTGCTTCCATGTCCGCGACCGTCGATACCTGATAGCCCTCGTCGATGAAGAATTGCCGCGCCTGCTCCATCGTCATCTTGCCCGTGTGCATCTCGATGCCTGCAATAAAGCGAGCATTGCGCAACAGAGCGTCGATCAATTGTCCCATTCGCAACTTGGGGTCGCCATTGCCGAAACCTTCATCGAGCATCATCTGTTCGGTGTAGTGTGCCCAGCCCTCGGCATTGCTGCCGCAGAAAATCAGCTTCCGCACTTTGGAAGGAGCCTGTTTCACCCAGAGAAACTGGACATAATGTCCCGGATATGCCTCATGAACTGAGGTGCTGATGATCGTGCCGCGGTTGAATCCTTCCATCCAGTCTTCAATCTGCTCAGGCTTCCATTTGGGATCGGGGGTGGTGACGTTAAACATTGCCTGGGTTGCCTTGGTGTCGTACGCTCCGGGAGTGTCCATCGAAGCGGTTGTGAGTGCGCGGGCAAACGGCGGCGTCTCCTCTACGATCGGCAGCACAGGTGAAGGAATCGTGACAATCTTTTTGTCGATGATGAATTGTCTCTCTCCTCCAAGCACGTCGCGGAAACTCTGTAATAGCTGGCCGGCCGGAGGGTGGTCTTTGCGCAAATCAGCCAGAACCTCCATGACTGAGCGGTTGGGGTCGATCTGCGCTGCGACTTCTTTCAAATGTTGCTGATTGCGGCGCAGGTCGGCATATCCGATTTCCAGTAGATGGTCGAGTGGGACGTCGACCATTTCTTCGTAGAGCAGCTTCTTGCGGTAGTTCTCCGCGCCAATGCGAAAATCGCCGTTGGCTTTCGGCTGGATTTCTTTTTGCAGGAACCTCTGATAGTTCTCGAAGGCCTTGATGGCGGCATCGGTTGTGGTTTTGAAGCTGGCAAGCAGCTCTGGATTGTTGACTGCGGAGAAGGCTTTTGGCACATCGTTGCGCAAGAAGTCGATCTCACCGGGCATCTGTTCGAGGGCTACATCCACGTAGATCGGGGGAACATCGCTCAGGTTTTGCTGACCCTCGATAAGAACTTTCGGAATTAGCCGCTCGCGCGCGATCAGCAGCCGCAGACGATCCTCCTGTGGGGCGAATTCGCGCTGCATGATCAGAAACAGGCTGTACGAGACCTGCGAAGGGTAAGTGTTCGGGTCGCGCCGCCACATCTGGATGTCTTTGAGTTCTAGCAGGTTTGCTTGAATGGAGCTGCGTAGCAGGTCCAAGTCGGCGGCGGATTCAGCCGATAAATCGGCGGAAGAAATCTTGTCTAACCTCGCCAGAAAGTGCTCCGAGTCCGCGATCTCAGCGTCGATCGTGGGGCGGGAGAAGTCTTCGAGTTCGCTATCTTGCTGGTGAAAACCCGCAGCCGTCGCGGCAGTAGGATGGAACCGGAAGTAGGAATCGAAGTAATCGTCGACCGTCTTGCTGAATGCGACGGCTTCATCCTCCGCTGGCTTTGCGGTTGGCTGTTTGGGAGCTCCCGTGCCGCCGTTGAAGATGGCAAGCATGAAAGTAAAAGCTAGAGACAGAATAGATGTCATGATGGAAGTTAGACGCGAACAAGATTGTACCTGAGATCAACTTTCACAGCGGCGATCCCCGCCCCAGTCGCTCCATGAAAGTCACTAAACACAGGGGACACAGAGGGTCACAGGGAATCGACCGATGGGCTGAATGCTGAATACCGAATGCTGAATGCTGAGGACTCGCCACCCCGCTCCAGTCACTCCATGAAAGTCAGTAAACACAGAGGGCACAGAGTGTCACGGGAATCGACGGATGGGCTGAATGCTGAAAGCTGAATGCTGATGACTCGCCAAAACGCATGTTAGAATCTCCGAGTACCCCTGCGTTCTGGAGTCCAGGTTGATTGAGCTGGCACCATCGATTCTATCGGCCGATTTCGCCCGTCTGGGCGAGCAGGTCCAGGCCGCCCGTGAGGGGGGCGCATCCCTGATTCACTTCGACGTGATGGACGGGCATTTTGTCCCCAACCTCACGATCGGCCCGCCGGTGTTGCGGTCCTTACGTAAGGCGACCGACTTGCCGATCGATTGCCACCTGATGATCGAGAGTCCCGACCAGTTCATTCCCGAATTTGCCGACGCAGGGGCGGATTGGATTTCGGTGCACCAGGAAGTGTGCCGGCATTTGAACCGGACCCTACACCTGATTCGTAGCCATGATGTGCTCGCGGGTGTGGTAATTAATCCTGCGACTCCGGTTGAGACCCTGACTGAAGTTCTCGATCTAGTTGATTATGTGCTGGTAATGTCGGTAAATCCCGGCTTTGGGGGGCAAAAATTTCTCACCAGCGCGGTTCACAAAATCCGCCGGTTGCACGATATGCGAGCGCAGCGGGGTCTAAACTATAGAATCGAAGTGGATGGCGGGATCGCGCTCGACACAGTTGCCGAAGTCGTACGCGCTGGAGCGGAAATTTTGGTAGCGGGCAACGCGGTCTTCGGAGAAGGCGATCCTACCACTAACGCCCGAAGACTGCTGAAGACGGCGACCGAAGCCATATTGCTGAAGGTTTGAAGTCCAGGTTTTTCTGAGGTTCTATGTCGCGTCGTATTCCGATCATCGTCTTGCTGGTGGCCTTGTTCGCCATCACCACGGCTTGCACCAACAAGAAGGTCAATAACCCCATTGCCAATGTCGACTCCAAGCAGCCGGACAAAATTCTGTTCGACCGCGCCATGGATGCGATGAAGCACAATCGCTATGACGTGGCCAGGCTATCGCTGCAGACGCTGATCAATACCTATCCCGACTCAGAATTCATCGCGCGCGCGAAGCTTGCGATCGCCGATTCTTGGTATGCCGAAGGAGGGTCCGCTTCGCAGGCGCAGGCGGAGAGCGAGTATAAAGATTTCATCACCTTCTTCCCCAACATGCCGGAGGCGGCGGAAGCACAGCTGAAGATCGCCAATATTCACTACCAGCAGATGGAAAAGCCGGATCGCGACTACACCCACGCCATGCGCGCGGAGGAAGAATATCGGCAGTTGATCTTGCAATTCCCTGACAGCAAGCTCGTACCACAAGCCAAGCAGCGCCTGCGTGAAGTGCAGGAGGTGATCGCCGAGCGAGAATATGACGTCGGGCATTTCTACTACATGCGTCAGTCGTATCCTGCAGCCATCGCCCGGCTGGAGTCGTTAGCCGACAAGTATCCTCTGTACAGCAAGGCGGATGAGGTTCTCTATCTGCTTGGGCAATCGTATGAGGGCGAGGTCGCGATGGTGCGGGCGCGTCCAAGTTGTGTGAGCCCTGGCAAACCGCTGGGCTGCCTCGATGAGACCACCAAAACGCGAATGATTGCTCCCTTCACCAAGGGTGCTACAGAAGCTTATTCGCGGCTCATCACTCACTATCCACTGATGGATCGTGCGGACGACGCTAAGGCGCGGTTGATCGCGCTGCATCAGCCGGTGCCGAAGCCTACCAAGGCGGAGATTGCCGAAAATAAGAAGGAAGAAGATAGCCGCAAGCCGACCAACATGGTTGGCAAGATGATGAAGACCTTCGAGAAAGGCCCGGATACTTCGGAGGCGGCAAGAGTCGGCGAACCGACTTTAGTTGATCCTACACCAGTCAGCGCCAGCCAGATTGTACAGCAGGCGGCTCGGTCGGCGGCGAGCGGCGGTTCGGACAATAACTCAGTTGCGGTCGAGACGGTAAACGGAACGCCCGGGGCCAACGTGGCTGCGCCGCGTTCGGATGATGCCGCGGCCGGCACCGATGCGGCGGCGTCGACTCCCGCGGGAAATTCTGCGGTTCCGACGGATTCGAATGAGCTTAAGCCTAACGCCGGCTCCAGCGACGCCAACGAACTGAAGCCCAATGTGCCCGACCAAGGCCAGGCGGTTTTGCCTCCACCCCAGCAGGTCAATCAGATCCAAGGACCGAATGGAACGGGTCAAACAAACGGGCAAGCTGCAAGCGACACGACACAAACCGGAAGTTCGGCGGCAACGGCGAACAGTCAGAGCAGCGACGACACTACGGCGGAGTCTTCCAGTAAGCACAAGAAAAAGAAGGGCCTGCACAAACTTCTTCCGTTCTAGGCGGGGTTATTGCGCCGGCCATTACCCGTTTGGCGTAGTCCGCTCGTAACCTGCTTAATGGTTGTCTGTCATTGACTTAGCGGTAAATAGGCGTTACCTTCGCGCTATCCCCATTTTCCGTAAAGGGATGCCCCTTGGCGCGCAAAATTCTGCTGGCCGATGACAGTGTGACTGCCCAAAACATGGGCCGGAGAATCCTCAGCGATGCCGGCTATGAGGTCACGACTGTCAATAATGGGTCGGCAGCCCTCAAAAAAATCTCCGAATCAAAACCGGACCTGATCGTCCTCGATGTCTACATGCCCGGCTATGGCGGCTTAGAGGTTTGCCAGCGGCTGCGCGAATCGGATGATACCGCGCGAATTCCGGTATTGCTAACTGTCGGGAAGCTGGAGCCATTTAAGGTGGAAGAGGTTCGCCGTGTTCGCGCTGACGCCTTCATTATCAAGCCCTTCGAAGCCAGCGAACTCCTTACCGCCCTGACCAAGCTGGAAGATAGGATTGTTCCCGTCGCCGCGGCACGCAAGCCCGGACGCAATCCCAAGCCGGGAGCGTCGGTTGATGAGTTCATGGGAACCGACCGCAGCTATGGCGACACGGAGACGGGATGGAAGAATCGCCTGCGGATTCCGCCGCCCCACCACAAGTCGCATCGTGAACCGTCTGAGCCGGAAATTGAGCGGTTCGGGGATGCGGAGCCAGCACCCGAGCAGAAGCGAGAGCATGCCCATCCTGAACCGGAAAAGAAAGAAATTAAGCGTGCAGAGGTTTCGGCAAAGAAAGTTGAAAAGCCTGTCGCGGAAGCGAGAGTCTTAGGTTTGCCCACGGACATCACGGCGGAAGAACTTGCCGCGTTGCAGGCCGCGGCTGAAGCTTTCAGGAAGCCGCTAGAGGCGGCAAAGGCCCCCGAAGTCGAGAAAGCACCTGAGGCGCGAACCGAGGAGCCGAAAGAAAAACCGGGCGCTGAGACGGAGGTGACCACAACTGCCCCGAGCGCAGAAGTTCGCGGCGACGCAGCCCCGTCGACGCCGGATGGGAGTGCGCCGGCTGCGGAGCCACCGGCGGGCGTTGCCGAAATAGCTGCAAGCCCGACGGCCAGCGAAGCTTCCGCGCCAGCCAAAGCCAATGACGTTCCTGAGGTTGCCGCGAGTTCCCCGCCGGAGCAACAACCCGCCAGCCCGGTCACGCCGGAGCAGAAGACACTGGCCGAGCACGAAGTGGCTGCGGTACTAGCGTCCTTGGAATTCGTGAACGGCACCAACGCGAGCGATGCCGAGCCAGACGAGCCGCTCTTCGCGACCATTGCGGCCGCTCCCGCAAAGGAAGAAGTCAGCGGACCGCGGTGGGTTGCAAGCTCAGTGCCGGTCAGCCAGGAAGAAGCAGCGCTGATCCTCGAGGAGGAGATGCAGAAGGCATTGGCCGCGATGGCGCAGCTTCAGTCGGCGGAGACGAGCGTGCCTGAACCGGCAAGCGCAGTGACTGAAAGTCTCGAGCAGACCCAGCAATCGGCAGCTTGCGAGGTTCCAGAAGCCAAGGTTGAAGAAGCGGTGGTTCCGGCGGCGGAAAATTCCGCGGTTGAACAACTATCTGCATTGCAGCCTACGGAAGCCGTAGCGGCAAGCGCGACACCTGAAAGTGTAGAAGCCCCGCAAAAGGCCGCTTATGCAGCCGCAGCTTCGATGGGGTCTGGGATCAGCGAAACAACGGTTTCAACCGAAGCAGTTTCCGCTTTGGTCACGCCTGATGCTGCGCCCGCAGCTGAAACAACCCAACCGCGGCAGGATTCGGAATTGGCGTCGGCCTGGGCCAGCTGGAAACAAATTCGCGAATCGGTGGTCAGCCCGCAGTCAACCCCGCAAATTGCCGAAGCGGCGGCGTCGGCGCTTTCCACGGAATCTGCTTCTGCGGAGACTTCCTCGGTCGAGCCCGCCCATGCCGAGTCAGCCAAACCGGAGGTTACCGCTGCCGAGCCAGAAGCGGCAGCCGGAGAAGATTCCGAAGCTATTGCCAACATTGTCGATAGCGTTCTCTCAGAACTTAAGCCGAAGCTGATGAAGGAAATCGCCAAGAAGATGGGCAAAGAGAAAAGAAGGAAGTAATTCGGTTATCGACCTCGAAACCCTAACGGCTGACGGTCACGATTGCGGCAAGCCGATTTTGTGTGCCAACTCCGTGAAGCGCGGATCGGAGCGGATCGATTCGAACTCAAGGTCGGTCAGCACGTTGACAATCGACCCGTCGTGCTCCTGATAGGCCGTATTAAGCCACTCGAAGGCCCTATCCTTGTCGCCGAGGAGCGCATAGAACTGCGCGATCCCCCAAGGGGAAACATATTCACCACCGGATTTTTTTCGTTGCGCCAAATTCACTTCCAGTGCCTTGCGCATAGCCTCCGGCCATCCCCCCGAGCGAAAACCGGAGTCGGCCGCATTGGCCCACTCAATGTAGTTCTTGTCGCCCTCCAGCTGAGAACCAGTCTTGAACTCCTGGATTGCTTCAGCGTACTTGTGCTGTCCGATGTATGTCCATGCTAGTTCCGAGTGCGCCCGGCCAAAGCTGGGATTGTCGGCAATGACTTTCTTCTGAACTTCCACTGCCTTGTCGAACTGCCGCGCTGCATTGTAGGCCAAACCTTGGGAGGAGACGACGATCGGGGAAAGGGGGTCCAGTTCGGCCGCGCGCTTGGCCTCATCAATGGCTTCCTGCACCCGGCCAGGGATACCGTCGAGCATTTCGGAGTACCACTGGTGGGTGGTGGCATCACTGGGATCGAGCTCAAAGGCCTTGCGAAAATCCGCCTCGCCGCCTGCAAAATCCCAATCGAATTGCCAGCGATTCGAACCCAGGTTTGCATAGGCGCGGGCTTGCGTAGGATCGAGTTCCAGCGCTTTGCGCGCGGCAGCGTTTGATTTTGGCACAAGATCGGATGGATCGCCGCCATAATTGGGAAGCACGCTGTAAGCGTCTGCTAAACCTGTGTAGGCCTGCGCGTAGTTCGGGTCCTTATCGATAGCTTGTTTGAAGTACGAGATGGACGTATTGATGGCGGCGTTCGTGCGCTTGTTCCAGTAGTAGCGCCCCTTTACGTAAAGTTGATACGCCTCGGGGTTCTGCGTTCCCTGCTTCGTAACTTGCTGCTTCTCGGCTCCGGTTAACTTCGACCGTAGTTTGTCGGCGATGTCGCCGGCAATTTGCTGCTGCAGGGGAATAATGTCGGCCGCGTTGCGTTCGTAGTGTTCTCCCCAGATTTCAGTGTTGTCCTGAACGTTCGTGAGATCGGCGCTTACCTGGACCGTGTCGCCGCGCTCAACTACGCGACCGGTGAGCAAGGCGTCAACCCCCAACTCCTTGCCGACTTGCTGAACGTCTACATCTTTGCCCTTGTAGCGAAAGACCGAATTACGCGACTTCACCTTCAATTGGGGAACGTGGGCCAAGCTGTCGATCAGGGATTCGGTAAGGCCGTCGCTAAGGAAATCAGCGTCGGCGTTGCCGCTTACATTGGCGAATGGAATCACAGCGATGGATCCAATTTGTGTCGTGCTTGCTTTCGAACGCCAGTACCAGATTCCAGCTGTGCCGAGAAGGACGACAAGGACCAGCACCGCAGCAATCGAATATTTCGCAGTGGAAACTTTTGGAGCTGCGGCCGGCAGCGCCGCGGCAGATTTCCCAGTTTCGGTTTCGCGCTTGAGGCGTTTCAGATCGGCCCGAACTTCGGCAGCGGATTGATAACGTAAATCACGATCTTTTTCGAGCAGCTTCTGAATCGTCCGTTCAAGCTCGGCGGGAATTTCTGGATTAAGGCGCACGGGAGCCGTCGGTGCCGTGTCTAAAATTGCTTTGAAGATTACGCCTGAACTTTCTCCCCGGAATGGCATTGTGCCGGTCGCCATCTCGTAGAGCACGGCGCCGAAGGAAAACAAATCGCTGCGCGCATCGAGTTCTTTGGCTCGCACTTGCTCGGGCGACATATAGGAAACCGTACCTAAGGTCGACCCCGGATTCGTCAGGTGCTGGTCATCCACAGTTTGGGTGTTCGCCATGGCGACCTGGCTTGAAGAGCCGGTGGATGCGACTTTCGCCAATCCGAAGTCGAGAATCTTGGCGTGACCGCGGTCGGTGACAAAAATGTTTGCCGGCTTGATATCGCGATGGATGATGCCTTTGCTGTGCGCTGCATCGAGTGCGTCGGCGATTTCGATTGCGAGTCCTAGCAGAATATCTGCATCCATCGGTCTGCCCGCAATGCGGTGCTTGAGCGTTGCACCCTCTAAAAACTCCATGGCGATAAAGGATTGATCGCCGCTCTTGCCGATGTCGTAAATCGTGCATATGTTGGGATGGTTCAGGGCCGAGGCCGCGCGAGCCTCGCGGCGAAAGCGTTCCAGAGCCTGACCATCACGGGAAAGGTCATCGGGCAGAAATTTGAGGGCGACGAAACGGCCGAGTTCGGTGTCTTCCGCCTTGTATACCACGCCCATGCCACCGCCCCCGATCTTTTCGACGATGCGGTAGCGGGAGATGGTTTGGCCGATCATTTAGGCAAACTTTGGCGCGCAGCCAATGTTATGGGGCGTGCGGGGTCAAGTCAATGCGCTCTCGGCTAGTTTGACCGCATTTTCTTCGCCCCTGTAAGATCGAGTCAGCACTCAGCATTCAGCACTCAGCATTCAGGAAGGGACGAGCTGCAGAACGGCCTGCTTCCCTGACCTGGCTGATTGCTGACGGCTGAGTGCTGACTGCTTTCCATGCCCCACGATCTGCCGAAATCCTATGAACCGGGCGCGATTGAAGCGCGCTGGGCCGATTATTGGATCCGGGAAAAGCTTTTCTCGGTGAAGACGCCTCCGCCCGGCGAAAAACGGCCTGTCTTCACACTGCTGCTTCCGCCGCCGAACGTGACTGGCCGCCTGCACATGGGCCACATGCTGAACCAGACGCAAATGGACATCATTGTGCGCTGGCACCGCATGAGGGGTTTTCTCACGCTGTGGTTGCCCGGCACCGACCATGCCGGCATCGCCACGCAAATGATGGTGGAGCGGCAACTCGCGAAAGAAGGCAAGCGCCGCGAGGACATGGGTCGCGAGAAGTTCATGGAGCGCGTCTGGGAATGGAAGCGGCAATATGGCAGCGCGATTACCGACCAGATGCGCCGCCTCGGCGCGTCCGTCGATTGGGACCGCGAATATTTCACCATGGACGAAAACCTGAATCGCGCGGTGCGCGAGGTGTTCGTTCGGCTCTATGAAGAAGGATTGATTTATCGCGGGAAGTATATCGTCAACTGGTGCCCGCGTTGTGGGACGGCGATTTCCGATCTCGAAGTCAAGCACGAAGAGGTGCCGGGGAAGTTGTATGAGATTCGCTACCCGGTGGTTGGATCGAATGAGTTCATTACGGTTGCAACGACGCGCCCGGAGACGATGCTGGGCGACACCGCCGTCGCGGTAAATGAAAAAGATGAGCGCTACACCCATCTGCATGGCAAGAACGTTTTGTTGCCGCTCGTGAACCGGGAAATACCGATCATCACTGATGAACTCGCGCAGCCGGAGTTTGGCACGGGAGCGGTGAAAGTTACGCCGGCGCACGATCCGAATGATTTTCAGGCCGGCCTGCGGCACAACTTGCCCCAGATTGACGTGATGGATGAGCACGCGCATATGAATCAGAATGCGGGCGCTTATGTGGGGCTGGATCGCTACCAAGCGCGAAAGCGTGTTCTGGAAGATTTGCGCGAGCAGGGATTTCTGGTTGGCGAGAAAGATTACACGATCGCGATTGGGAAATGCGATCGCTGTGGAAGCGTGGTTGAGCCGAGGCTTTCGACGCAGTGGTTCATCAAGATTGCGCCGCTGGCGGAGCGCGCGACGAAGGTAGTCGAGAACGGCGAGATCACCATTGTTCCGGAAAATTACAAAACGATCTATCTGAACTGGATGAACAACATTCACGACTGGTGCATTTCTCGCCAGTTGTGGTGGGGACATCGGATTCCGGCGTGGCACTGCTCGTGCGGGGAGATCATCGTTTCGCGCGAGACGCCGACAACATGCCCAAAATGCGCGAAGGCCACGCTGACTCAGGACCGCGATGTGCTCGATACCTGGTTTTCGTCGGGCTTGTTGCCGTTTACGACGCTGGGCTGGCCGGAGAAAACGCGGGACCAGGAAGTTTTTTATCCCAATACGCTTCTCATCACAGGCTTCGACATTCTTTTTTTCTGGGTCGCTCGCATGTTCATGTTGGGTTGCCACTTCATGGATGGGCACAAGCAGGATGCGGCGATCAAGCAAGCCAGCGGCTGGGGTGAAAAGAAAGATGACAGTGTACCGTTCCGGCAGGTCTACATACACGCGCTGGTGCGCGATGCCGAGCGGCAAAAAATGTCGAAGACCAAGGGTAATGTGGTCGATCCGCTGGAGGTGATCGAGCGGTTTGGGACCGATGCGACGCGGTTTACTTTGGCGGCCATGGCGGCACCGGGAACGGATATTGCGTTTAATGAGAGCCGTACCGAAGGCTATCGCGCATTCGCCAATAAGATTTGGAACGCGGCGCGATTCATGTTCATGAACGTGGACAGGATCGAGCCGGGCCTGCGGCCCGGCTGTGCGGCTGAGAGTGGCCGTCCCCACGTAGGCGTTGTAGATTTCCAAGCTGCTACGCTCGAAGATTGTTGGATTCTTTCGCGCTTTAATCGCGTGGCGAAGGATGTTAACGCCGCGCTCGAGACGTATCGTTTTCACGAGGCGGCGAACAGCATCTACGATTTTTTCTGGGGTGAGTTCTGCGATTGGTATCTCGAACTGATCAAGCCGCGCCTGGCTGAAGGGGCTGATCCAAATACTGCTCGAGTTGCGTGCAGCAATCTAGTGAGCCTTTTCGAGGCGGCGTTGCGACTGCTGCACCCCGTCATGCCGTTCATCACGGAAGAGATCTGGCAGGCGGTTTATGACGGCAAGCCGCCGGTGCGGTCCATCGCGCTCGCCCCTTATCCGCAGGCAGACAAAAAGCAAATGGATGCAGCCGCAGAAACGCGTATGGCTGTGCTCCAGGACCTGATTGTCAACGTGCGCAATGTTCGAGCAGAATTGAAGGTCGAACCGAAACAGCGTGTGCCGATTCAGGTCTTCGCCCACGAGCCGGAGATTCGGAAGCTGTTCGAAGAAAATCAAGGAGCGGTCGAGAGATTGGCCAACGTCGAGCGAGTCGAGTTCGCGGACGCCTCGCTTGCCAAGGTCGCTGGCGCGCGGCACACCGCACGCTTCGATATGCATGTAATCTATGAGAAGAAGATCGACATCGCCGCCGAGCGGGATCGTCTGAGCAAAGAGTTGGAAAAAATCGAAAGAGAAATTGCCAACGGTCAGCGGCAGTTGGGCAATGAGCAGTTTTTAGCGAAGGCGCCTGCGAAAGTCGTGGAGGGGCTACGAAACCGCACGCAGGAATTGCAGGTTTTACGCGAGAAAACGAGTAGCAAACTGGGCGAGTTGAAATAGTCGAGCATCGCTCGACCCGACGGTCCTTCGACTTCGCTCCGGGCACGATGAGGGCGGCCGTCCCTACTTGGTTTTGCGAGCAACCGACGACGAACGACGGGTTTTATGGATTGGCATAGCCGACGAATTACGGCGATTATCGAGAACGCTCTGGTGGAAGACCGGGCCACGCGCGATGCGACTAGCTATGCCTGCATCGATCCCAACCAACGCGCGGCGGCGACGGTGCTCGCCAAACAGGACTGCATTCTTGCCGGGATCGGCTGCATCTCCCGCATTCTCGATGTTTATGCAGAACTGGACGGCGCGGTCACGGCGCATTACGAAGTCACCACGCACCCGGAGATCTTCGACGGTGTGCGCCTGCATAAGGGGCAATCTGTAGCTGTGATCCGCCACAACGCGCGTGTCATTCTCTCCTGCGAGCGACTGATCCTGAACTTTATGCAGCGACTGAGCGGCATTGCGACACTAACGCGCAAGTTTGTAGATGCCGTATCAGGAACCCATGCTCACATTTTGGATACCCGCAAAACACTACCCGGTTTCCGCATGCTGGAGAAATATGCGGTACGTTGCGGTGGCGGGCAAAATCACCGGCTCGACCTGTCTGACGGCGTCCTGGTCAAGAACAATCACATTGCCCTGGCGGGCGGAATCATCCCCGCGCTGGAGCGGGCGCACCACAATCGCCGTGGCGAGCAGGTGATCGAGATCGAAGTACGCACCCCGGAAGAACTGGACCAGGCCATCGAGCATGGCGCGGAGGCGATTCTTCTCGATAACATGTCTGCGGAAGAGGTAAAACGGGCGGTCGAACGCGTGAACCGTGCTGATCGGCATATCCCACTCGAGGTTTCGGGTGGCGTGAACCTTGAGAATGTGCGTGCGTACGCAGAAACTGGTGTAAATTTCATCTCTGTCGGCTCGCTCACCCACTCGGCACCGGCTGTCGATCTGAGTATGCGGGTTGAGCCGGCCTAAGATTCCAGTTCAGCCCAAACAGCAAAAAATCTGCTTCTTTTTCCCGACTTCGACGGTCAATATATGGTTCACAACTTTTGGCCGGAGGATTCCATGCAAGAAACGCCCCAACAATACACCCAGCGGATTAAAGGACACGTCGAAGGAAAAGAACCCATGCAGGTGCAGCAGGAGACTGCCAAAAAGCTGCAGAAACTGATCAAGCCACTCAGCAAGAAACAGTTGACCACGCGGCCGGAGCCGGGGAAGTGGTCGATCGCGGAGATCCTCGCTCATCTTGCCGACGCCGAATTGGTGGGCAGCTGGCGCTATCGTTCGATCATCGGCAGTAATGGAGTGACGGTGCAGGCCTTCGATCAGGATGTGTGGGCAACGGCGTTTGATTATGCCAATCGCGATCCCAAGCTTTCGCTGGAGACATATCGCTTGCTGCGAGAGAACAACCTGCGAATGTTGAAGACCCTGCCAAAAAATTTATGGGAGAACTACGGCATGCACCAGGAGCGCGGCAAAGAAAGTATCAGTCATCTGGTTGCCATGTTTGCCGGGCACGACCTGAATCATCTGGCGCAGATCGAAAAAATTGCCAAGTCGAGCGGAACCAGGCGTAAGCGGGCGGCGTAATCTATGCTACGGCGCCTGGTTCGGACGCCGTAGCGGTGAAGGCTGATGGGCGAAACTCGTAGCATTGCCGGGAAGCCAGCTCGCGCATTCGACTCTAGAATCTCCGCGAAATCGACCGACGTTCCTCCGCTTGCGGACGATCTGCTGATCGTTTTGTGTGCGGTCAAACTACTACTCCATATCTTCACTAGCGTTCGTCACTACGGATATTTTCGCGACGAACTTTATTATCTTGACCTCGCGCGCCATCTCGATTGGGGATATGTCGATTGCGCGCCGCTGATCGCGGTCTACGCGAAGATTGCAATGCTGATGGGTGGTTCGCTGGCAGCGTTGCGGATTCTGCCGGCACTTGCGGGTGCGAGCCTGATCGCGATCACCATGTTTCTTTGCCGTGAACTGGGTGGCAAACGCTATGCCCAGTTCCTTGCCGGGCTCTGCATCCTTCTGGCTCCAGCATTTCTGACGTTAGATAGTCTGCTGACGATGAATGCCTTCGAGCCGCTGTTTTGGATGGGAGCGTTATTTGTCGTCGCGCGCATCTTGCGGACGGGAGACTCGAAGCTTTGGCTATGGTTCGGCCTGCTATGCGGGCTTGGTCTCGAAAACAAACATTCCACTCTGTCGTTCGGGTTCGCGGTAGTTGTGGCATTGCTGCTCACACATCATCGGCGAGAATTTGCCGAGCGCTGGATCTGGATCGCGGGAGCGATCGCGCTGGCGATTTTCCTGCCCAATATCATCTGGCAGATTCGGCATCATTTCCCGACCATCGAAGACCTGGAAAACGTGCGTCGCGAGGGAAAGAACGTCGTGCTCGGACCGCTCGCGTTTGTGAAAGAGCAGATCATCGATATGCATCCGGTGATGTTCCCGGTGTGGGCAGCGGGGCTGGTATGGCTGTTGCGCGGGCGGCGCTGGCGGGTGTTGGGCCTCACATTCGTTGTCTTCTTTGTGCAGCAAGAAGTGGCTCATGCCAAGAACTACTACGTGTTCCCGATGTATCCGATGTTGTTTGCCGCTGGCGGAGTTGTCATTGAACGCTGGCTGGCGAATCGGGCTGCGTGGACCCGTACGGCGGTGATCGCCGTCGTCTTAATCACGACCCTTCCCCTGGTACCGCTGTTCACCTGGATGCTTCCACCCGAACAGTTGCTTGCTTATCAGAGCTGGATCGGGTACAAGCCGGCAAAGCAGGAGGTGCAAATGCACTCGTTGCTGATGCAGCCGATTGCCGATCAGTTCGGCTGGCCGGAGATGGCGAAGGAAGTCGCGGACATTTACAACTCGCTTCCCCCAGATGAGCGTGCCCAGACTGGCATTTGGGCGGGAAACTATGGAGAGGCGGGCGCGATCAACGAATTTGGCCCGCAGTACGGATTGCCACGCGCCTGGTCTCGTCATCAGAACCATTGGTATTGGGGTCCGCCGCCGATCTCTTACAAAAACTTCATC
This sequence comes from Terriglobales bacterium, assembly GCA_035507035.1. GTDB lineage: Bacteria > Acidobacteriota > Terriglobia > Terriglobales > Acidobacteriaceae > DATJOJ01. Next base: position 10,848 of record DATJOJ010000065.1, on the reverse strand, counting down.
GTGATTCAGTGGAGTCTCGACGATGTAAAGGACAATTGCACGTCGTATCAGGCGTTTCCGCATTACAACAAATTTGGCATGGGCGAAGAGAACACTCCCATCTACCTATGCCGCGGCGCTGAGTTCGACGTGCGGAAGATCTGGTGGCACTCGCACCACTGGAATTAGAGGTCGGTAATTTCCTACTCTACCTCGCAAATCGGTTAAGGTGGGCAACCAGGCTCAGAATAGATAGACCACATTCGCAGCGACCGTGAACTGATGGCCAGTAAAACCGGTTCCCTTGCGAAATGTGTTCTGGTCTGAGCAGTCGCGGCGAAAGTCGGCGCGAAGCGCGAATTTGCCATCGGCACGCTTGAACTCGTGCCGGATGCGAGACAATTTGGCGGGCAAATCGTATTCGGGCGTCAGCGTGAATCCCAGCAGGGTTTGAGATGTGCCCGTGCGGCTGCCGCCGATATCGGCGAAAACCTCGCCGCGAAACGCGAGCGAGAAAGCTTTGGTGAGATTGTATTTTGAATATCCCGCCAGACCCTTCCAGATGGCATCGCTGCGGTTTGCGGCCGCGTGGTCCTCATCCGCGTAGAGGCCGTCCACGGCTACGCTAAGCCGCGGCAGAACCTTCCACGTGCCCACAATCTCATAAAGACTGCGTTGATCGTAATCGTTGTGCGGCTTCTCCGGGCCGTGCATGAAATTGAAGGTCAAAGTCGTGGCGTTGGAAGTGACGACGGCGACCTGCCCACCGTAGCTGAGGCCTCCATTGAGCCGGGTCACGGCGTCGCAACCATTGGTGACCAATAAGGCGCCGGAAATGCGGCTGCTGAATGGATAGGTTAGCTTCAGTCCGGTGTGAGTAAAGGGAATGCCGTAACCGAAGATGAAGCCGCGGCTAAAGTTGTCGTTGTATCCGTCGTAGCCACCGATGACTTCATAGCCAAAGTGGGTGGCGAACTTTCCCAAGTCGAGACGAAAGCCTTTCTTAATTGGAATGACGTAGCTGAGGTAGAACTCGGGAATGTCGAAATCACGAGCGATATGCATGCCGCGGGAGGCGACGACTTGAGGCACGGCCGACCCGGCAATCAGGTTGACGCGGAAGCCGAATTGTCCAGGTTCGCTGACCGGGTGTTGAACGACGATCTGAGCGACGTCGAGTTGGGGCTCATCGTCGTTGAAATCGAAGACGCGAAACTGGTTGATGGGCGGAATGGGATCGTTCGTGTTGTAGGTGTAGGAGAGAGATAGATATCCGTCGGTGGTGACGCCTCGCAGCCAGGACTTGGCCTCGGGGGGATCAGTGGACGCAGCCGGTTCGGCGAGGGTGGCGCTCTGGGCAGGTACAAATGGGGACGATGCCAGCATCATCCCCATGAGAATTACCTGCCAGAACCCAAGCTTGTGCTGCTGGCTCAGCGAGTTCATTGCTTTCAGACTTCAGCGGACGGCCTGGGCCAAGTGGTGAACTACGTCCTTGTCACCGAGTTCCTCGTAGGCATGTTCGCCATGGAGCGACTCGTCCAGACCCATTTCCTCGGACAACTCCGTTACCTTCACCGTCGTGAATGCATCGATGATCCGCAGCATGGCGTAGGTAAAGACGAACGCCCAGACCGAGGAGAACACCACTGCGGTCACTTGCTTCAGAAGGAACGTCGGGTCGCCATAGAGCAAGCCATTGGCACCTTCGGGATTGAACTGCTTGTTGGCGAAGATGCCCAGCATCACAATGCCCAGGAAGCCGCCAACGCCGTGGACTCCCCAAACGTCGAGCGCGTCGTCCCAACCCAGCTTGTTCTTCATTTCCACCGCGTAGTAGCAAACTACGCCCGAGACGATCCCGATAATGACAGCTGTGGTGGGAGAGACATATCCCGCCGCTGGAGTTACCGTGGCGAGGCCGGCGACTGCGCCGGTCAGCAAACCCAGGAGCTTAGGCTTCTTTTCGTTTAGCCAGGCCACCAGCAGCCAGGCAACGGCTGCAAACGACGCCGCGACGTCGGTGTTGAGGAATGCGGTCGCAGTGACCGAATCTACCCGCATTTCACTGCCGGCGTTGAAGCCGTACCATCCAAACCACAGAAGGCCGGTGCCGAGCGCGACTAGCGGGATGCTGTGCGGGCCGCGGTCCGCCACGCGGCGCTTGCCAACATAGATTACGGAAGCTAAGGCCGCAATTCCCGCGATGTTGTGCACCACGATGCCGCCGGCGAAATCCTTCACGCCCCATTGCTGTAGAAATCCTCCGCCCCAAACCATGTGGACGAAGGGGAAGTAGACAAACGTCAGCCACGCGGTGAGAAAGAGCATGTAGGCCTTGAAGGTCACGCGGTTGGTGAAGGCGCCAGAAATCAGAGCGGGAGTAATGATTGCAAACATCATCTGATAAGCGATGAAGACGAACATGGGAATCGTTGGATTCGGCGAAGGCGTGCTCAGATCGATCCCACGCAGGAAGGCGTTATGGAAGTTTCCGATGACGCCATGCCAATCGCCGCTGAAGCACAGCGAGTAGCCATAGAGGTACCAAATGACCGTGGTCCAGCCCATCGAGACGAAGCTCTGAATCATGATGGCTAGAACGTTCTTGCGGCCGACCAAGCCGCCATAAAAGAAGGCCAGTCCTGGTGTCATCAGCATGACCAGGCTGGTGCACAGAATCATGAAGCCGGTATTCCCGGTGTCGAGATGAAGCATAAGGATCCTCCGCGGAAATGTGTACGAAGGCTCGCAAATGGCGAGCGGGGCCGGACCTCGGAACGCGCGCAGGTGGAGGGCCCTCAGACCCAGATGCGCGCAAAGCACAGTTACATTCAGAGGTTGGACTGAACAAGAAGAAAACTCTGTGAGGGAGGTCACAGGGGAGTGTGACCGACGGAGGGAATGAACGGTGACGAGGCAGGGCGCTCGCGGGCGCCCCTGTTGAATCGATGGGCGGCCGTAGATCGAGCAAGATAGGGTCGCGGCACACTAATCGATGTGGGGGAAATCTGGTGGCATTCGCATCACTGGAATTAATCGACCTCTACGTTCATAATCCTCGCTATGGCTCTAGTTGTCTTTTTACGGGGCGTCAATGTGGGCGGACACAGGACGTTTCGCCCAAGTATCCTCGCACGGGAATTGAGCGACTTTGATGTCGTGAACGTGGGGGCTGCGGGAACTTTTGTGGTTCGAAAGCCCGGATCGCGGGCAAAATTTCGTGCTGCATTGCTGGGCAAGCTGCCATTCGAAGCAGAGATTGTTCTGTGCGACGGCCAAGATCTCATACGGATCGAGACTGAGAATCCGTTTGGTAGTCAGCCGGTGCGTCCAGACATTGTTCGGTTCGTGAGTATTCTGTCGAAAGCCGGGAGTGTCCGAACCGCGCTTCCCGTTGCGTTTCCGTCAGAAGGCGAGTGGTTGGTGCGGGTAATCGCATCGGAAGGGCAATTCGTCTTCGGAATGTACCGTCGCCATATGAAAACGATCGGGTATCTTGGCAAGATCGACAAGCTGTATGGCTCGCCAGCAACGACTCGGAATTGGAACACAATCGCTGCGATTGTGCGCATTCTGAAGAAGAGCGGTTGAGGGCGGTTCCGATTGCCTAATTGGTTGACATGATGCTGCTCACCGATTTTCTCGCGGCGTTAATGCCCGCCCCGACGTGCGGCGTTGACGAATCCGATTGAGGCGCTCAGGGCAAAGTGAGGCGTGCGGTTTGCAGTTGCTAGGTCAGCTCGACGCCAGCGCAGAGCCTCGTAATCAAGGGGCACCGGACTGAGCATTTCGTAATTGCGTTCGGGACTGACTACTGGCTAATTTCGAAGGCCACGCCGAGGTTATAGGTGCCGCCGGTCTGGGTAGTGCCGAATAAGTTGCCGTTGGCATCGATGGCCAGGCCAAGCGGGTTCGCGCCGTCTGAAGGGCCAGTGAACTCGTGCACTACGCTGTAGATCCACTGGCCGTTCGCTTGCGGCGCTAACTTGAAGACCACCCCGCACGTGCCTGCACAGTAGTTATTGCCCCCGCCAGCGACGCCATAAAGATTCCCTGCCTTGTCGAACACCATGTTGTAGGCGGGGGAGCATCCTTGTGAGCAAGCGGGGACCGCCGGGAAATCATATAGGATCGTCTCAGCCCAAGGCTCGCCGTCAGCCCCCACCGGTGTCAGTTTGTAAACTGTGCCACAGCCGACCGGAGGACAAGCCGCTCCCCCGACCGGCGTCGTCCCGTACGCGTTACCCTGCGCGTCGAGGACGAGACTGCCGTTCGGATTTTTTCCGTCGGTCGCCGAGGAAGCAAAGCGGTGAATGACGTGATAGCTCCACAGGCCCTGTGCGCTCGGAGCAAGCGGGTTATAAACCAACTGGAAAGCAACTCCGCAGCCGAGGCCCTGCGTGCAGTTGGGCAGGCCTACGCCCCCGCCGAAGTAGGTCGTGCCGTAGAGGTTTCCCTTCGCGTCCCAACTCAGGGGAGCTTCGGGTTCAAAACCGTCCTTGCCCTCATTGCCGCCGAAGCTGTACAGCGGAGCGTAATTCCAACTGCCGGCACTGGGCCATAGCTCCCCGATTGCACCGGCTTGATACTGACCAAGTCCAAGGAACCCGTACAGGCTGGCCGCCATGCCCGAAATTAGCCCCACCTTAGTGCCGGAGTCGTAGATCACAGTGCATGCCCACTCGTTCCCGGCCTGCGATAACTCAAAGGCGGAGCCGACGCCCCCTGGTCCCCCTGCAGCAGCTACGCCGTATAGATTGTGGACGGCATCGAGGCCTGGGGGACCCACGGGCAGGGACCCTTCAGCGTTAAAATCGAAGTTGTGCAGGATAACCTCGTTCCACCCAGTGGGGCCGGGAATCAGTTCGTAAGCTGTCCCGCAGCCGTAATCACCGCACACGCCAGCCCCCCCAGTACTGGTTAGCCCGTAAAGATCACCCCACGCGTCCATGACCAGGGTGCCTGAGGGGAGTGTCCCGTCGCCTTCCGCCCCGAAACTGTGCAGCACCTTGAACTCGCTGCCCGCGAGTGCCTGGATGGAGGTGAGCATCAGCGCCAATGCTAGGAGAGCACGTCTTGGCCTCAAATGAACACCCCCGTTGCAGCAGCGGCACTTCTGAAGGACAATGGGCCGCGATTGTGCGAATTCTGAAGAATCGCGGTGCGCGCCGCAGTCCTGATTGCTGAAATTGGCTGGCTCGTGTCCGACGAATCAGTGAATCACTCTCACGCGATAGCTCAAAAGATCCGCATAGCCAACCAACCCCGACGGCGTGGATGCGACTGCAAATGGCTCCATAGGCGTCTCTAACGCGGGCGTGCCATTTCCTCCATACCCTCCGCCGCCGAAACCGGCGAGTGTATTGATGATTCGCTCGCTATTTACGACGCGAATACGTCCATCATACGAATCGGCGATGTAGAGATTTCGCTTGGAGTCGACCGCGACGCCCATCGGACCGCAAAGCGTCGCTTGTGATGCGGGGCCGCCATCGCCACCGAAAATGCAATTTCCGTTGCCGGCCACCGTATTTATGATTCCCTTGGCATTCACTATGCGCACACGTTGGTTTTGCATATCTGCGATGTAGAGGTTGCCCTCGCTGTCTACCGCCAAGCCTTCAGGAAAGTCGAGGTAGGACTCCGTCGCCGGAATGCCGTCGGCGTTATATCCGCATTGTTCCTCCACGCCTGCGATGATTGCGCCTTGTCCCTGAGGTGTGAACTTCCAGATGGCACATGCGTCGTCCGTGGCATAGACGTTGCCGCGCGCATCGACGGTGAGCCCAAAGGAAAAGAAGGACCCGACAAAGGTGGTGATAATTCCGCTGGAATCGATCTTGCGGATGGCTCCATTCCCGTAATCCACCACAAAAACATTGCCGTTCAAGTCGACACCGACCGAGGTTGGAGTATTCAATTCCGCTTCCGAGGCTGGACCGTTATCTCCGGAATATCCCGTTAAACCGTTGCCCGCCATAGTCGAGATGTTGTCGGACTTGTCGACCATTCGAACGCGGTTATTCCAAACGTCGGCGATGAACAAATTCCCCAGCCGGTCGAAGGCGATACCGTTGGGATTATTCAAACTCGCGGAAACGCCCATATTGCCATCGCCAACATAGCCGCCTGCGAGGGTCGCGATGATCCCAGACGAATCAACCTTGCGGACGCGATCATTCTGGCTATCGACGATCAGAATGTTTCCACTAGAATCCAACGCGACATCAGTTGGTGCATTCAGCAGAGCCATGGTCGCAGGGCCGCCGTCCCCACCGTAGCCTTGGGCGCCTTGGTCGCTGCCCGCGAGTACAACTATGTTCCCCGAAGGCTGCAATTCAATGACATCTGCGGCCGCATTATTGGTGTAAAGATTTCCCGCCTGGTCGACCGAAATGCCCTTCGGAAAACAAAGAGCCTCCCCGCAATTTCCGTTCCCGAAAACGGTGTTAATAATGCCGGTTTGGATATTTACGCTACGAACTGCGCTGTTATCGGAATCGGATATCCATAGCGTGTGCGTTTGTGGATAGGCTGCGACTCCCTGAGGAAAGTTCAGTTGAGCCTCCGTCGCCGGGCCTCCGTCGCCGCCATAGCCCTGCGTGCCATTTCCCGCAATGGTTGTGATAATCCCCGTTTTTCGGCTTACCTGACGGATAACATTGTTGTACGTGTCGGCGATGAATAAGACTTCTGAGGAATCGCGACCCGCGACAGCCAGCGCCGTTGGAAATGCAAAACAAGCCTGTGTTGCGGGACCGCCGTCGCCACAGTAGCCGTACGTGCCGTTGCCGGCGACCGTTGCGATCTTTCCATTGGGAGTGATGACTCGGATGCGGCTGTTGGCAGAGTCGGAGAAAAAGATGTCGCCTTGGCTGTCAATCGCGATTCCAGTGGGAAAATAGATCTGTGCGCGCGTCGCGGGCCCTCCATCCCCCGTGTAACCGCAAATTCCCATGCCTGCGATGGTCGAAATATTTCCGGATGCGGTGATCTTACGAATTCGACAACCGTAGTAGTCACCGACATAAGTGTTTCCAGTGGCATCGCTCGCAGCATATTGCGGAAACGAAAGGTTCGCCAACGTTCCTGGACCGCCGTCTCCGACATAACCACCAGCTACCGTGTAGACCCTTTGCTGGGAGAATGCGGTGGTGGTCGAGAATAACGATAAGGAGAGGACCGCTAAAAGCGGCCACTGGCGGGTATTTCGAGACATACGATTTCCTCCTGAGCGCCCCCCTCTGAGCGCAAGAAAGTATAACGTATGCGGTCAAGAACCAGAAGTGATGGGCCGGTTATATTCTCAGGCCTCAGATTTGCGAGTCCCCTGAGACGCACTTGTGCAAAAGCACCAACTTTCTCTCTATCTCAATTCGCGAAAAGCATTTATAGTAGTCTGGCTCTGCGGTTCCCTGACGACGGCTGCCTGGCTTAATGGCAAGGAGAAGTTCGTCCGTCTCGCAGGAAGAGTTGTATCCCGCCGTCGCGGAGCCGGCGCGTGACGCGCTGGACGATTCCCGCCTCGTCGATCTCGATGTCGAGCAGGCGTCGCCATTTCTGCGTGCCCAAAAGCGGGTTTCGGTTCGTCAGAGCTCCCTGCCGAAAAAGACCGCGAATCGCCTGCGCTGGGGTGGGCTTACCCTCGGCGTACTGCTCGTTGCCATTCTGGCGGCAGCCGCACTCTATCAATATGGCGAACATTCCTGGCGCTTTCGCGTGGAATCCAGTGACAACCTGGAAATTTCCGGCAATCAGAATGTCTCCCGCGCCCAGATCCTCGAGGTAATGGGCGGCGACATCGGGCGGAATATCTTCTTTATTCCTCTCTCGCAGCGAAAACAGGAACTCGAACAAATCCCCTGGGTCGAATCGGCCAGCATCATGCGTTTTGTGCCGAACCGGTTGCGGATTGAAATTCGCGAGCGGACGCCGATAGCGTTTGCCCGTCTCGGATCGAAAATCTTTTTGATTGATGATGCCGGCTCTCTGATGGAATTGCCTGTCGGCGGACGAAAGAAGTTTTCTTTTCCCGTGATCCTGGGGATGAACCTGGGCGATCCGCAATCGGCGCGGGCGGAGCGAATGAAGACCTATAGCCAGTTGGTCGGCGAACTGGATTCCGATGGGGCGCACTACTCCCAGGAATTGAGCGAGGTCGATGTTTCCGATGCGGAGGACGTGAAAGTGCTGGCGACCGATCCCGGGGGCGAAGTGCTGGTGCATTTGGGCTCTTCGAATTTTCTGGAGCGTTTCAAAATCTTCAAAGGCCATGTGCGGGAATGGCGGCAGCAATTCGCGCGGCTCGACTCGGTTGATCTGCGTTATGACCACCAGATTGTGGTGAATCCGGATTTGCAGGGACCGGCGCAGTCGCCGCCGCTAGCCATGGGAGTTGCAAAACAAGCGCAGGCAGCGGGCGTGAAGACGGCGGCTTTGGTGAATCGGAGCTCTGTGGATGCTCCGAAGGGGACGCTCAAGGCGGCATCGAGTAAGAAAAAATCTGCGAAAAGGCGTGCGGCTGTGAAGAGAGCGAGTGCAAAGCAAAGCGTCAGCGGCTTGGGACCATCGAACAACAGTACGACTACGCAAGCCGCAACCCAGAAAACAAGTTCAGCGTCACCAAATGTGACTTCGGCCACGAGTGACAAACCAAGTCCAGCAATTCCGAAAGGGCAGCAAGAGTAACAGGGATGGCAAATCAGTATCGGAATTTTATTACGGCAATTGACGTAGGCAGCGCCAAGACGGCGGTGCTGGTGGCCGAGCTCACCGACAGCGGGCTGCGCTATCGCGGTCATGGACTGACTGAATCGCGCGGGTCGCGCAAGGGCGTCATTGTCGATCTGGATAAAGCTGTGGCTTCGATTCAAAAAGCGGTGGAAGAAGCCGAAAATGTCAGCGGCATTCCGATTGAACATGCATTGATCGGGGTTGCCGGCGCGCACGTACGCGGGCTAAACACGCATGGCGGGCTTAGCTTTGGAACGCGCGCCCGTGAAATTGCCCGCGATGAAATCCGCTCGGCCGTGGACAAAGCCCGGGCGATCCCTCTGCCTGCCGATCGCGAAGTTCTGCACCTGCTGCCGCAAGAATTCATTCTGGATGACCAGAGCGGAGTGCACGACCCGCTGGGAATGATGGCGTTGCGGCTTGAAGTGCGGGTGCACATGGTGACGGCGGGATCAAGCGCCACGCAAAACGTAATTTCAGCCGTCAACCGCGCTGGGGTTCACGTCGATGATACGGTCTTCGAGCCGCTGGCTTGCGCCGACTCGGTCTTGCGCAACGATGAACGCGAGTTGGGAGTTTGCCTCGCCGATCTGGGTGCAGGATCGACCAGCCTGATTGTGATTCAGGAAGGTGCGGTCATTCACACGGCGGTGATTCCGATTGGCGGCGATCATTTCACCAGCGATCTTTCGGTGGGATTATGCACGCCGTTAGCAGAAGCGGAGAAGATCAAGAAAACGTATGGCAACGTCGTGGTTACGCTGATTCCCGAGGGGAACGAGGTCGAAGTGCCCTCGGTAGGAGATCGTTGCTCACGACTGGTGCAGCAACGCATGGTGGGTGAAATTCTCGAGCCGCGGGCCAGAGAACTTTTCGAGATGTTGCGGGAGAATCTACGCCAGAGCGGAACGCTCGATGCATGCGTGGGAGGGATCGTGCTAAGTGGAGGCGGCTCGCGACTCCCGGGAGTTCTAGACGTCGCGGAATCGGTGTTACGGCGGCCGGTGCGGCTTTCCTGGCCAACACCATTGCCCAAAATGCCTGAGACCCTGGCTGAGCCGACCTTTGCCACGCTCTTGGGGTTAGTGTTTTACGCGCATCGTTCGCGCATTGCTCGCGGTTTGCAGGATACACGTTGGAGTTCCAGATTGATGAACCTGTTTGCAGGGAAAGGAGCATAAAAACAGCCGTTAGCATTTGGCACTTGGCATTTCGCCATTCCAAAGTTTTGGAGCTTTAAGAACGAAGCCCTCTTGGCTAAATGCTAAATGCTAACTGCTAAGTGCTAAATGCTGTTCAAAAAAGGTGTTCTATGAAAAACGAAACTGACATTCGCATCAGCTTTAACGATGATGCCCGCAACGACGCCAAAATCAAGGTCATCGGGGTGGGTGGCGGCGGCGGCAACGCTGTAAACCGCATGATCGACGCTGGGTTGGAGGGAGTGGAATTCATTACTGCCAACACCGACCTGCAGGCCCTGCGCCTGTCGCGGGCGCCGATGAAAATCCAGTTGGGTGTCAAGCTGACGAATGGCCTGGGAGCCGGCGCCAACCCGGAAGTTGGACGGCGCTCGGCGCTGGAGGACTCCGACAAAATCATTGAAGCGCTCGAAGGCGCGGACATGGTTTTCATCACCGCCGGCATGGGTGGCGGAACCGCGACTGGAGCCGCACCGATCATCGCATCGCTGGCCAGCGAAATGGGCGCGCTGTCGGTTGCGGTCGTAACCAAGCCATTTGCGTTTGAAGGCAAACGGCGCATGCAGCAGGCGGAACGCGGCATCGCGGAACTGATGGAAACGGTGGATACGACCATCGTCATCCCCAACGAAAAGCTGCTGGGCGTGGCACAGGATGCAGGCTTCTTCGAATCGTTTCGCGTGGCTGACGACATTTTGCGGCAAGCGGTGCAGGGAATTTCCGACATCATTACGATTCCCGGCATCATCAATCGTGATTTCGCTGACGTGAAGGCGATCATGGCAGGCATGGGTTATGCCGTGATGGGCACGGCAACAGCCGCCGGTGCGCGCCGCGCGACGGAAGCTGCGCAGAAGGCGATTGCTTCACCTCTGCTCGAAGCGGGAGCCATCGACGGCGCTCGCGGCATTCTGATCAACATCACCGGCTC
>DATJOJ010000064.1:0-65038 GCA_035507035.1 Terriglobales bacterium | reverse complement strand
TGACCGGAACTGGATCTTGGGGTTGTGCTTGGACAACACCTTGGTGATCGCCGCCGTCAACGTGGTCTTGCCGTGATCGATGTGACCGATCGTGCCTACGTTGCAGTGCGGCTTATTGCGTTCAAATTTTTCCTTCGCCATTTCCTTTGCCTCTAGCTCCTAAGCTCTTAGCTCAAACCTATTTCCCCACGGTTTTTCCCTGCACACGGGCGATGATCTCTTCCGTCACCGAGCGCGGGGCTTCCTCGTAGCGTGCAAAGTGCATCGAGTATTCGGCGCGCCCCTGGGTGCTTGAACGCATGTGGGTCGCGTAACCAAACATTTCCGACAACGGCACAATGGCCTTGATCACCTGCGAACCGGCGCGGTGCTCCATACCCTCGATGCGCCCACGGCGTGAACTCAGATCGCCCATGATGGTTCCCGCGAAATCTTCCGGGGTTACTACTTCGACCGCCATTACCGGCTCAAGAATCACCGGGCTGGCTTTGCGAGCAGCCTCTTTGAAAGCCATCGAGCCGGCAATTTTGAAAGCCATTTCGTTCGAATCGACATCATGATAGCTGCCGTCGTAGAGCGTGGCTTTCACATCGACCATGGGGTAGCCGGCGAGAACTCCACCTTCCATCGCTTCCTGCATACCCTGGTCGATCGGCTTGATGTATTCCTTCGGCACCGTACCGCCGACGATCTCGTTGATGAACTCGTATCCCTTGCCGGGCTCGTTCGGTTCGAGGCGAATCTTCGCGTGGCCATACTGGCCGCGGCCGCCGGTCTGGCGAATGTATTTGCCCTCGGCTTCCGAATGTTTACGGATGGTTTCGCGATATGCAACTTGCGGCTTGCCGACGTTGGCCTCGACTTTGTACTCGCGCATCATGCGGTCAACAATGATTTCGAGGTGCAACTCACCCATGCCGCTGATGATGGTCTGTCCGCTGTCCGGGTCAGTGTGAACCTTGAAGGTTGGGTCTTCCTGGGCCAGCTTGGAGAGAGCCATGCCCATTTTTTCCTGGTCGGCTTTGGTCTTCGGTTCGACAGCGACTGAGATGACCGGCACTGCGAATTCGATCGATTCGAGAACGATGGGATGTTTTTCGTCGCAAATCGTGTCGCCGGTGGAAACGTTCTTGAGACCGACGACCGCGCAAATATCGCCCGCCAGAATTTCCTGAATGTCTTCGCGCTTGTTGGCATGCATCTTCAGCAGGCGGCCAATGCGCTCAGTGCGCTGCGTGCGCGCGTTGAGCACGCCTTCGCCGGACTTCAACTGTCCGGAGTAAACGCGGATAAAGGTCAACTGGCCGACGAATGGATCGGCCATGATCTTGAAAGCCAAGGCCGAGAATGGCTCTTTGTCATCGGCCTTGCGAATAATTTCAGCGCCAGTGTCGGGATTTTTGCCGGTAATGGGACGGGTATCAAGCGGGGAGGGCAGATAGTCCACAACGGCATCGAGCAGAGGCTGAATTCCTTTGTTCTTGAAGGCCGTTCCCAAAACCACCGGGAATAGCTTCAGGGCGATCGTCGACTTGCGCAGCGAGGACCGCAACTCTTCCGGCGAGATGTTTTCGCCTTCGAGAAATTTGTGCAGCATGTCGTCGTCATTCTCGGCGACGGTTTCGACCAGCTGGGTACGGAAGGCCTCGGCTTTCTTCTTGAGATCAGCAGGTATTTCTTCGGTCGCGTATTCAGCTCCGAGCGTCTCGTCGTTCCATACGATGGCTTTCATGTCGATCAGATCGATGACGCCCTTGAACTTATCTTCCTGGCCGATGGGAATCTGAACAGCAACCGGACGAGCGCTAAGGCGCTTACGGATGGTATCGATGGCGTGCTCGAAGTCGGCACCCATCTTGTCGATTTTGTTGATGAAGCAAATGCGCGGAACGCCGTATTTATCGGCTTGACGCCATACTTTTTCCGACTGCGGCTGAACGCCGTGGACGGCGTCAAACACAGCCACCGCTCCATCGAGAACACGCAGCGAACGCTCGACTTCGGCGGTGAAGTCGACGTGACCGGGAGTATCAATAATGTTGATGCGAATGTCGCGCCAAGTGCAGGTCGTCGCGGCGGACGTGATCGTAATGCCACGCTCTTGCTCCTGCTCCATCCAATCCATGGTCGCAGTGCCTTCATGGACCTCTCCGATGCGATGCGTTCTTCCGGTATAGAAAAGAATGCGCTCGGTCGTAGTGGTCTTGCCGGCATCGATGTGGGCCATGATGCCGATGTTCCTGCAACGCTCTAATGGGACTGTTCTTGGCACGAGTTACTCTTAACTTTCTGGGGCTCCGAAAAAAATCCGTCCTTGGTCGTTTCGCTCAGGCTTCCAGCTAGAAGCTAATAGCTAGAAACTGCGGCGCTTCGCGCCGCCTACCACCGATAGTGCGCGAAGGCTTTATTGGCTTCCGCCATGCGGTGGACGTCTTCTTTCTTCTTGATGGCGCTGCCGCGGTTGTTTGCGGCATCGAGCAGTTCGTTCGTCAACTTGTCGATCATGCCTTTTTCGCCACGGCCGCGAGAGTAAGTGATCAGCCAGCGAATCGCGAGCGAAGTACGGCGGTCGGCATTGACTTCCACCGGCACCTGGTAGTTTGCGCCACCCACGCGGCGAGTCTTGACCTCCAGCAGGGGCTTGCAGTTCTCGACTGCTTTGGTGAAGAGCTTCAGCGGTTCGTCGTTGCCTTTTTTCTGAAGATTCTGCAGCGAGGTGTAGAAGATTTTCTGCGCTGTGCTCTTCTTGCCGCCCCACATCATGGAGTTAACAAATTTCGTTACCAGGTCCGATCCGTAAATTGGATCGGCTTCGACTCCGCGTTTTGCGATATGTCCTTTACGAGGCATTTCAGCTTCCAGCTCCTAGCTTTGAGCTCTGCAATCCACAAATCCTGGCCGAGGACCAACCACCTATGACCGACGACTACTTCGGTCTCTTGGCACCGTACTTCGATCTTCCCTGCTTGCGATTGGCGACGCCAACTGCGTCGAGCGTGCCGCGAATCACGTGATAGCGAACACCAGGAAGATCTTTCACGCGGCCACCACGAATCAGCACAATCGAGTGCTCCTGCAAGTTATGACCAACGCCGGGGATGTAAGTGGTGACTTCGATCCCATTGGTCAAGCGAACGCGAGCCACTTTACGCAACGCCGAATTCGGCTTCTTTGGCGTTTGCGTGTACACGCGGGTACAGACGCCGCGCTTCTGCGGGCATCCCTGCAACGCGGGACTCGCCGTTTTGTATCGCGGCCGCTTGCGACCGGCACGCACCAATTGATTAAAGGTCGGCACGCTTTCCTGCTCCTCGGCAGCGCCCGTTCGCGCCACTTCTGGCGCAAGGCGCAGCTTCTCGTTTCCCCTTACAGGGTCTGGATGGCAAATCGCCAACCATGCTTTCCGCGAGCAAAGCTCAAGGAAAATTGTTACGTACGCTTCGGACTAACGCTGCCGACGGTGGCGCCACGCCTAAACAGGAGGCGCTCCGTTTCGTCAGCTTTGCCCCGCATCGCCTTCCAATAGGAGGAAGAACCGCAGGGCGTTTCAGCGAGGGCATCTTCGGATCGATTCCGAAAATGTTAATCTTTAGGGCTCAACTGCTTTCTTTGGGACTTTCGCGCAACGATCAACGCGCGAAAATCAGCGCTCTTACAGGTAACCCAGAATCAACTCGCGGAACCTGACAAATATAACAATTCCAATCGCTAGTCGTCAACCTGTGGCATCTCACTATCTTCAACCAAGGCCATGAGCGCCTGTCTTCCCTTCCCCTGTTGCTGAAAAAGCTTAAGTGCATCTAGACTGGAAAATTCTCAGCGAAATGCAAGCTCGCCTGTGGGTCGACCACAAGGGCGGGGAGGGTGCATGGTGAGGTTGAGTCGTCGCATAGGTGTGGCAAGGCTTGCCACGCTTTTGGTATTGATAACCCTAGGTCTTTCCGGCTGTCATAAGGGAACGGGCACTGCAATACAAACGTACCCGCCAGCGGCCAGCGTTACGCTCGCGCCGGCAAATGCGGTTTCGCTGGAACTGGGGACAGACACAGCTTTCACCGCCAGCGTCTTCACCGCCAATCACACGGCGAGCACTCAGCCGGTAAATTATCAGTCCAGCAACACCTCGGTAGTCACAGTCGCGGCCAACGGTTTGGCCTGTGCGGGGACATGGGATTCGCTCGTCAGCCCAAGCGTCTGCACTCCGGGCCCGGTGGGAGTTGCGCAAGTCATTGCCACGGCACAGGGGGTGAGTAGCGCGCCGACCACCATCTATGTTCATCAGCACATCGATCAGGTAACCATCAAAGACATTTGCGCTGTCACCGTACCGCCGGCGCCGTGCAGCGTGCCGCGGCTCCCCGGGAGCACCTGCCAATCGTTGAATGCGAACTCGATTCCGCAAAATACTGTCTACGAGGCGCATGCGTTTAGCCAGGGCACCGATATCACGCCAACTGTCGGTCAATTCGGTTGGAATGCCGTCAATGGCGGAGTGACCACATTCGACCAAACTGTGTTTGGGCTAAATAACATGGTGAATGGCGTTTCCCTCAATCAGGTGCAGGCTACCGCCAAAGCTCCAGGTGTGACGCCGGTGTACGCCGCTATTGGCACGGCAAATAGTCCTCCCATCAACTTCACTACCTGTCTCGTCGAATCCATCCAGATGCAATTGACGGAGGCGACTTCGACTTCACAAACCTTTGCCCCTACGGTTACCGACACAGCCGGAAACATCATCATGGCTCCAGCCTCGCAAGTTACCGTGCCCCTGACCTGGAGTTCCTCGGCACCAGGCTCGATCTCAGTTTCAACTGCTGGTGTAGCGACGGGATCAACTCCCGGAACCGCCGCGACGATTGTTGCGTCCTGCACCCCGCCGACTTGCAATATTGGTCTTTTACCCACGCAACCCATCTATCCCAAAAACGCAGAAGAGATGATGGTTCAGGGCTCTGGCGGGACGGGGCCGGCCACTGCAACCGTCTATGTGGGTAGCACGGCTTGCGGCACGACCGATAACTGCATCAGCGCAGTCATTCCAATATCGGTGCCTGCGAATGCGCCATCCAGTCCGGTGATGCTGCCCTTCACTCCAGACTCCATGGTTCCGGATCGGCAAGGGAACAAGGTCTACATGGGAACCGATTCCAGCTTTTTGAACACAGCCGGATTGATGGTGCTGGCCACGAGCGGAAGCTCGATCACGCACTTTACTTCGACTCCGGGGAAAGTCTTAGCGGTTTCGCCAGACGGAACCACGCTAATCGTTTCGGACACGGTAGATGTGCCCAATCAGGTATTTGTTTTTAACACCAGCACGAACGTCAGCACACCGTTCGTGATTAGCGGCGCAACTGCGGCGGATTTTTCGCCCGATTCTCTGAAGGCGTATATCGTGGCGGGAAGCACGTTGTATGTGTATTCCAAGCTGGATGGGCTGAAATCCGTTCCGCTGACTGCACCGGCCAACGACGTTGCATTTTTTGCGGAAGGAGCTTTCGCTTACCTCGCAGGCGGCAACCCTTCGGGTGTTACCGTGTACCGTACCTGCGACAACGGTGCAGCAGACTTCCCAAGCATGCCCGCAACCCCCACCCTCATTGGCGCCGTTCCCGACGCCCAGCATATGTTCACGGTGAACCCTCCAACGGTGAGCGTTATTGGCGTCAGCGCCGCACCCAGTGGGTGCACACCCACGGTGAGCGATGTGGTCACTAACTTTGACCTTGGACAAGGCACTTTTACCGCCTCGCAGCTGATCATTTCTCCGAGCGGATCGACGGCTTACATTCTGAGCCCGAACCTAAAAAGCATTCTGGTTTTCAACATCGCTGGCGAAACCGCTACTTCTATCACCATGGCAGGAAACGCGACTCCTTTGCGAGCTGCCATTACTCCGGACGGGACGCTATTGGTGGTGGGAGGGTCGGACGGTCTGCTTCACATCATTCAGACCGCGAGCAATGCCGACACTCAGCAAATCTCCTTCACATCGAGCTTTTGCCAGAATGCTTCCGGACAGCCGTTTGGAATCACTTGCAATCCGAATTTGGTTGCGGTAAAGCCGTAGATCTCCTTGAAGGGTGAGATTGGTAGAGGAACCAGCTAGCTGCCGACCGGCTTGTTTTCCAGCTCCCGGCCAACGCTATCGAGGACGCCATTGATGAACTGCACGGACTCAGGGCTGGAAAATTTGCGCGCGATTTCGAGGGCTTCGTTGATAACGACGGCTCGGGGCGTGTCGCGAAACCCCAGAAGTTCCGCGACCGCGGCGCGCAGCACGTTGCGATCGACCGCGGCCATCCGGTCCATGCGCCAGTGTTCGGCATGGCGCTCGATCAGTTGATCAACCTCAGAGTGGCGATCACAGGCCACGCGAAAAAGATCGTCGGCAAAGCCACGAACGTCATCCCCAGCAGCGTTATGCTCGCCCCAAAAGGTGCGGCGAACGTCATCTGGCGACTGTCGACCCATATCTGCCTGGAAAAGCATCTGCAGAACCAGTTCGCGGGATTTGCGGCGGGTGCCCATGCTTGTGTTGGTCGTTCGTCGTCGGTCGTTGGCCTGAGGCGACCGCAGATTTAGTTTACAGGTTTAGTGGTCTGGGGAATGTAAGTCTCAGCGCCTGGATTTGGCAGTTCGACGGAGAACCTTGCTTTTGCCTTTGCTGACGACCGAAGACGAACGACCAACGACGGTTTTTTTCAGATTTGCCATTTCGACCGCGGCCAACGCCGCTTCGAACCCTTTGTTGCCCATTTTCAGGCCAGCACGGTCGATGGCTTGTTCGAGGGTTTCGCAGGTGAGGACGCCGAAAGCGTGCGGGATGCCAGTTTCTTGAGCGGATTGTCCAATGCCGCGAGTGACTTCGTTGACGATGACGTCGTAGTGAGCAGTGTCGCCGCGAAGCAGGCAGCCGAGGCAGATGATGGCGTCATATTTGCCGGTTTCGGCAAGAGTGCGGGCGGCGGAGGGGATTTCGAAGGAGCCGGGAACGCGAACGATGGAAATATTTTTTTCGAGTGCTCCAGAACGAATCAGGCCGTCATATGCACTGCACAAAAGCCGCTCCGTGATGAATTCATTGAAGCGAGCCACGACCATCGCGAAGCGCAGGCCAGTAGCGTCGAGCTTGCCGGCAAGCGCTTTCTTGCGGATTTGCTCGTCGCGAGACTTTGTTGAAGGGTGCCTCATCTGATGCGTCTACCTGCATGGATCCTTCGGCGGCTGAAGCCTCCTCTGGATGACAATTTTTTAAAAATCCGCGAAGATCCGCGCAAATCCGTGGCGAAAGATTTTAACGTCCTTTAAACTGTGCCGGACGCTTCTCCAAGAATGCTGCTGTGCCTTCTCTCTTATCTTCGGTTGCGCAGGCGACGCCGAACAACACGGCTTCGAGATAGAGCCCTTCTGCCAATCCCATCTCCATGCCTTTGTTCACGGCTTCCATCGTGTACTGCACGGCCAACGGACCGTTGGCAATGATTTTCTGCGCGATCGCTTCGGCGCGCGGAATCAGTTCGGCGGCGGCTGTAACTTCATTGACCAATCCGATGCGGTGCGCATCTTGTGCGGTGATCATTTCTCCCGCCAGGAGAAGCTGCATGGCGATGCCTTTGCCGACCAAACGCGGCAGGCGCTGCGTGCCCCCATAGCCGGGGATCAAGCCGAGCTTGACTTCTGGCTGACCAAGCTTCGCGTTATCGCTCGCGAGACGCATGGTGCAGGCCATAGCAATTTCGCATCCGCCGCCGAGCGCGAAACCGTTGATGCAGGCGATCACTGGCTTGCCGAGGTTTTCGATTAAATCAAGGACCGACTGGCCGCGATGCGTATACTCTTTTGCGCTAACCGAGTTGTGCTTGGAGAGTTCTCCGATGTCCGCGCCCGCAATGAACGCCTTCTCACCTGACCCGGTGAGGATAGCGACGCGGACACTGGCGTCATCTTTTATGTCGGTAAAGGCGGCGCGCAACTCTTCCATCGTGGCCATGTTCAGCGCATTGAGAACTTTCGGCCGGTTGACGGTGACGTAGGCGATGGAGTTCTTTTTTTCGACAAGAATGTTTTCGTAGGTCATATTTTTTCGCCGCGGATTGACGCGGATCAAAATCTTTATCACAGGGGCCACAGAGGAACACAGGGTAAATCCGTGTTGATCCGTGTAAATCCGTGGCCAAGTTTTATAGCCGGTTTGGCTTCGGATTCGCCGGATCCGAATAATCGTAAAAACCTTTGCCGCTCTTGCGACCGTACCACCCGGCCATCACTAATCGCTTCAACAAGGGCGGCGAGGCGAAGCGGCGTTCTTTGAATTCGTCGTACATCACATGAGTGATGTAGTAAGTCGTGTCGAGGCCAACGAAATCGAGCAGCGTGAAGGGCCCCATGGGATAGCCGCAGCCCAGCTTCATGGCGTTGTCGATGTCTTCGATGGAACCAACACCTTCTTCGTAGGCGCGGATAGCATCGAGAAGATACGGCACCAGCAACCGGTTCACCACGAAGCCCGTCTTGTCGCTGGTGCGGACGGGAACTTTGCCTAACTTCTTGCCAAACTCGTATGCAGCTTCGTAAACCTCGTCAGAAGTCGCGATGGTGCGGGCGACTTCGACCAATTTCATCAGCGGAACCGGATTGAAAAAATGCAGACCGACAAACCGCTCGGGGCGCTTGGTCGCTGCCGCTAGTTCGGTAATCGAGATTGACGAAGTGTTGGAGGCAAAAATGGCGTCTCTCTTTACCACGGCGTCGAGCGCGGAGTACATTTTTCGTTTTTCGTCGACGTTCTCGATGACGGCTTCGACGATGATGTCGCAATTGGCGAGGTCGTGATGGTTGGTCGTGCCTTTTAGCCGGGCCCGAACCGCCTGCGGTGTCTCTTTCAGAGTGCCCTTCTCAGCGAACTTTGCCAGCGATTTCTCGATTCCGGCAAAGCCTTTATCGAGAAATTTCTGTTCGACCTCGAGCACGGTGGTATCAAATCCGGCGGTTGCGCTGACCTGGGCGATGCCTGAGCCCATCAGTCCGCAACCGAGAACGCCAACTTTCTTTATTTCCATTAAGCAAACTCCTTTTCGCCGCGGATTTGCGCAGATGAACGCGAATCAAAAACAAACCCAGCCACGGATCAAAACGGATTTTCACGGATCAAACAGAAAAAATCCGCGTTGTGGATCCGTGGCGAAGTATCAGTTCAAGCTTTCCACGATCATCGCGATGCCTTGCCCGCCGCCGATGCAGGCGGTCCCGAGGCCGTATTTCTTCTTCCGGCGACGCAGTTCGTACAACAGCGTGATCACCAACCTTGTACCGGTAGCGCCCAGTGGATGACCAAGGGCGATCGCTCCGCCGTTCACATTGACTTTGTTGCGATCGAGGCCAAGTTCTTTTTCGACGGCGAGATATTGCGCGGCGAAAGCTTCATTCACCTCGATCAGATCGATGTAATCGAGGGTTAACCCTGCCTTTTGCAGGGCGATCTTGGTCGCGGGCACAGGGCCGCGCCCCATGATTTTGGGATCGACTCCGGCGATGCCCCAACTCACGATGCGGCCCAGCGGCTTGAGGCCCCGCTTGCCGGCTTCTTCCAGCGACATCACGACCACGGCTGCACCGCCATCCACGATTCCGCTGGCGTTGCCGGCAGTGACGGTTCCATTCTTGCCAAATGCGGGCTTCAGCTTGGCGAGACCTTCCATCGTGGTCTGCGGGCGGCGATGATCGTCTTCGTTGAAGGTTTCGCCCGTCGGCTCGCCTTTGCGGTCTTTCAGCTGAATGGGAACAAGCTCTTCCTGCAGGCGGTTTTCTTTGTACGCGGCATCCGCCGCCTGCTGCGAGCGCAGCGCAAATTCGTCTTGCGCTTGACGGCTGATTCCCTGCTGCTCACCGTAGAGCTCGGCAGTATTCGCCATGTACAAGCCGCAATAGCTGTCGAGCAACGCAACCATGAGCGAATCTTCCAATTTTCCGCCGGGCGCCAGAGTAAAACCATCGCGCCCGCGAATCACGAATGGGGCCTGCGACATGGCTTCCATGCCGCCGGCGAGCACGAGATTTGCTTCTCCAAGTTGAACCATTTGGGCAGCGTTGACGATGGCTTGCATCCCGCTGCCGCAGAGACGATTGACCGTAAGCGCAGGCGTTTCGATCGGCAAGCCAGCGCGCAATCCTACGTGGCGGGCACCGTACAGTGCGTCTCCGGAAGTTTGCTGGGCGTTGCCGAAGACCGCATGATCGAATTCTTTGGGATCGAGCCCGGCGCGTTCGATGGCGCACTTTCCCGCGATGGCGCCGAGTTCCTGAGCAGTAAAGTCTTTCAGCTTGCCGCAATAGCGGCCGAAGGGCGTACGCGCCCCGCTGACGATGGCAATATCTCCTGGTTTCAGCATGACCTTCTAATTGATGTCCTGGAGTGCAGAAAAGATTTTAGCGGACGAGCCAACTTTTTAGTGTAACAGCGGCGAAGAGAAATGCGCCAGACGCGGCGGGCGATTTTCAGGCTACAGCAGCGGAAACTTTGGAAGCTGGCAGAGCAACGATTTTGCCCCAGCCGTGAGCGATGGCTCCGTGCAGGGCTTGCTCGGCGCGATTCGCAACTTCGGTGACGATGTCGACTGGATCGTATTCCGATCGCATCACCGATTCAGCCAGTCCAGCGGCAAATGGAAATGATTCGTCCTTTTCTGGCAGCCGCACTTGCGAGGTAAGTTTTTGGAGTTTCTCGGCGGCCATCAGCCCTTCTTTCTCGGAGGTTTCGCCGAGGACGATGGCAACCGTGGTCATTTCATAACGGAAGGCGAGATCGTTCTGCCGGATGTTGGTGCTAAACAAGCGCCCAATTTCCTGCATGGCTTTTTCAACGGCGGGCTCGCCAAACTCTTTGAGCATGGCGGCTTTGTCGCCAAACTGAATCAGGAGTACGGACAGTTGCGTGGCTTGCTGAAGATTGCGCCGGGTTTCCGCCATGAGGAGATCGAAATAAGAGGCGCGCTTCATCAATCCGGAACGCTCGTCGGTGACAGACAGATTCTTGACCAGACGCCGCAGACCAGCGTTGTTCAGGGCGATAACAATCTGGTCCGAAATTGTTTTGATCACGACGACGTCATTGGGATTCCAGGCAAACGATTCGTTCTGCATCAGGACAAGGACGCCGATGTGCTCAGTCCCATCCATGAGCGGCAAGGCCAGCACGGAAACGGCACTCAGCTGACCAAAAGCATCCCGTTGAGGCTGGAGATCTGCAAAACCTTGAACGTTGGCTACCTGGAGAGCGGCGTTCTGTGCGATGGCGAGGTCATGAACGGCTAGGACGACGCGGGCTAAGGCAGCGTGATCGCCGGGCTGATTTGCGCCGCCGCAGTACTCTTTCAAGCTGGTAGGAGACGATCCTGGTTTGCGCATGGCAAGCACGCAACGGCCTGCTCTCCATTGCGCGCCGATCTCATTCGCCGCGGTAGACATGACCGCATCGGCGTTGGGCTGGCGATAAAGCTTGCGCGTGATTTCGGCCACTCGCGCCAGGCTGCTCATGTCGGCGGAAGCTTGCGGCGGCGGACCCGGCGTGGGCGCAGGCGGCGGTATGGCAGGGCGCGACGCAGAGCTCGCTTCAGTATTGGAGTATGTCGGGACCATCCCGGCAGCCATGTAAAGCTGCTGCAGAGCCGAATTTCTCTCTTCTTCGTGAGGAAAGACCTGTTGAATGCGCTGCAGACGCTCGATGGCCTTGGAGCGCATGCCATACTGCACCAGAATTTCGGCCTGCAACATCAGGTCTTGCAGGGCGGCCGCACCCAAAAGCTTCTCGTCGGTTTTTACCGGAGTCGCGGTTGTCTCCCCAATGGAGGACAAGCGCGAAGAAATGACCTTGAAGCGGTTGTCGTCAATTTTGCCCTTTAACGTCTCGAGGCGTTTCTTGTGCCCGTGCTCGTAAATGTCGACTTCAGCGGCGCGATCGAGAAATTCCGCGGCCTTTTCGTAATTCTCCTTTTCACAGTAAAGATCGAAGAGGCGAAGCAGTGTCTGACAATATTCAGTTTCGCGATTGGCGGTATTGAATTGCTCGCTCATGAATTCGAGCAACTCGATCGAAGACGAGTGCTCAGCCATGATCCGCTGCATGATGGCCAAAAATCCACGGCGCTCGCCCTTGCGTTGCTGATACTGCTCCAGTTTGCGTGCCAAGGAGACAGCATCGGTGTCCTGATTAGCGTTGAGAAAGCGATTGATTAAGTCGGCAATTTCCTGCGTCTGCGAAGGATTTTCCTCGAAGAGTCTCCACAACACGGGTTCTGCATCCGTCAGTCGGTTCGCGGTCAACAGGGCGTTGGCGTAAGTTTCGCGGATTTCGCGGTTCGCCGTTCCGGCGCTGACCAGAGATTCGAGAACAAAAATCGCGGCGCCAACCTGTTGCTGATCCAACAATCCCCGGCTGTAGGCAAGAGCAATCGGCGGATCGGTTGGATCCTCGGAATAGGCACGCTCGATCCACTGCGCAGAATTCCCACCGGAAGCCTGGGTCAGTTGTGCGAGCTTAAGAAATGCCGCAGCGGCACGCTTATTTTCTCCCAACTCAGATGAGAGCTCAGCCAGACGTTGCTGGTTTTTCTCTCCTGGATCCAGATTGAGAATCTTCTGCAACACCGCGAGCGATTCCGGCTTTTTTTCGGTTTTGGTCAACTCCTGGAAAACAGCTTCGTAGGTCTCGGTCGCGAGCTTGCGGTTCGTATTCTCCAGCAGTTCCCCAAAACGCAGCTTTTGCTCCCAACTGGGATTGACGTAGCGGGCAAGCTTTTTGTAGGTCAGGCTGGCACGGGTGCTGTCGCCGGCTTGAATCTGGCGATCGAACAACTGGCCCAGCAGCACCACGGCTTCCGGAATACGCTGCAGGGAAAGGCTCAGATCGGCAGCCATCTGGCAAACGGAATCGTTGCCGGGCTCGGCAGTAAGGACTTCCAGATATTCGTTGAGCGCTTCTGCGGTCTTTCCTTTTTGCAGAAGTTTCTCCGCACGCTCCACGCGCTTCGAGATTTCGCTTCGATCCATTCGCTTGAACGCGTTGGCCACCGAAACCGGTTAGGGGACGAAGAAGTCCGGTCTAGGGCGGAGCAACCCACTGAAATTTTAGGGAGTGCCTCAGTGCGGCAGCAATGACCTAAGCCCCGACCGGATTACGATGGTCACCTGCCGACTCCGTTTTGTGAACTCCGGCAGTTTTTGATATACGTGCCGGAACCACCTATGGCCCAACAATCCGATCAAGAGCGAGGACTTCGCCATCAGCTTAGCGCCGGGCAGATGGCCATGGTGGCGGTGGGCGGCTCTATTAGCACCGGACTGTTACTGGGTTCGGCCGCCGCCATGCAGATAGCCGGGCCGGCGGTCATTTTAAGCTTCGCCTTAGCCGCATTTATCAATTGGACGGTAGCGATGGCGCTGGGTGAACTGGCGAGCGTACATCCTGCCGCAGGGTCGTTTGGGGTCTATGCCGATCTGTATCTGAACGAATGGGCCGGCTTTGTCGCCCGTGCGGGATATTGGGCGGCGATTGCGATCTCGATTGGGGCGGAACTGGCGGCCACGGCAACTTACATGGCGTATTGGTTTCCGGCGGTGCCCGCGCTGGTTTGGGTTGCGGCGTTCTCCATACTTTTGTTGGGCGTGAATCTGCGCACGGTTGGCGACTACGGCCGCTTCGAGTATTGGTTCGCCATGATCAAGCTGGTCACCATCATCGGCTTTATCGTGATCGGCGGCATGCTGCTTCTGGGCGGCCGGGTGGCGCGGCAATACACCGCAAATGGCGGCTTTTTCCCGAATGGAGCTCTGGCTCCGCTGCTGGCAATGGGGTTCGCTCTCTATACCTTTGCCGGACTGGAGATGGTCGCTGTGACCACCGGAGAATCGCGTTCGCCCGACGAGATTCCCCGCGCGCTGCGGATGACGTTTCTCGTGCTCACGATTGTTTATCTGGGCGCGATTACCGTGCTCGCCGGAGTCATGCCGTGGAATCAGACAGGCGCGAGCGAAAGCCCATTTGTGACGGTGTTTCGCAAAGCCGGGTTTCCCGCAGCGACCCACGTGATGAATTTCGTAGTGTTGACCGCGGCGCTGTCTGGGGCAAATGCGGCGCTCTACGTTTCGTCGCGAATGTTGTTTTCGTTGTCGCGGACAGGGTGGGCGCCCGCGGCATTCGGCCGGCTCAACCCTTCAGGATCGCCCAAGCTGGCGCTGGTCGGATCATCATTCGGAATCGTGCTGGCTCTGGTGCTCGAGCGATGGGCCCCGAAGGATGCTTTTGTTTCGATGCTAGACGCGGCATTAACTGGACTGTTACTGGCTTGGCTGATTTCGCTTGCGGCGCATGTCAGATTTCGCCGAAGGATTTCGCAAGATCAGCTGGCGGCTTTGCCAATGCGGTCTTTGCTGGGAACGTGGGGATCGGTGCTGGGGTTTGTTCTGATCATTGTTGCCTTTCTTGAAACGGCATTCTCCTCGCACCTGAGCGCCATCAGCGGGATCGGTTACATCGTTGTGCTGAGCCTCGCATACCTGGTGCTGAAGAAGAGTTGGAAACCAAGACATACAAGCAGCGATGTCCCTCCATCGGGCAAAAGGCCGCACCCTTTCGATTAACGCTGTCACAGACTTTTAACATTGGGTTCGGTAGAGCAGGCCTTGCCGCGGCGACGCTCGCTCTTGCGAGCTAGCCAGTTACAATATTCCCATGGCTGACGACTTGCTTCGCTACCGCTCGGAATTCCCCATCCTGGAACGCACGACTTACCTGATCAGCAATTCGCTGGGCGCGATGCCGCGCGCGGTTTATGACGCGATGAAAGGCTACGCGGAAACCTGGGCGAACCGCGGAGTGCGCGCGTGGGAGGAGCGTTGGTGGATGCTGGCGGCAGAAGTCGGTGACGAGATCGGCGCGCTGATGAATGCACCCAAAGGATCGGTCTCGACCCATCAGAACGTGACCACGTGCCAGGCGGTTGTCGCTTCCTGCTTTGATTTTTCGGGCAAGCGGAACAAGGTCGTTTACAGCGACATGAATTTTCCCTCGGTCATGTATTTCTGGGAAGCGCAGCGGGCGTACGGCGCGCGGGTGCACATGGTCAAGACCGATGACGGGATCACCGTTCCAACCGACCGAATGATCGATGCCATCGATGAGACCACACTCCTGGTGCCGATTTCGCACGTCATCTTTCGCAGCGCATATATTCAGGACGCGAAGGCCATCATTGAGAAAGCGCACAAAGTGGGTGCGCATGTCGTCCTCGATATCTTCCAGTCGTTGGGAACCGTTCCGGTGGACGTGCAGGCGCTCGACACCGACTTTGCTTGCGGCGGAGTTTTGAAGTGGCTGTGCGGCGGGCCAGGGGTGGGCTACCTTTACGTGCGACCCGATCTCGGCAAGAAGCTGGAACCGAAGCTTACCGGCTGGTTTGCGCACCAGGAATCGATGGCATTTGAGACCGGGCCGATCCGCTACACCGATCCGCCGTTCCGCTTCATGAACGGGACCACGCATATTCCATCGCTCGAAGCGGCGCGGCCGGGGCTGAAGATCGTTGCTGAAGTCGGCGTGGAGCGCATTCGCGAGAAGTCGAAACGGCAGACGGCGCGACTGATTCAACTAGCCGATCAACATGGCTGGCGCGTGAATTCCCCGAGCGATCCCGAAAAACGCGCCGGCACGGTTTCAATCGATATGCCCGATTCGCAGGAAGTCTGCCGCGAATTGTTGAAGCGAGAAATTATGGTGGATTGGCGGCCCAAGGCGGGCGTGCGCATGTCGCCGCACTTTTACAACACAGATGAAGAAGTGGAGACGGCGATCGGGGCGGTGGAAGAGATCTTGAAAGAGCGAACAGTCGCGACGCGCTAGCGTTTTTTGACGATCGGGAGGGCTCCCGTCCTCCAACCTCGTTTTCATTACCAACGTAAGCCTACCCATCTCTTTTCTAGCGCTCGAAAAACCTCGTTTCGCTACACTCGGCCCGAAGCAGTCTGTGACATGGCGTTTCCAATCCAATTCATTTTCGCTTCCGGCCTGCCGGCGCAGTTCTACTTCTGGCCGATCGCCGGCACCGCGGTCGGCATTTATCTCTTCTGTCATGGATTCTTCCTGCTGAGAAGGAAGCGGCTCATCATGAATACGCCGGCTTCGAAGATTCGCAGCGCGGCCATGGGGTTGGTGGAAGTCAGTGGTTTGGCAACCGGTCCTTACACAATTACCGCACCCATCACGGGCATTCCGTGCTACTACTACCGGACCCAGGTCTGGCAATGGAAGCAGAGCGGCAGAAGCAGCGCCTGGGTGAAAGAGTGTGACGAAAGCTTACACGTTCCGTTTTATCTCGAGGACGAGACGGGACGGTTGCTGGTGAATCCGCAAGGCGCCGAACTCGACATCCATCGCGACTTTCATGATGAATTCAGCAGCACGTCGTTCTTCCCGAAAGATCTCGAAGTGCCTGCAAACATCGAGAAATTCCTGATCATGCATGGAATTCCAACTGACAAAAAGATTCGAGTTGACGAATTTTGCATAAAACCAAAAAACGCACTGTTCATCTTAGGCACCTTGGCGGAGAATCACGGGCCGGAAGCCAGCGCAACGCCGGTGAGAAGTTTGCAGCCACGTGGCATTCCGTTCAGCGCTTCCATGGGGCCAAGCATGTCGGTGAATACGGAAATTAGGTTGGGCTTTCTGAAGCCAAAGACATCGCCCGATCCCGTCCCTCTTTACCATCCCCATCCTTTGGACCCGGCAGAGCAAGCCAGGGTTTCAGCTGCATTGATCAAGGCTGGGATTTCCAACCCGGCAGCCTGGGCTGCGGCGGGAGTTAGCCAGACTACGCCGTCCACCCCCAAGGCAGTTACTCACGCTGCTGCGGCTGCCGCGCCTGCGACGGGGTTTGATCAGCGGCCGCCGACCATCCTAACGAAGGGCGATCACAACCCGGCGTTCTTTATTTCGTGGCGTAGTCAACGCGAAGTGGTTGGCTCGCTCGGATGGAAATCCGGCTTAATGATTTGGGGTGGCCCTGCGCTTACCCTCGTGAGCGTGTATTTGCTGGCCGCCATGCTGGGGTGGTTATAGGGTTCTCGACACAATGAACAACATCCTTTCCCTCGCTTTTCTATTTGCGATTGTCGGGTTGGCGGTTTACATCGTCATCATTTTCAACGGAATGATCGCGCTGAAAAATGACGTCACCAAGGCCTGGGCGAACATCGATATCCTGCTCAAACAGCGGCACGACGAACTGCCGAACCTGGTCGAGGTCTGCAAGGGTTACATGAATTACGAGCGGGAAACGCTGGAAAAGATCACCCAGGCGCGGAGCCAGTACCAGCAGGCGGTATCTGTCAATCAAAAGGCGCAGGCGGACCAAACTGCGACTTGGGCCGTGCGTGGACTTTTCGCGGTTGCAGAGAATTATCCCGATTTGAAGGCGAACCAAAGCTTTCTCATGTTGCAGAAGCGTATTACCGAACTGGAGAATGAAATCGCTGACCGGCGCGAGTTCTACAACGATTCGGTTACCACCTTCAATACGCGGATTCAGCAGATGCCCGATACTTTTGTCGCGGCGTTCATGAATGTGAAGCCGCAACCCATGTTCCAGGTCGGCGAGGGTGACAAAGCGAACGTGCAGATGAGCTTTGGGGCGGCACAATGAGTCTATTCACCACGGAGACACAGAGGCGGAGAACTAGTCTTTTGACAGCCGGTCATCAGCCTCCTCACCTCCGTTACCTCCAAACTCAACTTTACTCGTTTAGAATTGCTGCGTGACCGACGCGGTTCGCATCGCCATTCTGGGAGATTTTGATCCTAAGTCCCCGACGCTGCCGGCGATCGAGAAGTCGCTCAAGCATGCGGCCGCCCAGTTGCAACTCGAAGTCGAGGCGGAATGGTTGCCAACGCCAACCTTGGTCGAACCCAAGGCCGTGAAAGTTCTGGAGAGCTTTGACGGCATCTGGGCCGCTCCCGGTAGTCCCTACAAAAGCTTCGAGGGGATGCTCAAGGGAATCGAATTCGCGCGCTGCCGGGATTGGCCATTTCTCGGAACTTGCGGCGGGTTTCAATATGCCCTGATCGAGTGCGCCCGCAATGTGCTGGGAATCAAAGACGCTGACTCTGCCGAGAACAATTCTGGCTCGAAGAACATCGTCATTTATCCGGTAGCGTGCGGCGTGCCCAACCGCTCCAACAACGCGCCGAAACTTTCGGGAGCGATTCCGGAGATTCGTTTGCGCCCCGGCTCCTACTTGCACTCGTTTTACGGCAAGGACGTGGTCACGGAAGAATTTTTCTGCAACTTTGAAGTGAACCCCGAGTACGAGTGGGCCGCGATGGAGGCGGGATTTCCCGTGGTGGCCCGCGGCGAGAAGGGCGAGATTCGCGCCTTCGAATCCCCTACGCATCGGTTTTATGTCGCAACCCTGTTTCAACCTCAGCTTTCCTCGAAAGCGAAGCAACCGCATCCGCTCATTATGGCTTTTCTTCAGGCCGCCGCCGACTGGGGCAAGAAAAAACTGGATGACGGGGTTCTCGAGTAAACGCCGGCTATTCCATCATGAGCGATGACGCAATCAGGATTATTCGGGAAGATTACGATCGGCTGGCAGAGGAATACACGCGCCACATCGCGGACGAACTGCAACACAAGCCTCTCGATCAACAACTGCTTAACCGCTTTGCGGACGACGTAAAGGGCGGCGAGACTTGCGATTTGGGGTGCGGACCAGGTCATGTGGCACGGTACCTGCACGAGCGAGGCGCGAAAGTTTTTGGACTCGACCTCTCGCCAGCCATGGTGGCGCAAGCGCGAAGACTGAATCCCGCAATTTCGTTTCGCGAAGGCAATATGCTGGCGCTAAAGATTTCCGACGGATCGCTGGCCGGGGTCGCCGCCTTCTACGCCATCGTGAACCTTCCCAAGGAATCTCTCCCACGAGCTTTCGCGGAAATGCTGCGCATTCTTCAGCCCGGCGGACTCTTGCTTCTTGCGTTTCACATAGGCGATGAAGTACTTCAAGAAGGTGAGGTGTGGGGAAAGAAGATCTCGATGGACTTCTTTCTATTGAATCCAGCCGATATTCGCAAGCGGCTCGAAGGGGCAGGCTTCGTGGTTGAGGAAGTCATCGAACGAGAACCTTACCCAGATGTTGAGTATCAAAGCCGACGAGCCTACATCTTCGCGCGAAAATCTTTTTCCTGAGGAGCTACTGGAGCGAGAACCTTTAGAGGCCGGGTATTTAGCAAGATAGCCACGACGTTCGTTGGACAAACCAGCCGCCGCCTCAATAAACTTCTACTGCACCCATGAAACTAGTGACTTTCGAAGATGCTGTGCGGCGCTCGCGAATTGGCGCCGTGACTGAGGATGAACGGATCGTCGATCTGAATTCGGCTTGCGCGCTCTATCTGCGCGATGTGGAAAATGAAAGCGCGTACGCGCGTTTGGCCGACGCGCTGGTTCCCGCGAATATGCTCGCGCTTTTCGAGGGGGGCGATACCAGTCTGGAAGCGGCCCATAAGGCTTTCGGAACGGCCTTGCAGCGCGATAGCGACGCCACCGGACCGCATGGCGAGCCGATCTTTCACGTCCTTGCTGATGTCCGGTTGAAAGCCCCCATCGTCCCGAAGAAATTTTTTCATACCGCCGGCAACTTTCGTGAACATCACGAAGAGGCGACGAAAGCTGGGTTTTCTCATCCTGTGCTGCCGTGGATTGTGTTTTTTCAGAATGTGGACGCGATCATCGGCCCGGGCGAAGCCGTCGTGTATCCCGAGCACCTCACTCAGGAACTGGATTACGAATTGGAACTGGCGGTGGTGTTGAAAAAGAGCGGCAAGCACTTTTCCCCGGAAGAAGCAGTTGACTACGTGGGGGGATATGTCATTTTTAATGACATCACAGCGCGCGATATTCAGCGCCGCGAGATGAAATCGGGCGTTTTCAGCTTCTGTAAGGGAATTGATACCTTCTGCCCGCTTGGGCCGTGGATTGTGACCGCCGATGAGATTCCCAATGCCCATGACCTGGCGATGGAACTGAGGGTCAATGGCGAATCGCGTCAACGGTCGCACTCCAGAAAAATGTCGGTGAAGATACCCGAGATCTTGTCGCACTACTCGCCCATGGGTTACAGCGCGGGCGATGTGGTTTCGACCGGAACGGTGTCAGGCGTGGCGGCCTTCAGCGGCGATCCCAAGGCATGGTATCTGAAACCGGGCGATGTGATGGAAGGTGAGATCGAGAGAATCGGGATTCTGCGCAATCCGGTAATCTCGTGGGAAGAAGCCTATGGCCAGAAGCCGCGTGCCTTGGCAACTCAGGAGAAGTAGCTCTTCGCGCAAACAAAGAGGACCCAGGGGACCACCGAAGAACCTCTGTCATCGATCATGACTGGCGATAATAAAATCTGGGTAAGTGAGCTCAACGCCCGGCCGGAGATCCGTTCCGTTTTCCCTAAGAAGACAATTCAGTTCTACGACACTACGCTGCGAGACGGCGAACAGACGGTCGGCGTGGTTTTTTCTGCACAACAAAAGCTGGAAATCGCCCGCAAGCTGGATGAACTGGGAGTCAGCCGCATCGAGGCCGGGTTCCCTCGCGTCTCGCCCGAAGATGCGGAAGCGATTCAGCTGATGCAGAAAGCGAATTTGAAAGCTGAACTGTGGGGATTTTCGCGAGCGGTACGCGGGGATGTCGAAGAGTTGATCAGGTTGGGATTGCGGGCTTCCGTAATTGAAGCGCCCACCAGCGATATCAAGCTCAAAGCTTATGGTATGTCACGCAAAGATGTACTCAAACGGGTTACCGACGCCATCTCTTTTGCGGGCAAAAACGAAATTACGATTGCGTTTTTTGCGGTCGATGGCACGCGCACGGAGCTGGAGTTCCTTAAGCAAATTTATTTAGCCGCACTCGCGGCCGGGGCGAAGGAGATCGTCGTAGTGGATACGATCGGCGCCTGTGGCCCCGAGGCTGCGCAATTCTTGGTGGCTGAAGTTTGCGGATGGGTCGGACCTTCCGTACCGGTCCATTGGCACGGGCACAACGACTTCGGCCTGGCCACGGCCTGCGGAGTCGCGGCGGTGCGCGGCGGAGCCACATGGATTCAGGGCACGATTAATGGCATGGGAGAGCGCGCCGGCAATTCCGACATCTGCGAAATCGCACTGGCGCTGCGGAGTTTGTATGACGTGCCGGTTGCACTTGACTTATCGAAGGTGCGAAGCGTTTCGGATGCGGTAGCGCGAGCAGCGGGTTATACGCTCGATGCATGGAAGCCCCTGGTTGGGGAAAATCTTTTTATGCGGGAAAGTGGTGCGGTGGCAAGCCAGTTTCATATCCCGGAGGCGATTGAGCCATACTCCGCCGAACTGGTGGATGCTCGTCGAGGAATTGTGCTGGGGAAAAAGAGCGGTCTCGACAGCATCGACCTGAAGGCCAAGGAGCTCGGGATCAGTTTTTCCACCGATCGTCGTGCGTCCGTTCTCGCGGAGATTAAGCAACGCGCAATCGCAAAGCGCGGATTAGTCACGGATGAGGAATTCCGAGCAATCCTAGAAGCAAACAGCGGAAATTCGTGACGCTATTTGCGAAAATGCGGTAGCACCGCTTCGCCGAATAATTTTGCCTGCCCGGTTCGATCGTCCCCCCAGATTTCGAGCATGATGTGAGTGCAACCCGCGTCACAATATTCTTGAATGCGCTCACTGCATTCATCGGGAGTACCGGCAATCGGACAAACTTTAGAAAGAATTTCATCCGTAACCGCTTTGGCGGCGGCTTTGCGACCGCCCTTTTCCATCGCATCGGCGATCGGACGCAACTCATCGAAGGATAGCCCAGCACATTCCAACAAAACGTCGGCTGAACCTTTGATGTTCTGCACCTTGTTGGCAAGATACATGGCAGCTTGCTCGCGCGCACCTTCTTTGCCCTTTGCAGAATTTCGGTCGATACTGCCAACGATCACGGAGCCGAGCACGAGATCCGAAGGATTTTTCCCGGCTTTGCGTGCTCCCTCTTCCATGTTCTTTCTCGAATAGCGGACAAAGGCTGGCGTCGTAATGCTGGCGGTGAGCAAGCCGTCGCCGACCGATCCCGACATTTTCTGAAGCACGGGTCCGGTGGCAGCGAC
Organism: Terriglobales bacterium; assembly: GCA_035507035.1. Classification (GTDB taxonomy): domain Bacteria; phylum Acidobacteriota; class Terriglobia; order Terriglobales; family Acidobacteriaceae; genus DATJOJ01. The sequence continues at coordinate 42,859 of DATJOJ010000064.1, read as the reverse complement.
GTAAATTGGCGGGATGCCGCGCGGCGTGTGTGCATCCTGGCGAAGCGGCGGCACGTTTGCCGCAAAGACTTTTCCTTGATATTCGAATGCGTCGCCTTTGAGCACACCTTTGATGATTTCGATGCTCTCGCGCATCACCGTGGCTGGGCCAACTTTTTCACCTTCTCCTTCGCCGATCTCCTTCATAAAAATCTTGGAAGCGCCAAGGCCCAATAGAAATCGGTCGGTGGCAAGATCCTGCATGACGCGGGCTTCCATCGCGATTTGCACGGGATGGCGCGTATAAGGCGAAATAATCCCCCAGCCGAGGTGAATGTGACGTGTTTGGGCGGCAATGACGGCGAGGATTGCGGTCGAGGAGCGCGCCTCGAAAGAGTGCTTACGCCACCAGGGATAAGCTTCGGCGATCCAGAATGTGTCAAAGCGCGCTTCTTCGCAGGCTTTCGCCATGGCCACGGTTTCGCGCACCGACTCCATGCTGAGCTGTAGAACTCCGATGTTGAATGGGATTGGCATTTCGTAGCTCTTGGCTCCTAGCTCCTTAGCTTTTGGCTCCGGCACTTCTCAAAACATATGTAGTTGTTGGCTTCAATCTGGATCGCCCCAGGAATGCTCAAGCCCCTTAATTAACTCCCACATAGTGCGATTTAATGGCGTCGGCACCCCCATTTTTTCTCCCCACTGCACGATGGCTCCGTTCATAAAATCAACTTCTGTCTGGCGCCGGGCAACCACGTCCTGAAACATACTGGCGCGATGCTTGCCGGGAGCGTTCGCTCCCTTCTGCACCAGATTTCGAGGATCGCCGTGCAGTTCGATTCCGAGTTTCTTGGCGACGGCTTCGCCCTCGGAGATAAGAGCATTGAAGAGGTCACTGGTGGGGCCGAAACGGGTTGCCGCGCCGTGGTGAAGGAGCGTCAGCGCTCCTACAGGATTAGTGGACGCATTGAAAATCAGCTTGGTCCACTGCGCGCCCCGCGCGTCTTTGAGCGCGATGGCGTTCATGCCCGCGCGCGTGACCACAGCGGCAAGCTCATTCACTTTTTCCATTGGGGTATTCGTCGGCTCGAAGGGCCCAATCCAGGTGTCCCCTTTAATGTCGTATCCGATGTGGCCCGGCGCGATGGGATGACCTGCAGGGAAGGTGGTACCACGAATAACAAATTTCACGTGCTCGGCAATGATCTCTTCGTTGCCCACGCCGTTCTGCACCGAACAAACCGCGCTGTTGTCGTCGAAAATGTGGGCCGCTTGTGAAATCGCGGAGCGCGTGTGGATCGCCTTAGTCGCCACGACGCCGTAATCACACCGAGGTAGTTCTTTGGCATCGCTTGTGGCGTTGAGCCGCGCGGTAAAATCTGCTGCGCCGGAAAGCTTCAATCCATTTTTTCGGATAGCTTCGATGTGCTCGCGCCAAACATCGTAAGCCCAGACCTCGACCTCTCCGGCTTTCGCCAGGTGGGCGGCAAACAGGCTGCCGACCGCTCCACAACCGATGATGCAGATCTTGAGGGGCATGGTAAAGAAAGTTCTTGGTTCTTAGTTCTCGGCGCCGCTGAAAAACTTCCACGGCACTTTCGCCAGACACTCGCCTTCATTGTTTCCGATGCGATAGGTGTCTTGCGTGTAGAGACAAACCTTACCGTCTTGATCGACTACCTGGGGGTGCAACGAGAAAATCATGTTCTCCCGCAATTCAACTTCACTCTTCGCGCCGATCGCCGGATGCTCGAGCATGGTCATGCCAATGCTGTGCCCAGAAAGGTGGCCGAGGGCGAATCCGTGCTTAGAGAAAGTATCCGCCACGGCACGATGCACATTGCTCGCCAATTCACCCTCACGCATCAGCTTACGGGCCGCTTGCAGCGCCTCGGGGTAAGCGTCGGCCATCGCCTGAGTGCGAGCGCTCAGCTTGCCGCGAATCAGCGGGCGGGAAAATTCAACCCAATATCCGCCTGCCCCGGTGATTTCAAGCGAATACAACAAAAGGTCGTCGGTTGCAACTACGCGATGGCCGGGCACTTTGAACGAGGCTTCCGCCTCGCCGTGAGCGCCAGAGAGCAGAATGTTCATCATTCGAGGGCCGGCCCCGCGGGCGAAGAATCGCTGCACTGCCGGCGCCATAATTTCGGCTTCGGTCTTGCCGGGCACATAGGCATTCACTAACGCCCAGAAGCCGTCCTGAATGATGTCCATAGCGTCGCGCACTTCGGCCAATTCTTCTTCACTCTTGACGGCGCGCGCCATGTCGAACTGAAAATCGAACTTCACCAGCTCGAACGAAGAATTCATTAGCTCGCGATAGTCCCGGACCGCCATGACGAAATCCATGCCGTAAACGCCCACCCGCTTCCATTTGCGATCCTGTGCGCGATCTCGGACCCATTGTCCGGGGACGTCAGGCCAAACCTGATCTTTGACCCACGGCTTGACTTTGTCGCCGATCCAGCGAGCTTCACGCGGGAACACGAGGGTCGGCTCACCCTCCAAGGGAAGCACCACATACACATAGCGATGCACAATTTCGAAACCGGAGAGGTAAAACACCGCTCCTTCAAAGCCAGCATACTGGTTTCCGCAGACGATCAGCGCGTCCAACCCTTCTCGCTGCATCGCAGCCCGGACATTCTTATAGCGGCGTTCGATTTCGTGTGAGCTTGGCAATAGATTCTCGGAATGTATTCAAGATTGCACGCCACAAAGTTCGGCGGCGGTTAAAGCGTAAATCTTGGTAACGTCGACCAAGGTTTTGATCGCCACTTTCTCGCCATCGGCATCCCGCGGCCCGCTGGACGGACCGTAGTTTACAGTCTCGACTCCGTACCGGCTCAAAACGCTGGCATCCGAACACCATGTGACCACTTCCCGCTCCGGCCGGTTTCCCATGACCAGTTCGTGATTGGCGTCGATCGCTTTAATCATCTCGTGCTCTTCGCTGATGCGCGCCCCTGGAACGGAAACATACGTCTCGAATTCCAAGCCCCAGTCGGGATGCTTTTTCTCCAGCTCAAAAAACACCTGCTGAATATTGCGCCGGGCGTCGGTCATGGGGATGGTGGGGGGCACGCGCACGTCAAGAAACAGATCCGTTTTCTCGGGAGTGCGACTAGCCCGCCAGGCATGGCCGCCACGAATCCCTCCGAGGTTCACCAGCGCCTTCTTTCCGCCGTGAGCGGCATTTTTCTCCCAATTAGCAATCCACTTCATCACCGAGTCCATCACTTCGTACATGCGGCGGATGGAATTCATTTCTTCACGACCCTCGCAAAATGCAGTGTGGACATAAATGCCGGCGCAGGAGATGCGCACCCACATCGATCCGAAGTGCTCAAGCACCACATGCATGTCGGTCGGCTCTCCCAGAATACACATGTCGGGCAGAACGCCATGGTTCACCAGATAGTGCGTACCGTAGCCGTAGCCACGGTATTCTTTGCCCTTGAAATCTCCCCATTGCGTTTTTTCGATTTCACCAGCAACCGCAGCCACGATCACATCGCCTCTCAGCTTGATTCCGGCGCGCTGCAGCGCTTTCACCGCATGGGTGTAGCAAACCAACGCGCCCTTCATGTTATAAATGCCGAGGCCATAGATGTAACCATTCGTGACTATTGCGTTGGGTTTGTAACCAATGCCGGTGAGAAACTCCTCGCGGCCGGTATTGGACGTATCCATGTGGCCGTTGAACATCAGATTCTTCCCGCCACCACACCCTGTCCATCGTCCAACCACGTTGGCGCGTCCTTCTTCCACCTCTTGCCAGGTGATGCTCAGATCAAGCGCCTGGAGCGCCTTCTGCATGTACTGCGCCATGGCAAGTTCTTCGCCTGTGGGGCTGGCAATATTGATGACGTCGGTGGCCATCGTGACGATCTCGTCCTCGCGGACTTCGGCCAGGATCTTCCCCACAACGGCGGCATCAAGTTTGCCGATCTTTTTCTTTGCCGGTTCCAAAATGTCCTCAGTGTCGAGCCGTGCCTACAAGCCGGAAATCGTCGGGATAGGAGCAGAGTTTCTCGTTCGCATGCTTGGTGATCAGAAAATTATCTTCCAAGCGTAAGCCGCCACCACCCTCCCAGTAAATGCCGGGCTCGATGGCAAGCACCATGCCTTTTTTTATCGTGCCGCCACCCGCCTGGTGCGCGTAGGGAGGTTCATGCGCCCGAGCGCCAACGCCGTGACAGATGGGATGCGATGGCTGTCCGGCATATCCACCCTCGGCAATTCTTGCACGAACCAGCCGATCAAGGTCCGGGAAGCTGGCACCATCTCGCGCATGTCCCACTGCTTCTCCAAATACTTTCAACAGCAAATCGAGCAACTTTTGATATGGCGGCGCCAGCTCGCCTGGGCAAACGTTCTTGGTCAAATCGGTCCAATAGCCATCCACGCAGACCCAGATTTCAAACAGCGTCGGCTCATTCTTCTGTACGGGACGATCCCCCGTTGCCGTAAAGGTGGCGATGCCCTTTCCCGACCACACGAGTGTGAAAGCGCGTGCCATCTCGACTCTGCCTTTGTAACCGACGCCGATACCGTGTACGAAGCTCTCGTACATTCCGCCGACTTCGCTTTCCTTCATGCCGGGGCGCATGTGCTCGCGGGTGTACTCCATGGCAACCGCTGCTAGTTCATTCGCCAACCGCATGCGCTCGATTTCCTGATCGGTCTTAATCGCGCGTGCCTCGCTGAGCAGCGGGGTGGCATCGATGACCTGCCCCGCGAGTTCGCCAAATGCGTCGAAATATAGCTGCGTTGGTGTTGTCGGCTCGCCCACCATGCGGTCGGCAGATTGCGTTCCCATATTCAACTCGATGCCAACTTTTTCGGTGAGCCGTCGCTCTTTGAGAACGGATAATGCCAGATCAAGCGCCCGATATTGTGGCGGACGAGGATCGGTGGGGTGGTAGCCCTTGAACAAACGAATGTCATTGGTCCACGAATTTCGCCGCGCATCCGCAAGTTGTGGTTCGAGCGCGATCAATGTCGGTTCGCCTTCACAAGGAAATACGACAGCATCGTATCCCTTCATGCACCAGTAATTGGTGAGATAGAGGACATTATCCGGCGCCCGCACCACCAGCGCGCTCAAGCTCTGATGCTTCATGAGGGTGCGAACGCGATCGAGTTTAATAGTGTCAACTGGCCAAGCCATCGCTATCCACCGTACAGTTCCGCTACGATCATCAACTCACAGCTCTATTTTCGTCCTGAAACGCCCATGCAGCTTCTTTTCCTTTGATCAGCCGATACACCATAGTGTGCAGCGGAGCAGGCACACCATAACGTTGCGCCTCGCGGGCAATCGCGCCACTCAAGAAATCGACTTCTGTCTGCAGTCGACGACGCACGTCGTACAGCATAGATGGCGGGTGATTGGTCATGGCGCCGATCTTATTCATCGCCCACGGATCCTCGTGAAGCGATATGCCCGCCGCTGCCGCCACTCTCTTTCCCTCGTCGATCAACTCGTGGAGAAGGTGGCCCAGGCTCGTGAAATCGCATTCGTCGGAGAAGTGCGGCGAGTGTGGCAAACCGGTAAGCGCTGAAACGCCATTCACGGATGCATTAAAAATCAACTTTGACCACTGCGCCGGACGGGCATCGGGCAACGCTTCCGCCTTGAGGCCACTTGCGCTCATTAGCTCGGCTGCTTCTCTTACTACCGCGCCGGGAGTCTGTCGCGGTTCGAACGGACCGAGCCACGTGGCCGTATCGAGTTCGTATTGCACATGCGTGTCGCTGTGCTTGGTGCCGCTCATAAAGGTCGTTCCCCGAACAACCTGCCCGCGTGTGTGCTCGGCGATAATTTCTTCGCTACCCAATCCGTTCTGCGCCGAAATCACCGCTCCCCCGTCAAACCGATGTCCAATTGGGGCGATTGATGCTTCCACTTGTGTAGCTTTGGTCGCGACGATCCCCAAATCGCAATCGGGAAGTTCATCCGGGCGACTTGTGGCTTTGAGAGATACATGAAAATCGTGTTTGCCGGAAACTCGAAGCCCATCTCGGTTCAACGCTCGCGCATGATCCTCTCTTCTCACGAACGCCCAGACTTCCGTTATGCGCGCCAAGTGAGCGGCATAAAGACTTCCGATAGCTCCACAACCGACGATGCACACCCGCTTCATTTGCGCCACATCATCAAGCCCGCTTTTCCACCTTCACCAGTTTCGCTGCCTGGCTCACCTCTTTCGGCACTAAAGCCCGGAAAAGACTGTCGGCATTATTGAATGAATCATCGATGAACACGCCCTCTCCAAAAAGCGCGTCCTGCAGCGCAGCAGAAATTGTGTGCACCGGCGCTGCACCACCTTCCCCCATACCTTTGGCGCCGCTGTAGCTATGCGGCGACGGAGTTTCGATGTGATCGTATTTCAGCTTCGGCATATTCATCGCCGTGATCGGGATATAGTCGCTGAATGTACTGGTCAACATGTTGCCGACAGCGTCATAAACGCAATTTTCCATTAACGCAGCGCCAATGCCGTGAGCGGTCGCGCCGTACACCTGCCCTTCGACGATCGGAGGATTGATCACGGTCCCACAATCGTCAACGGCTACGTAGTCCAGAATTCGCGGAATGAATGTATCGCGCTCGACCTCGATGACGGCGATGTGAAGCTGCGAGGAATATGTCAGCGTTAAATTGCCGTATTTTTTCTCTTTGTCGGGAACCCGAAACGGCGCACGCCAAATGTAGCGGCAATTCAAAGTGATCTCATAAAGCTCCGGAGGGAGAACGGCGCTGTTGGCATTCACCAGATTCGCCAACCCCCAATAACTAATCGATCTGCCGGTGCTCGTTGCCCGCAGTTCCGGACCCTGGGCTCCGGTCCCAAATTCCACATCATCTTCGCCGGTCTGAAGTACGAAGGCGCCGAGCCGCTTCATTTCGGTCTTCAGCTTTTGCGCAGCGCCGTGAACGGCCGAAAGCCCCGACACGGCAAACTGACTGGCGTAGGTCCCGGAAAACCCGGTGTGAACGTTCCGTTCCGTGTCAAAGCCGGTGCGCACGGTCACCAGATCAGGATGAATATTCAGCACATCGGCCACGACCTGCGCCGCGGTGGTCTCGTGTCCTTGACCTTGCGGGCAGGAACCGACGGCAACCACGACTTCTCCGTAAATATCGAGCTTGCAGTTGGCGCCCTGCGAATTGCCGGAGTACGGTAAACCAGGATTCACGATTTGTGACTGGCCGAAGTTATTCGTTCCGGAGTCGAGGGTCGTGCCAATGCCGATGCCAATCCATCGACCTTGAGCGCGAGCGACGGCTTGCTTCTCTCTCCACTCATCCCATCCCAGGCGCTGTTTTGCGACCTCCAACATCTTGGGATAGTTCCCCGAGTCATAGACGCATCCGTTCGGCGTGGTATAGGGAAACTCTTCTGGCTGGATGTAATTGCGCAGGCGCATCTGGTCGGCAGGAATTCCAAGTTGATGAGCGCAAATATCAATGACTCGCTCTAAAAACCAGAGGTGCTGCATGCGCGAGTACCCGCGATTCGGTCCCACGGGACATTTGTTGGTGACGGCCTGGGTGAAGTCGATGCGAGCGTTCTTGAAGCGATAGACGCCCGCAAAAACCTGCGCCCAGATTACACAGCCCAGCGGCTCATAGCGTGGATACGCCCCGCAGTCATCGATATGGCGCGACGTTATTGCCGTGATAACACCGCGGGAGTCGAGCGCGACTCGTGTATCCCGAAACGTGCGCTCATTTCCGTGAGCACTCGAAGTCATGTGCTCGGAGCGCGTTTCGACCCACTTGACCGGACGTCCACCAGCTTTTTTGGAGGCGAGCGCGCAAATCGCCATCTGGGGATAGCTGGTGATCTTGATTCCAAAACTACCGCCAATGTCGAACGTCTCAACCCGTATGCGGTCGATGTGGACATTCAGGTGCGCAGCCAGAAACTGAATAGCAAACGATGGAAATGAATTGTTGCATGAATAGTAGATGCGTTCGTCTTTCGGGTCCCACTCGGCGATCACTACGTTGTTTTCCAGCGGCGTACTGGAGAAGCGGTGGAAGTGCATCTTGTCGATGCTTACAACGTGGGCGGCGTCTCGGAACGCCTGCTCGACGTCTCCGTACTCAAATACTCCATTCCATACCTGATTGGTCCCCGCCTCGTCGTGCAGAATGCTGCTGTTCTCCAGGGCGATCTCTGCGTCGAGAACCGGCTCAATGGCTTCGTAATCGACTTGCACGAGATCTGCGGCGTCGTCGGCCAGCGCAGGGGATTCGGCAACGACGGCTGCCACCGGCTCCCCTTGATAACGCACTTTAGAAACGGCTAGCGGATAATCCTTGATCTTTGCAAATGGCTCGGGGCCGATTTCGATAAAGGGCTGCGTCTGGGCGGCAACCTCAGCGCCGGTCAAAGCACATAGCACGCCGGGCAACGCCTCAGCCGCGCTGGTATCGACGCTTATGATCTTGGCGTGGGCGTAGGGCGAGCGTACAAAGCGAAGATAAAGCATGTCACGGAGCTTGACGTCGTCGGAAAAGCGCCCGCGCCCGCGCAGCAGACGATTTTCCTCCTTACGAGGAAACGCCTTGCCGACCCAGTTGTTTCCAGATCCCTGCGTCATTTTCTGCCTATTTCATCGCCGCCTGCAATGCATCAATCAATTTCTGCACGTTTTTCTTGCCCAGCGGTTCCAACAGGCCGCCGGCGACTGAAGTCAATCGTCCGAACACCTGGGCCTCGCCTTGCCACACTACTTTTGTACCGCCGTTCACCGGCGAGAGGTTAAAGCCCGCAATAATGGCAACGTTTCCGCCGGCAACTTTCCCTTCACCTCGGTATTGCGCGCGCACCGGCCGCTCGGTATCGGCTAGATGTAGGTTCAGGTCCGCCGTACCTTTGATGTAGGAAATCCCGACCTTCACCTGGATGTTGAAGTGCGTGGCGTCACGAACAGTTACACTTTGAAAATCCGGCAATAGGGGCGCGAATCGGTTGGGATCGGTCAGAAACTCGTAGACTTCTTCGGGCTTGCGTGGGACTTCGAATTCGCCGTCGAGCTTAATCGCCATCGACCGAAACCCCTTTCATGTTCTGGGCGGCAAGCTCGATGGCTCGCACGATGTTCTGGTAACCGGTGCAACGGCAGGTGTTGCCGGCAATCGCTTTGTGGATTTGCGATGCGCTGGGATCCTGACATGTCATTAATAGTTGCAGAGCAGAAAGCATCATGCCCGGGGTGCAATATCCACACTGCAGGCCAAAAGCATCGCCAAAGGCTTTCTGCACAGGATGCAATTGGCCGTCTTTTTCCAATCCCTCCACCGTTTGAATTTTGGCACCATCCGCCTGCACCGCAAAAACCGTGCATGATTTCACGGCTGCGCCATTCAACAAAACGGTGCAAGCCCCGCAATAGCTGGTATCGCATCCCACGTGCGTACCAGTGAGATCGAGCTGCTCGCGCAGCATCTCGACCAGCAGCGTGCGCGGTTCGATGGCCAAGGAATGCTCTTTGCCGTTCACCGTGATGCGGATCGGTATCTTTTCAAACGTCTCAGGCATAAAGATGACGGGTTTCGACCTGCTCTCCGCGTGCGCGGCGCATCGCAATGGCGATTGCGCGCCGAAGTAGAGATCCTGCTAGTTGACGCTTGTATTCGGCAGAGCCGCGCATGTCTGTTTGAGGATCGGCCGCATCGCGAGCAGCTGCGGCGGCGGCCGCGATCGACTTTTCGGTGATCGCCCGACCGCGCAGCGCGGTCTCCGCGTTCTTAGCCTTAATCGCCGTCAACCCCATGCAACCCATGGCAATGCTCGCATCGCGGCAGTAGTCGCCGTCCTCCACAATCAACTGCACCGCAACGCTTGCGGTCGGATAAACGGGCGCCGCCCGCTTGAATGCGAGATACGCTCCGCCACTTCCCTTAGGCGGAATCTTCACGCGTACTTCGCTGACCAATTCATCGTGACCTAAGGCGGTAGTGTAAGCATCTTTGATGAAATCGGGCAGAGGCATAGTTCGTTCGCCGGCGCTTCCCAGACAGCAAACTTCCGTCGAAAGCGTCGCCAGCACAACTGCCCAATCCCCGCTGGGATCAGCTTCAGCGAGTGATCCAGCGATGGTTCCGCGGTTTCGCACTTGCACGTCGGCGATTCCCGCCGCGCAATCGTGCAAGATTGGAATCTTCCCTGCGGCATCGGATGACTCAATTTCTGCATGGCGCGTCAGTGGGCCAAAGCGAAGCGTCTTGCCATCGTCGCGAATGTAGGAAGTCTGGGGGATAAAGTTGAGGTCCACGAGATGAGAAGGATTCGCAAAACGGAGCTTCATCAGGGGAATCAAACTCTGCCCGCCGGCGAGCAATTTTGCGCCATCCCCAAGCTGGGCCAACATAGCTCGCGCTTCGTGCAGCGAATTGGCGCGGTGATAGTGGAAGGCTCGCGGATACATTATTGACCTCCGGGAACTGGCGTTGTGCCGGCGAAGCCGCCATTAACCCGGAAAATTAGCTTAACAAAGGTTGCGCAGGGATGTCAGACTTGTTCTTACGTCGGATGATGGCGCGCAGCTAACTCGGCCCTCCGATCGCGCGATACTTTCCTCGGAAGTACAACAGCGGATCGCCCTCCCGCACCACGACATCTTCCACTTCAGCGATGAAGATGGTGTGATCACCAGCTTCTTGCGCGATGTGCAGACGGCATTCGAGATACGTCAACGCATCGTGCAGGACGGGAGTACCGTGCGCAGTTCGATCGAAGCGCGCTCCCGCTTCGCGTTCAGCTTGCTGATGGGTGGGGGTTGGCCGAGCATAATATTCGGAAATCGCCCGCTGATTTTCCGCCAAAACATTGATCCCGAACCGTTGTCGGGCATGCAGATGGGCATGAGTCCGCGCCTTGTGATCGACACAAACAAGGATGAGTAAGGGTTCAAGAGATACCGAAGCGAAGGCATTCGCGGTCATGCCATGTACCTGGCCTTCATAGTCAACAGTGATGACAGTGACACCGGTGGCAAAGCTGCCAAGGGCCTTCCGAAATTGCGCCTGACTGATGCTCATCGCGACAAACACTCATCACTCTCGTGCAATATTTGAGCACTGCTTCGAAGTGCGCGCGATGAATTGTAATCCATTACAATCACTTGAGGTTTGGCCTTAAAGATGGAACCAGCAGCAGTCTCAGCGCAACCCGTTCTGGATTTGGAAAACTGGGAACTGGGAACTTCCATCTCCCGAGAGCAAGCATACAATTTGATCAATTGCACGGACGCTGAACTTCCTGCGCTCCTCGCCGCCGCGCTGGAAACCAAACAACGATTCAAGGGAAACGTCGTCACGTATTCCCGCAAGGTTTTCATCCCGCTGACGAACCTATGCCGAGACTACTGCGGCTATTGCACGTTTCGCCGCGATCCTGGACAACCCGGCGCGCGAACTATGACACCGGAGGAAGTTTTGGATGTGGTCCGGGCCGGCGAGCGACTGGGCTGTACAGAGGCTTTATTCAGCCTCGGCGACAAGCCGGAGTTGTTGTTTGTGGAAATGCGCGAAGCGTTGCGGCATGTGGGTTACAAGTCAACTCTTCATTATTTAGAGGCGACGTGCGAACTGGTGCTGCGCGAGACAAGTTTGCTGCCGCATCCGAACCCTGGGCTCTTAAGCGCGGAGTGGATCGCGCGACTGGCCGCGGTTTCTCCAAGCATGGGGCTCATGCTGGAAAGTACTAGCGACCGCCTGCTCGCTCCGGAAGCTGCGCATGACAACGCCCCGGACAAAGTTCCGGCGCGTCGTTTGCAAACCATCGCAGAAGCAGGCAAACAGAAGGTGCCTTTCACGACCGGCCTTTTGGTCGGAATTGGTGAAACTTCGCAGGAACGAGTGGACACGCTGATTGCGATCCGGGATTTGCACCGGCGCTACGGTCATATTCAGGAAGTCATCATTCAAAACTTCCGCTCCAAACCGGAAATTCCCATGCGAGACTGGCCCGAGCCCTCGGAAGGCGAAATGCTGCGCACCATCGCGGTCGCGCGTCTGCTGATGCCGGAGATGAATATTCAGGCGCCCCCAAATCTTTCGGCGCCTTACTACGAGAACCTGCTCGATGCCGGCATCAACGATTGGGGTGGCATCTCGCCGCTTACGCCGGACTTCATCAATCCCGAAAAGCCGTGGCCGCATATAGAGCAACTCAGCCAGCGAACCGAATCTAAAGGGCACGTGCTCCATCAGCGCTTGCCGGTCTACCCAGAGTATCTGGCTTCGCTTTTGAATCGGCCCGGCATTCTCGCAGCAAAAGTCACGGCGGCAGCCGAGGCTCTGGGCGTGGCCAGGAGGGCTGCTTGATCGTCGTTCTGACGGGCGGCACGGGCGGCGCTAAGTTCGTCGACGGCTTGCGACACAGCGTTCCACCCGAGCAACTCACGTTTGTTGTCAATACTGGTGACGACCTTAAGTGGTGGGGGCTGCATGTTTCGCCCGATCTGGACTCAATCACTTATGGGCTGGCGGGATTGCTCAGCCGTGAGCGGGGCTGGGGGGTGAAAGGAGATACGTTCTATTGCCTGCAAGCGATGGGCGAACTGGCCGAGCCAATCTGGTTCCACGTGGGAGACCGTGACCTTGCCGTGCACCTGCTGCGATCGCGATTGCTGGCGGAAGGCAAGACGCTCAGCCAGGCGACGGCAGAAATCTGCTCGCGGCTGGGAGTGCAAGCTCGCATCCTGCCGATGACCGATTCGCGCGTCGAGACACGAGTGGACACGCCAAATGGGGATCTGAGTTTTCAGGAATATTTTGTGCAGCGCTGGTATCAGGATCCCGTGAACTCAGTTCGTTTCGCCGGCGTTGACGTGGCAGTCCCCGCTCCCGGCGTAGTTGATTCCATTCTCACGGCACGAATCGTAATCATCGCCCCGAGTAATCCCATCACGAGCATCGGGCCAATCCTTGCGGTTCCGGGCATGCGGAAAGCACTGCAGCAAACGAGCGCGGCGGTCGTGGCCGTCAGCCCCATCATCGGCAACGCGGCCGTTACGGGTCCGGCAGGAATTCTCATGGCTGCGCAAGGTCTGCCCGTTTCAATTGCCGGCGTTGCCCAGGCTTATCACGATTTCCTCGATATACTGATTGCCGATGTTCGCGACTCGGCGGTTGCCGATCAACTCAATCAGTCTGGGTTTCGGGTGCATTGCACCAACATCATCATGAATAACGCGAACGACAAAGCAAGACTGGCGCAGACTGTGCTCGACCTAGTCACACGCAGCGCAGCCAGTCGTGGCGCAACGGATCACTCGTGATTCTCATTCCAGTCAAGAATCTCGACACCGCCAAACAGCGTCTGGCGCGAATGTTTGATCAGGCCACACGCACAGAACTGGCGAAGGCCATGCTCCACGATGTGCTTGAAGTGGTTGGCAAATGGCCTGGCCGTCCGCCGGTAAGTTTGGTTACGAACGACCCTTTTGCGGTGGATCTGGCCAGGAGATTTGACTTCGAAATCATTCCGGATGGTGAAAACCGTGGTGAGACCTACGCGATCGAGATGGCAACACACCATTGCCAAGAGCGCGGGATTGACAATACTTTAGTGATTCCTGGCGACATTCCGTTGATCCAAGCGTGGGAGCTCGAAAAGATTGTCGGCGTCGCGCCCCAGGAGGGATCGGTTCTCGTCCCGGCTGCCGACGGACGCGGCAGTAACGCAATTTTTCGCCGCCCCGCGGGGTTGTTTCCTCTTCGGTTCGGAAATGACAGTTTCAAGCCGCACCTCGCCGCTGCGCGAGCTGCGGGGAAACCATGCATGGTCCTTTCTCTGACCGGCATCGCGCTCGATGTCGATAATCCGGAGGACTTACAGCAGCTAGCTAATGCACCGGGTGAAACGCGTTCGCAGCAACTGGTCCGGCGATGGGACTTGGCAGACCTTTCCCTGGCAGCCAATGAATGAATTGCGAATCATCCCTTTGCCTTTCGCTGAGGAGATTCTCCCCGGCGATTCGCTGCTGGGGAAAATTCTTGCTGCGCTCTCATCCGCCCGTCAAAGATTCCGGAGCGGGGACATCCTTGTCGTGAAGCACAAGATTGTTTCCAAAGCCGAAGGGCAACTGGTGGCTTTGGCTGACATCAAACCATCACTCGCGACAAATCGCTGGGCCCGACGTTACAAACTCGATCCGCGAGTGACGCAATTGGCCTTGCGAGAAAGCAAAAGAGTCCTGCGGCAAAAAAACGGCGTGCTGATAACGGAGACTGGTCATGGGCTGATCTGCGCTAACAGCGCTGTCGATGTGTCCAACGTGGATGGCGGCCGCCATGCATTGCTGCTCCCGAAGGATCCCGATCGATCTGCAGCTCGATTGCATCGGCAGTTAAAAAAGCGAACTGGGCTGCATATTCCTGTCATGATTACTGACACTTTTGGGCGCCCGTGGCGAGAAGGGCTCATGGAGGTTGCCATCGGCGTCGCGGGCATGCGAGCGTTGCACGATGACCGTGGAAAACGCGATCCGCATGGATATCGGTTGCGTGTCACAATGGAAGCCGTGGCTGACGAGTTGGCTTGCACGGCTGGACTGGTATGCGGAAAGCTGGGTCGTACGCCAGCGTGTATTATTCGAGGATTTCAGTACCAGAGGGGCGGAAGTAGCGCGCGCGACTTGATTCGCCCGGCCAAGAAGGACTTATTTCGCTAGGTGCGCGGAGGGGAAATTGTGGCACGAGTGGTGACGCAATCGGAGCTGGAGAGCTTTCCTTCGCTGGAGTGGGAACAGGTTGCCCCTGCGATGAACAGTAGTCTTCGTGCAGCTCTTGAGCGCGTAATAGAAGCGCTGGATGGTTCCCTCCTAACCCGCGAAGAGAGTCTTCTTCTCGCCTACGCAGAAGGGGACGATTTGCTTGGTCTGCTGGTGGGGGCAAATTCTTTGCGGCGCGAGCTTGCTGGAAATCTGGTCACATATGTAGTCAACCGGAACATCAATTTCACTAATGTTTGTTTTGTAGGCTGCAAGTTTTGCGCGTTTAGCCGAGGACCACGCGAATCCGACACTTATTTTTTTACACCGGAGCAAGTTGCGGAAAAGGCGCTCGAGGCGTGGCAGACGGGTGCAACTGAAGTGTGCATCCAAGGTGGCTTGCCTCGAGATCTGCCGCCGTTCTATTACCGCGACATCTTGCGCGCGGTAAAGCGAGCCACGCCCCGCATGCATATTCATGCGTTTTCGCCGATGGAAATTGTCTATGGGGTCGAGCTCACCGGCATGCCACTCAATGATTACCTTGTCATGTTGCGTGACAATGGGCTCGACACGCTGCCCGGCACAGCTGCCGAGATTCTCGACGATGACGTTCGCTTCGTTCTTTCGCGGAATAAGCTTTCGACGGCGCAATGGGCAGACGTAATTCGAATGGCGCACCGAAATGGCATTCGCACGACGTCGACCTTGATGTACGGTCACGTGGAAACACCGGAGCATTGGCTTAATCAGCTGATGTTTTTGCGAGAGATTCAGCGCGAGACCGGAGGGTTTACCGAGTTCGTCCCGCTCGGATTTGTTCACCAAAATACGCTGCTCTTCCATCAGGGCCTTTCGCGATCCGGCCCAACGTTGGCGGAACATCTGAAAATTCACGCCCTTGCGCGGATAATCCTCGCGGGAGCGATCAACAACATTCAGGTCTCGTGGGTCAAACTCAATCGCAGTTTGTCCCAGCTCTGTCTTGAGGCTGGAGCTAACGATTACGGCGGCACGTTGATGGAAGAAAACATTTCCCGCGAAGCTGGAGCGACTGCCGGGCAATATACGAGTGCAGAGGATTTTCAGTCGCTGATTTTAGAAATCGGGCGCATTCCTGCCGAACGCAACACGACATACTCGCGAATTCAGATCAAGCAACGGCCAGACGCATCGATTACCGAACCCGCCTTGGAGCCAGCATTTGCATGACAACTCGTCCCATCGCAATCTTAGGCGGCACCGGGCCAGAGGGCTCGGGCTTGGCGCGGCGCTGGGCCCAAGCGGGGGAAACGGTGATCATCGGATCGCGAGATGCGCAACGTGCAGAAGAGTCCGCCAAAAAGATCCGGCAAGAAGTGGGAACCAACGCGCAAGTTTCAGGCATGGACAATCTGGCCGCCTGCGCC
The DNA here is from genome assembly GCA_035507035.1 of Terriglobales bacterium. Lineage (GTDB taxonomy): Bacteria > Acidobacteriota > Terriglobia > Terriglobales > Acidobacteriaceae > DATJOJ01. Next base: position 26,729 of record DATJOJ010000064.1, on the reverse strand, counting down.
GCGACCGATCTAATTGTGCTCACCGTTCCATTCGACGGTCATGCGACGTTACTGAAACAGCTCAAGTCAGTATTGCGTCCAGGGAGTATCGTGATTGATGCTACAGTGCCCCTTGCTGCAAGTGTAGGAGGGCGGGCTACCCGTACCCTGGGAGTGTGGCAAGGTTCGGCGGCGCAGGAAACTGCAGAACTGGTGCCCAAAGAGGTTTCCGTGGTAGCAGCTTTTCAGAATGTCGGCGCCGAAATGCTGCACGATTCCGCCCCGGTCGATTGCGACGTAATTGTTTGCAGCGATGATGCCAAGGCCAGTCAAGCCGTTCAACAATTGGCCAGCAGAATTGACGGAGTGCGGGCTCTCGATGGCGGCAAACTAGAAAATGCACGCATTCTCGAGCAGGTCACGGCACTATTAATTGGCCTGAATATTCGACACAAAGGCCATTCCGGTATTCGGATTACCGGGCTACCATCATCTTCATATGTTGGTCGGGAGTAGCGCTTACATCGCAGGCGGCGGGCACCGATGGAAACTTCTCGCGATCATCAACCAGCCATTGAGTTCCGCAATGTTTCCTACGCGCTGAACGGGCATTCGATCCTGCAAAACCTCAGCCTGCAGATACAGCGCGGAGAGACTCTGGTTCTGCTGGGCCGCAGCGGCTCCGGCAAGACTACGGCGCTCAAGCTGATTAACCACCTTTTGCAACCAACCGCGGGAGAAATTTTTGTTGACGACCGATCTACTCGCGATTGGGATGTCATTCGACTGCGGCGAATGATCGGATACGTTATCCAGGAAGTTGGACTTTTCCCGCATTTCACTGTTGAACGCAATGTGGCATTGGTCCCGACGATTGAGAACTGGGCTGCGGAGCGGATTCATCAGCGCGTTCAGGAATTGCTTAGACTCGTTGGCCTCGATCCGCAAATTGCGGCACGATATCCGCGGCAACTTTCCGGCGGGCAACGACAGAGGGTGGGGGTCGCACGGGCGCTCGCTGCCGATCCCCCGATCTTACTTATGGACGAACCGTTTGGAGCTCTTGATCCGCTCACCCGTGCCGAACTCCAAAAGGAATTTCTAGGGTTGCAGGAACGGCTGAGCAAGACGATCGTTTTCGTGACCCATGATTTTCGTGAAGCCCTGCGGGTTGGTACACGAATCGCGCTATTGGAGGCGGGGCGTCTGGTCACGGTCCAACCACAAGCCGAATTTCTTGCTTCGAAGGAGCCTTTGGTGATGGCGTACAAAAATGCGTTCGACGGCAATCCGGTTATGGGGCGAGGCGAACCATGAATCTATGGCAATTCATGCTGCAGAATCAGGCTGAGGTACTGCGACTTACAGGCGAACACTTGTGGCTTGTGGGAGTGTCGACATTCATTGCGGTGCTCATCGGAATCCCGCTCGGGATTCTCATTACTCGCTGGCCAATTCTGAATAAGCCCGTGTTAGGAAGTGCAAACATTATTCAAACGATCCCTAGCCTTGCTCTATTTGGATTTCTGCTGCCCGCACCGTGGATTGGGGCCCGCGCCGACCGGCTCGCAATCCTGGCGCTCACTCTCTACGCCCTATTGCCCGTCATTCGCAATACTTACGCCGGCATCAAGGGAGTCGATCCCGCGATTTTGGAGGCGGGGCGCGGCATGGGCCTCACGGATCGCCAACTACTGGTGCAAGTTGAGCTGCCGCTATCGCTCGGAGTAATCATCGCGGGGGTTCGCGTAGCCACCGTGATTTCTGTGGGGTTGGCAACGATTGCTGCTGCTATTGGGGCTGGCGGCCTAGGAGAATACATTTTTCGTGGATTGGCAATGGTCAATAACGCCGTCATACTCGCTGGCGCGATTCCGGCGGCAGCTCTGGCTTTGCTGGCTGATTTCACTCTGGGCTGGCTGGAAAAAAGGTTACAACCACGATAAGGACTTCGAATTGGATGAAAAACAGCCTCAGGATCTTCCTATGCACGGCATTGCTTGCTTCCTGCGGCCCGGCACGGGAGAACCTGATCATTGTGGGGTCGAAGAATTTTACCGAACAGCTCGTCCTCGGAGAACTGATCGCCCAGCAGATCGAGAACAAGACCCATTTGCCAGTCGAGCGCCGTTTCTATCTGGCGGGAACGTACATTTGTCATCAAGCGTTACTCGCGGGACGAATCGATATCTACCCCGAGTACACAGGAACCGGACTCACGGCAATTCTGAAACAACAACCGAGTGGGGGTGCAGCGCAGGTCTATAAGGAAGTAAAGAGCGAGTATGCGAAGCGTTTTAATTTCGATGTTGGTGCACCATTCGGCTTCGATAATACTTTTGCGATCCAGATACGCGGAGAAGAAGCGCGGCGCCTGGGGTTGAAAACGATTTCGCAAGCCGCAACTTATACTCCGCAGTGGCGGGCGGGGTTTGGCTACGAATTCATGGAGCGTCCGGATGGGTACAAGGGATGGGCAGCAACTTACGGCCTGCGCTTTGCCGAGGCGCCGCGGATCATGGATTTGGGACTGCTTGATCGCGCCTTGAAAGAGAAGCAGGTCGATCTGATTGCGGGAAACATGACGGACGGTCTCATTCCGGCGCTGGATTTATTTGTACTGGAGGACGATCGGCATTACTTTCCCTCGTACGAAGCCGTGCCAGTCATGCGCCAAGAGACTATCAACCGGCATCCGGAAGTTGCCCAGGCGCTGAATGAACTTGCCGGAAAGATCTCTAACGAACAAATGCGGGCACTCAATTACGCGGTGGATGGAGAGCATCGGGACGTAAGAGAGGTCGTACGAGAATTTTTGAAAAAGCACTCCCTTGAAAAGTGAGCAAGGTACGTGGGGTATTGTGGACTTCGAGTAGCTGCGGATGGTACAAGTGTGGGCTACTTATCTCGCCCGGTCTTGTTGGGGGAAATTCCTGCCAGAGCACGGGCTATTTGCCTCTCGGGGCTTTTGTACGCCGAGAGGGGCAAGAGCAAGTTGGTTTCAAACCAGCTCTCTGCTAGTTTTGCTAAGGAAGCTTATGGATCGCATCGCGGCTCTAACCGAAATTCTTGAGCAAGAACCGAATGACGCCTTCGCCCGCTACGGCTTGGCGATGGAGTATTCCAAGTCAGGCGAGGTGAATCGCGCGATGGAAGAATTCGGCAAGCTGCTCTCCGCCCATCCGGAATATACGGCCGGATATTTCATGGCAGCGCAGACGCTGGCAAGCGCAAACCGCGTGGACGAAGCCAGGAAAATGCTGGTGGAGGGAATTTCCTCTGCAGTGCGCACCGGCAACTCCCATGCGCAATCAGAAATGACGGCCATGCTGGATGAGTTGAAGTCCTGATCACGCCCGCTGCTTCAGCATCCTCGCCATTGCCCACTCCACAAAGCCAGGAGAAAGTTGATACAGCTTGACGACGAAGCGCATATACCAGGGCACGACCACCTCCCGCTTCTGCTTTACATATCCCTGCAAAACGGCCTGTGCCACGCGTTGCGGAGATATCCCTCGCACTGATGTGGGCCGCACTTGCTTTGGTGCAGGGCCACGGATGGAATTTGCGCCGAAATCGGTCCGCACGTAGCCGGGACAGACGGTCAGCACATGAATACCTGCCGGCTTGAGCTCGATGCGAGCCCCGTTGCCGACAGCATTCATGGCAAACTTCGTGGCGCTATAAACCGCATGAAATGGGATTGGAATGTGTCCGGCAACGCTCGAAATGTTGATGATCGTTCCGCCTCCCTGTTCCTTGAGTATCGGGATCACGACCTGCATAGCATCGATTGTGCCAAAGAGATTGGTCTCGAACGTTTCCCGAATTGCGGCCATGTCTGCGTTCGCCAGCGAGTCGAGCAGCCCGTGTCCCGCATTATTGATCCAAATGTCCAGGCGATCGAAGTGATGCAAAGTAAGGCTGACCACGCGCTCGATCTCCTCATGCTTGCGGACGTCACAGGCCAAGGCCAGAGTGCGATCCGTGTGTCCTACCCGGTGGCGGGCAGCTTCGGCTCGGCTTGCATCGCGCGATAGCAACACTACCTTGGCGCCCTCCTCGGCGAAAGTCTTCGCGATCTGCTCGCCGATGCCCATGGAGGCGCCCGTAATGACCGCAACTTTTCCATTCAGTTCCATGCCGTGCTTTTAGTCTTCTCTGCGATGAGAGTCAAGTAGGGCCGCACTCCTGATTCAGTCCGGCTGGCGTAAAATGCCAAGAATGTTTCGCCTGCTTCCTATCGCCGTTTGCGGAGCGTGTTCGTGAGCACGCTAATACCCCTGTTTCCGCTCGACTTGGTCCTCCTGCCCGGCGCGATTTTGCCATTGCACATCTTCGAGCCTCGTTACAAAGAAATGATCTCCGAGTGTCTCAGCGAGCAGCGACATTTCGGGATCGTGCGCGCGAAGGAAGGCGGGGTCGCCGAGATCGGCTGTACAGCCGAAATTGTCACCGTCACCAAGAAATATGAGGACGGCCGCATGGACATCGTTACTGAGGGCCGGGAGCGTTTTGAGGTCCTGAATGTTAATCAGGATCGATCCTTTCTGCAGGCTGAAGTTCTTTATCTGCGGGATGAGCCGGGAAAAGCCGGCGGAGAAGAAATCGACCGGGCGCTAAAGTTGCACGGAGAGATTATGAAATTGGCCGGAGCCGAGGCCGAGAATCCGGCAGAAATCGATAAGCAGGAGCTTTCATTTCATCTCGCCTCTTCCCTGCCGCTCGATCTCGATCTCAAGCAAGCGCTACTCGGCATGAAATCAGAGTCCGAACGCCTGCAAGCGGTCATTTCGTTTTTCGAGGCCCTCCTTCCCAATATGCGCCGCACCGTCCATGCACGCCGCAAGGCTGGCGGCAATGGTCATGCCATCTAATCGGGCGAGCGTATAATCGAGACACGATTTTGTTCTTCCTGGGGGTTTTCTGATCATGAGTCTTCCTCGGACGCTAGGCGAACTCCGCCACAGTCCATTTTCGGAATCCATGCTTCGCGGCCGTCGAGTCAAAGACGAATTACGTGATAATTTGGCCGCCAGACTGCGCCAGCCGGGCCCGATTTTCCCCGGAATCATCGGCTACGACGACACGGTTGTGCCACAGATCGTCAATGCGGTGCTCTCCCGGCATAATTTCATTTTGCTTGGGCTGCGTGGTCAAGCGAAGAGCCGCATCCTGCGAGCGTTAACCACCTTGCTCGATCCCCAAACGCCCTACATCGCCGGCTGCGAGATTCATGACAACCCGTATTCTCCGATTTGTCGTCCCTGCCGCGAACGCATTGCCCAATGCGGTGATGCGACTGCGATTGCCTATCTCACGCCGGAAGAACGCTACGTGGAAAAGCTTGCGACGCCCGATGTAACCATTGCTGACTTGATCGGCGACATCGATCCCATCAAAGCTGCTCGCGGAGGCCACGAACTGGCCAGCGAAATGACAGTCCACTATGGACTGCTTCCCCGCGCCAACCGTGGAATCTTTGCCATCAACGAATTGCCGGACCTGGCGGGAAAGATTCAAGTTGGGTTGTTCAACATCATGCAGGAAGGCGACGTGCAGATTAAGGGATATCCCATTCGCCTGCCGCTCGACGTGGCTTTGGTATTCAGCGCCAATCCCGAAGATTACACCGCACGCGGAAAAATTATCACGCCGCTGAAAGACCGCATCGGCTCGGAAATTCGCACGCACTATCCGGCGACGGTGGAAGAAGGCATCGCGATCACCATGCAGGAAGCGTGGACCGAGCGCAATGGCTACAAACTGCACATTCCGAAATACGTGCAGGAGGTAGTCGAGGGTGTCGCTTTCACAGCGCGCGAAGATAAGAAAATTGACAAGCGTTCGGGCGTGAGCCAACGGTTACCGATTTCGTGCATGGAAATTGTAGTTTCCAACGCCGAGCGGCGGGCCATTAAGCACAGCGAGAAGACGATCGTGCCGCGGATCGGCGATATCTACGCTGCTATGCCCGCGATTACAGGCAAGCTCGAACTGGAATATGAGGGCGAGATGAAAGGCGCGGATTTCGTGGCGCGCGAACTGATTCGCAACGCAGTTGCCAAGACCTATGACGCCTACTTCAAAGGCACGGATATGAACCAAATCGTGCAGTGGTTCGATCTCGGCGGCGAAATCCAGCTCACCGATACCGCCAGCGCTGCGGAGGCGCTGCCTTCGCTGCGCAACATTCAAGGTCTCATGGAAAAGCTGGTCAAGCTGAATGTCGGCCCGAAAGATACGCCCGAAGCCCAGACGTCAGCGGCGGAGTTCGCACTCGAAGGGCTGCACGCGCACAAACGCATTGGGCGAAATGAAGAGCGCGTCTTCACCGCGGGAGAAAAGCCACCCAAGCAACCTGAAAGGACTTTCGAACGGGAAGAACCGTTTCGCGGAAGAAGGCCGTACAACTAGGTCGTTGGCCTACGGTCGTTGGCCTTGACTGTTCACGACCGGAGATTTCGCGAACGACCAAGGACGAACGACCCAGCTACGCCGTTATGAAGCGCATTCGCTACAGCAAATATGTTCCCGACCCGGCGGGCGAGATGAGCCTGGAAGACTTGCTCAGCGCGCTTTCCGACTATCTACTGCAGAGCGGGTTCCACGAATATCTCTACGATGATTTTGGCGACGGCGAACGATCGCTCGACGATCTTCGCCGTGCGATCGAACAGGCGCTCTTCGATAGCGATCTATTCGACGAGCAAATGCGCGAGCAACTGCAGCAAATGCAAATGGAAGGCAAGCTTGACGAATTGATCGAGGAACTTATCGAGCGCATGCAGCAGGAAGACTACATCAGCGTCGACGAACCGCACGATCCCTCTCGGCGATCGAGCGTCGGCGGCCAAGTTGGGGAGGCACAGCAGCAGCAAGCCAAGTTCGAAATCACGGATAAGAGCCTCGACTTTCTCGGCTTCAAAACCTTGCGCGACCTCATGGGCTCGCTTGGCAAATCGAGTTTCGGACGTCACGATACTCGCGATATGGCGACGGGCGTTGAGGCCAGCGGCGCATCCCGCACGTACGAATTCGGCGACACGCTAAACCTCGATATTACGGCTACGCTCTCGAATGCAATCCAGCGCGAAGGGTTGAATCTGCCGTTGAACATCGAGTATTCCGATCTGCAAGTGCATCAATGCGAATATCAGTCCTCCTGCGCGACGGTGCTCATGCTGGATTGCTCGCATTCCATGATTCTGTACGGCGAGGACCGTTTTACTCCCGCGAAGAAAGTCGCGATGGCGCTGTCACACCTGATTCGCACCCAGTATCCCGGCGACTCTCTGTCGCTGATTCTGTTTCACGATTCAGCCGAGGAAGTTCCGCTCTCGCAGTTGGCACGGGTGAAAGTCGGCCCGTATTACACCAACACACGCGAGGGATTGCGATTGGCGCAACGTATTTTGCAGCGCCAAAGAAAAGACATGAAGCAGATCGTCATGATCACGGACGGTAAGCCTTCCGCGCTGACATTGGAAGATGGACGCATCTATAAGAACGCTTTTGGGCTTGATCCGCTGGTGGTCAGCCAGACGCTGGAAGAAGTTTCCAAGTGCAAGCGCGCGGGAATTTTGATTAATACTTTTATGTTGGCGTCAGATCACGGACTGGTTCAGTTCGTGCAGAAGGTCACCGAGATGTGCCGCGGCAAGGCATACTTCACCACTCCTTACACGCTCGGGCAATATCTGCTGATGGATTACATGTCGAGGAAGACCAAGACCATCCATTAGACCAGGCGCTCCGTAGCTATCCCTTCGTGATCTCCCCTACCGCCCGCCACGCCTGATCAATCGCGGCATTGGTGAAAGCGTGAGCGCCGGCATCGCTATTGGCGATCGAAATCCGGCCAAATGGTTTTCGCGCAATTTCGCAAGGTGCTTCACCTCCCGCAAGCACGAAGGAATCGAAAAGAGAGTTGTATTCGTAAGCGTAGCCATGGGGCCAGCGATTCACCGTGATAGCAGCGATATCGCGAGCCGGATCGAACCCTCCGCCCCCGAGCGTGCGCGCCAACTGATCGCGTATATTGCGTTCAAAGGTCTCAAACGTCGTCGTGTAAAGCTCCATGCGTCCCAACTGATGCTGCTCACGAGGCGCGAGCCCCGCCTTGCACGGCGCCTTGCTCATGTGAACCACCGTCGGCTCTGAAGGGTCATGGGGACAGCGATACCCGCCGATGCTTACCGGCAAATCCAGATTCACCCAGGTGTGATAACCCCCGGGCGCGTAAATCGCGTTTGCACCCAACTTCTCGAACGCCATTCCGTCGCGCAGAAGCACGTTGGTGTAGACAAGCGGGACCTTGATGGCCTCGTAGAGCGCTTGCTTCTGCTTGCCCGGGAGGTCCTCGCAAATGTACGGAATCATTACGTTCCAGCACGCCAGGATGCAGTGCGAAGCCCGGACGGTATAGGTCTTGCCAAAGCGTCCGTAAGTGACCTCGACTTCCTTTGAACTGGCAGGATCACCCTGGTGCTTCACGCGAACAGCCGTGCTGTTGAGCCGAATGCGAACCGGAGAGCCCGAGTCGTCGAGTTTGGCGTAATTCGCTCGGGCAGTCACTACGTCGACGGCGGAGTTGCCGGGAATCGCATCCGGGATCAGATTGCGGACTAGCAGGCGCGCAATGGACGCATTGCCATCCGGGAAATGAAAGAAATGAACCCGCTCCCAATGCAGCGCATCTGGTTCACCCAACATGCCGCCGAATCCCGGATAACCGGCTTCCCACGCTTCATACGCAGGGATCGCGTCGATTCCGTAGCCGAAGAGGGGCTGGGGCAAGGTCTGGTATAACCGAAGCACGTCCGGATGCACGCGTACCAACTCGCTCATGAACCGCGCATAGCTGATGCGTTGCAGCCGTGCATTCTTCTGTTCGAGCGTCAGCCCGGGGAGATAGTCTTTCTTTTCCGTGCACAGCCGGCGCACGTCTTTTCGCGCCTGCTCAGCAATTGGGGCGTCGGCCATAAAGCGTGCCCAGGCGTCAGGCGCTGCAACACATAGGTCATATGTCTCGCCTCCGGGAAATGGCCAGGGATCATCTATGAGCTTATCGATCCCAAACGTCTCCTTATCAAAGAAGATCTTTGGCACTCGTCCAAAGGCCCCGTAAAGCGGACGATCCAGGTATTGGGGAAAACTGGATACATTAATTCCCAACTCTTCGATGAGTCCGTTCGCCACCTGGCTGTAAGGCTCGCCGCTTTCGATGGAATAGGTACCGCCATAGCCAAGCAAATTGCGGTTGTTCGCTTGAAATTCATTTCGTTTGGCATGGCCACCAAAATCGTCGTGATTCTCCAGAATAAGAATGCGGGCATGGGAACCGGCAATTTTGCGATAGAAGTGCGCCGCGGAGAGGCCGCTGATTCCACCTCCGACAACCACCAGGTCATACTGCTCCCCAGTATCGATGGGCTTTCCCGCATGCTGCCAAAACGTTCCGTCACGCACGCTGTGAGCAGTTTCAAAACTTCCGGGATGGCTGCCGCGCAATCCGGTCAGTGCCGGCGGATAGTAATCCGGGGATTGCTCAGATTCAGTTTGGCGTTCGCATCCTACGAAGAGGGAGGATGGAATGATGGCGGCACCGATCGTTAACGCCACTCCGTCGAGAAAGTCACGCCGCGTGATGCGGCGGTCCATGCCTAATTGTTTATCTCGTTGCTTGTCTCTTTCGTCATGCACTCGATCCCCTATCTCAGCCGGTATGGCTGTTTCTTTTCGCGAAGATTTGCTGCACTGCAGGTATTTGAATCTGGCGTCCTGATTGGACTAACTCCCTTCGGTTTTCTTGACGGCTAATTCGGCGCCTTGGAAACCGATGCGACTGTGCGTGCCGTCGCAGAAAGGTTTGTTCACGGATCCCCCGCAGCGGCAAAGCGAAAATGCCGGTTTGCCGGTCAAGTCGTACTTATTGCCATTCGCGTCTACTAACTCAACCGAACCTTCCGGCGCCTCCACGCGGTACGGGCCGTTTGGCCGAATTGTGATCTTTACATCCGCCATGAATCCTCCAAATTGAATAGGCTAAGGAAAGATTAGCAGTTTTGATGTATCGGCTCCAGATTTGGCCGCTGAACCCCGACAACCTGTCACCACAGAGGACTCAAGGGAAGAATCTTGAGACTCCGAGAGAGCCAGCAGCTAAGAGCTTGCTTTTACGCTGCCACCGCGTGGGTTGCCAGGGCTTGTTGGTAGAGTTGCAGGTAATCGTGCACCATGCGCTGCGCAGTGAAACGCTCCCGGGCACGTTGAAAGGCCCGTGCCCCGTATCCTCGGCAAAGATCGCGCTCCTCATGCAGACGACGGATCACATCAGCCAGGCTCTCGGCATTGTTCGCTTCAAAATAGATGGCCGCATCGCCCCAGACCTCGCGGAAACAGGGGACATCATTGGCCACGATGGCGCAGCGCGACAAGGCTGCCTCCAGTACCGAGAGTCCGAGCGGCTCGTATCGGGCGGCTGCGACGAAGATGGGCGCGCGGCTATACAAGATGCGCAGTTGCGCCTCCGTCTGCGCTCCTTTAAGGGAAATGTTGGCAGCCTCGAGATCGACCTTCACTCCGGTGCAAATGGGCGACTCGAGCATTGCCGGCCGATCATCAGCGTTGATGATGCAAACCGGCATCGGATGAACATATTGAGTCAGCAAAGATGTTTGCCTGCCCGGATCTAACAAGCGTCCTATGGCCAGCACATAGTCGTTCTTGCTGACATAAGGATTGAATAGAATCGGGTTCCGTCCAACCGGAAGCACGGCGGTGCATCGCGGTTCGGCATAGCATTCTTGGACCGCTTCCAACATCCAGCTTGAGCTAGCGACCACAACGCTGGCTTCGGATACACCTCGCGCAATCTCCTCGCGATACCAGTCCAACCAGCGGCTAGGCTTGGGCTCCCGGTCGTGTACTGCGAGCCACCAGGTCAGCAAATCTCCATTCGCAGTTACGACTCGCGGAATCTCAACCGGCAATGATCCATGACACAAATGGCTGAGATGCAGCAAATCCGGATGGATTTCGCTGGCCAGCGCGGTCAGATATCGCGAAGATTCCTCCAGATCATGCTGGCCCTCCTGCATCCAGTCCAAGCGAAATGCCGTTGGGTGATAATCCAGATGCGGCAGCTTCTCCATCCAGGAAATTTGGCGTGAGAGCGGGATATCGCCGAAGCTGACGAGTGTGACGCGAACCCCGCGGTTGACCAAACCGGTCACCAGCTCCTGGGTCTGAGTCCAGACGCTGCTTAACGTGTCGGTCGTGACCAGAACATGCATGGCCGTTATCCTCACTCCACACGAACCCGCGAAAAAACGCAACAACTTTAGTGCAAAGCCTGCGCGTTCCGAATGACTCTTATGAAGAGCTGCCGTTTACTGCAAAATTCTGCATACATTTTGCAATACTTAGCGGAGATCAAGATTCGAAATTTTTAGCGCGGATTTGCGCGATTTATTGCTGGACAATCACCGTCACCTTGGCCGTGCTGCGGCCGTATTCATTCGTCGAAATGAGGAAATACGTCGTGGTTTGGGTCGGCGTCACGCTAATGCTGGTGCCACGAATGGCGCCAATCTGGGGCGAAACAATGTTGTAGGAGGCGCCGTTTACCGTCCAACTCAGCGTCGATGACTGTCCTTGGGTGATTGTCGAGGGATCGGCGGTGAAGCTGCTGATCAACGGCGCCGGCCCCGTCGGAACATTGGCGGGTGTATAAATCGGATCCATCAGAATCACATCAAACTCAGACGCAGGGACGGTCTTCAGGCTAGCCAGATCATTGTTGTTCCAACGATTGTCAGGATCGCCGGTAATGAACATGGAGCTGCCATTGTCAGCCATGATCATTCCGTATTGCTGCAGCGCTTTGAGGATGACTTGCGACTGTGGCGGGAATCCGGAAATATTGAAGCTCGACTTCAGCCGCAAGCGCATGCCCATTGGGGCAGCATAGGTGTTTGTAGAATTGGGCGCCCAGTGTGAGGCAGGCGGCGTGAATGCTTCTTGACTGTACTGTAGCGTGTAGCGCAACGCATGTTGGATTTCCCCGCTGGCCACTTCATCATAGCGGGCAAGCCCGGCAAACACCGAGAGGCCTGCGGCATCGGCTGAGGTCCAGGTGTACGGACGCTGCTCGTCATTGAGCAAATCCCAGACAACTGCGGAAGCAGCGTCCCAACTGCCATTCTTCTGCGGATACGAACTGTAGAGCTCATACAGCCAGCAATTGTCGCGATCGAGCACCAGCACGTGCCGGTCGCCAGTGCCGGGATGGGGTGCGCCTTCGATTGGCGCATTGTGGGGAATCGGCATGGGGCCAGGGTCGCTTTCATCTCCATAGGCTGTGAAATGAATGTTTACAAACGGGCTTCCGCTAACGACATCATAAGGGATGCCCATAGTCTGACCGTCATAGAGGCCGGCGCCGAAATCAGGATGAAGAGGCACGCTCGCGCCGATAAAATTTATATAGGCGGCTGAATTAGGATCCACGGGCGCGTTGGCAATGTTCTGGTTCCACGCATTATCAGTGGGAAAAGGGATGAACCCATTGAGGCCGGCTTCGATCCCGAGGCCCATCTGACTGCAAGAACTTCCAGCAAAACTCGCCGAGCAAAGAAAGAGTGCGTAAAAAAAGGCTATCAGAGTGCGTTGCATTGAGGAACCTCCGAAATGACCGCTTCGCGGAGGAAATTATCACAGACCCGGGAAGCCGAAAAACACGATAGGCCAGGCGAGCACACGGAAGACTTTACTTTGTTCGGGTTATGTCGCCCAAAATCACCTATTCCGACACTTTCCGAAGCCTTGGGCCGAATCCTGTCATCACATCATCTATGTTCGGGTGTCTTTGAGCTGGGTTAGTCCCTGTGGGGTGGATTTACGCGCCACTCGCCAACGAAAAACAGCTGAGGATGGATGTTATGGTTTCGGCCGCGTCAGTCGTTCCGAGAATCGAGGAAGAACGCTACCTTGCCCTGTTGCATGCAGCGAACGCAATCGCGACCTGTAGCGATTGTGATCACGCTTCAGACACGCTGGTCCAACGTCTCCATGACGTTACCGCATTTGACTCTTTGCATCTGGTCGCATTCGACAAGGACTCGGGCAATCCTTGTTGGAGCGTTCTCGAAGCAAACGGCAAGAAAAGAGACGTCCCATACGACGATCTTTGCCTCGGGGATTCGCCCGTCCAACAGGTGCACCAGTCTGGGGAAAGGCTAGTAATCGCTGATTGGAATGTCGAGGCGCGATTCCCGAAATATAGAGCCTTCGTTGAGGAAATCGGCATTACCTCAACCTGCACGTTGCCTTTGATCCGGGGGGAGCGACACCTTGGAGTGCTGACCCTGGGCCGGTTCTATCCCAACGCCTATGACGACGAGGAGGTCCGTTTTCTCGACCTGGTCGCAGGTCAAATCGGTTTGGCGATCGACGCCGCGGTGAACTTCCATATTTCCCAACGAGTCCAGGATCAACTGAAGCTGATTCTTGACCTTAACAACCAGGTGGTCTCGAACCTTGAGTTCAGCGATCTTCTCCGCGCTGCGTCGGCGAGCGTTCGCAAAGTAATGAACTGTGATGCGGCGGCGATCATGCTGGCGGACCCTGCGGGCACACATTTGCGCGTGCACGCTCTCGACTATCCCGAAAGCCGGGGAATCTTTACCGAGGGTTCTATGGTACCGATCGAGGGGAGTTTGCCCGGCGATTCTTTCAAGACCGGGAAGGCGAATGTGGTAAATCGGCTGGATCCTGCCGAGATCCCTCCAGAAATGTTGAAAAAGGCCCAGGCCGAGGGGCTGAACTCGCACTGCGATGTCCCGCTGATCAGTAAGAATCGTTTACTGGGAGTGCTGGCGGTTGCCAAGCGCGAAGAGAATGCCTTCGATGAAAGGGAGGTTTCGTTTTTGCGGGAGGTGGCAAATCAGGTGGCCATCGGAGTGGAGAACGCGCTGGCCTACAGAGAGATCGCCGATCTGAAAGACCGGCTCGCACAAGAAAAGCTCTATCTCGAAGACGAAATCCGCGGCGAGATGGATTTTGAGGGCATCGTGGGGCAGAGCTCAGCGCTTCGCCACGTGTTGAACCTGGTGGAGACCGTGGCGCCTAGCGATTCCACGGTTCTGCTGCTCGGCGAAACCGGGACAGGTAAGGAATTGATTGCTCGCGCCATTCACGAACGCAGCCGGCGGAAAGACCGTACATTTATCAAGCTCAATTGCGCGGCCATCCCGACCGGGCTTTTGGAAAGCGAATTATTTGGCCACGAGCGCGGCGCATTCACCGGAGCTATTGCACAAAAGGTCGGACGTCTTGAACTCGCCGATCAGGGAACGTTGTTTTTGGATGAGGTCGGCGACATTTCCATTGAAATCCAACCGAAGTTGCTGCGCGCCCTGCAGGAACGCGAGTTTGAGCGGCTTGGCAGCGCCCGCACGAAGAAAGTCGACGTGCGGTTAGTGGCGGCCACGAACCGCGACCTTACTAAGATGATCGAAGACAGGGAGTTCCGCAGCGACCTTTATTATCGTTTGAATGTTTTCCCCATTCGCATTCCGCCTCTCCGCGAGCGTCCTGAGGATATTCCGCTACTGGTTCGCTACTTCACACAGAAATATGGCCGCCGCATGGAGAAACAGATTGAGTCAATTCCCACTGCGGCAATGAAAAGGCTTTCTGCATGGAGCTGGCCGGGGAACATTCGCGAGCTGGAAAACTTCATTGAGCGTTCGGTGATCTTGACTCACGGCTCAGCCCTGCAAGTGCCGATTGGAGAGCTAGGCGGCGATGCCAATGCCAAGTCACTGATGGCAGATCGCGACGCCGATGGTCGTGGTGAGATTCTCCACGCTCTCAAATCCACCAAGGGCCGGGTTGCGGGCCCGAACGGCGCAGCCGCACTGATGGGCATAAAGCGGACGACGCTGATCTCGCGCATGAAGAAATTCGGTATTGATCCCCGCAGCCTTGCGTAGGTCCTGCGCAAGGCCATCTGGCTGGTTATACTTCGTGACAGCCATCGAGCTGAATTGACTGACGACTGTCGAGTTGCTTTTCAGGAAAAGTGTCGAGATTGTTTCGACACTTTCGACACTTTAATTATTATCGATTCCTTCTTTCCCTTCTGATTCTGTAGATTACGGGATCTGCCGGCCTTGGCATGGCCATTGCTTTTCCCACTGAGTGATTGGTTCACGTTGATGTTCAAACTCTCGATTATTGAAACAAACGGTCAGCGGCGCCTGGTTCTCGAGGGCAAATTGATTTCGCCCTGGACCAGCGAGGTGGAAAGCGCCTGGAGAAAGGCCGGAGAACAATTGCAAGGCAGGAAGCTGATCGTCGATCTGACCAACTTAACCCTGATCAGCCACGAAGGGGAAAATACGCTCTTCAAATTGATGAGCGATGGCGCGAAATTCTCCTGTGGAGATGTGCTTACGAAACATGTCCTGAAACAGCTGGCACGAAGGTGCGGACGCAAACCTTAACAGGTGGGTTGTCGATTTCGACGGCCCTCGAACGACTATCTAACAGAGGAGAGAGTGAAGATGCCAGGCGCAAGAAACGTAGCGAGGCAGTCGTCCACTGTGTATGCAACCGCCGCAGATTTTTGCCGAGTCTTCACCAAAGACATGAATCGTCTATACTTGCTGTCACTTTTGTTGACTGCGGACCCCTCGGCCGCTGAGACCTGTTTCGTCCAAGGTCTGGAGACCTCGGGAAAAAACAACCTCGTTTTCAAGGAATGGGCAGAATCCTGGGCGCGACGGACGATCATCCAGAATGCGGTTCAAATGATTCGCCCGAATCAAAAGACGAATGCTTCTGTTGCCTTTGATCGTTCGAGCCAGGATATGGAACTTCCTGCGGAGCTCGCGGCAGCTGTGAGCTTACCCGCTTTTGAGCGGTTCGTGTTCGTCATTGTAGTTATCGAAGGCTACTCCGAGCAGGAATGCTCCCTGCTTCTTGGTTGCACTCGAGCCGACGCCAATGCCGCCAGGATCCGCGCCCTACGGCAAATCGGAAACCGTAGTGCGACTGCAGCGAGCCGGTCAACATCGAATGAATCTGAGTCGCTGGTGCATGTGAAGGCTCTTTCGCATCTGGCTGCCACGGCGTAACAATAAATAACTACGTTGGGATTGAGGATGGCAATGGAATCGACGCTGAAAATGAACTCTGTTTTTCGCGGTGCGCATCTTGCGCTTGCCGCGCTGGTTTTGGGTTTGTTGACGACCGTCGCCTGCAGCAAAGGCAACGTTCAAGCAGCGCCCACCATGCCAGCGCCGTTAGTTTCTGTGGTAACGGCAACTACGCAAGATGTCCCGAAATATCTCGATGAAATCGGGCGCAATGCGGCCTTTGAGTCAGTCACTATCACGCCCCAGGTCGGCGGCCGGATCACGGAGCGGCATTTCCAAGACGGAGACAACCTCACCATTGGACAGCTATTGTTCGTCGTCGATCCTCGCCCCTACAAGGCGCAGCTTGATGCGGCGACGGCCACTCTGGCGCAGGCGAAGGCGTCGCTCGATCTCGCCAAAATTCAATTTGCCCGCGATGAGCAGGTCATCGGAGAAAAGGCGATTTCCCAACAGGACTACGATACTAAGAAGAACGCCGTCGACGTATCCCAAGCTCAACTGGAGTCTGCGGAGGCTGCCCTCGAGACTGCAAAGCTAAATTTAGAGTATTGCTACATTCACTCGCCCATCAACGGCCGTGCAGGTGCGCGTCTGGTGGACGTCGGCAACGTAGTGCAAGCCAACTCCAGTTCCCTGCTCTCCATCCAGCGTCTCGATCCCATTTACGCGAATTTCACCATCACCGAGAGCGACTTGCCGGCGGTTCAGAAACAGATGCGGAGCGGGGCGCTGAAAGCGTTTGTTCGCCTCCCGGCGGATCCTGAGAACGCCGGCCGAGTCGGCCGTGTCGAATTCCTCGACAACTCCGTGCAGAACGCAACCGGCACGGTTAATCTCCGTGCCACCTTGGGCAATCCTGATCATCACTTCTGGCCCGGTCAGTTTGTAGATGTGAAGCTGGTCCTCGCTACAGAGAAATCGGCCGTGCTGATTCCCAACGAGGCGGCGCAGATCAGTCAACAGGGACCGTTTGTCTACGTTGTGAAATCAGATGACACTGCTGAGCTGCGGCCGATCAAGCTAGGGCAGCGCCAGGGCGATAAGGTCGTGGTTCTTGAAGGCGTCGGCCCTAACGACCGCGTAGTTCTCGCAGGCCAAATGCTCGTCCGCCCGGGGGGCAAGGTACGTGTGCAGGGTGCGTCCGAGGGCCAGCCGAATAAACCGCAAGGAGGGCAGTCGTGAATCTCTCCGAGCTTTTCATTCGCCGTCCGGTCATGACGGTCGCGCTGACCGTCTCGGTCCTCGTATTTGGCGTGTTCGCATACTTTCGCTTGCCCGTAAGCGATCTTCCTGCGATCGACTATCCCGTGATCCAGGTGCAAGTAAATTACCCTGGCGCGACGCCGGAAACGATGGCCAACAATGTTGCCACGCCGCTTGAGCGGCAGTTCATGCAGATTCCTGGACTCGAGTTGGTAACTTCAAACAACGTTCAGGGTCACACCAACTTTGTGCTGCAGTTTGGCTTGTCTAAGAGCCTCGACGGTGCTGCCACCGATGTGCAAGCCGCGATCACGCGGGCCTCGGGCCAATTGCCCGTAGATTTGCCGAGCCCTCCTACCTTCACCAAGACCAATCCGAATGATCAGCCGATCATGTACATCGCGATTGTCAGCGACACCGAGACGGAGGGGCAGCTTTACGACTACGCCAATACGCAGATCGGCGAGCGAATCAGCATTTTGCCGGGAGTGAGCCAGGTAGGCATCTACGGGACGCAATCCGCGGTACGCGTCAAAGCGGACCCATCGAAGCTGGCGATCCGCAATATCACGCTTGAAGACTTGACCAACGCGATTAAGAACGGCACCGCCTACACCGGCGCCGGACAGTTCGACGGATTGCACCGCACCTTCTTGTTGCAACCGCAAGGACAGTTGATGACGGCGGACCAGTACGACAACCTCATCGTCGGGCAAAACAATGGGGCGCCGGTTTACCTGAAAGATGTGGCGACCGCCAAGCAAGGAGTGCAAGATGAGCGCATCGACATGCGTGTCTGGGTCCGTGGCTACCCTCAACCGGGAGCGAACGTGTTCATCGGCGTGTTTCGTCGCGCTGGCGTAAATGCCGTAGAGGTAGCCAAATCGGTGCGCGATCTGTTGCCCTCGATCCAAGCGCAACTTCCCAGTGGCGTGTTGTTGTTCACGGCCTATGACCGATCGCAGACCATTGTCGGCAACATAAAAGATGTCCAAACCACCCTGGTGATCGCGTTTGTTCTGGTGGTCATGGTGATCTTTCTTTTTCTCGGTCGCGCTACCGACACGTTGATTCCAGCCGTAGCTCTGCCGCTTTCTCTCCTGCTGACTTTTGTCGCCATGGACCTTCTGGGCTACAGCCTCGACAACTTATCGCTGATGGCGTTGACGTTGGCGATTGGCTTCCTCGTCGATGACGCCATTGTTTTCCTCGAAAACACGGTGCGGCTGATGGAAGGGGGCCTCAACGCGTTCGACGCCTCGATCGAATCCGCCAAAGAGATCAGCTTCACGATTCTGGCTATGACGCTTTCGCTGGCGGCGGTTTTCATTCCGCTGGTCTTCATGAGCGGGCTTATGGGCCGCATCTTCCGCGAGTTTTCCATCACGATCGTAATCTCGATTCTAGCCAGCGGAATCGTTTCGCTGACGCTAACGCCATTGATGACTTCGAGGCTGCTGGGCAATCGCGGAGAAGGATCGAAGAAAACCTGGATGGAGCGCGTATTCGGCGCACTCGAACGTCGCGTGCTCGATATCTACGGCCGCCAGTTGTGGTTTTTCCTGCGAAATCGCTGGATCTCCGCAGTTATCTGGGTGGCGTGTCTCGCAGGCACGATCTTCTTCTTCTACATCGTGCCCAAAGCGTTCCTTCCCGTCGGTGACAGCTCTTTCATCCGCGGCGTGATGGTCGCGCAGGAAGGAACCTCGCCCGACCAGATGCACGCGTTTCAGACTCAGGCGGAAAAGATCATGAGAGCGAATCCCGCGGTGCGCAGCACGTTCACCATGAGCGGCAACGCCTCATTCCTGGGGTCGAACCAGGCTTTCCTGATCGCGTTTCTGAAAGACCCATCGCAACGTGCACCGATCGAGCAAGTGGCCGGCCAGTTGATGGGAGGCATCGCCAGCACAATTCCCGGAGTAGTGGCTTTCCTGCAACCGAATCCGGCGCTTGAAATCAGTACTGGTGCGACCGCGAATGCGCAAGGCCAATTCGCCTATGCAATGTCTGGAATCGACCCCAATGAGGTGTATGCCACGGCCGAGAAGATGATGGCGAAGATGTACGAATATCCGGGATTTTTGTTTGTGAACTCGGACTTGTATAACCACACGCCGAATTTGCAGGTCGACATCCTGCGCGATCAGGCCAAGCTGTACGGCGTCTCCGAGGCCCGGATTCTCTCGCTTCTCCACGACGCCTACTCGCAGAATTACAGCTATCTGATCAAGAAGCCGACCGATCAATACCAGGTGATTCTCGAGGTGGCTGATAACATGCGTTCTGCGCCTGAGGACCTCGGCAAGCTCTACATTAAGAGCGACGACGGCCAGCGCATGATTCCCCTCAGCGCCGTGACCAGTTGGCACACCGTCATCGGACCGCAAGCCGTCAACCATATTAATCAGTTCACCAGCGTGACCATGTTCTTCAACCTCAAACCGGGATATTCGATTGGTCCGGCAACGCAGTTTGTAGAGAAGTCGGCGAAGCAGATTCTCCCGCCCAGCGTGCAGGGTGCGTTACAAGGCGAGGCGCTGACGTTCCGCAACACGGTTTCAGATCTGGCCATTCTTATGCTGGTGGCCGTATTCGTCATGTACGTGATCCTCGCGATCCTCTATGAAAGCTACCTGCACCCGATCACCGTGCTTTCCTCGCTGCCGGTCGCTTTGCTTGGCGGGTTGTTCACGTTGTGGCTGTTCCACGCGGAAGCGTCGCTCTATGCCTACATCGGCATGTTCATGCTCATGGGCATTGTGAAAAAGAACGGAATCATGATTGTGGACTTTGCCGACCAGCGCGTCCGCCAGGGAATCGCCGACGATCAGGCCATTCACGACGCCAGCATGGAGCGCTTCCGGCCGATCATGATGACGACCGCCGCTGCGCTACTCGGCGCTATGCCGATTGCACTCGGGTACGGCGCGGATGGCGCTTCGCGCGCACCGTTGGGACTGGTCGTGGTCGGCGGGTTGATTGTGTCACAGTTCATCACGCTGTTTGTGACGCCGGCAATCTACCTGTATCTCGAGGAATTCCAGGAGAAGGCTCTGGACCGAGTTCCTTTCTTGCGGTCTTCGCACAAGGCCGCTGAGTCGGAAGCCTCTGCATTTGCGCTAGAGGAAGCGCACGGAGATTAATGATGAGTCAAGACTTAAGAATTGGTTATTTGCTCACTGCCTTCCTGGCATTGATTGTTTCGATCGGCTGCGCAGTCGGGCCAAACTACAAACGGCCGGCGGTCGATGTGCCGGTAACGTATCGTGACATCCCCTCGGACCAATCGCTCGCGCCCGCAACCCAGACGGCGAAGCCTGAACCGGCAACCGCGTCGTTGGGCGACGAAAAATGGTGGGAGGTGTTTCAGGATCAACAACTACAGAGTCTGATACGCACTGCCCTCAAGAACAATTACGATCTCCGCATCGCCGCCACTCGCGTTCTTCAGGCACGGGCGCAACTCGGGATCACCCGCGCCGATCAATATCCTTCGCTTAGCGTAGGCGGAAACATCACCAGTATTCAGAATCCGCGGCTTGGACCGATTCCCTCGTATGAACTGACCCAGGGACAGATCGGACCATCGGCAGCTTGGAACCTCGATTTTTGGGGAAAATACCGCCGTGCTACTGAGTCGGCGCGCGCAACGCTCTTGGCGAACGAATGGGCCCAAAAGGAAGTTATATCGACGCTGGTCTCGAATGTCGCAGCCTCCTACTTTTTGCTTCGTCAGCTTGATCTCGAACTCGAGATCTCAAAGCGAACCTTGAGTTCTCGTCAAGATTCGTTACAGCTGACCCAGACGCTCGAGCAACACGGAATCAATTCCCTGCTCGATGTGCGCCAATCGGAGCAACTGGTGTACACCGCCGCGACCGAGGTCCCTGACCTGGAACGACAAATCGCCCAACAGGAAAATGCAATCAACATCCTCTTGGGAAATAATCCCGGCGATGTGCCTCGAGGACTGAAGCTGACCGAGCAGCCACATGCCCCTGAAGTTCCCGCGGGGATTCCGTCGCAGTTGCTGGAGCGGCGGCCCGATATTCACGAAGCCGAGGAAAACCTGATTGCCGCCAACGCGCAAATCGGTGTGGCCCGGGCCGCTTATTTCCCGCAGATTTCTCTGACCGGATCCGCAGGATACGAGACCCCGACACTGACTGATTTGTTTACTGGCCCGGCTGGCTTCTGGAATATGGCTGGTTCGCTGACTCAGCCCATCTTCGAAGGCGGCAGGCTCAAATCCAATGTGCGACTTGCGCAGGCGCAACGCGATCAACTCGTGTTGACCTATCAGCAGACGATCCAAGGAGCTTTTCGAGACGTCTCGAACGCCCTGGTCGCTTACCGCAAGGACCGGGAGTTCCGCATTCAACAGGAACATCTGCTTGAATCGGCCCGGGATGCGGCGCGCTTATCGGAGGTGAGGTTCAAAGCCGGCACTACAGATTATTTGGAAGTGCTTACCAACGAGACGAATGCGTTCACAGCCGAACTGGGACTTGCCCAGGCGCAAGGAAACGAGCTCATCTCCCTCGTGCAAATCTACCAGTCTTTAGGCGGTGGATGGCAATGAGCGAGTCACCACGGCACGGCTATGAGAAATTTACGGGCTGAGCTTCACTGCCCAGCCAGTCCGGCTCTCCGGAGCAAGTCCTGAAAGCGGGGATCGTCCCGCAAGGGGTCGTACAGGGAGTCCGTCTTCAACGACGTGACGACGTTCGAGTGTTCTGCAAACAGTCCTTGCAAAAGCGCTATGGCTTGGTCTTTCCGTCCGGTAGCGATGTAGATGCCCAGCCGCATGGTCCTATACAAAGGTCCACTCGCTGCTTTCTCTCCTTCGAATTGTGCTAGGGCCTTTTCTGCTTCCGCATTTTGGCCCATAAAACCGTAAACCGTAGCGACCTCGGCCTGTGACCACGCTTCGTTGAGACGACCCATATGCCGCTTGATCACATCCAAGGCATCCGTAAATCGGCCGGTTCTGACGTAACACATCACCAGATAGGAGTAGGGGTGACCGAAGTCCTGATCTCGTTCGAGCACCGAGCGGAACTGGGCGATTGCGTCGTCGTACCGGCGTGCACGGTACAGAACAGCGCCGCGATCACTGGCCACGATCAGTGATAGCGGATCCAGCTTGCGCGCCTGCTCGCTTTCAGAGAATGCTTCTTCGAAGCGGCCCATCCACGAGAGGTACTCGCCATACCACTGATGTGCAGTGGCGTAGTTGGGATCGAGCTCGATCGCCCGCCGAAATTCGTTTTCTGCCGTTCGCCAGTCGTAATCGTAATTCTCAGCTACCAAAGCCAATGCCGCGTGTGCCTGGGGAAGACCTTCATCGCGACGCAGCCCCTCCATCGCCGCTGCTCGTGCTTTTGGCATAAGCTCGTTCGGAACCCCTTGAAACCCTGTGCTCATGAGTCCATAGGCGTTTGCCAGACCGGCGTAAGCAGGTGCATAGTTCGGATCCTTCGCGATCGCTTGCTGGAAATAGTCGACCGCGATGGGCAATGACCCTTCTCGTTTGTTCCAGAAGTAGAGTCCTTTCAGGTATAAGTCGTAAGCCTCGCTGGAAGGCGGAGCCGAGCGGGCAGCTAAACGCTTTACATTGGGCTTATCGTGATCGCCCAGCCTGAGCTGAATTTCGTCGGCGATTTCCAGCGCTATTTCACTTTGCAACGCCAGCAAGTCGCTTAGTTTACGGTCGTATTGTTTCGCCCAGACGTGTGTCTGGTCCTTCACTTGAATAAGTTGGGCTGTAACTCGCACATTCTCAGAATCGCGCCGAACGCTGCCTTCGAGCACATACTGCACTCCCAGTTCGCGCCCCACCTGATCCAACGGCTTCGGGTTGTGTTTGTATACCGAGACGGAAGTACGCGCGATTACCCCCAAGTGTGCGGGATTGAGACTGCCGAGTTGGGTGATCGTCTCCTCCGTCATGCCGTCGCTGAAATAATCCTGAGACGCATCTCCGGTGAGGTTCTCGAAAGGAAGCACCGCCAGCATGACGCGACTTGACGGCTGGGTTGCTGCAGGGGAATTCCATCGCAAGAAATAAACAGATGTGGCGGCAATGAGCAGGACTGAAATTGCAAGCAGGAAACTCCAGCGCCAAGAGCTCGATCTTCCGCCTATCGAGGAGGATGCCTCGCTTTCCGGGAGCGACTCAGAACTTGGAGCGCCGTCTGCGGCGGTGGCGGGTTTCGCCGCCAGAATGATTTCCTCAACCGGCGCGATGAACCGATATCCCTTGCCGGTTACGGTCTGTACGAAACGCGGCTGCTCCGAGTTGTCACGCAAAACCTGGCGTATGCGACTGATGGCCCCGTTGATGCTGTTATCGGTATCGAGGAAGACGCCCTTTCCCCAGATTCGCTCGACGATCTGCTCGCGCGTGACCAGTTCCCCACGGTGCTCAATCAGAAGCAACAATAACTCCATGGTGATCGGCTTCATCTTGATGGGAAGTCGCCGGTCGCGCAACTGATAGGCTCGGAGGTCGAGTTCGAAATCGCCTCCGAATCTGAAACAGCTCATGGATCGGGTTGTGGTTGGAGTCACCGCGGCGCACCCAAGACGTTGACCGAAATTCTACCTCGATTTCTCCGTTTTTCAACAAACCATAGTATTTTCTGTCACTTACCCGCTAAGGTAATAACAAGACAAGGTTAAGCTGAAGGCTATTGCCAGGAAGCCGAACCTCCATCAGTATGCCCCGCGAAGGCGTGAGCGAAAGCTGCAACTGCTTTGCCTTTCTACGACCTAACTAATAAAAACTCCGTTGCGCCAGGCGAAGGGGAGATCCTATGTGTTCCTGCGCTCTACGATTGAGATCAACATTCCGTTCAATGTTGGTTGAAGTGTTTACCGTACTCCTGCTGCTGGTGCCTGGAGTATCGGCCCAACAGCCGACTGGCGCCGTGCCAACTTTAGTGAACTTTGCTGGCTCCTTGTCCGATGCCGATGGCAAACCGCTGACGGGTCCGCAAGGAGTCACTTTTTTTCTCTACAACGAGCCACAGGGCGGGTCGCCGTTGTGGATGGAAACGCAGAATGTGCAAGCCGACCGAAACGGCCGCTACACGGTCGTGCTCGGTTCGAGCACCAGTCAGGGTCTGCCAACAGAGTTGTTTGCTTCCGGCGAAGCAAGGTGGTTGGGCGTGCAAGCGCAGGGACAAGCCGAGCAGCCACGCGTTATGCTGCTCGCCGTTCCCTACGCTTTGAAGGCGGGAGACGCGCAGACCGTAGGGGGACTGCCGGCTTCCGCCTTTGTGTTGGCCTCGCCCGCCAGTTCATCGCCGGGCAGTGCAAATGGCGTGCCTTCCGCGTCCGCGGGCAATGCCAATATTGGCGGCAGTGGCACGGCTGGATATCTGGCCGCCTGGACTGACAACAATGGCGATCTCGGGAATTCGATTTTGTTTCAGAAAGGCACAGGATCTACCGCGAAAATTGGCATCAACGAACCCAGCCCGCTGTTCACCCTGGATGTCAACGGAACCACTTTGTCTCGCGGCCTGCTCGAAATGGCCACAACCAACTACGCCAGCAAGACCAAGGGCTACAACTCGCAGCCTTTCAACTTCGAGTCTTCCGCCTTTAACAGCAACACGAACACCTACACCCTGAATCATTTTCAGTGGCAGGCCGAGCCAACGGGCAACAACACGACAAGTCCGAGCGCGACTCTGAACCTTCTCTATGGGACTGATCCCAGCAGTCCAGCAGAAACTGGATTTAACATCGCCGGCAACGGACAAATCACGTTTGCCTCAGGTCAGACTTTTCCCGGAACAATCGCAGGGATCACCACCGGAACTGGCAGCGGCCTGAGCGGCGGAGGCACCTCGGGCACATTGAACTTGAGTCTCACCCAGAGCTGCGCCGCCAATCAGACACTGCAATGGAGCGGTTCGGCTTGGGTCTGCACAAACTTCAACGGTGGAGGAACGATAACGGGAGTGAACGCGGGCACGGACCTTACCGGCGGCGGCGCGAGCGGTACAGTCACTCTAAATCTCGATACAACCAAGGTTCCACAGCTCAACACAGCGAACACCTTCACTGGAAATCAGACGATCAACGGCAATCTGAGTGCGACCGGAATTATTTCTGGAGGCAGTTATCAGATTGGCAGCACTCCGTTTGCGTTTGGCTCTGCGAACAACGGCAATGCGTTCCTGGGATTTGCCGGGAACTCAAGCGTGTCGGGTGGCTACAACACAGGAACTGGATATCAAGCGCTGGTTGCCAATACCACCGGCGCCAGTAATGCGGCATTTGGTTCCGTCTCGCTGTGGTCCAACACCACCGGTTCGCAAAATACGGCCACCGGTTCGGCGGCAATGTACTGGAACACCACCGGCGCGCAGAACACGGCGACCGGATTCCAGGCTCTGAACAGAAACAACGTCGGCAACGCCAACACAGCAACCGGATTCGACTCATTGTTCACAAACACCTCCGGCAACAACAACACCGCGGATGGTCTTGCCGCGCTGTTCTGGAACAGCACCGGAAGTCTTAACTCTGCAACCGGTTATCAGGCGCTGAACGGTAATACCACTGGGGCCGGGAACACTGCCGTCGGCGGAGACGCGCTGTTTGCGAACACGACTGGAGGCAGCAATGTTGCCCTGGGCGCATATACACTTTTTTCCAATACGACAGCGTCAGCCAACACCGGGCTCGGCTACGCTTCTCTTTATTGGAATACCACGGGCGCAAACGAAACCGCGACCGGCTTCCAGGCACTCAATAACAACACCACCGGGAACGACAACGCTGCAGTTGGATATGAAGCGCTCTTCAACAACACCACTGGCTCACAAAACACCGCCGTCGGTTCTGGCGCTATCTATTCGGGTGCGGGCTCGACTGGAATTACCGCAGTCGGCTATGAGGCGGGTTACAACGGCGGGCCTTACAACACGGCGGTTGGCTGGAAAGCACTTCTGAATTCGACAGCCT
Organism: Terriglobales bacterium; assembly: GCA_035507035.1. Taxonomy (GTDB): domain Bacteria; phylum Acidobacteriota; class Terriglobia; order Terriglobales; family Acidobacteriaceae; genus DATJOJ01. The sequence continues at coordinate 393 of DATJOJ010000064.1, read as the reverse complement.
GGCAGAACACTGCGGTGGGCTACGGCGCATTGCTGCAAGATACCTCTGGTGCCTATAACACTGCGGTAGGCTCGGGGGCGCTTTACGCCGATAATATCGGCTTCAATAACACTGCCATTGGCTACAACGCCATGGGTTACAACACTGCGGGAGGCGCCAACACGGCAACCGGCGTGGTTGCGCTATTTAACGTGGACGGGGGAAACGCCAATACAGCCGATGGCGTCGCCGCGCTTTATTCGACTTGGGCTTCGGAAAATACCGGCATAGGCGCTTATTCGTTGCAAGCCGACCAGGGGGGTGCAGAAAATACCGCGGTTGGCTATTACTCGATGAACGACAATGTCAGCGGCAATGAGTTGACGTGCGTCGGATACAACTGCCAGAGTGATG
>DATJOJ010000063.1:0-230573 GCA_035507035.1 Terriglobales bacterium | reverse complement strand
ATTCACGAGAGTAGTGAAGATTTGCGCAGGCGCGGCAATCGCCGTCACCGCACAGAGCATAATTGCGGCGCCGTACATCCTCCACATATGTCGTCTCGTCATAAGAACTATCTCCCCTTTCGAGACATTACGGAATCACGTGAAACGGTACGTTGCTGGTGAGCACGCCGGTGGGCGTGGTGACAGTGACGTAGCCAGTGGTTGCGCCGGGTGGAACCGTGGCCGTGAGATATGTATCGGAGACAACGTTGAAGTTTGCGGGAACCCCGTTGATGGCGACAGCGGTCGTTCCGGTGAATCCTTGACCGAGGATGCCGCCCATCTGGCCGACCTTACCGTAGGGGCGAACGAACGAAACGAAGGAGCTAAGTCCCGTCGAAAGGCTGAAAATTGTGCCGCACCCATCGGGAGGAGCGCAGTTAGGGTTACCACCCGCCGCCGTTGTTCCGTAGAAAATTCCGTTGGTCGCTTCCAGTAGACCACCTTCCGGCTCAAGACCATCTGCTGAGCCAAGGACGTGCAAGGCTGTGAAGCTGCCTTCTGAAGTAATTTCAAAAACCGCGCCACACCCCCCGTAGGGAGGACAAGTAGAGTCGCCACCGCCCGAAGTGGTCCCGTAAAAGTTTCCGTCAACGCCCTGTGTCAGCCCGGCGAAAGGAGAAAATCCGTCGGTGCAATCGGGTTGCGTGCAGAAGTTGTAGAGTGTCGTTAACGCACCTGCGGGAGTCATGCGGAATACCGTACCGCACCCAAGCCCGCCGTTGTTACAGGCGTTAGAAGTTCCACCCTCTGACGTTGTGCCGTAAAAGTTGCCGTCCGTGCCTTGGATAAGGCCTACAGGTCCGGCCCCATCATTGCCGTCAAAATTATGCAGCGTGGTCAGCCTCCCCTTGGGCGTGATTGTGAAGACGGTACCGCAGGTGTTGCCCCCCGAACAGTTGTTGGTTCCCCCGCCAAAGGTTGTCCCATAGAAGTTGCCGTCACTGCCTTGCATCAGCACCCTAGGCTGTGCGCCATCGTATAGTCCAAAGCGATAGAGAGTCGCCAACGTTCCGTCCGGACCTAGTTTGAAGACTGTCCCCGCACCGGGGTCTATCGTCGTCCCATAAAGGTTGCCGTCTATTCCCTCAATTACACCCGCGAACGGCCACTCGCCGTCGAAGCAATTTTCTTGTGCACAGAAGCTATAGAGAGTTGTCAGTTTGCCGCTCTGGGTAATCTCGAAAACCGTGCCGCCCGAGTGTGACCCACCAGACTGGGTCGTACCGTAAAAGTTGCCACTCATACCGAGCGTAAGGCCGCCTGTGGGTGCAAATCCATCTCTGCAACTAATGTGTTTGCAAAAATCATAGAAACTTAGCGTTCCAGTTTCTGTGACGCGGAAGACCGTTCCACAGAACGCACAGCTCCCGCCGCTCTCTGTCGTACCATAGAAATTTCCGTCCGGACCCTGAATCAGTGACATGTATGCGGGGTAAGTCCCGTCTGTTCCATTGAAGTTTAGTAAGGTCGTGAACGTCTGTGCGCGCGCGGCAGCTACCGTGGCAATGCAAACTATGACCACGGCACAATCCACCTTCCATTCAGTCAGCTTCGCCATCGCAGACCTCCGTACGGAATAAACTATTCGCGGCCCACTGAGCCGAGAGACAGGAACCTGCTCGACGGCCTACAGGTAGGGGGAACTTGCGGCTGTCCGAGCACCAGCATTATCAGCCCGAAGGATAGCGCGGTCAAGAATTATGACTGCTACCAGTTATGCCGCCAGTTGCGAGCCTTCATCTGGTCTTCGATAAAAGCCAGCACGCGAGCTGTGGTTTGGTCCAGCGGGTCAGTGCCCTCGACAACCAGATCGGCGAAGGCGCGAGTGGGATAGATGTAGCGTTCGGCCATGGCGCGAACGGTCGAGTCATATTGCTGGCGGACGGATTCGGGAGTGCGGCCTCGTTCTTGCAGGTCGCGCGCAAGGCGGCGCTCGAAACATGTGTTGTCATCGGAAGTGACATAGATTTTCAGATCGAGAAGGTGGCGGGCGTGCTCCCAATACAAGAGAAACAATCCTTCTAGAACGATGATGCCGTGCGGCTCGAGAATGTGCGCTTCGGACGTGCGAGTGTGACAACTGAAATCGTAGGTCGGCCGATTGATCGGCTGGCGATGCAGCAGCGCGGTCAGTTGTTCGTAGAGCAGCGCGTCGTCGATCATGGCGGGATCGTCGAAATTCTGTTTGACTCGTCCGCTCAACGGGAGATGAGATAAGTCGCGGTAGTAGGAATCGAGCGATAGCAGAGTGGCAGGGACAACCCTCGTGATCGACCTGGCAAGTTCAGTCTTGCCCGCGCCGGATGGACCGGCGATGCCAATGACAAAAGGTTTTTCAGAGGCGGCGGGTTCCATCCGTGTGGCGTCATTATAGGACGGCGAGTGCGGGGACGCTCGCGCCTACGTTGCTGCGGATCTTTGCTCCGCCCGGCAGCCCTCCTTTGCCCCGCCACGTGCTTGTGTCCGGCATGGACCCAGCTTCGACGATAATTTCTTCCAAAACTAAATCCACCAAGGGCTGACAGTCCGTACTTCACTGAAAGTCAATCTACGTACGGAGTAAAGAAAAATGACCTCCCCAGTAAGTCGGCTTGTGGGAACCTTCATCCTCGGCCTCGCCTCCAGCCTCACCTTGGCACAAAATTCTCCTAACCTAAAGCCCAATCAAACCCTCGGCTACGGCGCGAACCAGCTCCTCTTATTCACTTATACGCAGAGTTTCGATTGTGTGGACCAACCGAACGACGACTTGAACTTCAATGGAGTCAAAGCAGAATCCGATCCTTCCGAATTTCAAATTCCTATCTGTCAGGCCGCAATTCAGCCTTCCATCGATCCCACTGGACTTAACGGGCAGGGTCAGGACCCGACCGAGCCCTTATTTGTACTGGTACCGATGTTCTCCGCCGACAATGACCAAAACGCTAATGATGCTATCTCCTGCAACAATGTTGTTCCCGGCACCAATTGCGGCCCAGCTCTGGGGGCCACATTAATCAAGTTGTTCGGAGCGCTACCCGAAGCATTTAAAGCCAAGCCCCTGGTCTATACCCAGTGTCCTGATCCAAACCTGCCGCCGGGCACTTGCACCATGCACGCTTCGCGGCTTGATCTTGGACCGGCCCTGGAGAAACTTGGTTACCTGCCACCGCCGCCAGCAAACTTCTTTGTACCGTCGCCCAACCACAGCCATGTTCTACTCAACACTGACCTGAATCTGCCTGCCATCTGGTGGGAAGTTATTCCCGTGCTTGTAATGGACCCGAATGATTGGCCGAATGAAGCTGGTACCACAGGCATCACTTCTTACGCCAAACTAACCGAAGCCTTAGCAGCGAAAGAGGCGGTCGAGGTTCGCTCGAACTTCTTCCTATTCTTCAGCTCGCAGGGAATGCAGCACTAACTTGTTGCCGCGAATCCCGGTGATTGCGCTGAGGCGGTCGCCGGGCATTCGTCTTAACTACCCGGAGTAACCGAAGAAGCCCGAGGTACCCATGCTTACTGCGTGAGGGTGAACACCTGCTTACTGATCGCCGTGCCGCTCTTGGTTTCCACGCCTACCGGGCCAGTCTTCGCTCCGGTGGGCACAGTCGCTGTGATCTCCGAATCGGAGACGATGGTGAACTTCGCGGGCTTGGTATCGCCGAAGCCGACGCCGATGGCCTGAGTAAAGCCGGAGCCATTGATGGTCACGAGTTGCCCAACCGCTCCGCTGGTGGGGGTGAAATTCGTGATGTGCGGCAACACGCGAAAGGCAACTTTGGTGACCAGATTGCCTTTCGGCGACGAAACCCTGATGGGGCCAAGTGTGGCTCCAGCCGGAACCATGGCTTCCAGGAACGTGCTGCTTTGAGCCTTAAATTGTGCCGGCGTACCGTTGAAGGAAACTCCGGTCGCGGTGTTCAAATTTTGCCCGAGAATCTCGACGGTTGAGCCAACCTCGCCATACCAGGCGACGGGCGCGGCGTAAGAGGGAAGACCCATGTCGAGGCTGAAGAAAACTCCGCAGCGGGTATTGATGCAGGGGCCGAGTCCTCCGTCGTAGGTTTGCCCGTAGAGGATTCCGTCAGTGCCCTGAGTCAGCGGACTCTCAGGGGCGTTGCCGTCGGTGAAATCAAAGCTGTGCAGCACCGTGTACTGGCCTTCGGGAGTCACCTGAAAGATGGTGCCGTTGTCGTTCGCGCCGCCCACTTGGGTTGTGCCGTAGAAGTTGCCGTCCGTTCCCTGGATCAACCCGCCAATCGCGTTGCCGCCATCGGAGCAGCTGGGCTGAGAGCAGAAGTTGTAGAGGATCGTATATTGGCCGGATGGGGTAAGTTTAAAAATCGTTCCGCCGAAAAAGTTCGAGTAGAGGTGAGTGCCGCCAACGAGGGTGGTGCCATAAAAGTTGCCGTCGGTTCCCTGAACCAGGCCAGCAGCGGGTTGGCCGCCGTCGAGGCAGTTCGGCTGGGCGCAGAAAACATAGAGCGGAGTGTAGGCGCCAGAAGGCGTGACCTTGAAGACCACGCCGTTGCCGTTATATTTGCCGTTGATGGTGCCGCCATAAAATGCCGTGCCATAAAAATTCCCGTCGGTGCCCAGAAGCAGTGCGTCGTCAGGGTTAGCGCCGTTGGTCTGATCAAATGTGTGGATGACGGCAAACTTGCCGGCAGGCGTAATTTTGTAAATCACGCCGCAACCGCCGTCGCCATAGGTGCACAGAGAAGTGTTGCCGCCAGCAGTAGTCATGCCGTAAAGGTTGCCATCCATGCCCTGCACCGGTGGCGCGATGGGCTCGCCTCCGTTGGCGCCGCCGAGAACGTTGAACGCAGTCAGCGTGCCGCTCGCTGTCATGTAGAAGATGACATTGCCGTCGAAGAAGTCTTCGCCTTCCGTAGTGCCCCAGAATGTGCCGTTGGTTGACAGGGTCAGCCCGCTCTGCGGGCCGATGCCGTCACCCGCGCTGTAATTAAAACTGTGCAGGAGAGTCATTCCTCCGCTGGGCGACATTTTGAAACCTGCGCCATTGACGTCGCAGCCGCCCGCGGGGGTCGTGGTGTAGAAATCGCCGTCGCGGCCCTGGGCAATGGCCCCGACGTTCATGGGAAATTCGGGATCGCAACTGACGTTGCCAAAGTTGTAGAGCACGGTATAGGTCTGGGCGTGGGCTCGAGGCGTGCTTGCCGCCAGCGCGAGAGCGGATAGGGCGGCGACTAGGATTGGTCGAAAAAGTTTGCGGTTCACGAAAGCCTCCTCGGTCGGTCTTTGAAGTATTCCAATTGGCGCGTACTCGACGGAGCGTAAGCGTCCTACTACACGTTGCGCAAGGCGAGAGGGAAAACCGTCACGGAGGGTAATTATTTCTGGGTGGATCGGCGGAAGTCGCCGACGCCCATCGACTTTTGACAAGGCTCACAACCTGTTATCCACAATAAAGTCAATCGCTAATGTAGGCTTTCTACCCCACCAAAAAGAGACTTTCGTCTCTAGGAGAATTGACCTCTTGCGGGTGTATGTCATTGCAATTAATGTGACTATACTTTGCGCGTTCTCTTCGCATTGTGGTTTTAGGAGCGAAATCCCCCCTTCAGACAAATTGTCAGGCGAACCACCCGGAGAGAATGTGCAGGTGTTTTCACACTTCCCCTCGGGACGATGAAAAGGGCTGTGGGGCGGTCCCGGTGGGTTTGTACTAAGTATTTAGTTTTCACTGGCTTGGGCGGTACCGGCTGTGCTAGCGTAGGCCACATGCCTTTGGCCGCGCAAGTGCTTCGTCGAAGTTGGACGTGGGGAAGTCATTGCCCCCGTTCTTCCTACGCGGGGCTTCAGTACCAAGGGAAGTTACTTTCAGAAGTCACGGATGTGACTGAGAGGGCGGAGCTACGATTACGGTCCAAATTTCGGATAGAGTGGATGCGATGGTAAGCCAGCCCCTCGAGGACATGAAGTGGTACGCCCTGCAGACCCGTTCGCGACACGAGAAGATGGTGATGCGGCAACTGGAAGAGCGAGGCATCGAAGTCTTCTTACCGATGTTGACCGAGACGCGGCGCTGGAGCGACCGCAAAAAACTGGTACAGTTTCCGCTCTTTCCCGGTTACACTTTCGTCCACCTGGTTTACGCGCCGGACTCGCGTTTGCAGGTGTTGCGCACCGATGGAGTGGTGGGGTTCGTGGGATCGCACGGCCAGGGCAACCCGATTCCGCAAGAGCAGATTGAATCGGTGCAGACGATTTTGAATAGTGATATTCCCTTTGCCGCACATCCGTACTTAAAAATTGGACAGCGAGTGCGGATTCGCGGCGGATCGCTTGAAGGCACGGAAGGAATTCTGGTCGGCAAGAAGAGCGACGGCATGTTGGTGATTTCGATCGATCTCATTCAGCGCTCCCTGGCAATACGACTTCACGGCTACGACGTCGAGCCGGCGTAAGCGCGATTTCGCAGTTTCAAGAATAATCAGTTAAGCAAACCAGTCTTATTCAAGTTTTTGTGGGGGATAAACAAAGTGACAATGAAGCATAAATTAGCGAGTTGCTTCGCAGGTGTCGTGCTGATAACGGCGATGTGCGCGGCGCAAAATCAAAATTCCAGTAATGCAGCAGCGCCGGTGGCTGCCACGACTAACCAGTCCGCGCCAGCCGGAACGAACCCGACTTTTTCTCCGCGCGACGACCGTTACCGCTTGAAAGAGAGCGATGTGTTCGATATTTCCTTCGAACTGACGCCGGAATACAACCAGTCAGGCGTGACCGTGCAACCGGATGGCTACATTACGTTGCGCAACGTCGGCGACCTCAAAGTGGCGGGCTTGACCGAGCCGCAGTTAGTGGACACGCTGAAGCTGACCTATGGCAAGATCCTGCATGATCCACTGATTTCCGTTGTGCTCCGCGATTTCCAACGGCCGTATTTCATCGCGGATGGTCAACTCGGCCATCCCGGCAAATTTGAATTGCGGGGCGATGTGACCCTGTCGGAGGCGATCGCGATGGCGGGCGGTTTTACCGAGGCCTCGAAGCATTCCCAGGTCGTTTTATACCGGCGATTGAACTCCCAGTGGACTGAGGCCAAGCTGTATAACCTCAAAGAAATGGAAAGCAAGCACGACATGAGCGAAGATCCGGTGCTGCATCCCGGAGACATGCTCTTTGTACCCAAGAACAGATTCTCCAAGGTCAGACAGTTTCTGCCCACATCTGGCGTAGGCTTGTCGGCTTACAACGCGGCCTACTAAAACGGCGAGGAAAAGTTTATGAACAATCAACAATTGATGCTGTCCAATAGCGGTCCCGCGATCGCTACTTTCACGATGCGTGATCTGGTCGCGGTGCTGTTCCGCCATAAGCGCACCGCCGTCATCTGCTTCATCGGGATCATGATCGGGACCTTCCTGGCGATATTGATGAACCCGTACCATGCTTCGACCAAGTTCGTCATCTCGCACGAACGCCAGGATCCGGTGGTAACAGCCGATCCGCACATGATCTCGCCTGCCAAAACCGATGTCTCTGAAGAAGAAATTAACTCGGAGATTGAAATTCTGAAGAGCGCCGACGTGGCGCGGCAGGTGGTGATTGCTTGTGGACTGGATAAGCACAAAGGTTTGTCGGAATACATCCTGGGCCCTGCCACTCCAGAAAAGCGCATGCAGAAGGCGATTGATGCGCTGGAGGGCAGCCTCAAGATCGAACCGGTGAACAAGAGCCACGTCATAACGGTGAGCTATACGTCCGGCGATCCGAAGATGGCGGCACAGGTTCTGCAGGCCCTCGGCACCGCATATCTGGCAGAGCGCAAGAAAGTGTTTGATCCCCCTGGACAGATCGAATTCTTCGACCAGCAAGCCCAGCAGTACAAGAAAGACTTGGGCGAAGCGGAAGATCAGATTAAGAAATTCTCTGAGCAACGGGATGGCGTCGCTCCCAACGTAAACCGCGACATCGTTCTGGGCAAACTGGCGGAATTCCAATCGAGCCTGCGGCAAACCCGTGCCGACCTGGCGACGACAGAAGAACGAATTCACTCCTTGGAGAAGCAATCGGAAACCACGCCGCAGCGGTTGACCACATCATCGTGGAAACAAGACGATTTCACGCTGTTGTCGAACCTCAAGAGCACGTTGATGAACCTGCAGTTGAAGCGGACTGAGTACTTGATGAAGTTCCAGCCCGATTATCCCTTGGTCAAGGAAGTCGACAAGGAGATTGCGGAAACGCAGGACCAGATCGCCTCGGAAGAAGCCCGGCCCATCAAGCAGGAAACCACGGATCGCAACCCCACCTACTCCTGGATCAACGAAGAGCTGGCCAAAGCGAAAGCTGAGTACAGCGGCTTGCAGGCGAAATTGGTTGCCACTCAGGCGAGCGTCGACCGCTATCAAGATGAGGCCCGCGATCTGGAACAGAAAGGCTTGATCGAGTCGGATCTCTATCGCAACTTGAAGAACGACGAAGAGAATTATCTGTTGTATCTGCATAAGCGGGAACAAGCGCGCATGACCGAAGCGTTGAACACCACGCAAATCCTCAACGTGGCGGTCGCCGAGGAACCGGTTGTGCCGACTACACCTTACGGTTCGCCCATACTGATCATGATCATTGGAACCCTGGTGGCAGCGACGGTAAGTTTGGGCTTGGTGTTTGCGCAAGAATATCTCGATCCGTCGTTCCGCTCACCTGCTGAAGTGCCGACGGCACTCAACGTTCCGCTACTGGCAGCTGTGCCGTATCGCTTAAGCGGCTATTCGATGAACGGCAATGGGAACGGGAATGGCAACGGCAACGGCAATGGTAACGGGCACTACCGCCCGCACGTACTGGAAGACGAGTCCAGCATCTCGTCCGGTTCGCTCGATTCTTAAAGGAAGCTTCCTTGGCCCGTTTTCCTGTGGAAGGCGGGCCACTTCATCACAATCTCCTCCCCGCCAGGCCTAACCATCAAGCGATTTCGAAGAAAGGGATTCACCAGACACCATGAGTAGAAACTTCGAGCTTCTCAATCAAGTGGGCAAAGGGCAGGTGCTGCTGACGAAGGAAGTAGCGCCTACGAACGTACCCGTACCGGAAGTATTCGCGCCATCTCTGGAAATTGACGGGATGGCTCGCGAAGAAATCACCAAGCTGGTGCACCGGGTGTTTCTGCTGGGAGGGCCAGAAGCGCCTCGCCGGGTCGTGTTCACGGGCACAGAATCAGGGAACGGTACCACTTGGATGTGCGCGCACGCGGGCGAAATTCTGGCGTCCCAAACAGCCCGCACGGTCTGTATTGTGGACTGCAATCTGCGGCGTCCATGCCTGCATGACCAATTCAAAGTGCAGAATCACAATGGCCTGGCCGATGCCCTGCGGGGAGACGGGCCGGTTCGTCAGTATTCGCGACAAATGCGGCGGAATCTGTGGATCGTCAGCTGTGGCTCGGAGTGTGAGCCCTCAGCCGACCTGCTGACCTCCGACCGCATGAAGATGCGGCTCACAGAGCTGGCAAACGAGTTTGACTACCTGCTTTTGGATGTTGCTTCACTGAACACATCGAACCACGGAATTGTCCTCGGCAACCTGGTCGACGGAATGGTGATCGTGCTGAAGGCGCACCATACCCGCCGCGATACCACGCGCGACGTCATTCAGAGCATTCAAGGGGCGAATGTTCGTGTGCTGGGCGCGGTGTTGAACCAGCGGACATTCCCAATTCCCGAAAACATCTACAAGCGCATTTAGTTGTAAGGCAGACAGGAAACCGGGTCGGCCTTGTGCGCTCGTGGCGGGGGAGGATGTTTCGTTGCCCGCTCCTGACCGGATTCTCAAATCTTCCCGTTCGCGCCGTACGCGCATTCCTAAACCTCACACGACCTTGATTTACCAACCAGAGTTTTGCGAGAGGACCCGCTGATGGGCACCATGAAAGGCCAAATCGTCAGCAGTGCCACCAAGCTCTTCGATTTGGTTTTACTGCTTTGCTCGTTCACCGTGGCTACATTGCCATACCTTGGCGCTTTTCCGCCGAGGTCTCTGGCAGAATTTCTTAGCATTCGCATCAAGCTCGAAGATATTGTCATCTTCGGGACGTTGGTGTTGTTGTTTCATCTGAGTTTTGCCATTCACGGACTGTATCGATCGAAGCGGCTGGCGAGCCGGCGCGGAGAAGCGCTTGAGGTCTTCCGTGCGACTACAACCTGTGCTCTGATTCTGGCCGGCGCCTCCTGGATTCTCGCCAACGAGTGGGTCACGCCAAGGTTCGTGCTGATTTTCTGGGCGTGCAGCACGGTCAGCGTCGGCCTAAGCCGGTTCGTGATTCGTACCTGGTTGCGGCGCATTCGTCTGCAAGGCCGCGACCTGCGCAACATGCTGCTGGTGGGTTCCAATCGGCGGACGCTGGATTTCGCGCGCAAAATTCAGTCGCAACCCGAACTTGGCTACCGCTTGATCGGCTTTGCCGACCAGGAGTGGCAAGGATCGGCTGAGCTCGATCAGTACGGCTTGCCGCGGCTTTGCGATTTGGATAGCCTCCGCAACTTTGTGCGGCGCAGCGTAGTGGATGAAGTCGTGATCACGGTGCCGCTGCGTTCGTTTCATGATCTGGCTTCGACCATTGCGGCGATGTGCCACGAGCAGGGAATCATTCTGCGGGTTCTGCCTGACCTGTTCGATCTGAAACAGGGAAACGTGCACACCGAGGAATTTCACGGTGGACCGCTCATCACGCATGCCAGCGGAATTGCCGACGGTTGGCCGGCAACCATGAAGCGGATGCTCGATTTCACGCTTTCCATGATTTTGTTGATTGTTTTGTCGCCGGTGCTGATCGTGGCGATGATTCTCATCCGGCTGAGTTCCCCCGGGCCGATTTTCTTCGTGCAAAAACGGGTTGGATTGAATAAGCGGGTATTTGGCATTTTTAAGTTCCGCACCATGGTGATCGATGCGGAAAAGAAGCTGAGCGAGATCGAGCATCTGAATGAAGTTTCCGGGCCGGTGTTCAAGATCAAGAACGATCCGCGAATCACGCCGCTGGGAAAATTTCTACGCAAAACCAGCATCGATGAGTTGCCCCAGCTGTTCAATGTTTTGCGCGGCGATATGAGCCTGGTGGGCCCGCGTCCGCTGCAAATGCGGGATTATGAGTTGTTCACCGAAGACGGCGAAGATTGGCAGCGTTGCCGCTTCAGCGTGCGGCCGGGGATCACCTGCTTGTGGCAGGTGAGCGGACGGAGTTCGTTACCCTTTCATCGATGGATGGAACTGGATCTGCAATATGTGCGCAACTGGTCGTTGTGGCTGGACCTGCAGATTCTAGCGAAGACCATTCCTGCCGTTCTCCGAGGATCCGGCGCGGCGTAAGTTCTGCCGCATCGGTGCTCTTCCGCAGGCGAGAAGCTCAGACTGGCGGATGACGCACCCAGCCTGGCTTTGATGAACAGCCGATTGACAAGCAGATCACTGCCCGACAGTCCGCAGTTTTCGGGGCTTGCACTGCCGGAGGCCACTCCTGCGGTAGGATTGGAAGGCTCGCAGCCGACCTCGGACATCGACTCCTGGAAACGGCGGCTGGCGGGAGCGCCCGCATTAAATCTGCCAACTGATCATTCCCGATCCTCTGCCGCCGGCTCCCGGTACGCAGAAGGGTCGTTGTGTATCAATTCGCAGTTGAGCGCGGCAGTACGGCAGTTTGCGCAGCGCGAGTCCAGCTCAGTCTCGACCGTGCTGCTTGCCGCTTATTGCGTTCTCCTGCATCGCTACACTCTGCAAGACGATCTGTTACTTGGATGCACGTTGGAGGGGACTGGAGACTTATCCAACAACGGACACGGCAAAGCCAGACAAGCGATCCTACGAATCGATCTTTCCGGCGATCCGGGATTTCGCCCGCTGCTGAAGCGGGTCAACACTGTTTTAGAGGAAGCCAGTTGGCGGAGCCCGAGCCCGTTTGCAGCGATCCTTGAGAAGCTGCAGGCGGGAGACACGGGCAATTCTGTTTTTCAGGCCTCGTTCTCGGCGCAGGTCTCGGGCAACGGAACAGCAGAAAATGCGGTGTCGATGACGCCGGTCGATTGGCATCTGGAGTTTTTGGATCGAGGCGAAAATCTAACGCTGCGATTGATTTACGACAGCGAGCTATTCGCGGCACAGAGCATCGAGCGCGCGCTGAATCATTATCAAACTTTGCTGCAAGCCATGATCGAGAGTCCGGAACAAGCGATCTACGAGCTTCCCATTCTTAGCGAGACGGAGAGGAAGCAGATTTTGGTGGATTGGAACCAAACCGCAGCGGAAACGCCGCGGAAGTGTCTGCATGAACTGATTGAAGCGCAGGCTGAGCGTTGGCCGGAGCGCATTGCGGTAGTGTCCGATGAGCAGCAGCTGACTTATCGCGAGTTCAACGCGCGCGCCAATCAACTGGCACATGAACTTCTCCGCCGCGGAATCGGCCGGGGCGAACGAGTTGGAATTTGCCTCGGGCACTCGTCGGCATTCGCTGTCGCGGTGCTGGCGGTGCTGAAATCAGGAGCTGCGTGTGTGCCGCTCGATCCTGATTACCCGCAGGAGCGCCTGTCGTACATGCTCGAGGATGTGCGGGCGCGAGTCCTGATCGCCAGCGAAAGCGCGCCGCTGAATGTTCCGGCGGGATGCGAAGTGTTGGTGCTCGAGGATGAGAGCGACGCGTTTGCGTCGAATCCCGCGGAGAATCTTAAGAGCGATGTCATACCCGATGACATCGCTTATGTTATTTACAGCTCGGGTTCGACTGGCAAGCCGAAAGGCGTGCTGCTGGCGCATTCTGGGCTAGTCAATTACAACGTGAACGCGGCGCGCATGTACTCGATGACACCGGACGACCGTGTGCTGCAATTCTGCTCGATCAGCTTCGATATTGCTCTCGAAGAGATCTTTATCACGTGGCTGAGCGGAGCGACTCTGGTTTTCCGCACTGATTCGGTGCCCATGGCGGTGCCGGATTTTCTGAAGTGGGTCGAACAGCAGGGCATCACGGTCTTGGATTTGCCCACGGCGTACTGGCATGAGTGGGTGCACGAATTGCCGCAGTTGAAAAACAAAGTTGTGCCTCAAAAGCTGAGGTTCGTGATTGTGGGCGGAGAGAAACCGTCATCGCAGGCGTATGCGACTTGGCTGGCGGCGACAAAGAACCGGGTCCGCTGGATCAACACTTACGGTCCGACGGAGATCAGCATTTGCGCGACCGCGTACGAGCCACAGTGGAAGGCGAGCAGTGAAGTTCCGCAGAACATTCCGATCGGACGGCCCCTGGCAAACGTGCGAGTGTATCTGCTGGATCGGCATCTGAATCCAGTTCCGGTGGGCGTGCCGGGCGAGATCCACGTCGCGGGCGCGGGCGTAGCGAAGGGATATTTGAATCGTCCGGAGTTAACGGCGCAGAAGTTTATTCGCGATCCATTTTCAAGCGATCCGCAAGCGCGTATGTATAAGACCGGCGATTTGGCGCGATATTTGCCTTCGGGCGAAATCGAGTTCTTGGGACGCGGCGACGATCAAATCAAGATTCGCGGTTTTCGTATCGAGCTGGGCGAGATTGAAAATGTGCTGGGCAAACATGCCGGCGTTCGCGAAGCCGTGGTGACCGCGAGAGAAGATGTGCCGGGTGACAAGCAGTTGGTCGCTTACTTTGTTCCGGCATTGAATGCAGAGCCCAGCGCTGCCGAATTACGGCGCTATTTAAAAGAGCAGCTGCCGGAATACATGGTGCCGGCGGCATTCGTGAAGTTGGAAGCACTACCGCTGACGCCGAACGGTAAAGTAAATCGGCGCGGATTGCCGGCTCCAACCATGGAAACGACCACCGAGACGTTTGCCATGGCCACCGATCCCATCGAAGCGCGGCTGGTGGCACTGTGGGAAGAAGTACTGGGCAAGCGGCCGATTGGCATTCGCGATAACTTTTTCGAGCTCGGCGGGCATTCATTGCTGGCGGCACGGATGATGCATCGCACCGGCCAAGCTTTGGGAAAGACCTTGCCGCTGGCGATGCTGTTTCATGCACCCACGATTGAGCGGCTAGCAAAAGTGCTGCGCGAAGACGAGTGGACGCATCACTGGTCGTCCCTGGTGCCGATCCAGCCTTCAGGATCGCGGCCACCGTTCTTCTGCATTCATGGCATCGGCGGAAATGTTCTTGGATTTCACCGCCTGGGACGGTGCATGGCGCCGGAGTATCCGTTTTATGGGTTGCAGTCACGCGGCATGGACGGGAAGAATTCCTTTCTGACCAGCATCGAATCGATGGCCGCCCATTACATTGCGGAGATGCGCAGCGTGCAGCCGCACGGGCCCTATTTTATTGGAGGGTTTTCGTTTGGCGGCTTAGTGGGCTATGAGATCGCCCAGCAATTGCGCAAAGCCGGCGAGGAAACGGCGCTGCTGGTGCTGTTTGATACCTTTCCGGGAGACGTGCAGAACGGAACCAGTTCGTTCTTCAAAATGCTGCTGACGCCGTCGCGCAAGCATTGGTTTCACGATGTGCCGCGAGCGCTGGACAAAAAGATTCGCCGCACCTGGCGAACCCTGCTCGTGCCGCAAATCTTCCGTGATCTTCATGCAGCCAACCGCGCTGCGGTGACACAATACGTTTTGCGCCCGTATCCGGGAAAAGTCACCCTGGTACGCGCCACGGAAAAAGCCATTCCCGGCGGAAACGATCCGCACGCAGCGTGGCGAGGCCTGACGGGCGAGCTCGTCGAGTTTGAAATCGCAAGCGATCATTACGACATTTTGATCGAACCGCAGGTTTACGATCTGGCGGCGCGATTGAAAGCGTGGATTGACGCGGCGCAATCCGAGCAGGCAGAAGCTGACGCCAGTTTGCAGGCGTCCTCAACAGACCGGAAATCCTTTGCCAGAAGCTAATCTTCAAGAACCGGAAGTGATGACCGAAGAAAGCCGTCCGGACGGCTGGCTGTCGGCCATCTTGCGCAAAGTCTTTCCCGAAAGGCTTTTGGGATTGAGTTTCGACACGGCCCGGAACCGGCTGATTCCGTGGTTGCACAAAGGTGGATGCGCGGTTCTCGACCAGGGACTGATTTCAGGTTCCAACTTTGCGCTCAGCGTTCTGTTGGCTCGCTGGCTGGTTCCCGAACAATATGGAGCCTATGCCGTAGCCTTTGGTTTTTTTATTTTGGTGTCTCTGGTGTACAGCGCGCTGGTGCTCGAGCCGATGGCGGTGTTTGGAGGGTCTTCCTACCGCGATCGCCTGCGTGGCTATCTGAATTCAGTCATGCGAATTCACGTGGTCATGTCGCTTCTCCTAGTGGTGATCTTTGGAGTGAGCGCATTCGTGGTCTGGAAAGTGACTGCGGGCAACGGCCTGGCAGGAGCGATTGCCGGGGTGACGATTGCGTCGCCCTTCATTTTGGTCTTCGCGCTGGCGCGGCGGACTTTTTATCTGGAGCTTTCGCCGGCAAAAGCAGCCGTCGGGGCCCTGGTTTATTGCACGATCACTCTGACGTGCCTGTTTCTGGTGTATCAGAAAGCCTGGCTCTCGCCCTTTAGCGCATTTCTGATTCTGGGAGCAGGGGCGCTGGCAACCAGCATTTATCTGTTCATCCGCTTGTACGCTGAATTGTCGGCGACCAAAATGACGGATTCGGTCGGCTACGTGTGGGGCCGGCATTGGCGCTACGGAAGTTGGGCGCTGCTGAGCTGCGTGGCCAGTTGGATTCCGGCAAATATTTATTACCCGCTGCTGAGTTCGTTCGGAACCATGGCGCAATCGGGACAACTCAAGGCGCTGATGAACTTCACGCTTCCGGTGGAGCAGGTAAAGGGCGCTCTGGGATTATTGTTCCTGCCATACGCGGCGAATGTTCTCGAAAAACAAGGACGCAAGAGCGGCGGATCGCTAAGCCGCAGAATGACGTTGGTCGCCGTGGGCGTCGCGGTTGCGTACTGGATCGTGATTCTGGCTACGCAGAAAACGGCATTCCATGCGCTGTATTCGGGACGTTACATGGAAGTGGCGCACCTGCTGCCGATTGTGGCCATCGGATCGATTGCCTGGTGCGGAAGCTTTGGTTCGGCCATCGCGTTGCGCGCCATGGAAGCACCGTCTTCGGTATTTATCGCGTTCGGACTTTCCACGGTGGCGTCGACCATCGTGGGAATCCCGGCGGCAAAAATCTGGGGATTGACGGGAGCCATCTGGGGAATGAACGTTTCGGATTTGCTCTCCTGGATGTTTTTGATCTGGCTGTTGCGCCGCAAGATGGCGGGACGCTCCTTCAACTTTGAGCGCTTCCTGGAGCGGCGCGAGTCCCGATCGCCACAAGCTTTGCCGGAAGAATTTCCAGCGGATTAACAAATCGAGGAGACGCCGATTTCTAGACTCGTCTGTTCGTTGAGCCGGCGTCGAAAGGACCGGAAATGACCAAGCAGTTTCACAATTACACGTTGCCGAAACGCGGACTCTACTCGAAGAAACGCAGCAAGCCGACCAATCTCTATCGCAAGATCCGGCGGAAACTTTCGCGGACGGCGTTGCGTTATCCGGTGATCTGGCTGCGGCACCATGGTTTTCGTCCGGCCGATATTTTTCTGGGGTCGTATCCTCGGTCGGGCACGACGTGGTCACGGTTTGTTTTGCTCGAGATTCTGACCGGCCATGAAGGTGGGTTCGATGAAGTGAACGGTATCCTGCACGGCGTGGGCAATCAGTGGACTGGCGCTCGCATTCTTCCCGGCGAGGGACGGCTGATCGCCACCCATGAGCAGTATTGGAAGCATTATCATAAGGCGCTTTACCTGGTGCGCGACGTCCGTGACGTGATCCTGTCAGAGTTTGCTTACACCACGGACCTGGAATTTTTCAACGGAAACCTCGACCAATTTATTGAGACGTTCTTGTGCAGCAAGATCAATCCCTTTGGACCGTGGCAAAAGCACGTTTCGAGCTGGCTGGATTCTCCGATCGGCGGGACGGAAAATTTGCTGGTGGTGCGTTATGACCAGTTGCGCAAGAATCCCGTGGAAGGATTTACGCGCATCGCGAAGTTCCTGGGCGTGAATCACGATCAGGCCTTGATTCAGCGGGCCATCGAGCACAACACGCTCGACAAGATGAAAGAAAAAGAGCGCAAAGCGCCGCAACGGGTTTCGGTGAAGGGAAATTTTGTGCGCAGCGGCTCGGTGCAGGGATGGCGCGCGAAGCTGACTCCAGAGCAGATTCGCTTTATCGAGCAGCACGCCGGAAGCGTGCTGCAACGGATAGGGTTTCCGCTTTCCACGGAAATCGTCGAGAACGAGCCTGCGTTGCAGACCTCTGGCTCGGTCGGCGTCTAAGCTTCGCCTCCGGATTTAACTCCGGGGACTTAACCGCGAAACCCAGGAACGGTAGAGAAACACGAGGAGATTCGCAATGCAGCAGCAAAACATTCTTCGCCGCCCCGGCCTTAATCTCATGTCGCCGGGCGTCATTTTGGCGATCATAGGCGTAGCTATTTTGGGGACAGTGTTCGTGGGCGTCCTTCCGGCAGTTTCCTACGCCGACGGAACCATTCCGATTCTGCTGAATACGATTTTATTTTTTGCCGTTCTGGCGGTAATCGTCGGCACGTCGATCCTTTATAACGTAGGCACACGACACATGGTCTACCGTTGTGCGCTGGCAGTTTGGTGGATCCTGCTGGTCGACGAAGTGTTCTATGCCCGCGTTAATACCAACTACGGCATGGGCAGCGGACAGTTTTCTCTCTATGCATACGCCGAAGCGGCCATGTGGCTGGTGTGCTGGGGAGTGTTACTGGTTTTGACATTGCGCTGGCCGCAATACCTCCTGGGGTTCTTCAAGGGATCGAATAAATGGCTGTCGTTGTTTGTTCTGCTATGTGTGGTCTCGATTGCCTGGGCGCCCGGCGCATTGTATGCGCTGGCGTGGAGCGTCAAGCTGGTGTTGGTGGTGACTTTGCTGCAATTGATATCTACCCTGATCGAAGATATCGGCGACATCCTCACGTTTGTGAAGGTAACAGCGTTCGCCTTTATTTTTCTCAGCATTTTGCCAGTCTATTACGCAACCCAGGACCCGGACGGCTTCTGGTATGAAGGGCGTCTGAACGCCGACCCGGATTTGCTGAGTCCTTTGGCGGCGGCGTTGATGCTGATGTCGTTGCTGTTGTATTCGGCCACCAAGAAAAGATATTGGGCTTACAGCACCGGGGTGGGAGCCTTCGTTATGTTGCTGGCTTTCGGAAAAGCCGGCGTGATCGGGGGCTTCGTCGGGGCACTGCTTTTCATGGTGCTGCAGCGCAAGGTGGTTCGCAGTCTCGGGTTGATGCTGGTGCTGGGCGGGTTGGGGATGGTGATCATCTCGTTCACGCCGTTAGGCGCGTATCTGCAGAGCTATCATGGCGGCTCGACTTTCACCGGACGTACGACGATCTGGGGATACGCCATTAACGCCATCAAGCTGAAGCCTATATTTGGTTATGGCTATCTTGGTACTTACTTCTCCTGGATGAATACATCTGGACTGGTGGCCGGTGCCGTGCACTTGCACAACGGCTTTTTGGAAGTGGCTTATAACAACGGGATCCTCGGATTTGGCCTTTTGTTGATAGTCCACTTCATCATGGTACGCAACATCTTCAGCTCGATGCGCACCTCGCGCGTTCTCAGGAATCTGCAACCAGCCAGCGAGCAGGCGTGGCAAGGATACCTCCTGACGATTTTCTGTTTAGGGGCTTATATGCACACCTTCTTGCAAGGTCTGATGGGCAGCCACTTCGGCGGGCGGTGCATGAGTCCGTATATGTTGTGGCTGGCATTGTTCATGCTCATTAACGTGACGCGAAGGGTGAATGAGCGGATGCTCGACCAGGCGACATTGAACAAGGCACCGGTCTTCGCCGATGCGACCTTCTCCGATTTCAACTTCGCGCCGGTAACGCAGAACTAACTTCTCTTTCTCGATCCTATGAATCCGCAAGTTGCTAACGACTCGTTGGAAGCTACGACCCGGGCGCGTCGAAATTCCGTTGGAGTAAAAGGCACGGCGATTGTGGTGACTTATAACTCGGCGCTGTGTATCGAATCCTGCTTGCATGCGCTGATTGGCCAGACGGGATGGGAAGTCATTGTTATTGACAATGCTTCGAAGGACAACACAGTTGCTTTGGCGCGGCAGTTCGAGCCGCAAGTCCGGGTGATCGCCAACAACGATAACAAGGGTTGGTCCGGCGGACAGAATCAAGGCGTGAAAGCGGCGAGCGGAGATATTTGCGTACTGGTGAATCCGGATGCAGTCCCGGAATCGGGGGCGCTCGACAAGATGGTGGCCGCGCTCGAAAAGTACGATGCCGGCGCCGTCGGCGGAATCCTGTTGTTGGAGGGAGGCCGGATCCAGAAGGGAAATATCGTTCGCCGCTTTCCGACGCTGGCGCGGTCAATGGCCGAGGTTCTTCTGCTCAACAATATTTGGCCGCTAAATCCCTGGAACCGCACTTGGCGCTGCCTCGATCTCGATTACAGCCAGACTCAGGTTATCGATGGCGGAGTTTCCGGTGCGTGCATGGCGTTCCGGCGGTCGACTTGGGAAAAAGTCGGCGGCTTTGATGAGGGTTTTTACCCCTGCTGGTTTGACGATCAGGATTTCAACGCGAAATTAAGTAAGGCAGGCTTGAAGCGGGTGTATGAGCCGGCGGCAGTGTTTCGGCACTTGGCGAAACATAGCGTGGGCAGGCTTTCGCTATATCAGCGGCAGCTCATGTGGTATTCAAACTTCGTACGGTTCTCGCGGAAGTACCAAGGGCCGGCGCAAACCGCAATCCTGCGCGCCGGAATCGCTGCCGGCTTGCTGGTGCGTGCCGCGTTCTCATTGGTGAGAGCGCCGGGACCGATTGGCAGGCTGGGCGCCGCGTCGGCATATTTGCAAGTGGCATGGAAAGCGGCGTTAGTGACAGTCGATCCGCGAAGCTTTGTCGGATTTGATCAGGCTTAGGCTTATCGTGAAGATCGTTCTGGTTCACAACACGTATCTGATTCAGGGTGGCGAGGATGTCGTCTTCTGGCAGGAGCGAGATCTGCTGCGCGCCGGGGGCCACGAGGTCATCGAGTATCAGCGTTTCAATAGCGAGATGCAGCAGTATTCGCCGATGCAGCGGCTGACTCTGATCGGACGCACGGTATGGTCGAACGATTCGCACCGCGAGTTTACCGATTTGCTGAAGAAAAATCGGCCGGACATCGTGCATGTGCACAACACGTTTCCGCTCATCTCGCCTTCGATTTTGTGGGCTTGCCGGGAACAACAGGTGCCGGTGGTGCACACGCTGCACAACTATCGCATGATGTGCCCGGGAGCAAACTTCATTCGCGATGGCAAGCCTTGTGAAGATTGCACTCACGGCAGTTTGTGGCAATCAGTGGCCCATGGCTGCTATCGCGAATCGCGCTCACAAACCGCAGCGGTTGCGTTGATGCTTTCTGTCCATCGGGCGCGTAAGACTTGGACGAGTACCGTCGATCGCTATATTGCGTTAACGGAATTTTCGCGCAGCAAGTTCGTAAGCAATGGCATTCCGGCGGACAAGATCACGGTGAAACCCAACTGTGTCGATCCGGATCCGGGGAAGAGAACCGGACAGGGATCGTATGCGCTGTTTGTGGGGCGCGTATCGCGAGAAAAAGGTGCGCTCACATTATTAAAGGCATGGCAACAGGTGCCGAAGACTATTCCTTTGCGGATTATGGGCGACGGCCCGGCGTTGGAGCAAGTACAGGCCCAAGCGAAGGCGCAAGGGCTGAGCAATATCACTTTCATCGAGCGCCAGCCGCGCGAGGGGGTTCTCGAGGCGATGAAAGGCGCGCGCTTCGTCATTTTTCCCAGCGAACTCTATGAAAACTTGCCACTTACCATTATTGAGGCATATGCTTGCGGCGTTCCGGTAATCGCTTCGAAGCTGGGAGCGATGCAGGAGATTGTCAAGGATGATTACACCGGTATGTTCTTTACCCCCGGCGACGCCCAGGGGTTAGCCCAGGCCGTAACCCAGGCTTGGCAGCGGAACGATCACATGAGCCGGCTGGGCGAACAGGCGAGACAGGAATTTGAAAGCAAGTACACAGCGGCGATCAATTATCAAAATCTGATGAATATTTATCAGCAGGTAGTTAGGGAACGTTCCGTGGGCATCGAAAAGGTTTTCCGCATGAATCCGTCCGCAATGAGGGAGCCGGTCGGCCAGACAAACAACGATTAGATTAAAGGATAGAACGGTTTGCGGCTGAACCGGGCCGCAGATGCAGTGAATTAGGAGTTGTCAGTTGCAAGCGCCCTTCTCCAACTCAGAAACTCATCAACCCAGCCAGCGAGAACACGGAGTTCTGCTGGAACCGACCAACGGGAATCCTCACCATTCCCCGTTGGTAACGGAATTGGTGCGCGCCGCGGCGGAAGCTGCGCCGGATGCCCCTGCACTTGTCTCGGCGAACGAGACTCTTAACTATCGCGAACTGGAAGCGCGAGCCAACCAACTTGCGCAGTATTTGCGAACGCTCGGAATTGCACCAGAGATTCCTGTCGGTGTGTGCCTGGAGCGCGGGCCTGCCATGGTGGTATCCGCGTTAGCAATTCTGAAAGCAGGAGGCGCATATCTTCCACTCGACCCGGATTATCCGGTCGAGCGTTTGCGCTTTATGTCGGAAGATGCGCGGGTTCCGGCATTGATCACGCGGCAGGAAATGGGACAGCGCATCGGTAATCTGGGATGGAATCCGGTTTACCTTGATAGCGATGCGAGCCAGATTGCAAATTGTTCTGAGGCCGATCCGAAGGTTGCGCTTACAGCGGAGAATCTCGCTTACATCATTTATACCTCCGGTTCGACGGGACAGCCGAAGGGCGTGGAGATCACGCATGGCAACCTGCGCAATCTGATCGCGTGGCATCGCAGGGCGTTTGAGATTTCTGCAAGTGAGCGCGTGAGCCAGGTAGCCAGCATCGGGTTCGACGCCGCGGTGTGGGAGATTTGGCCGAATCTGGCGGCGGGCTGCAGTATTCATTTTGCCGACGAGGATGTGCGAGTGGCGGCGGAGCCGCTGCGCGATTGGCTGGTGAAAGAGAAGATCACGGTTAGCTTTGTTCCAACCCCATTGGCGGAAGGCATGATTACGGTGGCGTGGCCCGCGGGGACGTCATTGCGGCTGTTGCTGACCGGAGGCGATGCCCTGCACCACTATCCCAGCACCGGCTTGCCGTTCCGCTTCGTCAATAATTACGGGCCGACGGAGTGTACGGTGGTTGCGACTTCGGGTGAAGTGGCACCGAATCGAAATCCGACTGCTCTGCCGCCAATCGGCCTGCCGATCGACAACTTGCAGGTCTATATTCTGGACGAGAACTTGCGTCCGGTCGCGAGCGGGGAAGTGGGGGAGTTGCATATCGCCGGCGAAGGAGTTGGCCGAGGTTATCTCAACCAGCTAGAGTTGACCGCGACACGGTTCATCGTCAATCCGTTTGCTTCTGCCGGCGGGCGTATGTACAAGACGGGAGACTTAACGCGCCTGCTGCCAAGCGGTGGAATTGCCTTTGTCGGAAGAGTTGACGATCAGATCAAGATTCGCGGTTTCCGCATCGAGCCGGAAGAGATCGTGTTGCGGCTTGACCAATGCTTCGGCGTGGAGGCAAGCGCGGTGGTCGCGCGCGGAGACAATGGCGACACCCGTCTTATTGCCTACATCGTGTCGGCGGCCGGTGCGAAGCTGACGCAAAATTCCTTGCAGCAATACCTGCAGCGCTATCTCCCCGATTACATGATTCCAAGCGCGTTTGTGCGCATGAGCGAGCTTCCCCTGAGCGCGAACGGCAAGATCGATCGAGCGGAATTGCCGGCGCCCACGCTGGAAAATACCATCGGCGACAGCATGCGCGTAGGGCCGTCAACGCCGATTGAGGCCCGCGTGGTGCAGATCGTCTCCGAACTGCTCGGGCTTGAGCACGTCGGTGTCAACGATAATTTCTTTTTCCTGGGCGGACATTCCTTGCTCGGTACGCAGCTTATTGCCCGGGCGCGGGATTCGTTCGGAGTAGAGCTGCCGCTGCGCACGGTGTTCGATTCGCCGACCGCATCCCAGCTTTCCGCCGAGATCGAGCGTCTGCGGGGCCGGGATCCAGTGAACGCGAAGTAGCCATGGTCACGCAATCTGCCAGCACGAACCGCGGTGAAGCGGTGCTCAGCCTTTACCACTTGCTCGATCCCGAGGTTTTGGCCAACCCCTATCCTCTTTATAAGCGATTGCGCGACGAAGATCCCGTGCACTGGGATCCTTTTTTGCATGCATGGGTCGTAACACGATATGACGACGTCGTTCACGTGCTGCGGGATTTTTCCGCCGACCGCACGCCTGCGCCGCAACAGCTGGCAAAAATGGGCCTGTCGCAATTAGGTCCGATTGCGAATGTGATGGTCAAGCAGATGCTCTTTATGGATGCGCCTGCGCACACGCGTCTCCGTGGACTGTGCTCGCAGGCTTTCACGCCGAAGAAGGTTGAGATGCTGCGATCGCACATTCAAGGGATCGCCGACCGATTGCTCGATGGCGTGCAGGCCAACGGACACATGGATCTGGTCCGTGAATTCGCAGCGCCACTGCCCGCAATCGTAACGGCAGAGTTGCTGGGGGTTTCGACCTCCGATCATGAGCAACTCAAGGGGTGGTCGGCGGATTTTGCCGAGATGCTTGGGAACTTCCAGCACAATCCGGACCGTGCACATCGCGTGTTACGAACCTTGACTGAGATGACGGCGTATTTTCGCGATGCGATTGCGTCGCAGCAGGAACATCCCCGCGAAGGATTGGTGCACGATCTGCTTGCTGCGGAAGTGGATGGAGACCGACTGAGCGTGGAAGAAGTAGTCGCGAACTTGATCGTGACCATGGTGGGCGGACAGGAAACCACGACCAACCTCATTGGCAATGGCACGCTGACCTTGTTGCGGAATCCGGATGTTCTTGCGGAATTAAGGTCCGATCTATCGTTGATTCCGTCGGCAGTCGAAGAATTGCTGCGTTATGAGAGCCCCAGCCAACATACGGCACGCATTTGTCCCGAAGATATTGAAATGGGAAGCAAGCGCATTCATCGCCGGGACGCAGTGATTGCAGTAATGGGCGCGGCCAATCGCGATCCAGAACATTTTCCGGATCCCGATCGGCTGGATATTCGGCGCAAAGATAATCGGCATGTAGCTTTTGGTTTTGCAGCGCACTTCTGCTTCGGCGCCCCGCTGGCGCGGATTGAGGCGCAGATTGCTTTCGCGACCATGTTGCGCCGTTTGCGGGATCTGAAGCTTGATACTGGAACGATTGTTTGGCGCGAGAATCTGGGGCTTCGCGGATTGACGGCCCTGCCGATTTCCTGGTCGACGCAGAACTAAGTAGCTTTTGAATGGGCAATACATGGGCAATACAGTAGAAATCAAGGGACGGGAGGGATTGGTCGTTCCTGGTTCTGGCAATAACAACGGCAACGGAGCCGTGACGGCCGTGATCACTGCCCCGCTGTCTTTTGCCCAGCAGCAGATTTGGCTGCATGCCCAGTTAGTCCCGGAAATTCCGATTTACAACGAGCCGGTCACGATTCATCGTCATGGGCGGCTCGATGTTGCCGTGCTGGAGCGCACGCTGACGGAAATCATCCGGCGGCATGAGGCATGGCGCACCAATTTTGTTTTGATGAACGGTGAGCCGGTGCAGGTGATCCAGCCGGCAAAGCCGTTTTCTCTGCGCGTGATCGATCTGCGTCATTTACCGGCCGCCGACAGGGAAGCGGAAGCCAAGCGGTTGGCGGTGGAAGATTCGCTGAAGTTGTTTCAGTTGTCGGAAGGACCGTTGTTCCGTGCGCTGTTGGTGCATCTGACCGACAACGAGCACCGCTTGATTCTGACACTCCACCACATCATTTTCGACGGCTATTCGATCTATCGTGTATTGCTGCCGGAAGTAGCGACGCTGTACGAAGCGTTTTCGAGTGGCAAGGAACCGCCGCTCCCCGAATTGCCGACGCAGTATCGCGCATTTGCCTCGTGGGAGCGGGACTGGCTGTTGAGCAGCGGTCACCTTGCATCGCAATTATCGTATTGGCGGAAACAATTGGGCGGCGATTTGCCAGTACAGCAGTTGCCCTCAGACCGTCCGCGTCCGGCCGTCCAGAGTTTTCACGGGGCGATTCATCCCGTGGTAATTCCCAAGGAGCTGAGCGATGCGCTCAAGCTGCTGAGCCGGCGCGAAGGCGGGACCCTGTTCATGGGATTGATTGCCGCGTTCGCGGTTTTGCTGCACCGGTATTCTTTTTCGGAAGATTTGCCGATTGGGACGGTGAGCTCGGGACGCAAACGGTCAGAACTCGAAGGCCTGCTGGGATATTTCCTCAACCTGGTAGTTTTGCGCAACGACCTGTCAGGCGATCCCAGCTTCCGGCAACTGGTGCGCCGCACGCGCGAAGTCGCGCTGGACGCGTTATCCAATGACGACGCGCCCTTCACACACGTGGTGAGCGAACTACATCCCAATCGCAGTTTGAGTTTCAATCCGCTATTTCAGGTTCTGCTCACGCTCGAGCCGCCGGTACCAGATTCGCAGAACGGATGGACGGTGGCGCTCACCCAATCCGAAGTAGACACTGGATATTCGAAACTGGATTTGTGTTTGGAACTGGACGAGCGGCCCGCGGGTTTGATTGGCCGCTTCAAGTACAGCACGGACTTGTTCGACTCTGAAACTATTGCTCACATGGCAGGGCACTTCATCACCCTGCTGCGGAGCATCGTGGCGAATCCCGGCCTGCCGATCTCGCAGCTCGACATGCTGGGCGCCGCGGAGCGGGAACAATTGTGCCATGAGTGGAGCGGCGCGAGGGCGGAGCCGTCGCCCGATGTTTGCGTGCATCAGCTATTCACTGCACAGGTTGAGCGTTCGCCGGAGGCGATTGCGCTGATCGATGAGAATTCCCAGTTGAGCTATCGCGAACTGGATGAGAAAAGCAATCAGCTCGCGGCTTTTTTGCAGCAACGCGGTGTCGGTCCGGAGACGGCGGTAGGCATTTACCTCGAGCCCTCCTGGGAGATGGCCGCTTCCGTTCTGGCGGTGCTCAAAGCCGGCGGCGCATGTGTGCCGCTCGATCCGGGCTATCCGGCGGAACGACATGGCTACGTGCTGTCCGACAGCCATGTGAAATGTTTACTGACGCACAGCCGCTTGCGCAGCCAACCACCCGCGAATGGAGCAGAAGTCATTTATGTTGACGGCATCGCTTGGGATCGGTTGCCTTCCGATGCGGTGAAGAATTCAGTGCGGCCGGACAATCTGGCTTACCTGATCTACACTTCCGGTTCGACCGGCCGGCCGAAGGGCGTGCAGATCACGCACGCCAACCTGGTGCACTCCACGCATGCGCGCTCGCTCTACTACGGAGCGGACGTTGGGCGCTTCCTGCTACTTTCTTCGTTTTCGTTTGACAGCTCTCTGGCCGGTATTTTCGGCACACTCTGTCAGGGCGGCACGCTAGTGATGACGCCCGGACCGGTGCAATCGAATCTGATGCGGCTGGCAAGCCTGGTCGAGCGCCACAAGATTACACATCTCCTCTGCGTTCCTTCGCTGTACAGCTTGTTGCTGGAGCAAGCCAAAGGCGAGCAGCTCGATTCGTTGCGGGTGGTGATCGTCGCTGGAGAAGCGTGCCCGGGGGAATTGGTCGAACGGCACTTCGGACTTCTGGCACAGAGCGATTTGTACAACGAGTACGGTCCGACGGAAGCGACGGTGTGGAGCACGGTGTATCGGGTGAATCCGGGTGATCTGGAAAGCGTTCCGATCGGCCGGCCAATCCCGAATGCGCGCGTGTACGTGCTCGATCCACGCATGAACCCGGTGCCCGCGGGAGTTCCGGGCGAACTTTATGTGGGGGGAGCGGGCGTGGCGCGCGGTTATCTCAACCAGCCGGCAGAGACGCGTGAGAAATTTGTCTTGGATATTTTCAGTGACACGCCGGGCGCGCGCTTGTATAAAACCGGCGACCTGGTTCGCTATTTGCCGGGTGGAAACTTGGAGTTCCTGGGACGGCTCGATCACCAGGTAAAGATTCGTGGGCTGCGGATTGAACTGGAAGAGATCGAAGCACGCATTCTCGAGCATAAGAACGTCCGGCAAACTGTCGTGACGTTGCGTGAGGACCCGCTGAGCGAGGCGGAACTAGTAGCTTATGTTGTTCCCGCTGTGCCAGACGATTTTGATGCCGAAGAATTGCGGCATTTCCTGGCGAAGAAACTGCCGGAGGCGATGGTCCCTTCGACGGTGGTAGTGCTTGAGAAACTGCCGCTGATGGCGAACGGCAAGGTGAATCGCCAGGCGCTCACGGTTCCGGCGCGCGCGTCAGAGAAGCTATTTACTGCCCCAAAGACTCCACTTGAAGCTGAGTTGCTGGAATTGTGGCAGGAAGTTTTAGGAAAGCAAGGCTTTGGAGTTACACATAACTTTTTCGATCTTGGCGGACACTCCCTGCTTATCGCCAAACTTTTGTTGCGAGTTGAGCAGAGGTTTGGAAGAAGGCTGTCGCTAGCGGACGTTTTTCAGTCGCCGACGGTCCGGCAACTGGCGGCGATTCTGGATCGGCGGAGCGAGCCGGTTCGGCATCCCGCGGTGGTGCCGGTGCAGCCGCTGGGTTCGAAGCCGCCGCTGTTCTGGGTGCGTGGTGGTTCTTTCCTGCTTCCCCTGGCAAAACGTTTGGGGAATGATCAGCCGCTTCTGGGCTTGCATCTTCCCGCTGCCGATGCGTGCCAGTTGCCGGCGCCGTATACCTTGGAAGATATTGCTGCCGGGCTGGTGGCACGCATGCGTGAAGTGCAGCCTGCCGGGCCTTATTACATTGCTGGATTGTGCGTGAATGGCGTTATCGCCTACGAGATGGCGCGGCAACTGCTTTCGGCGGGACACGAGGTCGCCTTGCTCGGTTTGTTCGACGCGCAGAATCCAGCGTTTTACCAGGACTTCTCGCAAGAGGGCCGCTGGCGCGTGCTGTGGAAGCGGGCGCAGACGCAGTTTACAAATCTTCGTCGGCAGAAGTGGTCGGAGTTTGCGGGCGACAGGTTAGTCGGAATTCGCCGCCACCTGAGCGTAGGTTATTGGCGAATTCACAATGCGTTTCACCTGAAGGTGAATGAAAGAGGCCTCGAGGATCTCGATACAATTGTGCATCCCGCTTCGTTCGATTATCGTCCCGGTCCGCATCCCGGCGGGGCAAAGGTGGTATTTTTTCAATCGACCGATTGGCCGGACGGTCCGTATTGGCAGTTCCATGCCAGTTGGGACGGCGTGATTGCGGAAGGCATGGAGGTGTTTCGCATTCCCGGTGGGCATGAATCCATGTTTTACGAAGAGAACGTGGAGGAATTGGCAAACCGATTGAAAAGTTCATTGGCCGAGGCAACCCGTCTGCAAACAGACGCGGTAGCATAGAAACGCCACCGTCAGAAAGAAAAATTGAATATGCAACCGCAAGTACAAGTCGGCGAGTCAAATCAGCAATCGGTGGCCCCGGAAGCAGCGGGTTACGCCACGGCAACGGCTGTGGCCCATCACCCACAAGAGGATCCGCTATTTGTGATTGGGATGTTCCGTTCGGGAACATCTTTGCTCTATGCGCTGCTGAATCAACATTCGCAAATTGCCTTGATGTATGAGGGCGATCTGCCGCATTTGACTTCGTTGTTCTGGATTCCGCGCGACACTACTCGCTGGATTCGGCGCTGGGAGTTCTGGAATGCGGCGCTGGCGCGGCACAAATTCGATGGCAGCGTCATCCCGGATGGCATTCGCGATCTCGATAAAGCGGTGCGCGCGGTCTATGTCGAGTACGCGCGGCAGAAGAAGAATGCTTCGGTGTGGGGATGCAAGTCGCCCACCTATCATGATGAAGTCGCACGGCTGAGCCGAGTGTTTCCTAACGCTCGGTTCATCATTATTTGGCGCGATTTGCGTCACATTTGCCGCAGTATTTTGGAGGCGGCGGAAACTTCACCGTTCTTCAATCGCCGTGGCATGACACTGCGGGCCATCATCGGATACTACGATCTGAAGCGCGAATGCGATGAGTTGATTAAGCGCGGCGGCCGCGTTCACCAAATCGATTACGAGGAAATGGTGAAAGATCCGGTGGGGCACATGCAGGCGGTTTGCCAGTTCTTGGGGTTGCAGTACGAGCCAAGCATGAGCAATTTAAAAGGCTCGGATCGCACCGCGATTTCGAACCTTCGACATCACTCGATGGTAAAGGGAGACAAGATCCTTGCTGCCAGGAACGGCTCGGACGGGATTCCGGTTGAGCTAAGAAATAAGATCGAACGCTACGTGAAACTGTGGCGTGAGCAATATAAAGGCGCTTGGCCGATGTATCCCAAAACGCTGGAGAGCAATCCCAAGAAGCCCAGCTTGTGGGAGAGAACGACGGATCGCGTAAGTTATGAGCTGTTACAGTTTTCTCACCATGCGGCGCCGGTCATCTTTTCGTTTGTGCCGATGAAGATTTGGGGAGCGTATCGCAAAAAGATCGCAGTGCGGCGAATTCGCAGGCTGTTGCAAAAAGCCGGCACCAACAAGGCGGAATTGCTACGCAAGGCAGCCATTCAAGACGAATCCTTGCTGAGGCTTGTGGGTATCAGCAAAGAAGACTTCGACAAGATTATGGAGTTCAAGAAGCGACAAGAAGAAGACGCCAAGGATTAGCGCGCGCCGATCCTTCCGCCCAGAACTCCCACCTCGTCTTCTCCAAGCCTCCTTCCTGTAATTTCCATCGTGAACACTCAGCCGGCGGTTCCGAAGGACCTAGCCGCCGATATTTCGGCACGGAAGTGCCGGAGGGCAGGCAGTTGCGCGGGTCCTGGGCGGCGGGGAAAGTGATAGACTCTATACGCGCCTGCGATTATTTCCCCTTCGACTCACCTCGGGGTCATCCTCGAACTTGCTTAGGTGTGCAAGAGTTTGCACTGGGCAAGGCTGGCAGGACCGGCCGGAGGTGCCAGGTTATCCCCGGAACGTTAGGAGAATCTACCGATTCTGGGATTTATGTGGCCTACCGGGATGAGTGAGTTCTGGTCAGAAAATTGCGAGTGGAAGGCAGATGCCTCCTGCCGTAGGTTTTCTCCGAAAAAGGGGCCAATCGGCGGTAGAACCAGAAAATTGTTAGTGTAAGCGCCAGTTTTCCAATACTGCTTTCTTAGTTAGATGACTTCCAATTCATTTGAGTAACAGCAACAAGAGGAGAGGAGATTTATGCCGGTAGCAAGCGCGCCCACGAAACCACAGAAGAGCGGGCTCAAGAGTTTTGGCAAGTTCGTGTTGTGGTGTGTGGCCATCTGCGTGGTACTAGAGATCGGGTTACGTTTCTTTGGTTTTGGTTCCTATGTTGTGTACAAACCGGATGAGCGCATGCTGTGGTTGCCACAGCCAGGGATCCATCGCGTCACCGAGATGAACCACGAAGCGGAGACCATCAGTTCGCAGAACTTCCGCTACCGCGAGACGCTTTCGCTGGACCATCCGGGAATCTACCGCGTATTCGCTTTTGGCGATTCCACCACCATGGGCTGGGGCGTGGATGACGATTCGAATTACAGCTCGCAGTTGGAAAAGCTGCTCAACGCAAAAGGCTGCTCGGGCCTGAAATTCCAGGTCATTTCGGCGGGCGTGAATGCCTACCCGAACGCGCTAGTCGAAGAGCGCGCGATGAAAGTCATCGACGATGGCTATCAGCCCGACGTGGAAGTGATTTCCTACAGCGCGAATACCGGTTTCGAAGGGATTCCGGATCTGCAAGGTAAAGAGCGCGAAACTTTCCTGAAGAAAGTGGAATTGAAGTCGATTGCCCGCCGCAGCGCGCTCTACAACTTCCTGATCGAAGATCTGCTCCGCGGCGTAGCGTACTACCGTTTCCGTGAAGTTCTCATGCTCGGAACGTGGAACTCGGCTCGTTCCAGTCCGGATCTTCCCGCTGAACATTTCCTCGCACGGCTTGAAAAAGCCAAGGCAGAGGCCGATGCCCACCACGTGCAGCAGATTTACTTGCTCGTCGGATCAAAGGGCGAACCCGGACCGTCGCATCCTTACCAGGCGGCGATGCTCGAATACGGACGCGCCAATAACGTCCCCGTAGTCGACATCATTCGCTTGATGAAGAACCAGAACCTGAGCGACATGTTCCTGGATCACGTTCATCCGACTCCGGCGGGGCATACGCTGATCGCAGAAGAACTGTTCAATACGCTGACCGGCACGGAATCGTATCAGAATGCGTGTCGCTCTGCGTCGAATGGCACAGCGTTAACTTCATTGACCGACAAGCCGGCGGAACAACCGGCTACGACTGTAGCGAAGTAGGAAAGAGGAAAGAAGAGACCTCATGTTCAAACGACTTTGGCAAGCCTGGAAGCGAATCGCACATAAGATCGGCAACTTCCAGTCCCGCGTTTTGTTGACGGTTTTTTACTTTGTTTTCGTCCTGCCGTTCGGCTTAGGAGCGCGTTGGTTCTCCGATCCTTTGCGGATCAAGAAGCGTCCTACGCAGTGGCTCGACCATCCTGATGAGGCCTACGATTTGCACTGGGCCAGAAGGCAGTAATTGTGGATATCCTGGGAATCTCCTGCTACTACCACGATGCGGCAGCGGTATTGCTGCGCGACGGCAAAATCATCGCCGCCGCCGAGGAAGAACGCTTCTCGCGCATTAAACACGACTACGGTTTTCCGAAAAATGCGATCAAGTACTGCCTGGAAATGGGCGGCATTCAGGGCACAGACCTGGATTACGTGGTGTTCTTTGAGAAGCCGTTCCGCAAACTCGACCGCATCCTGATGACGGCATTCCAGACCTATCCCAAGTCGTGGAAGGTTTTCCGCGAGTCCATGATGACGTGGACCATGGACAAAATGTGGGTTGCGTCGACCATCCAGGAAGAACTAGGTTCGATTCCCAAGGACAAGATCCTTTTCTCGGAACATCACTTGTCTCATGCGGCCAGTGCGTTCCTGTGCTCGCCATTTGAGGAAGCCGCGATTCTGACTATCGACGGCGTCGGCGAGTGGGTGACCGGCACCTATGGCGTTGGCAAGGGAAACGACATCAAGCTGCTCAAGCAGATGGAATTTCCGCATTCGCTCGGCCTTCTCTATAGCGCCTTCACTGCATTCCTCGGATTCGAAGTCAACGAGGGCGAATACAAGGTCATGGGCATGGCGCCCTACGGCCAGCCGATCTACATGGACAAGGTTTGGAAAGTCGTCCATCAGAACCAGGACGGATCGTTCTCCCTGGATATGGACTACTTCTGCTTCCATCATTCGACCGACAAGACCTACACCCGCAAGTTCGAGACGCTGTGGGGCGACTCGCGTCCGACGAAGCTGCAGTTCTTCACCGAAGCCACCGGCTTCCCCAAATACTTTGGCGATGCGCCGTCGAATTATCGTGAACTCTGCAAATTGAACCAGCATTATGCCGACGTGGCAGCAAGCATTCAGAAAGTTACAGAAGAATTGATCCTGGGCATGGCGCGCAACGTTCAGAAGCAGACTGGCCTGAGGAAACTCTGCATGGCGGGTGGCGTGGCGCTGAACAGCGTGGCTAACTCGCGAATTCTGCGCGAGACCGATTTCGAAGAGCTTTACGTGCAACCGGCGGCCGGCGACGGCGGCGGAGCGCTAGGTGCGGCCCTGTGGGCGTACAACACTCTCATGGGCAAGCCACGCGACTTCACCATGAAGCACGCCTACTGGGGACGGCAAAATTCGGAAGCCGAGATTGCCGATTTCCTCAACGAGAACAACATTCCACATCGCCGCCTCAACAACGAAGACGAACTCATCGACGACGTCGTCGGGTTGCTCACCAATGCCAAAGTCGTAGGCTGGGCGCAAGGACGATTTGAGTGGGGACCGCGCTCGCTGGGCAGTCGCAGTATTCTTGCCGATCCGCGTAATCCTGAGATGAAGGACATCGTCAACGCCAAGATCAAGTTCCGTGAGCCGTATCGTCCCTTCGCTCCTTCGGTTCTGGCTGAATCCGCGGAGAAGTATTTCACTTTGCCCAACGCCACAAAACACTATCCTGCGCGCTACATGCTGTATGTGGTTCCGGTCGAGCCGGCACAACAAGGGACGCTGCCTGCGATCACGCACGTGGATGGAACCGGACGCTTACAGACTGTTTTCAAAGATCAAAGCCCGCGCTATTACAACTTGATTGAGCGATTTGGCCAAGCCACGGGAGTTCCTGTGGTGTTGAACACATCGTTTAACCTGCGCGGCGAGCCGATCGTGAACACCCCGGCTAATGCGTTCAATACGTTCTCGAAAAGCGAAATGGATGCGTTGGTGCTGGAGAACTTTATAGTTGAAAAGTCGTCGTTGTAGTTGCATAATTTGCGAATTGCAGGATGTGCCGCAGTAGTGGGACCTCCCCTGGTTAGGTTTTGTGCATTCGCAATCATCATTTGACCCTCGTCTCTCAGGTTGTACCAGGTTCATTATTGGAGGACCCTATGCAAGCCAGTCCCATCGCACAAAACATGCTGGGCCGTTCCGGCTCCGCGCACAGACCGAAACTTATTTCCGCAGCGTTATCGGCGCTGTGTTTTTTTGCGCTGGTTTCAAGCGCGATTGGGCAACAAGGCAACACTATCGGTACGGTGGCGGGCGGAGGAGTGCCCTACACGGGTGTAGCGCTTGACACTTTCTTTCCCAATCCAACCGGCATTGCGGAAGATTCCCACGAGAATGTCTACGTCGCCGCGCAATACAGTTACTACCTGTACGAGGTGAACCCGAAGACCGGCGCTCTGTCCGTAGTGGCAGGCACGGGAACCGCTGGCTTCAGTGGTGACGGTGGTCCGGCTACTGAGGCTCAGTTATCGTCGGCGATCGCAGTCGGGGTGGACAAAGCCGGGAACGTGTACGTAGTCGATGCCAACCGCATTCGGGTCATCAACACCCAGAGTTCGGCAATTACTGTGCTTGGTCAGCTTATCGCACCCGGAAACATTGACACGGTAGCAGGAACAGGAAAAGGCTGTCCGGATGCAGGTGTGGATTATCCCAGTTGCGGTGACACCGGCCCCGCTGGGTCGGCGACCTTCAACAATCCTCAAGGCATTTACATCGATGGCTCGGGAAATATCTTTATCGCAGACAGTACCGATCAGGAAATCCGCTTCATCAATACGGGAGCCAGCACGGTGTCGGTGTTAGGTGTTCAAAACATCTTGTCGGGAACGATCGTGACCGTCGCCGGCAACGGTTACGAGTGCAATACTCCCGGGACAGTCTGCGGCGATGGCGGTTCGGCTCAGGCACCGGGCGCGAAGGGCGCGAAGCTGGATATACCGATCGGAGTCATTACCGATAAAGCTGGGAATCTCTACATTGGAGACACACGAGATCAGCGCATCCGTTGCGTTGCCAATGTCAATGGAGGTTGTCCCCAGAATAACTTTCCGAACACAACAGTCGGCGAAATCGTCACTTATGCCGGCAAGGGCGCGCCTTTTTGTACCGACCCGACTGGCAGTTGTGGCGACGGACCAAAGCTAAACGCGCTGTTTCATAATCCATCGGGCATTTGGCTGGATCCCGGTGGCAACCTTTATATTGCCGATCAATGGGACAACAAGATTCGCGAGGTTACAACCGGCGCGAACGGGAAAGTTATTACAGTGTGCGGCACCGGCACTGCGGGGGATGTTAACGGAAAATGCCCGTCAGGGGTTCAATTCTATGGGCCCACCGCGATCGTGATCGATTCCGCTGGTAACGCTTTCGTCGCCGATTCCGGCAACGATTTGATCCGCCAAGGAAATGCATCCACCTACCAGGTGAAAACCATCGCGGGAAGCGGTGTAATTGCTCCCAACAGCACCGGTGCGGCAACCTCAGCCACCCTTGCTAATCCGGTCGATGCAAAGTGGGACAGTACCGGAACGATCTTCTACATCGCCGATAACGGCAACAACATCATCCGCAAAGTTGATACGACGAGCGGGCTGATTACCGTGGTGGCAGGCAATGGCCATCCCAGTCAGGCCTGCGCTGAACCCCCACCGCCGACGTGTAATGGTGACAATGGGCCTGCAAGCTCGGCGACGCTCGATGATCCCGAAGGCATCGCGCTCGATGGTCAGGGCAACTTATACATCGCCGACAGCACGGATTCCGCAGTGCGCGTCGTCAACATGCAACCAAACCAGAACCTCACCGTGGGGACGGTAACGATTCCACCGGGAGAAATCGTAACCGTCGCCGGTCAACAGGGCGTGGAATGCTTAGGCCCTGCGACGTGTGGAGACGGCACACCGGCTACCGAGGCTAGTGTGGATTACCCCATCGCAGTCAGTGTGGATACGAACGGCAACGTCTACATCTCGGATTACTTTATCGGCAGAGTCCGGTGCGTGGTAAATACCGCCGGAGGTTGCCCCAACACGGCCAACCCCAATCCGCCGGTCGGTACGATCGTTAGCTCCGCCGGACTTGTTGGAGCTACGGGCTTCAACAGCAACGGCATTTCGGGAGACAAAGCCAAACTGAATCACCCTTATGGCCTCGGCACGCTGAATAACAACCTTGTTTTTGACGACAGCGTCAACAACATGGTCCGCTGCGTTGCCAATGTTGCGAACGGCTGCGGGACCCCCAGCAAGTTCGAGTACATTTACGATTACGCCCTAAACGGGCAGCCAGGGTTCAGCGGAGATGGGCAATTGGCCATAAACGCTACGGAAACGGTTCCGCAAGGGTTGAGCGTCGATCCCGCGGGGAACGTATACGTCGGCGGCGGAGGCGACCTCGTGGTTCGCCGAATTGACGCCACCACCGGAAACATCCTGACCGTTGCAGGCAATCCGTCGCACCCGGGCAATTTAGGCTTTGGTGGCGATGGCGGCCCATCTACTGCAGCGACGCTGGACAACATCGGCATGTCGGTCAACGGCGATGAAGAGCTGCTAATTGCCGATGCCGGCAACAACCGCATCCGCCAGGTCGACATGGTGCCGGTGATGACGCAGTTCGAACACAACATCAACTTCGGGACCATTCCGGTCGGGCAGAGCAGCCCGCAGATGCCTGGCACCATCCAGAACTTCGGCTTGGCGACGCTTTCGCTCGGTACTACCCAGCTGAGCGACCCAGTCAACTTCAGCATTGCCTCCAACACTTGCGTGAACGGGCTTGCTCCCGGTCCGGAATCGGGGGCCTACAAATCGACTTGTACCGTCGAGGTAGTGTTCAACCCTCAATCGTCAGGAACCTTCAATGCAACTCTGACGGTCAACACTGGCCTTGGCGCGGTCACGTTCAACCTGACCGGTATTGGACAGTAGTAGCGGTGACAGGAAGTACGGCGAGGTGGAAGGCGTACGCCAACCCCTCGCCGGATTCATATAAGAGGGGTCGACCGAGCTCAAGGCTGACCCAGAGTGTCAACGATCCGGCGTTGGCTGGGAAGAACTCGCTGGCGTAATTCGTTGAGGTCGAGCCAGCGCGGCGTTCCTTCCCACGAGGCGCGCAGTTCGCCATCGGCCTCGACCTCGAAGACGGAAAGATCGACGGGAACCTCGACCGAGTCGAGGTAATGCATTTTTAAGACGGAATGGGTGACGCGCAGTCCGGTTTCTTCTAGGATTTCGCGGTGCGCGGCTTTCTCGATGTCCTCCCATGGCATAGCAATTCCGCCGGGGAAGGAAACGCCACGGCCGTCACTCCGTTCGATGGCCAGGATACGGTCCTGATTGCGGATAACCCCCAGAGCGACCCGCAATCGACCGAAAATAGGGAAGCGAGAGTAGATCGCGAGGCCGGCCCGCGACAGTATCCAGAACGTACATTTCCCCAAGCGGCTCAGAACCACTATTCTAATGGCTAAAGCGAACGTGCAAGCGAACGATCCAAATCAAACTCGCAGGAGAATGCTCAGTGCTCGATATCTTCGTTAAGAACCTGGATATGTTTTGCTGTCCCCGTTGCCGTGCGTCTTTACAGATCGAGCAGGAGGTGCTGCGGTGCCAGGATTGTGGGACGAAGTATCCCGTGGAGAACGGAATTCCCTTGCTCTTTGCCCCGCACGATGCCAAAGACCAATCGCGGGACGTGACCGATGTCGTGAAGGCCTTTTACGAAGAGAATCCGTTCCCCAACTACGACGAATTTGACTCGAAGGAAAGTTTGGCCGAAAAGGCGAACCGCGGGGTCTTCGCGCGCTTGCTGGATGAGCAGATTCCCGGTGGCGCCAAGGTGATCGAGTGCGGTTGCGGCACCGGGCAGCTGAGCAACTTCCTCGGCATGCGCTGGAACCGCACCGTGTTTGGTACCGATCTTTGCCTCAATTCCTTGAAGCTGGCCAAGGGATTCCGCGATCGCTGCGACGTAAAAAATGCAGGATTCTTGCAGCAGAACTTGTTCCGGCCCGCGTTTAAAGAGGAGACATTCGATGTGGTGATCTCGAATGGCGTGCTGCACCATACCAGCGATCCACTGGGCGGGTTCAAGTCGATTTCGCGGTTGGTGAAGCCGGGGCGATACATTATCGTTGGCCTCTACAACACCATCGGCCGCCTGGGAACCGATTTCCTCCGGTTCCTGTTCCACGCCTCTGGAGACAAGCTGCGCTTCCTGGACGCGCATCAGAGGAACCAGAATTACACCGAAGCTCGCAAGCGAGCTTGGTTCATGGACCAGTACAAACACCCTCATGAAAGCAAGCATTCTTACGACGAAGTGCTGAAAGACTGGTTCGACGCCAACGGTTTCGACTTCCTCGATAGCATCCCGAAACTCGACCTCGGGGCGTTCACCGACCAGGAAAAGCTGTTTGAAGTGCATGATCGTGGCAGCAAGGCGACGCGAATTCTGGCTGAGGTTGGGTTATTGATGAAGCTCGGCGACGCCGGCGGCCTATTTATCATGATCGGCCGCAAAAAAGGGCAGCCCGAGGCGATGCGTAAGGTAAACGACAATGCCGGCGCGCGCGAATCGGATTACGCTCGGGCGTAGCCAGTAATAAATCCACACCCTGATTCCGTCTCAGAGTTCAGCCGTCACTCAGCGTTACAGTCTACTGTTCAGGAGACGAACAGTACCATCAAGACTCGGGCGAACCAATCCGTCTGTTTCAGGCGCCGGTCTTGGAGATGTATA
This sequence comes from Terriglobales bacterium, assembly GCA_035507035.1. Taxonomy (GTDB): domain Bacteria; phylum Acidobacteriota; class Terriglobia; order Terriglobales; family Acidobacteriaceae; genus DATJOJ01. The sequence continues at coordinate 192,353 of DATJOJ010000063.1, read as the reverse complement.
CCATCGGCTTAGATCTTATAACTGGCTTATTATCATTTAGATAATACGATTTCCTCTGGCAACTGTAGAACCACTAGAGACTTTCGTCTCCAGTGGCTTTGGCACTTGCTTACCTCGGTCTGTCGGCATAGTTTTATAGCAGCTACACGGAAGCAGCCGGCTCGCTAAACAGGAGCCAGCAGCGCTCGACTTTTAAGACTCCCCACAAGACAGTTCAACCTCTGGCGACGTAAGCGGACGGAATTGCCGACCCTCCTGAGATCGCAATTTATCTTCGGGGCGGGTTGGAGTAAAACGAAGTAATAGATCTCGAACCCATGCGCATTCTCGGCTTGTCATCGTTTCAACACGACACCAGCGCCGCGCTGCTCGAAGACGGCGTGGTGAAAGCGGCTATCGAAAACGACAAGCTGGCCCGCGCACGAACCCGGAATCGCCCGGAACTTGCCATTCGCTCCTGTTTTGAAAGTGCGGGCACGGATTGGAGCGGCCTGGATCGGATCGCAGTGGCGATTGAGCCCATGAAGAGTTGGTTGAAGAAGTCGTGGCTCCGTGCAAAGCTTTCGCCCACAGCGCCGATGGCGAGCGGATACTATGCCGCCAACGAAGCGGGATTGTTGGCACGCGAACTGAATCACTTGCGCGTGCTGCGAGGCTATGTAGAGGAAGGCGAAAATAAGGTGGTTGGCTTCGACCATCATCTTTGCCATGCGGCCAGCGCATTTTTCTCTTCGCCCTTCGAGCGAAGCCTGATCGTCACCATGGATGAAGGTGGCGACGGTACGGCGGGGATGCTGGCGGTCGGGGAAGGAAATAGGATTCGCGTTCTGCGAACCATTCCATTTCCGCATTCGCTGGCATGGGTCTATTCGCAAGTCACCGATCTGGCTGGATTCCAGCCGCATCTTGACGAACACAAAACCCAATGGCTCAGCTTCGCGGGTGAGCCAGTTTATAAAGATGTCTTTCTGAAAATGTTTCGCGGCGGGAGCCGCGCGGCGTTGCGTCTGGATTACAGCTTTTTCCATCGGGGCTTGGCAAATCAAGTCTCATTCTCGGAGAAGTTTTATCGGATTGCCGGTCTGCCCCAGGACCGGAAGCAGATCGCGGAGGAGCAGAGCAAGAATCTGGCGGCAAGTATTCAGGCCGCGTGTGTGGACCTGATTACTCCGTTAGTTGAGGATTTGCGCCGCAGCGAAAATGTAAAGAATGTTTGCTTCGCCGGCGGACTCTTTCAGAATGTTCTCTTAGTAGCCGCGCTCGAAAAAAACCTCGGTGCGAGCGAAGTGTTTGTTCCAGCCGCTCCGGGAAACGCCGGGACGGCACCGGGTGCGGCCTTGCTGGCGTGGCATCACACGTTGCAGAAGCCGCGTTCGAATAACGATGTGCATGCTTATCTCGGACCGAAATTTGATCGCCACGCGGTGAAAGATGTACTCGATAACACCAAGAGCCGCTACACTCTTCCGACCACGGAAGACAGGAAGCTCGAGACGGCGGTACAACTCCTGCAAGCGGGGAAGATTGTGGGCTGGTTCCAGGGTGCGGCGGAATTTGGGCCGCGAGCCCTCGGCAATCGCAGTGTGCTGGCTTCGCCTTGGGCGCCGTACGTCAAAGAAAATCTCAACGACTTCATCAAGCACCGCGAATGGTTCCGGCCGTTTGCGATTTCGGTTCCAGAAGAAGATTGTGCGCGTTATTTCGCCGCCTCGCGCCAATGTCGCTTTATGAATTCGCTAGCGGACGTTCTGCCAGGCAACAGTTGCTTGCCGGAAAGTTTCTTGCTGCCGGATGGCCGCGTGCGCCTGCACATCGTCGATCGGCGAAGCAATCCTGTCTTTTGGGCATTGCTGAAGCGTTTTGGCGATAACGCACCCGCGCCCATGCTGCTGAACACGTCGTTCAACTTGTTTGGCGAGCCGCTCGTGGTAAGCCCGCGCGATGCCATGCGCAGCTATTTTGGGTCGGGGCTCGACGCACTTATTATTGATAAATTCGTATTGTCCAAGGCGGCCGTGCACTCGGCGGCCATCAATTTACCTGTGAACCGGGTTGGACTGGGAGCGTAAGCAAGAATGGACTTAGTCATCGAATCGAGACATTTAAACGGAGTTTGCGTACTGAAGCCACAGGTGTTTCAGGACGACCGCGGATTTTTTACCGAAGTCTTCCGTGCGGATTTGTTCAAGCCTCTGGGGTTGCCCACGGACTTCCCGCAGGACAATCACTCCGGATCAGTACGAAATGTCGTTCGCGGATTACATTTTCAATGGGACCCGCCCATGGGCAAGCTGATGCGCGCGACTCGCGGCACCGCCTTTCTGATGGCGGTCGATATCCGCAAAGGGTCGCCGACGCTAGGGAAGTGGTTTGGCACCGAGATTTCGGCCGAGAGCCGAAAGCAGGTCTGGGCGCCGGCGGGATTTGCGCGCGGCTTCTGCGTGCTCTCCGATTACGCCGAAATTCAGTACAAGTGCACGGGGATTTACAACAATAAAGGCGAGTCGGGGATTCGGTGGGACGACCCCGAGATCGGCATTGAGTGGCCAACGCGAGAACCTCTGCTATCTGATAAAGATCGCAAGGCGCAGACGCTGAAAGAATGGTTGGCGCGGCCGGAGTCGGAAAATTTTCGTTACCAAGAGGAAGCTAGCGTGGTGGGGAGATAAACGATGAAAGTTCTGATCGCAGGTGGAGCGGGATATATCGGTTCGGTGCTGGCGCCGAAGTTGCTGGATCGCGGCTATGAGGTTGACGTGCTCGATCTCTTTTGGTTCGGCAATCATCTACCAAAACAGGTTGGCGTGATTCACAAAGATATTTTCGATATCAGCATTCAGGACCTCGAGTCTTACCAGCAGGTCGTATTTTTGGCGGGGTTGTCGAACGATCCCATGGCCGAATACTCGCCCAGCCAGAATTTCGTTTTTAACGCTGCGGCCCCGGCGTATCTCGCCTACATCGCGAAGAAAGCGCACGTGAAGCGGTACGTCTACGCGAGCTCCTGCTCCGTTTATGGCTACACCGATAACGAACTGTTCGATGAGACGCGGCCAGTTTCGTCCTCCTATCCCTACGGCATTTCCAAGCTGCAGGGCGAGCAGGCAGTGATGAACTTGATGGACGATGAGTTTTCCGTCATCTCGCTGCGCAAGGGAACGGTTTCGGGGTACAGCCCGCGTATGCGGCTTGATCTGATCGTCAATACGATGTTCAAGAACGGCGTGCGTAATCGCGAGATCACGGTGAACAATCCGTCCATTTGGCGGCCGATCATCAGCATCGAAGACGCGACCAATGCCTACATTCGTGCGATTGAAGCCAGTGAGAGGATCTCTGGCGTATTCAACGTGGCGTCGGGAAATTATACGGTTGGCGAAGTCGGCGACCTGGTGAAGATGGCGATTGAAGAGCACCTGGGAATTCACGTCAAGCTGACCATCCATCACAAGAAAGATTTCCGCAATTACAAAGTCAGCATTCGCAAGGCGGAGAACACGCTGAGCTTCCATCCCAATCACGATGTGAAAGCCATCGTGAAGAACCTGATCGAGAACATGGACAAGTTCGGCGACTGGGACAATCCGCAGTATTACAACATCGATACGCTGAAGCAGCTATCGAACAGCGAGAGCGGTTTGCGCACATTGGCCACGGTGGGGTAAGCCGGCAAATTGAACATGGAACAAGAAGCCATACAGACGATGCCTGCCCAGATCACAGCGGAGCGCGTGCGCTCGAGCGCCGAGCGCGTCGACATTCTCGGCGTGCGAGTGCGGCCGTTGACGGTGGCACAGACCGTCGACGCCGTCGAAGACTGCATTCAGCGCGGCGAACACCGCTATGGCGTGTTTATCAATGTTTACAACGTGATTGAAGCCCGCAACGATGCGAGTTATTGCCAGGCACTGAATGATGCCGATTTTCCCATGGCCGATGGGATTCCGTTGGTGTGGGCGAGCAAGGCATTGCGCGATCCCGTGCCGGGACGGTGCTGTGGCCCGGATTTCTTTGTAGCCATGAATCAGCGCGCGGCCGAGAAAGGCTACACGGTTTATGTGATGTGCGGCGGCGATCGCAAGGCGGAGCGTACGGCAGAAGCGTTGCAGAAAATGCATCCCAAAATGAAGATCGTGGGCTGCTGGACGCCGCCGTGGGGCCCGATCAGCGAAGAAAACAATAGGTGGATTCTGGGCGAGTTTGAACGCTTGCAGCCCGATATTTTGTGGCTCGGACTGGGCGCGCCGCTGCAAGAGCGCTGGGTCTGGACGAATCGCCATCGCATTGCGGCACGTTTCACCGGCGCCGTGGGCGGGGCTTTCGATTATCACATCGGCATGCGCAAGCGCGCGCCGAAATGGATGCAGCATCGCGGACTGGAATTCTGGTATCGCATCAGCCAGGATCCGAGCTTGTTCTGGAAGAAACGCCACTATGCGGATTTTCATCAGTTTGTGCTCCCGGTAATGTGGAAGGCGATGGGCCGGCGGCTGGGACTAAACGGTTCCAATGGTACGAACGATTCTGGCGGTTTCCCCAAATAGCACTAATCGACTTTTGATGTGACGCACAACCTTGGTTTCGCAGTCAGGCAACACTAAACTTTTTTAGAGACACTAGGAGGAGAAGTTCATGGGAGTCATTGCAAGCACCAAGAGCAAGCTGCAAACCGCTGGAGAACTGTTCGGCTTTTTCGGCAAGAGACGCTGGTGGATTCTGCCGATTGTGATCACGGTGGTGTTGCTGGGCGTGCTGCTGATCGTGGGCGAAGCGACCTCGCTCGCGCCGTTCATCTACACCATGTTCTAAAGCGGCTCGGATAGGGCACGGTTCTTGTTTCGGCTTAATAGCTCTTGTCATTTCGAGCGAAGCGAATCGACCGCGAGGCGGGGATTCGCATAGTCGAGAAACCTGTTTTCCTCCGGAAGACTTAGCCGCAGGATGGAGCGAGCCTTCGTCCTGCCATTTTGACCTGAATTGTGAGGCGCCCGTGCGCAGCTTTCAGCTGTGCCGGGCGCTTTTGTGTTTACAGGGTAAGGCTGGCGTGCAGCTGATTGCGCAGTTCGGCGCGATTTCTTCAAACTGCGGTGCGACGCATTGAATCTGTTCTTCCTCCCGGTTCGGACGACTGAGTTCCTGTACTCTTACGAATCAGCTACAACTTCGTGGCGTGCTGAAGTGGCCAAAGATGTAAAACCCGCCAACATTGAAGCATTGGGCGTAGGGAGCGCCCCCGGTCGTCCCGTCCGCTTGACATTGCGTACTTGTGGGATCTTGCTCCGGCCCTAGGCTTCCAAGATACACGTAGCCGTTCGCGACGGTGGCGACGGAGTACTTGGTCGCTGGATCAATAAGATCCGCATTCCCACAGTCCTGTGTGCCGTAAAGTTTCTTCATGGTGTCTATGTCAAAGGCGTATAGAACGCCTGGGTTTGACGCGCCGAACTTAATCACCTCTTGGTCGTGGGGGTTCGTCCACTGGAACGGCGACTTAGTTGAGAGAACACTGCCGTCCGCCGAAATAGCCCACAGCAGGGCATCAGGCGGGTCTGTCACATCGGTGCTGGCAGAGACAGCCGGCGTCACGCCCCATAGAAAGGGAAGCGGAGTTCCTGGTACTGCATATGCATACGTCAGCGCGGAACTACAGGGCGACGTGTTGTTTATGGGTTTACCCGTAGGACAGATTTGATACCGCAACAGTTCCCCTCCGTTTGGATTGCCGTCTTTTGCGGGACCTACGAATACATAGTTTGTCGAATTTTGTTCCGTTGATCCGGTCTCCCAGAAGGCCAGATTCGTGTGAGTCAGTGGGCCACCCGGAAACGAACCACTGATCGGGAAAATTTGAACATTTGCGTCCGTGCTGGTGGTGTTTTGACAGGGATCGGAATGGTTCTGGTTGGTATATCCTCCTGGCGTCCTCCAGTCCATGAACCAAAGAGCACCTTCTTTGTCAGCGCTCACTGCTAGATATGGATAGCTGGAATTTTCGCTGTCAGGGATCAACATGGGACTGCCAGAGCCTAAGTCAACATCGCCGTCTTTGCTGCAGTTCGAGCCGTAGTGTAACTGGTCATGCGACCGCCAGTACTGATCTCCCGGAGTGTAAGAGTTTGCCACGGTTAACGGGCTGCTGCAGTAGTTGCTGTTGGCGCAAGAGATCTTCAGAAAACTATCTCCCCAAAGGGTACTGCCATCAAAGCCGCCGTTTCCCGTGTTGAGGAAAACGTAGTACTTGCCATCATTTGGATCAGTGGCGAAAGCTGGTCCCCCACCGCCTCCCCAGATTCCTGCCCCGTCGTTCGTGTTGGTCGTGCTCACAGCTAGGGCGAGGCATCGAGGATATGTGCTCAAGGATGCTGTGTTAAACGCGAAAAGGGCCCCGTAAGGATATGGCTTCGCGTTACCGTCCATCATCGAAAATGCGATGTAGAGATATCCATCGCCTCCAAGCAATAGCGCAGGGCGTTGAATATGGGTCTTCGAAAAGTTGGAGTTAGTTGAGCAACCTGTTGACTGCCCAGGATCTATAAGTTCTTTGCTCGCTGTTGTGAGCGAGAGCGTGGCTATGTCCAGTGCCCAGAGGCGATGATAGTAGTTCGTCCCATCGGTGCTTTCCACCACTGCGTAGATCGTCCCTCCCGTACTCCCGTCGCTGAGAGTGGTCGCACTGATCACGGGAGTGCCTAGAATGCCAACCCTCGGTGCAATCGTCTGACAGTTTGTGCCGCCCAGAAAGTTGCACGTGGGCGCAGACTCGCCCGGGTTCAAAAGCGACACCGGCCCGGCCAGCTGTGTTGGGCAATTTCCAGCGGTCGGTGCTCCATTGAAGGCATACAGGCTGCCGTTCATAGTCGCAACATACACGACCGTCGTTAGAGTACCGTTCCACTTCACGTTCGTGACCACAAGCGGCTGGGCATATACCTGGCCGTCAAGATTTCGTAACTGCAATAAAGGCCAAAGTTCGTGTCCGCGATGGTGGAGAACACAAGCGTATTTTCTGCCAAGTTCTGCCCAGTGCGGTAAACGCAGCCCGTGCCCGAGCAAATGGTGGATGGAATATCCTGGTGCGCAGTGGTTACATTGACCTGTGCCGCAATGTTTGAGGTTTCGACTAACAGCAGGAAGAGCCCAAGGGCTAACAACGACGTGGCGTGCCGGTGTTTCACATTTCCTCCTTGCGATCTAATCTAGAACCTGAATAGAATGTTGCCTCCTTGTACCGCTGTCCATACATAGGCCCCATCGAAGGCGATGCCTTCGCTCTGCAATTGGTGCGATGCCACGACTGCACCGTCACTTGCCCGCAGAACATCGAGATTGGAGTCGCCTGATACCCAGATGTATGCGCCGTCGAACGCAATTCCGTACGGGCCGTCAGCGTTGACGGGGATCGTGTTGAGCACCGCGCCGTCGCTGGCTCTCAGCTCAGTCACGGTGTTGCTGTTCCGATTTGCTACCCAGATGTGTGCGCCGTCAAAGGCGATCCCTATCGGATTAACGCCAACCGCAAAGCTTCCCAGAACGTTTCCATCGGACGCCCGCAGCTTCGTGACGGTCCCAGCGCCGGTGTTGGCCGTCCACACGTTTGCGCCGTCGAATGCGGCCGCGAATGGGGCGGTGCCCACAGTGAACGTGCCCATTGTCTTGCCGTCAGCAGCACGCAGCTTCGTCACTGTGTTATCCGCGCCATTGGCTACCCAGACGTTTTGTCCGTCAAACGTCATCCACTCTGGAGTGTTGCCGACAGGAAAGGTCCCCAGAAGCTTGCCATCGCTGGCGCGTAGCTTGGCGACCGCATTTGTGACGAGAGAAGCCCATATGTTTGCTCCATCGAAAACGACCCCGAAGGGGCCGGGCCCTGCGTTGAAGGTGCCCAAGACCCGCCCGTCGCTCGCCCGAACTTTTGTGACTGTGGTGTCGCCAAAGTTTGCCGTCCAAATGTTGGCTCCATCGAAGCACACACCGTACGGCTGGTTTCCGACGGTCACCGCGCGAGCGGTGTCGAACAGGGACCACTTGAGCAGCGCTATCTTCAAAGGGTTAAACCGGGTGCCTTCGTCCGGAATCGAAGGCAGGTCCGGACCCGCCTCGGTGGCACCGACTTGGGCCGATGCTTCTCGTCGTGACGCACGCCGACTCGCTGCCTTCTGCGCGTGGCCCGGAAAAAGGCTCGCCGTCGCCAGTACGACCAATACCATACACGCACCGCACACTACGCGCGTTTTCATAAATCCCCCACGTCTGATTGTCCCTGGATATGGCCGTCGATGATGCTAAATCGAGCTGCCGTGTACTACTCGTCCCGATAAGAAGCTGCTTGAGAAACGGTCCGTCGCCGCCTCATCCCCACTGCAAGAAGGCGGTACAAAGTAAAACGCCGAGATCATAATGTATCCGCTCCCCCGGCTTGTCAACGGCAAATTGGAGAAATAGCGCTCTACTCTCCGCCGACCATCACAATCGGCATCGTCGGTGTGGCCGATCCGGCTTCTGGCTCTACCGTGATCGCGAACGCTTTTGCCTCCACGCCCGGCGTCAGCGGCGGATTCAGTACTGTTGCACTGCCGTGCGTGTCAGGCTTGAACACGCCTGCTGGCATAGGCGCGCCTTGTACGGGGATCAGCCACAGCTCGTAAGCCTTCTGAGAGGGAACTGGCGGAAGATTGCTGGCGAGGAAGATGAGGCCGCCGCGATCTTTCATGTACATGACTTTGCCCTGGGGCTGCGGCGGAGTCTTGGCCGCGACCAGGGTGACCGTCATCGCGTCGGTCGCAGTCAGAGTGGAAACAATTTCTCTGGTTCGCTGCAATTCCGCTTGCTGTTTCAGGGATCGATTCTTCAACACTTGGACTTGCTGCTTCAGAGACGAATTCTGCGTCAACAACCACCCTGCGAGCACAGCCAGCAGACCCGCTGCAAACGCCGGAACCAGCGCCCACCACGGCCGCGAACGCCGAGCTTCGACCCTGCGTGGCTCCTGCGCGATCGCTTTCATCAAACGCTCACGCGAGCGCTGCGGAGGCCGGGGTCCCCCGGTAGAAAGCGCCAACAGCGCGGAATCTCCACGCAACGCTTCCAATTCGCGACGGCAACTAGGGCAATCCGCCAGATGATGCTCGAGGTTGAGGCGGTCTTCCTCGCCGAGCACCCCCATGGCGTAGAGCGCGAGATCCTCTTCGAATTGTGGATGGGTCGTCACGTCGCAAAAGCTTTACGCAAGGCCAGCAGTCCAGTGCGGATGCGGGTCTTGATCGTGCCCAAAGGCTCTCCTGTTTTTTGTGAAATTTCGGAATGCGTTAACCCTTCGAAATAGGCCATCTCTAAGGCGCTGCGCTGAGGCGCAGGCATGGCGCTTAAAACGCTGCGAACTTTTCCCATTGCAATCGCGCGGTCCGCCTCCCCGGCGAGATCTTTCTCTACCGATACCACAACATCTTCGATGTCCGTTTCTGGACGGCGCTTGCGCAGGGCGTCGATCGCTCGGTTACGGGAAATGACCGCTAGCCACGGAGCGAGATTGCCCCGGCTGGAATCGAAGATCCCCGGATTGCGCCACAACTGCATGAACACTTCCTGCAGAACGTCCTCCGCTGTGCCGGTGTCGCCGAGCACGCGCAGCGCCACCGAATATACGATGCCGGAATAGCGGTCGTAGAGTTCGCCCATGGCGCGCTCGTCACCGGTGCGAATGGCCGCCACCAGCAACGAGTCGTTAGGTTTTGCCTCGGGGTCAGGCAAACACGCGTCTCCTTTTGAGTACGACTACGGCAGCCTCGCCGGATTGGGGCGAAAAGCGTCCTCCTAGATTACCAGTAACCGCTGGATAGTGCGGCGTAACCATACGGGATTGAGGGGGTTGAAAACAGGCGGAAGGATGCTCGATTCTCGCCAAGACTCCCAGATAGGATCATTGACATCCTTTCTGATTGCAGATAGGATATTTGTTGTCACAGCTGTTACGCTAAATCAACGTGACTGAACCAAAGCCGCGGCGAGCGCTGAGGGAAAAACGAGTCGATGAAACTCTATACCTGTCGGGACGCCGCCGGAACGCTGTCCTCAAAGAGGAGGTTTGGTACGAAGGCAACCGGCTGATAAAGTACAGCCTCGCCTACGTCAACCCCGCCGTCTGCAGCACAGATAACGGCCGCGTACTTGGTTACGACAACAGTCATGGTGTCCACCACCGGCATTTCATGGGACAAGTGGAAAAAGTCGACTTCGAGAGCTATGCCGCTATAGTGTTGAGGTTCGAACGCGAGATACGCGAACTTTGGAGAATTGAAGATGAGGAAAAAGCTTAAGGCCCGTATTACGAGTGATGGCGTGGAAGGCTTTTTTTCCCGCTCGCGGGAACACGCGCGAAAACTCGATCGAGGAGAGGAGCTTTCACCTGAGTTTACGATCTCTTTTGAGAACGCTGCTGACATGATGAAAGTACTTTCTCCGGAGCGATTACGATTGCTGCGAACCACGAAGGAAGGTGCAATGTCTGTTTCTCGCCTCGCGGATGAACTGAAGCGGGATACTCGAGCGGTCGGTCGAGATGTAAATTTACTGGAGCAGTTGGGCCTGCTTCGCACCCGCTATCGGGTCAACCCCGGCCATGGCAGACTCAGGATTGTTGAGCCTCGTGCCGCGCGCTATCAACTGGTCGCAACCGTCTGAGCTTTGATGACCCCGTCGAAAACATTCCAATTCACGATCAAACGTCGCATGACCGCGTCGCCTGCCGTTATTTTTCGCGCCTGGACCCAACAATTCGATCGTTGGTTCGCTGTGCCCGGAACCGTGCTCATGAAAGGCGAAGTCAACACGGTCTTTTATTTTGAGACCGAGTTCGAGGGGCGACGTCATCCCCATTATGGGCGTTTTTTACAGTTAGAAGCGGACCGACTGGTTCAGTTGACCTGGGTCACGGCGGCGACCAGAGGAGCGGAAACGGTCGTAACTGTCGAATTGAAGGCGGAAAAGAGCGGCGCCCATCTTCGACTCACCCACGCTGGTTTTCCCGATGAAGAGTCCACGAAGCGCCATCGCGACGCCTGGCCGAAAGTGCTGGACCATCTCGATCAGCAGATGAGCAAGCCCTAATCTCGCCTTGCCGCTAGTTCTTCTCTGGCACACCCCTGACATTCCCTTTCGTCACTAAGCCCAAGCCGCGGCCAAAACTATACTGTCACTGAGCCGATCACCGGAGGTGACCCGTGCGACTACCCGTTCCGCTATTGGCCGTACTCTTGACCTTGGCCGTTTCAGCCAACGCACAGGATGAGCCAGCGCAGGGGTATGTCCTCCACCCACACCAGGAAGTGAAAGTCGCGGCGCTGCCCACCATTGTGGCGGACTCCAAGGCCGACGCCGATGTTCTCGCCGCCAGCGTGGCTGCGGTTTTCGCGGATCCGGAGCTCTGTTGTGGGCGAAAATCTGCACTGGAGGATCAAGTTGGCTCGATCAGCCAGCTTTCCTTGAAAGAACTTGGCGCAAAAATCCGCGGCAAGCATTATCTCGATGATGGGACATCGGTGGTAATTACGGACGACTATTGGCCGGCCGCGAGCGTGAATGTCGAGCAGATCGTCGGTACGCTGCAGGCTCAGCGCCCTTTACTGATGACATGGAACGACCATCTTTATGTTGTGTACGGCGCAATCTTCAACCAATACATCTATGACGACGGGGCAATTACGCACGTCATTGAAAAGCTGCTACTGCTCGATACGCGCTTCGATGGCGACCGCCGGTACGTCACCTTTGATCGGCAAACCGACGACTGGGGCAAAGTCACCGGAGTGCTGTCACTAACCGTGACTCGATAGTTCCGAATCCGTGCGCTACGATTGCCTCACTGCGACTTCCAGGTCATCTCAACGCGGATGGGAACGTCGTTCTTGACCGGCAAGGTAAGCAGCGACGGGGGGGCAATTTTGAAATCCGACAACGTCGCGGGAATCGTCCCCGAAAGCTTGGCTTCGTTGCCATGCATCTCCAGTTGAAAGGCCACTTGCTTGTACTGCACTGTCTGGCCGGCGAACTCGATCTGCAAATCGGCGCGGATGGTGGTCGATCCCGCAGCTGACTCCGGCAGGTGGGTGCGCACGACGACCATGGGGAATTCAGCGCCGCGAACCACCTGAATCATGTGCAGGTCGCGGTTGGTATCTCCCGACTCAAACGACTTGACCGGTGTCGCGATTAGAAAATCGCATTGGCCATCGTGACAAACGCCTTTGCCACGGGCGGCGTGACTCACTCCGTCGGTCTGATGCAGCGGATGCGAAACGTGATAAGTGAGCGTGCTATTGGTCAGCACCCACTGGCTGTCGGCCGCGTAGCAGGGAAGTGCAAGGAGCAACAAGCTTAGTAGTTGTTTTCTTAGCATTTGTGCCCCTCAGAACTTGACCGATACCGAAAGAAGAGCAGCGCCAAATGCTCCGGCGGTCACGATGGCTACCGGCATGTGCGCTTGGGCGATCCCATGGACTTTTTCGCCATTATTCTTCTGCGAAAATGCCATCGCGCCCAGAATCGGTGTCATGATCATTCCCGGCCCGTGAATCCACGCCATGGCTTTGTGAAATTTGATGGGCCCTTTTGTCGGCGTGCCGGGCGGTTTGGGAGCGCGAATCGCGTAATAAGCGGTGATGCCATAAAGATCTCCTGCCGCTGCACCCAGCGCCACGTGCAAGTCGCGGCTGGCGGACCCGGTATTTTTTCCGCCTGCCCCGGCCGAAGAGAAAATCGCGGCGATCAGCGGAATCGTCGTAATCAATCCCATGCGCTGATGGACCTTCAGCATATGAGTGCGCTTATCGAGCAACGCCTGGAGCTTGGGATCGGCTTGCGTCTGGCTGGACGAGAAACCAAGGTCGCTTAGCGACGGCTCTTTCCGGCTGCTCGACGGCGCATTCGGCAGATTGTTCTGTGGTGGTTTTTGCTCCTGCGACTGTTGCCCCGACGGAGCGCTCGGCGGAGATGCAGCTGGTTGATTTTCGGTTTGCGCGGCAAGAATCCCTGAAGAAAGCAAGAGAAGTACACTCAGGAGCTGGATGCTACGAAGGATAGAGGTCATGGCTCGCTCGTGCCCAACGTGACCCTAGTCTACCATTAAAAAGAACTTTGCATTGCAAAGATTATGATTCACCGGCAACCGCTGGCAGAACACTCATCCTTGCGGTACTCGTCGACATACATCGTCCAGGCAGGCTCATGCAGTGCATCTCGATATAGCCCAGTCTTGAAGTAGATAAGGGCATGCTTGGGGTGACCGGGGCCAGGCTGGTAGATTGTGGCTCCTTGATAGTGGACGATTTCCCGTCCCTGCAGGGTTGCGTCAATGGCGCCGGCACTCGTTGCGTCCCATCGTGTAACGAAGCGAAAGTCAAGCCACTTGCCGCGAACATCTTCGTTGCCTTGATAAAGCAGCATTTTTCCGTGTTCATCGTTTCGCGTAACTTGAACCCGCCCGATTTCGTAGCGCAGCGCGAGGATGGGGTTATCGGGAATACAAGGCGAACCTTCGCAGAGCTGTCTCCATTGAGCGATCACCAACCTCTCTGAAGTTTGCGGAAAATCGTTGGGCAGGTAGAGGCTGAAAGAGTAGACGTAGGTCCTGCCGGTGCGAGACCACAGCCACCAAGACTCCATCAGCTCGTCTCGTTCTGTGGCTGCGCTGGATTCGCTGGCTGCTTCGGGACGGTCGCCCGAACGAACCGTGATCGCGAGCGCGCTGCGACCCGAACGCACTACCGACTCTTCAGATACAACCCCTCCAGGTTCGAAGCGGCGATCGGTCCAGAGAAAATGACTGAGGTGAGGCGACTCAAAGCCATCGTAGACATGAATTGGAATTGTTCTCAATGCCAGCAGAAATAAGAGCGCGGATATGACAATGATGGCGGCTGCCCATAGCAAATATTTCATGAAATTGGCATCGCTATCTTAGCGCGAACGGCGTGCAGACAGGCAAAATGGCCTCAAGTCGGTGCGGAAAGCGCGGTGACGTGAGGCCATCAGGAAAACACAGGGTGAGTCAAACTATCGTGGTCTACGGGGTTCGGACAAATCCGTGCTCATTGCCCTCGGAGTCAATAAAGACGCCAACGGTAACACCAAGAGCGTTGATTCCGGTGGCCTCTGTGAAGCTGGCCCCCGGGTAGTCAAAAGATGTGTAGATGCCGTTGTTCTCAAGAAAACCGTGTCCGTTGCCGGAGGAATCGAAGTAAATTCCAGTGACGGCATTCCAAACATTGCCGCCGCCGGCAAAGGTAAACAAGGCGCCTGGATAACTCAGAGTCGCGTACCTTCCCTGCGACAGCACGTATACCAGACACTGCGTGGTACAAGTCGGCTCCTCTATAGTGTCGTAACTACCGACCACGACTCCAAGCAAGCTCACAGTACTGGGCTCGCTGCCGGTCGCTCCGGGCGGATCGAAGCTGGTGAAGACACCCGTCCGTGAAAGTACAAAACTGTGAAAAACCGCTGAAGAGTCGCAGGCAAGGTCACTGCAGTAGAATCCCGACATTTCCCCTAGGTCGTTGATGCTGCTGAGCCCGCTGGCAAGCGCACCGGGATAGCTCACGGTGGTATAGATTCCCTTGTTAAAAACGAAGCCGTGGCTGGTACCCGTCGAATCGAGATAGCTGCCGACGATCACCCCCTCGACGTTGATAAACGTGGGAGTAGTACCAGTTGCGCCCGGTACGTCAATCGGCATAAACGCGCCCTTTGCGGTTCGCAAGAAACCGTGATTGGGACCTCCCAATATGAGGGTATAAATGCCGACGCTGGTGCCTTGCAGATTGGGACCGCCCGCAATTTCGGTGACCGCCGCGCCAGGATAGTCAACCTGGGTAAACGCAGCCAGCCGCGACGCGCTGGCAAATGATGAAAATGCAGTCGCGATCGCGCACATTGCGACGAACCGCGGTAGCTTGTTCATCGAATTCTTCTCCAGGCCATCAATGAGGGAAAACGCACGCATGCGAAAGGCCGTATGACTTGCGAGCATCCATGTTGGTACGTAAAGTCACGGAACTACTCATCTCGAATGTGGCCCTACAAAAACGAGTGACAAAACAACTTTGGCCGTGTCCGGCGCAATTAAGAGTCCACCCGCTCTGTGGATTCATTTGGGAACAACTTCCCCAAAAAACGGAATGTGCGGGAAAGGAATCTATGGAAAAACGAAGGAGCTGCGTGTGTCGCGATCGCTCGCTAGAACGATTCCGCAACCTTCTCAAGAATTGCGTAGTGCAACGGTGGGCATCTGTGGAAGCCCAGACGCTCATAGAGCGCGATGGCTCGTTCGTTGTCTCCGCGAACGTGTAGAAATGGCCGCTCTCCCCGATCAAGAATGCGTTGCATAACCAGACTCACAAGCCCGGTCGCATAGCCGTGACCGAGATGATCGGGATGCGTGCAAACGGCGCTAACTTCGGTGTAGCCGGGAATGCGAAGCCTCTCACCAGCCATGGCGACGAGCTGGCTATTCACGCGAATGCCGAAATAATCGCCCATCTCGCGGGTACGCGTCGCAAACGGCCCCGGCTTGGTGAGCTTGGTCAAGGCCAGCATTTCGGGAACGTCGGCTTCGCCCAGAGGGACGATTGAGTTGTTTGGAGCATACGCTTGCGGACTACCATTCTCGCAGACCATTTCCAGCAGCGGCAGAGTGACGACGATCCTCCAACCCGGGGGCGGCTGCGGCAGAGTGTCCAGGAATAAGCCTACGCGCTCGCCGGGCGCCAGCAATTGTGAGAGAGACTGGTAGTTTTCAAACGATGGCTCGGTAAATCCGCCCAACAGACTTACATCTTTATGGAATTTGGCGGCCTGCGCGTTGCGCTGGCCGAGATGAATTTGACAGGTGTTGAGCGCCTGCCAAATAACATTGTCGAGCGCATGCATGAGTGATAGATAGCCTAGGCTCTATGGGGATGCGTGTCTATCCGGCTCTTGCGGTCAAATTCCTGCCCGCAGGTTATTCTTTCAAGTCCACATGCTCGACTTGTTCAATTTTGTGGCCCAGAAAGCGCTCACCCAGACGTTTGAATTTTTCCGTGGAGTCGGTGGCGAAGAATCTCAAGCGGGGCAGATTGCGCCGCTCATTCTCGGGAACCGCGAGCGGAGCGTGGCGGAGTTCCCGCGCAACTGCTTGGGCAGTTGACTCGGCCGAGTCTACGATCGTGACATGCTTAGAAGCCACCCGGTGCAGCAGCGGCTTGAGCAGCGGATAGTGCGTGCAGCCGAGTAACAAGACATCAGCGGATCGGAAACCGTCGGTGAAGGCTTCGTCGAGATAAATCCGTGCGACCTCTTCGGTGACTGCATGGTCGGTCCATCCTTCTTCAACCAACGGCACCAGCAGGGGACAGGCTTTCTCTTTTGCCTGCACTCCCCGTGCTTCTAGAGCTTTCAGGTAGGCATGGCTATTGACCGTGGCTTCGGTGCCGATCACAACCGCTCTCCGATTCTTGCTCTCGCCCGCGGCGCGTTCGGCGCCAGGCTCAACTACGCCAATGACCGGAACCGAAGCGGCTTGCGTAATTTTGTCGAGAGACAAAGCGGTCGCTGTGTTGCAGGCGATCACCAACATTTGCGCGCCGTGCTGCTCGAGGTAGTTTCCGGCCTGCACCGCATAGCGCGAGACGGTCTCAACCGATTTCGAGCCATAGGGGAGCCGTGCCGTATCGCCGAAGTAAATGTAGTCGGCGTCGGGAATCACCTCAAGTAATGCTTTAAGAACGGTGAGACCGCCGAAGCCGGAATCGAAAACACCGATGCAGGTGCGGCGAGGGAGCATGTCAGGGATCAGTTTACTCGCTGCGACGCCGTGGCAGGTATTCGCTGGGATTCTGCGGTTCGTCCGCAGCACGGCCCCGGCGGGATTGGCGCCCCGTGCGGGCAGGTTTTCGGATGGCCAAGGAAGCCGCAAATCTTATCCGTTGCGCCGGTCGAAAGAATGTGCTCGAACTTGCAAGCTTGTTGCTCGATTTCGGTTTCGCTATCGAGCGCCAGGCAATCGGTGAAAAGCCGCTCGGCCAGCCGATGCCGGCGAATAATGTCGGCAGCCCGTTGACGACCGCGTGGGGTGAGTTCGACGATCATGGTACCGTCGCCGGTAGAAACGCCATCCGGTTTGAGCGCATCGTGGCAGGGATTTACGAACGGTTTGTGATCGTGGGTCTCGGGCGGATGAGGCGCTGTGCTTAGCAATCCTAAATCCATCATCTTCTCAACCGCGATGCTCACCGGCAAGGCGCCGTGCACTTCCATGCGACCAATCTCGGCAACTTCGCCGTGCTCGGCCAGTACCCAAAGTTCTTCCAGAACTTCGTCGAACTGCTCTTCGTCGGCCATGGAGAAAACTTCTTGCGCAGCAATTTTTCCGTGATGCAGCTCGATGCGCCGGTCGGCAAGGCGAGCCACCACCGGATCGTGGGTGACCATGACGATCGTTCGCCCTTGTTGGTGAAGCTCACGCAGCAGCCGCAACACGATTTCCTCGTTGACAGCATCCAGATTTCCAGTAGGCTCGTCGGCCAGCACGATCTTCGGATCGTTAATCAGCGCCCGCGCGATGCACACTCGCTGCTGCTCGCCTCCCGAAAGCTGCGAAGGAATATGATGCGCACGCTGCTTCAATCCGACCCGCTCCAGCGCTTCCAGCGCCTCCTGTTCGTCGGTCATGCTGTGAAAATACTGCGCCAGCATGACGTTCTCCAGGGCAGTGAGATAAGGAATCAGATGGAATTGCTGAAACACAAAGCCAATTTTCTCTGCACGCACGCGATTCAGCTCCGAAGCTGCCATCGTTGCAACGTTCTCACCGTCGAGCAGGATTTCACCTGTACTCGGACGATCAAGGCAGCCAATCAGATTAACCAGCGTAGACTTGCCCGAGCCAGATGGCCCCATGATCGCGATCCATTCGCCGGCTTCCACATGGAGAGAGAAATTGTCGAGCGCGCGAATGACCGCGCCATTGGCCTCCGCCTTCGCGGAGTACACGCGGCTGACATTGTTCAGCTTGATCATCTCACTCTCCTCTCAAAATCACGGCGGGTTGCACTCGCCGCAGCAACGAGATCGGTAGCATGGCCGAGATCAACGCCACCGCCACGCTGCCTGCCAGCACAAACGGCAGTACGTTGAACCTCGGAACCACGGGTGCATGGAAGTTTACACGACCAATCCACGCGGCGACACCGATTCCGAGCGCGAATCCAAGAATCGCCCCGACCGCTCCGAGCACTGCGGCCTCCGCGGCAAAGAAACTGCCAATGAGTCGTTCCGAAGCGCCGAGGGCTTTCATGATGGCGAAATCGCGGCGGCGATCGAGTACCCATCCGATGAGCGTGGCCAGCACGCATAGCGCTGCAGTCAAGATAATGAGGCCAGCCGATGCCAGCAAGGTCGACCGCGTTTTGCCGAGCACGCGGGCTTCGCCTTCCATGATCTGGCGGACGGGACGCACCTCGACGTCGGGCAATGCCGCTGTCAGTTTCGCAATTGTGGCATTAACTTCATCAGGCGATCCCGAAGCGGCAATCTCAATCGTCAACGGCTGAACATGCGTCCAGGTTTCAAAATCGTTAAGTGAAAGATAAACTCGGCTGTCCTCGGCAGCACCGGTGCGCAAGGTTCCCGTGGGTGTCAGATGAATCGCGCGCCCCTGGAAACTGAGATCGAAAGGCTGACCTTTGGGGCTGACGACGGTTGCGGCACGCGTTCCGATCAGGGCCTCTTGATCGCCATTTGGCCACGCAGTCACCGACCACCAACTGTCAAGCTTGCGGACCTGCCCGAAGTTCGTTCCGGAGACGACTACTGATTGCCCATCCGAAGTTCGAGCTACAACATAAGCGAAGGGAACGGCAATTCCTCGGCCACCGAGCAACGAGTCGATTTTCTGCGAGGCGACGGCCGGCAGAGATTGACCGTCTTTGGCGACAACGACGATGTTCGCGCCGTAATTACGGAACTCTTTACGCAGCTTGGCTTGCACGTCTACATAAAGATTCAACATTGCCGTCGCAGCAGCGGCGGCCACGATCATGGCCAGCAGGGCCGAAGCAGCCCGACCGCGCCGCAAAACGGCCGCCCGCATCAACATACGGAGAAACATCGAAGTATGGCGAGCGTTCGCGCGCGATTGCAGAAGTTCGGCACTCATTCCGCACCTCGCAGTGCGTAGACCGGATCAAATTTCACTGCCCTGCGAATCGCCAAACCACTGCCCGCAAAAGTCACGAAAACCGCGATCGCCAGAATAATCGGCAGCAGAACCGGATCGATCGTGATCTGCGAATCGAAAATCGAACGGCCGATCACGCGAGCGAGAAATGCCCCTCCCGCAAAGCCGAATGTCCCACCGATCAGAGCCAGCAACACCGCCTCCACGAAAAACAATGCGGCGACGGAAGCGCTGCCGGCACCAAGAGCTCGCATCAAGCCGACTTCCGCGCGGCGCTCAAAAATCGCGGTCGCCATTGCAGCGGAAACCGCCAATGCCGAAGCGAATAACGCGGCAAACGTGACCAACAACATCAGTCCCTTGATACGCGTCAGCACGGTGCCTTCATTCTGGGCGACTTGCCGAATCTGTTCGGCATGCGAATGCGGGATGGCTTCCTGCAACTGATAAGCAATCGACTGAACATAAGGCGAGCAATACCACCGATCGAACAGCTCAGAATTCATGGTGCTGGGATCGCGGCGCGCGAGCGCATCTTCCGGCTTGGTCATGGCACTAACATAAAGGCGACGCACTGCGCCGGGTTTGCCAATCACCTGCTGCGCAAAATTCAATGGCGCCACAATCTGATTGTCCTCAGGCCCGCCGGTCGAGAGAATGCCAGAGATGCGATGCGGCTGGCCCGAAATTTCCACTTCGTCGCCCGGCTTGCGACCGAGTTTTGCTGCGAGATCTTCACCCAACAGAAGGTCCTGCGAGTTGTCATCCGGCCAAGTGCCTTGTACCTTCCACCAAGGATGCGTGATTTTTACGCCGGTAACGAAATCTTCTTTGCCGAAGGTCAATTGTTTAGCAAAATAGGTTCCCAGCAGCGTGAGATTGCGGTCACCAACGCTGACATTCACCGGCAGCATGGGTGAAAAGCCGACGATATTGTGGTGCCAGAAGGTACCCCGAATCTTGGGCAAGTCGGCTTCGTTGAGATACGTGCCATCGCTGGGAGGTTTAAGGTCGACGCCGCCGATCTGCAAGTCAAGGCTGTCCTCCTGCGGAGTCACCAACAGGTTCGCGCCATAAGTCCGGAGTTCGCGGCTCATCTTGTCGCCAATATCAGTGGCTACGGCAATCATCGCCGTGGCCACGGCCACGCCCAGCGTAATGGCAATCCCAGCCAAAAGTTTAGGCCGTTGTTGCCGCCGGAATGATTCGTAGACGAGCCGCGCGAACATGATTATCGCTGGAACATGCGGCTGCGGGCCGCGACGTCCGCCTCCTTAATGATGATTGCGTCGTCGGTCACCTGGGCCTGCAGCGGAATCGGATTGCATCCGCCGGGCATTCCAACCGACTGCGGATTGATCGGAGCCGCGCAGTTCTTGCAGATTACGCTGTTCCCGCGCTTGTAAAAGCCCACCGCGCCGCAGATTTCGCACGCATCCAGCACCGTGGCAATCTTGCCGTCCGGCTTTTGATACAGCCAGAAGCGTACTTCCACTCCGTTCTCGTTGGCTTGATAACGATGCAGGTCGCCATCGTAGACCGACTTCAAGGGAATGCTAACCTGCCCGTTCACAAACGTGACTTCGGTGGCGGGAGAAAGAGCGCTCACGCTCTTGGCGTAAATAAATTCCGCGGTAACCAGCACGATGAACACGAAAGAGCTTGCATAAACCGACGCCATCCACAGGCGCTCGCGGCGGGCGCTCCACGCAGCTTTACGCCGTGCGGCCGGCGAGTCGAGAACCGGTTGCGGCTCGCGACGCTTTACTTCGAACAACACCATTAAGGCTGCGAGCGCGACGATGGTAATAAAAAAGAAAATGTCGTTGCGCACGATGGGGCCAACAATGGCCATCTCGCGCTTCGAGGAGGGAAGCACGCCGTTTTCGGAAAGCTCATGCAGACCAGAAACGATCAGTTGCAAAGCTACAAAGAACAGAATGACCGTCGTGATGCGGAAGAATTTCTGCAGATTGATGCGCACGCTACCCTTCACGAACATCACGCCAAAGAGAACTGCGGCGACTACGCCGAGCAGAGTGCCCATGAAGCTGAGCAGTTCGGTCGAGTTCAGGGAGACGGCGGAGAGAATGAGAACGGTCTCAACCCCTTCGCGCAGCACCATGAGAAAGACAAAGGCAAATAGCCCAAGCCACGCGTCCTGCCCGGCGAGCAAACCCACTTTGCCTTCGATGTCGCCCTTCAGTTTGCGCCCGGTTTTCATCATGAACACCAGCATGGTGACCACAAAAAATGCCGCCACCAGCATGACCCAGCCTTCAAAGATGTCCTGATTGAAATGGGCACGGGAGAGCAGAACCGCGACGCCGATGCTCCCGAGAAACGCCGCGACCAGGGCTGCGTAAACGGACTTGCGCAGCTCCGGCCGTCCGATTTTGGCCAGGTAGGCCAGCGTAATCCCAACAATCAGTGCAGCTTCGACGCCTTCCCGCAAGGTAACGATGAATGCCTGCAACATCTTAAAAGGGGCCCCTTTCCCGTACCCGCGCCATTTTGAAAATGAATTTCAATTTCAACTTTATAGGATAATCTTGGCGGCACGGGTGGTCAACGCGAAGCGTCACGCCAGCATGTGATTTCCATCACACGGGGAGAATTGGGTATCGAGTGGTAAACCATCGACGGCGAAGTTGATTTTCGCAGTGGGCTCTTTTGCCTGCCAAACTTAATCCGCGCCCTGGCAACTTCTTCGGGCATCAAAACCCGCAAGCCAATCATCAAGGAGTTCGAACATGAGCAGCCTAGCTCTTCTGGAGTCGTTGAAGGAAAGTATTCTCAGTCAGGCGAACGTGAAGGCGGTTTACGGTGAACCCGTCGCAGCCCACGGAAAAACTGTGATCCCGGTGGCAAAGGTCATGTACGGATACGGTGCTGGAGCCGGCACGGGAGGTGTAGGCGATTCCCGGGCTCGCGGCGAAGGCGGTGGCGGAGGGGGTGGGGCGCGAGCGATTCCGGTGGGTGTCATAGAAATCAGTGAGCGCGAGACACGCTTTGTTCCGATTACTGACCGCAGAAAGTTAGCCGGAGCGATAGCGTTTGGGGTGGGCTTGGGTTTCTGGTTAAACCGGCGCAGACTGCGCTGACGCGCTGGTTGCTTTTAGATTGCCTTCAGAAATTGCTTCGCCTCCTCGAGCCGGGGAAACAGCTTTTCCTCCGCCTGAAATTCAGCGGAGTGCACGCAGCGGCGCCCGCCGCGAACCTTCACCGGGTGCTTCAGGTGCAGCATCTCGTGATAGACGATGTACTCGACCGCAGGGCGCGGCACGCGCGGATGGTCAAAGATGCGGCTGATCACGATGGCGTTATGCGCGGGATCGTAGTGCCCGAGGCTGTTGCGAGCCTGATCGCGGCTCCAGGTCATCTGCGGGCGCGCCAGCAGGCCATGAAAGTACTTCAGGTTCAGTTCGTCAAAAATTGACTCCAAGTTGTACGTCTGGCCGTGGGCGGTATCGATGTGCTTGCGCCCGCGGATCTGGCGCAGCAAGTGGGCTTTTTCCCGAATATCCCGCTGCGAGACGTAGCGGCGATAGCGCGTCGCCTGCTCGCGCTCAATCGGCTTGCGGTACATCTTGGCGAGCAGAATATGGGCGATAGCTCGCAGAACATTGTCTGGCGCGCCTTCCAGAAGATCGGAAATCCGTACCAACAGAATGCCATCGCGCAAACGGATGGTGTTATTGATGTTGGCAAAGCTGAAAAATTCGGCTTGCACTTGGGGCAGAAGAGAGCGCGGGCGCAGTTCGCGATGCGTCTCCTGAAAAATGCGCAGCAGGCGGTCGGACACAGTGAGCCCAGCCTACCACACGAGTTCGAGGCCTCTCTGCAGCAAGTATCGGGTTACGCAATGCCCAACAGATGATCGAAGAACCGACAAAATATTTCCAGACGAAGTAATAAAAACACTACGGCAAAACAGAACCCGATGGCGAAATGCAGGTCGCGGACGATGCGCAAGGTCCGGCGGTAGATCTCGCATGGGAACTCGCGGAACAACACCTCGAAAGCTGCGAGATCGCCGCGAGCAAACTGCCGTAAGCGTTCGGATGGCTCATCCGATACTGCCGATTGCTGTTCCATTTGCTCTACCTATAAGGCTTACGGGGAGAAGGCGGGAAAAGTTACATACTGAAAAAAAGGCAGACGTCGGCTTTCAAGGTCTAAAGTTCGCACGGTCGCCGCCGATGCTCTCATTGTGTGGCAATTTGACAAGCACGGAGGGGCAGCATGTCATTAATCACTTGGGATCAGTCCTACAGCGTCAAGGTGGCCCAACTCGACGACGACCACCAGAAGCTCTTCTCGTACGTCAACACCTTGCATGAAGCCATGCACGCCGGCAAAGGCAGCAGCGTGATTCAAAGTATCGTTGCCGACTTGGTGAACTACACTCAGACTCACTTTCACCGGGAGGAAGCTTTGATGGAGCAGACCAAGTTCCCGGGTCGCGAGGCGCATCGCCGGGAACATCAAAAGCTCATCGCGCAGGTTGGCAACTTCAAGAAGGCATTGGATAGTGGCGAACGGGTGAACACGGTTGCCGTCTTAGAATTCCTGCGGGAATGGCTCACCAAGCATATTCACGGCATGGACAAAGGATACTCGACGCACCTGAATTCAAATGGCGTGCACTGAATAGAGCGACGGGTTACTCGATCCCCAAGTCCTTCCACTTCTTGCTCACCAGAGCCTTGGTTTTCTCGTCCATCAGGATTTCATCAGGCCACGGTCGACTAAACCCTTCGCTCGCCCATTTTCGCGTGGCATCAATGCCCATCTTTGATCCGTAATTTGGCAGCCGGGAGGCATGGTCGAGCGAATCGACCGGCCCAAGCGTGAACTGAATATCGCGCTCGGGATCGATATGATTTAGCGCCTTCAGCGTAACTTCGCCGATGTCCTGCACATTTACGTCTTCATCGACGACGATGACGCATTTGGTGAACATCGCTTGTCCGAGCGCCCAGATCGCGTTCATCACCTTGCGAGCTTGCCCCGGATAGGACTTCTTGATCGAGACGATCATCAGGTTGTGAAACACACCCTCGATCGGTAGGTTGACGTCTACGAGCTCAGGGATGGTCAGCTTCATGAGCGGCAAAAAGATCCGTTCCACCGCTTTACCCATCCAGCCATCCTCCATCGGAGGCTTGCCGACAATCGTGGTCGAGTAGATCGGATCTTTGCGGTGCGTGATGCAGCTCAAATGGAATACGGGATAAAGATCGGCGAGGGAATAAAAACCAGTGTGATCGCCGAAGGGACCCTCGCTGCGCAGTTCGTCGAGATGCACGTGACCTTCAAGGATAATTTCAGCGGAAGCTGGCACCTCGAGATCCACGGTCTCGCACTTCACCAACTCCACTGGCTTTTGCCGCAGGAACCCGGCGATCAAGTATTCTTCGACATCCGGCGGGGCCGGAACGATCGCAGAAAACGTAAGCGCTGGATCGGTGCCAATAGCGACAGCAACTTCCATCTTCCCAGCCGGTAGATTGCCGTCCGGCAACTGTGATCCGCCCGAAGTGCGAGCCATCAGATCGACGGACGCTCTGGAAAAATCCCCACCCAAGCCAAAACCGGGCTGGGATGGGGCACCCTCTAGATTTGAAGCCGCACGGCGTAGCATTTCGCGATAATGCTCCGCACCGACTTTCTGCCGCTGCCAATGCATGCCCGTGCTGCGTGAGTCGTAAACCTGCATGCGGTAGCAGCCGACGTTACGCTTCCCGGTATTGGGATCACGCGTGATCACGCAAGGCAGCGTGATAAAGCGCCCGGCATCTTTTGGCCAGCACTGTAGGACGGGAAACCAGTCGAGCGAAAAATTGTCACGGCGGATGACTTCTTTGCACGGCCCGGTCGAAACCGTCTTGGGAAAGAATTTGCCCATCTCGGCCAGCATGGGCAGCATTTTCACTTTATCGAGAAAGCCCTGTGGTGACTTCACGTCCATGAAGGCGCGAATCCGGTCGGCGACCTCGTCCAGCGAGTTCACTTCCAGCGCCATGTTCATGCGACGGGCCGAACCGAACTGATTGATGAGCACCTGCTGTCCGGAATGGCCTTTGATGTTCTGAAAAAGTAGCGCTGGTCCGCCGCTCTTGCTGACCCGGTCGGTAATTTCCGTGATTTCGAGAACAGGGTCGACTTCAGCGCGAACTTTTTTCAGTTCGCCGGCGCGATCGAGTGCGGCAATCCATTGACGAAGATCGTCGTAAGCCAAAGTTCCTCCGAAACCCGTGATTATACGGCAGGGAGACCTTTGTTACCGAGCGTGACGCCCGCTCCGGTCTGAGCTTCCGAATGTAATTCTTTTGTAATTTCGTTTTCTTGTCACTGGCAAACTCTGCTCAGGTTTCTACGCTGGGATCAGAGCCAACAAAAATGAAAAGTCATCCTAAAGGAAGCACAGCACGCGTATTGCTGACCTCAGTGTTCGGACCGTACGCGCAAGACGACGAATTCGGGAGCCGAGCGATCAATCCTATGGAGCTGTACCAAAATCAGGTCACTCGCGCCCAAGGCGCTTTTTCCCTGCGCATGTTTCATCGTTCCTGGGGCATCATGATGATCCAGGCCAACATCTCTGCGCCTTGCACATTGCTCGATTTTCCTACGCGGAGCGACTTTGCGCATGAACTCACGACACAGGATTACGACATCGTCGGCATTTCGTCGATCATTGTGAATGTCGGCAAAGTGGCGGAGATGTGCCGCATGGTGCGCGAACTGTCGCCACATTCCGTGATCGTAGTTGGCGGGCATGTTGCCGCGGTCCCGGGGATCGAAAGCTTGATCGATGCCGACCATATTGTGAAGGGCGAAGGCATCTCGTGGATGCGGCGATACCTTGGCGAGGCGGAGACGGCGCCGATTCGCCATCCCGCAATTGTTTCGGGCCTGGGATCGCGCATTCTGGGCGTTCCTCTGCCCGACGGCCCTGGGTCGACCGCAGCCACGATCATTCCATCGGTTGGCTGTCCCATGGGCTGTAATTTCTGCACAACCTCCGCTTTCTTCGGCGGCAAAGGCAAGTTCGTGAATTTCTATGAGACCGGAGATGAATTATTCGAGGTCATGTGCAAAATTGAATCGGAAATTGGCGCCCGCGCTTTCTTTATGATGGACGAGAATTTTCTGCTCTACCGCACGCGCGCCATGCAACTGCTGAAACGCATGAAGGAGGCCGGCAAAAGCTGGGCGCTTTCGGTGTTTGCCTCGGCCAACGCGATCCGCCAGTATGAGATGAAGGATCTGGTGGAGTTGGGAGTCTCCTGGCTGTGGATGGGTCTGGAATCACCGCGCTCCGGCTACGCGAAACTGCAAAATGCTGACACGCTGCAATTGACCCGCGACTTGCGGGAGCATGGCATTCGCGTCCTAGGTTCAACCATTGTCGGACTGGAACATCACACGCCGCAGAATATTTCTGCCGAAATCGAACACGCGGTGGCGCACGAAACCGATTTCCATCAATTCATGCTCTATACGCCGGTTCCAGGAACGCCGCTTTATCGGCAAATGGCCGATCAGGGCCGGTTGCTGAACGGAGTCGACTGGGCCGATATTCACGGTCAATACAAGTTCAATTTTCAGCACCCGGCGATTTCTCGCGACGATTCCAAGCGCTTCCTCGACCAGGCTTTTTTGCGGGACTTTGAGCGGAATGGCCCCAGTTTGTATCGCATCTGCCGCACCATGCTGCAAGGTTGGAAGCGCTACAAAGATTACCCTGACGCCCGCGTGCGGGCCCGATTTGCCGGTGAAATGAAGAAACTGGCGAGCAGTTACAATGCGGCTCTATGGACGATGGAACGCGAGTTAAAGAAAGTGAATCGCCAAGTGAGTCTGCAGATTCACGAATTACGCCACGAAGTCGAGCGCGAATTCGGTGTGGCTTCCAAGGTGGTAGCCAATGCTCTCGGCCCTATTCTGCTGTGGACAAGCCGCCGGGAAGAGCGGCGCTTGAAATCGGGCTGGACCTATGAGCCGCCGCTAATTATTGAACGGAAAAATTGGGGCACTGTCGCGTAAGTGACTCGTGGCAAGTCTGCGCAACTCAAAATTACGTAATTTTGACAGACTCACCGGCCCTCAGTCTGCTCCGCTGCATCCAAAGTTAGCGTAGACTTTCAAAGCAGCATGAGCGGCTCCAGCAAACGCCGAGTTGTCATTACCGGGATGGGCGTAGTCAGCCCCAATGGGGTAGGCAATGCGGCATTCGCGGAAGGCATTCTCCAGGGCCGCAGCGGCGTGCGCCGCATTTCACGTTTCGATCCCTCTGAGATCCCGGTTCAGATTGCGGGCGAGGTCACGGACTTCGACGAACTCTCGTGGGTTGAGAAGCGCGAGCGGAAGCACGTTTCACGCGTGTTGCCACTGGCGATAGCAGCCTCGTCGGAGGCGTTTGCCAGCGCCGGAATCGATCCGGGGTCGCTTTCATTGGAAGAGAAGCGCCGGATCGGAATAATCCTCGGTTCCGGCGGCGGCTCGCAGGAATTCACCGAGGAGCAGTATCGCCTGTTCTTCCACCAAGAATATAAACACATGAGCCTGTTCTGCGTGCCGACCGGGGTCATGGGCACGCTTTCGAGTGAATTGAGCGTGCGTTTCGGCCTGCGCGGCGCCAGCCACGTCATCACCACCGGCTGCACTTCTTCGACTGACGCCCTCGGATACTCCGTGCGCCAGATTCAGTCCGGACGGCTCGACATGGTGCTGAGCGGCGGAGCCGATGCGCCTATCGCGCTCGGCATCGTCAAGGGTTTCATTCTGATGAAGATTTTGACCGACTCTTGGAACCACGAGCCGCAGCGCGGATCGCGTCCATTCTCGGCGAATCGTGATGGCTTCGTGCTGGCCGAAGGCGCATGGATGCTGGTGTTGGAAGAGTACGAACATGCGCGAGCGCGACGCGCAACGATGCTCGCGGAGATCTGCGGTTACGGATCAACCTGCGAAGCATTCCATCGCGTGCGATTGCAGGAGTGCGGGGAAGAGCCGGCGCGAGCCATCGGCCTGGCCATGAAAGAAGCGGGGATTTCGGCGCAAGATGTTCAATATGTAAACCTGCATGGGACTTCGACCCAACTCAACGACCGCATCGAAACTCGCGCGTTGAAGCTTGCTCTCGGAGAGCATGCCCGGCAAGTACCGATGTCGGCGCTGAAATCTCAAATCGGCCACCCGCAAGGTGCGTGTGGCGCAGCAGGCGTAGCGGCCACGATCGTGGCCATGCAACACGGACGCATCCCCCCCACCATCAACCTGGAAGCACCCGATCCGCAATGTGATCTCGATTACGTTCCCGATGTGGGTCGAAAGAAGTCCATCGAGCACGCCATCTGCAACTGCATTGCATTTGGATCGAAGAATTCAGCGCTGGTGTTGAGGAACTGCGCGTAGGGACGCGTTACTTTTTGCCGGCGGCGAAGATTGCCGCCAGATCCTTTGCGTTGTTGGCGGCGTTCTTGCCTTCGTTTTCCTGCTCGGGAAAATCGATACCCCAAAAGTTGTTGGTTTGGTCTACTGCCTGAAGGCCCGCCTGAATTTCCTTTGGACTAAGCTCCTGCACCCACATTACCTGGAATTGGGCCCTTTTCGCACCACGTTGCAAGAGTATGGTGTCGCCCTTCCTCAATTGGGCGTGCAGCCCGCCAAGCCGTGCTCCGACGGAAGTGACGTCAAAGGTGTGAGCGAGATGAGTAACACCAGCAATCAGAACTTTAACCGGCAGAACCATTTTGGTGCGTTTGTTTTTACGCTGCTCCGCCATGGTAACTTCCGATTATTTGCGTGCCTGCACGCTAAGAGAAGATTACCAAAGTCATGAAAGGGCCTTTCGTGCGGCCCGGACAGGGAAATCCTACATTCCGACCAAATGTAAGATGGTGTCCTGCACTCTGGGCCAGGCTCGCGACCTGGGATCGATCAGCTCGTAGTGACCCGCGGTCGAGATTTCTGAATAGTGCGCGTCGGCGCCTGCCTGTTGTTTTGGTTGCGTGTAGTTGCGGCTGAAATAAGAGGGAACCACGTCATCCGCCGCGCCATGAATCAGCCATTGCGCGGTCGAACGGGGGATGGTCAGCTTCATGGGGTCAGCTTCAGCCCAATGTTCCGGAACCTCGCTAGGCGTCCCACCCAGAAAGCTCACCACTGCGTCGTTGCTCAGGTGCAGCTGATACGCCTGCTGAAGGTCCACGACACCCGCCAACGAAACCACCCGCTTCAGCGATGACTCGCGCGCCGCCAGGCAAAGTGCAAGCTCGCCTCCCGCGGAGTGTCCCATCGCGACTACCTTGTTCAGATCGACGGTGTATTTCTTTGCCAGCTGTGGTGCGTAACGGTAGGCGTTGCGAATGTCCTCGAAGGTTCCCGGCCATCCGCCGCCAGGATTGCCCACACGCCGATATTCCACATTCCATGTAATCAGCCCTTTAGCCGTTAGCGCTGCGCAGAGGTGCCCGGCGTGCGAGAGATCGTACGCGGCGCGCCAGAACCCTCCGTGAATATTCATGACCAGCGGAAATGGGCCTTTGCCTTTGGGGACACGAATTTCGCCAAACTGATTGTGATCGGAGCCGTAGGCGATGCGAGCGTCAGCGGGCGGCGGGGGAAGCTGAAGAATGTCATCAGAGGACATAAGCCTAGTGTAAAACGCTGAAGACTCAATTGCAGGAAGTCACGCGAACGGGGTCAGCCTCTACGGATACGGCGAGCCACGACGCGCAGTATTGGGCCCGTGTCACCAAGGGTCTGGATTTTTCGGATGCGGACCGCGTCGATCCGCTACTCTACAACCGCATTCTCTGGCAAGCCACGATGGCCGGCAAGCCGTACCCGCCGTCGCTACTGGAACGTGATGGGCGTGAGGACGAACAGAACGGGCGGTCCATGCTGTAGGCGTGGGAACATTCCCTGGACTCTGCACCATTTCCGCTGAAGTCCTAATCACAGCGATCACCGTCACGCGTCACTGAAATTCTCGCACGCGAAGCGTAGCGTGAGTCACAACAATTCCGGTCCGGAAGTTCAGGCTACCCAGGGCCGCTTCCGAGCGAAACTCCAACCAACAAACTTGATACTTAAGGAGGGTACGAACATGTTTGCTCGCATTGTGGAATTCGTTCCCAAGTACGACAAAAAAGATGAGCTCATCAAGACGATGAAGAACGAAGTCGTTCCCATTCTCAAAAAACAGCCTGGCTTCCTGGAAGTGCTCCCATTGTTCCCCGAGACAATCAACGAGAAAGCATTCACCATCACCCTGTGGATGGAGAAGAGGGACGCGGAGCGTTATGAGAGAGAGACGTTCCCGAAAGTGGAGAACATCGTGAAGCCCTACCTGACCACCCCGATTACCTGGAAACTGCATCAAGTCGAGACCACCCTGTGTGAGCACTTCGTCCAAGCCCTGGCAGCCTGAGCCTGGATGCCGCCGGGGCGGGCCTGCGCTGCTCCGGCGGACGCCCACGGGCCTCACAAAATACTCCCGCGATCCCACCCGATTCCCACACAAAGCTCTTTCTATTGTTGGACTTGCCCCCACTTTCGGGCCTTGACAAGCGTCATGGCAATGATAAGATATCGACACTGACTGGTATCCGTGTGGAGGCCAGAGACTTCAGACTTAGCCAGCAATTCCCCCTTGTAACTCATTCAATTTCGCAGGTTTTTCGGGCTCGATTCTAAGGAGTATGAATCCGTGAAGCGTCTTGTCATCGCTACTTGGGCAATCCTCTCGGCAGGGATGACCGCAAGCTACGCCCTGGCGCAGAATTCCGGCGCGGCAATAGCAAGTCCTGCGCCGCCAAACGCCAAGATCTCGCGGACATCCCTCCAAAGTCTGCGCAAAAGCGACGTACCTGGAACTACGGTCAACGTCGGTGCACAGCCGTACGGCGTGGCATTTGATGGAAAGAATATCTGGAGCGCAAATTTTGCCGATTCGCCCGGCAGCGTTACGAAAATTCGAGCGCACGACGGCCAGGTGTTGGGCACTTATAAAGTTGGGCATCAACCGTTGGGTGTGACCTTCGACGGCGAAAACATCTGGGTCTCCGATAATTTCGATAACACCGTCACCAAGCTGCGCGCCAGCGATGGCAAGGTTCTCGGAAACTTCAGTGTGAGGGCGCCCTGGTGGATGACATCAGACGGCGAAAATATTTGGGTTCCAAGTTACGGAGAGAAGGGCACGGTCACCAAGCTGCGTGCGAGCGATGGAAAAAATCTCGGCACGTTCGCGACCGGTGGAACTGGCGGCGCCATGGCGACAGCGTTCGACGGCGCCAATGTTTGGGTTACGAACTTCTCCGGGGCGGGCAACGGTACCGTTTCGAAATTGCGTGCCATTGATGGAACATTGCTCGGAGTTTACACGGTCGGTCCGAATCCGCTCGGCGTCACCTTCGATGGAACCTACATCTGGGTGGCCAACATAGGTGGCGCCTCGGTCACCAAGCTGCAGCCCAGCGATGGCAAGGTGTTGGGTACGTTTACCGTGGCACCGGAACCCTATAGCGTGATTTCCGATGGCCAACACATTTGGGTCACCGGGGCTCTGGAGTTGACCGAATTGCAGGGCAGCGACGGCGCGGTCGTGGCCAAGTACCCGATTGAGAATACAACTGGAATCGCGTTTGACGGAAAGAATGTCTGGATCTCGGATACCTTTCATAACCTTCTGCATCGCATGTGAGCGAGTGCGGCGCAGACTGATATCGCAACTCTGGCCGAGGTAAAGGGGAGAAGCCGTGGGAAGAAGAATGATCTGGTTGAGATTTATTTGTACGATTGCGATCGCCGTTACTTTGACCGGTCTCGCCCAAGCCCAAGTCAACATCACCACCTGGCAGAATGATGTTCAGCGAACCGGTCAGAATCTCAACGAAACGATTTTGACTCCAGGTAACCTGACCGCTGGCAATTTCGGCCAGCTCTGTTCCGCTGCATTGGACGGACAGGTCTACGCGCAGCCGCTGGTGCTCTCGAACGTGACCTTCCAGGGAACGCAGTACGCCTCTTTGGTCTACGTGGTCACCGAGAACAACTCGCTTTTCGTGATCAACGGGGCGCCTCCATCCGGCAGCAACAGTTGCGCGATCGTGGGCTCGCTGTCATTGAATCCGGCAGGACAATATCCCGCCGATTGCAAATATCTGGGCGCACAACAATGCGGCACCGTGAGCCCGACGGTCGGAATCCTCGGCACTCCGGTGATTCAAACTGCTCAGGGTAGCATCGGTACACTGTATGCTGTCACCGAAACGCAGGATGTCCCGGTTGGCGATCTGCCCAGCAACTGGTATCACTATCTCCATGCGGTGAATCTGGATCAGCTAGCCGAGCTTACAGCGCCCGTCCAAATTGTCCCACAGGGGCCTTACCCAACCCTCGCATCCCAAGCCAGCTACTGGTCGCGTCATCACATTCAACGCCCCGGGTTGCTTTTAGTGGGCAACAATCTCTTCATCGGAATGTCGATGATGGATGGCCCGCTGCCGCTGGCCAACGGAGCGGTTTTTGAATACGAGGTCACCAACTTGAACACGCCGCCGGTGTACTTCAGCACGACTCCAACCTTTAGTGGCAATGGAGCGGGCATTTGGCAAGGCGGCTCCGGCTTAGCGTATGGCCCTGACGAGAGCGATAACAACTACCTCTACTTCAACACGGGAAACGGAGTTTGGGATGCGAATAAAAACTGGGGCGACAGCTTTATCAAGCTGAACCCGAACACCCCGGGTGCCTTAACCGTCGCAGACTATTTCACGCCTTCGGATGAGTACTATCGCGCGTGTACGAATCCCTACACCGACGTTGATTTCGGTTCCGGTGGCGTCTTGCTCACCCCGTCAACGGCGAATTGGCCGAACTTAGCGATTTCTGGCGACAAAGAAGGTGGCGTCTGGTTAATGGATCGGGGCCACCCCGGTGAGTTTAATCCGGGTCAATGCCCGGCTAATTGCAACGTCTGTCCCACCACCAGTCAGAACAACCAGAACGTGCAAACCTACTGGCTGGGGAATGGCACGCAACCGGCCATTCATAACACGCCGGCTTACTGGAACAACTATGTTTATGTGGCTCCCGTGCTGAGCCCGATTTATCAGTTCCAGCTCTGCAATAACCAGGGAACGGGCGAACCTTTCTGCAACAGTCCAATTACCGCGACGGGACCTAAAGGCGGGAAAATCACCACCAACTATGGGGCAACACCGGCGATCTCCGCGAGCAGTCCAACCAGTAACGGCATTCTGTGGCTGCTTACCGGAGCGAACGTCCCTCAGCCTACCAACGCGGGAGTGTTGTACGCGTTTGATGCCACCACGATGAAGGAGCTTTACGCCAGCAGCGGAACCGGCAGCACCTGTGCCGCCGATCTGATGTACCCTGGGACCAAGTTTTCCGTTCCCACCGTGGCGAATGGGTATGTGTACGTCGGCGCGGAGTCGCTGGATTCCATCGGCAAAAACAATGGGCAGGGCACTTTGTATATTTTCGGCCTGAACCGGCAGTGCAACCAGAACGCGGGCAAGGGTAAGAGCTTGCTCCATACCGCCGTTCGGAAATAATAGAAGATGATCCGGCTTATTAGCCTTTCAGTTTGAGCTGCGTCTTGTTCTCTTCCAGGAATTCGCGCAGCTTCTCGCCCGCGTCCAGCAGGCGCATCCATTGCTCGTAATACAGCGTGACAGGGAAGCGGCCCAGTCCGTAGACGCTCACGCCGCCTTTTGCGCCCACGCGGAATTCCAGGCTGCCACTGCGCTTTTGCCCCTGCGTTTTTTCCAACTCCGCCAACTTCGCTTTCAGTTCCTCATAGGTTGGTTCAGCCATTGCATTTCCTCGTTTTTCGACGATGGCAACATGATAGGCATTTGCCGGGAATTCGTCGAGTGCGATTCGTTACCGTGCGATTCGACGATCGGCCGTGTTAGAGACTTTTTGACGAACCTTCGGCACGCCGTCGTCAATTCGTCATCCGAATATTACTGAGGGACGCACTCGGACCGCTAACTATTAATCTTCACAACATCTTTTATCCACACATCGAATTTTCCTCGTGGTCAACGACGTGCACGCTGCCAGTCACCTTCATCAAAGGTAGAAAATTTGGAGCCAGCCATGTTGCACAAATGCGCCAATCCAACCTGCCTGAATCCATTTCGCAAACTCAGCGAAGGACGGCTCTTTCTAGTCGAGATGGAGGTCGCTGACGCTACCAACCGCATTCGCTCTCGAACCGGGAAGCGGACGCCACATCGTATCGAACATTTCTGGTTATGCAACGATTGTGCCGCGGTTTTAACCTTAACCTTTGAACGGGGCCAGGGAGTGGTGACCGTTCCGCTGCCGGAAACGGCAAAACGAAGCGCCTTGGCTCCTTTGCACTTGGGGGACGTGTTCGAGGATGCGCCCCATCCCGAAGCGTCTTAACTGAGGGAGCACCCGATGGACGAAATGCCAAATCAAGTATGCACGATTTGTGGTGAGCAGAGGATTGCGGGGCAAGTTTGGTTTCTCCTGGCGGAAAGCCCCTGGGAGGACAAGCTGCGCATTCTGCAATGGCAGGACCGGCTTGCCAATCGCGAGGGGGTTTATCGGGCCTGCTCCCCAGCTCATGTACAGGAACTTGTGACCCATTGGATGACCATGGGCACTCTGGACTATCCTTTTGCCAATTCGGGACCGGCAATGGCTCGTTCTCGGCGTACGATTGCCTCCGTCCCGGTGGTCGAGGAGCCGGTTACTGCAGGCGTGCGCCAGGTAGGCGAGATCTCCGTAGATCGAGAGAGCATGGGTCACGTCCTGGACGAAAATCCGGAAGCCTTGCAGTTTATCCTCGATGAACTCTCTGACGCGCTCGAGCGCGAGACCGAGTCAACCCTGGCTCGATTCGAATCCGTAGGCCACTTCTCCGGCGGCTCGCTGCGCCACATGTAGGACTAGCAATCCCCACGCTGCGTTATGCCCGTGCGTGTTAGAACATTGCGGAGGTGGCAAAACAAAAGGCGCACGCTTGCGCAAACGCCTGTGGGTGTTGAAAAACTCGCTTTTCGCTTGAAACAGGCAAAATTTGAGGGATAGAAAATCTCTCGCAATTCGAGAAGATCGCTTATATCGCATCCTAGCGCAATTTCATTTTTGCGAATTTCGTGGAAAATAGTTTTCCAACACCCACGCCTGTTCTCAACACCTAAAGGGAGGGCATAATGATCCTATGGTAGCCACCATGGTCTCGCCTTCCAGGGTAGTTCTTTTTTTGTTGGCTGCCTTGACGGTATCGTGGGCTCAGGAAGTGCAGAGTTCAGCTCCGATACCAGAGACAGGATACGTTTCTGAATCGCGTTACATCAATGCCTTCTTTGGATTCTCGCTGCCCCTCCCCCAAGATGCCGACTTTCGGGATTTTGTGCTTGCCTCAAAGGGGAACTCCCACTCAATTTTCGGTCTTCAAACACAGCGAAAGGGCCTAACGGCTCTAACAGTCGTCGCTACTCAATTCGCTGGTAATCCGACCGTCGAGACAAAGGAAGCTGCTGCGGGGCCAAAGGGTGCATCCGTCAAGAGACTTGAAATCGGGGCCAGAGAGTTCTGGAAATCTGAGTCGGAGGATAAGAGCCGCGCTGGCACGATGCATACGCTCATCTATGCGACCGCCATGGGGGGCTACACAGTGCGATTCATGGTTGTGTCTTTCGACGGGAAGCTTGCCAAAGAGCTACAGCACAACATCGAGTCGATCACGTTCATCGATCCGGCTCAGGCGAAAGTCTTAGTTGGCAGCAACGCGCGATTGTTTCCAGTCAGAACTGGAGATACTTCCAGCATCCCAACTCCGACACACATTGCCCACCTGAACCCCGGAGTCGTTTCAGGCAATACATATACTAACGACACGCTCGGTTTTTCTTTTCAGTTCCCAAGCGGATGGATAGTCGCTGACAAGAAAACACAGGATAAAGTCGTGGAAGCTGGGCACCAACTCGTGTACGGCAATAACCTAGCTGCGGCTCGCGAACATGAAGTTGCAAGCGAATGTGGCAGGCTAGTTCTCTCAGCCACTCAATATCCTGAGGGCACGAAGACTGATGCAGTGAATGCGCTAGTTGGGATTATGGCTTTCGACTC
The DNA here is from genome assembly GCA_035507035.1 of Terriglobales bacterium. Taxonomy (GTDB): domain Bacteria; phylum Acidobacteriota; class Terriglobia; order Terriglobales; family Acidobacteriaceae; genus DATJOJ01. The sequence goes on along the minus strand of DATJOJ010000063.1, from coordinate 155,989 downwards.
AGATTGCCTACCGGGTATGCACTTGCCGATTTCGATTAATGACCAGCAGGCACTCCGGCAGCTGAGTGCGCAGATGTCGAGAACGCTTTCGGGCACGCCATTCTCTGGCAAGGGTCAAAACACGCTCAGGGCATTCATGTTGCAGGATCGATTGATGCTTGACCTTTCCAGTGCGTTCAAGGCGAATGTACCGAACAGAACGGAACCCGTCGATGTCTTCACCTCGGTAATCTTCACCGAAGATAACAACTACTGGGTCGCATGGCTTTTCATGCAAGGCAGCCAAGCCGAACTCGATGACCTCAGAAACAACACACGGATTGCGTTTGCCCCCTCCAGCGGCGCTTCGGGCCAGAATAAAACCAATTGACGCTCAACCGACGAAAAATCCCCACTTACACTCATTAAGCCCGTATCCGTGTCACGACTCAGGAAACTCTGCCCAAACTCTGCCCGATCAAATGTCGCCGGACGATACCGATTGGGTCGCATAGAATTTGTAAGGGCTTGTAACTACAGAAAACCAGCAAGATCAAAAGTGAATGGGTTGAACCTAAAATCCGCGTGCGCATGCGACAGGTGCACGCAGTTCACGCTTCCCAGGATTTCTTCCAGGCTCGCCAATCCTCACCGACTTGTCTCGCCATGTCTTTCGCCGCCGAGGCCAACCAAGCCGGCTTCATCCGATCCAAGTGATGCCGAATGTACTTGCGCGCATCTCGAGTCCCGAGATGAATGTTCGCGGCCTCCCAACCCATGGCAAAGAGCAGCTTGAGTTCGTCGCGATCCTTCGGCAAAACTGTGAGCTCAATTCTGGAGCAATGCGGCGATAGACGGCGCACAATCCAGCGCCCGCGCAACTGCACGAACGGGTCGCGACATCGCACCGCCGATCCGATGATGGCCTGATACAAGATCTCGGCTGGAGCTTCGTCGCCGCTTGCCCAATAAACCGACGACGGCACCAAGGCCTTAGCTTCGCGAGCAATCTTGCCGCCGTGACATTCTGCGATGGCCACTAACCGAACATGCCCGAGGCTTCCTAGTCCTGCCACGCGCCGTACCGTTCTATAAACCAGGCCTTGCTCTGGCATCAGATGCTCGAGAGCCTCCCGGGCGCTCGCGGACACCTGAGTCGTCATCCGCGGCAAGTGCGTCATCTTATCCCAGAAGTGCACCGGATCGCGAAGTTCGCCAGTCGCCAATTGTCGCAGCCATGCATGCTCTTCCTCAAGAACAAATGGTCGCCCTTCTTCCGTCAACGACTGACGATAGCCATCAAGAATCGAGGCGCAGGCATCCTTGACCTTCAGGGCGAGGTGGCCTTCCTCGCTAGCAAGCACGACGCTCGTTGCAAGCCGCACCAGGTCGACGGTGTAAGGAAGAACTGCGGCTTCATCGAAGTCGTTCACACCCCACACGAGCCGGCCCTCGATGTCGCGCCAGGTACCGAAGTTCTCGACGTGAAGATCACCCACTGCGAGCACCCTCGGAGCTTTGGCGAGATCGGAACAGACTTCGGGCCAGACTTGCATCCAGCGATAAAAAGTGGCCCGCAAAAAAGGAAACGCCGACTCGGCCATGCGCTGGTGCTTCAGACGAAGATCAGGCTTTACGATGACGGTATGTTGGCCAAGCCACTGCTCAAAACGGTGAGTGGATTTGATGATATTCATCAGCCCGGAGGCCCACAATAGAACCGGCGCAGTCGAATGTCAATCTGAGCTCAATCCGGCGATGGATGAGGAGTGCGAACAGGGAAGTGGTGCTGGGGGGAGCGGTTCAATCTCTTCGAACGTCGATGGTTAGGGCGTGACGGCGGTCGCCACCGGTTTTGTGCCGTAGATCGGGTTTTCCCAAATCATTTGCGCCTTCTTTCCGTATAGCCGCTCTTGCCGGACTTGGCGAGCTACGTCCCCTAGTGGGGTTTCATGAACTTCGGGAAGAGGTATCTCAGCTAAAGCCATCTCGCCGTGTCCGACAACTACATCGCTTCCACCCAAGATATTTGAGGATGCAGCGCCGGCATGGTAGGCAGCGTGATAGGTGTGATCAACGAATTGCAAGGCGTTCATCGGAGGGTAGGACTGTCCGAATGCAGCCGTCGCAAAAAAGAAGCACAGGGCAAACAACGTTGTTTTCATTTGCAATCTTCTCCCGGTTTGGAGCAACGTTGGAGGTCGACAATCCGCCTCCACGCTACGGCTCCGTCTGGTCAAAGAGCAAATGCTGTACCAGTTATAGGCTTGTGAAATCTCAGTCGTTTAGCGGTGAAACCAAAGTAACACGGCAATTGTTTGCATAGTTGTGGAGGGCAAGAGGTTCGGGATCGAGCAATTTGAAGCAGGATAACCCGGATCAAAAAAATGGCCAGGCTGGTTATCCTGGCCATTCTTTTCTTTTCTGCAGACTACGAAAGTCGGTTAGTGTTTCGAAGCGGTAGTAGTCGTCGTTCTCTCCGATTCATTCCTTGCCTGGCCCGGGGTATTCGGTGCGTACTTGGCGACAGTTGCCAGAAACTGATGAGTATCCGCAGGAGCCTTCACGTTCCCGGCTAAAATGTCCTTGAACGGATAGAACTTGCCGCCGTAAAGGACGCGAGTCTCATCTTTGTCTTGCGTCAGCGCCGAGCCGTTAAGGTCGATACCAGCGAAGAGTCCGCGGGCGCGTGAGTAGCTGAGTACCTCGGCTTTCATCTTCCAATCGGTGTCCGCGCCAGCGTCGCGTCCGACCGGTCCGGCCGCGGCGGAAGCGTCAGCTCCCAGTTTGAACTTGCTGGATAGCAAGCTGTCCATTCCCTTTTGGTTCATTACCAGCAGGACAAGATCGATGGCCTGTCCACCGAGTTGCAATCCCCAGCTACCGCCGGTAATAGTGACAGGTGCGGGTGCGCTCCAGCCGCGGTTTGTGCGGCAAACAGCCACGCCCTTACCATGGCTCCCGCCAAAGCCGACGGCGATCTTTACCATCGAAGGGATGATTGCAATGCAGCGCGCGTCACTCAAGACTTTGTCAGGAATCGCCTTGTCGGGCGTTCCCATAATTTCCGTCAGAACGTCGCCTGCTTTGTCAATGCGTTTGACAATGTCGGATTGATCCTTGCTCGACTCCTTGTCATCGTTCGCTGCCCAGCCCAGTGTGGCAAAAACCAGCATGAAAGCGCTAGCAACTATCAGGCACTTACCCACCGCACTCCGATTGAATTTCATTTTTTTCCAGCCGCCCATTTCTGTGCCCACTCGAGCACGAAAGTTATCGATATCAGTGATGAGCTTAGGCTGGTACCGTTAACCTTTCCATCCGATGGAGGCTGTAAAGCCGCTTCAGCGTTGCCCTACAGAAGCCGGGGACGAACCGAGAAGGACCGCGTTTATACATCGATCAATACAACCTCATTTCTTTGTGTGTGGGAACCTCAGGCGGCAGAGTGAAAGACGCGCAGTTTGTTGCGAACTTCTTCGATATGAGCGTGTAATGCCGCCCGCAGTTTTACGGCGAGCTCAATCGCCTCATCTTCGTCGTTGCACGCGACCAGCTTCGCGCACAGTTCCTTAAGGTCTTTCTCACTCGGTGGCATAAAGATCGGACGAAGCGCGCTGAGTCGTTTGCAATTGGGGTTGGATGCAAGGTTCGCGCCCGTGGTGGTTACAGCAGACACTGCAGGCTTCGCCCGAATTAAGAAAGCAGAAGAAAACTCCTGGAGACGATCGAAGATCGCCGGGAGTTATTTTCCTACAGTTCCTTTCGCTCGGTTCTACAGGAGACTCCGCACGTTCTTGAATTCCACGAGTTGTGATTGACAGATGACACTATCCACACGGAACCCGACAGGGTGCAGATAAATCTTTGCTTCGATGATAGCAATCTGCGATCCGATCAAACTGTCTGCCTCGGCGATCATGCTTTGCGCTCGTTAATTTCAAGCTCGCAGTTTGGTCCTCACACGCCACCGTGATCTCCATTACAGACGGTTCCATCAGCTGGCTGTAAAAAATAATTGCGGTACCGGGCCGATGTAAACGTCTCTTTCTCGGAGCTAGGTCCGAAAGTTCACTTGGATCTGCCCTCGGCAGTCCTCGCAAGCCTACGCCTTCCTGCCTGCCGAGAGTCACGGAGAATTTCTATGCATTGGTACGATTGCTCGCCTATTGCACGCGGCCGGAAGTCAAACCGCCCAGCTAAACCTCCCGCTGCCTTTCTTCCTTTTCTCATTGCCATCACAACCATAGCTATGCCGGCCCAGGTTCAGCCTGTGCCCGTGGATCAGTCTGCGCCGGTTGCTGTCTTAACAGCTCTTCGGCAAAAGAGTGGCAGTACGACGCCGTTGCCAGAGGTCAACAAGATTCAGCACTTCATCTTTATCATCAAGGAGAACCATAGCTTCGACAATTATTTCGGGACTTATCCGGGCGCCGAGGGAGCAACAGAGGGGACATTGTCCAATGGGCAAGTGGTGCCCTTGTACCCGATGACCGATGTCACTCCCCATGATCTCGATCACACAAATCTGGGCTCACTCACCGACATTGACAACGGAAGCATGGATGGTTTCGATTTACCCACAATGAGCGGTGCCACCAACGATGACCTGCTTGCATACCGCCAATTTACTCAAGTGGACATCCCGAACTACTGGGCCTACGCCCAGAGCTTTGTATTGGCCGATCACATGTTTTCCTCCTTGCACGGGCCAAGCTTGCCAAACCATCTCTACACGGTGGCGGCGCAGTCGGGAGGAGTTTTGGAGATTCCTACACCCGAGGTTTCCAAAAGTGAGCCTCCGGGCTGGCAGAAGTACGGAGGAAACGGCTTCTCCTGGGGATGCGATGCACCCTCACTAATGACCGTAAGAGTTTTGGATTCCGAAGGCGACCTCGATGCAGTGTTTCCATGCTTCGACTTTCCGACTCTCGCGGACAGCTTGCAAAATGCCGGCATCAGCTGGAGATTTTATGCTCCCTCCCAAGGAGAATCGGGCTACCACTTTTCGACGTTGGATGCGATTAACCACATCCGCAATACAGAGCTTTGGCAAAACGTGGTGCCGACCTCCAACTTTATTTCCGATGCCGTGACCGGCGACTTGCCGGCGGTGAGTTGGATCGTGATCGGCGACCCGGATAGCGAGCATCCACCCAACAGCACCTGCGTCGGAGAAAACTGGAGCGTGGCGCAGGTGAATGCTGTAATGCAGGGCCCGGACTGGGACTCCTCGGCGATCATCATCATTTGGGATGATTTCGGAGGCTTCTATGATCATGTTGCTCCACCAGTAGTCGACGGGTTCGGGTTGGGCATTCGAGTGCCAGCGTTGGTCATCTCTCCCTGGGTTTACCCCGGGTACGTGTCGCACACGCAATATGAATTTTCTTCGGTGCTCAAAACCATTGAAGAGGCTTTTGGATTGGCGCCACTTACGCAACGAGACGCGCAGGCCAACGACCTCTTTGATAGTTTCAACTTTAGCCAGCAACCGCTTTCGCCGCTGGTTTTGCAGCCACGGGCGTGCCCACTGAATTCAGCCGACTTCCTGCAATTTCCCAATCAGGGAGTGGGAACCTCGAGCCCTGCCTCTTACGTTCAGCTGACGAATTTCGCGAACACGACGGTCAATATTTCGAAAGTGACGATTACCGGTGATTTCACTCAGACCAACCACTGCACCAAGATTCCGCCAGGCGGCGTCTGCAAGCTTGCGGTGACATTCCAACCGACGGCCGCGGGTGTCCGCAGCGGCGCGTTGACCATCACGGATAACGGGCCTGCCAGTCCGCAAACCGTGCAGTTGCAAGGGACCGGCAGTCTGTTGAGTGCCACCCCGGCTTATCCTGGGCTAAGTTTCGGGAACGTGAATTTTGGGAGTCATAAAACCGCCAACGTTGTCCTGACGAATGTGTCCACGACTCCCGTGGTTATTTCGGGAGTTGAATTCGGGGGCATCAACGCAGCGGATTTTTCGCAAACTAGCAGTTGCAACGGAACCATCGCGCCGGGCGGGCAATGCACCTGGCAGGTGAACTTTGCCCCTGCTCCGCAGAACTATAACTTCCGCGGAGTTGAGACGGCCAGCCTGTCGTTTTCAAGCAACGATCCCGCCGGCTTAACTACGGTCAGGCTGAATGGGACGGGCAGGGGCCTTTACCTTTCAACCGCGATGCTGAATTTTGGCAATCAGCCGATAGGTGCAAGCAGTTCTCCTCAACTCGTTAAGGTCACCAATGTCGGCAAAACCACCATTACCTTTTCCAGCATCGAGAGTATCGGACCGGTTGCGGAAAGCAACACCTGCGGGTCAGCTTTGAAGGCAGGAGCATCCTGCCAGTTAAGTGTGACCTTTACTCCAACTGAGCAGGGCGTCAATTATGGTGCGGTAAACTTAAACGACAACGACGGAACCAGCCCGCAAGAAGTATTGGCCTACGGCTCGGGAGTTTCAAGCCCGCTGCAGTAGCCGCGGCATGGACCTTCGAGATTGGACTACGAGCCCTCCGGACCGTGGAGCGGGTTAAGCATGGCGATGGCCAGAGCGAGCTCTTTGGGAGGCCTCCCTTTGGCCGGAGTCAGCCGCAATTGCACCTGAAAAATGCACATTCCCGTTTCGTCGGCCTTCGCCACGGGTGACGTCCGCTGGCTGCGGTCCGGGGCTACCAATTCCATGCTGGCGGCGACCTCGTTCCCGGAAGCGGCCGCACCCAGGTGTGCCAGTTCGCCGGGCTTGAGAATCTGAGCCGGATCGCGATCCATATTGGCGGCAGCAAGCACAAGAAATTCTCCCAGCTTCGTGCCGTGTTCATACGTACCACTGGGCATCACGGCATAGCGCATGGTGTAATACCCAGGCCTCAACTGTTGATTATGAAAGTCCGCGGAATAATCTTCAGTTGCTTCGGGCAATAGATGGATGATCCCAACGAAAGCGCCCGGCTTGAGAACGTTGTAAGGCAACTTGTCCGCTGAAGCATGCTGCGAAGCTACGGTCTTTGCCAGGAAGACTTCGCAGATAGCATCACGAACCCCGTAGGACTGTGTGTAGAGCAACCAACCCTGTGGGTTCACGCCGTCGACCAGGGTCTGTGGCAGAGATGACGAAGCGTGCAAAACAGCGCCGTCGATCAGATAGCGATCGGCTGCGCGTGCCCGGGAACTTGCACACATCAAGAAAGAGGCAATCGCAACCAAAAAAACGATTCGCGACCTGGTCTGATGTTGCGACACAACCTTCACACTTTCGCCGAAAAGTATACCTGAAGGATTAGCCAGTGGGAGAAATTCTCCCGACCGGATCTACGGTTTCAACGTCGGCCTCAGCAATATCTCGCTGACGAATGACTGCGGAGCTTGGGTCACCAGCATCGCCACCGCATGAGCAACGTCATCCGGTTGCAGCATACGCTTCGGATCTTTTCCCGTATGAGGGCTTAGTTCCGTATTTACTGATCCAGGGCAAACCACCGAAACGCGAATGTTGTGCCCGCGTAGTTCCTCGGCAACTGAATAACTGAGACCATTCAGCCCCCATTTCGAAGCTGCGTATGCGGCACCATTCGGCAGAGGATTCTTTCCCGCCAGAGAAGATATGTTGATGATGTGTCCACTACGTGCCTTGATCATCAGCGGAACGAAAGCGCGAATGCAGTAGAACACACCACGCAGATTTGTGTTCATCACTTGCTCCCACGAATCCGGAGGCATTTGGTAGAGCGGCCCGCCGAAACCACCGATGCCGGCATTGTTCACCAGCACGTCGATGCGGCCCGACTCACGCTCAACTTGCGTGGCCAGTTTCTCAACCGAGCGCAAGTCCATCACATCGCATTCGGCCGCTTTGGCCTTTCCGCCCGCGTCGATGATGGCTTTCACTGTCGAATTCAAGGGTTTCTGTCTGCGCCCGCAGATCACTACCAAGGCGCCCATGCTCGCTAATTTCTCGGCAGTGGCCGCGCCGATCCCACGCCCGCCGCCCGTGATCAACGCAACCTGGCTGGCTAGCACTCCGCTCGTTGTTCCGGCCATACGAATCTCCTCTCCCCGCCAAACCACCATAAACTGCTTTCCTCGCATCTTAACAAGACGGCAACCCTGATAGAATTGCCAGCTTGCCTTAGTTGCAGCAGAAACTTATAATCCGGCTCACCGGAGCTAAAAGCTTGCCTGTAATTGGGGCAAAGTATCCCGGTCCTGCTGCATGGGTTTGTGCAAGCCATGTTCTGAGCCTCCGGGCGTGGAGTCACAGCCGGGCAGGTAGTGTTCGCCGATTTCCCAGCATCCAAGGAGCCATGTGAATATGAAGACCAGCATACTGGCGGTTTTGCTTACGCTTGTGGCAGCAGCCTCAGCCCAGCAGCCGGCCACACCTCCGGCCGGCAATGCGCAGCCGGGACAAACCGCATCCAGCCAGCCTGCCGGGCAGGCGCCCGCCCAGAAGAACAAAGAGATCAAAGATCCCAACGAATACAACGCCTATGTCGGCGCCATCAAGCAGACCGATCCGCAGGCGAAGATCAGCGGCGTAGAGGCCTTCCTCGCACAATATCCAAATAGCGTCGTCAAAGAGGATGCACTCGAAGTGTTGATGGGTGCGTATCAGCAAGCGGGAAACCAGGCAAAAGTCATCGATACCGCAAATCGGCTCCTGGCGGTAAACCCTAACAATGTTCGCGCCCTGGTAGTTTTGGCTTACACCGAACGCGCCTCCCAAAAGTGGCAAGAAGCCAAAGACCACGCGGTCAAGGGTCTTGATGCGCTTCCCAACATGCCCAAACCCGATGGCGTGTCTGACGCTGAATTCCAGAAACAGAAGACTCAACTCGAAGCCCTGCTCAATGGCGTAGCAGGGTTTTCCGCTCTCCAGTTAAAAGACTATCCGACGGCGCAGAAATATTTGCGCGCAGCGGTTGAGCAGGATCCCAACAACGTCGAAAACGTTTATCCCTACGCCTTGGCCTGTTTGACAGCCACCCCCGAAGATGATGTGAACGGCCTGTTCTTCATTGCTCGCGCGGCTAATCTCGTAAAAGATCCCGCAGGGAAGGCGCAGATTACTAAATTCGGCCACGCAAAGTATGTCAAGTATCACGGATCCGAGGACGGGTGGAACGATCTGCTGACGCAGACCGCAACTGCAACCCTGCCGCCTGCTGGTTTTACCATCAAGGCGTATGTACCGCCGACTCCGGCCGAACAAGCGGCTGACTTGGTAAAAGGGAAGGGCCCTAACGACATCAAACAGATGAGTTTTGCCGATTGGCAACTGGTGCTTTCTGCAGGATCACCTGACGATCAGCAAAAGGTGTGGAGCGTAATCAAAGGCGTTCCTCTGCAGATGAGGGGACACGTGATCTCGGCCACCTCGACCGAGGTCCAGATCGCCGAAAGCCAGGACGACATCGATAAGAACCGGGCCGACATTGTTCTTACCATGACAGGTCCGATCCCTGAGCACTTGATGCCGAAGGTCGGCGCCGACTTCGACTTCGAGGGGACTCCGGCTTCGTACACACCGAGCCCGTTTGTGATGAACATGGAGAAAGGCGCTCTGTTGACAGCGAAACCGGCGCCCAAAAGGCCAGTGCATCACAGCACCCAGTCGCAGTAATCAAACTTAACAAAGTGAAAGGGCAGCGCTCAGGCGCTGCCCTTTTATTTTGCCGGATGCTTTGCGGATGCAACCGCGATTTTTTTACCGAACCGCTTTCTTCTCGTAGACCGCTGGTCGTGCACTGCGTGGCGGCCGCTTCATTCCAGCTCGCAGCTGCCGCACGTCGATCTTCAACTCGGAAATCGTCCGGCTTAAGGTATTCCGGTGCATTCCGAGCTGGCGCGCGGCGCGGCACTGGTTGCCTTTATTCTCCTGCAATACCGTCAGAATGAACCTCTTTTTGAATTCGCGCACTGCTTCGGAATAGAGAATATTGCTGCGGTACATCTGCATGACGAGTGCTTCGAGCTGGTCTCTCACGGCTTCTCTCTTTCTTTTGAAAAGCAACCCTTGCTGCTCTTCGCGATGTACTCGATCTCGTTATGTTGGCCGTGCCTGCAACGGACGGTCACCTCGTAGCTTGTTCTTGTTCCCGGCGAACCAGGTCGAGCCCCGAATAAAACTGGGCGCGCAGTTGTGATGGCGCAACCCAGATCGCTGCTCGACCGACCACCAGAAAATATGGCGCCAATTGCGAGCCCCGCAACCACTTTGACGTCGGAGTGAATGCCGTCATGCTGGTGAGTACAATTGCCACCAACAGACAGCCCTTCACCAACCCCAGAGCGGCTCCGAGAATCCGATCGAATACCGCCAAACCGGCTTCCTTTACCGCCCAGTGAGCAATCCGGCCGGTAATGCCGGCCAGAATCATGACGCCAACGAAAATAACCAGGAAAGCCGCGATCTCCACCAGCCAAGGCGATCCATACTGCAGGAAACGACCCGCCAGACTGTGATAGTTCCACGCGGCCAGCAAGTACCCGAAAACTAATCCGGCAATTCCAAATGCTTCCTGGAAGAAACCAGCACTGGCCGCTTGAACTGTCGACAACAGAATCACCACAAGGATGATTCCGTCAGCCAATGTCACGCTGTCTCCCGTAGCCGTTTGGTTTACACATCCAGCTCGCGTCCCGTGAGCCGGTGATAAGCCTCCAGATATTTTTCGCTGGTCCGGCGAGCCACGTCCGGGGGGAGGGCCGGTGCAGGCGGCTGCTTGTTCCAACGAATTTCTTCTAGATAGTCGCGAACGTATTGCTTGTCATACGATTCCTGGGCCCGGCCAGGCGCATACTTGTCGGCTGGCCAGAACCGGGATGAATCAGGAGTCAGGACTTCATCCGCCAGAGTGATTCCTTTGGATGTAATCCCAAACTCGAATTTCGTGTCGGCGATTATGATGCCCTTTTGCCGGGCATAGTCGGCCGCCTTTTGGTAAATCTTCAGGGTGATATCCCGCAGTCTTCCACCCAATTCGGCTCCAACGATCTCGGTCATTTTTTCGAAGGAAATATTTTCGTCGTGCCCGGTCGTTGCTTTTGTTGAGGGTGTGAAGATCGGCTCGGGCAGCTTGTCGGATTCTTTCAAGCCCGCCGGCAAGCGGATGCCGCAAACCGCACCCGTGGTTTTGTATTCTTTCCAGGCCGAGCCGGAGATGTAGCCCCGCACCACGCATTCAACCGGGACCATGTCAGCTTTCGTGACCAGCATCGATCGCCCAGTGAGTTGATCGGCATATTTGCGGGTACTCGCTGGATACTCGTCTACGTTCGCAGTGATGAGGTGATTGGGCACGACATCGCGCAGAAAATCGAACCAGAACAAAGAAATCTGCGTGAGCACCCGGCCCTTATGCGGAATGCCGGTGGCCAGTACGTAGTCAAACGCCGAGATGCGGTCGGTGGCCACAAACAGCAGGTGCTGCTTGTCGAGCAGGTAAACGTCTCGCACCTTACCGCTGGCGAAGAGTTCAAGGTCGGAGAAGTCAGTGCGCAAAAGAACTGTGTCTAGCAATTGGGGGCTCATGTATTAATTTTAACCGGGGTAAGAAACGGGCGTAATTTTAAATCTTCAGAAATTTTTGTCAACGCTTAACTCAGCGGAATCCGCGCTTCCAGCGAAGTGTTGCGGGGAAAAGAGTTGCTCTACAGGAAATACCGTAAGCGGGATTCGGGGTGGGTTTTTCTGGAAGATTATGTGGAAAAGCTGAGGATGACAGAGGAAAAAATGGGAGCCGCTTCCGTGCTCCTCTGCGTCGTCTACGTTTGGTATTCCGTTACGCCGTAGCCCCAAACCGCACCGAAACCAGCTTCGACACGCCCGGTTCTTGCATGGTGACGCCATAAAGCACCGGAGCGATGCTCATCGTCTTCTTACTGTGCGTGATGAGTACAAACTGTGTCTGAATGCTCATTTCTTTCACCAGTTCGGTGAAGCGGCCAATGTTGGATTCGTCGAGCGGCGCGTCGACCTCGTCAAGTATGCAGAACGGACTTGGCTGATACTGGAAAATGCCCACCAGCAAGGCCAATGCAGTAAGGGCCTTTTCGCCGCCCGAGAGCAGCAACACATTCTGCAATTTCTTTCCCGGAGGCGAAGCCACTACATCGATGCCGCTTTCGGCGCTGTTTTCCTCGTCGGTCAACCGCATGAACGCATGGCCGCCGCCAAAAAGCTTCTTGAAGGTCGCCTGGAAATTCTCATTGATCTTGCTGAACGCTTCTTCAAACTTTTGCCGCGAAAACGTATCGATCTCCTTGATCGTAGCCTGCGTGTTGGCAATCGAATCGAGCAGATCCTTGCGCTGGGTGTCGAGGAACCCGTGACGCTCAGCAGCCTCTTTGTATTCTTCCAGCGCCATCATGTTGACCGGGCCCATGCCGTCGAGCCGCGAGCGCATTTCGCGATACGCTTGGTCCTCCGCGGCCAGTTGTTCTCCATCGACGGCGGAAATCGCCGGGTCGCTTGCCAGTTCATGCAATTGCACGCTCAGTTCGTTCAGGCAGGTTTCGGCCATGTATTGCGCATCGGACTGCAGCTTGGCAAGATTCGCCGAAAGCTCACCACGCCGGTCGCGCGCTTGATCGAGCAACTGACGCGCACCGCGCAGGGCTTCGTCGATTTCGTTCAGCCGAGCACGTACCTGTTCCGACTCGAATTGCAACAACCCTTCGCGCGTTTCGCCGGCGTTGCGCTCGGCCTCCAAATCTTCGAGCACAGTTGCGAGTTGTTGATTTTCTTGCTCCCGCTGCAGCTTTTCTGTGGCCGACGATTCGATTTGCGAGGTTAACGAACCTACCCGCTGGGCAATTTCCGCAATCGAAGCATTGATCCGCTGCAGGACGTCCGCCGCCGTACGATGCCGTTCTTCAAGCGTTGCGACCCGCGCCAACTGCTGCGATGCATCCTCAGCAGCCCGATCGCGATGATCGCGGAGAATTGCCAATTCTTCGTTCGCGTTCGCCGATTGTCGCTCGAGTTCCTCACGCTTTCGCTGCAACTCGCCGAGCTCCGCCACTCGTGCGGCGATCAATCGTTCCTGCTCGGCTCGGTCGGAACCGAGGTGTTGCAACTCGGCGCGGCAGGTCTGCAATCGATCCGCCACACGGTTCATCTCGGAATCGATCTGCTGCAAGACGTGTCCCGAGGTCATGGCTTGCTTTTCGGCCTCGCGCTTTTCATCCTCCAGGTGTTGGAGCAGGGAACTGAGCTCTTTGATCTCTCGTCCGAAGGTCAGTGATCGTAGTTCCTCGTTGCGCAAAGCCGACTCAATCTCGGTTAACTGACGTGTAACTTCTCGCAACTCGCGTTTCAGTGAAAGCGGGCCTTCGGCGCGCTGCTTGCCTCCGGTAACCGTCACGTTGTGAAAGCACTCGCCCGATTGCGCCAGGAAAAACGCATGCGGATTTTCGAGCGCCAACTCCCGCGCGAAGGTGGGATTCGGAACGATGTATCCATCGCGGAGCTTGGGCAGAATGACTTCGAGGGAGCGGCCGAAGCCATTCAGCACCCGAATGGCATCTTTCAACGCAACCAGCTGACCAGGCGTCTCGCCGCGTTCGGATTCGTTCACCGCAAACGAGAATTTCGCCTGCGAATCTTCCGGATGAACCAGGAATGTAGCGCGCCCATCCACATCGCTGCGCAGCAGACGTAAGCCTTCGTCGGCCGCATCCCACGATTTGACCACGATGTAGTTCAACTCGTCCCGCAGAAAGTCCTCGACGACACCCTCATAGCGGGGTTCGACTTCCAGAAAATCTGCTAGCACTCCGGCCGGCGCAAGGCCGCCATTCAGCGCTCCCGACTGAAACAACCGCCGCACTGACTCGGTCGAATATCCGTGTTCCGCGATCACGGCTTCAAGCGAAGCCCGGCGTCCCATGGCGGAGGCGTATTCTCCTCGCAGGTTGTCCGCGTGGTCCTTCGACCGCGTCTCCTCTTGCCGCCTTCCATCGAGAAGACCGCGAACGCGCAGAATTTCAGCGGATAGTCCGGTCAGGCGCTGAGAGACGGTTTCAAACTCCAAAGCCGTTTGCTGGCGTTGACCGCCGAAAGTTTCGATCTGAGCGTTGCCGGTCGCAACTTCTCCCTGCAAACGCTGCGCATCGCGGTCGATGCCGGCCATGCGCTCTTCGGCTTGTGTGAGCTGGTTCCTTTGGTTTGCAGCCGCCGCGACCACTTCGAGAATGGAGACGCGAGAAGCTTCCTGCCGCGCTTCGAGCCCACCCAACGCGCTCGTAGCTCCAGCGCATTCTTGCTGACACCGGGTCAAGTGTTGTTGCGCCTCGGCGAGATCATCGGCTGCGGACTCCAAAGCCTGGCGGTTCGTGTCCCGCTCCGTCTCAAGGGCAGTCAGCCGATCACGCGCCTGATTTGCTTCAGTCTCGTACGCTGCCGCTCGAGCCACCAGTTCGGCGCAGCGTTCTTCATTATTGCGGCGCTTGGCAGCCGCCCGATCATTTTCCAGCCGGATCTGACTCAGCCGCTCGCGATTTTCCCTGACCTCGGCCTCGATGTCGTAGCCACGCTGGGTACGCTCCGCATGCTCATCTTCGAGTTGCTGGACAACCTCGGTCTGTTCTCGCACCTGTTCCGAGAGCGACTGAACTTGTCCATCGAGCTCATCACGCTCGCGTTCCAATTGAGCAAATTTACTCGCCAGCACCAGGCGCAGCTTGGCTCGCATCTCCTCTCTTAGTTTCGCGTAGCGCTCTGCTTTAGAAGCCTGTCGTTTCAGCGAGTTCATCTGCCGCGTGACTTCTTCGAAAATGTCGTTCACCCGCGCCAGATTCTGTTTGGCATCTTCCAAGCGGGCTTCCGCAAGGCGCTTTTTGGTTTTGAACTTCGTGATTCCCGCCGCCTCTTCCAGAATCGCTCGCCGATCGGTTGGACGGCTACTCAAGATTTGCCCGATGCGTCCCTGCTCGATCAGTGCATAGGACTCTGGCCCTAACCCCGTTCCCATGAAAAGCTCTTGAATATCGCGCAGGCGGCAGAGCTTGCCATTCAGCAGGTATTCGCTCTCTCCTGATCGAAATAACCTCCGTGTGACCGAGATTTCTCCCGCGCGAATCTGCTGTTGAAACTTTCGGCGGCGAATCTTCAGCACGACTTGGGACTCGCCAATCGTTACTTTTTGCGGCGGATTCGGGTTCGTAAACACCGCGAACCGCGGTTCATCTTCCGGATAGAGCCGCCACAGAGCTTCGCTATTGGAATGCTGGACTTCAACTTGTTCTGTTTGTCCTGGCTGCGCTTCTTCGGTGAGCCGATCCACTTCTTCCGCGGCTTTAGCGCGTACCTCGGCTTCATCCCAATGGTCCGCCGGCATCTCGTCCTGAATCTCAACTTCGGTGGGATCGTTCGCATCCGGTCCGTCATACGCTCCGGGATCGATTAGCGTGAGGCAAACTTCGGCCATACCAGTGGGCTTGCGATCCCGTGTGCCGGCGAAGATCACGTCCTCCATGCGCGAGCCGCGCAAAGTTTTGGCGGACTGCTCGCCCAACACCCACGAAATTGCGTCGGCGATGTTGGATTTACCGCATCCGTTGGGGCCGACAATGGCCGCCACGCCCTCACCGTGAAACTTGAGCTCGGTGCGGTCGCAAAACGACTTGAAGCCGAGAATCTGCAGCTTTTTCAGTTTGAGCAATGCGTACTCCTTCGTGGCGCCGACAATGATTCCTACGACTTTGTCATCTCTCGCGAAGCCCGGCTTCGCTTGCGACTGCGACGGCAGCCGAGAGATCTGCTGTTACGAACGTTAACTACTTAGATTCCATCAGCCATTGCCCCTATGCAAAACGTCTCCCTCGGCTGGGCAGGACGCACAGATTGAAGCTAATTAAACGATGAAATCTTATCGGGGTCAAGCAATATAACACTATATATAGTGCCCCCATGCAAATAACTACCTGATTTTGCACAGGCAATGCAACTCATGGCCGTGAAAGTGGTGCCGGAGGAAAGAAGGAGGGAAGAATCGCGAGAGCAGAATCAGGCTAGCGCAGCGGGAGGGCGGAAGCAATCAGTTTTTGAGCAGGCGAGAGCTTCACTTCGTGAAGCCCTCGCCTCAAGTTTGCGTGTGACAGCCGCCCTCGGCTGTCCGGCCGAGCGAAGCTCAGCAGCTGCCTTACCCGCCCAACTTCTCAAAGAACAGACAAATCGATTCGATCCCGCGATAGAAGTTCGGAATATGAAACTTCTCATTGGGAGCGTGCAGATTGTCGTCTGGCAGTCCAAATCCCATCATCACCGATGGAATCTTCAGCACATCCTGGAAATCGGTCACGATCGGAATCGAGCCGCCGGAGCGAATGAACACGGTATCTTTCTTGAAAATATCGTGCATGGCTTCAGTCGCAGCCTCAATGTACTTATTGTCTGTGCTCACCACGCAGGCCGGGCCTTTGCTGTGAACCGTAATCTTCGTTTCGATTCCTTTTGGCGTGAGTTTCTTCACGAAGTTCGTGTAGCGCTTCAAGATGTCATCCGGATCCTGATTGGGCACGAGCCGCATGGAAACTTTGGCTTTCGCCTTGGCGGGAATAACTGTTTTTGCCCCCGCCCCGACGAAGCCACCGGGCATGCCGTGAACTTCGAGCGTAGGCCGCGCCCACGTGCGATACATCACCGAATATCCCGGCTCGCCCGTCAGCACTTTCGATCCGACTTCGGTCTTACGATATTTTTCTTCGTTAAACGGCAGCCGCTTCCAGGCTTTCAGCTCATCGTTGGTCGGCTTCTTGACTTTGCTATAGAAGCCCGGAATCAGAATCTTTCCCTTCGAATCTTTCAGCTTGCTGATGATTTCAATCAGCGCAAAGAACGGATTCGGCGCCGCGCCGCCGTAGACGCCCGAGTGCAGATCGGTCATCGCGCCCTTGGCTTCGATTTCGGTGTAAACCAAGCCACGCAGCCCCACACATAACGTCGGAAGATCGGGCGCGAATAGCTCCGTGTCGCAGACCAACGCGAAGTCGGCTTTCAGCTTGGCTTTCTCTTTGCGGACATAGGCAGCAATCGATTCGCCGCCGACTTCTTCTTCGCCTTCGAAAATGATTTTCACGTTGAGAGGCAGCTTGCCATCGTGCGCCTTCATCAGTGATTCGAGCGCCTTAACTTCCATCCAGAGCTGGCCTTTGTCGTCGACCGCGCCGCGGGCATAAATGTTGTTGTTGCGCTCGGTCGGCTCAAACGGCGGCGTCTTCCATTCGTCGAGCGGATCGGGAGGCTGGACGTCAAAATGCGCATACATCAGCACCGTCGGCTTGCCGTGGGCATGCAGCCAGTCGGCATAAATGAGCGGGTGGCCCTTGGTCGGAATGACCTCAACGTTGTCCATGCCGATGCGGCGCAACTCGCTGGCCACAAAATCGGCGGCCTTCTGCACATCGGATTTGTGTTCTTCGAGGGTGCTGACGCTGGGAATGCGAAGCAGATCTTTGAGTTCGTTTAAGAAGCGCTGCTGATTGTCACGGGCGAATGCCACTGCCGGAGAAGCCATGAGTGATCCTCTTTCTCGCGCGGGATTGCTGGCGCGGTGAGCTGGTAAGAATGAAACAGATAATCTTACAGGTGGGTGGAAAAAGGGGCAAACGGCGCTCGCCCATCGATTCAATGACGGGCCTGGGCAAGTGAGAGAAGTGTGCATAATATAGAAGCCCGATCCTAGTAAGAGGCCCGGCTATGCGTTTTCGACTTACAGCGAGTTTCCTAGTTATCTCACAACTGTCGCTTGCCAGCGCGAACAAGGTTCCTGTCGGCAAGCTACTTGACCAAATGATCCATCGTTCCACGCTTGCGGAGCCAGGGGGCAGGCCTTTTTACCTGAAGGCCACAATTACCGATAAGGAGAATGCCAGCTCCGAATTTAATGGAACCGTCGAGGAATATTGGCTTTCACCCACGAAGTGGCGCCGCGTCATTAAGCTCAGGGACTTTTCGCAGACACATGTCGTCAACGGTGATGCGATCCACGAGGAGAATAACGGCGACTATTTCCCGGTTTATGACGAGATGCTGGCCGATGAGATCGTTGACCCGTTGCCGAAATCGGCTGTTGACCTGATGAACCAACTTGGACTGATGGGAGCGGAACCGGGATCGGGACAAGGCCAGTGCATGGCGGAAAAGTACTTCAACGACGCGGAGGGCACCGAGAACAGGGTTCTGCTTTCTTATGACTGCAAGACCGGCCTGTTGATTTACCTCTGGTCGCCGACCTGCTGCTATGGGGTCATGACGGACTACCGTAAGTTCCACGACAAGATCGTGGCATACGCGACGAAGGACAACCCCATTAACATTCGCATCGACACTTTGCGCGATCTCGACAATGTCGATGAATCGCTGTTCGCTGTTTCCCAGTCGACTCTTCCCTCGCAGCAAATGACGACGGAGAGAGTCGGCGAGCGACAAGCGCGTACCTTCCTTGTCAAGAGGGAGGATGTTCAATGGCCTCCGGTCAACAAGAAGCTCACGGTTGAAAGTGTCAAGGTTGAGGTTGTCATTGGACGCGATGGGAATGTGAAGCAAGCCTGGACCTACAGTCCAGTGGAGAACCAAGTCGAGGATGCTGTACTAACCGCCGTTAAGAAATGGACATTTCAGCCCCAAAACGTGGACGGAATCCCGGCACAGATCCAGACTACGCTGATTCTGCCGTTTCCCCCTGAATATCGCACATCTGCAAATGAGCCCTTGGCGAAGCCGATCTTCGACGGCGTGCGCGCGACCAGCGATCTGCGGTTGGAGGGTGCTCCGGCATTTCATATGAAAGCCAGCTTCCGTTCTTCGGACAACAGCGTGGATGGGACGTATGAGGAGACTTGGATTTCAGCAGCGAAGTGGCGCAGAGAGGTAAAGCTGAGCAACAATTCCCTCCTTGAAGTACGTACGGAAGACGCCTTCTACAGAATCTTCGGAGGAAAATTTGCTCCACGGCTGGCCGACGACGTGATGGATTCCATTTCATTTGGGATACCTGGAGACGGCGAGGTAGATTTCCACGAAGCGGACTGGACCGTGGCGAATACGACGCTCAGCAATCTACCTCTGCTTCGGGTCTCGCGTGGCTATATCAGTCCACAGGGTAGACCTGACGCTTTAACCTACCTTTACTTTGTCGACGAGAAAACCAAGTTTCTCCGCGGCCACTTCCACTACTCAACGTTGACGATCTACAACGATCTGAAGCCGTTTGCGGGGAAAAACATAGCGCGTAAGCTTACGAACATTGGGGGCGATATGGGCAAGATGGAGATCAGCATCGACATCCTAGAGCCGGTCGACAAGGCCGACGAAAGCCTTTTTAACGTCTCTGGAGCGAAGCCTGTTTTTACGACCAAGGACGACTATGAGCGATTCACTGCCCCGCGAGTTGTTTACAGCCTCCCGCCGTCGATCCACGGCTTTACAGGAAAAGCCTTGTGTCAGTTAAGCATTGACGAGCACGGCCATGTACGGGATGTCGAGGTGCAGGGCACCACGGACGACTCATTCATTAAAGCTATTCGCGCAGCCCTTATGAGCTGGGAGTACGAACCCGCGACCGTCGATGGGCATCCATCCCCTGGAGTAGCACGTGTGCGGGTACAGTGACCGGAGGGGTGCCTGATTCCGGGAGCTATTTTGCCAGCTAACGTCGGAAGTGCGCGGCCCGCCCAACCTGTCCCTCCAAGGAAACGGAAGCGAAGAGGGTGCGGCACCCGCCCCGAAAGCAAAAGCCCGGCCTAAGCCGGGCTTTGAAATTGGGTACTGAACACCGCCTGCGAAGCAATTCCAGAATAACTCTAACGGCAGCTTTGTCAAGGACACTTTGGTTCTAGTCGAGTGACTACGGAAGGCGAGGGACTTGAACCCTAGTGGCTGATGTCACTCGACCGCTTCGCAGGCGGCGGCCAGTACCCACTGGCAACACCTTCCAAACGCTGCCTGCTGAGTGAATTGTAAGAACTAGTGGCGGGAATTCGTTGTGACGAGTGAACAACACTACCGGGCATCTGTTCCAGATCGGAACAACCGCTTAACCGACCATTTCATGCCCCCAATATCGCCTGCGTTGCCGCTTGCCACCAACCCGGATTCACCCGCTCCAGGTACGTCGCGCAGGCCTGCAGAGCAATCATTGCCGGGCTCGGGGGATGGGCTGGGATTGTAGCCGACTATGGGTTGGTTGTCACTGGTGTAGGTGAGCGATGAAATCGGTTACGTGAGGCACATAATACGACATCATATGATGCTATAATAAGTGCCCATATGCGAACCACTATTGCACTCGACGACGACCTCATCCGCATCGCCCAGGACTTCACTGGGGTAGAGGAAAAAACGGCGTTGATTCGCGAGGCGCTGAAGGCCCTCATCGAACGCGAAAGCGCGCGCCGATTGGCCTCTTTGGGAGGCACCATGCCCGCGTTGAAGAACATCCCGCGCCGTAGAGGGCGCCGGCGTTGATTCTCGCCGACACCTCGATCTGGATCGATCACCTCCGCGCCGGCAACAAGAAGCTGCGCTGGCATCTGGATCAGGGCCAGATTGTGATCCACCCTTTCATCATCGCGGAGCTTGCGCTGGGATCTTTGCGGGATCGGGCGAAGACGCTTGCTTTGCTGGATCTTTTGCCGCAGATAAAAGTCGCCCAATTGAATGAGGTGCGGCGGATGATTGAGGCGCGTCGTTTGTACAGCCTCGGGATCGGTCTGACCGACGCACACCTGATCGCATCTGTTTTTATCAGCTCTCCCACGCTTCTGTGGACAAGAGATCAACGTCTCCGTAAGGCCGCCGAGACTCTTGGTATTCACGTCGGCCTGGCTTGAAAAAACGCTGTCCGTATATATGCGGAATATCCTCCCGCGCCATTTCGGAAAACCAGCAGGCGGCACGTCTCAGGCGTAGCCCAGTCGCGTCCTGCGCCCGACATACGCCGTCGCTAACAACGCTGTTGTCACTAGCATGTATGCCGCCGCATTCGAGGACGCCGCCGTGGTTCCGGCGAAATCGATGCCCGGCACGTGATGCAGCGGGCCGACATACCACCAGACGGTGTAGAGCGCTTCAAAAGCCTTGCTGCCCCCGCTCCAGACTCCCATCGCCAAAGCAAGGCTGGGAATAAACAACGCTCCAGCGAGCCACGCCAGCACTCCTTGCCAATCTGCGGCGATCAGAAGCCGAACACCCACTCCGGCCCCCGTGAGCGTGGATAGGATTACGCCCGCTGCCCACACTGCCGGCAATTGTCGCTGCAATGCGCGCTCGCAGGAAAAAATCAGCGCCTGCGTGGTATAGCGATTCTCGCGGGATCCCATCTGCGACCAAATCAGCACCGGCCAAATCCAAGCCGCAACCAGCCACCCACCGCGCGAATCAGTCAAGGGAGAAACCAGGCTTCCG
The DNA here is from genome assembly GCA_035507035.1 of Terriglobales bacterium. Taxonomy (GTDB): domain Bacteria; phylum Acidobacteriota; class Terriglobia; order Terriglobales; family Acidobacteriaceae; genus DATJOJ01. Next base: position 134,607 of record DATJOJ010000063.1, on the reverse strand, counting down.
ATCAGAATTCCTGCAGCGCCCGCATACCACCACCAGCGCTGACCCTTGAGCATGAGGCGCAATTCAGACGTAGCAATTTGAAAAAACCGTAACTTGGCAGCCCTGCCAGCGAGCGGTGTCAATTGCGCGGGCCGAGTTTCACGAGCATTTTGATTTGTAGACTCTGTTTCTCCCGCTGGCGATTTCACTGAAACATCGGCTTTCTTTTTTCTCCAAAACTCCCGCGCGGGATCGAAGCGGTGAAAAAACAGAGATGCCAGCAGCGCGATGCCGATGGCAATCAGCACCCACATCAGGCGGCCCGCGACCATGGAAGCTGTCCAATCGAAACCATCCCACACAAATGTGCGGACGGCACGCTGCCCACCAATGGTGAGGCTGAAACTGTTTTGGTGACTGGGATCGATCTTCGAAAGCGCCGCCCCCGCGCTGCGAAACAACAATTGAATTCCCGTCGGGTCTGAAGCTTTGATTTGAGCGCTGACCGCTAGCCCAGAGCTCCAGACGAAAAAATAGGCGACGTTGCCAAATCCGCCGTTCAGCAACGGCAGCATCTCGAACAGAACCGCGATCGCCGATGTCACGGCCATCGCCGGCAAAGCAATCAGCAAGAATGGTGAGCATAGTTTCCCAATCGAAAGCTCACGATTCTCGGCGTGCAGGAGTTGCATGGCTAGGGCCGCGAACATCAGCACCACCACCATGAACGCCAGCACCGCAAAATTGCTCAGCGTTTTGGCCAAAGCGTAAAAGCTCTTGCGCATCGGCGTCGCGGCAAGGATCTGTCCCACGCGAGTTTCCGTGTCGCGCTGTACCGAGTTCTTCACCACGTAGAATCCGATTAGCGAGAGAAAGGCCGAGCAACTGACAGCCATAATCGCGCCAATCCACGCAGAGTTATAGACTCCACGATACCGGTTGCCAATCACTACCCACATCTTTTCCGTTGCTACGCTGTAGCCGAGGTACAGCGCTCCCGCCAGCGTGAGCAGGAAGCTGTAACGCCGCACTCGCTCCAGGAAATCGGCCTTGCCCATCTCATAGAGAACGTAGGCGCGGTTCACGCGGCTGCTCCGGCGCGATGAGTAGACAGGCAATAAAGATACGCATCTTCCAGGTTTGGCAGGGCTGGAACAGCACGAACCGGTGGCTCGGAAGTGAGCACTCGCGCGTGAACGCCGTCGCTACGGCGAGTCGTATTGCTGATCAAATACTTCTGCCTGGCCGCAGTCAGATCGGCGCTGGGAATCGTCCACTCCCAGACTTTGCCTTCCACCTGACGCAGTAATCCTTCCGGCGAAGCGTGGGCGACCAGCGTGCCCTTGGAAATAAGTGCAATGTCGGTGGCCGTAGCTTCCACATCAGAGACGATGTGCGTCGACAGAATGACGATCCGCTCGCCGGAAAGTTCCGAGAGCAGATTGCGGAAGCGCACTCGTTCTTCGGGGTCTAATCCAGCGGTTGGTTCGTCGACGATCAGCAATTGGGGATCGTTCAGCAGCGCCTGCGCGATGCCGACGCGCTGGCGCATACCCCCGGAAAAGCTGCCCAGCGGCCGTTTTTGAACGTCGGTCAGATTGACCAGGTCTAATAACTCATCAATGCGACGCCGGGATGACGGCCCGTCCAGTCCCTTCACTGCTGCCAGATATTCGAGAAACTCCACCGCATTCAGATTCGGATAAACTCCGAAATCCTGCGGCAAGTAGCCAAGAACTGCCCGCAGCGCGTCGGGATGCGCTGCCACATCCGTGCCATTCCATGTGATCTTGCCCTCGCTCGCGCGGGTGATCGTGGCGAGAATACTCATCAACGTGGTTTTGCCTGCGCCGTTCGGGCCGAGCAAGCCCAGCACGCCGGTACCCAGCTGCAAGCTGAAATTGCGCAGTGCCCAGGTGTTGGAGCCATAGCGCTTGCTGACGTTCTCGATGAGAAGCTGCAATCTTCCTCCGCGTAACAGCCTAGCCGAATAAACGCGGATCGGCGAACGGAAGTTCCACGAATCTGCTTGCGCAGCGAATTGCAGCTTAAGGCAGTTAGTTTAGTTGTTCGGGATCTGTGCGTGGGCCTCGTTGGAATACGAGCTTTCCTGGTTGCCGGAATTCACCGCGGTCGTAACGTAATAATACTCGACGCCATTCGTAACCGATTGATCGGTGTACGACATATTCGGATCGAGGCTATCGATCTTCGAGTAGGGGCCACCCGACGTCGTTCCCCGGTAAACGTTGTACCCGATGATGTTTTGCGAATTCTCGTTCCACTGAAGAAGTACGCTGTGCTGGGTGGGAGCTGTGCCGTTCCCGCTCAGTGACAGCACGGTCGGTGAATTGGACGCATCACTCGTGAACGTTAGAGTGCCGCTTGCTTGGCCTGAGCTTTGTGGCGCGAAGGTCACTGTGAATTCCAAAGGGCTCCCCGGTTGAACCGTAGCCGGTAGTGTGATTCCGCTTAGCGTGAACTCCGAGCTGCTCGAAACTCCAGACTGCACCGTCACCGCTGTGCCCGTGGCTTGCAAAGAGGCTTGCAAACCGGAACTGCTGTTAACCACGACATTGCCGAAGTTCAGGCTGGTTGGGCTAACCGCGAGCGTTCCCTGGGCCGTGCCTGCGCCCGCCAGATTAACGCCTAAGCTCGGATTGGATGCGTCCGAAGAGATGGTTAGGCTTCCGGTGACACTCCCAGCGGCCTGCGGCGCAAAGTTGACACTGAACGTTGCGCTTCCTCCAGCAGAAAGCGTCATCGGGAGCGCCAGGCCACTCACCGTAAACCCTGAGCCGGTAACCGAATACTGCGAGAGAGTTGCGTCCGAGATTCCAGTGTTGGTCACGGTTTCTTGCAGCGTCGATTTGTTACCGGGCAGCACATTTCCAAAACTCAACCCTGTCGGATTCGCGCTTAACGTGCCGCCGGGTGTTCCGGCGCCACTCACCTGCAAATTGACCGCGGAGTCTGAAGCGTTGCTGGAGATCGAAATGGTGCCCGATGAGCTGCCAGTCGCCTGGGGAGTAAAAGTCACGCTCAGCGTCGCGCTTGATCCGGCTGCAATGGTGAGCGGAAACGCCGGCTTGCTCACCGCGAATTGCGACGCCGTCGATTTGGCCGCGCTAATGGTCAATGCAGCCGTGCCACTATTCTGTGCGTTTAACGTCAGAGTTTTTCCGGCGCCGACCATCACGTTTCCGAAGCCCAACGACGATCCGCTCAAACCCAAAGTTCCGCTTTGTGGCTGTTGTGGCTGAGTGGCGGGAGTTCCAGCGCTAAGTCCCTGGCATCCGACCAGCCCGGCCAAGGCCAGAAAGAGAGTCAGTAAGCTCCAACATTTTCGGGCTTTCTTCATTTTCACAGTGGCGGCGCAGGCTCGGAAGTTCACCTATTCTCCCCATCGGCAAGAAGCCGAAAATGATTCCCACATTAGTGTGCGTCGCGGTACCGGGGTTATATAGGTCGCGGAAGATCAGTGAGGGATGGCCAGGAAGGCAGGGCAGTCAGCCTGATTTGGCACGCGGATCGACGCCCGCGTGCCCGCGGTTGCTTGCACCAAAGTAACCTTTCGGTTCGAGCGGCTCCTAGGGTCTGAAAGCCCTCAGCCGGATTTCAAGGCGCTATTGCGAGCCATGAAGACCATTCCGCATCTGACAAACCCACAGATGGAGATGCCTTGCGGATTCTGGCCGCGCCAGGATCGCGAATGCGGGCTACTCCGCGCTCGATAGCTTCGATAGAGCTAGGTATGCGTAGTCCCGGCTGCTGCGAACCAGCCGGTCAGTGTTTGTTATTAGCGTCTCTTGCGGCCGCCGAGGCGATGGATTCGTGACGCCGGGCCTCATGCCACAGAGCCAGTTCCACTCGGTTGCCGAAGCCTAACTTGTCGTATACGACGCGGAGATAGTTCTTGACGACGTGTTCCGTGGTCCCCATGATTTCGGCCACTTCGCGATTCTTGTATCCTTGGGCAACAAGCTCGATAAGCCGTTGCTCGCGCTCGGTTGGGGTGCGGTTTCCGTAGCGCTCCCATCCATCCATAGTTGTCTCCGATATAGCATGGTGGCGAGTTTCACTCGCTTGATGCCGGTCCGAATGCCGAACCGTTGAAATAGGCGATTAAAATAGGCTTTGATCGTGCGTCGGGGCATTTTCAGCTGGGAAGCAATTTCTTCGTTGCCGCAGCCTTGTAGCAGTAAATCCACGATTTGTTGTTCGCGCGGGCTAAGCCTGATCGCTTCTTGCATTACCCCCCCTTTTGTCCGATACCGCGGAATATTTTCTAGAACACATTACTTTTCCATTTGTCGCGGCCAAAAGGCGATGAGCCATTTTCCCAGCATGCTGGTTCGTTGGCCGGAACAGTGGTATTCAACTTTTCTTGGCCAGAGAGATCCCTTACTGCGGAACGAACGTCTACTTGAACCAGAGGTGGGCGCTGCTTTCCCTGAAGTGTAGAACAGCTTGCGTAGCAATTGCAAGACGCTGCATGTTCAAATCTGGCTCCCAGAGCCATTTTGGGAGCCCAACGGTTATTTACATAATAGTTAATTGCATTATAGTAAACCGCATAAAAGAAGAAGCCAACCGCCTTTACACCTCACGGAACTTGCGCCTCTGCTTGATTCGAGTAGGAGCTTTCCTGCCCCTCGGAATTCACCGCCGTCGTCACGTAATAGTAGGTTTGCCCGCCCATCGCGGTGTTATCCAGATATGTCGTATTAGGATCCAGACCCGCATTAATCATGGAATACGGCCCGCCGGATTGCGTGCCGCGGTAGATGTTATATCCCACTACCTGAGATTTGCTGCCTTGCCAGGAGAGGCTCACGGTATAGGTTTCCTCGGGAAGTCCGTCTCCTTCCAGCACCTGCGGGTCAATCGAATCCGTGGCGTTGCTGCGAAACGATAGCGTTCCCGCAGCCACGCCCTTGCTCTTCGGGCGGAACGTCACCTGGTAGGGAATGCTCTCTCCGGCTCCGATCGTCAAGGGGAACGACAATCCTGGGCTGCTGAATTCGACATTATTGCTGCGGGCCGAATAAACGGTCACACTCTGACCAATTGCCGAAAGTTTGCCAGACCTCTGCGAACTATCTCCCACGCGAACGTTACCAAAATCCAAAGTGGGCGGAGAGCTGACCAACTGACCTGCTTCCGTCCCCGCGCCGGCCAACGGGATGTTAAGCAGAGTATCGTCCGCGATACCGGTGCTGAGGTTCCCATCGACCGTCCCCACTCCTTCGGGCTTAAAACTTACGTTGAACGTAAAACTCTCGCCGGGTTGCAGGATGAGTGGGAAAGAAATCCCGTGCGTAGAGAATCCCGCACCCGTCTCCTCACCCCGCAAAAGCGTAACGCTTTGTGCCCCATGGTTCGTAATTACGGCTGTTAGGCTACGTTCGTGACCCACCTGCACATCACCAAACAGCAATTGCGGCGGATTGCAGGTGAGAGGAGAATTCTCGGCATTCAGCCCGGTCGATACCAAGAGAATAAAAACGCTCGACGCGATGACGCGCCGAAATGTCCGAAAGCCGCGCCTGGCGGCTGTTTGGGGGAGGGACATGATGCTGGTCAGTCTGCAATGTTCCCCTCCGCTGGGGAAGGTCTCGGTGGTACATTCCGGCCATTTCCGGCCAGCCAAGTTACCAAGATGAAAAACTCCCGGTCATGTCGGTCCAAGAGGACAAGCAACGTTCCCTAACTGATTGAACCTCTTGAAAATGCGGCGGCAAGCGCAGCCTGCAGACCAACCAGTCGACCAATAAAAAATGCGGGCCCGAAGGCCCGCATCGCTTATTCCAAGTTTCCTCAGTTAGTTTGAACAGACTCCCGTACCGGCATTCACGGTGCAAGGTGTGAAGCTCTGCCGGTAACTCAGGTTGTCGATGTCCCGGAACAGCGGCGTTCCAGGCGGCAAGTCTTGCGGGTGCACGAAGAGCGGATCGAAAATATAGTTTCGCGTCGGCGGACTGTAAACGGTTCCGCCGCCGTTCTTGTCGACACCAGTCGCGTACGTCGAGTAATACATACTGACCATCGATCCTTTGTAGTTCATGGTTGTGCCCCAGGATTGCAGCTGCCGTAGGAAATTGTGCAATCCTCCATCCGTGCCCCAGTCGCCAATTGCCCAAGCGTTGCAGCAGACGTTGACTGGGAAGTTGATGTTCTTGCCGCTGGCGACGGCCATGCGGTAGTAGGTCTGCACGTTAGCGGGTCGTCCGCCAGCATTGCTGGGGTTCTGCAGGCTCACCAAGTCCGACCAGTCGTTGGACAAGAAAGTCACGGCGTCGGCGATCACAGCAGCTGCGGAATGTGCCGGTTCCGCCGCATTCGGATTACCCCAGGTCGGATCGGCCGCGCTGGTGTTGTAGTTGCCGTACACGTAGACCGGGTTCTCCGATCCCACCGTAAAGCCGCCCTGATTATTATCCGGACGGACTGGCAGATTGCCCAGCGAGCCATCCACCAGCTTCAGTACGTGCCGAGCTCCACTGACCCACTGTTTTCCCATCACGGTGCAAGTCGCGATTCGGTTTCCAATCAAATACGGGTCGGGCGGGTTTCCGGCAGCGTTGACCAAATTCGTGACCTGATCTGCGGGGGTGTAAGCCGAGCCGCCTGCTGGCGGGTTGGTCTGGTTCCAAGGGATGTAACCCAAACCAAGTCCCAAGTTCTGCGCGCCAAAGTTGTCTAGGACGCCGTTATTATTCACGTCCTCAGGAGACTCCGTTTTCCCCGCCGGAATCGGCTCCAATATGCCGTTCGGAGCTCCGTTCTGGTTCGGTGTGTTGATGGCATCTTCAAATCCCGAATCTCCCGTAAGCGTGTTCGCCGGATCCACCCACGTTCCGTTTGGATTGGGCAGCATGCCGCGGCGATCGGAGAAGTAGAGGACGTAGCCGTTCTGAGTCTTGTAATTGACGTTGGTGCCGTTGCTGCCGGTTGTGCCGTTGAGCCACCGCGTCAGGTTGCCCACGTCGAGCTCGACCGCGTTCATCAGCCCTTGCGGCGAGCAGCTTCCGGCCGCTTGTACAATGTCGCGCACTTCGCCTTCGCGCGCGTCGTAGAAGTTAATCGGGTACCAGTTGTTTTGCGTGGGGCTCTGTGTTGCCGCTTTACTGTCGCCGTAATAGATCACACCGGTGCTCGTATCAGTCGTGTCCTCGGGAGGTTTTCCGGGATGGGGAGTGTAGGTACAGGGATGTCGATTAGTGTTCGTGCAGCCGCTCGGGCTTTTCGTGGTGTACGGAGCTGCTCCAACCTGATCCAGGCTGCCGTCGTCATTTCGATCCGCCGGCTCCTGGAAAAGCAGGATGGCATTGGGATTGACCGGATTGCTTCCTGGGGTAATAGGAGGCGTCAAATACCGGGCAAATCCCAGCCCCAACCATTCCGCGGTGACGGGATGAAAGTTTCCGCTGTTGTCCTGATACTCAACCCGCAAATAACCATCAAGGAGATTCCAGGTTGTAGTATTGGCTGCAAGAGTTGGCGTGTACCACGGGTAGTTCGGCTGAGTCCCTGCCGGACACGTCGGAGCAACGCCAGGCGGAACGGTGACTGCAACGGTGCTGCTGCAAACCGACAGATTGAGCCAGGGCGGCGCTACCGTTTCGCCGTTCGCGGTTGAGTTCATGATTGGCGCATTGGGATCGTAAAGCGTCGTCACTGGCGGCGGGGTCAACGGCGAGAACATCCAGTCGGCCGGCAATGTGTTTGCCCCGTCTAAGCTCGACCAGTTCGTCGGATCGGGTACCGCTGTAGATGCAGTCGCGAAGTACGTCGTATAGCTTCCGCCATCGGTTAAAGCCTGAAGACCGGGACTAGTGGCGTTCCAAGAAGTTGGCACGCCTTCGCTGTAATTGACCCCGTTGTTGGCATCGTTGAAGTTGGCCAGTCGAATATTATTCGGATCTGACGCTCCGGTTGCATATCCGGGGTGAGGCAGTTCTTCCGGCGAGTCGGACAGCATCACACGAATCGACGCTTCGTTATAGAGCCGCGCCGCCCCCAGCAGTGAAGTCGGCGACTCCCCGGCGGGTGGCCGCCGGATAATCTCATACGGCTGAGGACCGGTCTGGGTGACGCCTGTTCCACCGATAAATGGCAGGTTGATCTGGGTCGCGCCTGTCGGCCCTCCGCCCGCAGGCACTCCATTGGCTGCACCGGCTATGCCATAGTTTCCCGTAATGATCCAGCTGTTGTAGTCGCCGACCGAGATGGTCTGCCAGTTCGTGTTCTGCCCCGAGGTCGTCCAGGTGGTGGGATTGGCTCCGTTTGCAATGCTGCCCTCGTTAGTTGCATTGTTGGTATCGGCGCCCATGTTGCGGCAGTGCGGCTGGGCTCCATCGCAGCCGCTCGCCGCCGTTAAAATATCGACGTTGCCCAAGTGCGTGGGATTGAATCCTGCCGTGGTATTTCCATCCGCCATTTCCCAACGAATCACATTGCCCCAGGCGCTTACCTGGTCATGGAAAGTTACGGTTCCACCCGTGCCCTCGGCGAGATACAAATCGCCGTTGGTATGCACGCGGCCTTGGAAGTCAAGGTTGGGGCCGGCAAAGAAACTCAGATCGCTCTGCGAGAAGATACCAAACTGAAACACCGGGATCAGCGCTACTTCCACCGTGCGCGACATGTTGACTTCATCGCCCAGCGGGCCTTGCGCCGTAGCGTTCAAGGTGACGGGAAGGATCTCAGCCGACAGTCCTTCGTACGGACCGGTGGCGATCTGACCATACGAGGTTAAGAGATTGCCGTTGCTATCGGTGGCCGGCGTTAACGTGTAAAGCGGATAAGTCATGGCCGTGCTGTTCGAGGGAGCCAGCGCGCTCAGGCCAGTGATCTCAGAAACCGTCGGCGATTGAATGTTCTGGAATACATTGGCCAAGTCCGAAGTCATTTTTTCAATCGCGCCTTCGGCGGCATGGAAGGTGCTGTTATTCTGCACATCCTGCGTGCCCACTTTGCCTTCGGTGCTGACCATCATGAGCATGCCGATAGCAATCCCTGACATCAGCAGCAACAACAGCAGGGTTGCAATCAGCGTGAAACCTCGTGATGTGGCGTTGGCTCGTTCCATAGCGTGACCTCTCATTTCTTCCGAATCTTTTCCTTACCTTCAGAACCTGATTGCTAGACACCGGGGAGAGTTAATACCGATTCTGGTAGCTCAGGTTGCGGGCGCTGATCGACGTTGCCAGGTCGTAACCTTGATAGCCGGCAGTCGCGTACAAAGCGCTTCGCGCCCCACTTTGCTGACTACGAATGCTCAGGTGCTTCATGTTGATCTGACGAATCAAGTTCAAAGAAATTCCCGCTGATTCTCCGCCATCGCCTTGGTCGTTCAGCAACGTCCCGGTGCTGTTGTAGGTGTCATACGTGTACTGCATGTTGACAATGTTTTCCGCCACCGGTACCGCCGTGTGGCCACTTACCTGGCGCATCAGTTCTGGAATGCCCGTCGCTCCCAGAGGGTCGGGGAGCTCTTGCATGTAGTAGGTGATCACGTAAATCCGGTTGGCCACCAGGGTGTTTGGCAGGGGCAGCGGTGCATAGGCTGACAGATCGTTGGCTGCGCCGGGCTGATTCATCTGCAGCGGATCGTTGGCGCCGAAAGTCACGGTGTAGGTGCCGTTGCCGCCGGCGACCTGTGTCACCTCTCCAACCGCATAAAATGTGTTGGTATTTGGGGCTACTCCGTTGGTTCCCTGGAACAGAATCAGATCGCCGGGCGTCAGACCTACAACCGGATCGTTGACCGCCTGGGGCGCGTTTAACCCTGGGGGAAGAACACAAGAGGAACCCAACGGGTTCTGCACCGTGAATGTGGCCAAGGTGCCACTGTTGAGGTCCACGTTATAGCAGTTCAACGCAAGCACCACGTCGCTATAGCTAACCGAGATCAAATCGGTCGTGACTGTGCTGCCGGTTGGAATGATTCCAAGCTGGTAGCCCGGCATAACTCCGTAGAGGGTGGGCGGGCCGGCCGCACCGCAACCGCCGGCGCAAGGATAGTTCACCGCCCCATTCGGCGGGCAATTGAGCGCTTGGTCGCACCCGTAGATGGGCGACGTGCCGGTGCCCGACGCCAGGGTGACCCCTTGTCCGACGGGCAATCCTGCGCCCGCCAAACTAATGTCCTTTACCAACATGTTCTCGACGGCTCGCAAATCCTGCTGCATCTCTGCGCGCTGCGAAACTACCCAGGTCGCGTCCACACCCTGACTAAAGAGCTTGACTGCTGCGCCGACCACGAGCATACCCAAGGCGAGTGAGACCATCAGCTCGATGAAGGTGAAGCCGCGTCGCGATAATGTCGATGCCTGTCGCATAGTTTTTACCGGTATTCCGAAACGTAAGTCGTGAGAATGTAGTTCTGCGCCGTCTTCAACTGCGGATTCGTGTATTGCACCGTGATTGTGACCGTGTCCAGTGTCGTGATGGGGTTGCCGTTTTGATCGAGGGCCGGAGAGATGGCGATCGAACGCTGATAGTTGGTCAACGGCATCTGCACATCGTCAGCCGTGCCGTAAATTCCATCCGGTCCAGGCAGATTCAACGTCTGCGGGCCGCAAGCCGCATCGTCGGCCGTGCCAATGATTCCATCGACCCCGGCGCAGTCCACCGGCTGGAATCCGGAAAGAAAGACTCCTCCATCGCCGGTATTTGCGATCTGGGCCCAGGTCAGGTTCTGGCTCTCGCGCGCAGTGAGAATGCCTTCCATCGCCTCATTGGCGATTTGCTTGGAGATGGCATTCTGCAGGGAAGTCTGGGTCGAAGCCATCGCCAGTCCAAATACCCCCAGCAGTGCGACCAGCCCGATCGTCATGATGGCAATCGAAACCATCACCTCGATCAGAGAAAAGCCGCTCTCGTCTTGACCTCGACGGTTGTCCGGTATCCGCTTGAGCGATGTCACATCTGCCTCCAGTAATTGGTGCCATTGCTGTTGTAGAGACGCCAGCCGCGCAACCTTCCTGTCGCGCCCCATACCGTAACGGCGCGCGAGCTATAAAGATCGGACGCCCGCGCGACGTACACCACCCCGTTGTTAATGTTTCCATTCACGTCCTGCGCTGAACCGTCGGGGTAGAAATACACCGCGTCAGGATTCCCTCCGCCGATTCCCTGGTCGAACGCAATCGCCGTGCTGCCGTTACCGAATCCGTCAGGAGTCTTGCCGGCGCCGGTGGGAACACCGGGCACAATGATGAAAGCCATGTCGAGGGGTAACTGATAAGTGTTCACCACTGTTCCGCTTCCACCCTGTGTAATCGTGATTTCGTCGGGGGGAGCTGCATTATGGATGAACGTCACGAAATAAACTTGGCGCTGCGCAATCGAGATGTCGCGCGCTTGGCGAAGTGCCAGCAGCGTGGTGTTATAGGCAGTCACTACCCGCGAATTGTTTACGTCGGGCATGAGCATCGTGACAGCCATGGCAGTGACGACCAGCATGACGCTAATCACCGCCATCATCTCGATCAGCGAAAAACCACGCATTGCAGCTTTGCGCATATCACCGTTTCTCCCACAGGCAGTGACCGCTCAATCGAGCGCTACACTCTCCCCATGAGCCCCCTGGCCTGCAATTGGCCGGAAGAATGGCGCGCAGCCACTCGCTTCCGGCTCCGGCCGGGTATTACGCCTTTAATCGTAGAAGGCAGTGGAGGAGCGCAAAAGTGACGGAAGACATCGCGAACGCATTGCACTTTAGTAAGGTAAAATCGTCCTTAGCACCTCGGTCATCCCACCGGTAAGAGACTCAAAAGTAACCGAGAAAATGGGCACATATTCCGGCGATCCCGGGCGACTAACTGGCTGTCTTCGGTCGATTCTCGGCCCTGCACAAGCAAACCTTGGAGTTGCAGAATCAACTGGCATAACCGTCCTCGGTAGCGTTGGTTTCTGCCGTCGAATCTTCCGGGCCGGCAAGCCGGATTATCGGATTGGAAATGGGCCGGGGTATGTGCAAGTATTAAATTCACTCGCTGCGGTCGATGCTTTCTCGCAATCTGGTCGCTAACGAGGATGTGAGCCACCAATGGCAGATTCCAACCGCACCCCAGCCTCTCCCGCCGGATCTCACGGCGCCGCCGCGGTTCCAAAAAAGCCCAGTGGACGAGACTTTCGCGCCTATCAGGATTGGAAAATCGCCATTCATCGTGATCTTCTACAACATCTCGATCTCGAGAAAATCGCGACGTCCTCGGACGACCGTACGCGTCGCCAGGCCCTGGCGGCGATTCAGGAGCGGGTGTCGCAGCTCAAAGTGCCGCTGGGCGCCCCTGAACGCGAGCATCTTTGCCTGGAAATTTTGGACGAAGTTTTTGGTCTGGGCCCGCTCGAGCCCCTGCTCCAGGATCCCGAAATCAACGACATTCTCGTCAATGGGGCGCTCGAGGTTTATGTCGAGCGTCAGGGGGTGCTTGAAGACACCAAGGTTGTTTTCAAAGACGACGCCCACTTGATGCGAATCATCAATCGAATCGTGTCTGCCGTCGGCCGCAGCGTGGACGAATATTTCCCCATGGTCGACGCTCGCTTACCTGACGGCTCCCGCGTCAACGTCGTAATTCCTCCCCTCGCGATCGACGGTCCCCATCTTTCGATTCGCCGCTTCGGCCACATTCCCATCACGGAAGAAGACATTCTCGCCAACCAGACGCTCACTCGCCCCATGCTCGAGTTGCTTAAAGGAGCAGTCCGTACTCGCTTGAACATTCTCGTTTCCGGCGGCACTGGTTGTGGAAAAACCACGCTGCTGAACATCTTGTCCGGCTGCATTTCCAATAAAGAACGCATCATCACCATCGAGGATGCGGCTGAGTTGCAGTTGAAGCAGCGCCATGTGGTGCGCTTGGAATGTCGTCCACCGAATGTTGATGGCCGCGGCGCGGTAATGCCGCGCCAGTTGTTGATCAACAGCCTGCGCATGCGCCCCAACCGCATCATTGTCGGAGAGGTGCGGGGCGAAGAAGCGCTCGACATGCTCCAGGCCATGAATACAGGCCACGACGGGTCGCTGACCACAATTCACGCCAACAGCCCACGCGATGCCATCTCCAGGTTAGAGACCATGGCATTAACTGCAAATCTGAATCTATTAGACAAGGCGGTACGCAAGCAGATCGCTTCTGCCATCACGCTGGTCGTACAGATGGCGCGTTTTGCCGACGGCAGCCGGCGGGTGACTCACATTACCGAAATTACAGGAATGGAGCATGAGGTTGTGACCATGCAGGACATCTTCTTGTTCGAGAAGCAGGGCGTAGCCCAGGACGGCCGGGTCAAGGGCACATTCCGCGCAACCGGCATCCGTCCACGGTTTGCCGAGAAGCTGCAAGCCTCCGGCATCACCTTGCCGATGAATTTTTTCGAAGAGAACGTCAAAACCTGGGGCTAATGAACCACCTCAAACACGGTGCCGAATCCGTAGACCCCGCCGCTCGACGTTGTCCCATAGAGTGCGCCGTGATGTTCATCAAGAAGCACGTTCCCGTAAGGGAATGTTCCGTCTGGGCCCTGAAAGCTGTAATACGAGTGCACCCAGGTCCCGCCTGGTTGTGAGGGCGGCGTCAGCCGATATACGGTTCCGCAGCCGGCTCCGGTCGGTTCACATGGCCCACTCCCTCCTCGGATGGTGGTTCCATAGACTGCACCAGTCGAGTCGATGGCCAAGCCCGCATAAGGATAAAAGCCATCGGCGGCGGTGAATTTGTGAAGAGTTGTTTCGGTCCACTCTGCGCCATCTCTTACCGGCGGACTCAATTCAAATACGGTTCCGCAGCCGGATATGCATGGACCCAGCCCGCCGAATTCCGTGGTCCCGTAGAGGTTGCCCTTCGCGTCGCGAATCACTCCGGCAGTTGGATTACATCCATCGCTCTTGGAGAAGACATGGAGAACGGTTTCCCTCCAACTGCCGTTGCGCAGCGAAAGTTCGAATACGGCACCGCAGTGTGGTGCGCTTCCGACCGACGCTGTAGTGCCAAAGAGATTTCCTGACGTGTCGGCGATCACTCCGCCTAGCGGATCAATGCCATCAGAGCCATCAAAACTGTACAAGATGTTTTGTGTCCAGCTCCCATCGGTTTGGGGACTGAGTTCCAGTACGAACCCGCAGCAATTGAAAGACTCGGCCACGGTCGTATAGAGGTTGCTCTGTTTGTCTACGATCGGCGTTGCGACCTGTCCGATCATGCCGCTTCCGTAGACTGAATTGAGGTCCCAGGTCCCGTTCGCCGGACTTAGCTGAAAAAGTACCGGGTCCCCATCGCTTTCGTCCAAGGCATCCGTGCTGCCGTAAAGATTTCCCACTTGATCGAACACCAAATTGCTGGTTGGTGGACTGGGATCCTGGTTCTGGAAATCGTACAGTACAGTCTCGCTCCACGGCCCACCTTGTTGCGTCGGAGGCGTGAGCTCGAACACGACGCCACAAGGCCCTCCCTGCGCGCAGGCCAAGAAGTTCCCACCGCTGACAGCAGTGCCATAAAGCGCGCCAGTGCTATCGGCGATTAGCCCTGCCATCGGATTGCCGCCCGGCTGAAGGCCATCGAAACTGTAAATCGTCGTCTCAGCAGGCCCGTCGCTTGCCACTGCCATAAACGAAAAAAGCACAAATGCGGCAATACAGAAGGTTATGTAACTCTTTATATATTTCCAGAAATGCATTGAAGCGTTACCTTGCTTATCACATTAGCGATTCGACATTAACTTCACGGAGCTAGCCAGAATACCAGTACGCCGCCGTTGCTCTTGAAGGTTCCACTAAATCCGACTACCGACGTGGTGTCGGCAATGGATACCGACTGCCCAAAGGAATAAAACTGGGGAGAGTTGGTCAGCTTGGCCCGGTATTTCATCGTGCTGCGCCACCCGCTGTTCGGTTCGCGGAACAAATAAACCGCTCCCTGATCCGAATGCGACACGGCGGTGAGGGGTGCGCCGATCAATACGTCCTTTCCGCTGATGGAGACCGATTGGCCAAAACTTCCCTCGATCGTGAACAAGGGATATAGCTCCGCTGTCTGGGTCATCGAGATCCACCCGCCAGGCGGCTCGACGTAAACGTAAGCTGCTCCCACCGAAAAGCTGTAAGTCTGCGGTGAACCAACCAGCACGGTGCTGCCATCGACCGACACCGACTCCCCAAAATAGTCCCCCGGCTGTACTTCCGTCCCCGTGAGTTCGCCATTGTAGGCGTCAGTAGTCTCCCATCCTGCGGTTGGTTCTACATAGACATAGGCTGCGCCCAACCCGACGTCGCCATCGATGCAACAACCATTCGCTCCGACCACGACTGTGCTACCGCTGATGGCCGTGGAAACGCCAAAGCCCAACCCGAGAAAAGGGTAATCGGCCGGATTGACATAGAGAACCGCAGTCTCAGTCGAATCCGCCCACCCGCCCTGCGGCTCGACGTAAATGAGGGCCTCTCCCCAGCCTAGCGCCGCGCCGCCCTGATTCACATTCGGTACCCCGACAACAATGGTGTTCCGGCTCACCGATACCGTGTTCCCGAGCAGGTCGACCCCTTTGTTGTCCAAGTGCAGGCCGGTAAGTTTGGCCGTCTGAGTCATGTCCGCCCATCCGCCCGGAGGTTTGACGAAGACGTACGCGGCGCCCTGTTCAACTTCGCCGTTGACCGTGGTGTAGGGGGCTCCAACCACGATGGTGTCGTCACTGATTGCCACCGAAGCGCCAAAGTGATCGGCATCGTCAGACGCCGTCAGGATTGCGGTTTGGGTCATGTTCTGCCAGCCGTTGGCGGGCTTCTGAAAGACGTACGCTGCGTTGGCCAGCGGAGCCCCGACCACAACCGTGTCGCCCTGAACTGCTACCGCGGCTCCGTAGCCGTCGCCGGGCTGCTGTTCGGTGGAATTCAAATTGGCGCGATGAACCGTCAGTTTCGGCCTGTCTGCAGCCACGCATCTTGGCCTTGCCAACCCAAACCAGAGCAAACCCAAAAGTAGAACCGTGAACACATGATCGCGTTTCATCGCCCACCGTCCTGCCGGGGGTCGCTAGTCAAGATCAAGATGGGGAAGTCTCTTGGATAAAGCCGGCAATCGGGCACGGACGGCATCCTCACAGATTCGGAACAGTCTACTATCACTTGGCCGACTCTTTGCCAGAAAAAATCATGTATTGCCTGTGGATACTGGCCCGCAAAACCTTTCACAACAGCCATTTCTTTGCCGCATCGCCTGGCCCGCGACCCGCATCTTAACTTTCAGCGGCGGCTATCCTTCCAGTTACCTTTGGGGAGGGAAATCCTGCTAAGTGGCGTGGGGTAGCCATGCTATACTGCGCTGAGATGGGCCAACCGGCCCTCCCGGTCTAAAGCGAAGGAAATCAACGATGGTTGGTAGTTCGAGACGCTCATTCTTCCTGGTAGTTCTTATCCTTCTCAGTTGCGGTTTTCTCGGATTGGTCTTCGGTCAGAAGATCACTCCTGCAGCAGCTCCCGGCGGCGATGCCGATTTGCGCGACAGCCTCCACCAGTTCACCGAGGTGTACAGCTTAGTCGAGCAAAACTACGCTGAGCCAGTGAACCCGGACAAGGCGATTTATAACGGCGCCATTCCCGGCATGCTGCATGTGCTCGATCCGCACTCCAACTTCTTTGATCCCAAATCGTACGCGCTATTGCGCGAAGACCAGCGCGGCAAGTACTACGGCGTCGGCATGACCGTCGGGCCGCGCAATAACAAAGTCATCGTGATTGCTCCATTCGCCGGCACGCCAGCCTATCGCGCCGGCATTCGTCCGGGAGACATTATCGTCGCCGTCGACGGCAAGCCGACCGACAACATGAGCACCACCGATGTCGCCGACCTGCTCAAAGGACCTAAGGGAACGACGGTCCACATCACCATCATGCGCGAGGGCGCGGACAAACCGCTCGAGTTCGCCGTGGTCCGCGATGAAATCCCACGTTACAGCGTTGACCTCCACTTCCTGATTCGGCCGGGAATCGGCTACATGCACATCACCGGCTTCAACGAAAACACCGGCAAAGAAGTCCAAAACGCTCTCGACGAGATGGGCGATCTGAAAGGCCTGGTTCTCGACCTGCGCCAGAACCCCGGTGGTCTGTTAAGCGAAGGCGTCGATACTGCTGATAAGTTCCTGCACAAGGGTCAACTGATCGTTTCTCACCATGGCCGTTCTTCGCCGGAGAAGCGCTACGTCGCAGCACATGGCAACGGCGGCAATGACTATCCTCTGGTGGTACTGGTGAATCGCGGGACCGCCTCTGCTGCCGAAATCGTAGCCGGCGCCATTCAGGATCACGACCGTGGCTTGATCGTGGGCGAAACCACTTTTGGAAAAGGCTTGGTTCAGACCGTTTATCCACTGGACGAAAATACCGGCCTGGCTCTGACCACCGCCAAGTACTACACGCCGAGCGGACGCCTCATCCAGCGCGATTATTCCAACGTCTCCCTTTACGATTACTACTTCGAGCGCGACACCGACAACAACACCGCCAATCGTGAAGTGAAGCTCACCGATAGTGGCCGCACGGTTTACGGCGGCGGTGGAATCACTCCCGACGTCAATATTCCGGCGACCAAGACCAATCATTTCCAGGATGAACTGCTGCAGCATTACGCGTTCTTTAACTTTGCCAAACGCTACACACTGTCGCATCATCCCACCAAGACTTTCGAGGTAGATGAAAACGTGATGCAGGATTTCCGCAAGTTCCTCGATAGCGAAAAGATTAGCTACAGCGAGGCGGACCTGGCAGATAACAACGATTGGGTGCGTTCCAATATCAAGTACGAAATTTTTGTCGACGCCTTCGGGCAAGAAGAAGGCCTGAAGGTAAAAGCGGAATCGGACCCGGAAGTGCTCAAGGGGCTGGACCTTCTGCCGCAGGCAAAGCAACTGGCGGAAAACGCGCGCCGCGTCATCGCGCAGCGCAGCAACGCACAACCGCTGAGCCGCTAGAGTGTCGCTGATGTCAGCAAAAGGCCCGATTGCTCGGGCCTTTTGTTTTAACTGGGCAAAGGCCGTTTTCGCGTGCGGCCTGGCCTTCTCATGGCAATAGCAAAAGAACAGGTGGTTTGGATCCTGTGCGGGGTGATGGCAGCCGCTGCCGGCATAACGGATTGGCGGTCACGCCGTATCCCGAATTGGCTGACCGTCTCAGGGGCGCTGCTCGGCATCGTCGTGAATGCATGGCTGTCTGGTTGGTATGGCGTGCGGGAATCGTTGCTGGGAATGCTACTCGGGCTGGCGGTCTTGCTGCCATTCGTTCTGGTTCGTAGCTTAGGCGCTGGAGATTGGAAGCTGATCGGAGCCGTCGGAGCGTTTGTCGGCCCGCAGCAGTTGCTTGTGGTTTTGTTCGCTACTGTCCTGGTGGCAGGGGTCATGGCGTTAGGTCTAATCATCTGGAAACGCCGTTTCCGCCAGACTTTGCGCAATATCGGGCGCATGTTCCTGGCATTCCTTAGGTTTCATCTCCCGGGGCAAGAACTCTCGCTGGATAATCCTGAAGCGCTGAAGGTGCCGTTTGGTGTGGCTGCGGCCATTGCAGTAGTTCTTTATTCCGTCGGCCATGTTTGGGGAGTAGCATAGGGAGAAGTTTTGGGGTTGAGCGTGGTCAAACAATTCATCAAGACGTCAAGACTCCTTCAAGAGACTGGGGCTTCCGAAATTGCTGAAGCGGCGCTGGTTCTGCCCCTCGCATTCATGATGTTGTTGGGAATCTATTGGTTCGGCCGTGCCTTCAACGTCTATGCCACCATCAACCACGCCGCGCGCGAAGGCGCTCGCGCCGCAGTGGCACAGAGCTGTGCGACATGCACACCTCTCAGCAACGCCCAAGTTGTATCCCAGGCAGTAGGCGTCGTGGAGCAGGCTATGCAGGCGTCCAATGTCGATCCTCATCAGGTTCAGCCGTACGCTCCACTGCCAACAACCTTTTGTGGGACTGGTACGTGTACAGCGGCCGGTCTTAGTAGCAACATCAACGTCTGCACCGAGGTGCAGTTGACCCCGACATCAAGCTCATACCCTCCAGTGTGTGGAACTGCAGTCTTGTTCGAATATCCCTATCAATTCTCACTCCCATTCACTTCCTTGAACGGCCAGCAGCTCCTCCTCAAAGCGAACGTGCAGATGAAGGGTGAGTATTAATGCGGCGTGCGGCCGGAATTATCCGTCGATGGCTGGGGCGCGAAGAAGCCTCGTCCCTGGCCGAGTTCGCCGTCTCGCTTCCTTTACTCGTCGTACTGGTGGTTGGAATTTTCGATTTCGGCGGCGCTTTCAATCAGAAGCAAGAACTGAATAATGCGGTTCGCGAGGGCGCGCGGTTTGGCGCGGCCCAGCCGACGAATGACCTGTGTCCGCCCGCTGGCACGACATCATGCAATGCGCCCCCTTCCGTGGACGCTATTCGGGTCTTAGTGGACAGCTACCTGACGGCTGCACAACTGAACGATTGCGGATTGAGCACGCTTACACCACCCTCCGGCACAGACCCGGTGTGGACATACGCGGCATCCGGAAACGGCTGTCCCGGTCAGCTAACTCTGACGATCATTCGTGGTTACTCACCGACCACGAGCCAAAGTTGCAATCTGCAGACAAATACCACTCCGGTCGTCAACATTCCCTGCACACAGGTGACGATTTCGTATCCCTACGCATGGCACTTCAACAGCGTGATTCAGTTGATAGCACCGGGCTCGAGCTTTGCCCTCAGCACGATCACCACCTCGGCCACCGCGGTGAACATGGACTGAACAGGACTTATCTCTTTACCTCGCTGGGCGCCGACTGCGAGGAAAGTTTTTCGACTTCTCCCAACTCTTTTTGCGCTTCCGCAATCTCGGCCGGCTGTTTGGTGAGCTGCAAGTATTGCTTTAGCGAGACCTCCGCACCCGCATAATCATGCTTCTGTAGCAGGATCATTCCCAGCAAATATTGCAGCTTGGGAACGCTGTGCGTCTCATCCACTTTTGTCCCCCGGCGCACGACCTTTTCCGCTGCGTCGAAATTTTTCATATAGTAATTCGCGACGCCGTTCAGGAAATACGCGGTGGGAAAATTCACCGGATTCAAGGCCAGCAGCTTGTTCGTCGAATCGATGACTTCGGGCCACTGCTTCGCCTGAAATGCTAGTTGCGCCAGGCCGTCATAGGGATTCACAAATTTGGGATCGGCGGCAACCGACTGCTCGAAAGAATGCTTGGCTCCGGCCAAATCCTTCTTTTCGATTTGTACTCGGCCGAGCTCATACCAAGCCGAAGCATATTTCGGATATATCTTTACTGCTTTTTGGAAGGACTGTTCGGCTTTGTCCCATTGCCCCTTCTTTTCTGCTTCGCGTCCCTTCTGCAGAGCGCTCTTCGCGCTTCCCGGGGCCAACGCGCTGGTCACACTAATGCTCGTTCCTTCCACCTGCGCCATGCGGTGCAGCGTGATCCTGCCGATGTCGGTGTCATCCAGCGCATCGACTCGGCTGGCCAATTCCACTATTTCCGAGGTGTAGCCGGGAAGTATCGCGTCCAATTCACAACTCTTCCAATCGCGCTGATTCTGCTGATTCTCTTGTCTTGTCAGCATGCTGTTGCTGGCGTCGCTCAGATCCGGCGTTCCGAGTTGGGCGGGATCGCCAAATTGAAAGCTAAAAACGCCGTGAGCGTCGCTATATGCGACGGTGTGCCGGTTACCGCGGCAGATGGTTTCGATGGCAACTGGCTCGGTCAACACTGTGCCATCATCGAGAGCGACTTTTCCGGAGATAAACGGTTGCAGGGAAGAGGTTCCGGCAGTGATGCCGGTGCTGGGAGATCCGCCGATAGCGACTCCGCCGCCGCTTGCCGCCCCTCCGCTATGGCCACCACCACCGTGTTGAGCAAACGCAAAGATTGATAGGGAGAATGACAGCAGGCAACCACAAATCCACTGTGGGGCTTTCATGAGGCACCCCCGAATGTGACCTGGCAAAATTATAAGGCCCGCACTCAGTCAGATGCGGAATCGCGTCCGGGAATGTCCAGATTTTACCCAGATTTTACAACTGAGTTTCTCCCAAGTAGTGCCCCTGGTAACCAGACCTGGCGGTCGCCTCGTTGACTTCAACTGAATACTATCGTTACATTTCTCGACAATCGCTTGACTGCGGCTCAGCCGCAATCCTGATATAGTTTTAGATTCCATAAGTGCCGCATGGAGATAGCTCTCAACATACTCTGGTTGTCGCTCTTGCTGCCGGCTCTCTGGGTCTACCGGTGGCGCCGGCCAGACTGTTCCAATCAGGTTCGCTTTTCACGCCTTGAACCGATTCTTATTCTGGCGTGCGTCCTGGTGTTGCTATTCCCGGTCATCTCTGCAACCGACGACCTCCATGCCATGCGGTTTGAGATGGAGGAGCCCGGCCCACAGCGTTGGGTCAAGCAGTTGGACGTCGAGCCGGCCTGCTCCGTCTTTAGGTCGGGCAGTAGCTTGATACGGTTGGCTTCGTCGTCATGCGGCCAGCGTCATGAAACCGTCTGCGGACGCGTCTATCTTGCTCCGCTGCCTTTTGCAGGAGAAGTTACCGTCTCCGAGTTTGCTTCCCGAGCTCCGCCGCAGCCCGTCATCGGTTGATTTTTCAGCTTATTCGGCCTGCATCGAGCGGGCCTCAATCTCGTTAAATTGACGCACTCCCGTGAAGATCTCCGCCGTTAGGCGGGTAGTTCCTGTCTATCACGGGCAAAAGTGGATGGAAATGAAGCTGATGCCAAGACCGCTTCGATATTGGGCGATATTTCTTTTACTTACCATCGCCAGATATTCGTCTGCCCAACAGACCACATTGACCTGGGAGCAGGTCCGGAATCATTTCGAAGCCAATAATCCTACTCTGTTGGCGGATCAGTTGAATGTCGACGAGTCCCGTGCGGAGGAGATTACCGCCAATTTGCGGCCCAATCCTACACTGAATCTCACGGTCGATGGCACCCAGATCGCTCCTTCGAACGGCGTCTGGCAGCCTTTCGCCGGAACTTTCGAATCTCCCGGCATCAGCTACCTGCATGAACGTCGTCATAAACGCGAATTACGTCTTGAAAGCGCCAAAAAAGGCACCCTCATTGCTGAGTTCAGCCACGCCGACCTGGAACGTACGCTGCTCTTCAATCTGCGAACTGCGTTCGTCTCGACTCTACAGGCAAAGGCGGTCCTGCAACTGGCCAAGGACAATCTCGCCTACTACGACCACGTGCTGCAGATCAGCAAGGACCGCTTCGATGCCGGCGATATCGCGCAAATCGATTACGACCGCCTCGAATTGCAACGCGTGCAATACGAATCCGACCTGCAAACCGCGGAAGTAAATCTACGCACGGCAAAAATTCAAATGCTCACACTGCTGAACGATCGAACTCCAATCGAGAAATTCGATGTCACCGGCGATTACGATTTCTCCGACCAGCTTCAGCCGCGTGAGGAATTCCGAAGAATGGCGCTCGATACTCGCCCGGACCTGAAGTCTGCGATGGAAGCCGTCGACAAAGCCCAAACCGATCACAAGCTGGCGGTTTCCAATGGATCGACCGACCCGACGCTTTCTGCTTGGTACACCCACAACGCGTCGACGAATAATCCCGATGCCATCAATACCCTGGGCGTCAGCCTGAGTATTCCGCTCAGAGTTTTTGACCGCAATCAAGGCGAGAAACTACGCACCCAACTCGATGTCACGCGCAATGAGCGGTTGCGCGATGCCGCGGAAGCCCAGGTACTCAGCGATGTCGACTCCGGCTATGCCACGCTCAACAGCACTTTAACTCTGCTGCGTCCCTACAAGGCGAAGTACCTGCAGCAATCTGTCCGGGTCCGCGATACTGTTTTCTTCTCCTATCAGCATGGCGGCGCGTCGCTGCTGGATTTTCTGAATGCAGAATCGGATTACCGCAGTGTGCAATTGAATTACATGAACCTGGTGGGCTCGTATTTGACGGCAGCGGCGCAATTGAATATGGCCGTGGGCCGGGAGGTAGTGCCATGAGGTTGAAGCCTCTATTGTTCAGATCCGCTCTGGCGGCCGCCCTATTTTTGCCGCTCGCTGTTCTCCTCGGTTGCAACGAAGGGAAGGCAAATCCGCAGGCAGAAGCCCCGCCCAAGGCTGTCGTCGAGCCTGATCTGGATGCCAACAACTTCAAGGTCGACAACCCGGATCAATTTTCGCTGGCCACGGCGATGGAATACAAAGCCGTGCCTGCTCTGAACGTAACCGGCGTCGTGCAGCCTGACATTTCGCGAGCCGTGCCCGTGATTTCATTAGCCGCAGGCCGCGTGGTCGAGATCAAGGCCAAGCTGGGCGATCAGGTGCAAAAGGGTCAGGTTCTTTTAAAAGTGCAGAGTACCGACGTTTCGGGTGCTTATCAGACTTACATCAAGGCCGAGAACGACGAGCGCTTGGCGCGGCTTAACTTAGAACGTCAACAGCTCCTATATTCGAAGGGGGCGGTCGCGAAAAGCGTGCTCGAGGCTGCCGAGGCCACCGAAGCCGACGCGAAAGCCGACTTGGCGGCCGCGCTCGAGCAACTGCGATTACTTGGGATTAATAAAGATCATCCTTCTGCCGTCGTCGACGTCCTCGCGCCCGTTTCCGGCATCATCACCGACCAGCAGGTAACCAATTCATCCGGCGTGCAGGGACTTTCGGGTCCCAACCCGTTCACCATTTCCGACCTTTCTTATGTCTGGATCGTCTGCGACGTTTACGAGAACGACCTCGATGCCGTGCGCGTCGGCGATAGCGCCGACATTCGCTTGAGTGCTTTCCCTGGTCAAACCTTTAAAGGGCGCGTGGATAACATTCTGCCGATTCTCGATCCCAACCTTCGAACGGCGAAAGTGCGGGTTGAGGTCGCTAACCCGGGCTCGATGCGAGTCGGAATGTTTGTTACTGCAACCTTCTATGGCAAGCAGCCCGAGATCCATGCTGCCGTGCCCACGACGGCTGTTCTGTATCTGCACGATCGCGCGTGGGTCTATGTCCCCATCAATCCCACGGGGCATTTCCGGAGGGTCGGAGTGAGCACGGGAAATTCGCTGCCCAACAACATGCAGGAAATTACTTCCGGACTAAAGCCGGGAGACAAAGTGGTCTTGAATGCATTGCCGCTGCAAAACACGGTGGAACAGTAGATGATTCGTCGGATCGTCGACTTCGCGCTCAACAACCGGCTTTTAGTCGTCGGTTTGGCGTTGCTGCTCTTTGCCTGGGGCATTATTTCCTTCGAGCGCTTGCCCATTGAGGCGTATCCCGACGTCGCCGACAACTACGTCGAAATCATTACTCAGTGGCCGGGAATTTCCGCCGAGCAGATCGAGCAGCAGGTCACGATTCCACTGGAAATCGTCATGAACGGTATTCCGCAGGTTGTGCATCTGCGGTCGTTCTCGCTCTTCGGACTTTCCGACGTCAAACTTATCTTCGACGACGAATCCGACGACGCCTGGAACCGCGAGCGGGTGCTCGAGCGCCTGAGCCAGGTGACCTTGCCTCCCAATGTCGTGCCGCAGATGGGCACCGATTGGAGCCCGGTTGGCCAAATCTATTTCTTCACCTTGCACAGCACCAATCCCGCCTACGACCCGATGGAACTCAAAT
Organism: Terriglobales bacterium; assembly: GCA_035507035.1. Classification (GTDB taxonomy): domain Bacteria; phylum Acidobacteriota; class Terriglobia; order Terriglobales; family Acidobacteriaceae; genus DATJOJ01. The sequence continues at coordinate 109,988 of DATJOJ010000063.1, read as the reverse complement.
CCATCGAGGATTGGGTTGTCGAAAAAAATTTCAAGGCTGTTCCCGATGTCGTCGATGTCTCTAGTTTCGGCGGCCCCACCCGCGAATACCAGGTCCGTCTCGATCCCAACAAATTAGTCGCTTATGGTTTGAGCCTCGCACAAATTGAGCAGCAACTCACCAACAACAACATGAACGCCGGTGGCAGCTTTATTCAGGCCGGCCTGCAGCAGATTAACGTGCGTTCGGTGGGATTGATCGACCGCGTTCACGACATCGAAGAAACCGTTATTTACACCAAGAACGGCACACCGCTTCGAGTCAAGGACATCGCCGTTGTCGAGCAGGGGCCGAAAATTCGTCTGGGCCAGTTCGCCCGCGCCATTCACCGGGAAGACGGACAAATCGTCGATAACGACGACGTGGTGTCGGGCATCGTTCTATTGCGCAAAGGCGCTCCCGCCGAGGCCGCTCTGGTCGGAATCCATAAAAAAGTCGAGGAACTCAACGATCACATTCTGCCGCCCGGCGTAAAAGTGGTTCCTTTCATCGACCGCACCAATCTCGTCCATTTCACCACCCACACCGTCCTCCACAACCTAACGGAAGGAATGATCCTGGTATCGATCATTCTGTTTTTGTTTCTCGGTAACATTCGCGGCGCGTTGATCGTCGCGGCCACAATTCCATTCTCACTTTTATTTGCCTCGATCTGCCTGGACCTGCGACAGATTCCCGCAAACCTTCTTTCGTTAGGCGCTCTTGATTTCGGCATGGTGGTCGACGGCGCCGTGGTGATGATTGAGAACATCGTCCGCCATTTGAGCTACAGCGAAGGTACCAAGACCCCGAACGAGCGCATCGGGGAAGCTGCCCACGAAGTCCAGCGGCCAGTTTTCTACGCCATCGCGATCATTATCACCGCCTATCTGCCAATCTTTACTCTGCAGCGCGTCGAAGGCCGTCTCTTTCATCCCATGGCCTGGACAGTGGCCTTCGCATTGCTCGGGGCGCTGATCTTTTCCATCCTGATCGCTCCAGTGTTGGCCAGCTTCGCTTTCGCCAAAGGTGCGAAGGAGTGGCACAACCCCGTCATGTATTTCGTGACGGAGCGCTACCGCGTTGCGGTACGTTGGGCAATCCGTCATCGTGCGATCACTGTGGGTCTGGCAGCCGTAGGAGTTCTGATCGGCAATGTTCTCGCTTTCAGCGGAATTATCGGCTCCGAATTTCTGCCCCACCTTGACGAAGGAGCGCTATGGGTTCGCGGCACACTCGCGCCCAGCACCGGCCCGGACGAGGGCATACGCGTCGCTAATCAAGCCCGCATTGTGCTGTGTTCCTTTCCCGAGGTTCCGCAATGCACCAGCCAGGTCGGCCGTCCCGATGACGGTACCGACACCACGGGATTTTTCAATACCGAATACTTTGTCGATCTCAAACCCAAAGAACAATGGCGGCCCATTTTCCACGAAAACAAAGACGAACTGATCGCGGCCATGAACCGCGAGCTCAACAAAATTCCTGGTGTCGTCTGGGGATTTTCCCAGCCCATCGAAGACAACATGGAAGAGGCGGTCAGCGGCGTTAAAGGTGCCCTCGCGACAAAAATATTCGGCGACGACCTGCACGTCCTCGAAGAAAAGGCCGATCAGGTTTCCGATATCATGCGCAATATTCGCGGCGTGGAGGATCTGGGAATCTTCCGCGTACTGGGCCAGCCGAACTTGAACGTCACCATCGATCGCGACGCCGCTGCACGTTATCAGATCAACGTTGCTGATGTACAGGACGCGGTTCAGACCGCGGTCGGGGGAAATGCCCTCACTCAAGTCTTAAAGGGCGAGGCTCGATACGATCTCACATTGCGCTATCTGCCGCAGTACCGCGACACACAAGATGCTATCGAGCGCATTCGCCTCCTGTCGCCGTCAGGCGAGCGTGTTTCCCTGGCTCAACTATGCAAGATCGGCATCGTCGATGGCGGATCGGAAATCTATCGCGAAGGCAATCGCCGTTACGTCGCGATTAAGTACAGCGTCCGCGGGCGCGATCTCGGCAGCACCGTCGAAGAGGCAATGAAGAAAGTAAACGAGCAGGTTAAATTGCCGCTCGGATACAAAATCGATTGGGAAGGAGAATACGCCAGCGCAAAACGCGCCAACGCGCGCCTGCTGATCGTTCTGCCGATCACCATCCTCATCATCTTCATCATTCTTTACACCATGTTTAAATCCTTTAAGTGGTCGATGCTGATCATGGCCAACATCGCGGTCGCGCCGATCGGCGGCCTCCTGGCACTGCTGGTCACGGGAACGAATTTCAGCGTTTCCTCCGGCGTGGGTTTTCTCGCCCTTTTCGGCGTGTGTGTCCAGACTGGCGTCATCATGCTGGAATACATCAACCAGCTTCGTGCGCGGCGTTATTCCGTTGAAGACGCGGCGGTAGAGGGAGCCGTTCTGCGGCTTCGCCCCATCATGATGACCATGCTCGTTGCTACCCTGGGATTATTTCCCGCTGCCGTCTCTCACGCCATTGGTTCCGACTCTCAGCGCCCCTTCGCCATCGTCATTGTTGGTGGTTTGATCGCTTCGTTGGTCATCAGCATCTTCCTCCTTCCAACGCTCTACGTCTGGATCGCGGGCGAGCGCGATGTATTACCTATGAGCGAAGGTCAGTTTGAAGAGGGCGAGCACATCGACTAAGTTCGTGATTCCCGTTCTGGCTTCGCGGGTATCGGTGAAGGCCACAACCGGAATTCAAAGTAGTACTCTGGCGGAATGCGAAAGGTTCTGCTTCACTTCGTCTTGCTCGTGCTTGTATCCGCAGTCCTCTTCGGCAAAGACGAAGGCACTATTCTCCGTTGGACGGAAGGTCTGCCCGGATGTACTTTCGGCGCCGGCGACGACGGCCTTTACCGCTACGGCGTGTGGACCGATGATTTCGGCATCATCCTGGCGGTCGATGCCGACGAATTGCGCAAAGCTAGGAGTCGCACCGAGCCCACTTTCGCGGTGCTCTTGACCGTTCGCTATCGCGGCAACCAGTCCGTTACAGTGAACCCCGACGCGGTGACCCTGGAGTATGTGAAGCACGATCACGATAAGCACGCCGCCCTCACTCCCGCTGATTTGTCCGCCAGGCTGCAGAAAGACGTCGACTCGTTTTCAGCCCAACTCGAGAGCGAAATCAAGAAGCATCCGGAAAGGAAGACGCAGGAAGAGGCCATTCTGCAAGATCGGCAAAAAAGCATCGCCTCCATGATCGAATTCCTGCGAACTCAGAGCCTGACCGCCACCCAGATGAATCCCACCCATTCTGAGGTCAGCGGCTGGGTGTTCTTCGCCGCCAGTGGCAAATGGATTGGCGAGTGGAAAAAGCAGGAAGAGTTTGTGCTAAGAATTCGTTTGGCCAATCGCACGATCGAGTTTCCCTTCGCCCTACCGCCAAGCCAGGGAGACGTTCTGCTCCGCAAGCGCCCTAACGACTGAGCCAAGAAGCCCCACTTGTCCCCTGTTTCCTCTGTGTTTTGATTTCAGCGTTCGGTGGTCTTCTAATTGCCGGCCGGTCGCAACGTTTTGCCCTCACCGCCCTCCGGCATTATGATGAACAGCAATGGGCTTTTCCGAGACCATTTTTCTGTTCTTTTTGGCGCTGCTGATCTTCGGGCCGAAGAAGCTGCCTGAGGTCGCTCGTCAGCTGGGCAAAATGATGAACGAGTTCAAGAAGGCCTCGAACGATTTCCGTTCGCAGATCACCGCCGAGATCGCCCAGCTTGAGACCAGCGAAGGCCATCAGCAGATTTTGCCGCCGACCGCACCTCCAACCGGTGCCGTCAATCATGCGCCGGTTACGCTGGACGCCGTTCCCAACTCCAGCTCAACCACCCAAGAGCCTGCCGAATCTCATCCTCCGCTGAAGGTTGCCCCCGATGCCTGAAATGGCAGCCGAACTCCCTTCCGGCAAACCGCAGGAAAAAGACACCATGCCTGCCATGAGCTTTCTCGAGCACCTCGAGGAGCTCCGCCGCCGCATGATCTACTCGATCATCGCCATTGTGATCGGCTTTTTTCTCTGTTGGGGTTATGCCGAAAACATCGTCGGCTGGATGCAGAAGCCGATTATGGACGCGCTCAAGCGCAACGGCATGTCACAGACGCTCGTCTACCTGAATCCCACCGATCCCTTCAATCTTTATCTGAAAATCGGTTTTCTTGCCGGAATTTTTGTTTCCTGCCCGTTTATTCTGTACCAGGTCTGGATGTTTATCTCGCCCGGTCTCTACCGCAACGAGAAGCGTTACGTTCTGCCGTTCATGGTTTCGACCATCGGCCTTTTTCTCTCCGGCGGATATTTCGGCTACAAGCTGGTTTACCCCGCGGCACTGGAATTCCTGATCGGATACGGCAAGCAGTTCCAGCCGATGATTACCATTCACGAATACACGGACCTGTTTCTCACCGTGATTCTCGGCCTTGGCATCGTGTTCGAGCTGCCCATCCTCGTTTTCTTTCTCGCTTTGATGGGAGTCGTGAGCGCCGGCTGGATGTGGCGCAACGTGCGCTATTCCATCCTTGTCATTTTTATCATCGCGGCCGTCCTGACGCCCACCACTGACATCCTGAATATGTGCATCTTTGCCGCGCCCATGGTCGCGCTTTATCTGATGAGCATCGGAATCGCCTATCTGGTTCACCCCAAGCAAAGAAAGGCCAGGGCAGAACGCAAGGCAAAATGAAAATCTGCAAAATTATTAGTTTGATCTTTCTGCTCTCCCTCTTCGCCTGCACCAAGGAAAAAGACGCAGCCGCTTCCGACCAGAAGGGAAGTGCGCCTCCCGCCCCAGCAACGCCCTCTGAACATCCCAACATTCCTGCCCTCACCGGTCCGCCTCCGGCCTTCGACAGCAATCGCGCCATGCAGTACGTGAAGGAAATCGTAGCCTTCGGCCCCCGACCCATGGGAAGCGAGGCCCATAAAAAGGTCGAGAACTATCTTCTGTCGCACCTTAAGGGCGACGAGGTCGAGAACGACGTCTTCGACATCAATACGTCGGAAGGAAAATTTCCCGTCCACAACATCATCGCGAGGTTCCCCGGCAAGCGTGACGGCATTATCGTAATTGCCAGTCATTACGACACGAACTGGCCTCTGCGCAACATCAATTACGTCGGCGCGAACGATGGAGGCTCTTCGAGCGCGTTGCTGCTCGAAATCGCCAATCAGCTGCGCGGCAAGCCAAACGATGGGTACAGCGTTTGGCTGCTCTGGGACGACGCCGAGGAATCCATGAAGCTGCCATGGGACGATAACGAGAGTCTGTATGGTGTCCGTCATCTGGCTGAGAAATGGGACGCAGATGGCACCATCAAGAAGATGCAGGCTTTCATCCTCGAAGACATGATTGGCGACGCCGATCTCAACATCGACCGCGATAGTCAGTCAACTCCATGGCTGGAAGATTTTGTTTACGCTGCAGCTTCGCGCCTGGGTTACCAATCTTTCTTTTTTGCCCGCACCATTCCCGTAACCGACGATCACATTCCATTTGTGCAACGCGGGGTACCCAGCGCCGACCTCATCGATTTCGAATACGGCTATAACAACGTTTTCTGGCACACCGATCAGGACACAGTCGACAAGCTCAGTCCCAAGAGCCTGGAAATTGTTGGCAAAGTGACGCTCGAAACCGTACGCATGCTCGACAAGAGGTAACCGCGCTGTTCCTCCTCGATCTTTTGGCTTTTCGTTCTTGAACTTTTCATGTCTAATTCTCGTGCATGAAAACCGCTAAGTTTCTAGTATTCCTGATTTTGGCTTTGCCTCTCGCTGCCTTTTCGCAGGATTCCGCGGACCGCCTGATCACCGAAGCGCTCAAGCCTTCCTCGCTCGCAACCAACTTGCAACATCTCACCGATCAGATTGGCGGCCGCGTCCCCGGTACGCCGGCCATGCAAAAGGCCGTGGAATGGGGCGTCGACGCCTTCCAATCCGCCGGCGCCGACAGAGTTTACACGGAAGACTTCACCATCCCGGCTTCGTGGGCGGAAGGCAGTACGCAAATGACCGTCACCAGCCCCGAAACTTTCTCCCTTCGTGTTGTGTCGCTCGCCTGGGCTCCAGCCCTGGCTCAACAACGTCACGTGCGGGTTGTCGATCTCGGCGACGCCAGTGAAGCCGATTTCGCCAAAGCCGGCGACTTCAGAGGCGACATCCTTTTGGTGCATTCGAGCGAAATGGTCACTTGGGATGATCTCTTTGCTGAATACCTACGCGCTCCGGGCATTATCGATCGCGCAGTGAAGGGCAAAGCCCTTGCCATCGCATTTCAATCTACGCGCCCGCACGACTTGCTCTACCGCCATACCAACGCCGTCGACGGCAACATCGACCGCCTTCCCATGGTGCTCGTCGCCCGCGAAGACGCAGCTCGAATGGCGCGTCTGATTGCTGCCGGCCAGCAGCTTTACGCGGATCTTGCCATCCCGAATCGCATCGGCGGACCCATCACCACTTCGAACGTGATCGCCGAGTTAAAGGGCAGCGAGAAGCCGGATGAATTCGTCGTGCTCGGCGCTCATCTCGATTCCTGGGAACTCGGCACCGGCGCTCTGGATAACGGTTGCAACGCGGCCCTGGTCGTCGACGCCTTGCGGGCAATCAAGGCAAGTGGATTACGCCCCAAACGCAGCATCCGCTTCATTCTTTTCTCCGGGGAAGAAGAAGGACTTCTCGGATCGCATGCCTACGTTCGCGCTCATCGCAATGAATTGGATAAAGCCGCCGGCGTGGTCATTCTCGACGAAGGCACGGGACAAGTGACTGGCTTCTCTGTTGGCGGCCGCAAAGACATCGTTCCCGCCATCACCAACATTGTCGCTCCGCTCAAGAAATTCGGCGCTACCACGCTCACCACCGACGCCGAGTGGGGCACCGATCACTTCGATTTCATGCTCGAAGGTGTGCCCACGCTGTTCGCTAACCAGACCGAAGGCAATTATCTGATCAACTATCACGCCATGTCCGATACTTACGATAAAGTCGACTTCCCGCAGCTCAAAAAGCACGTAGCCGAGGCCGCGACCGTAGCTTTCGGAATCGCCGACTCTTCTGATCGCGTTGGGCCGCGCCTCAACCGTCAGCAGATCGAGCAAACCATGCGCGAGACTCATCTCGATGACTTGATGAAAACCTTCGGCCTGTGGCAGAGCTGGCAGGATGGGTCGCTGGGAAGGACGGAGTAGGGTTTGGCCAGCCCAGGCTCACTAAAGCGGAGTCGTGATTGAACCAGCTACTTTTCTGGATTCTGTTCAATCTGTTTGTGCTCGGAATGCTCGGCCTCGATCTCTGGGTGTTTCACCGTCCCGCCCATTTGGTCAAATTTCGCGAAGCCATCATCTGGAGCGTTCTCTGGATTTCGTTAGCGGCCGTCTTTGCCGTGCTGCTCTATTTTTGGCAGGGCCACGATTCGGCGGTAGAGTTTACCACCGGCTATATTATCGAGTTATCTCTCAGCGTCGATAATCTTTTCATCTTCATTCTGATTTTTCGTTATTTTCAAGTCCCCCCAGATCATCAGCATAAGGTCCTCTTCTGGGGAATCCTCGGCGCGCTGGTCATGCGCGGCATATTCATTCTGGTGGGCGTCGAGCTGATTCGCTCCTTTCACTGGATTACTTATTTGTTCGGCGCATTTCTGATTTACAGCGGGGCACGATTATTTCGCGGTGGAGAGATCGCCGTCGAGCCGGGAAAGAATCCCGTGCTCCGCGCCTTTCAGCGCTGGATGCCGGTCACGGAAAACTACGAGGGCGATAAGTTTTTCGTCCAACGCGCCGGCTTATACGCAACTCCGCTACTGATCGTCCTGATTGTGGTTGAAACCACCGACCTCTTATTTGCTACCGATTCGATACCCGCCGTTCTTGCTATCACTCTCAAGCCGTTTATCGTTTACACCTCGAACGTCTTTGCCATCCTGGGCCTTCGTGCCATGTTCTTCGTCCTTGCCGGAATGATGGAAGCTTTTCATTACTTGCATTACGGCCTGTCGATTGTCTTAGTCTTTGTTGGCGCGAAGATGCTGGCTGCCGATTTCTATCAGCTGCGAACCGAATGGGCGCTCCTTGCGATCATTACGGTTTTAGTTGTCTCCGTGCTGGCCTCGGTGATTCATCCAAAGCCGCAACAGCTTTAGACAAACCGGATGGAATCGCCTTGAATCACCGAATGCCTCAGGAATTTCGCATCGTCATGAGCAGGGAAGTCCAGGCGATAATGCGCGCCCCGGCTCTCCTGGCGCGCCAACGCGGAACGTGCTACCAACAGACCTAAAATATGCAGATTTCGCGCTTCGAATGCTCGCCGCGTGTGAGGATGAGCCACGCGCTGGCTCATCGCCTGAAGTTGCTCAATAGCCTTCTTGAGCCCGCCGGCGATTCGCACAATCCCCACGTCACGCCACATCAAATCCTGAATTTCACGTATGACTTCTTCCATCCCACCGCTAACCGGACCGTTCGAAGCCGCACGCTGCTGTTTGGAGGTCGATACTGCCGAACGCATCTCATCCCGCATTCTGCGTCCCGCTCGCGCCCCGAAGACTAATCCCTCGAGCAAGGAATTACTTGCCAAGCGATTTGCTCCGTGAACGCCCGTGGCCGCTGCCTCCCCTGCGGCGTATAGGCCCGGCAGAGATGTCCGTCCTTCAATGTCCGATCGGATTCCTCCCATAGCGTAGTGCGCAGCGGGCCGGATGGGGATCAATTCAGCAGTAATGTCGATGTTGTATTCCAGGCAGGTCGAGTAAATCCGCGGGAAGCGCGCCTTGATGTGATCGGCGCGGAGATGGGTCAGATCGAGGTAGACCACCGGATCGGGTACGTGCTCAACTTCAAGCTCGTGCACGATTGCCCGCGCCACCACGTCGCGCGGCGCCAATTCGCCCATGGGATGATACTTCGCCATGAAGCGGTGCATCTCTCCGTTGCGCAAATACGCTCCTTCGCCGCGCAGCGCCTCCGACAACAGAAATCTCGGCGCATTTTTCAGGTAAAGCGCCGTGGGGTGAAACTGCACAAACTCCATATCGCTGATTTCCGCTCCAGCGCGAAACGCCATGGCCACCCCGTCGCCGGTAGCAACGTTTGGATTCGTCGTATTGCGGTAAAGCTGCCCCAGTCCCCCCGTGGCCATCAGAACTGCAGAAGTGGTGATCCGCTGCTGCTCACCCTGATCGTTGATCAGCTCAATTCCGCACACCCGTCCACTCTCGACGATCAAATCGGCCGAGAACTCGAATTCGCGAACAGAAATCGGCTTGAGCGTCTTCGCCTTGGCGTATAGCGCACGCAGAATTTCGCGGCCAGTCGAATCGCCATGCGCATGCAGAATGCGGTTTCGGCTGTGTGCGCCTTCGCGTCCGAATGTCAGCTTGGTGCCATGCCGGTCGAACTCCGTGCCCCACTGAATCAGTTCCTCAATTCGCACGGGAGCATCTTCGACAAGGACCTTTGCGGCATCTTCGTTGCAAAGCCCATCCCCCGCCACCAGCGTGTCCTGCAAGTGCAGGCTGATTTCATCTTCGTCGCTGAGGGCTGCGGCAATTCCGCCCTGCGCCCATTGCGTGTTGGAGTCGGTCACCTCCTTTTTCGCCAACACAATCACGCTGCCGGCAGAGGCCACTTCGATCGCCGCGCGCAATCCCGCCACGCCAGCGCCCACCACCAGAAAATCGGCATGTGAGGGAACTGAGGACATCAGAAAAATGGTACCACCAGAGCCCGCGGCCGAGCTTACGTTATGATGAGTTTTCATGCCTCGTATTGACATTTCGACCCCACCGCGGCCCTATCAGGCGGTGATCCAGACTGGCTTGCTCGAGAAGGCGGGACTGCAGTTGCGCGAAATATATGGCGCAGCGCGCCTTCCAGCGCTATTTGTTATAACGGTTTCTCCTGTCGCTCGCCGCTGGGGAAAAAAGCTGATGAACGCTTTGACTGCGGCGGGGTTCGCGGCGAAGCTGATCGAAATGCCCGATGGCGAGCGCTCTAAAAAGTTAGCGACCGTAGAATCCCTTGCCGAAAAGCTCGCCAGCCTTGGTGCGGACCGGAGCTCCGTGATCCTGGCCTTCGGTGGTGGCGTAGTAGGAGATGTTGCCGGCCTGCTGGCGTCGCTCTACATGCGCGGCTTGGAGGTCATCCAGATTCCCACCACCGTGTTGGCGCAGGCTGATGCTTCCATCGGCGGCAAAACGGGCGTTAACCTTCGCGCCGGGAAAAATCTCTTGGGAACATTTCATCAGCCGCGCCTGGTGTTGATCGATCCCGACGTTTTGTCGACTTTGCCGGAGCGCGAGTTTGCTGCGGGTTTGTATGAAGTTCTGAAGTGTGGCGTCATTGCCAGATTCGAGCTTTTCCGCCGTCTCGAGGGAATCAGCGCGAAGCAATTGCGGCGCGATCCAGAGATGCTGCAGTGGGCGATCGCAGAATCGGTCAAAGTGAAAGCCGAAATCGTTTCCGCGGACGAGCGCGAGAAGGGATTGCGGCGCGTGCTGAATTTTGGTCACACTATCGGTCACGCGCTCGAGGCTGAATCCGGTTATCGCCGCTTTCTGCACGGTGAAGCCGTGGCTTGGGGCATGATTGCGGCCTCGAACATAGCGGTCGGGCTAGGCCGCTGTAACCCTGACACCGCAAGCCGTATTAGTGAAGGCACTCTCAACCTGACACCGTTACCTAAAGTGACTGCTCGCGCTCACGATATTCTTCGTCTCCTGCAATCGGACAAGAAAACCCGCAATGGAATCGTGCACTTCGTCTTGCCACGAGAGATTGGAAGAGTCGAGATCGCAGACGACGTCCCTCAAGCTGCGGTTCTAGATGCCGTGAACGAGATCCGACGCCTGTCGCGCAATCTCAAAGGCAGCGGAAGGCGAAAGTGAACAACCACACCAAAACCGAAGTGATTGGCACTGCTTTCGATGGCACCAACCAGCCCGAGTCCGTATCGCGGGCAGTCCGCGAGATGTTCACCTCCATCGCGCCCCGTTATGACTTGCTCAACCACTTGTTGTCACTCAATATCGATCGCCTATGGTGGCGGAGAGCAGCTCAAACCTTTGCAGAAGTTCTTTCGCGCCCCAACACCCGAGCTCTCGATCTTTGTTGCGGAACCGGAGATATGACTCAGGCATTGCAGCGCGCAGCCACAAACTCGGCCGCCAAGATCCTAGGTGCTGATTTCTCGCATGCCATGCTGCAACGCGCGGGCTGCAAGTTTGCCGGCACGAATCTCCGCTGGGTGGAGGCGGACGCTCTCCATCTCCCATTCGCGCCGGAGCACTTCGATTTGGTTACGTCTGCCTTCGGCTTTCGAAATCTAGCTGATTACGACTGCGGCCTCCGCGAAATTGTGCGCATATTGAAGCCCGGCGGCGAGTGTGGAATTCTCGACTTCGGCGAGCCGCGAGGTTTGCTCGGCCGGATTTATCGGCTGTACTTCCGGCGCGTGCTGCCCGTGATCGGTACCATGATCTCCGGTGTGCGCGGACCTTATGCGTATCTGCCGTCCTCGGTGGCGAGATTTCCTGCACCTGGCGAGATGCTGGAACGCATGTCCCGCGCCGGCTTCAGTTCAGTTTCATGGACGCCTTATACGTTTGGGATTGCCGGGTTATATCGTGGAAAGAAGTGACTACGCAGGGGCCCCTAACTATTGGGCGGCTGTAGATCGCTACGCACTCAAACCAGAACGGAACGAATCTTTGTAGGCATCCGCGATTGTGTATTGCATCACCTTCTCGTAATCCGCACCCAGAAAGTTCTTCAAGCGATCTGTATTCATCGTGTACTCGCCCGTCATGTAAGGCAGTGCCTCGGGCGGAATCGCCGAAATGCCAAACTTCCAGAGCGCCTTCAAGATCAGCCGGAATACCCATTTTCCCGGCACGCGCTTTAGTTTCGCTCCAGCCATCTCGACGCATTGAGCGAACGTCAACGCCTCGCCGCGTCCGGCAACATTTAGGACGGTCAACCGCTGCGCTTCGGGTTCGTTTTTCTGTACGATGTGCGCCAGCAAACGCGCCATATCATCCACGTGTACAAACTGGATTTTCTTTTCAAGATAGCGCCGCCCATAAGGCAACATGCAGGGAAGCCGTTTGCCTTCCGCCCGCATTTTCGCGGCCCGCTTGGAACGCCCATTGGGAGTTCCACGAAACGCCCCAACCAGGTAATTTTCCACGCTCGCGCCGGTAAAAATGTGCGGACGCAGTAGGTAAGTGCTGCAGCCGCGCAACGACGGCGCACGCTGTTGCACCACCTTATCCGACAGCATTTTGTGAACAGCGTAAGGTAGGGTGTGAGCGCCCAGCGGGTAATCTTCGTTGACTGGCGCGGGCAGATCAGAGCCGTAAGCGGAAACGCTGCTGGGAAAAATGAACTTGGTCACAATCGGGCCATCTCGATTCGCTTCCGTGATGGCCTCCATCACCCGCGCCGTGCCTGCGACGTTGATTTGCCACATGCGGTCGGCATCAAGAATACCCGTGCGAACCGGGTCAATCACAAAAGCCAGATGAAGCACGGCCGTCGGCCGGGTTTCTCTTATCAGCAGCAGTAGCTCGCGGCAGGAATCCTCCAAACCGAGATCCATGGAGACGAAGCGCAGCCCGCTGCCAGCCGCTGGCGGTTTCAGATCGATTCCGATGACCTGAAAATCCGCCAACAGCGGGAGAAGCCGCGCTCCCAGATTCCCCGAAATCCCCGTGACCACCAGGGTTGGCTGTGCATTACCCATCAGTCGGGCTTATTGGAGGACTGCTGCTTCGGAGGAGGCATGGGCATCCCTGGCCTCATGGGCATAGGCGGTGCAGCTCCGAAGTATTTTTCGTCTAACGTGGAAGTCGCCGAATCTTGAATCGCCTTCATCGACGCCTGGAACCGCTCGGCACGCATCGTTCCCTTGATCTCGTCCTTCGCTTGATCCAAGGGGATCGTGTCTTTCGATTTCATTTTGTAGATGAAGTAGCCGTTCTGGTCCGTGATCAGCGGCGAAACCTCTCCCGCCTTCATGTCCATGACTGAAACCTGATCGGGAGGCAACATGCTGCGCCGCATCTTGCCCATCGACGTCGTCGGAGCGCCGCTCTTGATGCCCGCCGTCTGGAACGCTTCGTCTTGGAGTTTGGCAAAGTCGCCGCCGGCTGCGGCTTGCTGATGCAGCTTGTCAGCTTCATCTTTCATCGCTTTTTCGCCGGCCTCGGTCTGCTTCTTCTCTTCTTCTTCGTTTACCTTCTCGTCCGGTTTTGCTTCGGGGGCTTGTTTCGCCTTCGGAATATAGATTCTTTCCAAGTCCGCCTGTTCGAACTTCTGAAGATTGCTCTTATAGTAATCTTCGATATCCTTGTCCGAAATCTCGCCGGCTTTTTCCTGCAGGTTCTTGTTCACCTCCTGGGCCAAAACCTGCATCCGGGCGAGCTTCATGTGCTCTTCATAGTCCGCGCCCTTGTCCAGACCCATTTGCTCGCCCTTCTCCGACATAACCAGAGCATTGGCGTAACGGGTGGCGAATTGTCTGCGCATGCGGGCTGGCATTCCGGGCTGAATCGCATCGATCAACTTTTCGAACTGTTCCCGGGTGATGACCGTTTTGCAATCCGCCGAACCTTTGTCCGCGCACAAGCCTTTGATGGTGATCACTGGCGTGTCGGGAGAAAGGTTGGCCGCATCGGCTTCTTGGTTGGGGGCAGCAGTGCCCGGTGGGGTCGCAGGCTTTGGTGTGGCGTGAGTCTGTTGTGCATTCGCCTGGCTCCAAGCAAGCGCTCCGAGCAGCAGGCATACCAACCCATATCGGGTCATAACAGGGAATCCTCCAGAGGAAAGTAAAACACGAACTCAAAATCCTAGCACAAGACGAGGTAATTTGGAGCCTGCGATGGCCCAGGTCCCGCGTTGGCTCCTAGCGCAAACTCCAGCCTGCGGCGATAATTCGAATATGGCGGATTCGCCTGCCCTCTACAGCCCGGAATCAATGCGCGCCGAAAAACGCGCAGTCGCAAGTAATTCCGTGCTCGCGGCGGCGGCGATTACGGTTTTTAAGATCGCCGTCGGCATCACCACTGGTAGTTTGGGCATCTTGTCGGAGGCCGCCCACTCCGTGCTAGATCTGGTCGCGGCCATCGTCACTCTTTTGTCCGTCCGGGTATCCGACAAACCCGCCGACGCGGATCACCAATACGGACACGGCAAAGTAGAAAACTTTTCTGCCTTCATCGAAACCGGTTTGCTATTGCTGACCTGCGTCTGGATCATCTACGAAGCCGTCAAGCGCCTGTTTTTCCACCATGTGGAAATCGAGCCTAGCGTCGCAGCGTTCCTCGTCTTGTTCGCCTCCATGGCGGTGGATCTCTGGCGCTCCCGTGCCTTAGGAAGAATCGCCACTAAGTATGACAGCCAGGCCTTGGAGGCTGACGCCCTCCACTTTTCCACCGATATTTGGTCGAGCGGCGTGGTTGTCGTGGGTCTGCTCCTTGTACTTTTGGGCCGAATGTACGGAGTTTCCTGGTTGCGGGGCGCCGACCCCGTCGCTGCTTTGTTTGTTGCCGGGGTCGTTATCTACGTGAGTTCGCGGCTGGCGCGCAAGACAGTGGATGCGCTTCTGGACGCCGCGCCCTCGGGAGTGCGCAGCAACATAGTAGCGGCGATTTCTGACGTCGAAGGCCTCCTCGAAGTCGACCGTGTGCGCATCCGCCGGGCCGGGAACCGCTATTTCGCTGATCTCTCCATCGGCCTGTCACGAAACGTCACTTTCCAGCGTTCTGAGCAAGTGGCGCATGCCGTCACGGAGGCTGTTCATAAGGTCCTGCCCGACGCCGACGTGGTGGTTCACTCGGTGCCGCGGGCCGGCCGGACCGAGAATATATTCGACCGCGTCCGCGCCGTCGCCGCTCGGCAAAATTTCAACGTTCACGACGTCAGCGTCCAGGATCTTAAAGGGCGCTTGCACGTCGAGCAGCATCTCGAACTCGACGAGGGCCTCTCGATGAAAGAGGCTCATGACCGAGTGACCCTGCTGGAATCAGAGATTCGCAAAGACGTACCCGAAATCTCTTCCATCCTGACTCACATTGAAAGCGAACCCGCCACCATTGAACCTGGCGAGGAACCGGAACATGACTTGAAGTTGGAAAAGAAGCTGAAGGAAATCGTGGCGGAGTTTCCCGAGGTTCTGGACGTGCACGAAGTCGAGGTCAAACACGTGCGCGGGCGGCTGTATGTCTCCTGCCATTGCACTTTTGCCGACGATCTTCCGTTATCGCGAGTACACGACGTTCAGACCGACCTGGAAATCCGCTTCCGACAAACCGCTCCGGAACTTTTCAAAGTGCTGATTCATCCCGAGCCGCAAACCGACAACCGTAGGTAGAAAACGAAAAGATTAGAAAAAGGCGATAACAGACCATGACCGAAGCCACAGCAGTATGGATCGACGAACAACGATTTCAAGCGATTTCCAGCAGCAGCCACGCCATCGTCATCGATGGTGACAAGAAGACCGCCAATAGCCCCATGGAGCTTGTTCTCATCGGCCTTTGCGGATGCACCGGCTATGACGTGGCCAGCATTTTGCGAAAGAAGCGCGAACCCTTCACGGGGCTCGAAGTGCGGGCCGAGGCGGAGCAGGCTGCCGAGTCTCCCCGGGTCTACACCCAAATCCGCTTGACCTATCGCGTGTCAGGAAAAGTTTCCCACAAAGCGGTCGAAGACGCGGTCCTTCTCTCCGAAGAGAAATATTGTTCGGTCGCAGCCATGTTGAGCAAAACGGCCAAAATCACTTACCAGATTGAGTACGCGGAAAAATAAACCTTTGCCCCGACCCCGGCCTCTTCGCGGATATCTATACATTGCCAGTGCAACTTTCTTGTGGGGCGTTTCTGCTGCGCTGGGACGCGCGGCATTTACTGGCCGCCTCCTGCCCCAAGGCCGCGCGCTGGCCCCGATTAATCCGCTCATTCTCTCGCAATGCCGCACCACGTTTTCTCTGCTCGTGCTTCTGCCGGCGCTTGTGTTGCTTCGCGGATGGCGTCGTCTCCGCCTTCCCCCGGGCGATCTGGGCCAGATGTTTTTGTTGGGCATCCTCGGTGTCGCGGCGTCGAACTACTTCTACTATTTGGCGATTCAGCGGACCAACGTCGCTACCGCGATCACCCTGCAATACACGGCGCCAGTGTGGGTTTTGCTTTACGCCTTTGCCCGTGGACAAAACCGGCCTACTCTGCAACGAGTAGGCGCCGTCGGCTTGGCGATCGCTGGAATTGCTTTGGTCATCGGAATTTTCAGCCCCGGCGGTTTTCGACTCGATGCGCTGGGCGTAACGGCAGCTTTGCTCGCCGCCCTTTCGTTCGCTTTCTACAACGTCGGCGGTCACGAACTCCTCAGCCGCTACGACCGCTGGATCGTTCTGCTCTATACGCTCCTCAGCGCGTCTCTGTTCTGGCTCATCGTCAACCCTCCCTGGAAAATCGCCGCAGCGCACTACGCCAACGAGCAGTGGCTGTTCTTGTTTGGTTTTTCGCTGATCTCGGTTCTCGGTCCCTTCGCGTTTTATTTTGCGGGATTGCAGCATCTGGAGCCGACTCGCGCCATTGTCGTCAGTTGTCTCGAGCCGGTATTTTCTATCGTGATCGCGGCCGCCACCCTCGGCGAACTGCTGGGCCCGTTGCAGGCATTGGGTATCGTTCTGGTTCTGATCGCGATCATGCTGGTGCAGTTGCCCGACCGCAAATTGCGCGAATCAGCTACCCTCCTCGAACCTATGGAGTAACCATTGATTACACTCTGAGTGACCGTCGTAACCCGCGTTAACAAGTTATTGACAATTTCTTTCCGCCAGGATGAGAACCTGTTTTGCGTGGGAACTCTCTTGCAGGTGGGGTTATGAACAAGTTTCGTGCACTCTTCGGCTTCGCTTTCGTCGTCGTCTCGCTCGTTCCGTGCTTTGCCCATCACATGGCGGTTGTTGTCAATAAAGACAGTACTGTTGCCGACGTCAGCTCCGCCCACCTGGCCAAGATGCTTCTGCTCGAAGATAAAAAATGGGCGAGAAAAAGAAGTCGTGATCGTTCTGCATAGCGATTCCGCTGGCGAAACTCTGACCCTTTCCCACCTGAGCGGGATGTCGGCGAAAGAAATCAAATCCTTCGTTACTTTGCACAGAGGCTCGTTTACCGTGGTTGAGTCCGACGATGACGTCCTCCGTTTTGTGGAAGAGAATCCCGGAGCTTTGGGCTTGGTGGACGTGCGCTCCATCAACGATCAGATCCGCGTGTTGAAAGTCGATGGCAAGCTCCCCATGGAAGCGGGCTACCTTCCGCACTAAGCCGCACGTCGATCCAGCAGATGAAAGTACCGCCGTGCTTTCCTCACATCTCGTGCGATCTGCTCCCGCAACGCCTCAACTGAAGGGAATTTGATCTCGTCGCGAATCCGCTCCAGAAAGTGGACTTCCACTTCCGTCTCTGGAGCGAGCTCGATAGGATGGAAATTCAACAAATGAGTCTCAATCGCAAATAAGTCGCCTTCGAACGTCGGCCGTTTGCCAACATTCGTTACTGAATCGAAACACTCCTGAGCCACCCGAGCGCGAGTGATGTAAACCCCATCTTGCGGAACCAGTTCTTCATAGCGGCTCAGATTGATTGTCGGCACTGTGTATTTGGTCCCGTAGCCGCGCCCACGTCCCGCGGTCGAAAGAATGCTGAATGGCCGTGCCAGCAGATGCCGCGCCCGGCTCACTCGACCCGTGGAAATAAGCTGTCGAATATGGCTGCTTGAGACGAGTTCTCCCCGCAGCCGCAGTTCCGGATAAACCGTGACTTCGAAACCGACCTTCTTGCCCAGTTCAGCCAGCATCTCCACGTCGCCAGCCGCTTTTCTTCCAAAGCGGAAATTGTAGCCTTCATGAACCTCGCGCGCGTGCAAAGCCTTCTTCAGCACGTCATGCGCGAAGCGCTGTGGCGTCATCAGCGAAAGGTCGCGAGTAAAGGGTAAAAGCAGCACCCCATCCAAGCCGGTTGCTTCGAGCAGGCGAATTTTTTCCGGAAGTGGCGTTAGCAGTTTCAGCGTGCTGTCGGGCCGCAAAATCCGCACCGGATGTGGCTGAAAACTCACCGCCATTGCTTTTGCACCGAGTTCGCGCGCGCGCCGGACGATGTTGCTTATAACCTGCGCGTGGCCGCGATGCACCCCATCAAAGTTCCCAACCGTGAGAACGGTAGGCCCAAAGCCGGCTGGAACATCTTCGAGTTTGCGAAATACTTGCATTCCGAGGATGCGATCAAGAAACCAACTTCAGATTTCAAAATCCAACTTCATTCCGTCATAGGAAAGCTGTACATTCGGAGGCAACGATGCATTCGTCTCAGCGTGCGGCAAGTCATGGCAAATGTGCGTGAAGAATGCCCGTTTCGGCTTGAGACGCTCGACGATGCGCAGGGAGTTCTCCACCGTAGAGTGCGTCGGATGAGGTTTGTGCCGCAGAGCATCAAGAAAGAGCACATCTAGCCCCTGCAATCTCCCGAACGAAGCCTCCGGAATCGTGCTGTGATCGGTCAGATAAGCCGCGCTCCCGAAGCGGAAGCCGTAAATTTCCGTTTCGCCGTGAATCACTGTCACCGGTTCGAATCGGGCGCCAAACAGTTCGACTGGCCCGTCGATGGTTCGCAGTTCTACTTGCGCCAAGCCGCCAAACTTGTAGTCGCCTTCGAAAATGTAGCGGAACATATTGCGGATAAAATCCGCCGCCTCTTTTCGGGCATACAGCGGAAGCCGATCCGGTTTATGCCGGAAGCTTAACGGCCGCAGATCGTCCAATCCCAGCACGTGATCGGCGTGAGCATGGGTATAAAGCACCGCATCAATCTTGCGGATTTGCTCACGGATCGCTTGCTCGCGAAAATCGGGCGTGGTGTCGATTAGAATCGTAGCGCCCGCATACTCAAGCATCACTGAGGGTCGAGTGCGCCGGTCGTGTGGATCGCTGGAATGGCAGACTTCGCAGTCGCATCCCACCGTCGGCACGCCCATCGATGTACCGCTGCCCAGGACGGTGAGTGTGGCTTTCATCGCTTCACGGCGTCGGCTCCCGAAGTCTGTGGGGGACGCGTCAGCGCATTCGTGACCTCGACGTAGGCCATGCGCAATTCGTAGAGACAATTTCTGAGGAAGCTTTCTTCTGCGCTGGTTAAGTTGCCCTTGGTCTTGTCCGCTAACAAAGAAAGCGTATCGATCGTCTGGCGCGCGCCGATCAGATCCACGTGCGGCTCGCCGCCCTTCTCGTGCATAAGGCCAAGCTGCAGCATGGCTGTCATATAAAGTGACGCCATGAAGCGCTCGAAGGTCATCTCCAGTTCTTTCGCGGAGTGACCGCTCTGCTCCACCGCGGCGTCCAGGCTGGAAGACGATTTTTGGTAAGCGTCCGCCTGCGCTTGCTGCTCTGCCGCGCTCGGGGTTGGCGGCATTTCTTTCGCCACGACCGGTGCAGGTGGCGCCGCAGCGCTTGGCTTTTGGCTGCGTTCTTCTTCCTGAGCGACATCGGTGCGCATGTCGCCCTCAGTTGTGAACAGTCGGCGATCGGTTACGGTAAAACTTTCTTGTTCTTTTTTAGCCATGATTTTGCTCGCTCGAATCTATGCGCGAAACACTCCTGCAAACGGCACATTCGCCACCGTCAGCGTCGTGTTCCCAATCTGAAATTTGCGCCCGGGCGCGACTTCGCGCCGAATGTAACCCAACGCGACATTGCGTGCTCCCGTTGGCAATGGCAATGTGGCTGCGCTGGTGATTTCTCCGATATCTCGCCCGTCAGCCTGAATCTTTGCTCCGATCGCAGGCAACGGCCCCTCCACTTCAAACCCCGTAAACTTGCGATGCACTGCGCCGCGCGACCGTATGCGCTCCACAATCTCTTGCCCGATGTAGCAGCCCTTATTAAAATTCAGAGCCCGCGTTTGCTCGCTTTCTTGCGGCAAATCTCGCTCGCGAATGTCCTGTCCGTACCGTGGAACTCCCGCCGCGATGCGAAGTAATTCCAGCGCTGTCAAACTCACAGGGTGACCGCCCGATTTCATCAACTGATTCCATGCCTGTTCACGATCATCGGCCGCCGTCCAGATTTCATACCATTCAATGCCTGGCATATCTCCGCGTGCGAGCGTCACCAGCCCATCCCCAAATTTCAAATCCACAAACTGCAACGGCTCCATCGAGCTTGCTTCGATACCGACGCTGTGCAACACTTCACGCGCCTTCGGCCCGGCAATCCCAATCGCTGCAATCTTTCCGCTCACATCCGCAACTTCGACATCATCCATGATGATGTAATGATCAAACGTACTTAAGAGTTTTTCGACCTGGGCCGGTTCTGTGTCGATCATGATTGCTTCTTCGCGATTGTAAGCGTAAAGATCGCCAAGAATGTGCCCCTGCGGATTCAGCAGAAACGAGTAAACACCGCGCCCCACGGCCAAATCCCGCACGTTGTTCGTGATCATGCCATTCAGCCAGCGAACGCGATCGCCGCCGGTGAGTGACAGCTTGGCGCGATCGCTCAGCTCAAAAATGCCACAAGCAGAGAGCAATTCGGACAATTCCGCATTCGTCTCTTCCACGGGAAGATCCACATTGTTGTGACTAATCACAGCCATCGCGTAAGTACTGATTATACAAGCTAGGCTGAGTGTCTTGGCAGGCGCGTCAGCATAGGTGGACGCTATCCTTCGCGAAATTCGCCCGTCTTACCAACCGGGGGATGGCATGAAATCACTTCGCGTAGCCGCAATTTTCGTTTTGATTTTGTCGTCGACTTCGCTGTTGGCGCAGTCGGACGCACAAAAAGTAATGGATCGTTTCAAGTCAATGGTTGGCACCTGGGCAGGGAAGTCGGCTGCGGGAGATACGTCGGAGGTCACCTACCGGCTGGCTGGCGGCGGCACGGCGGTCATGGCTGACAGCCGGATGGGCGACGAAAACATGACCAGCCTGTTTTATGTTGATGGAGACCGCCTGCTGATGACCCATTTTTGCCCGTCTGGGAACCAGCCTCGCATGGTTGCCACAATCTCTCCTGATCTGAAGATGGTCTCCTTCGATTTTCTGGATGCGACCAACCTGCCCGGACCGCAAGCCGGCCACATGCACCGCGCCGTATACATCTTTACTGACGCCGGGCACTACAGCGAACAATGGACCTGGCGCAAGGAAGGCAAAGATACGAAGTTCCAGTACGAAATGCGGCGGACAAAGTGATGCGCTCCTGCTTTAAGGGGAATTCCCGCCGCTGACTATGTTACCTTTCAGCCGTGGGATCTAAAAAGCGAATCGCAGTCATTCCCGGCGACGGGATTGGCAAGGAAGTCATTCCGCATGCAGTCCAGGCGATGTCGGCTGCCGGCGCCGCCGTTGAGACCTCAGATTTTGACTGGAGCGCAGACCGCTATCTCGCCGATGGCACAACCGTTCCCCCCGACGGCTTTGCTATTCTGGGCCGCGACTTCGACGCCATCCTCCTCGGCGCCTTCGGCGATCCCCGGGTTGCATCGAACATTCATGCCAAAGAAATCTTGCTCGGCATGCGCTTCAAAATGGACTTATACGCGAATGTTCGCCCGGTACGGCTGCTCGACGCTGCCCTGTG
Source organism: Terriglobales bacterium (assembly GCA_035507035.1). Classification (GTDB taxonomy): domain Bacteria; phylum Acidobacteriota; class Terriglobia; order Terriglobales; family Acidobacteriaceae; genus DATJOJ01. Next base: position 88,316 of record DATJOJ010000063.1, on the reverse strand, counting down.
CCCGCTGAAGGGCGTCGAAACCAAGGACATCGACTTTGTCGTGCTGCGCGAGAATACCGAGGGCGTCTACACCGACTCCGGCGGCATCTTCAAACAGGGCACGCCCGATGAAATTGCAGTGCAAGAGGACATCAACACCCGCAAGGGTGTCGAACGCATCATCCGCTACGCCTTCGATTACTGCGAGCGCAACTCCCGGCTGGATGGTTCGCGGCGTCACCGTGTGTTGATGTGTGACAAATCTAACGCCATGACTCACGCTGGCAGCTTATGGCAGCGCGTGTTCAAAGAAGTCAGCGCCGAATATCCCCAGATCAAGACTTCGCACATGTATGTCGACGCGCTCTGCATGCAGATGGTGCGCGATCCGCGCCAGTTCGATGTCATCGTTACTAACAACATGTTCGGCGACATCATTACCGATCTCGCTGCCGGATTGCAGGGAGGTCTCGGCATGGCAGCGAGCGGCAACATTCATCCTGGCAAAACCTCAATGTTTGAGCCAGTGCATGGGTCAGCCCCGCCGATTGCGGGGAAGAATATTGCCAATCCGTTCGGAGCAATTTTGACTTCGGCCATGATGCTGTCGCATCTGGGACTGTCCGTGGAGGCCGCTCGAATCGAAGCCGCCGTATTGCAAGCGGTCCGCGAGAAGAAAACCACGCAAGACATCGGCGGAACCTTAGGCACGCGGGAAGCCGCCGAGTGGGTGGCGAACCGGATTGCTCGCTCGTCTTAGGATCATGATCCGCATTGATCCGCGAAAATCCGCGGCGAAAGGGTTTCTGAAATGCGCCGTACTTCATTCATTGTCTTAATCGTCTTCTTCGCAGTCTGCGGGTGGTCGCAGGCTCCTGCGCCACTGCCGCAAGACAATCCCGCGCCCGTCCCGCAAACGCCCGCCCAGGAAACAAAGAAACCGACGACGCCCCCAGCGACAGAAGATCAGGAAAAGAAAATCTCTCCCAAAGAGGCCGAAGAACTCTTTCGCAGCGTCGACGAAATCCTGCAATTTGCCAGCAAAGACACTGATCTGCCCATCAAACATGAAGTCAAACGCCGATTGGTGACTCGCGACGAAGTCGAGGCCTACCTGAAAAAAAGCATGTCCGAAGACAAGAGCGCCAAGCGCTTGCAGCGCACTGAACTGGTGCTGAAAAAATTTGGCTTGTTGCCGCGCGATTTCGATCTGCAAACTTTCTTGATCGCCCTGCTGCGCGAGCAGGTCGCCGGGTACTACGACTCCAAAACAAAAACTGTCAATTTGCTTGACTGGATCGACGCCGAGCAGCAGAAGCCCGTCCTGGCGCACGAACTCACGCATGCCCTTCAGGATCAATCTTTCAACTTGGAAAAATGGATGAAGGTCGAGGACGTTGACCTCGACGAAAAAAAGAATGTCACCCCTGATGACATCGAGAACGATGAAGCTGGCGAGGCCCGTGAGTCCGTGGTGGAAGGTCAAGCCATGGTCGTCCTGGTCGACTACATGCTCTCCCCCACCGGCCAGAACATACTTTCTTCACCCCAGATCGCCAACGCTCTGAAGGAAGGAATGCTCGTCGGCACCTCCGATTCCCCTGAATTTCAAAACGCTCCGATCTTCCTGCGAGAAGAATTAACCTTCCCTTATCGCTACGGCCTCGATTTCGAAGCCGAACTCTTGAAAAGTAGCAAGCGCAAAGCCTTTGCCGATGCCTTCACCAATCCGCCGCGCACCACGCGCCAAATCATGGAGCCGCAGACTTATCTTTCGGGTGAAAAGCTGCCGCCCATGCAACTCCCAGATTTCAAGCAGGACTTCAAGAATTATGAGCGCTTTGACGTCGGCGCCATGGGTGAATTCGATGTCGCCATTTTGATGGATCAATACGCTGGTCTGGAGACTGCGCACAAAATGTACCCGAATTGGCGCGGTGGATACTACTACGCAGCCCGGCCCAAGGGCGATCCGGCCGCTCCATTGGCGATTCTCTACGTTTCGCGTTGGTCGAGCCCTGAAACCGCCTCGCAATTTGCAGCGATCTACGCCAAGTCACTCGGGACACGCTACAAGCAGGTCCACGAGGCTGCGGATGACGAGAAAAATCCTGTCGCTGATTTGAAATCGTTGGTGAGCCTGAACGGAACCCACGCGTGGCTTACCGAAGAAGGCCCAATCGTAATTGTGGTTCAAGCCGACACGGTGTTCGTGACCGAGAGTTTGGATGAACCCACAACCGAACATCTGGAGCAGGAGCTATTGGGGACTTCGCCTTCCTCGCATCCGTGAAGTGACTTCGAACTCTTCGGTATAATCACTGGTTTGCACATCTGCAGCGAATCCTTCTAGGAGGACGTTTGGCGCAAGCGGAAATCGGTATTATCGGCGGCTCTGGGCTTTATTCCATGCCCGGATTGACCGAAGTCCATGAGGTGCAGCAAAAAACGCCCTTCGGCGATCCGTCGGACGCCTACGTTCTGGGCACTCTCGAAGGCCGCAAAGTCGCATTCCTCGCGCGCCACGGTCGCGGGCATCGTATTCTGCCCACAGAAATTAATTTTCGTGCCAACATTTACGGTTTCAAACAGCTCGGCGTCGAACGCATCCTCTCTATGTCCGCCGTGGGATCACTCAAGGAGGAGCACAAGCCGCTCGACTTCGTAATTCCCGATCAGTTTTTCGATCGCACTCGCCATCGCATCGACACTTTCTTCGGCGATGGCATCGCCGTTCACGTCGCCATGGCCGATCCCGTCTGCGCCGAACTGACCCGCGTCGTCGAAGCTGCCTGCAAGAAATCCGGCGTCACCGCCAAACAGGGCGGAACCTACCTCTGCATGGAGGGTCCGCAGTTTTCGACCCGCGCTGAGTCCAACGTCTACCGCGGTTGGGGCATGGACGTGATCGGAATGACGAACCTGCAGGAAGCCAAGTTAGCCCGCGAAGCTGAGATCTGCTACGTGACCGTCGCTATGGTCACCGATTATGACTGCTGGCATCCTGAGCACGATTCCGTGACCGTCGACCAGGTTGTCTCTGTTCTGATGAAAAATGCCGAGCACGCCTGCCGTGTCGTGCGTGAATCCGTTGCTGCAATGCCAAGGGGCCGAAGCTGTAAATGCGGGTCTGCGCTGGCTCATGCCATCATTACCGAACGTTCGAAAATCACCGCAGCCACGCGGGAGAAATTGAAACTCATTCTCGCCAAGTACCTGGAGAAAAATTAACCTGATGAGCATTCTTGCCGTAGGTTCCATTGCCTTCGACTCGATCGCCACGCCCTCGGGGCGGGTGGAAAACATTCTTGGCGGCTCCGCCACATATTTCTCTTTGGCCGCCAGCTACTTCACGCAAGTGCGCGTTGTCGCCGTGGTCGGCGAGGACTTTGCTGCGGAACACGAAAGTGTCCTGAAGAAACGCGGCATCGATACCCGCGGCATTGAACGTGCCAAGGGCAAAACCTTTCGGTGGGGTGGTCAATATCTCGACAACCTCAACGAAGCGAAAACCGATTTCACCGAGTTGAACGTTTTTGAACGTTTCCAGCCGCGCATCCCTCCGGAATACGCAGACACAGAATTTTTGTTTCTTGGCAACATTCATCCCGATCTCCAAACTGCGGTGCGGCTAGAAATGGACAAAGTCCGCCTGACTGGCGGCGACACCATGAATTTCTGGATTCAAGGCACGCGCCCGCAACTCGTCGAAACCCTCAAGCTGATCAATGTGCTGCTTATCAATGACGGCGAAGCAAAAATGCTCGCCAACGAGCGGGGTCTGCCGCGCGCCGCAAAGAAGGTGCTCGCCATGGGGCCTCAGGCGCTGGTCATCAAGCATGGCGAGTACGGCGCGACCATCTTTTTCCGTGAAGGCGCTTTCGGCATCGGCAGCCATCCTTTTCGCGCCCCCGCTCTGCCCATCGAAGAGGTAAAGGACCCCACCGGCGCGGGAGATTCGTTTGCCGGCGGCTTCATGGGTTATATCGCTTCGCAACCCGAGATCAACCGCGAAGTATTGAAGCGTGCACTCTTCTATGGTGGAGTCATGGGCTCGTTCGCGGTCGAGCGCTTTGGGACTGAGCGTCTGCAATCGCTCACCCGCGACGAAATTGAGGGCCGCTTCCAAGTCTTCCGCGAACTCACTCACTTGGGATGAAGGCTCAACCTACGGATCGTTGGGACCGCGAGACCAGTCTGGTCAGCCAGATCGCGGCTGCCGCCTCCTTGCTGGCATTTCTGTTTTATTTTCGCCGTGGCGACCTGCTTCTCTACGGAGATGCGGTCGGACACATCAATATTGCGCGCCGCGTCATCGACTCGCAGACGCCCGGACTTCTGCAACTCGGCACCGTCTGGTTGCCGCTGCCTCATCTGCTGATGATTCCCTTTCTGTTTTCTGATTCAGCCTGGCAAACGGGAATCGCTGGCTCGATCCCGTCCATGTGCGCCTACGTATTCGCGACGGCGGGGATATTTCGCCTCTTGCGTGGAATTCTTAGCTTTCCCTCCACGCCAGACACAAATTCAAGGCTAATTGCCTGGTTCGGCGCGATCGCGTTCGCTGCGAATCCGAACTTGGTTTACCTTCAAACCACCGCGATGACGGAGGCGTTATACCTCGCGTTCGCGATCTGGTCGGTTGTGCACTTCAGCGACTTCTTGCAAACGATCTCGCGTCCGAAACCAACCTTTCAAGCTGGCTCTTCGTTGACGAAATGCGGACTCTGTGTTGCTGCCGCATGTCTGACCCGTTATGACGGCTGGGTCCTCGCGATGGTGCTTTGTCTCGCCGGGACGGTCGTAATGGTTAAGTCGCAACCTGCGCGGGAAAAGTTTGGTCGGGCCTTCGCTAAATTTCTGCTCTTGGCTGTGGCTGCACCGGCCTTGTGGCTCGCCTATAACGGAATTGTCTATCGCAATCCTTTGGAGTTCGCGAATGGCCCATATTCAGCGCAGGCGATTGAGCAACGGGCCGAACTAGCCACGCCCTCGCCCCAGCCCGGCTGGCACAGCATCCCGGTCGCTTTCAGTTACTTGTTGAAATCCGCCGAAGACAATATTGCCGAAGGCTGGCTACAAAAACTTTGGCTGATTCTGCTCATGTCAGGAATCGTGACCATCTTTCTCCGGCGAAATCAGTGGCCGCTTTTATTGTTCCTGCTTCCTCTCGTGTTCTACACGCTGACAATCTCTTACGGCAGCGTGCCCATCCATCTACCGGAATGGTGGCCATTCAACTATTACAACGTGCGATATGGGATCCAGCTCCTGCCCGCATTCGTTGTTTTCCTCGCGGTCGCCGTTCATTTCCTTTTGATCAAAATCCCGCAGCCCTCCGCAAGAACTGCAATCCTGCTCGTCATCGTTGCGATAATCGCCGCTAGCTATGCCTGCATCTGGAGAGCTCAGCCGATCTGCTACCGGGAAGCCTGGGCTAATTCGCGCACCCGCATCGCGTTCGAAAATGGCCTGGCTTCGACACTCGTCAAGTTGCCTCGCGACTCAACCCTTCTCATGTATCTCGGCGATCACGTCGGGGCCTTGCAGGACGCCGGCATCCCATTGCGCCGCGTGATCAACGAAACCAATCATCGCCCCTGGAAAAAGACATTTGATCCCGAAGGCCTCTGGGATCGGGCTCTGGCCGATCCTCACCACTACGTGGACTACGTCGTGGCCATCGCAGGCGACCCTGTCTCTGTCCAGGTCAACAAGCAAAACCTGACTTCGATGGTCGTGGTTCACACCGTCGGTCAGCCCGCCGCCACCGTTTATTGGACGCATAGAGCAGAGAGTAATCAACCGCGTTAACGCGTACGCAAACGGCGATTTGCGACCGAATGTTAGAATCTTGCCAACCACGCTTCCATGGCCAGTTCTCAAGTGCGACCGAAACTTAGAAACGTCCTCGTGCTGGTGCGCTCGTCATGAGTCCCACCATTCCGTTCGTGAAGGCCAGCGCTTGCGGCAATGATTTCCTGATCATCGATGGCATGCACGCCCAACCGGATCTCGCCGCATTCAGCCGTCGAATCTGCGATCGTCATCAGGGCATTGGCGCCGACGGAGTTGAATGGTTGTTTCCGGCCCAGGATGCCGACATTCGCGCGCGCCTTTTCAACGCCGACGGCTCGGAAGCCGAAATCTCCGGAAACGGCACCCGCTGTGTCGCGGCTTATCTCTGCTCGGAGCAAGCCAAAGAGAAATTAGTCATTCGTACCGGTGCCGGCCTCAAAACCTGCACCCTCACTTCGCGTCGCGAAACCGAGTATGAATTTGAGATCGCCATGGGCGAACCGCAGGTGGGAGATGAGTTTCCCATCAAACTGGCCTTTCGCGAAGTTCGCGGCATTCCGGTGTCGATGGGGAACCCGCATTACGTGGTTTTTGTGAACGAGTTTGTCCCGGGATGGCAGGCGGAAGCGGCCGAAATCGGCCGTCACCACGACTTCAAGCATGGGATGAATGTCGAATTCGTAAACATTGGTGACAAAGAAAATATCGACGTCCGCTTTTTTGAACGCGGCGTCGGCGAAACCCGGTCTTCCGGCACCGGTTCTTCAGCCGCCGCGGTGGCAGCAGTCGCAACCGGTAAAGCTGCGTCGCCGGTGCGCGTGCACACTCCTGGTGGATTGCAATCTGTACGCTGGGAGCGTGAAGTTTTTCTGCGTGGGCCGGCACAGCTAATCTGTCGCGGAGAGTTTTTCATTTAAGATTTTCATTCAGATGCCGCCTACCCCAACCCCGCCACGAATCAAGCCGCCCGCGCTGCAGCCGGGCGACACCATCGGAATCATTGCGCCCGCCAGCAACATCAAGCGCGATATGCTGCTCAGCGGCTGCGAGGGACTTCGCCGCCTCGGCTACAAGCCGTTTTATTTTGATTCCATTCTTGAGCAGGAGCTTTATTTCGCGGGAACGGTGGAGCGTCGAGCACGGGAATTGGAAGAGATGTTTGAACGGCCCGAGATACGCGCGGTCATCTGCGCCCGCGGCGGTTATGGGACGAACTATCTCCTAGAAAAAGTCGATCTCAACAAAATCAAGTCCCATCCCAAGATTTTCGTAGGTGCCAGCGACGTGACGACGTTGCTCACCTATTTCACCGATGCCACCGGTCTCATCACCTTTCACGGGCCGATGGTCACGAAAAGTTTCTCCGACCCCAATGGCGTCGATCTGCATTCCTGGCGCAACGCCACCGCGGGCGCGCGCGATTGGGACTTCAATTTAGGACCGCAATCGGGGGTCACCGCGTTGGCCGACGGGGCTGGGAAGGGCATCCTATATGGCGGCTGCTTGTCCCTGCTCGTCGCATCCTTGGGCACGCCATATGAAATCCAAACCGACGGATGCATTCTTTTCATGGAAGACGTCGCCGAAAAACCCTACCAGATCGATCGCATGTTGATGCACTTAAAATTGGCGGGAAAGCTCGACGGGGTCCGCGGCATCATCTTCGGGGAGATGCTCGATTGCATCCAGCACGCGAACCAGGGCTACACGCTGCAGGATGTGATCAAACGCGTTGTCGACCCACTCGGTGTTCCTGTGATTTACGGGTTGCGGTCCGGCCACGTCTCACGCGAAAATCTCACGTTGCCCATCGGCGTTCAGGCTGAGCTGCAGGTTTCCGGTGCGCGTTCCAGCTTTAGAATCCTGGAGCCGGCAACCACAGCGATGCCGACGAGTCACGCCGCCAGGCAAAAGTCATGACGGGAAAACACATTCACCTGATCGGAATCTGTGGCACGGCCATGGCCTCGTTGGCTGGCATGCTGCAACAACGCGGATTCCGCGTGACCGGCTCCGATGCAGCAGCTTACCCGCCAATGTCTGATTTCCTCGCCTCGTTAGGCATCCCGGTCGCGCAACCGTTCTCCCCTGAGAATTTAAATCCTCGCCCCGATCTCGTTGTCGTTGGCAACGCAATTTCGCGTGGCAATGTCGAACTCGAAGACGTGCTCGACAAGCGCATTCCGTTTTGTTCGCTGCCGCAGATTTTGCATGACGAATTTCTTCAGGGCAAAGAAGTGCTCGTGGTTGCCGGCACTCACGGCAAGACTACGACGACTTCCATGCTTTCGTGGATCTTCGAGTCCGCGGGATTGCAGCCCTCATTCTTGATTGGCGGGATCGCGGAAAATTTTGGCAGCAGCTTCCAGTTGGGCAGTGGAAAATTCTTCATACTCGAAGGCGACGAGTACGACACCGCTTTCTTCGACAAGGGACCGAAATTTCTGCACTACTTTCCCGACGCCGTCATCCTCACCTCGGTCGAATTTGACCACGCCGACATTTACAAAGACCTCGACGCCGTGGAAACCGCATTCAAGCGGTTGGTAAATCTAGTTCCGCGGCGGGGGCGCATTATCGCCTTCGATACCGGCGACAGCCTGGAACGCTGTTTGGCCCGCGCCTTTTGCCCAGTTGAACGTTATGGAGCGTCCGCTCGCGCCAATTGGCAAATTTGTGATCAGGCTCTGCAGTCAATGCGCTCCACGTGGTCGGTTCTTCGTGATGGAAAGCCGTGGGCGAATTTCGAGTTTTCACTCGGCGGCGAGTACAACATCTGGAATGCCACGGCGGCCGCTGCGCTTGCGGCTCATTACGGCATTTCCACCGAAAAAATTGCCCACGCACTGCAGACTTTCAAGAGCGTGAAGCGCCGCCTGGAGGTTCGCGCCACGGTGAACGGCGTCACCATTATTGACGATTTTGCGCATCATCCCACCGCGATTGCTGGCACGCTGACCGCGCTACGCTCCCGCTACCCAGGTTCGCGTTTATGGGCGATTTTAGAGCCGCGCTCCAATACTCTTCGGCGGAATGTTTTGCAAAACGATCTTGCAAAAAGCTTGTCCTTGGCCGACGAAGTTGTTGTCGCCAGCGTCTTCAAGTCTGAAGCGATCCCCCCGGCTGAGCGCCTTGACTTGATAGCCGTGGCGGCCGATATCCAGGCTCATGGCCGCCGTGCGCGAATTATTTCCTCGGTCGATGGGATCGTGCAACTGATCGCCCCCGAGATGCGCTCCGGTGACGTCGTGGCAATTCTCTCGAACGGCGGCTTCGACGGCATCTATGAGAAACTTCCAGAGCGCTTAAAAGCGCTGGCCGCTGGCAAAGCCCAAGTCCAGGTTGCCGAGGTGCGAACCACAACATGATCGGGGCTCAATTGTGATCCGCACCATCATCATGCTTTCCTTCTGGGGAATCATGCTGCCTTTTGCCGCGCTTGTCTGCATGCCCTGGACGTTCATCAGCGGTGACATCAGTTTCATGTATCGCGTGTTCATGTGGGGAGCAAAAACCGGCGTGCGTCTCACCGGAGTCCGCACAGAGGCCATTGGATTAGAGAAACTCGATCCCTCCCGCAGTTACATCTTCATGTCCAATCATATTTCCAACATCGATCCTCCGCTGATGCTGCCCCTCATTCCCAAGCGTACCTCGGTCATGGTCAAGCAAGAGTTATTCAAGATTCCGCTCCTGGGAAAGGCCATGCTGATGGGATCCCTGGTGCCGGTGAATCGCGGCAATCGCGAAGCCGGCATCGCCGCCGTGCGTGACGCGCGCAACGTAGTTCGGCAGGGGCTGAACATGACGATTTACATCGAAGGCGGCCGCTCTTTCGATGGAAAGTTGCTCCCGTTCAAAAAAGGCCCGTTCTACTTAGCCGAGGAATGCCAAGTACCTGTTGTGCCGGTCACCGTTTCTGGAACCTTTCACGCCATGCCCAAGCGCAGATTTTCCATCAAGCCGGGTACGGTCACTGTCATTTTTCATGACCCCATCGAGCCAAAGGACTTCGGCACGCGTGAATGCTTGATGGAAAAAGTTAGAAGGGTAATCGAGAGCGGGCTTCCCGCGGAATTCCACACTTCTACTCAACTGCAGCAACCCGCGTAAGTCCTAATCTGCGTGGCTGCTTGCCGGTGAGATCGGCTGCGGTAGCACACCTTCTCTTCGCCGCCGGAAACGCAGCCGGTCCATATACAAATACACGACCGGCGTGGTGAAGAGCGTTAGCGCCTGGCTCACGATCAAGCCGCCCACAATCGTAATGCCCAGTGGCCGCCGCAACTCCGATCCTACGCCGGTTCCCAAAGCCAGCGGCAGACCGCCCAGCAATGCCGCCATCGTTGTCATCATGATCGGGCGAAACCGCAACAGGCACGCTTCGCGGATCGCCTCCAGCGGCGACTTGCCTTCGTTCCGCTCCGCATCCAGAGCGAAGTCGATCATCATGATGGCATTTTTCTTGACCAGTCCAATCAGCAGGATGATGCCGATCAATCCGATTACATTCAGTTCGTTATGGGTCAGCTTCAGCGCCAATAACGCACCCACGCCCGCCGAAGGAATCGTCGACAGGATCGTGATGGGATGGATATAGCTCTCGTAGAGCATACCCAGCACGATGTAGACGGCGAGAATAGCAGTCACAACCAAAATCAATTCACTGGCCGCAGCATCCTGGAACGCTGCCGCCGTTCCTTGGAAGCTGCCGTGAATCGTGGCGGGAAAGTCGATAGATTTTTCGGCTCTTACGATGGCATCTGTGGCCTGCCCGAGCGAAACCCCAGGAGCTAGGTTGAAAGAAATCGTAACTGCCGGCCACTGGCCCTGGTGATTCACAGCCAACGACGTATTGTCCGGCCCAAAACGCGCAAACGCAGCGAGTGGAACCATGCTTCCCGTCGACGCCCGCACATACGTATTATCCAGGGTGTCAGGGCTTTGTTGGAATTTTGGGTCAACTTCCATGACAACATGATATTGGTTGAGCGGTTCGTAGATAGTCGAAACAAAGCGCTGTCCGAAGGCATCGTAGAGCACGTTGTCGATATCGGCCGCGGCCACTCCCAGGCGCGACGCCGTGTCCCGGTCAATAATCACGTTGGCTTCCAGTCCCTTGTTCTGCTGATCAGTGTTAACCTGCGTCAAGATTGGGAGGTCCCGCATCTTTTTAAGCAATTGCGGAGCCCACTGATTGAGCTCGTTCAAATCTTCCCCTTGCAGCGTGAACTGATATTGCGCCTGGCTCACGCGTCCGCCGATCTGCAGGTCTTGTTGCGCTTGCATGTACAAGGTGGCGCCCGGCACTTCACCGAACTTCTCCGTCAGTTCCTGAATCACCTGGTCCACGGTCAATTTGCGCTGGCCCGGCGGCTTCAACGTGAGATACATGCGCCCTTGATTCATCGCGGTCGTTCCGCCGCAGAATCCGATCATGGTCGCAATGTTCGGATCCGCCATGCCGATTGCCACATAACGTCGCATTTTCCGGCTCATGGCATCAAACGAAATATCCTGCGCCGCCTGCACCGATCCCATGATTCGACCCGTGTCTTGTTGCGGAAAGAAGCCTTTTGGTACAGCCTTGAACATGTAAACGCTTAGACACGCCGTACCGATCGTGATCATTAGCACGGCGAATTGATGACGCAGCACCCAGCTTAAGCTGCGACGGTAGATGTACAACATGCCATCGAAGACATTCTGGCTGTAGCGATAGGCGCGCCCGTGCTTTTCTTCTCCCAGAGTCTTCAGCAACTGGGCGCACATTGACGGCGTGGTGCTCAAAGAAACCAACAATGACACACCAATCGCGATGCTGAGCGTCACGGCAAACTCGCGAAACAAGCGGCCGACGATCCCTCCCATCATGAGGATCGGAATAAAAACCGCGACCAGAGACGTGCTCATCGAAAGCACGGTGAATCCGATTTCTCGTGCGCCGCGAAATGCCGCCTGTACCGGATCCATCCCTTTCTCGAGATAGCGGGTGATGTTTTCCAAGACTACGATGGCATCATCCACCACAAAGCCAGTGGAAATTGCCAGTGCCATCAGCGAGAGATTGTCGAGACTATAACCGACCAGGTACATCACCCCAAAGGTCCCGATCAGAGAAAGGGGCACAGCAATACTGGGGATGATCGTCGCCCGGACGGTTCGCAAGAACGCAAACACCACCAGGATGACCAGCGCCACCGAAATCAGCAGCGTCACTTCGATGTCGTGCACCGACGCCCGAACGGTTTGCGTTCGGTCGGAGACAACATCCAATTTGATCGCCGGAGAAATCGAGCTTTGCAGTTGCGGCAGCAGCCGAAGTACGTTATCAACCGTCTCGATGATATTGGCCCCTGGCTGCCGCCAGATCAGAATGATGCACGCGCGTTTGCCGTTGGAGAGGCCATAGATGTGCGCATCCTCGACAGAATCCTGCACGTCCGCCACATCACCTAATCGCACCGGCGCGCCGGTCTGTGCATTGTAAGCAACGATGAGCGGACGATATTGATCGGCGAGGGTGATCTGATCGTTGTCGTTGATCACCCAGCTTGTGCCGTTGTTCGCAACTTCCCCCTTAGGCGAGTTGGCATTGGCACTGCCCAGCGCAGTGCGGACCGCATCCAAGCCGACTCCAAACTTATTCAGCAAATTTGGATTGATTTCCGCGCGCACTGCGGGATTGGCGCCACCGCCCACATACACTTGTCCAACTCCGCTGATTTGAGAAAGCTTTTGCGAGAGGATGGAGTTGGTCTGATCGTAAACCTGGGGCAGGGTAATGCTGTCCGAGGTCGCCGAGAGAATGAGAATTGGCGCGTCCGCCGGATTCACTTTGCGGTACCAGGGGTTCCCCGGCAAGTACGACGGCAGCTGACTGCGCGCTGCATTAATCGCCGCCTGCACGTCTCGTCCCGCGGCGTCGATGTTGCGGCTGAGATCGAATTGCAACACGATGCCGGTCGAGCCCAGCTGGCTCACCGACGTCATCTGGTTGATCCCGGCGATCCGTCCGAACTGCCGTTCCAACGGCGTCGCCACCGCCGATGCCATGGTCTCGGGACTTGCGCCAGGCAAGCTCGCCGAAACCTGAATAACCGGAAATTCCACCTGCGGAAGCGGAGCGACCGGCAGCATGGTGAACGCCAGCGCTCCCGACATCAGCAACGCCAACGTCAGCAGTGAAGTTCCAATTGGCCGCCGTATGAAGGGAGAAGAAATGTTCATACGCTAGTCCCCAATCACTGGCTCCTCGACCGTGCGGCGTACGCCAAACCGTTCGAACTTGCGCGCCAACCGCTCAAACCACAAATAAACTACTGGAGTCGTATACAACGTGAGCGCCTGGCTCACCAGCAGCCCGCCGACAATCGTAATTCCCAGAGGATGCCGCAGCTCCGATCCCGTGCCGCGTCCCAGTGCTAGCGGTAAGCCGCCGAGCAACGCCGCCATCGTCGTCATCATGATCGGACGGAAACGCAACAAACAAGCTTGATAAATCGCTTCCTCCGGCGGCTTGTGCTCCACGCGCTCGGCTTCCAGCGCGAAATCGATCATCATGATGGCATTCTTTTTCACGATGCCGATCAGCAAGATAATGCCGATGATAGCCACCACCCCAAGGTCTTGTCCGGTAACCAGAAGCGCCAGAATGGCCCCCACGCCGGCAGAAGGCAGGGTCGACAAAATTGTGATCGGATGGATGTAGCTTTCATACAGAACCCCGAGCACGATATACACCGTCACAATCGCGGCCACAATCAACCACGGCTCAGTCGATAGAGAATTCTGAAAAGCGGCCGCCGTTCCCTGAAACGCTGTATGCACGCTGGGCGGCATTCCAATTTCTTTCTCTGCCTGATCGATCGCCTTTGTCGCATCACCCAAAGACTTGCCCGGCGCAAGGTTGAACGACATCGTCACTACCGGGAACTGCCCCTGGTGGTTCACTGCAAGCGACGTGGCCGTAGTCTGTATGTGCGTGAATGCCGAAAGCGGCACTTGGGCGCCGGTGTTCGACTTCACATACAAATCCTTGAACGCGCCAGGATTCTGTTGGAACTGCGGATCGACCTCCAGCACCACGTGGTACTGATTCAATTGAGTAAAGATCGTTGACACTTGCCGCTGCCCGAAAGCGTCGTACAGCGTGTTATCGATCTGCGCCGGCAAAATGCCCAGCCGGGAAGCGGTGTCCCGATCGATCGCTACATCGGCTTCCAGCCCGCCGCCTTGCTCGTCGGTTGCCACATCGCGCAATTCTGGAAGAGTTCGCAGCTTGGCAACCAATTGCGCCGAAAGCCGGGTCAGCTCCTTCGCATCTGCGTCTTCCATTGTGTACTGGAACTGCGTGCGGCTCACTCGATCCTCGACCGTCAGGTCCTGCACCGGCTGCATGAATAGCGTGATGCCCTGTACCTGCGCCAGCTTGGGCTGCAACCGCCGAATAATGCCCGTTGCGCTTGTGTCTCGTTCATCCCTGGGCTTGAGATTGATTTGAATGCGTCCGGTGTTGGGCGTGAGATTTGTCCCATCTACGCCGATAAACGACGACATGCTGGCGACGTCGGGGTCTTGGAGAATAATCTTCGCTAGTTCCTGCTGATGCTGTGCCAGGGCTGAAAACGAAGTGCTCTGGGCTCCTTCGGAAATGCCGAGAATCACACCAGTGTCCTGCACCGGGAAAAAGCCTTTAGGCACAATGATGAATAGAAAGATCGTAAGCACCAGCGTGCCCACAGTGACCATCAAAGTTGTGGTTTGGTGGCGTAAAACAAATCTCAAAGTGCGCGCGTAGAACGCGATGACTCCCTCGTAAAAATCTTCCGACTTCTTGTACATCTTGCTTTGCTTCGACGGATCTGTGTGCTTGAGCAGCTTCGCGCACATCATCGGCGTCAAGCTAAGAGAAACCCCAGCCGAAACCAGAATTGTGACCGCCAACGTAACCGCGAACTCACGGAACAGCCGTCCTACAATGTCGCCCATGAACAACAACGGGATCAGCACGGCAATCAGCGAAACGGTCAGCGAAACAATGGTGAATCCGATCTGTCCCGCGCCCTTCAACGCCGCTTGCAACGGAGAATCTCCCTCCTCCAGGTAGCGGGAGATGTTTTCAATCATGACAATGGCATCATCCACCACAAAGCCGGTGGAAATGGTCAGCGCCATCAGACTCAGATTGTTCAGGCTGTAGCCCAGCAGGTACATCACGCCGAACGTACCCACGATCGAGAGTGGCACCGTCACGCTAGGGATGATGGTCGCGTAGACGTTACGCAAGAAGAGAAACATCACCAATACCACGAGGATAATGGTGAGTATCATTTCGACCTGCACATCTTTCACGGACGCTCGAATCGTCTCGGTTCGATCGGTCAAAATCGAGACATTTACCGCCGCCGGCAAGCCCGCTTGCAATTGCGGCAACAGCTTCTTGATTCGGTCGACGACGTTGATCGTGTTGGCTCCTGGCTGCCGCTGAATATTCATAATGACCGCGGGATCCAGATTCATCCACGCAGCCTGCAAGGTGTTTTCCACGCCGTCGGTGATTGTCGCTACATCGGAGAGCCTTACCGGCGAGCCGTTTCGATACGCGATCACGATTGGCCGATATTGGTCCCCGGCCAGCAATTGATCATTCGCCCCGATGGTGAACGACTGTCTTGGACCGTTCAGCGTTCCTTTCGCCTGATCGACATTGGCCGCCGCCAATGCATTCCGCACATCCTCCAGGCTTAGGTTGTAAGCCGCCAGCGCCGTCGGATTTGCTTGCACGCGTACTGCGGGCTTCTGTCCGCCGCTGATCGAGACCAATCCAACACCCGTAACCTGCGAGATCTTCTGCGCCAGCGCCGTATCGGCGAGGTCTTCAATCTTCGACAATGGCAGCGACTTCGAGGTCAGCGCCAACGTCATAACCGGCGGATCGGCAGGGTTAACCTTGCTGTAGATCGGAGGATTGGGCAGATCGGCAGGCAAATAGGTTTGCGCCGCATTGATCGCCGCCTGCACTTGTTGCTCTTCCACATCGATGTTCTGATCCAGAGCGAACTGCAGGGTGATGATCGAGGCTCCGTAAGAGCTGGTCGAGGTCATCTGCGTCAAGCCAGGGACCTGTCCGAACTGCCGCTCCAAAGGAGCCGTGACGTAGGAGGCCATCACGTCCGGATTGCCACCGGGGTAAAACGTCATGACCTGAATCGTGGGATAGTCAACTTGCGGCAGCGCCGAAACTGGTAGCTGGCGGTAGGACACGAAGCCCACCAGCATGATCGCCACCATGAGCAGCGCAGTAGCGACCGGCCGCAGGATGAAAATACGCGACGGGTTCATTTTCCCTGACTTCCCGAACCTGCGGTGCTTCCTTGCGGACCGGTCGTAGCCGGACTCCCCGGCGTCTGAGATGGATTCACTGGTGGGGCGGCCGCACGCGTCTCAATGCGGCTGCCCTCCTGCAGTTTATCCTGCCCGTCCGTCACCACAACATCGTTCGGCGCAATTCCGTTGGCAATGTTGGTGGCATTTTCCTGCGTGAAGGCGACAGTAACCGGGCGAATATCGACAGTATTGTCGGACTTCACCACAAACACATACGTCCCCTGCGGGCCACGTTGGACGGCCGCTGCCGGAATCACCGTGCTGTTCTTTCGCACTTCGAGCAACAGCCGCGCATTTACAAATTGATTCGGCCACAGCGTGTTTTCTTTGTTTTCAAAAATTGCCTTCAGCTTTCCTGTGCCCGTGGTCTGATCGATCTGGTTGTCGATGGTCAGCAATTTCCCCGTCGCCAGCTTGTTCTGATTGTCGCGGCTGAAGGCGTCAACTTCGAGCGCGCTTTTCGCCATGTGTTGCGAAACCGTCGGCAACTGGTCTTCCGGCAGCGTAAAAATAACAGCGATGGGCTGCAATTGCGTTATCACCAGCAATGGATTGGCATCGGTCGCATGGACGATATTTCCCGGATCGACCAGCCGCAGTCCGACCCGGCCGCTGATGGGCGACGTGATGTGGCAATAAACCAGGTTCAGCTTGGCATTGTCGATCGCAGCCTGGTCGGTGCGCACCGTGCCTTCCAGCTGATCCACCGTCGCTGCCTGCGTATCTACCTGCTGTTGCGACATCGCACCCGAATTCTGCAGCAGTCCCTTGTAACGTTCGAAATTCAGCTTGGCATCGCGCAAGGTCGCCTGGTCCTTGAATAAGGTCGCTTCGGCTTGCTCCAGGGCGACTTGATAGGGCCGCGGATCGATCACCAGCAGCAAGTCACCTTTGTTGACATACTGGCCTTCTTTGAAATTCACCTGCACCAGTTCGCCATCAACCCGGCTTTTAATGCTGTCGGTGTAAAACGCATTCACCGACCCCAAACCGGTCAAGTAATAAGGCATGTCTTGACGCTGGGCGGTGGCCACAGAAACCGGAACCGCCGGAACCTCGTTGGCGCGCGCGGAGGTCGGCTTGGCCGCGCCGCTGCAACTTGCCAACCCGGCGCACAACACCCCCAACGCAAGCAACGAAACAGCGATACGCGTCGATACCCCAACCGCTGGAATGATCTGCAAAGGCGAGCCAGCGCCCGCCCTTTGCATCTCACCGCTTATGATCTTCATTTCTTTTAAGTCCTTTGTCGCTATATAGAGAGAATATGACGTTCGGGTATAGCCTGCTACTTACCCAAGGGTCCTTAAGTTTTGACGTGCAAATGCCGCTGCCGGTTTCGGAATTTCGCCTTGGAATTATTAGCGTTAGGAGTTCCTAACCCTTACAGAATCAATCTTATTCCAAGCGTTGGCGGCGGCTAAAGGGCTTTACAAACATTTACGGTTTCTTGGCCCTTCTTTACTTAGATAGAGCCCCTGCTCAGCCGATCAGATGGACTTCACAGGAACCAGCGTAAGATCGTCAACCAGCCCCACTTCCTTTTGCAGGAACGGCTCTGCGTAGGTGACCCCAGCAAGCATTCCGTAGAACCGCGCCATGGATTCCACCCGCGCCCGAATCTCTGCTTGGGCAGGGAAGAGGTCCTTGCCCGCTTCCTGATCGCTGTATTGCGACTTGTACGCCATCAGCGATTCAAACCGTGCCTCAAATTGCTCCGTGATATCGACCACGAAGCTGGGCCGAATATCGTAGTAGAGCGTCGCGTAGACGATTTTGAAAGGCCGGTGCGGCGGAGGTTCTGAGTTCGCATTGCCCGAAGTTTTTTGGCTGACTGCTGATGGCTGAGTGCTGAGTGCTGGGTTCACATCCAGCTTCTTCAACCCTGCCAGAAAGCACGCCTCGTACCCCAGCACCGATGCCGTGTAATGATCCGGATGGCGTCCTTTCCAGTAAGGAAGAATGACCACTCGCGGCCGCTGTTCGCGAATCACGCGGGCAACTTTGAGCCGGTTTTCCCATGTGTTTTCGACGCAGCCATCGGGGATATCGAGTGCCTGTCGCCAGGAAGCTTTAAGAATCTCTGCCGCTTTTTCAGCTTCTCGCCGCCGATCTTCTGCCGTACCACGGGTTCCCATCTCGCCTTGCGTCAGATCGAGAATGCCGGTGCGATGGCCGGCTTGCGCCATCTTCAGCAACGTGCCGCCGCACGTCTGTTCGACGTCGTCACGATGGGCGGCGATAGCGAGGATGTCAAGTGAAGGAGAAGGCATGATCAGCCACTAAATATAGCTGAGAACTCGGGTCTGATTCTCAGTAATCCCTCACGAGCTCAGCAGCGCCCTCAGCCCATTGGCAATCTGCAGCATTTCCTGCATATCAGCTTCAACCAAACTTGCGGTGGCTGCGGACATTTCGCCGTATCCTCGAATCCTCGTTGGCCGGCAATCCTCCAACGTCACCCAAATCTGCGAAGCATCGGCGGCCAGAATACGGCGCAGATTTCGCTTCGAGGGTTGAAGCTGGTACTTCTTCACCAAGCCGCCAATCAAAGCCTGCAGCTCTTTTGCCCGGCTCCGAATGTAGCTTTGCTCCTTCTCTGAGACCTCACCTTCGACGACGCTCATCGCTGCCACGGAACTGCGATGCTCGAGCAGGTTGAGCATGCGAACGGCGGCCGCATCCACAATCAGCATTCCGCTCCCGATGACGCGCCGCTGGCTTTCAGTTAAAGCTCCTTCGATTGCGTCTTCATCCATGATTCACTCCGTGCCCCAGGCGAAAGTCGATATATAGCGGTGCGAGCATGAGATGCTGTCGCGCCAGGTATTTCGGCCTTACCGCCATCTCTAGCATGGCGCGAATCGCTCCCGGATTTCCCTCGCTGAAGCGCACAATCTTTTCGATGGCTTCTTCCCGATTGCTGACTTCGAGCTTCAACTCCTGGGCGGTGAGCAGGGCAAACTGCCGGGCCGCCGGCGGATCGAAGTTGCGCACAGCGAACCTGTCGGAACGATCCGCAAACATAGGCAGCAAGAATCCGACGTCTTCCATGTGCGCTGAACGAGCAACCGCAACGAGAGTTGTATTCGTTGAGCTACACACCTCGCGCACTGTCGAGGCGAACGATTGCGAGGGGCGTTTGAGATGGTCGAGCATGATGCAATAAGGCTTTTCGCGCAAAGCCTCGGCGATGATCCCGCGCAGGGAGACGGCAGACTTGTTTTTGATTTCCGCAAACCCATTTTTGCTACAGGCTTTGCGTAGGCGTTCGTTTTTTCCCGCGAAAAGTTCTGCCGCCACTTCACGAAAAACAGCCAGGGCGCTGGCAGAATCCCGGCAATACAGGCAACCGGGAATCTCCGCTGCAAGGGCCTTGAGAAGGAGGGTTTTTCCCACGCCGCTCGGGCCATGCAGTAGGAGAGAACGCCGCGAATGAAACAGCTTGCGAAGCTGTTCGAGTTCCGGCTCTCTGGCGTAAATGGAGAGCGCGGTCATCGGCCCGCCAGTGCTGCAGATTTGTGGCGAGAGTCGGCGCCGAGCATCGCGCCTAGAGATGTGGTGAAGAAGTGATTGAACCAATCTGGCATGGAGCTCTCCTACTTAAGTTGTAGGAGTTATCAGCCTGTGGCGCTCAGATCCACCACCGGCATTGCTGGCGAACTCCATCGCCCTGAATTTCTTTTTACCACAGAAATCGAGCCAACGCACAGTCACGGAACCCGCACGAAATCGCCCGAGAACCTATTTTTTTCGCTCGACCAAAAAATGGGCCAAGGCCTTCATCGTCTCGCCTCGTTGTGCGAATCCCTGCAGGGCGCGCAAAGCCGCATTCACCAGCGCGTCCGCTTTTTTCAGGGATTCCTCGATTCCAAATAATGCCGGGTATGTCGCTTTCTCCGCCGCGGTATCTTTGCCCGCCGTTTTCCCCAACTGCTCCGAGGTTTGTGTGACATCGAGCACATCATCGACAATCTGAAAGGCCAGTCCAATGGAGTGACCAAAAGCGCGAAGATTTTCCACCGCGACGGAATCCGCGCCGGCGTAGAGTCCTCCGCTCACTACGCTCGCGGTAATCAAGGCTGCGGTTTTCGAGCGATGAATGTATTCAAGCATCTTGAGGTCAGGTTTGGTGTGTTCTGCTTCCAGGTCCACCACCTGCCCGCCAATCATGCCGTCAACCGTTCCCGTGCCTCGCGCAATCTCTTCGATGATCCGGACCCGTGCCTCCGCCGGACAACGTAGCCGGGAGAGCACTTCGTAAGCCTGGGTTTGCAGCGCGTCTCCAGCCAGAATCGCGATGGCTTCCCCGAACACTTTGTGACAAGTCGGACGCCCGCGCCGCAAATCATCGTTATCCAGTGCCGGCAGATCGTCGTGGATCAAGGAATATGTGTGCAGCATTTCCAGCGCTGCGCCTAATTCCTCGATTCCGGCGGGAAGGGAACCAGCAACCATGCGTCCCGCTTCCATGCAAAGGATAGGGCGGATGCGCTTGCCTCCCGCAAAAACGCTGTGGCGCATTGCCTCGTGAATCGAGACAGGATGTTGCGTTGCCGCGGGGAGCAGGCGCTCCAGCGCTGCATTGGTCAGCTCCTGACCGCTCTCCAAAATCTCCGTGAGCATGACCGGAGTATAGCAAGGAGCGGAGGAAACGTCGGTGCAGCGAAACGAGGTTACAAGCAGGGAAAACGAAAAAGGGAAGGCACGGGAATTTCCCCGTGCCCATTACCACGTCAAAATCAGCCAGACACGAACGTCGACCGACCAGAATCAATATGCGCCCGCAGTCGCATCACGCTGCCGCAGCCTGCCGGCTTGGCTGGCTGCTCAAAGCCGCGTGGACGATGGCCGAAGTGTCCGATGCCCGGCATACGTCGGCCGCACCGGCATTCAACGCGGCGGTCCACATTTCTTCGTCTGCGCAACGATGCGTGCACACGATCGAGGCCGCAGGAAAGTCCTGCGCCAATGTTTGTACTTCGGACAGCGCCGCCTTTTCCATGTCGAGGATCGCGATTCCTGCACGGTGCTTGGCGATGCTGTTGCGCAGTTCGCCCAGTGTGTGTACCTCGCGAACTGAAGCCACAGAAGGTGACAAAGCAGAAACCAGGGACTTAGCGACTCCCGCGTCGCTCTGGAGGAGGACCACATCAAACAGCTGCATACATTCCTCGAACTTCTACCGCTCTACACGGTTACAAGGTCGTGCCCGAACTTCCGGTTGGAGCTCTGGCACGAACGTTAAGGCACGAGCGGTGAGCGCCCGAGATTTTTATTTGCGACCCGACAAAACCTCGGGAGAAGGCTCAAACGGCTCAGCCTGGAGTTTCCCGTTCTGCTTGAGCAAAATTTCCACCTTGCCCTCGGCCTGTTCCAATTCCTTGCGGCAAGCGGCAGAAAGCTGCATGCCTTCTTCGAAGAGCGTCAGAGACTTTTCCAGGGGAACTTCCCCTTTCTCCAGTTCCTGAACAATCTTCTCCAGACGCTGCAGGCCGTCTTCAAATTTTGGCAACGGGAGAACTCCTTTGTGGATATTCTAGTGCACGAGTGTGGAAAATGTGTCCACACAAAAGTGAATTTTTAACGAAAATTTACAAGGCTTATGCCGAAGCGGAACTGGACCCACCGAGAGCTTCCAAGACATCGACCGCGGAGGCATACCGCCCCAAAGGTGCGCTGATCTGTACACCCTGGACAATGCCGCGAACCGCGCTCACCATTTCCCGGGCAATGGCAACGCCCTCTTCCCGCGCGGCTTCCGGTGTCTGGGCGCGCGCCATCCGCTCTAGGATGGAGTTGGGCACCGAAACCCGCAGTTCACCCTTCATGAACTCGGCATTCCGCACGCTTACCAGCGGCCAGATTCCCGCAACCACTGGAATGCGACAGTGCTCAATGCGTTTCAGGAAGTTTTCGAGCAATCCCAAGTCAAATACCGGCTGCGTGACCACATACTCCGCACCGGCCTGGACCTTGAATTCAAACCGGCGGACTTCCTCATCCATGTCGCTGAGGCCGGGATTGGCTCCGACACCGATCACAAACGACGTTCCCGTCCCAATCGGATTGCCGCCCAAATCCAGTCCACGATTCAAGTTGTGAACAATATTGACCAACCCGATCGCGTCCACATCAAACACCGCTGTGGCGTCAGGATAATTGCCCATCTTCGGTGGATCGCCGGTGATGCAGATCAGGTTGCTGATTCCCATCGCCGCCGCGCCCAACAAATCTGATTGAATCCCTAGCACGTTGCGGTCGCGACAGGTGTAATGCAGGATGGTCTCAATTCCGACCTGCTGCTGAACCAGCAGCGACAGGGCCTGATTGCTCATGCGCGCCGAAGCGCGTGGGCTGTCAGGAATGTTGATCGCATCGACACCCACCGACTTCACAAAGCGTGCCCCTTCGACTTCTTTGCGAATGTCCGTGCCTTTCGGTGGAACGATCTCGACCATGGTCACGAATTGGCCGGCGGCCAGCTTGGCTCCCAACCGCGACCGCTTGTCAATCGACACCGCGGGAGTCGCCGCCGTTTTCGCCGGACCAGCCGCTGGAGCGGAAACGGTCTTCGCCCGTGCCTCGCCTACCCGCAGCGCTGACTTCATTGACCGAATGTGATCGGGCGTGCTTCCGCAGCATCCGCCAATCAGCCGCACTCCGGCAGCCGCGAACTTTCGCGCATAGCTCGCCATATACTCGGGCGAGCAAAGATAGATATTCCGTCCCTCAACCGAACGGGGAATACCGGCATTCGGTTGCGCCGCCAGTGGCCGCGAAGTGAGCGCTCTCATGCGCTCAATCCCATCCAGCATCGCCACCGGGCCGACGCTGCAATTGCAGCCAATGACGTCCGGCCCCAGCGCATCCAGTCGCGGCGTAAAGACCTCCGGCGTCGACCCATCCAGACTGTTGCCGTCCTCGTCGATGGTCACCTGCGCCACCAGCGGGATATTTGCCGCCACTTCTCGCGCCGCCAAAATCGCTTGGTGAAGCTCCTCGACGTAGCCGAAGGTCTCCAGCATAATCAGATCAACTCCACCCTCGACCAACGCCGCGATCTGCTCGTGAAAAGCGGCGCGAGCTTCGTCGAGCGAGGTTTTGCCCAGCGGCTCAATTCGAATGCCCAGCGGGCCCACCGACCCTGCTACCCAGGCGTCGAAGCTCTTAGCCTCCTCCCGTGCCAATCGCGCTCCAGCGACATTGAACTCGTGCACGCGGCTGACAAAGCCATGCCGTCCTAAACGGAACGCATTCGCCCCGAAAGTGTTAGTTTCAATAATTTCCGCCCCTGCTTGCAGATATTCGTGATGGATCCCCCGAATCAGTTCGGGTTGCGAGACGTTCAGCTCGTCATAACAGCGATTGATAAAGATGCCCTTGGCGTAGAGCAATGTTCCCATCGCCCCATCGCACAGCACCGGAGTCCGTTTTAGCCGCGCCAGGAAATCGCCAGGCATGATTTTGAGAATACAGGATGGGTGCCGCTTTTGCACCCATGCCGCATGTGCGAGAACTCCCAGAGCAATCCACTTCTACCCGCTCCGGTGCGAGGCCGTACCTCTGCTATAATCCCGTTCTTAGCATCTAAATCTTTGTTTCTATTACTCTTCGGAGTTCCAGGGTTGAACAAGACCGTCTTCGCGTTAATGCTTCTTGTGGGGCTCAGTGTGGTTATCGTTGCCTGCGGGAGCAAGTCCTCCAGCACTCAGCACAAGGCTAGTGGGATCGCTTTCCGGGCCTTCGTCTCGAATTCGCTCTTTCCCTCCGGCGGAATCGACACGCCAGTGCTCAACATCGTGAACGCCTCTGACGACCTCTTGTCCCCTTCAATCGTCAGCCTGCTTAGCGCAGTGGCGCAGGCACAAATGATGGCAGTTTCCCCCAATTTGGACTTGACCATGGTGTTCAGCCTGTCCAGCAATTCCATTGCGATCGTCGACAACACCGCTGAAACCGTAGCCAATGTGAGCGGATCGACCAGCGTCCTTCCCGGCATCGCTCTGCCTGGCATGACCGAGAGCATGTTTATCGCGAACGACAACATCACTGGGTACGTCGCTGTACCCAGCGCGCCGGTTACCGGATCTCCCAATGGTGCCGTTTTGCAGATCAACCTGGGCACGGGTGCGATTAGTGCGATCATTCCCGTGGCCGCGGCCCACTACATCGTTCCCAGTCCCGACGGTACTCGCATCCTGACCTTCAGCGACAATTCCGATGACGTCACTGTCATCGCCACCGGCGCGATCGGTAGTCAGACCGACCCTCGCACCGTCATCACCGGCACTGCTACAAATCACTTTGATCGTCCGGTGTGGGCGATTTTCACCGGTAACACCACAGCGGAAATTTTCAATTGCGGTCCCGAATGCGGCGGCACCACCGCCGGCATCACTCCCTACACGCTGGGAACTTCCGCGCCGGGCGCAAACCTGGCATTGAGCGGAGCCACTTATGGTTTGCTGGTGAACTCAACTCTCTACGTCGCCGGCACACCTCCGAACACGCCGTGCGGCCTCGGTACCGCCGCCAAAACTTGCGGCACATTGAACCTCGTCGACATCAATTCCATGCAGCGTACCGCCGGTCCTTACATCATTCCCGACGGCTTCCATAACCGCATGCAGATGGGATCGCTCGGCCAGCTCTTCGTCGGCAGTCGCAGCTGCACCAGCATTAATAATTCGAGCGAAGTTCGCGGCTGCCTGGCGATCTTCAACACCGCGAACGCTCAGGTCATTGTTCCGCCGCAAACCGGGGACGCCACCGGCATTCAACCCATCCCTGGCCGCAACGTTGTCTATGTGTGCGAAGGCGGCGCATTCACCATCTATGACACCACCACGGACCAGCAGCTCGTGCAAAACATCGTCACCGACATCGTGGGCCAATCCTACGATGTGAAGCTGGTCGATCCACCGACCAATTAATGGCGGACCACTGTCTCTCGGCTGTCCCCCGACCGAAGCAGATCATCGCGAAGCGATGATCTGCGGAGTGGAGGGACCTGTTTCTTGAGACAGGCGCCCTAGCTTTAGCACTACTCATGTGGCGACAGCCGCCTCGGCTGTCGGGCCGAGCGCAGCTCGGCAGATATTTGCCGCACTCTCAACGACGCGTTCTTTGCGACGTCAAGGGGGCGGACTTCTTTGTGGGTTATTTCGGCAACACCACGAGGTTCACAGGATTCGTAATGCTATAGGGCGACCCCTGCACCGTGCTCAGCTTCGTCGGTGTGACCGTTCCGACGAACAAGCTGTTCGCCTGTCGGCCAATGCCATACAGATGATTCGCGTTGTCCCATAGAACCTGGTCAACTTCTTGAGTGGTGAGCAGCCCCGTGTAGTGTGTCGCCGGATTGCTGCCATTGAAATGAAACACCTGTGCGCCACCGGTACCGCCGACCGCCAACAGATTTCCCGCCGGCGACATCCAGTAATCCAAAACCGTTTGCACCCTGGTTGGCGGCATGTTCGAGTATGTGCTGCTGGTGGTCAAAATACCGGAGGAGTCGGCCGTGTAGACCGCAATTTGATACGGCCCCGTCGGCTGCCAGGACGAATCATTCAGCGGCACCATCGTAATCGCCACATTGCCGCTGGGGTCGGCGCTGGCCAAGGTCGGACAATAGAAACTTCCGGTCGGCCCATTCGGAAGGCTGGGACTAACATTCAAAAGATTCAACAACCCGCTGCTCTCCCTCTGGAAACCGTAAATCTCGGGAGAGAAGTGATAGCAACTCGAGCCGTAAGCATACTGATTGTTGGCAATAAAGCTCATGCCTTGCTGGAAATACTCAGAGCCCACACTGTCACCACCGAGGTATGTCAACTGGCCCGTTGATTGGTTAACACTAAACGACTGGTAGGCATTGTTCGCGCAGTCATTGCCATCGTAATCCCAATCGTAGAGCGTAGCGCCTGTATGATCGAGGAAGAGCGCACCCGCGGACCCACATCCACCGTTGTTTTCCTGCACATTGATGGAAGCGACTTGCCTCAGCGCCCCGTTTGCGGCAATTGCGAAGCTGTAGATGTACGTTCCATCGGTGCCAAACAGATACTTGCCATTGACCGCCATTTGCTGCACGTTGGCAGGGAAGGGCGATCCGGGAACCGGCGTCAATTGCCCATTGGAAGCCGCCGAGTAGGCATTGACCTGATACGTACTTCCACTCGGATTGCTCGATACATAGACGAACGCTGCCGGCGCGGCCGGAGACTGCTGGGCGAATGCCGACGGGAGTACGGATGCCGCGATTACTAACGTTAGAGCTAATGCAAAGGTGTTAACAAACCGATAACGAGACATGCTTTGGGACCTCACTTGCTTGGGGGATTTGGATCCTGCGTACGAGTCAGATGCCCTCAGTCGCAGGCAAGTTGGCGTCTACGGTATCCAACCTAATGCATCACCGTCACGTACCACCGTGAGTCGTCATCCCCAAGCCAGCGGAATCGCTCTCATCGCGAGCGAAAAGCCAAGCCGGATCTATGTATTTTGCGAGCGTTCTTCGCGAGTTGATCTGTGCGGATATCGAACCAAACCGGTTCACGCCCCGCAGGCCGCCGCGAAAGCACGCAGCGCTGGCACGGAAAGCGGTGGGAAATCCAGCGCCCGCTCGAGCGTTCTGTGCGGGCGCGCGCCTCCATCAAATCATCAATTCTTTCTGGAAAAAGGACGGATTCCGCTGGTCCTAGCACGACTGAATTCGTGCCCTAATACTACTCGGCGCGGACATTTCTGTCCGCGCCACGCCAGCTTGCCGAGCGGCGCTCGGCTTGGACCCTTCCGCTTCGCTCAGGACAGCCCCGCCACGCTTACTTCGCCGCGCCCGCCATCGCTTGCTGCTTCTGCATCCACTTCCAGGCGGTCGAGACGTTGTCTTTCAACGTCCGCTTGGCTTTCCATCCCAGCAATTTTTGCGCGGCTGCTGGATCAGCCACCAGCGCCGGCGGATCGCCCGCGCGCCGCTGCACAATGCGGTAGGGAACTTTCATGCCCGTCACTTGCTCGACTGCCGTAATCACCTCTTTTACGGACGAGCCTTGACCCGTGCCCAGGTTCACCGTGAACGATGGATTTCCTTCCACCAGGTGTTGCAACGCCATCACGTGCGCTTCGGCCAGGTCCATCACGTTGATGTAATCGCGAATGCAAGTGCCGTCGGGCGTCGGATAGTCGTCGCCATAAAGCTGCAACTCGTTGCCAAACCCGGCGGCGGCGCGCAAGGTCAGAGGAATCAAGTGCGGCTCGGGATCATGGCATTCGCCGACCTCGCCGCTTTCATCCGCGCCCGCCGCGTTGAAGTAGCGCAGCCGCGCCGAGCGCAATCCGTAAGCCGTGTCGTACGACTCGAGTGCCTCCTCAAAAAATGCTTTGGAGATTCCATACGGATTCACCGGCAGCGCCGGCGTCCGTTCCGTGATCGGCATTTTCTCCGGGGAACCGTAAACCGAACAGGTCGACGAAAAGACGAAGTACTTGTTGCCGGAGTCGATCACGGTATTGAGCAGGCTCAAGCCGCCTTCGACGTTATTGCGGAAGTACTTTCTGGGATTAACGACCGATTCGCCGACATAGTGGTTGGCGGCGAAGTGCATCACCGCCTCGCAGCCTTCGAGCGCCGAGAGCAGCCGCTTGCTGTCATGCACATCGCCAACGATCAGTTCGAAACCCTTGGCTAGAAATTCGAAGCCGGTGGAAAGATTGTCATAAATGCGAACTTCATGCCCCGCCCGGCGCAGCACTCGTGCCGTGTGACTTCCAATGTATCCCGCCCCGCCGACCACCAGAACTCTCACTTGAAGTGTCCTCCCAAAGTGCCACACTTATGATGCTGATCTTTAATTCGACGATCTCGCTTCGGCGCCCGGAAAAGTAGTTACGCAGACCCGTCCGCCATCCTAACAGACGTTAATTATGGAGGAGAGAAGAAAGCGGTCCCGCTGGAATTTCGCAAGACCGCTTTGGAACACTAACAGCCAGATCCCTTCTTGCAGCTATAGACCCGCGTAGCCCAGCGGCAGCCGGAGGCTTGGCCTCCGCCGCAATCTGAAGTCTGGTTGCCATTCATATATTCGTCGACCGCCCAGAAGGTCATTCCATCATTGGGATCGGAATTAACGCTGACATACTCGCCCCAGGAATCATCGCTTTCGTCCTGTCCGCTGGCTCCGCTGTTGGGGAGAATCAGCTCAACCGGCCCGGCGACTCCCTTGTTAGTTAGAGTAATGAATCCAGGCGAGGGATCATAGTCGTATGTGGATACGTTGGTGTTACCGGTGACCGTGAAGGTGACGCCCAAGTCGCCGTTATTGTCCATCGCTACGCTGGGTACATGCACCCAGAGATGGTAGCGGTTGTCCTGCAGATCGGCGAGCAGGGAAACCTTAGGACTGTTCGACGCCTGGATCGCATAAACCCGAACTCCGGTCCGCTGCGTCGTGGAATCCTCCTGTACGGTATGCGAGACAGCCAGATACTCGCCCCCGCCCGGGAAGTACCGATAAGCGAGCCGATGCATCAGGCGGTCGCCGACGCTGTCAATGTATCCCCCGTAAGGCTCCTGAACGCAAACCGTGTTGTAGGGATGCGTAGGCGTGTAACAGCCGGGTGTATACGATTTGCTGAGATTAATCAGGGTAGGCCCGGCGCCGCTGGTGAAGCCGGACCATGTCCAAAAGGCTAATTGATTGGAAGTGCAGGGCGAAGCTGTGCACTGATTATTCGTCCCAGGATTCGCGGGATTCACCTGCGCGAGGAAGTATTCGCCATTCGTGTTCGACGGAATCTTACTCAGCCCCTCGAAATCGGCAGGCAACAAAGTGTGAATCAGGCTGGCGTCGGTGCCGCCCGATTCACCGGCGTAAGTTGGAATATAGGTGTAGCAAACCGGCGGATTCGAGGACAGTCCCGCGATGATGTCAGCTTTGTCGAACTGGCAAACCTCAAAGCCGACGATGTTGACATCGTTTGTATCCGGGTCTTCCAGGTCCCAGGCTACATAAAATCCATCCGACCAGGTTCCGAAGCGCTCGTAATCCGGGAAGTACGTTTTTCCGTTCGACTTCTTTGGGATGGCGGGCGTGAGATTATATGCGTAGGTGTTCCAGTAGCTGGCGCCGGCTGATCCTTCCAAATTACTTGCAGGGATACCGCCCTCCGGCGCGCTTACGGCGAGGCAGTAATAATAGGTCGCCGCGTTTCCGGGATCAAAAGTGTTGGCCAGGACGAATACGCCATCGATCCAGTCGTAGGTAGCCATGGCGTCGGCTGTACTGTTGCCGCAGTAGTTCTTTGCACCTGGATCAAACAAGAACGTGATGGGTTGCGGTTCCGCGGGCGCCCCAGCGGTGGGGGCGAAAATGCCGTTCCCCGTTTTGCGATCGAATGCTTGCACAAAGCTGCCCGCTACTTCGAGGTATTGTCCAACGCCGCTGCTATTCGTCGGCCCAACCGCGCCAGCCGGATCGGGTTGCGCTCGCACAATCGCTCCTTCGGCGAAAATGGCGGCGGCGTTCAGGCCCTCAAACGAGCCGCTCCACGATCCGGAGCCCGGAGCCGTGGTGTAAAACCCGACTTTCGAGGTTCCGCCCGGGCAAGTGCTCTTACCGTTATTTCCCGCGCACCAGACTTGGAATGGTGCCGAGGGCGCCGGGCAGGTCCCGGTGGGAGGAGTCGCGCCACAGTTGTTCTGCGCAAAGCTTGGCAAACTACTCAGAGCCAGGATGGTCATTAATCGTGCAAACTTGCTGGTTGTCATTCCTTGCATCTCCCCTATCTTGGTGACTCTTGAAGTCGGTAACTAAAGTCGCCTGGAAGCTGATTCCCCAGATTCAGCGACGGCGATCCCTACGTATGGCAATCCCCAGCGATGATGGCGCACGTTTCTCACCATTCCGCAGGGCCAGAGTAAAAAAATTGGCTTTGTACATCAATTACTTACAATGACCCGCCCATAACACCCCTATGCACACAAGTTGCACTCTATTGCACTTAGGCGACGCCGATTTCCCACCCCTGGGACCGGGGCCTAGCAGCCCGAGCCTTTCTTGCAAACGAAAACACGCGTTGCCCATTTACAACCCGTGCCCGAGTGCGCATTGCAATTCGACACCTGATTTCCGTTCATATATTCGTCGACCGCCCAAAAACTCAAATCGTCATTCGGGTCCGACGATACGCTGACATACTCACCCCAGTAATTGTCCGTTTCATCCTGCCCGGTCGTCCCGCTGCCCTTGAGAATCGCCACAGGCGTCGCGGGAACGCCTTCGGGGTTCGCCCTGATAAAGAAAGGCGACGGGTCATAGTTCATGGAGCTGCCTCTGGCGTGATCTCCCGTCACGGTGAAGGTCATGCCCAGGTCTCCATTCAGGTCCATCGCGACGCTCGGCATCGAGAGAAACGTATGGTAAGTCGCGTCCTGAATGTCGGTCTCGTAAACCACCGACGGATTCGCTCCCGCCAGGATTTTATAGTAGTGGATTCCCGTCCGTTGATCGACGGTCGTCTCCTGAACGGTGTGCGCGATCGCCAAGTACTCACCGGGGGTTCCCGTCGTCAGGTAACGATAGGCCAAGCGGTAATTAAGCCGGTCGCCAAGACTGTCGATGACTCCGCCATACGGTTCTGGGACGCAAATCGTGTTGTATGGATGGCTAGTGCTGTAACAGCCCGGCGTATAAGCTTTGCCGAGCGTGATCAACATAGGCCCCGACTGGCTCACGAATCCTGACCACGTCCAGAATGCCAACTGGTTCGAGGTGCAAGGTGCGATCGTACATTGATTATTCGTTCCAGGATTGCTCGGGTTCACCTGCGCCAAGAAATATTCTCCCGCCGTGTTGCTGGGAATCGGATTATTCCCCTCGAAATCCGCGGGCATCAGCGTATGAATCAAACTATTGCTGGTTCCTCCGGGGCCACCGGCGTAGGCGGGAATATAGGTGTAACACACCGGTGGACTTGACGACAGCCCCGCAACCATATCGGCTTTATCGAGTTGGCAAACTTCAAACCCCACGATGTCGTAATTCTTGGTCGTGTCTTCCAGGTCCCACGTCACGTAAAATCCGTCGGCCCACGATCCAAATCGCGCATAGTCGGGGAAGTACGTAACCCCATTCGCGTTTTTCGGAATTGCTGCGGTCAGCGCGTACGCATACACATTCCAGTGGCTTTCGGAATTTGAACCCTCGAGATTATTTGCGGGAACCGTGCCGCTCGCCGCACTCACCCCAATGCAGTAGTAATACATGCTCGCGCCACCGGGGTTATAGATATTGCCGAGCACAAAAACATTGTCGATGCGGTCATAGGTCGCAATTCCATCGACCGATGCGTTCGAGCAATAACTGCTTCCGCCCGGCGCGAACATGTCTGCGATCAATTGCGGCGTCGCAGTGGTGTTGGGATGCTTGCTGAAAATTCCGTTGCCGGTTAGTCGGTCGAAAGCTTGAACGTAATTCGCGGAGAACTCGAGGTACTGTCCAACTCCACTCGAATTCGTCGGCCCCACTCCACCATTCGGATCGGGTTGCGGCCGCGTATTTCCATTCCCCGCGATAATGCTGGCTGCGTCCAATCCTTCAAACTGATCCGTCCACGATCCCGTGGCTGGCGGCGAAGTCGCAAATCCCACCCACGAAGTGCCTCCCGGACAAGTGCTCTCGCTGTTATTTCCCGCACACCACGATTGCACCGGGGCTGATGGTGCAGGGCAGGTACCTGTCGGCGGCGACGCACTGCAATTGTTCTGGCTATAGGCCGATCCAGCGGCGACGGCTGAAAATGCGATCCAGATTATCGAGAATTTGACCAACTTCGACCCCATCTTTTCAGATCGCACGGCTGGCGCGCAACGACTTCGTTCCATCTCGCTTTGCAGCCCTTCGCTTGTTTGTTGAGTCCGGGGGGGAGGGAATCACAATAGCGGGGAGCCTGGAATAGGGCTAGAGGGCGGAAGTGAGGAGACGGAAGACTCTAGCGGCAGTCGCCTATTATTCATCAAATACTTGGCGTTCCTGGCGTCCTCGTCGGTGATGGCGTCTCAGTTATAAGCTCGCATCTCCATCGAAATGCGACGGGTCCCACGCGCTGGAATCCTGCAACTTCTGGCCCAGTTCTTTATTAAACGTCGCGTAAAAGAATGCCCAAGCGGGCAGCCGACGACGGTGTGGTGCGAGATCGTCAATCACCATCTGCTTGTCTTCGCGCAGCCCGTACGACTCAAGCATATGAATGCCTTCGCGCCGGCATTTGGTGAACGCCCACTCCAGCATCGGCACCAACAACTGCAAATCTCCATTCACTGTCTGGAAATCCAGCAACCGCACGCGAGTGAGATTCAGCTCTTTATTATCTTGCCGCCAGAAAACCCCATACGCCAGCATGCGCGACTTATCACTCACCGTCAGCAGCCAGGCTCGCCCCGAGGCCAGCGGATACTTAAAATGCCAATGGAGCATTTCCCGGGACCGCGTGGCCAGCAGCCGATGTGGATACGCGCGCTTCAACTCTTCCCAGAAGACATCGAAGCGCTCATCCACCTCCGTGTGCACTTCCACCTCGGGTCCGTCTTTGCCCGGCCATGCATTGGATCTAGTTAACTTGTCCTTAAGCCAAACCATTGGGGCTGCGGCGTAAATAAAAATAGCCGGCAATCTTTTTGATCGAATAAAACTGCCGGCGAATCCTCGATAATTCGTAATCCAGAAGCAAGCGCTTCCCCAATTGGAAGCCGGGACGCGACCAGCCCCAGGAAAGCGAGGGGCAATCCGCTCCATAATCCTCGCCACATTCGGTCGTGCGCTGGCGTCAAAGAACAGTTCCACTGGAGTCCGCGGATTGAGCACTCGCCGGATCAGAAAGATCGTATTACCGCGATACGGCGGATCGACCGCCATCCCCCAGCCCGTGACGGCGCGAATCTCGCGCCCGCGAAAATAATAGCTCAGTGGAATACTGGCGGTGTAAGCTACGACTTCTCCATGAATGTTTTCCCCGACTACGCCGATAGGCCATCGTTCCATCCGCTGGTAAAGGGGATTGCCCACCCACAGATGTTCCCACTCTTCGCGCGTTTTTGTGCCTAAGCCATTACGCGCTTGCAGGGCGAAAATCTGTTCGTAATCGTCGAACTGCGCGTCGCGAAACTTCAGCGAGGTGGCGGCCTTTTCGGTCTCTGCCGGAAACTCCCTGGCCGTCATCGCCCAACCCTCTTGAAAAGCACTTTGTCCCAGACCCTTCGCCTTGGTCTTTACTACCCGTTCCTTACTTTACATGCGAGTTTACGTCACTGCGGCAATACGACCGGAATTTCTCGGCCATACGAATCGAACGCGCGCAGCGCCCTTGGTCGCTGCTTACACTTGGGGAGGAAAGTGAGTTGCGGCGCGTTTCTTCAATGGCAGTTAATCTAACACAAGTTCGCGCCACGTGCGACGCGGGAAAGGGACTTGATTGCCTAGCCGTCGTAGTGCCGAAAGATGAGGGAAGCGTTCGTGCCCCCGAAGCCAAAAGAATTAGAAATGGCGTGATGGATTGCCATCGGCCGAGCTATTCCTGGGACGTAATCCAGATTGCAATGCGCTCCCGCTACCGATAGGTTCACCGTCGGCGGAGCAATCTGATCGCGCACGGCTAACACCGTCAAGCCTGCTTCCAATGCCCCAGCCGCCCCTAATAGATGACCCGTGGTTGATTTGGTCGAGCTTATGGCGAGCCGATTGGCGTGCGAATTGAATAGGGTTTCGATCGCCATGCTTTCCGCCCGGTCGCCTAGCTCCGTAGAAGTTGCATGTGCATTGATGTACTGTATGTCGCCCAGTTCGATCTCTGCATCCTGAATTGCATTGCGCATCGAGCGTAGCGCTCCGTTACCATCTTCCGGCGGGCTGGTGAAGTGATAAGCATCGGAAGTTGCCGCATATCCCACCATCTCGGCCAAGATTTTCGCGCCGCGCCGCTTGGCGTGTTCCATTTCTTCCAGGATCAGCACCCCCGCGCCTTCTCCCATCACAAAGCCATCGCGATCTTTATCCCAGGGACGGCAAGCCGCCTCCGGACAATCATTGCGCGTCGAGAGACAACGCATCGCACCGAAAGCTCCCACCATCAGGGGAGTGATGCCGGCTTCGGCCCCGCCGCAGATCATGGCTTCTACTTGTCCCAACTGAATCAGCCGGAACGAATCACCAACCGAGTGCGCGCCCGTCGTGCATGCCGTGGCATTCGCCAGGTTCGGTCCGCGCGCGCCGGTTCGCAGAGAGATAAATCCGGAGGCGAGATTCACGATCATCGCCGGAATCAGAAAGGCAGAAATCTTCGACGGCCCGCGCTGCAAGAATCTCTGATACTCGCGCTCGATGATCTCCACTCCGCCTACGCCGCTTCCCACGCACACGCCCACTTGTTCGGCATTCGCGTCGGTGACCTCAAATCCAGATTGCTCGAGCGCCATGTCGGCCGCGGCGATGGCAAACTGAATAAACCGCGCCATCTTTTTCAGGTCTTTTCGCGCGACATATTTTTCCGGATTGAAGCCGCGCACCTCGCCGGCAATCTTGGTCGCGAATTCCGACGTGTCGAATGCCTTGATCGGTCCGATGCCTGATTGTCCTCGCAAAACTCCGTGCCAGACTTCTTCCGTGTTGAGCCCCACGCTACACAGCAATCCCACGCCGGTGACTGCAACCCGGCGCAACCGCACTACCCGCTCCGCAGGCCGCACCAATTTCGTTCGCCGCGGTCCCGCCGTCCTGCACGAACCTAAGCTTCGTTGAGTTCCCATGCGCTTTTTCTAATCCAGCCGGCTGGTTTCACAAACCACTGCCTTCGCCGGTCGTCAAAACGGATTCAGAGACGGCAATCTGTAAACTTTCCTTACAACACAAAATGATCTGTCATTCAATCCAAGAAAGTCTGGGGAGGAATGAGGGTGAATTGCAACCCATTCTACTCTCGGCGGGCGGAGAGACGCGAAGTCCAAAGTAATCGCGCCGCCCTCGCTCGGCGAAATACCCCGAGTTTACACCCCTTCTCGGCAGACGCAACGAGCCGATGGTCTCCCGCCAATAGGGCCGTTCGGCCTACTTCGGCGCTGTTCCAGCCTTGTCCATGTGCAACTTCCTGCAGTCACTCCGGTACAGTTGGTCAGGTTGTCGCGTAACATATTGAGTGAGCGCATGCTTAGTTTTCCCGGCCTTGGAACATGAAATGCTCTTACTGCCAGGGGGATTGAGAGTATAGTGGCTGAAAGCGGGCCGGAAGGAGCCTTCCGATTTGGATTACAACGCCGAGACACCCTTTGACAGTATCGAGAGCGCCCACGAATACCTCGGGCTTCTAGTCAAGGCCGTCGAAGAAGCTCGCCAGACTGCGGAAAGCGATCTTGCGGCTGCCGGCGCAACCTCCGCCCGCCACCTCGACGCGATTCGTCTCGCCGTCTACAAGCTGGAAAAACTTGAGCAGCACATGAAGGTCGGCCGCCGCCTGCTCAACGATCTTCGTACCCTCCGCCGCCTGCTTCTGGAAGAACGCGTCGAAGCCGCCTCAACCCCCGACACCCGGCGTTAGCCGAACGCACATTCCTGGGCGTCATCTCGAAGGCCCGCGCCACACCTGGGGTGAGAGATCGCACGGTGTTATTCCCGGCCAAAATTTCGAAAAAAATCAGCCTGCCCCCGACGCCCGATAATCATTGGCTCAGGCCCCGCAATTTCGTAGAATTCCAGGTACCGATGAAACTCCCGCCCAAGAGAATCTGCCGCGCGGAACAAGGCCAGACGATTCTGCTCGTCGCCGTGTCAATTGTGGCGCTGCTCTCGATGGCCGCGCTCGCCATCGATGTGGTCACCCTTTATGTCGCGAAGAGCGAAATTCAGCGCGCCGCCGACGCCATTGCTTTAGCGGGCGCGAAAGCGATTGCGGATTCGGGAGTCACTACGGTTCCAATCGGCGACCCGAGCTTGACGGCTGCCGAAACGTTAGCAGGAACAATGTCCAGTGCGGCCATCACCGCCGCGCTTTCCGCTAACACCGTTAACGGGAGCCCCCCGGCGCTGGTTGGGGGAACGCCAACACCGAATTGGAGCAAAGGGAACAACAATCCCTACATCACAGTGACAGTGCAGCAAACCAACCTTCCGACTTTTTTCGCTAAAATCTGGGCTCGGGCAACTGCATCGACCCAGGCGACCGCCACGGCGGAGGCTTACAATCCGGCGAACATGGAAGAGTTCACGCCAGTTACACCCCAGTGCGTCAAGCCTATGCTCATGGCCAATGCAAATCCCTATAACCCTTTGGGAATTGGCCCGGGCGCTCCACTCGGCCAGCTTATTGATCCTACAACCGGTGATCTGGTGCCCGCCGCTGCAGACATTATCGGCAGTAACATCTATCTGACCTCAGACTGCAATTCGTCAGCCTCTAATTGCACCGCGCTGCATTTCAGTCCCGAGAACTTTCAGCCCGGCGCCGGTCCTCCGACGTATCCGGCGGTCTACTTCGTTCCCGCGACGGTTGCTCCTACCAATGTGATCGCGTCTACGTGTTCCAATGCCGCTTCCCTTAGCGAGTACGGCCAAGTCATCGCTGGCTGCGACCAAACACCTTACGCCTGGACCCAATGCGGGGGTACAACGAACAGCCTGCTTTGGGACACAGGTCCGAATCCGGATCAGGAAACGCAGGGCTTGACGGGTACCGACACTCACAGCGACACCGCGCAGGGAGCGGAGTGCCTGTTAGGCGTGGCCTCACCGAACGGCACTGGTCCCGAAGGTTCACGCCTTGGGTTGGATCAAGACACCCTCAATTATCCGGGCGGATGGCCGACCGGTCCTCCGACCATCACGGTGAACCGTGCCCCTCAAAACGGTAGCGTCGTATCAACAAGCAATTCGATCGTCACTATTCCGATCATTGCCAATCAGCCTCTTAGTCAAATCAACCGCGAGGTGACGGTTGTGGGCTTCCTTCAAGGGTTCATAAATTTTGTCGGCTACGACACTGGAGTCGGGTCCCCCAACGCCAATTACGGCGATCTCAACATCACCGTCATGAACGTGGTCGGTTGCAGCCAAACCACAAATGGCAATCCTCCTGTGGTCGGGGGCAACGGAGTTTCCACCATCCCAATCCGCCTCATCACCACTCCGACCACCTGAGCCTCCGTATACAACCTGCTAACTCTCCTGTGGAAATTCGGTCGACACACGGATACGCCTGTAATATATTGAAAAGTCAAGGCTTGCCAGATTACGCAACTTTACAATCGGCTCAGGGTTTACAACTCTTGAAAAGCACGCGCCACAGCAATTCACACTTTGATTTTCGACGGAGGACAACTATGTTGAGCACTTCCCCCAAGACGTTAAAACGCCTATCCATGATTACCGCCTTGGCTTTGACCGTTTGGGCGGGTACAGCTGTGGCGCAAACGGCCACTCCGACTCCCGTACCGCCGACGAGCGGTCCCGGCGCATCACCAACTGCCGGCGGTGCCCCACCGGCTCCCACGCCCGTTCCGGGTGGCGCTCCAACGACTGGCGAGACGGACACCATGGAGCATTATTTGACAAACCATCCGAAGGTGGCCGACGAGCTCCACAACGATCCTTCGCTGATCAATAATCCGCAGTGGCTCGCCAAGCATCCGGTGGTTCAGAACTGGATGAACACTCATCAGAACGTAAAGCAGGATGCGGCTTCGAATCCGCAGAACTTCGTTAACCATACCGAGCACGAGACCCTCAATACCGATCGGCGCGCGATGAACAACACCGACGAGTATCTCTCGAAGCATCCGGCGCTCGCCAAGCAGTTGAATGAGAATCCGCGGCTGATCGACAATCCTAAATTCCTGGCGGCGCATCCTTCACTCCAAAATTACATGAATGAGCATCCAAGCGTTGCCAATGAATGGCGCGCGCATCCAGAAGCATTTGCCGATGCAGCGCGGGCTGACGAGCGATACAACAAGACCGGCCAGGTTCCACACATTAACCAACCCAAGCCGGTAGCGAAGAAGTAACTCTCATCCGGGCGTCATGGAGTGATCCTTCTTGGGCACCTGGGAATTTGTGAAAAAGCCGCTCGCAAGAGCGGCTTTGCCCGTTTTTACCCTGAAGCTGTCATTCCGAGCCACGTTCTGCTTTCCGCTTAGGAGAAGGCAGAGCGAGTCGAGGAACCTGCTGTTTGACTCCGCTACCCGCAGTCCCTTACTGCAACGTCACCAGCACCTCGATCACTCCCGTGCCTGACGCCAGCGGCTCCATTGCTTTACCCACGACCGCGCCCAGCATACGGCTGCGATCGGTCCCCTTCATCGCATGTCCCGGAGTCGCCGAGCTGACCAGCAAATCTCCGGCTGCAATCGGTCCATTTTCCGCGCTAACTTTGCAGGGGACAATACCAACGATCGCCAGCGGAACCTCATCTTTCACCACGTCATTGATCGAATGTGGCGTGGCCAGCACTCCTGGCTTGGTGGAATAAATGCCGGCAACTAATGTCGAGTATGGTTCCGTCGCCAGCTTCAGTTGCCGTTTCCCTAAGGGATCGACGGCCAGCAGATCTCCGGGGCCGCGCTGCGCTGCTTCCCGTGCGACCGCAACCGACTCGGCAAAATCCGCACCGCCGGTTTGTGTGCCCCCGTCAAAGTAACCCTTTCCGGTTCCATCGATTCGGAATTTGTGTACGCCGTTTACCGCGCCGACCAAAATACTTCCACCGGCAGTATTATCGAAATAGCCCCCAAGACCTCCTGAATTGCTAGTCGTGCCTGCGACGCCTGCACCTTTCGGCGCGCTCGAAGTTCCCTGAACACCGTAGGCAGTCGCCGTTGATCCGCTGGCCTCCGCGATTCCGATCACGCCCGCTCCGACGGGCGTATAGGTCGTGCCGCTGACTCCATCTCCCGTGCCGGTGATGGCATTAAAGAATCCCGCGACACCGCTCGCGCCACTTCCGCCGCCCGTGGTGGCGTCGCTTACGCCTTCCACGCCGATCCCGTCTGGACTCACCGTGACCCCAAAGGTCCCGACGCTGGCTCCTGTAGTGGCATTGGCGCTGCCGTAAATTCCGACTCCCTGCGGCCCGTCGCTCTGACCCACAATTCCCACTGGAAAGGTGGTTCCCGACGTCGAGTTATTCGAGCCCAGGATCGCCTCACCCGATGGGCTGTTCGCGCTTACGGACAACTTCTGTGTCGGATTCGTCGTGCCCAGTCCGATGTTGCCTCCTTTCGATTCATACAAAGATGAATTCGTCAGCTTGTTGCTTGTGATCCAGCCTGCGATGTAGCCGGGAGTTCCCGAGCCACCAACTTGGGCATGCAGCAGGGAGGCGCAAAAGAAAATAGCGAATGCGAGGGCACGGGCTGTGTATTTCATGAGAAATCTCCTGGTCGATTTCTTGATGTCGCCTATTAGGCACAACGAGGCGTGAAGGGACGCGGTGCCACAAAATCGGCACACGCCTGTACTTTGCAATCTTCAGGAGACTGCGTCCGACCGGCCTCTGGGGGAGGAAAGGCGCTGTTCAAACGCTACAGCAAGAGTACGTTACTCCTTGTAAGGGTAGGACTGTCAAGGAGAAGGAGGTCTCCATAAAGCTGCGGTAACTTGACTGTGGCTATTCTCCAGCTAAACCGGGTTCGGCCGGTAGCGCCATTCGAGTTGGCCCGTCACCGAAAATGGCGCGTTCGTCTCCGAAATCGCATCTTCCGCGCGGTTAATCCGTAGCAATATGTCTTCGACCATTTTGTGGGATGGCGCCAGCGAGCACACCGGGTCGGTGGCGGCTGCATCCCCCGTCAGCAACAGTGCCTGACAGCGGCAGCCCCCAAAGTCTTCGGCACGGCGGTCGCAGCTCTTACAAGGTTCCGGCATCCAATCTTCACCGCGGAACCTCCGGAACGCTTGCGACTCTTTCCATATCCACTCCAGCGAGCGCTCGCGCACGCTGTCGAATGTCATGCCGGGAATGACCGCTGCCGCATGGCAGGGAAGTGCTTGTCCCGCCGGATCGATGAGCATCAATCGCCGTCCCCAGCCGCCCATGCAGGCCTTGGGATATTTCGCGTAATAGTCCGGAGCAACATAATCGATCCGCATCTTTCCATTTAAACGCTCGATAGCTTCGTTCACTACGATCTGGGACCTTTCCAACTGCGTACGTGTAGGCAGCAAGGCATCGCGGTTCTGCAATGCCCAGCCGTAATACTGCACATTCGCAATCTCAAGCCGTCCCGCGCCGGCCGCTTCCGCCATCGCGATGATCTCCGCCAGGTGATCCAGATTCTGCCGGTGAACCACGACATTTATCGTGAACGCAATCTTGAATTGCCGGATCATTTCAGCCAACTGTAGCTTGTAAGCATGACTGCGCGTGCCCGCGATTTCATCCGCCTGCTCTGCCCGCGATCCTTGAAAACTCAGCTGAATGTGCTCCAGCCCGGCGTCGACTAAAGCTGCCAGACGCTTTTCGGAAAGCCCAATGCCCGACGTGATTAAGTTTGTATAGAGCCCCGCGGCTCGCGCTCGCGCGATCAGTTCTCTGAGGTCCGTGCGAGCCAGAGGCTCGCCACCGGTCATGTGAACATGCAGACAGCCGAGCTTCGCTGCTTCCTGGAATACCCGCGTCCATTCCGCAGTCGAAAGCTCTGCCGCGGCTTTCTGCATCTCGAGCGGATTCGAACAGTACACGCAGTGCAGCGGGCAGCGGTGGGTCAGTTCGGCAATTAAAGCTAAAGGATTGGACAGCATGAGCAGGTCAATTCATTAGTCTACAACGGCGGGTTCCTCAAAAATCGAGGATTCGCTTCTGATTCAACTGCTGCAGAAAATTGGCCACATCCGCGGCAACCTTCGCCGGATCAGCCTTACCGTAACGGCTTTGCATCTCTTCAACGATCTCCAGCACCGTGTGTTCGCCGTCGCAGCGTTCCAGAATGTCTCTTCCCGTGCTGCGGAGTTTAATCGCGCCTTCAGGAAACAGCAGGGTTCGATCTTCCCCCTGCGGCTCAGACCAGCGGCATCCCGCCGCCAGCCGAGGCTTTGCTGTGCTCTCCGGTCCCGGCATCTATGTGCCCTCGGGGGTAAACGCTCCCGGCGGAGGCCACGCCGGCTGCACGTACGCGAAATGCAGGGCGTCAAGTTGCGCCCACAGAATGTCGCACTTTCGCTGCAATGCCGCGATAGCCAATTCCTGTTGCACTCGCGTGAGTGCATGTTCGGCCACCCAATCGAATGCAAACTTCGCATCTTCCGGCGCTTGCGTCAATCGCGCGGTGAAGTAATCCAGCCCACCCGATAGCCACGGATAATGCTTGCGCAGCGCATCCATCCGCAACGCAATCAGGTCGCGCGAAAAAAGTTCGGTCAGCGACGACGCCACGGCTTCAAGAAAACTCCGGCTACGCACCAGGTCGAGATATGCATCGACCGCGTAGCGCGTTGCCGGCATCACGCCGGTCCCGCTCGCCACCACTTCGCGCGGTAAGCCTGTCGCCTCGCCCAGCTTCAGCCAGCGCTCGATTCCGCCGTTACTGTTCGCATCCCCATCGTGATCGATAATGCGTTTGCGCCACGCCACGCGAAAATCGCGGTCTTCACTACGGGAGAGAATGATCGCGTCCTTGATCGGAATCCGGCTCTGGTAGTAATAGCGGTTCAGCGCCCAGGCTTGCAATTGCCCGCGCGTCAGCCGCCCTTCGTGCATCATCAGGTGGAATGGATGCTGATGGTGGTAGCGCTCGCGCCCAACTTCCTGCAAGCGGGCGAGCAATTTTTCTTTGCTTAGGAGTTGCGTATCGGCGGTGGTAATGACAGTAGTGCCAGACATAGACATTAAGAGCGTGCGGCTGTTCGCCAGCCGGGCCTGGCTCCAG
This sequence comes from Terriglobales bacterium, assembly GCA_035507035.1. Classification (GTDB taxonomy): domain Bacteria; phylum Acidobacteriota; class Terriglobia; order Terriglobales; family Acidobacteriaceae; genus DATJOJ01. Next base: position 46,243 of record DATJOJ010000063.1, on the reverse strand, counting down.
AATACTCTGAAGGCCGACCGCTCGTCATCGATGGGTTGACAGCCTCTTGGGTGTTTCTCGGCGTCACGGTCACCACCCCGGCGGGTCTGCTGACCAGTCAATCTCCACCTGGGTGATTAGGTAATTCATTAAGGAGAAGGGAATCGGTTGCTCTAAATAGAAAATCTCACGATCGGCCGGGTGAAGTGAATGTGATCTGACTGCTCTCGACGTCCAGCTCTTCCTTTGAACACTCGCGGATTTCCTGAATTTTCGAGGTCACGATCGGCGTGCGGTACTCGGGATGGCAGAACTCCAGGTGCATACCCCGTCCGATATATCTCTGCTTCAGCATCGAACCGCCCCAAGTCGAACCCGAAATCGCTACTTGCACCGGCTCTGGGCAGTATTGCGGGTGCCCGGAAATCATGGCCTCGCTCCCACCCAACAAAACAGCCGTATACCGATGGTGTTGCGTCTGGATATGCAGCACCGTCGACGGCGGTAACGACGCCAGTTGCACTCCGCCCTCAATTTCTGATTGCACGATGTTGTGATTGATCTCATCGCTCAGGTTGGGATGCGGAACGAACATATTGGGTAGGGAGTTTATCACGTCTGGGGTGGAACAGATGCGCCTTTCTTACGCACGGTTGTCCTTCGTAACTTCCGCAGGTAAGATGTGCAATTCTACTGCCGAATCGCAAATGCCTACACCTTTCGTTCTACCTCCCGAAAGCACCCTCTCCTCTCTACCGAGATGTCGTCCCGAAGGTCAGGGTTACATCCGCGCGATTTCCCTCTACCCAGCAATTCGGTAGACGCAGTCAGAAGCTGGTGGTTAGCCGCAGCGCATAGCTGCGTGGCGGCGCAATAGCATTGCCGGAGAACAGCCCACCAAAATCAATGACATTCAGCCGGTTGTTCAAGTTCTCGACGTCCGCCTGCACCTGCACCCCTATCTGGTCCTTTTGGTATATATTGGCTCCCACACTGGCATCGACCGCGAGGTTTGGCCGTACTCTGCCACGGTCAAAGTTGATCTGGTTGACTACCGCTTGTCCGTATTCCGCCAGTGCTTGCGCAAAGGTTCCCGTGAACTCGAACGGTAGGCCGCTGCCATACTCCATACCACCGGCGACCCAGAAGCGAGCCGGCAATTGGCATCGGGTTCGCCATCGCACCGTATTCCGTTGGTCTTGGGAGTCCGGAAAGTGTCCCGTTAGTTGCGTCTTCGCGTTGACCGCGTCATCCCCGACAAACAGTCCTCCCACGACCGGAAACCACGCATTGCCCACCATGTAGGAGTAGCTCACGAACCCCGAGAATCGCCACCACACCGGAAGCGTGATCTTGCCTTCCGCGCCATAGATGATCGCCTGGTTAAACGCAATCGGGAAACTGACCGCCGTATTCAGAATCTGGTCGTCATCCGCATAATTGTTGACGTCACGGCGATAGTAGTTTGCGTCTACGCGAAATTTTTTCAGGAAAGCCTTCGTGACGCCCGCTTCGTAGTAGTTCCCGTGCGAAGGTTCCACCGGCAAGCGCAGCACGTTTGGATTAAGCGACACCACGGTCGGTGAACTCGATAACAAGATGTTTTCGAAAGCAGGCGTCTGGAAAACTCGGTCGTAGGAGACATGGAGAATCAGGCCCGCAGCCGGGAAATATCGCGCCACCGAAAGCCGTGGGCTCACCGCATTCTGATTCACGATCAGTTGATAATGGTCCCATCGCAGCCCAGCGCTGACCGTCCAATTTCCCAGCCGCACCAAGTCCTGCACGAACGCGGCTTGCTCCAAATCCGGGCGCTGGCCAATAAAAGCGAACGTCGACGGCGTCCCCGGATCGAAATAAATCGGATTGGTGATCGCGTCACTAAAGTTTTCGTGAAGGAAAAGCGCATCAGATTCAACGCCTGCCTTGATCTCGTGTCGTCCGTGATGAATCGAAACCGTGCCTTTGAAATATCCCTCTTTAAATTCGTTGTGCTGAAATGCAATGATCGGCGTCGAAGCCGCGTTGGAGAACAAATCATTCGAATCATCCCGCACCATCCCGCGAAAATCCGCTAGTACTTCCGGCGAAAATATGTGCTGGTAGCTGACAATCCCCATGGTCTCGAAGTTGTCGCCGTTCTGCCTCTGTCCTGCGGCCTGCTGCAGTTGCTCGTTTGGAATATCAAAGCGGGAAAAAGAGTGCCGCACAATAAAATTCAGCCGGTCGTTCGATGTCAACGTGCGTTCGTACTCCCCTGAAAAATCTCCAGTGGTCCCATTATTCGTATAGTTTTCCGGGACAACCGGATTCAGATAATGACTGGTCATATCGCCGTCGGCGCTTAGGCTGAATGTGTTCTTTCCCTGCATGTACTGCGCACGTGCGAACGCCCCTGCAGTGTCAAAGCTGCCGCCGGAGAGTACCACCTGGCCATGAAAACCCGGTTGGCTATCGCGTGCCGTATTCAATTCCACAACGCCGCCCATCTTGCGGCCATACTCAGCGGGAATGCCCGCCGTATACACGTCGACCGAGTCCAGGTCATCAGCCTCGATCTCCGGTCCAAAGCTGGGAGAACGATTGTCGGTCAGCGGAATCCCATCCACCACAACTTGCGTTTGATACTCCGAGCCGCGCGGATGCAAAACTGCATTGCCTTCATAGAGCCATCCGGGTTGTGTGTTCACCAGATCCTGCACCGATCGTCCGGGCAGGGAAGTGGTACGGGTTTGAATGCTTTCCGTTCCGATTTGATTGACCGAACTCGCGCGGTAGGGATCGATCAGGGTTGCCGCCTCGGTGACCGTCACCGAAGTTGTCACCGACGGCAAATTGAGCTTGACCGTGTAATCCAGCGGGATCGCCGATCGAATCTCAAGCGATTCTGAAACTGCTGCGAAATCCGCCGGATGAATTTCCAACCGGTAAACCCCATAGGGCAATCGTCTGGCGACCAAGCTTCCGGTGGTATCTGTGGAAAAGACATTGCGGTACTGATTGGCTTCGCTTACCAGTTGTACGGTGCTTTGAACCCCTAGCCCGGATGGGTCGACCACCTTGAGACGCAACTCTCCCGTGTTGCTTTGAGCAAAACTGGGCAGGCAGCCGAGAAGAACGCAGAGCAGGACCTTCTTCATTAATTCAAGGCCTCTAAGCTCAAAGCGGTAAGCATGACCAATTCTATCGAACCAGGATTCAGCGAAGGTCGCATCTCGGATGGTAACGCCTATCGTGAGTAATCTGGCATTTTGAGAAGGGAACTACCAGAAATCGTACGCGGATCCGCAGCCTACAAGAACAGCAAAGCGCTACCGACCCAGCTTCCACTCTGAGGGAGAGCTACGGTAGCGCCGCCATTGCCGAAACAAAACCAGTTTAGAATCTAGTAAATACACCGCATACTTACTAGTGCACAATAAGATGCCAGTCCACTACGGAAGGTAGCACCTCAACATGTCAATTTCCTGCAACACCTGTCACAGGCGCTTGTAATCCCTATCACAGCCTGCAGTTCGCCATTGCGCTAAGGTCAAGCTAGCGGAGGCTGCCATGGCGCCGATCATTTACTATCTGCTCCCAGTGCTGGCGATTGTCATCGCTTACCTGATCCATCGCTTATGGATCGGCGGACACCAGATTCGCACTCTCATGGGGCAGAAGTTAGTCACCTGCCCGGAAACTCACCAGCCAGTTGCCGTAAAAGTGGCTGTCGGACGAGCGGCCTTGGCTGCTGTGGCCGGAAAGGAAGAAATCGAGCTGTGCGAGTGTTCCCGCTGGCCCGAGCGTGCCGGTTGCGATCAAGCTTGCTTGAGCGAACTAAAAGAAGATCCTGAGGAGCACGGCGTCTGGGCGATTGCCGCACATTGGTATGAAGGGAAGAGTTGCTTCTACTGCGGCCGTCCGATCACTCCTCTCAGCCATCTCGATCATCCTCCCGGTCTGGTCGGCTTCGATGGCAAGATCATCGAGTGGAGTCACGTGCCCGCGGAGAAACTTCCGGCGGAATTTGCTTCGGCGCATCCGGTGTGTTGGAACTGTTCCGTGGTCGAGTCCTTCCGCCAGCAACACCCGGAACTACTTGTGGTTCGGCCCTGGAAGCACTAACTGTCTCTTAACTGATTTGTCATCCCGAGCGGAGCAGTTGATTCGCTCAGCGAAGCAACTGCTTAGTCGAAAAGGACCTGCTGTTCTCGCCCGCAGCAGGGATCTTTTGGGGGAATTTTCTTCCTTGGCCGTTATTTCTCGGCGTCCTTTGCGTCCTCTGCGGTTGGGGTTTTCTCCCCTGTGTCCTCTGTGTTTATTCTTTTTCTCGGCATCCGCCAGCAGAGCCTCGTAGAGGAATTCTCTGATCAGATCCATCAAAGGCTAGGCCTTTTGGTTCCCCGTGTCTCCTGTGCCCTCTGTGTTTATGCCCTTCTCTGTCACCAGAGATATCTCGGGAAATCTACTGGTCTTACTCTTATTTCTCGGCGTCCTTTGCGTCCTCTGCGGTTTGAATTTTCTCCCTTTTGTCCTCTGTGTTTACGCTCTTCTCCGGCCGCAGCACCGGGAACAAGATCACATCGCGAATGGTGTGCGAATCCGTTAGCAGCATCGCCAGCCGATCCACGCCCACTCCCACTCCGCCCGCCGGCGGCATTCCATAGGAAAGCGCGCGAATGTAGTCCTCGTCCATCTGATGAGCTTCTTCGTCTCCGCGCGCTCGCTCCTTCAATTGCCCCTCAAACCTCTGCCGCTGGTCTTCGGGATCGTTCAATTCGCTGAAGCCGTTAGCAATTTCCATCTGACCGGCAAACATCTCCCAGCGCTCCGTCCAATCCGGCTCATCCGGCTTTTGCTTCGAGAGTGGTGAAACCGCAGTCGGGAACTCGTAAATGATCGCCGGCTGGATCAACTGCTCTTCGGCCGCTGCTTCAAAAAGATTGGCAATTGTTTTTCCCGTCGGCTCATTTGGATCGTAAGCCACATGCGAGTGGGCAGTATTGAACCGCTGCACCAGAGGCTTCACCGAATCATGCGTCGCGAAATCCGCCATGCTCGGTTTCGCTCCAGCTTTCTCCGGCCAGTAATGAATGATTGCTTCTCGCATCGTCATGCGCCGCCAATTTTCTTCCGACCAGTCAATCTCGTGCTCGCCCCACTTCGTCTTCGTTCCGCCCGTCACGTCTTTGGCCCCTTGAATAATCAGCGCCTGCGTCAAATCCATGATGCCGCGATAATCGGTATAAGCCTGGTATGCCTCCAGCATCGTGAACTCCGGATTCCATCGCCATCCCAGCCCTTCATTCCTAAAGTTACGATTGATTTCATACACCCGGTCCAGCCCACCAACTGTCAGCCGCTTGAGATAAAGCTCCGGCGCGATCCGCAAATACAAGTCCATGTCCAGCGTGTTATGGTGCGTGACAAACGGCTTCGCCACCGCTCCGCCTGCGATCGGCTGCATCATCGGCGTCTCGACTTCAATAAACCCCTGGGCATCCATGAACCGCCGCATCGACTGCACCAGCTTGCTGCGCTTCAGAAAAACTTCGCGCACCTCGGGATTCATCACCAGATCGACATAGCGCTGCCGGTAGCGCAGCTCCACATCCGTCAACCCATGCCACTTCTCCGGCAGCGGTAGGAGATCCTTCGACAAGAAAGTAATCTCTTCCACATGTACCGTCAGTTCGCCCGTCCGCGTGCGGAACAAATAACCGCTCACGCCGACGTGATCGCCGAGATCGAGCAGCTTGTAAAGCTCGAACCCCTTATCGCCTACCGCGTCTTTCTTGACGTAAATCTGCAGCTTCTGCCCGCCCTGCTGCAGATGCGCGAACCCAGCCTTTCCCATTAGCCGGATTGCCATGATCCGCCCCGCCACGCGCACACTCACCCGCGATTTCTCCAAATCTTCCGCGGACGTCCCCGAATACTTCTCCAGAATCTGCGGAACCGTATGCGTGAACTCGTACTTCGTCGGATACGTCCGCTGCCCCAGCGCTTCAATCTGCTTCAGCTTCTCCCGCCGTTGTTCGTAAATTTTCTCGTCGAGTGCCAATGGATTCCTTTATGTGAGAGATGAACTGCGATTATAAACTCTGTGGCTCCGTGCCTCCGTGGTGAAGTCGTTTGCTGTTGAACTACTCTGTGTTCCCCTGTGCCCTCTGTGTTAAATCAGTTGCTCTTGACCGGCTCTGTGTCCTCCGCGTCCTCTGTGTTTTTATTTCTTGTCGTTGAACTCTCCGCAAACCAGGGGTACTATTGATTTTTCTGAGGGAAAGCCTCATGCCACAAGTTTACGTCCCTGTCTTCATCTTCGTTGCGATCGTCGCAGTTCTGATCCCGTTCACGCTGATCATCGCCAAGCTCGTGCGCCCGTCGAATCCCAACCGCGTCAAACTCATGCCCTACGAGTGCGGCATCGATCCGATTGACAACTCGCGCGGCCGTTACACCATCCGCTACTACCTGGTCGCAATTCTTTTTGTCGTCTTCGACGTTGAAACCATCTTCCTGTTCCCCTGGGCAGTGAAATTCAAAGCCCTGGGAATGTTCGGCCTGCTCGAGATGCTGATTTTCCTCGGCATCCTTATCGTTGGCTACATCTGGATCTGGAAAAAAGGTGCGCTGGAATGGGTGTAGGGTAGCATTCGGCACTCAGCAATTAGCATTCAGCCCATCGGGATTCTGTGGCGTTTCCATCGAGTCGATGCCTCCAACTATGGATGAAACCTTCATTGCCAGCCGCTGGACCAAGGGAAATCTGCTCTTCCCGACCCGCATCGTCGTCAATCCACAGCACGTCAGCCGCGTGAAGCCGCGCCTTTTCGGCAGCAACGAAGAAAGCATCGGCATCCATCAGGTCGCCTCGGTCCACATTTCAACCGGAGTTTTTTGGTCGGACATCGTGATCGAATCAACCGGCGGCACCGACCCCATCGCCAGCGACGGCCACCGCAAAGCCGACGCCCAACGCATCCGCGACCTCATCGAGAGCTATCAGAACGCGGCTCATCGAAGTTGAACAGCAATCAACTTTTACAAAGACCGTTCCCTGATCCGGGTTGTGTGTTTTGTTGTTCACTTGTCGTTGACACGTCTCCCGCCAAGCTGTTAGAACGTTTGGTTCCTCCAATTTGTGTGTCTAGCCGGAGGTTTGTAAGCGTCGGGGCATGCCAGAGGAAACCAAGTCGCCTGCACCGCCGCCGAGCGGTGATCCGAAACCGCCGGCGGGACAGCCCATTCCCGGCAGCGTCCAATCCACCTCCGAAAAAGCTCCCGCGAAGGCCGCAGCTCATGCCGCACCCGCCAAACCGGCCGGTCCGGCGCCCATTCCGTGGGAGTCACCGTTAGTTGCTAAGCTTCACCGCCAGTACGGCTCGGGAGTGCGCGAGGCCAACACTTATCTCGGACAGAACTACCTCGTACTGGACTCCTCCATCGCGCACGAAGTATTGCGCATCCTGCGTGACGAAGAAGCTTTTGATTACTGCGTCGACCTGACCGCCGTTCACTATCCCGAACGCGAAAAGCAGTTCGATCTGCTTTGGATCCTTTACTCGTTTGCGCACAATCAGCGTCTACGCGTCAAAACCATGCTCGCCGATGGCGAATCGTTCCCGACTTCTGTCGAAATTTGGCCAACCACCAACTGGCTGGAGCGCGAAGTCTACGATATGTTCGGTATCCGCTTCGACCGCCATCCCGACTTGAAACGCATTCTGCTTCCTGAAGACTGGAAGGGCTACCCGCTGCGCAAAGATTACGGCATCATTCAACAAGACAACGAGTGGGTGAAAATCAACCTGGGAATCGAGAGCGGACAATAAGAATGCCCGATCAGATGACAAAAGATCCGTATCTCTCAAACCTGGAGCTCGGCCAGCCCGACAAGACTTTTCTCGATTCCAACGAACTCATTATTAATATGGGCCCGCAGCATCCTGCCACCCATGGCGTGCTGCGTGTGATCTTGAAGCTCGACGGCGAGAAGGTTCTCGGCACCGAGTGCGTCATCGGCTACCTGCATCGCGGCGTAGAAAAGATTGCCGAAAACCGCACCTATACGATGTTCAACCCCTACGTCGACCGCATGGATTACGTGGCCGCGGTCTCGAACGGCCTCGGTTACTGCGAAGCGGTCGAGAAGTTGATGAACATCGAAGCTCCTCCACGGGCCAACTATATTCGCGTCATTCTCACTGAGTTGAATCGCATTGCCAGTCATCAACTCTGGCTCGGCACTCACGCGCTCGATATCGGCGCCATGACGCCGCTTTTCTACACTTTCCGCGACCGCGAAGAAATTCTCAAAATCTTCGAAAAATACTGCGGCGCGCGTCTCACCACGCACGCTTTCCGCATCGGCGGCTGCCTGTACGAAGCCTACGAGGGTTTCGAGGAGGACGTTAAGAGGTACATCGACTTCCTGCCGCCGAAAATCGACGAATACGAAGAACTCCTCACTACCAACCGCATCTGGGTCGAGCGCACCCGTAACATCGGGAAAATTTCTGCCGAGGATTGCAAAGCTCTCGGAGTCACCGGTCCCGTGCTTCGCGCCAGCGGTGTGAAGTGGGATATTCGCAAAGCCTTGCCATATGCGAACTACACCGAATTCGACTTTGAAATCCCCACCGGCACGAGTGGTGACACGTACGACCGGTATCTGGTTCGCATGGAGGAAATGCGGCAGTCTCTGCGCATCATTCGCCAGGCCGTCGAGCGCATTCCCGAAGGCCCGATCATGGCCAAGGTCCCCAAAGTGATCAAGCCGCCGGTCGGCGAGGTCTATCACTCGATCGAAGCGCCCAAAGGCGAGCTGGGATATTTCATTGTCAGCGATGGCTCGACCCAGCCCTACCGCGTTCGCGTACGTCCGCCGTCTTTCGTCAACCTGCAAGCGCTCGACGTCATGGTTCGCGGCGCGCTTGTCGCCGACGTCATCGCCGTCATCGGCACACTCGACATCGTTCTCGGCGAGGTGGATCGGTAATGCTCGATTACATTACTTCCTACCTCGGCTTGAACCAGACGCCCGGCCAGGCCGGCAACATCTTCTGGGTCACGGTCTACATTCTCATTGTCTTCGGCGGCGTCTCGGTCGCGGTCATGGCCATGAACTGGCTGGAGCGCAAAGCCCTCGCCCATTTCCAGATTCGCCTCGGCCCCATGCGCGTCGGCCCGCACGGCTTGCTGCAGCCCATCGCCGACGCCGTCAAACTTCTAACCAAAGAAGACATCATTCCCGACGAGGCTGACAAATTTGTCTTCTGGATCGCCCCGCTCATTATTCTTTGCGCTTCGTTTGCGGTTTACATCGTGGTTCCGTTCGGCCCCACCCACGCCATCACCGATGTCAACATCGGCATCCTCTTTATGCTTGGCGTTTCCTCGCTGAGCGTTCTCGGCGTCGTCATGGCGGGCTGGGCCTCGAACTCGCACTATCCGCTGATCGGTTCGCTGCGCTCCAGCGCCCAGATGATTTCCTATGAAGTCGCCATGGGCATGGCTGTCGTCTCCGCCATCCTGATGACTAGCTTGAACAAGACCGGCACCGGAACGCTGAGCATGATCGGCATCGTCCAGGCTCAACAGGAGCAGCACATCTGGTTTCTATTTAAATTTTTTCCGCTCGGCTTCATCGCGTTCGTGATCTTCGCCATCGCCATGGTTGCCGAGACCAACCGCGCGCCCTTCGATCTTCCCGAAGCCGAATCCGAGCTGACCGCCGGGTTTCACACCGAATACAGCGGCCTGCGCTGGTCTTTATTCATGTTGGGCGAATACGCCGCCATGATTGCCGTCTCGTCAATCGCCGTGACGCTCTGGCTCGGCGGCTGGATGCGTCCGTTCCCCAATACCCTCACGGGCGACACTTGGGATCTTGTCTTTTCGCTGATTCCCGGATTCTTGTTCCTCGGTCTCGCGCTGATCGCCTTCATCGGCGTCACCCGCATGCCCAAGCATCCTTATTTCAAAATTCAAACTATCGGCCTCGCGGGATTCGGCGCCGTTCTTGGATTGATCGGACTGATTCTCTTCATCCCTCCCGTTCGCGACCGCATTCAAGATATTTTCTGGTTCGTCGCCAAAGTTGGCGTCTTCATGTATCTCTATATTTGGTATCGCGCGACCTTTCCGCGTTATCGCTTCGATCAGCTCATGAAAGTGGGATGGAAAGTTTTGTTGCCGATCGCCATCGGCGTCGTCATTCTGACCGCGATCATTGGAGTCTTAGCCTGACATGCAACCGGTAGCCACAACTTTTTTCTTTTACTTCCTTTCGGGGCTGACGCTGGTCAGCGGCATCTTGGTCATCACTCGCAAGAACCCGGTGCATTCCGCGTTAGCTCTTATTTTGGGACTGCTGTCTCAAGCCGGACTTTATTTAATGCTCTACGCTCCTTTCGTCGCTGGCGTTCAGATCATTTTGTACGCCGGCGGAATCATGGTCCTGTTTCTGTTCGTGATCATGCTGGTCAACATTGAGCGGGTTGAAAAAGAACGCGAATTTAACAAGCAATGGCTGGTAGGAATTCTCGCCGCGGGCGCGCTGGGCGCACTGTTCGTGCTGATTTACACCCGGGGCAGGGAACTGTTCCCGAACCAAACCAACCTGCCGCTGGAGACAAACAACACCCAGCAAATTGGCGTCATGCTTTACGGGCAATATATGTTCCCCTTTGAAATCGCTTCGCTATTGTTATTAGTGGCGATCATCGGGGCGGTTGTAATGGCAAAGAGGAGGATTTGAACGGCAGCGCCTGGCCTCTAGCTAAAAGCTAGTGGTTAGGGGCTGGAAACTCTAAGCTCAATGGTCCCAATAACCACATTGCACTACCTCGTCGTCGCCGCCGCGCTCTTCGTGCTGGGTGTGGTTGGTGTACTCACGCGCAGGAATGTGGTCATCGTGCTGATGTCGATCGAGTTGATCTTGAACGCCGTCAATCTGAACCTGGTAGCCTTTTCGCGAATATGGGGATTGCACGGCCAAGTTTTTGCAATTTTTGTTATCACCGACGCAGCTGCCGAAGCGGCCGTCGGCCTGGGAATTCTGATCGCCTTCTTCCGTAATAAAGAGACGATCAATGTGGACGAAATCGATTTGATGAAGTGGTAGAGCAGCTTCTAGCTAGGAGCCAGAAGCTTAGGAGCGAACGACTAAGGAACCGACGACCGACGACATGTTCTTCCTATCTCACATCTGGCTCATTCCTCTGCTGCCGGCGTGCGGCGCGGCGATCATGTTCTTTTTCGGCCGCAAGCTGCAAAAATCCACGGTTAGCGCCGTCTGCGTCGGTGCGGTCGCCGTAGCGTTTATTTGGGCGTGTTTAGCCGTCTGGCAGTATCGCGATTATTCGGCGTCCAACCCCGGCAAACCGTATCAGACCATCCTTTACACTTGGCTGGGAACTAACAACGTCGACGCTCAGGGCAACATCGTGCCCAACGATCATGCTCCGTTGGGCTATACCCGGCAGAACAACATTCCCGCGCCCTTCCAAGCCGACGCCGGCTTTCTGCTCGATCCCCTGTCCGCTATTTGGTTACTCTTCGTGACCGGCGTGGGCATGCTGATCCACATTTACTCCACCGGCTACATGGCCCACGAGGGCGGCTATTATCGCTTCTTCGGGTATCTCAACCTCTTCATGTTCTCCATGCTGACGCTGATCCTGGGGAACAACTATGCCCTGATGTTCGTCGGTTGGGAGGGCGTCGGCTTGTGCTCGTATTTGCTGATCGGCTTCTACTTCCAGCGCCACTCTGCCAGCTCCGCAGCCAACAAGGCTTTCATCGTCAACCGCATCGGTGACGCCGGTTTCCTGCTCGGCATGTTCACCATCGCCTGGTATTTCGGATCGCTGCGCTACACCGACGTCAATCACCTCGCTCGCAGCGGGCACTTCGCGATCGGCGATCCCATCATCACCGCCGCAACTCTGCTGCTCTTTGTCGGCGCCTGCGGAAAATCCGCGCAGCTACCTCTATATGTCTGGCTTCCTGATGCGATGGAGGGCCCCACTCCGGTCTCCGCTTTGATCCACGCCGCCACCATGGTCACGGCCGGCGTTTATATGGTCGCGCGCTCCAACGCGCTCTTCGTCCTCGCCCCTACCTCAATGAAGACCGTCGCCATCGTCGGCGCGTTGACCGCAATCTTTGCCGCCTCCATCGGTCTCGTGCAAAACGACATCAAGCGCGTGCTCGCTTACTCGACCGTCTCTCAACTCGGCTACATGTTCCTCGCGCTTGGTGTCGGCGCTTTCGCCGCCGGAGTTTTCCACGTCTTCACCCATGCATTTTTCAAGGCGCTTTTGTTTCTTGGCTCAGGCTCGGTCATCCACGCCATGAGCGGCGAGCAGGACATGCGCAACATGGGCGGCCTCTCCAGTAAAATTCCTATCACCTATCGCACCATGGCCATCGCCACTCTTGCCATCGCCGGTATCCCTGGCTTCGCCGGCTTCTTTTCGAAGGACGAGATTCTGTGGCAAGCCTGGGCCTCGGAAGGCGGGGCCTATCGCGTGCTTTGGCTTATCGGCGTCGTGACCGCGCTCATGACCGCCTTTTACATGGGACGTCTTATCGTCCTCACGTTTTACAGCAAGCCGCGCATGAGCCATGAGGTCGAGCATCACATCCACGAATCGCCCAAAGCGATGACCGTTCCGCTCATCATTCTGGCATTCTTCTCAATTTTTGCCGGATGGCTTGGCCTTCCCCACAGCCTCGGCGGCTCCGATCGCTTTTCGAAATTCCTGGAACCGGTATTTGCTCGAGAGCAAAAGGTCTTGCAAGCCGAAGAACCCGCAAAGCTGGCCGCCGCAGAACAAGAACAGGAGCACACCGATCCCCTTGAGTATGGGTTAATGGCGCTTTCGGTTGCAGTCGCTTTCGCCGGGTTGGGTTGGGCCTGGGCCAGCTACAACCGTGCCGATAAAGGTTACGTCGAGCCCATTGCCGGCATGGCACCACCGGTCTACGACACTCTGCTGAACAAATACTACGTAGACGAAGCTTACGATTACGCTTTCACCGGCCGCCGCAAAGTGGGCGACGTTCGCCTCGGCGCGATGGGGCTCGGCGAAGCTTCCTGGTGGGTCGATTCTCACATCATCGACGGCACCGTCAACGGCGCTGGCTGGCTTACTCGCTTTACCGGAACTCTGTCCAGTTGGTGGGATAAGTGGATCATTGACGGAATTCTCGTGAATGGTCCGGCTGTTCTGTCACGATTTCTCTCGTATCCCGCGCGCATATTGCAGTGGGGACTGGTGCAGTGGTACGCGCTGGTCATGACATTAGGTCTGGTCGGCTTTGTCGCTTATTACGCGTTTCGTTAGCTGGCTTGAGCACATTAAATAACGTTGTCATTCCGGGCGGCGTTTTCCATCCGCTAGCGGGTGGAAAAACGCAGTCGAGGAACCTGTTGTTGATGTACCTTGAGGTTCGCAACTGACTTTTATGCAAAGCCACATTCTCTCCATCATCTTATTTACGCCGCTGGCCGGCGCGATCCTGCTGCTGTTTGTTCCCAAAGACAACAAACACGCCATTCGCGTGATCGCCAATATCTTTGCCGTGCTCGGGCTTCTGGTATCGATCCCTCTGGTGCCGTGGTTCTGGGCACAGCGCTTTGAGCCCGGCTTCAAATTCGTCGAAGGCATCCCCGGTAACTGGATTCCCTCGATTGGCGCGGGTTATGTCCTTGGCATCGACGGCATTTCCTTTCTGCTGATCATGCTGACCACGCTGCTCGGCTGGATCTCGATTCTCTCTTCCTGGTCCGCCATCGAGAACCGCGTCAAGGAATATTACATCTGGTTTCTGGTCCTGCAGACCGGCATGCTGGGCGTCTTCATGGCGCTCGATTTCTTTCTCTTCTTCGTTTTCTGGGAAGCCATGCTCGTTCCGATGTATCTACTCATCGGCATCTGGGGCGGTCCGCGCAAGCTCTACGCGGCGATCAAGTTCTTCCTCTATACCTTGTTCGGCTCGGTGCTGATGCTGCTAGCCGTGCTCTTCTTGTACTTTTACAACTACCACACCACCGGCCAGTACACTTTCAGCATCCCGGCGCTTTATAAGTCTGCGCCGCACATCTTCCACGATCCATCGTACGGCGCGACCTACGCGATCTTGCTGTTCTTCGCGTTTTTCCTGGCCTTCGCCATCAAAGTTCCCATGTTCCCGTTCCACACCTGGCTGCCCGACGCCCACGTCGAAGCGCCGACCGCCGGCTCCGTCATTCTGGCCGGCGTTCTGCTGAAGATGGGAACCTACGGATTCATTCGCTTCTCGCTGCCATTTTTCCCCGATGTCGTGATGCATCCCAAAGTCCGTTTCTGGCTGATCACGCTTTCCATCATCGGCATCATTTACGGCGCGCTGGTTTCGCTCATGCAGAAAGACATGAAGAAGCTGGTAGCGTACTCGTCGGTCAGTCACTTGGGCTTCTGCACCCTCGGCATCTTCGCGCTCACTCCGCTCGGCCTCAGCGGATCCGTCTTGCAGCAGATCAACCACGGCATCTCGACCGGCGCGCTCTTCTTGATCGTCGGCATTCTTTATGAGCGGCGCCACACTCGCGAAATCGCCGAGTACGGCGGCATCTCCAACGTCATGCCGCTTTACGCCACCATCACCATGATCATGTTCCTGTCGTCGATGGGCCTTCCGCTCCTGAACGGTTTCGTCGGTGAATTCACCATCCTGCAGGGAACCTTCATGGAGAATTGGCGCTGGGCGGCGTGGGCTGTGCCCGGCGTGATTCTGGCCGCCGCTTATCTGCTGTGGCTGTACCAACGCGTGTTCTTTGGAACGGTTACCAATCCGAAAAACGAAAAGCTCCATGACCTCACGCCCCGCGAAGTTCTCACCTTCGTGCCGCTGATCATCATGGCTTTCTGGATCGGCCTCTATCCCAAGCCATTTTTCGAAATTTTGCAGCAGCCGGTGCAGCAACTTGTGCTGACCGTTCGCCCGGATTATCCGGGTCTGAGCAATGCCGTGAACGCTGCTGCTCCGCAGCCAGTTCAGCCAAAGGCAACCACCGCGCCGCTGCAACTCGCCAAGGATAGCGGAGGGAACAGATAGTGCACCCCATCCCTATTCAATATTTCACTCGGACAGACTATCTGCTCGCACTCCCTGTCGTCTTGCTCACCCTGTTCGCGCTCGGCATCCTCTTGATCGACTTGATGGTCCCGCCGGAATGGAAGTGGACCAACGCTCTGACTGCGTTTCTTGGCGTCGTCTTTGCCGCCGTCGGAGTCTCGCGCATTCAAATTGAACAAGCCAGGGCCTTGACCCATGGCCAGCTCCTTGAGTGGGGCTTCATGCACGCCATGGTGATGGACCATTTCGCCATCTACTTCACCTATCTATTCCTCGCCGGGACCGCTGTCGCTATTCTCATGTCCGCGCGCTACCTCGAAATCGAGCACGAGCATCACGGCGAGTTCTATGCCCTCATGCTGTTTTCCGTGGTCGGCATGATCTGCATGGCCTCGGGCTTCGACGTTGTGCTGATCTTCATCGGTCTCGAACTGATGGCGATTTCTACTTATGTGCTGGTAGGTTTTCTGAGGAAAGACCGGCGCTCGAATGAAGCCGCGTTGAAATATCTTCTGCTCGGCGCATTTTCCTCCGGTATTTTTGCTTACGGCTTATCGTTGTTTTACGGCCTCACCGGCAGCACCAATCTGGCGAACATTGCCGGCGGCGTCGGTCGGCTTATTACGGAAAACAAGGGCCACATCAGCCCGCTTTTAGTTGTCGCCTTGCTCACGACCTCGGTTGGTCTCTTTTTCAAGATCGCCGCCATCCCGTTCCATCAATGGGCGCCGGACGCATACGAAGGCGCGCCCACCAGCATCTCGGGGTTCATGTCGGTTGCGGTAAAGGCTGCTGCCTGGGCCATGCTGCTCCGCATCTTCATCTGGGGACTTTATCCTCTGCGCGAAGTTTATGTGCCCCTCGTAATTTTCGTCTCCATCATCACCATGACCGGAGCAAACCTGGCGGCACTGACTCAAAACAATCTCAAGCGCCTGCTAGCCTATTCCTCCATTGCCCACGTCGGCTATATGCTGCTCGGCGTGGTCGCGCTCGCTTCCGTCAACTATCCCAATCAAGCCTTTTTCGACGGGTTCAAAGGCATCCTGCTCTACTTACTGGTTTATACCTTCATGAACCTCGGCGCCTTTGCCGTGATTGCCTCGCTTCGCCAGCGCGACGTCATCGGTGACGAAATCGACGATATTGCCGGCCTGTTCTCTCGCGCTCCTACCGAAGCCGTGCTCATGCTGATTTTCCTTTTGTCGCTCGCGGGCATTCCGCCGCTTGCCGGCTTCTACGGAAAATATTTTATTTTCCTGAGCTTGATCGAAAGCGGCCACTATGTGCTGGCCTCGCTGGCTGTGTTGTACGCCGTATTCGGGCTGTATTACTACATGCGCGTCGCCAATGCGATGTTCATGCGCGATGCGCTCGAGAAAACTCGACTTCCGATCAGCGCTGCCATGCGTGCTGCCCTTGCCGTCACCGCCTTTGCCACCGTCTACATCGGAGTTTTCCCCGATCGCTTCATTCGCCTCGTGACCTGGAGCATCGGCCTTTCCTAAGCACTTCTGAACTCCGTCATCTCGAGCGCGGCAGGTCCAGTCGCTCGCGACTCGTTCCGCGCAGTCGAGAGACCTGCTTTTTCACAGAAATCTAACCAGCGCTTGACAGCGTAGTCTGTTTGACCGAAACTCCCCTTCCAAGAGGTCCCATGGCTGCCGAACCATCAGCTCCGTCGTCAGAGTTGAAGCTTGAAATCGCCAAGCAGGGCGCGGAAACTGTCGTGCGAGCTACTGGCCGAATCACTTCCGCGACCGCCGCCACGTTGGAAACCACCCTGCGCAGTCAAATCGTCATCGGCAAGGCTGTCGTCCTCGACCTTACTCATGTCGACTATGTGGACAGTGCTGGCCTCGGAGCCCTGGTCGGCGTTTATATCCACGCTAAGAAAGAGTTTTGCGACCTGTTCATCTGCAACCCGAATCCACGCGTTCGCGATCTATTTAATCAAAGCGGCTTGGCTTCGGTGTTTCAAACTCGCCACTAGGATGCTCCTTGACCTCCCTCATGTGCTCGGAGATCCCTTTGCCCGACTCGCTATGTCCTTGACCGCCGCTACCCTCCGAGCGCAGACTGTGCCTTCGGCCTACTATGCGACGGTCGACGATCCTTCTCGCGATTCCGCTGCTTGCTCTGGCATTCGCTTCGGCGCAGGCTCAAGAGAGTCCGCATCCCCAATCCACTCCGAGTCTAGTTACGGCAACCACGTCAACTGTTGGCTCCGCGCCAGCCCGAATCACCCACTACTCACTTCCTCCTGATCTCTATCGCAAAGCCGTCAACTTGGGCAAAATTCGCTTTCGCCTCGCGCTTCTCGGATTTCCGTACAGCCTCGTCGTGCTCTGGCTGATCCTGCATTGGAAGCTCGCGCCCAAATATCGCGATTGGGCCGAAAGATTTTCACACCGCCGATTTCTTCAATGTGTGACCTTCGCTCCGCCCCTTCTTCTTACTATCGCCGTGCTCACCCTGCCACTCGATATCTACGGCGAATCCGTCGAAAAGCAATACGGAATCTCCATTCAGCCGTGGAGCTCCTGGGCTTGGGATTGGATCAAAGCTGAGTTGATTTTCATCATCATCAGCACGTTCCTCATCTGGCTGCTCTACGCCGTCATTCGCCGCAATCCGCGCCGCTGGTGGTTTTATTTCTGGTTGGTCTCTCTGCCCGTCGGACTCTGCCTGGTCTTTCTTCAGCCCTGGGTGTTCGATCCGCTCTTCCACAAGTTCGAACCTTTGCAGCAGAAAGACCCTGCGCTGACCGCAGCGCTTCAAAACCTTGTTCAGCGTGCCGGAGAAGATATTCCTCCCGATCGCATGTTCTGGATGCAAGCCTCCGACAAGACCGTCGCCATTAACGCTTACGTCGCGGGCGTCGGGGCTTCCAAGCGCATCGTCGTCTGGGATACGACGATCCAAAAAATGACCACGCCCGAGATCGTCTACGTCGCCGGCCACGAGATGGGACACTACGTCCTCTTTCACATCCCCAAAGGTCTCGCACTTTTTGCGGCGATGATGCTGGTCCTGTTTTATGTCGGCTATCGGTTGGGGGGATGGACCTTGGCGCGCTGGGGAGCCGGCTGGAAAGTTCGGGCGCTTGATGACTGGGCTTCGCTACCAGTCTTGTTGCTGTTAATTACAATTCTGTTTTTCGTGGCCATGCCCGCCTTCATGGCCATCAGCCGCCACTTCGAGCATCAAGCCGATCAATACGGATTGGAAGTCACTCGCGGCCTCACGCCCGATTTCGGCGAGGTGGCCGCGCAGGCGTTTGAAGTGTTAGGCGAGTCGGCGCTCTCCAACCCCGAGCCAAATCCGGTCGATGTATTCTTGTTCTTCACCCACCCCAGCATCCCCGATCGCATTCAATTCTGCCTGACTTACGATCCCTGGTCCCACGGAGGAAGCGGCGAATTTGTGAAGTGATGAGCATTGCCACCTGAAGAGGAAGCTCCGAAGTTGACGTGATCAACGCTTGAAGCGAACCTGGGCCATTCTCCCATCGGCAGGTTCTTACTGCGAGTCTGCGCACTTCGATTGGCCGTAAAATCTTAAATCTCCGTGAGCTGCGCTTGAATCAGATCACGTGCACCGGAAAATAATTTCAACGGCTGCTCTTAAAACCATTCACAAAATGAGGGAACAATGAAACGAACACTTGTGATTCCTGTGTTTCTGTTGCTGGTCGCAACCGTCAGTGCCCAAACCAAAAATCCGGTCAGTTCCGCTCTAAGAGATATTCTTCCCGGCCGGCAGAAAAACACCGTGGCTGCAATCGAAGCCATGCCCGCCGACAAATTCGGCTTCAAGCCCTCCGAAGGCCAGATGACCTTTGGCCATCTCGTTACCCACATGGCCGACGCCAATTACACCATCTGCAGCAAGGCGACCGGCGTCTCCGCTCCTAAAACCGAAGAACTGAAAGATACCGATTCAAAGGACAAGCTCGTGGCCGCGGTAAAAGCTTCGTTCGACTTCTGCTCCGGCGCCCTTGCGAACATGGACGACTCCAAACTTGGCGAAACCACCGAGGGATTCGGAGGAAAACAGGTCACGCGCGCCTACATGAGCTTGGTGCTGGCCAGCAGTTGGGGCGATCACTACGCCGAAGCCTCGACTTATCTTCGCCTGAATGGCGTCTTGCCACCCACCGCGAAGAAATGAACCGGGACGCCCCGCTCCTTGCCGCTCTTGCAAGGGGCGGGCTACGCTCCCTGCAACTCTCAACGACTCAAGGAGTGAAATCGGGATTTTTCGCCAACTAGCAGGCCAGCTTCACTTCGTGACCTCGAAGAACACTCCATTCAAACGGTCTCCGCCGCTCGGAGTCCCGCCCCAGAGGTTTCCGGTCGAATCGATGGCTAGCCCTGCTTTAGGGTATTGTCCATCGGTTGGCCTTTGGCCCGTGTAGGCGAAGCTGTGGATGATGGTTTCCTGCCAGCCGTTTTCGGAAGGGGATAGTTCAAACACCGTGCCCAAGCCTTCGCGGTTGCCGGAAAACGCGCCGCCTTGCCACGTTGTGCCCAGAAGGTTTCCGTTTTCGTCGAGCACTAAATGCCCATTGGGATTCTGCCCATCCGGCATTCCCTGAAAGTTGTAGAGGATCGAGAACTCGCCACCGGAAATTTCGTAGATGTAGCCGAAATGTCCGTTGTTGTCGCCGAAGTTGGTGCCATAGAGATTGCCTTGGCTGTCGAGAATCACGCCGCCATATGGAAGCCCGGGGCTCGTGAAGGTGTAAAGAATGTTTTCACTCCAGGTGCCGTCCCCATTCGGAGAAAGCTCGAACACGGTTCCGCAGTTGCACACCGGATCACCGCCGTATTGGGTCGTTCCATAGTAGTTGCCGGTCAGAGCATCGAAGGTCAGCCCGCCTTCCGGTTGGGCACCATCTGGAGCGCCGGAGAAAGCGTGGATGACCTGTTCAGACCAGGTACCGTTGTTGTCGGTTAGCTCGAACACGACACCACATCCGACCTGCTCGACACCCACAACGCAGGGAAATGCGCCGCCAGCATAGGTCATCCCCAAGATATTGCCAAAGGAATCGAAGACGATTGGAGATTCGGTTATCGGCACTTGACCTCGGAGGTCGTCATACAGCACGGTGCCATCGCTGCCACCTTTGAAATCATAGAGATCGCGCTCGAACCATTTGAAGCCGGGCTTCACGGCGAAGATGCGGCCATATGGAGCATTAGGGGATTCTACTCGGTCCTGCCCGTAGAGATTGCCGCTGGAATCAACGACTAGTGGCGCGTCGCTCGCACAGCAGCCAGTGGCGTCACGCACTCCGGTGGCAGATGAAGCCTGATATAGCTCCCCACCGGCCCCGTAACTCGAACCGTAGCCTTTGGTGCCCACGATGGTCAAAGGAGAAACCGGCTGGCCGGTGCCGTAGGGGTTGCCTTGGAGCTTAATCTGGTAGGTATAGGTCTGCGACCAGGCGCAAGCACCGAGAGCGAGAATCACGAACAAGGGACGAAGTGGGGATTTCATGATTTCGTTTCCTTCCAGCCGCTTGGGGAATGCGGCGCGGGCGAGCAGGAGCATTATCGTTCCTTCAAGAGTGGCAGTCAACGCGTGATTTGTCGATTGTTCCAATCAGGCGATCTCTCAAAACCCGCCCCGCGCAGAATTAACCAGCGGAAATACCAACCCACGGATTTCACGGATAAACCAGAAAAATATTGATCCGTGTCTATCCGCGCAAATCCGTGGCAAATTCGCTTTTAGATGTGCTCAGTCTTGCCGTCCCACTTCACCAGACCGTTCGTATCGTTCATGCGGTCGGCGTCCTGATTCGTGTATGTGCGTGACGCCTTCCGCCCTGCACTTGCACCGGCTCGTGAAGTCGCAATGCTCTCGCTTCCAGCCGCCACGAAATCAAACGCCTCTTCTCGCGCTTCGCCCCGATGCTCACGACGCGGCCGCGGAGGTGGGTACATCCCCGCCCCGAATGCCGGTCCAGCCTCGATCGGCGCCGACGGCCCATACCAATTCGGCTCGGTGTACACGCCCACCGGCGGTGCCCCAATAAACTCATCTGACAACGTTGCATTGGTCGCGCCCGCCACGTTGCCCCACGTCGCATTGCTTGCGCCCACGGCCATCGGCGAAACGGTTGCCAGCGTCACCGACGGCGTTGTCACCAGGGGTACATACGGCGCAGCATACACTCCGTACGCCGGAACCCAATTGCTGGCCGTGCCTCCAATCACCGTCGCCTGGCCAGCCGCCAATCCACACAACAGCAACAAACCACAGAAAACACCAATCAAACGCATGGGATCCTCCACAAACCTTGGGGGTCAGATTCCGGATCACCTCTCCGGATGCTTACTGCAGCCGCTCGCGGCGGCATCCGCCTGACTGGGATCATACACCCGAAACGCCGCTCTGGACGCGGCTTTTGTTAGCTGCCCACATAGCGGGCATAGAGACTTCTGGCTATAGCCGGATCGGTCGTCCCCTTAATGATCGCCCGTCCGTCAGGAAAAACCGTCATTTCGTAGGAGTTATGCCAGAACTTCAGCACGAACTCGTTTTGCCGAACCATTCCCAGCGGCTTCAGCCGTTCCCCCATTTCGACCAGGTCGACCGGCCGATGTCGTTCATGAATCTGCACCGAATTACGCCCGCACATGGTGATATGCGGCCGGCCTTCGCCGTCCAGATGAGGGAACTCGTGACTACCGCACGTCCGGCAACTCTCCCCTGGTTTCGCCGCCGAAATCTCCGTGTGCAGATTGCGCCACACATCCATCGAAAGCACCGTCCGCCGCATCTCGCCCTCGGCTCCCACCAGAAACTTCATCGCCTCCGTCGCCGCAATCGATGCCACAGCACTCACCGCCGAATTCAGAATTCCCGCTGTATCGCAGGTCTCCAGCCTGCCCTGCGGCGGCTCCGGAAAAATGCACGACAAACAGGCCGTCTTGCCTGGCAGAATGTTCATCGTAATTCCGTAGCTTCCCACCGCGGCCGTATATATCCAGGGCACGGAGTTCTTCACCGCAAAATCGTTGACCAGATATCGCGTTTCAAAGTTGTCCGTGCCATCGAGAATCAGTTGCGCGCCGTCCAGCAGGGAATCGATGTTTTTCGGTGTCAAATCCGCGACTTGCGGCTCAACCACGATCGCGGAATTAAATGCCGCAATCTTCCTACTCGCTGCGACCGCCTTAGGCAAAGATTCCCGCGCATCCGTCTCATCAAACAGAGTCTGCCGCTGTAAATTGCTGGGCTCTACGTAGTCACGATCAATCAAGCGCATGGTTCCCACGCCGGCGCGAGCCAGCAGGGAAGCCAGCGTTGAGCCGGTGGCGCCGCACCCCACAATCACCACCCGCGACTCTCCCAGCTTCCGCTGCCCCTTCGTCCCGATCGGGCCAAACAACACCTGCCGTGAATAGCGCTCGTCCAGTTCCAAGGAGATCACCATGCTTGGGCTTGCAAACCTTTATTATAGGTGCCATTGAACAACGGGCGATTTTCGCTTGCGAGCGTCATCGCAACAGCGGCGGCGCCTGAGAGCTAAGACAACATTGCTTGCTACGCTTTCATCGAACCTGTTAAACACTAGAACTTGCCTCGAGGAGCCGTTTTGCGCGTAAAGGGGACCCTGGCCACACACTTCGCCGGCGTGGTGTTGGTGGTCTTCTGCGTCCTCGGCACAATAACCTCACGTGCAGTTGCGCAAGCCGAGCCGGGCGACGTGCAATCTCCCGTCGTCGCTGGTCAAAATAACTTCGCAAAATACGAAGGGCTCACCGTCGTTGCCATCCGATTTCCCAACCTTTCCGTTGCCCGCGATCAACAAACCTTCAAACAATTAATCGCCCAAAAGGAAAACTCTGCCCTGGAACCTGCTCTCGTTCGTCAAAGCATCCATCAGTTGTTTGATAGCGGCCGCTTCGCCGATGTTCGCGTCGAAGCCGAGGCCAGCGGAAACGGCGTCGCTTTGGATATCGTCACTTCGCCCAATTATTTCGTGGGCCAAATCAGGGTAGAGAGCAACGTTCGGCGTCCAACTCCCGGCCAGGTTGCCAACGCCTCACGCTTGAACTTGGGCGAGTTGTTCACTGCCGACAAGCTCGATCGCGCCCTGGAAAACATTTTGCATTTAATGGAAGAAAACGGGTATTACCGTTCTTCCATCTCGCCAGAGCAGGAGCGTAACGAAACCACGCAACAGATTTCCATTCTCTTTCGCATTACCCCCGGCGCGCAGGCGCGCGTTGGCCAGGTCACCGCCAAATGCGATCCGGGATGCTCTCCCAGTGAAATCCAAAAAGTCGCCAAGCTTCGTCCTGGTGACCCGGTTTCCTTGCAACGCGCCAGTACTGCGCTCGAGCGGCTTCGCAAGCAATATCAAAAACAAGACCGCCTGCTCGCCCAGGTTTCCATCGCCGACAAGGTTTATCGCTCCGACGCCAACGCCGTCGACTACACCCTGGAAATTATTCCCGGCCCCAAAGTTGTAATTCTCGCCGAAGGGTTCAAGATCAAGCGCAAAGTTCTCAAGCAGAATGTCCCGGTGTTTGAAGAAAACGCAGTCGACGAGGATCTTTTGAACGAAGGCCGCCGTAACCTCCTCAACTATCTTCAGACTCGCGGATACTTCGAGGCCAAGATCGGGCTGAAGAAGCAATCGAATGCTGACCAGAGCCAGCTGCAGATCGTTTACGTCATCGAGCCCGGTTTTCGCCGCAAACTGGTCAATGTTGAAATCGCCGGCAATCATTATTTTCCCGTCGATGAGCTGCGTACGCGCATGCAGGTCCAACCCGCCAGCCGCTTCTCGCCCATCGGTCGATATAATGAAGCGCTCCTCACCACCGACGTCCGCACTCTCGAAAACCTTTATCGCGCCAACGGCTTCCAGCAGGTCAAAATTACTTCCAAACTGATTGAAGACTACAACGCTCACGAAACTGAAATTGCTATCGCTTTAAACGTCGAGGAAGGGCCGCAAACCATCGTCGGATCGTTTGAGATTGTCGGCAATCACACCTTTTCCGAAACCCAGCTCCGCGCCGGAGTGATTCAAACCGCCGTCGGCCAGCCCTTTTCTGAGGTCTACATCGCCGAGGACCGCGACAACCTCCTGAACTATTACTTCAACCATGGATTCCCTCACGCCTCCTTTGAAGCCGCCGCCACCCCCATCGCCGGCGAAAGCAATCGCACGGCCGTCACCTTTACCGTGCACGAGGGCGATCAAGTCTTTGTCGACCAGGTCTTAGTCTCAGGAATGAATTACACCCGCCCCTACGTTGTTCAACGCGAGTTGCAGGTCAAACCAGGCGATCCCATCAGCCAGATCGACTTGCTGCAGACGCAACAGAAACTCTACGATCTTGGCATCTTCAGTCAGGTCGACACCGCGGTTCAGAATCCCAACGGAGACCTTACCCACAAGAATGTCCTGGTTGACGTCCAGGAATCCAAGCGCTACACCTTTCTCTATGGCTTCGGATTCGAATTTCAGACCGGACAGCCGAGCGCGGTGGGCACCAACCAGGCTCTTGGCAACACCGGCATCAGCCCGCGTGGCTCATTGGACATTACCCGACTAAACTTCCTCGGCCGCGACCACAGTATCACATTAAAAGCCGACGTCGGCAGCCTCGAGCAACGCGGGCGCATCAGCTACGTTGCTCCCCGCCTTTTCGGAAGTCCTAAGTGGCGCCTTTCATTCACCGCGTTTTACGACAACACGCTCGATGTGACTACGTTTACTTCGCAGCGGCTGGAAGGCTTGGTGCAGGCCGATCAAACCATCAACAAGACCAGCACCATGAGTTATAGCTTCAACTATCGCCGTGTTAAGGCCAGCAACATCGAAATCAGTCCCGCCGAAATTCCTCTACTTTCGCTTCCCGTGCGCGTCGGTGAGCCTGAGCTCAACTACATCCGCAACACTCGCGACAGCGATCTGGAAAGCACCAAGGGCAGCTACATCACAGGTAGCTTTGCCGTCGCGTCCGGTTATTTTGGATCCGAGGCCGATTTCAGCCGCATCCTGATTCAACACACGTCTTATCATGCCTTCGGTAAACACCGCCGGCCGGATAAGAAGTTCGTCTTTGCCCGTTCCACCCGCGTGGGCGTAGAGAATGCCTTCGGCAATACCTCGATTCTCCCGCCCGGCCAGGCTTGCCCGGTTGGTCAAACTACTTGTGCCAACATCACCGTCATTCCCCTCGCCGAGCGCTTCCTCTCCGGTGGCGGAAACTCGCTGCGCGGCTTCGGACTCAACCAGGCCGGCCCACGCGACCCAGTGACCGGTTTTCCGCTGGGTGGCAGTGCGCTCTTCATCAACAATCTGGAAATCCGCTTTCCGCCCACCCCCTTGCCTTACTTAAAGGACAACGTCAGCTTTGCTTTGTTTGAAGATGCTGGCAACGTCTTTTCCAGCGGCAACACTATGCTTGACAATCTCCTGCGCTGGCGGCAGAAGAATCCTCAGGATTGTGCCCAGGAGGCCACGGCCACCCAGTGTGATTTCAGTTATGTCTCTCACGCTGTGGGACTTGGCGTTCGCTACAAGACGCCTATCGGCCCCGTCCGCTTCGATTTCGGATACAATTTAAATCCACCGGCATTTCCCAGTTGTCAGGCAACCGCCAGCTTCACCGGCGAAAGCACGTCGGCATATTGCGTCAAGAACACACTGGAAACGAACGGCATCAGTTCGCTCCCGTATTTTTTGGCGCAACATGCGTCGCATTTCAATGTTTACTTTAGTATTGGACAAACTTTTTAATGAATCGTAGGTCGCTCATCCTCGCACTTGTATTCCTCGCGGTCGTGCCTTGCTCGCGGGCTGCGGATCTGCTCGACGCCATCGCGGCTACCGTCAATGGACACATCATTCTGCTCAGCGATTGGCAAGACGCATTACGCTACGAGGCGTTGATCGCCGGCCGTCAGCCTAACCAAACCTCTCCCGCGGACCGCAAAGCATCCCTCGATCGGCTCATCGATCAGGAACTCTTGCAGGAGCAGATGCACGCCTCCAATTTCCAGCATGCCAGTCAGGCAGAGGTCGATCAACGTATCCAGGAAATCCGCACGCAGTTTCCCGATGCCACCAGCGATTCTGTTTGGCAAGCGAACCTCGCCCGTTATGGATTCGACAGCCGAACTTTAAAGCAGCACGTCGCCCTCGACCTCGATCTGCTCCGCCTCGTAGACGAACGCCTCCGCCCCAAAGTCAGCATCGATTCCCGCACCATTGAGAGCTATTACAACCAGACCCTTCTCCCGGAGCTCCGGCAATCCGGAGCCAAGGAAGTTTCTCTCTCCGAAGTCAGCCCTAAGATCAAAGAATTGCTGACTCAGCAGAAGGTCAATGAACTGCTCGAGGCCTGGCTTGTGAACTTGCGCTCCGGAAGCCAGATTCAGACTGAACCGGCGGCAAGCTACCAGGGCGAAGTGCGATGAACGCACCCGACGCACCTCCGCGTCGGCGCCGACTGTGGAAGTTCCTGCTGTTAGCGCTCATTGCTTTCCTGCTTGGGCTCGGCGGCCTCGCTTGGTACGCCACCAGTGACGCCTTTCAGGCCCGCGTCCGCCAACGCTTCATCGCTGAGATGGAACGCATCTCCGGCGGCCGAGTTGAAGTCGGTGGTTTACACACCATTCCGTTCCGTCTTCAGGTCGACGTTCGCGATTTAACCATCCACGGCCGCGAAGCTCCGGGCGAGGTTCCCCTCGTCCACGTTGACCGAGTCGTTGCCCGCGTAAAAATAATCTCTGCTTTGGGCGCAGAGGTCGGCTTTCAGTCCGTCATTCTTGACAATCCCGTCATCCATATCATCGTTTACCCTGACGGCACCATCAATCATCCCCGGCCCCAGTTAAGTTCTCCGCGCACCCCCGTCATTGACCAGTTGTTCCGTCTGCGAATCGGCCATCTCGAAGTCAACCACGGCACTTTGCTCTGGAACGACCAGAAGCTTCCTCTCGATTCCCGGATCGAAGATTTTTCCGCCGACGTCAACTACTCGCTGCTTCACGATCGCTATGACGGCGAGCTTTCCGCCGGGAAAATTAATTCCACGTACGACGGCTATCGCCCGTTCTCGTGGACCGCTCAAGCGAATCTTGCCCTTGAGTCTGACGCTCTGGAAATCAAGTCCCTCAGCATTGTCTCCGGCCGCTCGCATTTGCAAACCAATGGTCGGCTCTCGAATTTCAATCAGCCCCAATTTGTTGGCCAATACGAAGTCACGGCCGATCTCGGCGAAGCCGCATCCATCCTGCGTTATTCAGAACTCCGGCGCGGCACCATGCAGGTCAGCGGCCGTGGCTCCTGGTCGCTGCAAAACTTTTCTTCCACCGGCAAGCTGCTCTTGAACGATCTCGAATGGCGCGACAAGACTCTCGCCTTGCGCAGCCCCAGCGCCAACACAGAGTTCAATCTCGATTCCCAGCACCTGCTTCTGTCCGCCATTCAGGCGAATCTTTTCGGCGGCGAGGTTCGCGGCGACGCCGACATCATCAACTGGCTGAATCCATCCCCAACCACAAAACGCGCCGATATCGCCAGCCAGCAGAAGGGAACTGTTCGCCTCAGGCTCAAAGATATTTCTCTCCGCGAGCTCGCTACTGCCGTCGCTTCTTTGCGCCCGTTGCGCGAGGCCAATGTCACCGGCTTCGCCTCTGGCACTGTCGATTCCCGCTGGAAAGGTTCGCCGCTATTTTCCGAATCTCAAATCGCGGTGGATGTCGTCCCTCCCACCCAGGCTCTCTCCGGACAACTGGCATTGAACGCCCATGCTCGTGCCATCTATCGTCAAGCGAGCGGCGAGCTCGAAGTCTCCCAGTTCGACGCCGAGACTCATGCCACCCAATTCCGCGCTTCCGGAACCTTGTCCCGCCGCGCCTCTCTCAAAATCCAGATCAACACCGAAAACCTCGCCGAATGGGACCGGGTTGTCGCGACACTGGAGTCTTCCGGGGCAAATCTTTCCGTCCACGGTGCTGCGTCGTTCGCTGGCACCGCAACCGGCCAGCTTTCTGATATGAGTTTGGCCGGCAAACTTCAGGCGGAGAATTTTAAACTCTTGCTCCATACGTCTCCCCGCGCACCTTCGCGCCAAATCGCCGCCGATTCTCTCACTGCTGACCTTCAACTCTCCCCCCACAACCTCGCACTTCATCATGGTCGATGGCACAGCGGCGGCAGCGTCTTGAATTTTCATGCGAACGCAGGTCTGGAAGATTGGCAATTCGCTAGCGAAAGCGTATTTTCTGCGCACATCAGCACTCAGAATGCGGACGTTGTCGACGCTCTCCACGTCGCCGGTTTGCAATATCCAGTCACGGGAAAATTGAATCTATCCCTCGACGCCGAGGGCACGCGCGCTGACCCCCACGGCCAAGGTTCGGTGCATCTCGCCGACGCCACCATCGAAGGAAAAGCCGTAAAGGAACTCGCGTCCAACTTTGCCCTGTTCGGCTCTCAGCTCTCGCTCGAAGACATCCACGTCCTCTACCGCGACGCCCAGGTTTCCGGCTCCGGCACTTACGATCTGTTTACCCGTGCCTTTCGCCTCGACCTCAAGGGCAACAATTTCGATCTGGCTTCCATCCCAGCTTTGCAGTCCGGTCCATTGCCGCTCGAAGGCCGCATGGACTTTGACGCTCAAACTTCCGGCACGCCCGAAGCTCCCAACGTCGACGCTACCGTGCACCTGCGCGAACTCTTCCTCGGCCATCAGCACATCGGTGACTATGTCTTCAACGCCACCACCCAGGGCGCGGATCTACAGCTTCACGGACGCTCGCAATTTAAAGAGGCCGAGCTCAACATCGATGGCAACGTTCGCATGCGTGAACAATGGCCAGCCGATTTGAGCCTGCATTTTAATCACCTCAGTGTGAGTCCGTTGCTCCGCATTTATCTCGGCCAACACGTCACCGGCGGCTCGGACGCGGCGGGCGACATACACCTGCACGGGCCGTTACTCAACCCTCGCCAACTGCAAGTCACCGGCAGCATTACCGATCTTTTCGCTGACCTCGAGCACGTACAAATCCGCAACAATGGCTCTATCCACATCCAACTGGCCAATCAGACCATCACCGTCCAGGAGCTCCGCCTAATCGGACAAGGCACCGATCTCTCGGTCGTTGGCACCGCCAATCTTGCCGGCGATCAGGATCTGGCTCTGCACGCGATCGGTCACGCCGACCTTGCTCTGCTGCACAGCTTCGACCCCGATTTCACCTCCTCTGGTGCGGTCTCAGTAAACCTCGGTTTGGCAGGAACAATTTCTCGCCCAGTTTGGGAGGGCGATCTGCAGGTCGCCAGTGGCTCGATTCAATACAGTGATCTGCCCAGCGCCTTAAGCGACATCAACGGAAAACTTGTCTTTAATCAGGATCGTCTGCAGATCGAAACTCTGAAAGCACGAGTCGGCGGCGGGACAGTTACTTTCGGCGGCTATGCTACGGCTTATCGCCGTCAGCTGAATTTTGATCTCACCCTGAACGGCCACGACGTGCGTTTGCGCTATCCCCAGGGCGTAAGCTCCATGACCGATGCGCAGTTGCGCTGGTCGGGAACCTCGGCCTCTTCCATCATCTCCGGCGATGCAACCGTTACCAAGCTAGCCGTCACTCCCGGTTTTGACTTCGGATCTTATCTTGCCAGCAGCGCGCAAACCATCGCCTTGCCGCAAACCAATCCCTTGCTAAGCCGCATCGGACTCGACGTTCACATCGTGACCACGCCCGAACTGCAAATGCAGACCGCAGCTCTTCGTCTATCCGGCAACGCCGATCTTCGCCTTCGCGGCAGTGCGGCCAAACCGGTTCTGCTCGGCCGCGCCGACATCATCGAAGGCCAGATCTACTTCAACGGGGCGAAGTACCGCCTCGAGCGCGGGGATATCACGTTCACCAACCCCGTTACCACCACGCCATTCTTGGATCTTCAGGCCTCTACTCGCGTTCGCGACTACGACATCACCCTCACGCTCAACGGATCGATCGACAAGATGAAGCTGAACTACCGCTCCGAGCCCCCTTTGTCCCAGGCCGATATAGTGAGCCTGCTGGCCGTCGGCCAGACCCAGGAGCAATACTCGCAAAGTCCCCAGGCCGGCGCCTCGCCCTTCGTGAATCAGGCTTCCAGCGCGGTTTTGGCCGAAGCCATCAATAACGCCCTTAGCAACCGTTCCCAGCGCCTGTTCGGCATCAGCCACATCAAAGTTGATCCCCAGGGACTCAATGCCGAAACCACGCCGGTTCAGCCCACGCCCATTCCCGCCGTCACGATCGAGCAGCAAGTGAAAGATAACATTACCCTTACCTACACCACGAACGTCTCTCAAACCTCCCAGCAGATCATTCAAGGGGAATACAACCTGACCCGCGATCTTATGATTGTCGGCATCCGCGACTATAACGGCGTGGTCAGCTTCGAGTTCCGCATCCGCCAGAGAAAAAGGTGAAGTGGCCAATCGGCCCATTGTGCATAAGTTCCAAGCAAGTTAAACCATGGTAGGCGTTCTTCCAACAGGAAGAGCAGCGCAGTTAACACTTGCTGCTATCTGATAAAGTGACTTTAGAGGAAACTGGAATGCGTAAAGACAATCGTGGGTTCTCGCTGATTGAATTGCTGATCGTGGTGGCCATCATTTTGATCATCGCTGCCATCGCTATTCCCAATCTTTTGCGGGCTAGAATTTCGGCCAACGAATCATCGGCGGTCAGCACCATCCGCACCGTGAATACTGCGCAGATCACCTATCAATCCACGTTTCCCACCGTCGGATACGCCGCCGCCATGCCAGCTTTAGGTCCCGCGGCTTCGACCGGCTGCACCACCCCGAACTCGACCAATTCTTGCCTTATCGATTGGATTGTCGCGCAGGCCACCACGCCCGGGACCGCCAAGTCCGGCTATTATTTCAATATGGGAGTCGTCACTTCCAACGGAACGAATCTTGGCTACACCATCGGCGGCGCTCCCGCGGGCTTCAACCAGACCGGCGTGCGTGGGTTCTGCTCAAATGAAGACGCGGTGATTCGCTTCACACCCGCGCTCAGCGGCGCACCAACAACCACCGCCGCAACCTGTGCGGCCTACACTGCATTGCAGTAGTTTTGTGTAGCGCGGACATTCCTGTCCGCGTGCGGATGCCCCGTTCTAACGGCACGCTTTTTGCGACGTGAGGGCGGGGAAGTGCGCCCTCGAGCCCGTGTAGGATGGCGGACAGGCAAGTTATGCACTCCATGGATTTATGACTTGCTTCATCAAAGGGAAGTGAGAGACATTGCGAGTTACCAGCGTTAATCGGTGAACCTCCGCACTGGCAGCCAAGAAACCGTCCATCGCCCCCATGGGCCGGCCGACCGCTTCGTTTCGACCAACGATTTTTCCCCATAAGTCGGCGATCGCCTCTTCTACCGGAAGAATCCTGCCTTCAAAACGCAGTGGTAATTCTTGCGTCAGCCACTCCTCCAGCCGTGTCCGCCGTTTACCCGCAGCCATACGCTCTATCCCATAGCGCAATTCGGCGAGCGAGATTACGCTCAGGAAAATTCGATCCTCGTCGACTTCTTCCATCCACTGCACCAGGCCGGGATCGGGGCGCGGCTTCACCCACTCGGAAATTGCGTTCGTGTCCAGTAGAAAACTCATAAGTTTATTTTCCGCGGACGTTCTTTCGACCTGCGAATTTTCAGCCCCGACCCTCGGAGGGGCGAGTTGGCGAAAAACTCTGCTAGATTTCCCACCCTGTGCGCCTTTCGCTCCCACTCCTCTGCGCCCACAATCACGGCGGTCTTGCGTCCGTTCCGGGTAATGGTTTGCGGTCCGTCCGAGAGCGCCCGTTCGATTACCTCGCTGAATTTTGCCTTTGCCTCAGCTACAGTCCAGTCCTGCGTCGCCATCACACCTCCTGAAAGGTCATTATAGTCATTATAGTCATAATGGTAATTGTCACCCAAACGGTACAGTCCAAGCAGGCGTACACCGGCGAATTCCATAAACGCCCACTTGATCTCCCTTTCGCCGTAGCCTAAAATCTGCCCGATGGACACCGATTCCCTGAGCGTCGAACACTTGGGTGGAGGACACATTCCGGGGGTGCTGTGTCTGCGCGGGCCGCTCGTCAAAGAAAACATCAATTCCTTTACCAACGCCGTCCGCCGCGAGGACGCCGAAGAAACCATGATCCTCGACTTCACTGAGGTCCCTTACATGGATTCTTCCGGCCTCGGTTCATTGGTCAACGCTTACTTCACCCGCAAGAAGTCCGGTCGTCGCGTGGCGCTCACGGGAGTCAATGACCGCGTCTTCAAACTGCTGCAGATTACCAAGCTGGAAAATGAGTTCTTGATCTTTTCAACGATCGAAGAGGCGGTTTCCGCCTTTGGTGGCGCCGCCGAAGCCTAACTCGATTTCGCTCTTGCCTGTGCTGCTCGTCTTTCCTTCGCCCAATTTTCTTTCACGGTCTGGCGCGTCCTCCCTAAGGCCAGTGCATCCGCCGGAACGTCATCCGTGATGCACGACGCTGCCCCAATATAGGCGTCTTTCCCAATCCGTAGCGGCGCAACCAGCGTCGAATCGCTCCCAACAAACACGCCGTCCTCAATGACGGTTTTATGTTTGCGCGCGCCATCGTAATTACAGGTGATCGTCCCCGCTCCCACATTCACCTTTTCTCCAATTTCCGAATCTCCCAGATAGCTCAGGTGATTGGCCTTCGAACCCTTGCCCAGCCGCGTCTTCTTCAGCTCCACAAAATTTCCTACGTGCGCGCCTTCCTCGATCTCGCTTCCCGGCCGCAGCCTCGAGTACGGCCCAAGCGTCGCGCCCGTCTTCACTTCCGAATCATCCATCACGCACCCTGGCAGAACCACCACGCCATTGCCGATCGTCGTGTTGCGAATCACGCAGTACGATCGAATCCGGCAATCCTGCCCGACCTTCGTATTCCCCAGCAGCTGTACAAACGGCTCAATTACCGTATCCGCGCCAATTGCCACGTCGCTGTCGATCACGCAGCTCTGCGGGTAAAGAATCGTGACACCCTCCGCCATCAGCCCCAGGCATTTCGCCATCCGCAGTCGCTGGTCGATATCCACCAAGTCCGCCCGCGTATTACCCCCCAACACCTCGCTGGGGTCCCCGGCACAGGTCACGACCACGCGCTGTTTCGCCTTTCCCAGCACCGCCGCCATGTCCGTGAGATAAAACTCAGCATGCGCATTATCCGTCTTGAGTCGGTCAATGTAGCGATACAGTGTCTCGACCGCGAACGCATAAATTCCGGAGTTGATTTCCTTGATCTTCCTCTGCGCCGCCGTCGCCGACTTCTCCTCCACAATCCCCTTCACTTCATCGCTCTTCGCGCTTTTGCGAATCACCCGCCCATAGCCGGTCGGCTTCTCCAGTTTCGCCGCCAGCAGCGTCATTGCCGCTTTTCGTGCCGCATGAAAATCGCGCAGCTTGGCTATCGTCTCCGCCTTGATCAGCGGCGCATCCCCCGACAACACCATGACCTGCTCATATCCTTTCAACGCATCTCGCGCCACCATCAACGCGTGTCCCGTCCCTCGCTGTGGTTCCTGCACGATAAAGTTCACACCGCTCTGAGCAACCGCCTCCCGCACCCGCTCTGCCTCGTGCCCGATGATCGCGTACACATCCTTCGCCGGTACCACGTCAGTGGCGGCGGCGATCACGTGTGCCAGCAGCGGCTTTCCGCCCACTTCATGCAGCACTTTCGGATGTTTCGATTTCAGCCGCGTCCCTTTGCCCGCGGCCATGATGGCGATGGCGGTCTTTCCCGCAGTACCGGTGTCCGACTTCGCAGATTTTGGCATCGCTGCCACTATACCGCGAATGAACTGCCCACGCTGAGTCGATGGAGGTTACAAAGAAGGGACGGCCATTCGATTGCTAGAATTCAGTTTCAGGCTAATGTGTCGAAGTTTGTAGGCAGCCTTGCCGCGCCAGCTCCAGCAGATCCTTCGCGATCCGCTCCGTCGCGTGCCGCGCGACCTCGCCTTTTCCCAGATAATCTCCCAGCACCGGCTTTACACCCAGCTTTTCAATCGCGTCGCAATCCGGCACCACCTGGGCCGCTCCCTCCAGCGCATACTTCGCCTTCATCTCCGCGCTGACCGGCGTCGCATTGATTAACGCATAGTCGAAAACTTTCTTTCCCGCATGCGCATACAGCGCTCGAATGTGGTCCGCCGCTGTTCGCCCCAAACTCTCATTCGCCTGTGTCATCAAATTGCAAATATAAACCTTCACCGCCGGAGAAGCCTCAATCGCCGCCGGAATTCCGCGCACCAGCAAATTAGGCGTCAAGCTCGTAAAGAGTGACCCCGGCCCCATCGTGATCAAATCCGCCTGCGCGATCGCTTCCAGCGTCTGCGGCAGCGGCTCCGCGTCCGGCGGCACCAGAAATAATTCTTTAATCCGTCCCTTGCTCGCGGTAATTTTGGTCTCGCCTCGCACCCGCGTCCCATCTTCCATCAACGCCTCAAGCTCCACGTTGGCCGACGTTGCCGGATAAATATGCCCGCGCGTCGCCAAAATCTCCGACGACATCCGCACCGCCTCGCTGAAGTCGTTTGTAATGGAAGTTAACGCCGCGAGAAAAAGATTGCCGAAGCTGTGTCCCTCCAGCCCTGACCCTTTGTTAAACCGATGCCGAAAGAGTTTCGACAGCAACGCCTCGTCTTCCGACAACGCGACGATGCAGTTGCGAATGTCGCCCGGCGGCAACATGTGGAGTTCTTTGCGCAGCCGTCCACTCGATCCACCATCGTCCGTGACGGTCACGACTGCACAAAGTCGGGAAATGACAGGCTCAATCGACTTGGCAGGGATCTGCCCGGGGGCTACCGCATATTTCTTCAATCCCGCCAGCAGCGTGGAGAGCCCCGTGCCCCCACCAATGGCTACCACGCGAAGCGCGCGTTTTTCATTGGGAGAAAGCTGCATGCGTTGCGACGAGGGAGCCATGCCCGCCCTATCTAGCTTTCCTCGTTAAACTCAGCCTCAGACGGCTCCGCTCCCGGGTCCGGATACAACAACTCCGTGAAGCGCGGGTCTTCCGCCAGATTCTGAAAATCCGAATCGTTGCGCGCCTGAAAGCGCAGCCCGGGATTCATCCGGATCGCCTCGTCCAGATGACGCAGCGAATCCTCCACGTGTCCGGTAAGACAATTCAACGCCGCCAAGCCATAAACCACGTAGTCTGCCTTCGGGCTTTGCTTTGATAGCTTGTCCAGGTGCTCACGTGCGGTTACATAATCGCCCACATTCATCAGCGAAACTGCGTAATCGTAGTGCTCCTCAGCGGTTTTAAACTGGACTGGCGTGCGCTCCATCTGCTGATTGCACGTATTCAGGTGCACGTTGGCGCGGTCTGCGAGTTCTTTGCTGGGACCGCCAATCACTTTCTGAAAACTGGCTTTCGCCTTGTCGAATTTATGTTCCTGTAAGGCTCGCAGACCGGCCTCGTAGTTTTGCACAGCTTGTGCAAAACGAGGGTCGTCCGCTAGGGACTTCTTTGCCGTGGGCTTCTGTGCCATCGTGTAGACGCGTCCTGTTTGCTTTGTAAGTGTCAATTGAATGTTATATTTGACTGCAGTTGGTTCTTCTTGCTGTGGAAATTTTATGTCCCTCGGTCAGGCAGCAGCAACAATCCTCTTATGTGACCCTCAAAATACCCCTGTGGAAATCCATTCGTTCTGCGGCCCAGCCTAATAACGAGCCCACAACTCTGCGTCAACTATGCAAGCTTCTAATCCACCGCGGCCGCTTGCTCCAAATTCACCTGCCGCCAATCTCCCGCGATAATTCCTTGCCGGATCTGCTTGGCGGTCTTGCCTTTTTTATGCTGTTCGTAAGTATAGTAAAGCTCTTTCAGGCAGATATCGCACTTGGCTCCATGCGTACTCTCGAAGCAGCTGTGCAGGCTATTATGCCCCATGCGATCGCAGTAGCAATAGCAAGGTTCCTGGTGGAGCACGACCGGAATTTTCGCCGCCAAATCGTAAGCATGCGTCTGGAAAGGAGATCGCGCGTCATCTCCCCACAACTGATCTCTCGATAGAATCGCCGGCAGCTTCGTGCCTTTCGGCGGGGGCCCCGCATTGTATGCTGGAACCTGGCCCTCCTGCGACGTCGCCCAGGGCGCCGAAATGCCCATCACCAGCACGAACAAGCCAGCCAAAACTAAAGCACGCTTACACATATTTACCTCGACAGCGTATTGTAACCGATTCCGCTTTTAGTCGCCCTGTCAGCCCTCGTTACAAAAAACAACCCTCGTGCTCTCGCTCACATCCGTATAATTAGGTCAGCATGTCCGCGCCGGTCGAGCCCCAACCAATCAGCGCCGCGCCGCCAAGCCCCGCCAAGTCTCATGCGGGTCGCGGCATGCTATTTTCCGCCTGGCTTCGCGATCTGGTCATCTCCCTCGCCATTTCCTGCTTCATCATCATCTTTCTATATCAGCCCGTGAAAGTCGAAGGCACCAGCATGATGCCGTCGCTTGAGGATCAGGAACGCATTTTTGTCAACAAGTTCGTCTACCGTCTTGAGCCCATTCAGCGCGGCGACATCGTCGTTTTTCGCTATCCTCGCGATCCCTCGAAGAGTTTCATCAAGCGCGTCATCGGATTAGCCGGCGATCACATTCGCATCGAAGCCGGGCAAGTCTACGTCAACGAAAAGCTGCTCGACGAGGACTACGTGCCCGCCAATTACGAGGACGAGCGCTCTTATCCGCAAATCGTCGTCCCGCCGGATTCCTATTTCGTCCTGGGCGATCACCGCAGCCTTTCCAACGACAGCCGCGATTTCGGGCCCGTCCCTCAGCATTACATCTACGGCAAAGCCGTCTTCGGTTACTGGCCCATGGACAAGATGGGGAGAGTCCGTTAGTTCGTGCAGCGCGGGCCTTCCTGCCCACGACATCCCACACCCGAACCTTGTCATTCCGAGCCGCCCGCAGCCAAGGGCGAGGGCGTGCCGAGGAATCTGCTGTTCCAGACGGCGTCGACCGCGCACCGTCGTTTGGCAAATCCCCCCTCATCGTCTATGCTATGCCGCGGATGTCGCTTTCCCCCGGCGACTCGCTTCGATAAACCAGACTCGAGGAAAGGACATCCGTGCGCGCCTCTCTTTTTCTTAGCTGCGTTCTCCTGTTTGCCACTCTGGCTTCCGCCCAAACCGCTCTCAAAACCATCGAAAATCCCAACGGCGGACGAATTGTCTACGGCCCGGTCGACGGCCAATCCACCGAAGCCGGCGCCATGGGCGCAATCTTGCGCTCACTCCATCAGCAATACGGCGACAAGCCTCAGGTCGGTAAAGTCTTTCAAGTCCGCGGTACCAACTCCGTCGCCGCCTTCTTCACTTTGACCAAGCGCAATCAGGGAAATCAGAAAGTCGCCGGCATGATCATCGCCAGCCCCGCTTCGAACCACGTTGAAGCCGCTCTCCTCACCGACGACGCTCAGCGCTTTGCTTCCACCATCAATCCGATGCTGACCTCGCTCTTTAATGTCTGGCATCCCGGCGCGAATCCATCCGCCGCACCCGCGTCATCCAGCGCGGCTTCCGCTGCTCTTCACCCCTACACGCTTCCTGATCGCTCTGCCTCCGTCTCTCTGCCCGACGGCTGGAACGTCAAACCTAATAGCGGCGGTGGGACCATTTTTGCCGAGGGCCCCAACGGGGAAGGCGTAGCGCTTGGCTTTCCGCTCCTCGCCAGCGACACCAACAACCCGTCCGTCCGCCAAACTATGGCGACCCTGCAACGAGGAGGCCTGCAAAACACCGCATACGCCCGTGCTCTTTATTACCCTTACGGCGGCGACTTGGGTAAAACGTTCTCTGATCTTGTAAACATGGAACGTAGGCTCGGTGGCCAAGGCCCGGCATCCATTCAAATTTCCAGCGAAACTCCCGCCCAGTTTCCTGCGCCCTGGCGCTGCGCTCACCTCGTCGGCAAAATCGATCCCAATGACGGCAAGGGTCCACGCGAGATGAACACTGTTTTCTGTTCCGCACCGCCCGCGCGCTTTGGCAGCTTCATGAACATCGCCTATCACACAGCCGTTCCGGTGGCGCTTGCCGACAAGGAACGCCCCACCATGGGTGCGATCCTCGCCAGTTTTGCTCCGAACCAGGCGGTCATTCAAAGCCAGGCCAACGCCATTGCCGCGCCAGAAATCGCGCGCATTCACGAAATCGGACGTCAAGCCGCGCAGCAAGCCGCCGCCGCACACGCCGCCGAAGACGCGCACAACCGCAGCGTCGAGGCCCGTTGGGATGCGCAGGACAAGAGCAATCAAGCCTTCAGCAATTACTTGCTCGACCAAACCGTCATTCAGGACAACGTCAAGGGCACCCATAGCACCGAGTGGAACCAGACCGCCGACGCCCTCGTGAAGAGCGATCCTCAGCGCTACCAATACGTCGACACGCCCAACTTCTGGAAAGGAGTCGATTACTGAAACCTGCTTTTCTCAGCGCTCCTTGCGGTTTAGGGTTTTGACCGAGAGTGTAGTTCTTCGCGCCCTTTACGGCAGTTCTTTGCGTCCTTTGCGGCAGCTCTTTGCGTCCTTTGCGGTTTAAGATTTCTAACTCCGCGGCAGTTCTCCGCGCTCTCTGCGATTCAGCTTTTTAAGAAAACTCCCCTCTTTTCCACCGTTTCTCCTCTTCCACCCTCGCGCTTAGCCTGATAAAATCTATAAAATCCACTCCCCCGGAGACTAGATGCAGGCAATGCTTGCGCTGGAAGACGGCAAAATCTTCCGCGGCAAAGGCTACGGTGCCAAGGGCGAATGTTACGGCGAAGTAGTTTTTAATACTTCCATCACCGGCTATCAGGAAATTTTCACCGATCCTTCCTACGCTGGCCAGATTGTTGTTCTCACCAACCCCGAAATTGGCAACTACGGCACCAACGCTGAGGACAACGAAGCCACGCGTCCCTATATCGAGGGCCTGATCGTTCGCGAATTTTCGCGCGTCAGCTCCAATTGGCGCTCCCAGCAGGTTGCAGAAGAGTATCTCGAACAATTCAAAATCCCCGTTCTCGCCGATATCGACACCCGTTCTCTAGTCCGCCATTTGCGCGATAACGGCGTCATGCGCGGCGTGATCTCAACCATCGACTTCGATCCCGACAAACTCATCGCCAAAGCCCGCTCCATCCCCAAGATGGACGGCACCGATCTCGCCAAGGTCGTCACTACGAAACACCCTTACGTCTGGGAAGTCGGCGAGCGCTCGCACGAACCAATCGCCGTCGTCGGCGTTAAAGACGAACCGCCGCGTTTCCACGTTGTCGCCTACGACTACGGAATCAAGCAAAACATTTTGCGCAAACTTCGCGGCGAAGGCTGTAAAGTCACCGTCGTCCCCGCGCAAACTCCCGCCGAAGACGTGCTCGCGCTCAAGCCTGACGGTGTATTTCTTTCGAACGGCCCGGGCGATCCCGAACCTTGCCAGTATGCGGTCGACAACATTCGCCGCCTCATGGGGCGCCAGCCAATTTTCGGAATTTGCCTCGGCCACCAGCTCACCGGCATCGCTCTCGGCGGCAAAACTTACAAGCTCAAATTCGGCCACCACGGCGGCAATCATCCGGTGAAGCAGTTAGGCAACGGCAAGATCGAGATCACCGCGCACAACCATAATTTCGCTGTCGATCCCGATTCTTTGCCGCAAAGCGAAGTCGAACTCACGCACATGGATCTGAACGACAACACGCTCGAAGGCATGCGGCACCGCAATCTGCCGCTCTTCAGCGTGCAGTATCACCCCGAAGCCTCTCCCGGCCCCCACGACTCGCATTACCTGTTCAAAGAATTCACCAAGATGATGGAGGAGTGGAAAGGGTGAGTACCAACGCGAGCTTTGACAGGGCGCGGCTTTAGCCGCGCCGCATAACGCGAATTCGACACCCGCGCCGATGAGGCGCCACCAAATCGGACTTAGATGCCAACGACCAAGGACGAACGACCAACGACGTGGGACGTAGGACCAACGACGTGGGACGTAGGACCAACGACGAATTTCCATGCCCAAACGCACTGACATCTCGAAAATCCTGATCATCGGCTCCGGCCCCATCATCATCGGACAGTCGGCCGAGTTCGATTACTCCGGCACCCAGGCCTGCAAGGCCCTCAAGTCTGAGGGCTTCGAAGTCGTCCTCGCCAACTCCAATCCCGCCACCATCATGACCGACCCGGAGCTGGCCGATCGCACTTACATCGAGCCGCTCACCCGCGAGTACCTCGAAGAAATCATCCGCATCGAGCGTCAGCTCTCGCCCAGCGCCGGCTTCGCCGTTCTTCCGACCGTCGGTGGTCAGACCGCGCTGAACCTTGCCATCGAACTCGCCGACGGCGGCGTACTCGAAAAATACGACGTTCATCTTATCGGCGCCAACGTCACCGCCATCAAGAAGGCCGAGGACCGCCTCGTTTTCAAAGACGCCATGCAGCGCATCGGCCTCGACGTTCCCAAATCTGCGCTGGTCAACAATCTCAAAGACGGCCTCGAATTTGCCGGCAAAATCGGTTTTCCTGTCATCATCCGTCCCTCATTCACGCTCGGTGGTTCCGGCGGCGGCATCGCCTACAACCGTGAAGAGCTGATGGAAGTTCTCGCGCGCGGCCTCGATTTCTCTCCTGTCCACGAAGCACTCATCGAAGAATCCGTTCTCGGCTGGAAAGAATTCGAGCTCGAGGTCATGCGCGACCTCGCCGACAACGTCATCATCATTTGTTCGATCGAAAATTTCGACCCGATGGGCGTGCACACCGGCGACTCCATCACTGTCGCTCCATCACAAACTCTCAGCGATCGTGAATATCAGGCCATGCGCGACGCCGCCATTCAGGTCATTCGCGAGATCGGCGTCGAGACCGGTGGATCGAACATTCAATTCGGCATCCATCCCCAAACTGGACGCATGGTTGTCATCGAAATGAACCCGCGCGTCTCGCGCTCTTCCGCCCTCGCTTCCAAAGCTACCGGTTTCCCGATCGCCAAAATTGCCGCCAAACTCGCCGTCGGCTACACCCTCGACGAAATCCGCAACGACATCACGCGCAAAACACCAGCGTGCTTTGAGCCGACGCTCGACTACGTCGTCGTCAAAATTCCCAAATGGCAGTTCGAAAAATTCCCTGGTGCCGACGAAAACCTTGGCCCGCAAATGAAGTCCGTCGGCGAAGTCATGGCCATCGGCCGTACCTTCAAAGAAGCCATGATGAAGGGCATTCGTGCGCTCGACACCGGCAAGCGCGTCGGCGGCTCTAAAATCGAACCGAAGATTCTCACCCAGCGTCTGGTCACGCCGCATCCCGAGCGCCTTGCTTACATTCAGTACGCTCTCCGCCAGGGGCACACTGTCAAGCAACTTTACAAGATGACTTCCATCGACCCCTGGTTCCTCTACCAGCTCAAAGAAATTAACGACATGCAACTCGAGCTGGAAAAGCACCCGATGGAATCCGTCCCAGCTGAAATCGTGCGCGAAGTCAAACGTCACGGCTTCTCTGACGGCCGTCTCGCCGGCGCCTGGCGCTTACAAGGCCAGGAGAAGGTCCGCCATCTCCGCAAGAAATTGGGTGTAAAGCCTGTTTACAAGCGCGTCGACACTTGCGCCGCCGAATTTGAAAGCTTCACTCCGTACCTTTATTCCACCTACGAGGACGAAGACGAAGCCGCGCCCACGCCGAAAAAGAAAGTCATCATTCTGGGAAGCGGGCCGAACCGCATCGGGCAGGGAATTGAGTTCGATTACTGCTGCTGCCACGCTTCTTTCGCCTTGCGCGACGATGGTTACGAAACCATCATGATCAACTGCAATCCCGAGACCGTCTCGACCGACTACGACACGAGCGACCGTCTTTACTTCGAGCCGCTCACCCTCGAAGATGTTCTCGCCGTCTGCGAACACGAATCTTCATCGGGCGCCCCCGTTGGCGTGATCGTCCAGTTCGGCGGCCAGACCCCGCTCAATCTTTCGCTCCCGCTCAAAGCCGCAGGCGTAAACATCATCGGCACTTCTCCCGAATCCATTGACCTCGCCGAAGATCGCAAACGCTTCAATCGCCTCCTCGAAGAATTGCAAATCCCCCAGGCTCCTGGAGCGATGGTCGCGTCGGTCGATGAAGCCATCGCAGGTGCATCGCGTGTCGGATATCCTGTTCTCGTCCGCCCCTCCTACGTTCTCGGCGGACGCGCTATGGTCATCGCCTACGACGAAGAGAGCGTCGTTCGCTACATGAAAGAAGCCGTCGAATATTCTCACGATCGCCCCATCCTGATCGATCACTTCCTCGAAGACGCCATCGAAGTCGATGTTGACGCGCTCTCCGACGGCGAAGACGTGGTCATCGGCGGAATTATGCAGCACATCGAAGAAGCCGGCATCCACTCCGGCGATTCTTCCTGCGTTCTCCCCGCCGTCGACATTCCCGCCAAACTTCTGGACAAAATGCGCGAATACACTTTCAAACTCGCTCGCGCCCTCAAAGTCATCGGTTTGATGAATATTCAGTTCGCCATCCCGCGCACCAACGGTAATGGCAACGGCGACAAGGTCTACGTTCTCGAAGTCAATCCTCGCGCTTCGCGCACTGTCCCCTATGTCTCGAAAGCCACCGGCGTCCCCATGGCGAAAATCGCCGCGCGGCTTATGACTGGCCGCAAACTGCGAGAATTCTTGCCGGAGTTCATCGAGCGTCGCGCCGACCTCGACACCGGTCACTGCTACTACGTCAAATCTCCGGTTTTCCCGTGGAACAAATTTCCCGGCGTCGACACCGTCCTCGGCCCGGAAATGAAATCCACCGGTGAAGTCATGGGTGTCGCCGACAACTTCGGTCAGGCTTTCGCCAAGG
The DNA here is from genome assembly GCA_035507035.1 of Terriglobales bacterium. Taxonomy (GTDB): domain Bacteria; phylum Acidobacteriota; class Terriglobia; order Terriglobales; family Acidobacteriaceae; genus DATJOJ01. The sequence continues at coordinate 3,223 of DATJOJ010000063.1, read as the reverse complement.
CCCAGATCGCCGCCGGCCAGAAGCTGCCGACAAAAGGCACCGTTTTCATCAGTGTCACCGATCATGACAAGCCGCACGTCGCCGAAGTCGCCCGCAAATTCGCCGATCTCGGGTTTCACTTGGTTGCGACCGCTGGCACCGCCGATGTGATCGAACGCGAAAAACTGGTCGTCGAGCGCGTTTACAAAGTTAAAGAAGGTCGTCCTAATGTGGTTGATCTGATCAAGGGCGAGCGTGTGCATCTGATCATCAACACTCCCCACGGACTCGAGCCCTGGTTCGACGAGCAAGCCATCCGCCGTGCCGCCGTCAACGCCCGCATCCCAACCATCACCACCCTTGCTGCCGCTCGCGCCGCCGCCGAAGGCATTGCCGCCCTGCAACGCGGAGAGTTAAAAGTTCGGGCGTTGCAGAAACTCCACGCCGAACGAACTACCCGCACAGTATAAGATTTGTCATCCTGAGCGAAACATGATGTTCGCAGATGCGAACCCCATGCGTAGTCCAAGGACCCCTGCACCGTCTCAGCCTTGCCAGCTGTGTTACAATAATGCCGTATGGGTAACACACTGACTATCCGCCTTCCCAATGAGCTGTTGGATCGCTTACGCCAAGTTGCTCGGCGCACAGGCCTCCCCGTCGGACGAGTGGTCCGCCAGTCGCTAGAAAAAACTCTGGCGCCGGAGGTTGAGCAGCCGTGGAAGAAATTCGTAGGCATCCTCAAGGACGGCCCATCAGATCTTTCTTCCCGCAAAGGGTTTTCTCGAAAATGAAGGCGATCGCCGATACCGGCATGCTGGTGGCCATGCTGCAACAGAAAGATCAGTTCCACCCCTGGGCAGCGGAACTTGCAAAACAAATCACATGGCCGGCTCTCACGTGTGAACCCGTACTCGCTGAGACAGCATTCCACTTGCGTTCGAGTGCTCCAGTGTTGGAAATGCTGAAGGAGAACGTTATTCAGGTCGCGTTCGACTGCGCAAGTCATCTTGAGCAGCTGCTCGAACTAGCAGTTCGTTACGCCGACCTCCATCCTGACCTCGCCGATCTCTGCCTCATCCGCATGAGCGAGCTTTATCCCCGCCACACGCTCATTACTGTTGACAAGGACTTCCGCGTCTATCGCCGCAATAAGCGCGAAGCGATTCCGGCCATCTATCCGCCCAAACTGTTAAGCTAGAAGCTAGTCGCTAGGAGCTGCTTTTATGCTACTTCACGGCATCTTTCCACCCCTTACCACGCCCTTCTATCCCGAAGGCAACGTCTATCATCGCAAGCTTGAGCACAATGTCGACCACTACTCGAAAACCCCCGTCGCGGGAATCGTCGTGCTCGGCTCAACCGGCGAAGCCATCCTGCTCTCCGATCTCGAGCAGCGCGACGTTCTGCAAACCGCCCGTGAAGCCGCCGCTCCCAACAAGGTCCTGATCGCCGGCACGGGCGTCGAATCCGCAGACGGCACTCTCCAACTCACCGAGTACGCCGCCAAGCTCGGCTACGACGTTGCCATGGTTCGCACGCCGCACTACTACAAAAAGCAGATGCAGCCTGCTAACATACTGGCGTTTTACCGCTTCGTCGCCGATCGCTCACCGTTGCCTGTCATCATTTATAACTTTCCCCCCGCGACCGGCTACGACATCCCCGCCGAGATCGTCATTGAACTCTCCGAGCACCCCAATCTCATTGGAATAAAGGAATCCAGCGGCGATGTGGAAAAAGTTGGTCGCATGGTCGCCGGCACGCGCCACGTCAAACGCACGGCAACGGTCACCGAAACTTTCGACGCCGTTACTCCCCGCATGATCAAAGCCTCGACCGAGGGCAGCAGGGAACTGGTTTCGATCGGCGCTGCCGATGGAGGGCGGGCGTCCTCGCCCGGCAAAGCGTCATCGTCTGGCGTAAGCATTATGGGAACGCTGAAAACTCGTCAGAAAGAAGTTGGCTTCCAGGTTCTCGTCGGCGCAGCTCACAAACTCGAACCTTCACTGCAAGCCGGGGCCGTCGGTGCGATCCTCGCCTTCGCCGATTGCGCTCCCACCGCCTGCTATGAGATCTACGCAGCCTGGAAAGAAGGCGACAACGAACTCGCCCGCCTGAAACAAGAGCGCATCGCCACCGCCGCGCAGCGAGTCGTCGGAGAGCTTGGAATCCCCGGGATGAAATACGCCATGGACTTCAATGGATACTACGGCGGCCCAGTGCGATTGCCGCTGCTTCCGCTCACGTCTGACGGGAAAGCCGAAATCGAGGGGCTGCTGTCGGAAATTCGGAATTGACCTCCGGTATTTTCGTCGTCACCGCCCCTTGTGATCCACCTCACATCTGCTATAATTAATTCATCGAACGAACGTTCGAACTTTTCATGGCTGCCTCTTATCCCATTGCTGCCCAGGTTCCGGCCCGCCCGGTAGAGACCTCCCGCGCCCAGCAACGTTTTACCCGCCGCCAAGGGAAGATCCTGGCCCACGCCACCGAAGTCTTCTATGTAAAGGGATACGAAGGCGCCTCCATGCGCGATCTTTCCCGCGCCAGCGGTATCTCGCTCTCCGGTCTTTATCACTACTTCGAGTCCAAAGAGAAGCTGCTCTACTTGATTCAAAAACACACATTCAGCACGATCGTCGAACGCCTGCGTGAACGCCTGGACTCCGTCGCCGATCCCGAGCAGTGCATTCGCATTTTCATTCTGAATCACCTCGAATATTTCCTGGCCAATCGCAAAGCCATGAAAGTTCTCTCCCACGAAGACGACGTTCTTAAGAACGGCTACGGTGCCGAAGTCGCCGCCATCAAGCGCGAATATTATCGGATCTGTATCGGCCTGCTGGATAATTTCAGGCGCGAGCACAAGCTGGAGTTTTCCAGCCGCCTGGCCGTCCTCAGCCTGTTCGGCATGATGAACTGGATTTATACCTGGTATCGCCCCCGGGTCGATGCCGGTGCCGAGGAAATCGCCCGAGAGATGGCCAACATTTTTTTACGAGGCATCGCGACCCCGCGTCCGAAGCCACGCATCCGGAAAGCAGTAAACTAAGGTTACAACGACTAGAACAAGGAGTTTTTGACCATGGCAACCACGATGCAACCGGCAGCCGCCGAAACCACCAAGACCTTGATCAACTACCGCACCGATGCCGGCGTCGCGGTCATTGAAATGTTCGATCCCCCGGCCAACACCTATACCTACGAGATGAATCGTCAACTCGACGAGGCGATCCTG
>DATJOJ010000062.1:0-39665 GCA_035507035.1 Terriglobales bacterium | reverse complement strand
AGTGATTCAGGACACGGCGTCGAGTTCGTCGCTGTGCGCCTTGCTCGCGGCGCGGGAGCGGGCGACGAATTTTGCCAGCAATCGGCGGGGCTGCGATGGCAAGCTTGCGGCGTACACGTCGACGCAAGCGCATTCGTCGATCGAAAAGGGAGCGCTGATCGCCGGGCTGGGACGCGAGAATCTGCGAACGATTGCCGTCGATCCGAGTTTCGCCATGCGAGCGGATGAACTGGCGCGCCGCATTGCAGAAGATCGCGGCGCTGGGCTGACGCCGTGCTTTGTGTGCGCGACGGTGGGAACGACGTCGTCGAATGCGATCGATCCGGTGCCGGAAATTGGGCGGATTTGCCGCGAGAACAAAATCTGGCTGCACGTGGATGCGGCGATGTCGGGCACGGCGGGGCTTTGTCAGGAGTTTCGGCAGTTTTTTGATGGGCTGGGGCTGGCGGATAGTTATTGCTTCAATCCGCACAAGTGGATGTTCACGAATTTTGACTGCGATTGTTTCTACGTGGCGGACCGCAAGGGATTGATCCAGACGCTGAGCGTGCTGCCGGAGTATCTGCGGAATAAGGCGACGGAGTCGGGGGCGGTGTTCGATTACCGCGATTGGCAGATTCCGCTGGGGCGGCGATTTCGCGCGCTGAAGCTGTGGTTTGTGATCCGGCATTATGGGGTGGAGGGTTTGCAGCATCATGTTCGGCAGCATGTGGCGCTGGCGCAGGAGTTCGCAGGTTGGGTAAAGAAAGATGACAGGTTCGAGATTGCGGCGCCGGTGCCGTTCAATTTGGTGTGCTTCCGGCACAGAGGTGGAGACGAGGCGAACCAGACGATCATGGATCGCTTGAATCGCAGCGGGGATTTGTATTTGACGCACACGCGGTTGAACGATCGGCTGACGCTGCGCTTATGCGTGGGGCAGACGAACACGCAGGAAAGACATGTAAAGAAGGCATGGGAGAGGATTCAGGAAGAAGCGGGAAGGGTCGGCTGATTACTTCGGCTGATCGGATTTGGCGGAGGGTTCAGGCATTAGTGCGCCGGGGTTGGCTGGGGCGGAGGGATTGACGCCGAAATCCCAGACGAAAGTGTTCATGCCTTGCCGGCCGAGCAATTCCACGACGGCGTATTCGCCGGGCTCGAGCGGGCTGAGGGGAGTGATTTTGACCCAATCTCCCTTCAGGTGAATGGAGTCTGTTGGGATCAAATTTTGTTGCTGGCTGCTTCTGCCCAGAGGATTGGTCTTGATGACGCCGACGATGCGCTTGTCTTTCCTGATCTGGGCGCGGACGATGTGATAGCGGTCCCAAGGCTGCTCCGGCTGTTCGGGTTGCTCGGGCTTTTCCGGGCCGACCGAATCGGTGGAAGGCACGAGGTTGACGTAGATGGAGGGCAAAGCGGCGTGGGCTTGCAGCGTGGCGTGAGCGCCGTCGAGCTCGATGTACTGCTTTGAACTGCTGATTGGAATCGGAATGAGCACAGCGTGCAGCATATTGTCTTTGCGGTTGCGATCGATCTCGCCGTTGGTCTGTTGCAGTTCGATGAGCTGGGGCTGACTTTGGAAGGTATCAAGCAGTAAGACCGAACCCTCTTCGGGCAGATGCAGGCCGGGGGCAACTTGCGGAGTTTTGGCCTCCTCGGCCTGCTGCTCAGCTTGCATCTCTTTATCAACCTCGACAGCCTCGGGGGCGGGCTTGCCGGATAACCGGTCTTTTTCGAATTTCTCGGTGGCATCCCAGTCGACCATGGAGTTGGGGAGTTCCTCCCACTCGTTGCGCTCGGCACTGAGGTAGCGCACGCGGTCGCCCTGGACCTCCCACTGGGAGACGAGCTGGTAGGAGCCGTCCTTGAGGACGAGGCGCTTAGCGAGCTGCTGGGCGTGGGTGGGCAGTAAGGCGAATCCGAGGAGACACAACAGAGCAAAGCCGACGAATGCACGCGAGAAACGCATAGGCCAATTGGTTGGATGCGAGCTAGGATCAGTCTAGCGCTTTGAGGGCGCTTCTGAGAAATGGTACTGAGACTAGCGCACGACGTTAATTCGGATCCCCAACTTAAGGTTCTTCCAGGCTCGATCGGCGGTGTAGACAGGCGCTTGTAGAGCAATGGCAAGCGCCAAACAAGACCGGTCAGCCAAAGATAATCCCAAGGCTTTGGTTTGTAACACTAGATCGCCCGCAATTCTTGCCTGTTCTACGGTGAAGATCGAAGCTTCGCGAATCGGACTCATGGTTGCCTCCCAGGCGTCCTGCGGGTCGAATCCCCGGCTGACGAGCTTGGCTTGGACCTCGGCAAGATTGACTGTGCTGCTAGTGGCGGAAGCCAATAAATGTGACGTCAAAGCGTCCGAGCCCGGCTCGCCGCCCAGTATAGCGAGCAATACGGAAGCGTCGAGTACGATTCTACTCACGCCGCGCCGCTTCCCGGCGTTCGGAAATTAACTCATCTACTAGTGAGGTTCCCGGCTTCAGATGACGCCGAACCAGGCGTCGAGCCCGTTCGATTCGCTGCTTCATGGTCGAGATACGCAATTCATCGTCTTCGATGCGAAGCACGACTTCGTCTCCTGGATTAAGGTCTAACGCCTTGCGAAACGAAGCGGGAATCACGATCCGTCCATTCTCGTTCATTCGAGTTCGGGTTTCTTCAGCCATGTGTGCCTCTCAGTCTATGTCACCACCTTCGCGTATGACATAATTATAGCATAATGACATTTTATATATAACTGTCAGATTTCGCGAGATGTGGAAAACGGCTTCGCGTGACCGTCATCACATATTGGGGGGCCCTCCGCTGATAACTTAGACGGCGCGAGGTTGATTGTGACACTTATCAGACACCTGAAGGATACAGCGGAACTGGCTTGCTTTCAGCGCAAGGATAAGCACGGAACTCTTGAGCAAGCTCATGAACGCATCGATAATCTCGAAGATTTGATTTGTGATCTCATCAATAACATCCGAGATAGATATGGAGATGAGGAGATGCACGCAGCGGCCGACGATACGCCTCTGGAACGGTAGCAATGGAGCCGCACTGGGTAAATGCCCGCGAGCGATTGCCGGAAGATGGTAGGGAGGTCTACGTCCTCGTCGCCAGTTGCGTGGGGGACGACATCGAGTATGCGAGGGCTAGGCGCTCGAACGCTCGGTGGATTTTTGTTGCAAAACCCCTCTACGCAGAAACTGTGGCGTGGATAGAACCGTGCGACATTTCCTTGTCCGACGACGAGCTCTCGCGCATACCAAAGGACGAGATCAGGTTCTGGCTGAGTGCGTCACGCTAGCGACAGTGCCTGACGTGAAGAGTGGAAGCTAATGGGAAAGATTGTTCTAACAGGGCTGCTGATCACTTGGCCGCTAATTGCATCCGCGCAGAAAAAGCCGGTGCTGTTTGTTCCCCTTGGCCAGGCGGAGTTTGCCTACAACTTGGTCAAGGAGTGCCCAGCCATCGACGTGACGTGGATTCAGGAAAAAGCCGAGTTCGTCGTTAGCTGGGGACTGAACGAGAAGGACAACCGAAACGACTGGATTGTCTACACGATGGATGGCAAGGTGGTTGGTTCGGGGGAGACGGTTCGCGTGTCAGCCGCCGCCCGGGACATTTGCCGGGCAATTGTTCCAAAATAGTGGCGGGCTTCGAGTATCTAAGAATGGACAGGCAGAAACCTCGCCGCGGGCCTTCTCGTCCCGGAATTCTTGGTTTCTTTCCACAACCCTTTCTGGCATAATTGGTCGTGCACCCCATCTGCACAAAATTCCAAGAACAATTTAAAGCGAGGAAGCGATGTCGGCGAAGTACATTTTCGTGACAGGCGGTGTCGTGTCTTCTCTGGGCAAAGGGCTGGCGGCGGCTTCTCTGGGCTGCCTGCTGGAGAGCCGTGGCCTGAAGGTCAACATCATGAAGTTCGACCCGTATCTCAACGTCGACCCGGGGACGATGTCGCCGTTTCAGCACGGCGAGGTTTTTGTGACCGACGATGGCGCGGAAACCGATCTCGACCTCGGTCACTATGAGCGGTTTACCCACGCCAAACTTTCCCGCGACAACAACTGGACAACTGGGCGCCTTTACGAGCAGATCATCGCGAAAGAGCGGCGCGGGGATTATTTGGGCAAGACCGTGCAGGTGATTCCGCACGTCACCAACGAGATCAAAGCGGCCATGAAGAAGGTCGCGCAGGATGTGGACGTGGCGATCGTCGAGATTGGCGGGACGGTGGGTGACATCGAATCGTTGCCATTTATGGAAGCCATCCGGCAAATGCGCCAGGAGTTGGGGCGCGAGCACACGCTATTCGTACACGTGACGCTGGTGCCATTCATCGCCGCCGCGCAGGAACTGAAAACCAAGCCGACGCAACACTCAGTAAAAGAGCTTCTCAGCATTGGAATTCAGCCGGACATTTTGCTTTGCCGCACCGACCGTTTTCTATCCAAAGAGATCAAGTCGAAAATTGCGTTGTTCTGCAACGTGGAAGAGGAAGCTGTGATCACGGCAAAGGATGTGGCATCCATCTACGAAGTGCCACTAGTGTTTTCGCATGAAGGAGTGGACACGCTGGCGCTGCGATATTTGCGGCTGGAGGCCAAAGCAAGCGATCTCGGCAAATGGGAAGACATTATTCAGCGGGTCTACAACCCGAAAGCCACGGTCACGATCGGCATCGTGGGCAAATACGTGGAGTATGAGGATTCGTACAAGTCCCTCAAAGAAGCATTGGTGCACGGCTCGTTGGCGCACAACCTGAAGTTGGATGTGAACTGGGTCGAAGCCGAAGGTCTGGAGGCCGGCCAGCGTGCGTGTGAAGAACAGTTGCGAGACTACGACGGCATCCTCGTGCCCGGGGGCTTTGGCAAGCGCGGGATCGAGGGAATGTTGAATGCGATCCGGTACGCGCGCGAGAACAAGGTTCCCTACTTTGGGATCTGCCTCGGCATGCAGACGGCTTGCATCGAGTTTGCGCGGAATGTGTGTGGCCTGGCGGAGGCGAATTCCAGCGAATTCGACCCGGCGACTCCGCACCGCGTGATCTACAAATTGCGCGAATTGCGCGGAGTGGAAGAGCTAGGCGGAACGATGCGGCTAGGCGCTTGGACTTGCAAGATCGAACCGGGAACGCTGGCGCACCGGATTTACGGGCAGGTCGAAATTAGCGAGCGTCACCGGCACCGCTATGAGTTCAATCGTGAATACGAAAGCACTCTGACGGCGGGCGGGCTGCGGATCTCTGGATCGACTCCTGATGGGACGTATGTGGAAATGGTTGAATTGCCCGATCATCCACATTTCATCGGATGCCAATTTCATCCGGAATTCAAATCGAAACCGCTGGAGCCGCATCCTCTGTTCAAGTCGTTCATCGGCGCCTCTTACGAATATGGATTGAAGCGGCGATCTGACAAAGCGGCGGAGGAAGTTGAGATGTTCCATCGGCCGGAAAAAGTTGGGCGAAGGTAAAATCATTTAACACAGAGGGCACAGAGGAACACAGGGGAGCTTGCCTCTGCGATCTCTGTGCCCTCTGTGGTTAGAACATGAGCATTTCTTTCCAAGTCGAAGGCGTGCGGATTGGGTCGGGCAATTTGTTTCTCATCGCCGGGCCTTGTGTGATTGAAAGCGAAGATCACGCTTTGTTCATGGCCGAGGTGATCAAGGGTGTCACCCGGTCGCTGAATGTGCCGTTCATTTTTAAGGCTTCGTACGACAAGGCAAACCGTACATCGATTCGCAGCTTTCGCGGGCCGGGCCTAGCAGAAGGCCTGCGCATTCTAAAAAAAGTAAAAGACGAAGTGCACGTGCCGGTGCTGACGGATGTGCACGAGACCTCGGACGTGCCCAAGGTTGCGGAAGTCGCCGATGTGTTGCAGATTCCTGCGTTTCTGTGCCGGCAGACGGATTTAATCGTGGCGGCTGCGATGACCGAGCGGGTGGTGAACATCAAGAAGGGCCAATTCGTTTCGCCATGGGATATGAAACACGCGGTAGAGAAGTGCCGGACTGCGGGCAATGATCGCGTGTTTCTGACCGAGCGCGGGTCGAGTTTTGGCTACAACAATCTGGTGGTCGATATGCGGTCTTTGGCCATCATGCGGAAGTTCGCGCCGGTAGTTTTCGACGCGACCCATTCGGTGCAATTGCCTTCGGCGTCGCATGGAGATGAGGACGCTCCCGCGGCGAGCGGCGGGCAGCCGGAGTTTATCCCGGTGCTGGCACGGGCGGCGACGGCAGCAGGAGTAGACGGCATTTTTCTCGAGGTGCATGAGAACCCCAAAGAGGCAAAATCCGATGGCGCGAATGCCTTGGTATCGACCAACCTGCGAGGTGTGTTGAAAGAAGTGTTGGCGGTGCAGAAGGCATTGAGCGATGCGCACGTGACGCCGTGAATCTGCTACCATCCCTCCACATCTAACGAATTTTCGCAGCAGATGCTCATACTGGCTTCGATATCCGGCATTGTAGTGATTCTCGCCGTCCTTTTGGACGCGTTTGAGACGGTGGTGCTGCCTCGGCGCGTACAACGTAACTTTCGTATTTCAAGCTGGTTTTATCGAAGAACCTGGATGCCCTGGCGAAGGATTACGAGCCACATCAAGTCAGCCGGGCGACGGGAGAGTTTTCTGGGTTACTTTGGGCCGCTGTCCCTGCTTGTGCTGTTGGCGCTTTGGGCGTTCGGGTTGATTTTTGGATTTTCCCTTCTGCAATACGGCGCGGGGGAGCACGTGCAGTTAAACAACGAGCGGATTACATACGGCAGCTTGCTTTACCACAGTGGCGAAACTTTTTTCACGTTGGGATACGGTGACATCGTGCCAATATCACCGATGGCGCGCCTCTTGGCGGTGCTTGAGGCGGGAATGGGATTTGGTTTTCTTGGCACGGTGATTGGGTATCTGCCGACGATCTATTCCGCGTTTTCGCGGCGCGAGGTCGGAATCTCGTTGCTGGATGCGAGAGCTGGTTCGCCGCCCACCGCGTCCGAACTGCTGGCCAGGTTCGGGAGCGTACCGAAACAGAGCGTGCTGGATCAGATTCTGCGGGAGTGGGAGCGATGGGCGGGGGAAGTGTTGGAAAGTCACATTTCGTATCCTGCGCTGACTTTTTTTCGCTCGCAGCACGTCAATCAGTCGTGGCTGGGCGCATTGACGGCGATCCTCGATGCCACTTCGCTCATCATTGCCGGCCTCGACGGCACTCGCGGCGTGCAGGCAAAGGCTACTTTCGCCATGGCCCGTCACGCTATGGTCGACCTGGCACAAGTGGTAAAAGCCACTTATGACCCGGAGCTGCCGGACCGTCTGCCGCCAGCGGAGTTGGCGCGGCTAAGGCAATACTTATCGGAGAAGGGATTGCAACTGAAACAAGGGCCGGAGTTCGAAGAGAAACTGGCGCACCTGCGGTCGCTCTATGAGCCGTATGCTCTTTCAATGGCGCGCAACTTGTACATCGCGCTGCCGCCGTGGATCCATCCGGAGAAGAGAAGAGACAACTGGGAGGCTGGGCCGTGGGACCGGGCAATTCAGGCCAGGAGTTTAGCTGCGCCCAGCGCGAAACCGGCGCCGCAGCACTTTGAAGATCATTTCTGACCGGCGTGGCGTCGGGGCGACCCGCACATGCTGGTGATCTCACCTGCTAAGATTCTTGCTTCCATGAAACATATTGGCGAAAACGTGGTGCGCATTGAGGCCGAAGCTCTGCGTGCGCTCGCTGACCGTATTGCTGGGCCGATGGCGGCGGCCTTCAATCAAACCGTGGAGTTGATTCTTGGCTGCAGGGGACGAGTTGTGGTGACGGGGATGGGGAAGAGCGGGATCATCGCTCGCAAGATTGCGGCGACGCTCAACTCCACCGGAACACCGGCGCTGTTCATGCATCCAGTGGAAGCAGTGCATGGGGACCTGGGAATGGTGGTGAAAGGCGACATCGTGCTGGCGTTATCCGCCAGCGGCGAGACAGAAGAGATTCTGCGGCTGCTGGCGACGCTGAAGCGATTGCAAGTACCGTTGATTGCGATGACGTGCGATGAAGTCGAGGGCCGCGCCGCACAATTGTCGACGCTGGCGGCGGCGGCGGAGGTTGCGCTGGATTGTTCGGTCGCGAAAGAAGCATGCTCTCTAGGATTGGCACCAACCGCTTCGACGACGACAATGCTGGCTCTTGGCGATGCCTTAGCGATGGCGCTGGCAGAGAAGCGTGGATTCAAAGAAGAAGATTTTGCCAATTTGCATCCGGGTGGGAAATTGGGAAAGCGGTTGGCGCGAGTGGAATCGCTGATGCACGCCGGAGACGCGGTGCCGCGAGTGAGCCCGCAAACGAAGATGCCGGATGTGATTTATGAGATGTCGCGCAAGAAGCTGGGAGTGACCACGGTGGTCGAAGGCGACAGGCTGGTTGGCGTGATCAGTGATGGCGACCTGCGGCGACTGCTGGAGAAACGCGGGAAGGACGTGATGGATTTGTCGGCGGGCGAGTGCATGACGAAACATCCGAAGACAATCTCGGGCCACGAATTTGCCGCGACAGCGCTGGCGATGATGGAAGAGAAGAAGATTACGTCGTTAGCGGTCGTGGACGATGAGGGACGGTTGCAGGGCGTGGTACATCTACACGATCTCTGGGGCACAGAGATGATGTGATGAGTGGGCCTTCCGAAGATCGGAAGATTTGCTCCGCACATCCAATCAGTCGATGACCCGGTCATCCGACGAGGAGATTCCATGTATCACTACGATCCCAATACGGCGCTGGAAGAATTAACGGAAGATGCAACGCTGCCGAACCCGGTTCACGTGCGCGACATGATTCTGCGCAAACGCTTATCGGCGGATAAATCGTTGGAGCTGAACCGGCTGTTCGTCGAGTACCAGAAATTTTTCGGCGAGACGCAGAAGCTAGGGAAAGAGATATTGAAGCAGTTGGCAGGGTAGGTTTACTGGGAACACCGTCCTCGACTCTCCGGTCGGGCGAAGCGCGGCGACTCCGCAGACTGCCCTATCCCCCAGATAGGAATTCGATCAGATCCTCCCGAATGAAACCAGCTTCGCGCAACAATGACACCAATGTGCCCTTGGGCATATCACGGTTATGCTGAGGAACAACTGCACGACGTTTTGAAATCGGATGATAGTAGATGTAGTGGCTGCCTGAGGCGTGATCGAGTACAAAACCGTTTTGTTCCAAGAACCTGATGATTTCTCGCGGACGGACGGCGGGTAGTTTTGCCATATGCTCTATAAAACTCTCCTGCCGGTGAGTATCTAGGAATTATGAGGGCCTATTCTCAGTGCGAGTACTCTAGATCCAGGGAGGCGACGAGGGTTTCGGCATCAGTGGGAATCGGCTCCTTGTGTTTTTTAAGGCTCGCGATGTACCCAGAGATGGCATCTTTCGCCATCTTTCTCGCTTCTGGCAATGTCCGTCCGTACGTCACGCATCCGGGCAACGCCGGCACGATAGCGGTAAACCCGCCTTCAGGTTCGGGCCGGAGCATAATGTTGTAGTGGTAACGGGCTTTCGGCATCGGACTCACGCAGATTCTATCTTGGCAGCAAAGGCGAGTCAAAGAGGGGAATGGGGTCACGGACGATGGGACGGGACGGGTACGTCCATCCCTCCGTGGACCTTGCCGATCCCGAGGTGTCCCGCGTAATCATTTACAATGACCAATTCCCTGCTGCTCAGGACTCCTAACTATGTATCGTTGGTCAGAACTTTTCATTCCTACGCTGCGCGAGGCGCCGGCGGATGCCGAGGTCGCCAGCCATAAATTTCTGGTGCGGGCGGGCTACATTCGCCAATTGGCGGCCGGAATTTATTCCTATCTTTTTCTTGGGCAACGGTCTTTCAACAAGATCATGGCCATCGTGCGGGAGGAGATGGACAAGATCGGGCAGGAATTCTGTTTGCCGGCGCTGCATCCGCGGGAGATTTGGGAGGCCAGCGGACGCTGGGGCGTGATGGGCGACAATCTTTTCCGGCTGAAAGATAGGAAAGGCGCCGATCTGTGCCTGGGCATGACCGAAGAAGAAGTGATGACCGAAATTGCCCGCAAGGAACTGCGAAGCTATAAGCAGTTGCCGCAAATCTGGTATCAGATTGCGCCGAAGTTCCGGGACGAGCCGAGGCCAAAAGCCGGATTGCTGCGGGTGCGTCAGTTCATGATGAAGGATTCGTACTCGTTCGACATCGATGCGGCGGGGCTGGACGTTTCTTACAAGAAACATTACGACGCCTATTGCCGAATTTTTGATCGCTGCGGACTGAAGTATGTAGTCGTCGAAGCGCACTCCGGGGCGATGGGCGGGTCGGAGTCACATGAGTTTACGGTGCGCACAACCGCAGGCGAGGACCAGGTTGTAAGCTGCGACAGTTGCAAGTATGCCGCGAATCTTGAAAAAGCAACCTCCAAACTGGAAGCGGTGAAAGATCTCGCGCCGGAGGGCGATGGAAAGCCTTTGCTCGTGCACACGCCGGGGCAGAAGACGATTGAAGATGTGGCGAAGTTTCTCGGTGTATCGCCGAAGAACAAGATCAAAACGCTGGCGTACGTGGCGGAGGAAAAAGACGCCAAAAGCGGCAAGACCAAGACTCGTGCCGTCGTTGTGCTGATTCGCGGTGACCATCAACTGAATGAAGCAAAGTTTGGCGCGGCGATCGGCGGAAAAGAAACCCGGCCGATGCAGGAAGACGAGATTAGACAGCTATTCAGTTCCCCGGCGGGCTTTTTGGGACCGGTGGGGATTGAATGGGCGAAGAAATTCGAGGAACCCGATCGCCCGGTACTGCTCGTCGACAAGGCTCTCGAAGGGCGGAGAAATTTAATCTCGGGCGCGAACCAGGAAGACTATCACTTGAAAAATGTGACGCCGGGCGAGAACTTTGAAGCGACCGCTTATGCGGATCTGCGCAGCGTGACGGCGGGGGAGGCGTGTCCGAACTGCGGCAGTGCCCTGCGTATCGACACGGCGGTTGAGATTGGCCACATTTTCAAGCTGGGATACAAATATTCGGAGTCGATGGGCGCGCGGGTGCTCGATCGCAACGGAAAAGAAGTCACGATGATCATGGGAAGTTACGGCATCGGGATTGAGCGGATTCTCACGGCCGCGGTGGAGCAGAGCAACGACGCAAACGGCTTTTGGCTGCCGCCGCAGATTGCGCCGTTTGAGGTTGTCGTGACTCCGACGAACGTATCGGACGAAAAGCTATTGAAAACTGCTGAGGAGATTGCGCATCAGTTGCTGGCTCAGGGTTTCGATGTATTACTAGACGACAGGGACGAACGGCCAGGGGTGAAGTTCAAAGATGCTGACCTAGTGGGCATACCCTATCGGGTAACGGTGGGGAAAAAGGTTACCGAAGGTACTATCGAGATCGTTCATCGCTCGACTCGCGAAGTGCGGGATGCTAGCATCAGCGCAATAGCTGACATTTTCAAGGCATTACGACCGGCGCGTTGATCTCCTCCCCTCGGCGTAGTAGCCACTTCGGAGCGCACGATGGGCACGATCAAGATGATTTTCGGCATCCTGTTTATTGTCACCTGCGTATACGTGGGTGCGGAACTGATTCCGGTTTACTACGCGAACTACGAATTCCAGGATGTGATCAAGACCGAGGCCACCCTACAGACCTACACGACCAAGCCTGAATCGGACATTCAGGACTTGGTTTATAAGAAGGCGCAAGAGCTGCAGATCCCACTCAGTAAAGACCAGATTAAGGTCTCCCGCAAAGGCACCACCGGGACCGGTTCCCTCACGATCCTCGCACCGTATGTTGTGCATATCGATCTGCCGGTCTATCCGCTGGATATCCACTTTGATCCATCGACGGAAAACAAGAGTCCTTTCTAGTCGGATGCCGTTGTCGGCATGGCTTAAAATAGAACCAAGCTCTGACATCGGCTCTGGGATAACGTATACGTAACCCGCGTCATCTCACTGAAAAGAGCACCGGCGCTCCGCCAATTCTACGTGGCCATCAAACTGCGAATTCCGAGGCGAAATAAGAAAGCGAAGGGCGAGGCGGGGGGCGTTTTCCATGACCCTGTCATTCGTACCGCACTCATCATATTTGTCGTCTTGTCCGTCGGAATCTGCGCCTGGTTTTCCTATTTTTACGTCAAGTACGACCGCATCATTGAACAACGCTTCCGCGCACCAGTATTCAGCAGCTCGGCGAAGATCTATGCCCTACCGCAAACCGTCAAAGTAGGCGAGAAGATCAATACTCGCGAGATCGCCGCTCAGTTGCAGCGGGCGGGGTATTCCGAAAACGGCGATTCGCCCATGGGATCGTATCGGTTGCTAACCAGTGGGATTGAGATCAAGCCCGGTCCGCAGTCCTACCACAAGCCGGATGCGGCGACGATTCGAGTCGAGCACGGCGAAGTTGCGACGATCCGGGGCAACAGCGGCGATCTGGAAGCCTACGAACTCGAACCACAGCTCGTGACGGCGTTCGATGTGGAGCAGCGCGCCAAACGGCAGTTGGTGAAGTATGACCAAATTCCCAAGGTGCTGGTCGAAGCCGTCCTGGCCATCGAGGACCGGCGCTTTTTCCAGCATAGCGGTGTGAATTTTGTGCGCATGTTCGAGGCGGCGTGGATCGATGTGATGCACGAGCGTCACGCACAGGGCGGATCAACACTAACCATGCAGCTTTCGCGCGGTTTTTTTCTGACGCCGGAAAAGACGATTCGCCGCAAGCTAGTGGAAATGATGATCGCCGAAGAGCTGGAGCAAAAGTTCAGCAAACAGCAAATCTTCGAGTTTTACGGCAATTGGGTCGATCTCGGGCAGCGCGGCTCGTTTACGATCAGTGGCTTTGGGGAAGCTTCCCGCGCGTACTTCAATAAAGATCTGAACGACATTACGCTGCCGGAAGCGGCTTTGCTCGCGGGACTAATCCAGCGGCCGAGTTATCTTTCGCCGTATCGACATCCGGAGCGCGCGCTGGACCGCCGCAATGTGGTGCTGGATGCAATGGTGGAGACAGGCGCGATTTCTCGTGCCGATGCCACTAAGGCGAAAGCCACACCGCTCAAGCTCGCCCCGCCGAATGTGGAGGCCAGCGATGCGCCATATTTTGTGGACCTGGTTCGCGATACCTTGACCAGCCGGATCAATGAGCGCGAACTGAACGAACAGTCTTACCGGATCTACACGACGCTTGATCCTGACCTGCAACGGGCTGCCGCAGAAGCAGTAGAAAGCGGAGTCAAGCTGATCGACGAACAAGTCACGCGACGACGTACGAAAAAGACGAAGATCGGCAAGGGCAAATACGAAACCACGGTTGAACCGGGACCACAAGCTCAGGTTGCTTTGGTTGCCATGGATCCGCATACCGGCCAAGTGTTGGCTTTGGTCGGCGGGCGAAATTACGGCTTCAGCCAGCTGGACCATGCGGTAGCAAAGCGGCCGACAGGATCGATCTTCAAACCGTTTGTATATGCCACGGCCGTGAACTCTGGCGTCAGCGGCGGAAATCCAGTGTTTACTCCGGTTTCGACTATCCAAGACCAGCCCACGACTTTTGCCTACGGCGACCAGATTTACGAGCCGCGCAATTACAAAGAGGAGTATCACGGCGAAGTAACCGCGCGGTACGCGCTGGCGATGTCGCTGAACAATGCAACGGTCCAATTGGCTCAGGAAGTGGGATACGACAAGATTGCGGATTTGGCGAAGGCGGCAGGAATCACGTCAGTGAAGCCAACACCGGCGATGGCGCTTGGAGCATACGATGCGACGCCGCTTGAAATGGCGGCTGCGTACACGGTTTTTGCGAATGGAGGCGTGCGGCTGTCGCCTATCCTGGTGAATTCGGTTCGCAATGCTGCCGGCGATGTGGTTCTGGATCTGAAGCCGGACGCACGACCGGTGCTCGATCCTCGGGTGGCGTATGTGATGACCGACATGATGGAAGGCGTCATCAACAATGGGCTTGGGTTTTCGGCGGTACGGGGGCGAGGATTTGAGGCTCCGGCAGCTGGAAAAACCGGTAGCTCGCACGATGGCTGGTTCGCTGGATATACGAGCAATCTGCTGTGCGTGGTTTGGGTTGGATTCGATGACTACAGCGACCTGCACCTGAGCGGGGCGCAAACCGCGGCGCCGATCTGGACCGAGTTCATGAAGAAAGCCCAGACTTTGCCGGAAACCTCGGATATGAAGGCGTTTACGCAGCCCTCCGGGGTGGTGGACGTGCAACTCGACAAGTCGACAAATCTATTGGCAACACCCACTTGTCCGCAGACTTATACGGCGGCATTTATCGATGGAACCGAGCCGACGACGACTTGTGATCAGCCCACGGGCATCAAAGGGCTTTTTTCACGCATCTTTGGATTAGGGGGCGCAAAGGCATTGCCTCCGCCTAACGCGGCGGTTGCTCCAGCAGCACAGAGGGCACCGGTGAGCGGTCAGCCGCAGGCTCAGGCAACGGCACAAGCGCAACCGGATTCGACGACCGACGTTAAAAAGAAAAAGGGATTTTTTGGCAAAATAGCGGGTATCTTCAAGGACGACAAATCTTCCAATCCTCCAGCGAAGCCTCCGGACGCGAGCGGAAACGATCCACACTGAACGGCGCGGACGGCGGGTAAAGCGTAGGCTTGGATTTGCAAGGGGTAAGCTTATGCGGCGCGGTTCCCTTTGTTTGCTGACGTTCCTCCTTTTCGCGGCAAGCCACTTGCCGGCCCAAACCAACGCGGAAATCGTGCAGGTTATCACTCCACCGAGTCCTCGGCCAGCAGCTCCGTCGTCTACGGCCTCGGTCGAAGAGCTAGAAAATCAGGGCGACGACCTGCGTGTGCAAAAGGCCTATTTCGACGCATTGGATTACTATCGAGCGGCGTTGGCGAAAGATCCGAAGAACGCTCGCATTTATAACAAGGCGGGCATTGCCGAGTTGCAGATGTATCACTTCAAGCTGAGCCGAAGATATTTCGAGCACGCGATCAAGTTGGACCGGCAGTTCGCGGACGCCTACAACAATCTGGGCGTGGTTTATTACAAGGATAGGAAGTACGGCCCCGCCATCAAGCAATACGAGGAAGCGATTCAACTCAAGAACGGCGTGGCTTCGTATTACAGCAACCTGGGGGCGGTTTACTACACGGAGAAGGATTGGATGAAGGCGGCAGCCGCCTACGGACACGCTGTCGAACTGGATCCCGACATTTTTGAGCGTACTTCCAGGTCCGGGGTGGCGGCGCAGTTGACGTCTCCGGAGGAACGGGCGCGGTTCGACTATCTCCTGGCGAAGCTATTCGCGAAGCAGGGAGACCGGGACCGGTCATTGGAATATCTGCGGCGGGCGATGGAAGATGGCTACAAGGGAATCGGAGAGGTTTATAAGGACCCGGACTTTGCGAACCTCCGCACCGATGCCCGATTCAACCAACTCATGGCAGCTAAACCGGCGGGCATACCGGAATAAGTCCTTTAGCCCTAGGTATTTAAAAATTACACAACTTTACAAATTCATTACGCAACTTTTATGAGAACCGGGGTTTAATAGTTACAAAGGCTCCTGAAAACACAGGGTGAGTAAGGAGAACAATAGCCCATCGGTTGTCGACCCGAGCACGCCCCAAGCAGACAACTGGTGGGCTTTTTGGTTGAGCAATTGACGGTTAACGTTTTGCGAACAGGCCGGGAATCACGTGGCGCAGGACAATAGATCAAGAGCGTGATGGCTAAACGCCAAGATCCAAGTGCTAATTGCTGCTCTTCGGGCTTCGTTCAGAGATGTATTCTTCGACTACCCTTTTCCACTTCCCTTGAGCTTTGAGGATGTATTCGACCGCGTCGCGCAGGGCACCGTCGCCGCCGGCATGCGGCGTGACATAGTGCGATTCTTTCCGCACGTCGGAACGGGCGTTGGCGACGGCGATGGCGAAGCCGCAGTTGCGCATCACGGGCAGATCGATGACGTCATCACCGACGAATGCGGCCTCGCTGGCAGTTATTCCCTCCTGGCGAAGGATCTGCTCAAAGACCGTCAGCTTGTCCTGGATGCCTTGATGAACGTGTTCGAGTTTCAGATCGCGGGCGCGGAGAGCGACGGTTTCAGAAACGCGTTTGGTAATGAGGCCGGTCTTGATGCCACCGAGGCGAGCTAAGGAAATTGCGGTGCCGTCGTGGGCGTGAAAGCCCTTGGCTTCGATTAAGGTTTCGCTAACGAATCCGAAACCACCTTTCCCTCCTTGTTTCGCAGGATGATCCAGCGTACTCTGCTCAATTCCCACGGGCGCAGGGAAGATGAAGAGTTTGCCGTCGGTGAGGACACCATCGACGTCAAAGAGAAGCAGTTTGATTTTGTTCGCGCGCGCTTGCGGGGAAAGAGATTTGGGCATCGCCGGATTCTAGCATTTGAGTTGTCAGCTAAGGTTCTCAGCTAATCGGAGGAGAAGACAAAAGGCGGAGCTTGGGTGGGGCATCCGCCTTTCGCTGTGCTTTTTCTATTTCGCCTTCCCTGGCGATTTCATCATGAGACTTTGAACCAGGATGGTCTGATACTCGGGGCCATTGCAGCACTGACCTACGTTGATCACAAACGCGAGTCCCTCGGCGCCCCACGAAATGAAAGTAGGTGTAATGGTGCCGTTGAATTGCGACAAATCGATGATTGCTTGTGGCGTGAATTGCGACAGGTTATAGCTGGTGATCCCGAACGAACTAAAAAACGGGGTGGTTCCAACTACGAACGTAGCATTATTTGCAGATTCGGGCAGCAGATCGATCGACGAACAACACTCTCCCTCGACGTCGTAGCTGCCGACCAATTCCCCAGTTGCCGGGTTGAACACCTGCCCAGAATTGTCATAAATCAAACCGGCGTCGTAGGATATCCCTCCCTGGCCGGACAATGCGTCGTTCCATTGTTTCGTCAAGGTTCCGCCGCTGGAATTCACCGCGACTTCAATGAGTGTGTCATTCCCATAGCCGTAAAGCGTGCTGGAGTTGGCAAACTGTATGGAATTGACGGTTGGATTGGTGATCGCGTCAGGCAGCAGCGTTGTATCGGTGAAGAATTCCAACGGTCCGCCGAAGCTATCCGAGGTAACCGCCACTGCAACGGTGTGTGAGTCGCCGGGCGATACCTGGAGCCCACTCGCGGTATTCAACTCCCCGAATTCGTTAGTCCCGAGGCTGACATTAATGTCCAGGGAGAAGCTGGGCAGAATCATCCGCTGCACGGAACCGTTGCCGTTCAATCCCACATATAGATAGCTGCTATCGGACGAAAGCGCCAACTGGGTTGGCTCACTTCCGACGAAATGATACGCAGTAATCTTGCCGCTGACTGGGTTAATGACCGCGATGCTGTTTCCGTTCGTGCCGTAACTACTGGGCAGCGAAGCATAGATGAGCTGTGCCTTTGAATCCCAAACGAGATCGTTGGCAGGGACGTTTAACGTCCTTACCTGCGCAGGGTACGATACATTGAAATTTAAAGTGGGCGACAATCCGCCGGGAGGCGGGTTCTGCACGGCAACCTGCACAATCTCCGGTTTCGTAAGTTGAGACTTCGGAATTTGGACTTGCAGTTCGCCAGAATTCACGAACGTCGTAGGCGCCTTTACGTTGTTAAAAAAAACTGATGCTCCGTCCATGAAATTAGAGCCGCTAAGGGTAAGCGTGGTGGCTGGACTGCCGGCCACAACTGCCGTCGGAGCAAGTGAGGAAAGCGAAGGATCAAGGGCGATCACAGAGTAAGCGACGTTTTGCGACTCACCTCCGCCCGGGGGAGGGTTGTAGGCATAGATATAGGTGGTCGTCGGATTCGTGATGTAATCGGCGGGAACTATGGCCGTGACCTCGGTTCCGCTTACGAACGTTGTGGTCAACGGTGGATCGAATGCACTCCAGTAAATAACCGTGGAAGAAATGAATCCGGTGCCTTTAACTGTCAACTTAAAACTGGGGCCTCCAGCGTAGACGGCGGGGGGAGAGAAAGAACTAATCGACGGTATCGGGTTTTGAGCCTGCGCAATCGCGCAGCAGAAAATTAGCAAAGTAACCGTAAGCGTAGAGTTCAGTCTGGTATTCATTCCCGGACTCCGGATGTCGAGTTCCTTCACAACCTACTATCGCCGGCAAGACTAGGGGAGTTTACACTAATTTTGTGGCTTGTCCAGCCGTTTTGTGTATTGGACGATGTCCTAATTTGCCTGTTTTTTCTGACAGAAGGCAGTCAATTTGGATGTTTTCTCCACCACTCAGCTAATCAGACTTGGCTGGAGGTGTCGCTGCTTAGAGGCGAACAATTTGCGAATATTCGCCGCGTCCGCGTACAATGAACCTAATGTCGTCCCTTCCTGCTCTCGCTTGGGCTCATCCTCTGGTTCGGGATTGGTTTGTGCGGCGATTTGGCACGCCGACTGAACCGCAAGAGCAAGGCTGGCCGCATATCCTCGCAAGGCACACGACGTTGATTGCTGCGCCGACCGGTTCGGGCAAAACGCTGGCGGCATTTCTCGCGTGTATTGATCGCCTGGTGCGAAAGGCGCTGGCGGGCGATCTGCAGGATAGGACAGAAGTTCTCTACATTTCTCCGCTCAAGGCACTGGGCAACGACATTCAGAAAAATCTGGAAGGCCCGCTGGGAGAAATTTTGCAGATGGCGGGGGAACGCGGCCTGCTGATGCCGCAGATTCGCACCGCGGTGCGCACCGGCGACACGCTCATGCATGAGCGGCGAGCCATGCTCAAGCATCCGCCGCACATTCTGGTGACCACGCCGGAGTCGCTGTATATCCTGCTAACCGCGGAACGCAGCCGGGCAATTCTGCGCGATGTGGAGACGGTGATCGTTGACGAAATTCACGCAGTGGCCGATGACAAGCGCGGCGCGCATCTGAGCCTATCGCTGGAGAGATTGGAGGTGCTGTGCGGCTCGGTGCAACCCAAACAATCGCTGTTTCCAGGCGAGCCGGGGCGGCGCCTGACGCGCATCGGTCTTTCGGCGACGCAGAAGCCGGTTGAAGACATCGCACATTTCCTTGCAGGCAACGGCCGGCCGGATCCGGTGATCGTGGATGTGGGTCATAAGAGAAAACTGGATCTCGCGGTCGAAGTGCCGGGGAGCCAGCTTGGCCCGATTGCGACCAATGAGATGTGGGAGGAGATTTACGACCGCATCGCGGAATTGGTTCAGCAGAACCGGTCGACGCTGGTTTTCGTGAACACTCGCCGGTTGGCCGAGAGAGTTTCGCATCATCTGGCAGAGCGATTGGGAGAAGACAACGTTGCGGCGCACCACGGCAGCCTCTCGCGAAAACTGCGGTTAACTGCGGAGAGAAGACTGAAGGACGGCCAGATCAGAGTCCTGGTGGCGACGGCGTCTCTCGAGCTGGGAATTGATATCGGCAATGTGGACCTCGTGGTGCAGATCAGCTCGCCGCGGGCGATTGCGGTTGCATTACAGCGCGTGGGGCGGTCGGGACACTGGCGGGGAGCGATTCCAAAGGGTCGACTCTTCGTTACGACCCGTGACGACCTGGTGGAGTGTGCTTCATTGGTGCGAGCGATTCAGCAAGGGGATTTGGATCGCATCATGATTCCCGAGGCGCCGCTCGACATTTTGGCGCAGCAGATTGTGGCGGCTTGTGCGGCTGAGAGAAGTGCGAAAGATGATGCAAGCGAAGGGTGGGACGAGCAAGAACTGTACAAAATAGTCACGAAAGCTTACCCGTACCGGAATCTGTCGCGCGAGACTTACCATGCGGTGCTCGAAATGCTTTCGGAGGGGATTGCGGCGCGGCGCGGAAGATATGGCGCGTATCTGCATCGCGATCAAGTGAATCACAGGCTGCGGGCGCGACGCGGCAGCAGACTAGCGGCGATTACCAGCGGTGGGGCGATCCCGGAGACGGCATTGTTTACGGTGGTCGCGGAGCCCGACGGTGTAGTAGTGGGTACGCTGGACGAAGATTTCGCCGTGGAAAGCAATGCCGGAGACATCGTGCTGCTCGGCAATACCTCGTGGCGCGTCCGGCGGGTGGAGGGCAAAGGCGGGCGCGTTCTTGTGGAAGATGCGCACGGGGCAGCACCAACGGTTCCCTTCTGGCTGGGCGAAGCACCGGCACGGACCCAGGAATTGTCTTTGCACATTGCGGAATTGCGCAAAGAAATCAGCGCGCGACTGACGAACGTCCCGGCTGTAGGATTTTCACCGTCTCAGCCCCAAGTTGCGGAGACGATTGGGTGGCTGAAGGAAGAATGCGGCGTGGATGACTCCGGAGCCGAGCAGATGATCGAATACATTTTGCAAGGTCGGGCGGTTCTGGGCGATGTGCCGACGCAGAAGACGATCATTGCGGAGCGATTTTTTGACGAAGGCGGCGGCATGCAGCTGGTCATTCACGCACCCTTCGGCGGAAGAATCAATAAAGCTTGGGGACTGGCGTTGCGCAAGCGATTTTGTCGCAGTTTTAACTTCGAACTCCAGGCTGCGGCAACCGATAACGGACTGAACATTTCGCTGGCTGAACAGCACAGCTTTCCGCTAAGCGACGTTTTTCATTTTCTGAATGCCGAGACGGTGCAGCCGATCTTGGAGCAGGCAGCGCTGGCTTCGCCGATTTTTGGGACGCGCTGGCGATGGGATGCGAATCGGGCGCTGGCTTTGCTGCGATTTCAAGGCGGCAAGAAAGTTCCGCCGCAGATTCAGCGCATGAGATCAGATGATCTGCTGGCATCGGTTTTTCCAGATGTTGCGGCGTGCCAGGAGAACATCACTGGCGACATTCAGATTCCGGATCACCCGCTTGTAAAAGAAGTGATGAAGGATGTGCTCACTGAAGCGATGGATCTGGATGGGTTGAAAAGAGTGCTGCGGGATATGGAGGAAGGTCGGATTCGGCTTCTGGCTGTCGACACACCGGTGCCTTCGCAGTTCTCGCACGAGATTTTGAACGCGAATCCGTATGCGTATCTCGATGATGCTCCGCTCGAAGAAAGACGGGCGAGAGCGGTGGAGATGCGGAGGGTGCTGCCTGAGTCGGTGCTGGAGGAAGTTGGGAAGCTCGATCCGGCGGCGATTATGCAGGTGCGGGAAGAGGCGTGGCCCGATGTGCGCGAT
The DNA here is from genome assembly GCA_035507035.1 of Terriglobales bacterium. Classification (GTDB taxonomy): domain Bacteria; phylum Acidobacteriota; class Terriglobia; order Terriglobales; family Acidobacteriaceae; genus DATJOJ01. The sequence goes on along the minus strand of DATJOJ010000062.1, from coordinate 18,569 downwards.
GCGGATGAGTTGCATGACGTGCTGCATACGCTGGTTGCGGTGCCGACGGATCCAGAATCGGGCAGTCGAGCTTCGCTCGACCGAACAACCCATTCGACTCCGCTCAGGGCAGGCGAGGGCCGTTCCCAGGCGGACATTGCCGAGTGGCAGGTTTTTTTTGAAAGACTGGTCGATCATGGGCGAGCGATAAGGGCTGAGCACGATGGCTACCGTTATTGGGTTGCGACGGAGCGGGTGAAGGCATTTGCGAGTCTGTTTCCGCATGCGCGGTTCGATCCTGTCCCGCCAGCGGTTGGGAGCGAAACTATATCGCGTGATGATGTATTGCTTTCGCTGGTCACGGGATGGATGGGACATCTTGGGCCAGTGACTGCAGAGCAACTCGGCGGTCTGGTGGGAGTGCCGGCTGCGGAGATTGAGAAAGCGCTGCTGCGGATGGAAGCCAGTGGGGCGGTGCTGAGGGGAAACTTCACCGGGCAGGCTCACAATGCAGATGCTGTCAAGCTTCGCTCGACCGAACAGCCGAGGGCGGCTGCTCCCACACAACCATTCGAGTGGTGTGAACGAAGGTTACTGGCGCGAATTCACCGGCTAACAGTTGCGAAATTGCGCAAACAGATCGAGCCGGTCACGGCATCGCAATTCATGCGATGGCTGTTGCGATGGCAGCATGTGGCGCCGGGATCGCAAGTGCTCGGAGAGCGAGCGACGCTGGACGTTCTGCGGCAGTTGCAAGGATTTGAAATTCCGGCCAGCGCGTGGGAGCGCCATATTCTGGCAAGGCGAATCGCAGATTATGATCCCGAATGGCTGGATCAGCTTTGCTTGACCGGCGCGGTGGGTTGGGGACGATTGTCGCCGCATCCCGCGACGTTGGAGGATTCTGCGAACGGCAAGCGGCGGGTAATTCCGACCAGCGTGGCTCCGATCACATTTTTTGTGCGCGAAGAAGCGGACTGGATGACGCATCATGAGGCTGAGCCAGATCGGCCGGCAGAGAGAGGGTTAAGCGATAGCGGAAAACAGGTGCTGGAATTCCTGCGGCAACGGGGTGCATCTTTTTTTGCCGATATTGTGCGGGGAACAGGCCGGCTGAAAGCGGAAGTGGAAACTGCGTTGTGGGAACTGGTTGCGGCAGGAATTGTGACCGCTGATGGCTTCGACAACTTGCGGTCGTTGATCGATCCGAAACGACGTGCCGGGCAGGGGCGGGGGCGAACCGCGCGGCCGCGGCACAGTGCGGGGCGATGGGCGTTGCTGTTTACTGAACAGGCGGTCGAGCGCAATCGAGCGGTTGAGGCGACGTGCTGGATGTTGCTGAAGCGTTATGGCATTGTGTTTCGCGATTTGCTGGCGCGCGAAACGAATTTGCCGAAGTGGCGGGAGCTGCAGATGGCGTTCCGGCGGCTGGAAGATCGAGGGGAAATTCGCGGGGGACGGTTTGTGGATGGATTTTTGGGCGAACAGTTTGGCTTGCCGGTGGCAGTCGAATCGCTGCGGGCCACGAGAAAAATGCCGGCGACTGGAGAAAGTATCGTTCTTTCGGCGGCAGATCCATTGAACCTGGTAGGAATTCTGGTTCCAGGAGAGCGGGTACCGGCGATCTCAGGGAGAACAGTAATGTTTCGTGACGGGGCAGCGGTGCAAGAGGCAGGTCCGCCCGCGACCCTGCTTTCCGCCGCAATGGACTGAGTCGCTGCACTACTGCCTTCGAGCCAGTCGACAGAGTACATGGAGAATCCGGCAGGGCCCCGGCTCACAATGCGCCGTACGAGATCGGGCCGGGGGTGCTACGGCAAATTCAACTTCAGCAAGATCGCTGGATCGAGATAAATTCCCTGCCAACGCACAGCGACGTGCAAATGTGGTCCGGTAGCACGGCCGCTGCCACCGCTCAGCGCGATTTCCTGACCGCGATTGACCTGATCGCCTTCTTTCACTTCAATTTTCGAAAGATGCATGTAAATGGTCATCAGGCCCTGGCCGTGATCGAGCATGACGCAGCCGCCCTCGAAGAAAAGCGGCCGAGCCAGTAGCACGGTTCCGTGGTTCAATGCGTCGACGGGTGTGCCGGTGCCGACGGCAAAATCCAAGCCTTGATGGACGCTCTGGGTTGCGCCGTTGAAGACGCGGGCGGTGCCGAAGACATCGGAGATCGGGGCCTTCACCGGAGCCAGGAAATCTCCTTTCCATTCCCGCTCAGGCGCGGTTTTCGCGAAGATTTCATGTTTCAGGGTCTGATCGTCTTTGATTTGTTGCTGTTGTTCCGGGCTTGGCTCAGTGAATTGTTTGGGGACGGTGACCGAAATCTGGCGATACTTGCCTTTTCCGACACTGACCTGCTTTTGCCAGGAGAATTGTTTTCCTGAGGTGTTTTTGCCGGTGAGCTGTAACGAATATTTACCAGGATGAGTTTCCAAGCTGATGCCCGCGATGGCGAACCAGGTTTTGGTTTTAGGATCGAAGGAAAAGAAGACATCGTGATCGATCCACTTACCGGAAAGCGAGATCAGGGTGGTGGGCGCTTTAACGCGAAACGACATAGGCGAGCCGTTTACCGGGCGCACGGGCTGCCAGGTGATCGACCACGCAGTGGATGTATGGTTTGGAGCGGACGCGGCGGACGTAGCGAGTGCGATCAGGGTTACGACAGGCAGCAGAGTTCGAGTTAAGAGTGAATTGGGAATGAAGAGCACTAGAAGCTTAGAGTAGCACCGCGACGGAGGGTGACAAGATGGCAAGGGTGCCGGCGGATTGAAGAAGGATCTCAAACGCAAGTCGCGAAGAAGGTCCGCAAGGATCGCAGAGAGAGATTTAGACACCGAGGAGCAAAGAGTTTTGCCGGAAATGCATAGGTTCTTCGGGGCTGAAGCCCCTCAGAATGACAAGCTGTTTTGGTCTGATACGTACGGGATGCTATGACGACGCGAAAACTTGGTGGACCTGGTCGGGTTCGAACCGACGACCTCCCCGGCTACGCCGGGGCGCGCTGCACTGAGTTGAAAGAGTCGATCAATTCTTGAAGGGAGCGATGGGACTTCCAACTCTTGAGTTGCCGTTCGCGCGCCAGGGCATCCGATAAGATGCTGAATTGTTCCTGGTGAACCAACACCCAGGGTCCGCGACCCCGAGTGGACTTGGTCTGTCCTCGGTTATGTTCTTTTAACCGCACCCAGGGATCTTCGGCACACCCGATATAGAACCGACCCGATCTTTCACCCGAAGGATGTAGACGGCGGGCATGACAGAACTTTGGTGGACCTGGTCGGGTTCGAACCGACGACCTCTTCCATGCCATGGAAGCGCGCTCCCAACTGCGCCACAGGCCCACTGTGGTGGGGTAAGACTAATTTTCTCCCACCCAGTAGGGATAGTCAAACTTTAAGCGAGCGTAAGTAATGGCGGCGGCTTTTGCCCTTCCGGAATTTTACGAACATCCTAAAAATGAGTATGCTGACCTGAAGAGCCGATGCAAAGATGAAAACAGGCTGGTTATCCGTCTCGATTTTGCTCAGCGGCATGGCGGCGGCACAGATTTCTCAGGCCGTCTCGCAAACTCCGGAGCCGGCGGTTTCCTACAATTCCGCGAGCGAACTCAATCAATTGCTCTCGCAATTGCAGCACACGGCGCAGACCATGCAATTAGACCTGGCCAGTTTGAGTATCGAACGATGGAAGACGGATTCGAACACCAAACGAGGCAGCGCCGCGGACGTCGAATCGATCCAGCGCAACATACAGACGGCACTGCCGGGAATCATGGACCGGTTGCGAAATTCACCTGAGAACCTGTCGGTCACATTCGAACTTTATCGCAACCTGGATGCGCTCTACAGCGTTCTGACATCGGTGGTTGAGTCTGCAGGGGCGTTCGGGACGAGGAACGAATATCAATCGCTGCAAAACGACTTGAATGCGATGGAAATGTCGCGGCGATCGTTTGCGGATCGCATGGAGAAGTTGACGACGGCGAAGGAAAGTGAAGTAGCGGATCTTCGCGCTCAACTGAAAAAAGCGCAGGGCGAGCAGGCGGCTACATCTCTCCCGAAAAAGGTCGTGGTTGACGATACGGACGAGGCCAAGAAACCGATCAAAAAAAAGCCAGTGCACAAAAAGCCGAAGCCGGCGACCTCGAGTCCAGCGCAATCTACGACAGGTTCGAGACAGTCGAATTCGGGGAGTCAGCCGCAAAACCCGCCCAGCAATCCGCCGCAACAGCAGTAGCGAAGTTTACGCGCTATATATCTGAAAAAACGAATCTTCCCGTGGGAACTTCTGGGGCCGGCCCGGGGTCTATAAGGTAGGAGGGTGAAGGGTGAAATCTCCTCGTGGGCCTTCACTAGTTTTGCGTGAAGCTGCAGCGGAAAACAACCTATAATGTGAACTTGGCCGCCGCTTGCGGGGCCTGGAGCAGTGCATTGGGTGATTTAGCTGGAGCGATCGGAATCCGGACGCAGGAAGCAGCGATTGTCGCTGAACTGCGGGCTGGTTCCGAGGAAGCATATGCCCGGCTGATTGGGGAGTTCAGTCAACCCATCTACAGCCTGGTTTATCGCATTCTTACCGACCCCGCGGACGCAGCGGACACGACGCAGGAAGTTTTCCTGAAGGTTTTCCGCGGGATCAACCGATTCCATGGCGAATCGAGCCTTAAGACCTGGATCTACCGCATAGCTTTGCACGAGGCGTCGAACCGCCGGCGTTGGTGGTTCCGGCACAAATCGCGGGAAATGCCGATTGAGCCGACGCCGATGATGCCGGTTTCCGCTGGATTTGAAGATTGCCTGGTCGATCAAGCGGAGTCGCCATTCGAAATGGCGGCGCACGAGGAAGTGCGGGCGCGAGTCGAAGAAGAATTGGCGCAAGTTCCCGAGCCATACCGGACTACGGTGATCCTGCGAGATCTCGAAGAGATGTCTTATGAGGAGATCGCGGAGATCATGCAGGTTTCCCTGGGAACGGTGAAGTCGCGGTTGACGCGAGGACGGTTTGCGCTAAAGCAGCGTTTGACCTCGTATGTGCGTGAAGTGGGGCCGCAACTAGGATTGGCTGCGGAAGCTGAAGCGAGTGAACGACCGAGCAGGCGGGTTTCTTGCGGTGGTGAAGAACTCGAGGTGGCGTCATGAAGTGCTTCCAAGCCAAATCGTTGTTGTCACCCTATCTGGATGGGGTGCTGACCGGCACGCAGATGCTGGCATTGGGCTCGCATTTGGATACTTGCAGAATTTGCGCGCGCGAATACGACGCCCTGTGCCGGACTCAGCAATTGCTGGTGAGCACGGGACGAAAGAAAGCGCCGGAGGATTTAGCGCTAAAGCTGCGGCTGGCGATCTCGCGGGAAGTGTCACAAGCGCGGCAGCCATATTGGCCGGGTTGGCGGGTGCGTTTGGACAACATTCTGCAGGCTTTCATGGTTCCGGCTACAGCGGGGCTGCTTAGCGCAGTCGTGATGTTCGGACTTCTGATGGGTTTTCTAGCGGTACCCTTGCCGGTGAAAAGCGCCGATGTTCCCTTGACGTTCAGTACGAGTCCGCAATTGGAGGAATCGGCTTTTGGCACGAACTTCGACTCGACGAAAGATGATTCGATTGTGATCGAAGCCTACGTGGATTCGAACGGACGGGTGCAGGATTACCGGGTACTCTCGAATCCGGAGAATCCCAAAGATTTGCCGTCGCAGGTGAAGAACATGTTGATCTTCACCACGTTCCGCCCGGCGACCTTTATGGGAAGGCCGACCGCGGGAACGGCGGTGGTGTCGTTCTCCAAGATCAACGTTAAGGGATAACGCGACGGATTGATTGACCCTCCGCCCAGAACCTCTTAAACTTACAGGGTAATCCTCTCGTTACAACCATTCCTGGAGGAGGTTTTCCTGGGTTATCGTTTTCGATGTGCTCTAGCCATGACCCTGCTTGGGCTGAGCGTGCAAGTCTGCGCGGCTCAAAATGCGCCTTCGGCACAAAATGCCCCCGCGACCCAAAATGCCCCTGTGGCGCAAAACTCGCCTAAGGTGTCGCTGGATGACAGCGAAGCTCTGTTTTCGGTGCTGACCGCGATGAATGCCTGTGGCTATGATTCCGAATTAGCAGCTTCGGATCCGTTGCGGCAAGAGATTCGGGCAGAGGTGGCGAAAGCCAGCCAGACATTCGACCAGGCAAAAGAAGAGACGCAGATTCTCTGCCAGTTCTATCAAGAGCACCTGCAACCTGATGCGGCGCGCACCCTGGCGCAATACATCTCGCTGGCGCTTTGTTTGGAGCCGCCGCCGTCGTTTGCATTCAAAGTAAAAGACGCTGATCTTCCACCGGATGCTTCGCGCGTGGCGGGGCTGGTACCCATTTTGCAGAAGTTCTACGACGTGGCGGGATTGCACGCTATTTGGTTGCGCCATCAACAGGCCTATACGATTCTGATCGCTCGTTACCACAATCCGCTGGCGAAGGTGTTGTTTGATACCGAAATTTATTTGCGGTTGCCGTCGGCGGGATATTTGGGGCGCGCGTTCACCGTGCTAATCGATCCGATGGCGGCACCGGGGCAAACGAACGCCAGAAATTATGGGTCGGATTATTACCTGGTGATTTCGCCGGGCGCTGATGGGACGCTCAAGACGGAACAAATCCGTCACACCTACCTGCATTATCTGCTCGATCCGATGAACATGAAGTACATGGCGATCGTGGATCGTTTGAAACCGCTCTTGGAGTCGGTAAAGCGCGCACCGATGGATCAAAGCTTCAAAGAAGACATTTCGCTGTTGATCACTGAGTGTTTCATACGCGCGATCGAAGTGCGCATGAGCGGCAATAGCAAGACTCCGGACGCGGTGAGGCAACAAGCTGTCGACCGTTCCATGGCGCAAGGCTATGTGCTGACGCGATATTTCTACGACACCCTGGTGGATTTTGAGAAACGACCCATCGGCCTGCGAAACTCTTACGGCGATATGCTGAGCGGAATCGATCTCCACAAAGAAGAAAAGCGCGCGGCCCAGATACAATTCGCGAGCGTAGCAGATCCCGAGGTTTTGAACCCGGCCAGGCCGGCCAGCGGAAAGCTGTTAATCACTGCGGAGCAGCATCTGGCTACGGGAGATACCGCCGGAGCAAAAGAACTGGCGCAAAAAGCGCTCGACAGCAAAACTGAGGATCCGGGACGGGCCCTATTTATTCTGGCGCAAGTGGCTACAATGAACCGCGACATGCAAGGTGCACGCAGTTATTTTGAGCAGGCATTAGGAGCGGCACACGAGCCCACGGTGGTGGCATGGTCGCACATTTATTTGGGCAGGATTTTCGATCTACAGGAAGAACGCGAGGCTGCGATCAACCAGTATCGGGCGGCTCTGGGGGTCAGCGCGTCGTTGCCGGAAGCGAAAGCCGCTGCCGAGCGTGGGATTCAGCAACCGTACGAGCCTCCGAGCCACCCGCAGGAAAATAAGAATTGAGAGTCTGCGCGAGAAAACCGAAGTCGCAGAAGGAGACAGCATGAAGCCAGCAGCTTTGACGTTCATGGTCCTGTTGTTCACGGTATTGCTGATTGCGCAGCAACAACCAGCACAGGCACCCGCGTCTTCCCCGAATCCACAGGCAGGTGCCCAGGCTGCGCCGCCCACGAAGCGACCGCCGCAGGCGAAGACGCAAGCAGAGTTTGACGCCTATCAAGCGGCAATGAAAAACGCGAACGATCCGGCCGCGATGGAGAAAGCCGCCGACGACTTCGCCGCGAAATTTCCCACCAGCGAACTACGCGATATTTTGTATCGCGTTACCATGCGCGGCTACCAGAACGTGGACAATGGCGACAAAATGGCGGAGACCGCAGGAAAGCTGCTGAAGATTGATCCCGATGATCCTGAGGCACTGGTCAATCAGGCAGAAATTGCGGTCGAGCACACCCGCGACACGGATCTGGATAAAGACCAGCGGCTGGATGACGCCGCCAAGGGAGCGCAACACGCCTTGCAAAGCGTGGACACGGATATTCCCACCGGGGTACAGCCGCAACAGGTCGAAATGTTCAAGAATATGGTGAAATCCACGGCCTATTCGATTCTAGGTGGAGTGGCAGAGAAGCGCGAAAAGTACGCAGAAGCCGAGGATTATTACCGCAAATCGATCGCAGCCGATCCGGCGCATGCCGATCCAATTCTGATTCTTCGTTTGGCTCTCGCCCTCGACAAGCAGGGAAAATACCCGGACGCCTTGAAGGAAGCGAATCGCGCTGTGGACATGACCCAAGAAAATACGACGCCAGGAAAGCTGGCGCGGCAGGAAAAGGACCGTCTGGTGCAACTCACCGGTGGTGGCACTCCTCCACCCGCTTCCAAGCCTGCGGCGGGAGGGCAGACTCCGCCTTCGCAATAGTATGGCCCACCACAATCGAGGGTGGATTAGGGGAAGTGTCTCGGAATTGGTTTGTTCATGACGAGGTTACGTGACATTGCAGAGCTCGAGCAAAGCCTTGGCTACCACTTTGCGCAGACTGATTTGCTGGAACAAGCTCTCACGCACAGTTCCCACGCACGGGAACTGGAATCTGCGCAGCCGGCCCCTGCGTCGCGGGTCGGGGATAACGAACAACTCGAGTTTCTGGGGGATGCGGCGTTAGGGCTTCTTAGTGCCGAGGAACTTTTCCATCGTTTCCCGCATTTTCGCGAAGGCGAACTGTCGAAGCTGCGCGCTCACCTGGTCAGCGAGAAACATCTCATTCGAGTCGCGAAAAGACTGGAAATCGGGCACTACCTGCGACTGGGCCGGGGGGAAGAAAAAAGCGGCGGACGGAACAAGACTGCGTTATTGGTCGACGCCCTGGAGGCCGTACTTGGAGCAATGTATCTGGACAGCGGATTGGACGCAGTCCGGCGCGTGGTGTTGGAACACATCATTGGTCCGGAACTGGAGATGATCCAGAAAAGCGGCAGTGCTTTGCCGCTGAGCGATTACAAATCTGCACTGCAGGAAAAGCTACAAGCTGTCGGCTGCCCACAGCCTTCTTATGTTCTGGTGAGGGAGCAGGGGCCGGAGCATCGGAAGACTTTTACAGTCGAGGCCCGACTCACGGGAACCGGGGAACACACCATGAGTGCATTGGTCGGACGCGCGGAGGGATCGACCAAAAAGAATGCGGAACAAGAAGCTGCACGTCAACTGCTCGAACACCTCGCTTCGCTGGCTGAAAGCGGGGTTCAGCCGGTCCGCGAGAAATCCAGCGCGCCAGAGACATGATCGATGCCGGGACAAGACGAACGGACTGGGTGGGTTCGGTGCAATCGCTGCTCAGCACGGTGGTGATAGCGGTTTTCGTGATCGCATTCGTGGTGCAGGCCTTTCAGATCCCATCCGAGTCGATGGAGCGAACTCTTCTCATTGGAGACTATCTGCTGGTCGATAAGCTCACCTACGGCGGAGGATTTGCGAACGCGATCATGCCGTACCAGCCGATCCGGCGGGGCGATGTCATCGTATTCCATTACCCCGTGCATCCCAGCGAGCATTTTGTGAAGCGCGTGGTAGGCGTGCCGGGCGACCGGGTACGGCTGGTGAACCGGCAGGTGGAAGTGAATGGGACTCTGCTCAATGAGCCTTACGTGATTCACCGGGCGGCGAGCCACGACGCGTTCCGCGACGAGTTCCCACGCGGGGGCCTTGTGCCGCAGGTCGAGGCCCAGTGGTGGTTGCAGATGAGGAAGCTGGTAGAGGATGGAGAGTTAATTGTCCCGGAAAAGAGCTATTTCGTGCTCGGCGATAATCGCGATGAGAGCCTGGATAGCCGTTACTGGGGCTTCGTTCCGCGGGAGAACATCATTGGGAGGCCGCTACTGATTTACTGGTCGTTGCGCACTGCATCGGATGACCTGCCCGCTGCTTCTGGTCCAAGTGATAAGCTTTATCATTTCGCATATGCGGTCAGTCACCTGTTTCAAATCACGCGCTGGGACCGAACGTTTCGCGTGATCAAGTAGGGCTGTGAGGTTACGAGGAGAAAAACTTGGCCGATAAGAAAGCTAAAGCGGAGCCGGAGAAACCACCTGAGACAACGGTGGAATTCCTGGCGTCGCTGGCGGCAGTGCTGGTCACTGGTCTGTTCATTATTACCTTCATTGTGCAAGCATTCGAGATTCCTTCCAGTTCCATGGAAAACACGCTGCTCATTGGCGACCACGTTTTCGTGAACCGCGAGCAATTTTCGCCGCCAACTCATTGGCTTGGACCGCTTCTTCCTTATCGGAGCGTTCACGATAATGACATCGTAGTTTTTCTCTCGCCGGCTGAACCCGGTTTGTATGTAGTGAAGCGAATCATTGGGACACCGGGAGATCACATTCATCTGCGCGATGGAGCGGTTTATCGCAATGGACAAAAACTGGATGAGCCCTATGTCATCCACTCGTCGGCGGATGTCTCCAATCCGTACCGCGATAACTTCCCTGCAGTACCGCCATCGGAGTACAACAATGTAACTCCGGAGTGGCAGTTGGCCATGAAGCAGTACATTCAAGGGGACGACTTGGTTGTCCCTCCTGACAGCTATTTTGCGATGGGCGACAACCGCGATGTGAGTTACGACAGCCGTTACTGGGGATTCATTCCCAAACCCAACGTGATCGGGCGGCCGATGTTCATCTATTGGTCGTTTGAAACGCCTCCCGATCAGTATCTGCAGAAAGAAATGAGCCAGCGATTGGGATTCCTGGCGCACGTGGTTATTCACTTTTTCGATGAGACACGGTGGCGTCGTACATTTAAACCGGTCCGATGAAATGGATCTTTTCAAAGCGGGGATTAGCGATCGGCGGGGTGATTGTACTGCTCGCGTTGTTCCTGATTCGTCCGGGCGCGAACCAGTTGCGCAATCGCATTGTGCTCTCGATTAGCCGTGGCGTTGGCCTCCCGGTAGAAGTGTCTTATGTTCGCATTCGCGTTCTGCCGCGGCCGGGCTTTGATCTGGAGAACTTCGTAGTCCATGATGATCCGGCCTTCGGGGCTGAGCCGATGTTGCGCGCAAGTGATGTGTCAGCTTCTTTGCGGCTGCGATCTCTGCTACGAGGGCGCTTAGAGATTGCACGCCTAAGCCTGACGGAACCCAGCCTGAATTTGGTCCGCAACAGCGATGGGCATTGGAATCTGGAGCGTTTGCTCGAGCGCAGTGCGCAGATTCAAGTTGCGCCGACAAGCAAAAGCCCTAGCGAAACTCGGCCTGGGTTTCCCTACGTTGAGGCCAGCCGGGGGCGCATCAATTTCAAATTCGGCGCAGAGAAAAAACCTTACACCCTCACCGACGCAGATTTCGCGCTCTGGCAGGATTCTGAAAATGCCTGGGGAGTGCGTTTACAGGCTGAACCGGTTCGCACCGACTTTAATCTGACTGACACCGGGAGGGTTCGGGTGAATGGTCTTTGGCAGCGAGCACCGAGCCTACGCGAAACACCTGTTCAGTTCACGCTGGTTTGGGATCGAGCGCAACTGGGACAACTCAGCCAGTTGCTCGGCGGGAATGACAAGGGGTGGCGCGGTTCGCTTAGTCTGCAGGCGACGCTTTCTGGGACTCCCGCAGACCTCAGCATCCGCACCGATCTCGCGGTGGGCGACTTTCACCGCTATGACATTGTGGGAAATGGAAGCATGCGGCTAGCAGCTCAGTGCACTGGACAATATAGCTCTCGTGACAAGATGTTGGCCGAGATCATGTGCAATGCTCCCGGGAGTGGAGAAGCGATCACACTCGAAGGCACGATGGGCAATCCATTCGCGCTGGACGATTACGATGTAACGTTGACCATGCAGGGCATGCCGGTTCAACGACTGGTGAACTTTGCGCATCACGCCACACACGCTTTACCGTATGACCTGACTACGACTGGGCAGGTTGATGCGAAGCTGCGATTGCGGCGCAGCGCGGGCGAGGCAAAAACGGCTGACTGGAGCGGTGGTGGTGAGATTTCGGATGCGCATTTCGCGTCGCCACAGAGCGAGGCGGACTTCGAACTGCACAGTGTTCCTTTCAGTTTCGGGAGTCCTGCAACATCGAGATCGAAGGTGGGGCCACTTCCCCGAAGCTCGGGCCACATTTTTTCGGCTCCCGCCGGGCCTTACGTATTGATCGGACCTTTTCGCCTCGGCATGGGGAGGCCTGCGCCTGTGCTGGTAAGCGGATGGATGGCGCACTCGGGGTATAGCTTCCGTTTGCAAGGCGAGGGACAAGTGAGCCGATTATTGCAGGCTGCTCGGACGGTCGGAATTCCTGCGCTTTCCGCAAAAGCCGATGGAGTGGCAAAGATCGATCTGCAATTCGCGGGAGATTGGTCTGGGCAAAATCCGGTGAGAGCAACTGGCGAGGCGCAACTGCGGTCGATCCGCGCGCAATTGCGAGAATGGAATGAGCCGCTGGAAATCGCCTCCGCCGACATGGACCTTCTTCCGGACAAAACCGACGTGAAGAACCTTGCCGCCTCAGTTGCCGGTGCTGCGTGGCATGGTTCACTTTCGATTCCACGGCCCTGTGGAATGACCAGCGTTTGTGCCATCCATTTTGATTTACATGCTGATGAAATTGCCCTGGGACGGGTGAATCAATTGCTGAATCCAGCTGCGTCCAAGCAGCCCTGGTACCATTTCTTATCAGCATCCGATTCGACGCCACCGTATCTTTTGATCGCAAACGCTTCCGGAAAACTTTCAGCCAATCGGGTAACGATTCATAACCTGACCGCTACGCAGTTTTCGGCCAAGGTGGAATTGGAAAGCGGCCACTTGCGACTGTCGGAGATGCGGGCTGAGGTGCTTGGTGGACGGCATACGGGAGAATGGCAGGCTGACTTTACCAGCAAGCCGCCAAAGTATTCGGGAAATGGATCACTAGAGCGGGTTTCGTTGCGGCAATTGGCGACCGCGATGCACGATGGCTGGGTAACGGGATCGGCTAATGTGAGCTATCGCGCGAGCGCGTCTGGACTCGATGCTGCGGATCTTTATTCTTCGGCCGCCGGAACGCTGCAGGTTGAAGCGTGGGAGGCAGCCTTGCCTCACATGACGCTTTCGGACGGTGATTCGGCTTTGCAAGTGCGGCATCTCGCAGCAGCGATGACAATGCAGGATGAGAAGTTTGCGATCAGGAACGGACAACTGGATTCACCCGACGGTACTTACCAGTTAAGCGGTACCGCATCCTTCGGACGCGTATTGAATTTGAAGCTGACGCGTGAGGGTATGCCGGGATTTGCCATTACCGGCACCCTGGCTGAACCTCATGTTTCGCAGGTGAGCTCAGCGGAGACACAAGCCGCGCTCAAACGTTAGCCTTCTTACTGAGCTGCATAACCCGCTCCCCGCAACACTTTCCCAGGCCGTGCTCCGGTCATTTTGCCCTGGTCGATGACGGGGACTCCATTGACAAGAACGTAGTCCATTCCTTGCGACAACTGATTGGGATTCTCGAAGGTTGCCAAGTCACGAATTGTTTCGGGATCGAAAATCACCACATCGGCCCACATGCCTGCTTTGAGCACGCCGCGGTCGGTAAAACGCATACGCTGAGCCGGGAGGGCGGAAAACTTTCGGATCGCGTCTTCGAGGGTGAGCTTCTTTTCTTCACGAACGTATTTGCGGAGGATGCGGGGAAACGTGCCATAAGCCCGGGGATGGGGATGCTCCTGACCGAGGATTCCTTCCGGAGATGTGCCTTGCGAGTCGTTGTCGATTGAAACCCACGGCTGTTGCAGAGCGAGGGAAACGTCAGGTTCCGACATGCCGAAGACTACCACCGAGGTAAAAGCTTTGTCTTCGATCAAGAAGTCGAAGAGCGCATCCATCGGATCTTTATTCCAGACTTTGGCGATCTCGGCCAAGGTTTTGCCTTGGAGGGGCACGAGCTTTGGATTCTGGACGACGGCAATCTCGACCGACTCCGGCCCGGGGATTTCTTGCCATTCATTGTCCCAGGACTTCGATGGCGTTAAAAGGTCTTGGCGAATGCGAACACGAGTTGCGGGATCCTGCAAGCGCTCGATCAGTTTGGTATCGCCGCCATCGTGCGCCCAAGGCGGAATGAAGGCCGAAAGCCCATTCGACCAGGCGGTGTAAGCATAGGTATTGGCGCTGACATCGATTCCGGCGGCGCGCGCTGCGTTGATCTTGGAGACGACTTCGGGCATTCGTCCCCAATTTTCTTTGCCTGCGACTTTGATGTGCCAGATTTCGACGGGAATGTGGGCTTCGCTGCCGATGCGAAGGGCTTCGTCGATTGCCGGCAGCACGGCATCGCTCTCGTTGCGCATATGCGTGGCATAAATTCCGCCGAACTTCGAAGCTTCGCTCGCCAAAGCGATCAATTCGTCGGTTTTGGCGTAAGGTGCGGGAGGGTATTCCAAGGAAGTCGACACGCCGACGGTACCGTCGCGCATGGCAGCGTCGACTAACTGCTTCATGCTGCCCAGTTGTTGCGGCGTGGGCTGCTTGTCGTCGTCTCCCAATACCATTCGCCGGACCCTCGTGGCGCCAACATAGCTGGCGAGATTGATGCCGATGCCGTGTTTTTCCAGCCGGGCAAAATATTGACGAAAAGTGCGCCAATCGGGGTGAATCTGATAGTGCTCGTAGACCCTGTGATCTGCCTGCAAAATGGCATCATTGAGTGGCGCGACCGAACTACCTTCTCCTGTGACTTCGGTCGTGATGCCTTGGAAGATCTTGGATGGAAGGCGGGGATCGACGAGGATCGTCAACTCTGACTGCCCGAGCATGTCGATGAATCCGGGAGCAACGACTTTTCCTTGCCCATCGATGGTGCGCTTTCTTGGCGCGTCGGCCAGATTTCCGATGGCAGCAATTTTCCCGTCACGAATGCCTACATCGCCCGAATACCACGGTGATCCGGTACCGTCGATGATGTGACCGCGGGTGATTACGATGTCGAAAGTTTGCGAGACGGCAGATGAGCACAGACACAAGAGCAGAAGTGGAAAGAGCAACCAGAGCAATTGCGTGGCGCCAACCCTAATTCTTGACATGATTCTCTCCAACAGTGATTTCCGCAGGAACCTTACCCTCCGTGTTCTCTGCGGTGCAGGCAAATTCCGAGCAGAATCCATACGACGAGAGCGAGCCATTCATAGCCAGTGAAATGTCCTGGAACCGCAGGAACAATTTTCATCAGGATCATTAGCAGGGCTACGGCGACGCCGACTAGTGCCACGAAACGCTTTATTGGGGCGGGCTTCATCCCACAATATGCAGCGCAGGTTCCAAACCAACCTATGGCGGAAGCGACCGAACCGACTTCCGTGATAGGAATCAGAACCGCATCGCCCAAAAACATGCAGAGCGCGCTGGCCACTCCGATGCAGACGACAGCAATGGCCGGTGTCCGGTTCTGCGAGTGAACCTGGGAGAGCTTGGGATTGACCATGCCAAAGCGTCCCATGGCAAACAGGAGGCGGCTAGACGCAACAAAACTGCCGTTGAAAACCTTGAAAAGGGAGAGCAGCGCCGCGGCCAAAATCACGCTCACGACCCAACGCGATCCAACTGCTTGCTGAAAGACTACGGCAGTCATGAATTTCTGCGTGGTGAGTTGATGCCATGGTCCTGCGTAGCCCACCGCGGCGATCACGATGGTGTAAAAGAGAATTCCGACAACGATGGCCATGCCGATGGCACGCCAGAAACTGCGGGCGCGAAAATCCGGGCTGGCTTCTTCCGCAGCCTTTACTACCGATTCGAATCCGGTCATGAAATATGGAACGATTTGCATGACCAGCAGCACCGACACGAGCGGGGTATGGGTAAAGAACGGCGGAAAATTCTGCGCGGAACCCTTGCTGACGCCTGCGATTACAAAAATCACGAAGAGCGCGAGCGTTCCAAACGCCGTCCAGTTCTGAAAGGTTGCGCTCAGCCGAATGCCACGGTAGTTGAGCAGCGTAATCAACCCGATCAGGCCGAGGCCAATTATTAAATGCGGAAGATACACAGGGCGGCCGGCTACGCGATAGACTTCGATGGAATCGAGTGAAGGGAAAATATATCCGGCGATTCTGCCCACAGCAACGGCTTCCCAGGGACACACGATGAAATAGGCGAGCACCATCATCCATCCGGTGGCAAAGCTGACTGACCTGGGAAAAACTTTCGCGGTATAGGCGATTTCGGCGGCGGCATCGGGGATCAGCGCGACCAACCGGCCGTAGACATAACCGATCGGGAGAAGCAACACACCGCCGATCGCAAAACCGAGAATTGCGCCCAACACTCCGCCGCGAAGCAGCCAATCGTCCATGACGATCAGCCATCCAACCCCGACCATGGTTCCCCAACCCAGGGTGAAGTAATCCACGGAGCGCAGCTTGCGGGCGAGCTCGGTCATCGGATAAGGCGCGAATTATAAAGCATGGGATTGAAGAAGAAACTTGAAAGCAGCCACAGATTTACGCGGATTCGCACGGATCATTGCTATTTCTGCTGGTGCTGTGGGCTCGCCGCTCGGATCGGGCCATTCCGGCTGGTTTCAGGGTCCGCATGGTAGTATCGAATCGAAGATCGAATGACCCTGCAACATGTTGACATGCTGTTTCAGTTCATCGCCTTTTTGTTTGCGATCAGTGTTCATGAGTCGGCCCACGCCTGGACTGCCAACCTGCGGGGCGATCCGACCGCTCGCATGCTGGGCAGAGTGTCGCTGAATCCGATCAAGCACATCGATCCCATTGGAACTGTGGCGTTACCACTCATTGCGATGCTGACGCATTTTCCGGTGATAGGGTGGGCGAAACCCACGCCAGTCGATCCGCGCAATTTCAAGAATCCGGTTTGGGACGACATTTTGACGGCTGTGGCAGGGCCGATTAGCAATTTCATCGTGGCGACGGCAGCAACCATCTGTCTGGGACTGATCTGCGTTGTTGCGCCGAATGGCCGGCTTATTGTTCGCGGCGCGTTGAGCGGCTATGCTCTCGGCAACTCTGCCTTAGTGCCGGCTAGCCTGTTGCTGTTCGCATTTTTGGAGATTAACGTTCTTCTGGCGGTCTTTAATTTGATTCCGGTTCCCCCACTCGATGGCAGTCATGTGATACGGCATTTTCTCTCCGATGAAGTGAGGCGCGTATACGACATGCTCGGAATTTTCGGATTAATGGCACTGGTTTTCTTCGGAGGGAATCTGTTGATGGGACTGATCCGGCCGTTTCTCTCTTTTTACATTGCGATTTTGATGAGAATTTGATGACTGCAAATCCACGCAAACGAATTTTGAGCGGCATGCGCTCCACCGGAAAGCTGCACCTGGGAAATTATGTTGGCGCCCTGCAAAACTGGGTAAAGCTGCAGGACCAGTACGAGTGTTTTTTCTTTATCGCCGATTGGCATGCGTTGACCACGGATTACGCTGACACTTCGCGGGTGAAAGAAAATTCCGTTGAAGTACTGCTCGATTGGCTGGCTGCAGGACTGGATCCCGAGCGCTGCACCATGTTTATTCAATCGCACGTACCGCAGCATGCCGAATTGCATTTGCTATTTTCGATGATCACGCCGCTGGGATGGCTGGAGCGCGTCCCGACTTACAAAGAACAACGGGAGAATATTACCGACAAAGACCTTGGGACATATGGCTTTCTTGGATATCCCGTGCTGCAGGCGGCTGATATTTCAATTTACAAAGGCGATTTTGTGCCGGTGGGGGAGGATCAGGTACCGCACGTCGAACTGACCCGCGAGATCGTGCGGAGGTTCAACCAGTTTTACAAGTTGGACGGACAGCTGGTTTTTCCAGAGCCGCAGCCGTTTCTCACGCCCACTCCGAAGCTGCCCGGCACAGATGGGCGCAAGATGTCGAAATCGTACGGCAATACGATCATGCTGACCGATCCAGAACCGGCGGTGCGGCAAAAGTTGAAAACGATGGTGACGGATCCGGCACGCATCCGCCGAACGGATAAAGGAAATCCCGATGTTTGCCCGGTAGGAGATCTGCACAAAATTTTCAGCGACAAGGCGACGATTGAAAAGGTGAATGAAGGCTGCCGTTCGGCCGGGATTGGATGCATCGAGTGCAAGGGTTGGGCCGCCGACGCACTGGTTAACATCCTGAATCCCATGCAGGAGCGGCGCAAGAAATATGAAGACAATCCGCGGCTGGCGTGGGATATTCTGGAGGCTGGCTCGGCGAAAGCCGGGCAGGTCGCGGATGCCACGATGCGCGAGGTGCGCGGGGCAATGAGCATGTCGCTGGAATACGAGCCGTCGAAACAAAGGCAAGGAGCCAAATAGCGGGCGATGAGTGAAGCGGCAAAATTACGGGACGGCACCACGGGCTTGCCAGTGGAGACGGGATCGGCGCCGGTGCGGACGGCAGCCAGACCGGAAAGCGACTTCCCTTTTGCGGTCTCAGTCACCGACGTTTACACCGGACCGCTCGATCTGCTGCTTGACCTGATTCGCAAGCAGGACATCGACATCTACGATATTCCCATCGCGAAGATCACGGCGCAATATCTGGCGTATGTCGAGAAGCTGCGGGAACTGGACGTGAATGTAGCCGCCGACTTTATCTACATGGCGGCAGTGCTGATT
>DATJOJ010000061.1:0-242526 GCA_035507035.1 Terriglobales bacterium | reverse complement strand
GTTGGAGTCGTTGTTGAATCCGCCGACGGCCGGGATGAAATTGTCCATTTCAAATGTCAACCCGCTGAACGTGACATTCTGCAGATTGGTGGCAAACATGAGGCTAGCACCGACATAATCACTGGCCGGTGATCCTGGAATTTCCGCTCCAAGCTGCGGAATTACTGCCGTATCAGTGGTGGGGTTCTCGCCAGTATTCGCGAGATAGTTCAGAGTCCATGGATTGGTGGAACGATCGAGAAACCAGATGCCGGTTTGTCCTGCTGCCTGCTCGGCATTGAAGGCATCGCGAGTGTTCTCAACCATGTAGCGGTGGCCGACGGCTGGACCAAAGAAATTGTATTCGTTGGGCGTGTCAGGATTCGTCGCTCCGGTCAGATAAATGACGTGGGTCTGGGTATTAACGCAACTGACACGCATCAGATCTGAGGTGAACGCGTCGATCAGCGTGAGTTCCACATCGCCGGATGGATAGCTCCCATCGGCAGGTACCCCGCATGGATTGCCTTTAGGAGGATTGAGATTGATAAACTTAGTAACGGGATCGGCAGGGTTGTATTGAAAACGATCCATGCACTTGGATTCTCCAGCGCCATTGTTGTAGCTGGGACAATTCGCGTTTTCCCCGGTGGGCGGAATGGTCGCAGCGATGCGCAAGAACGTGCCGAGATTACACTGATCGACGCTGCTGGTTTTCCCAGTCTGGGTGGAAATGCAGGAGCCATCGTGCATGTAGTAGCCGACACCATCAGCGGATTGCAGACGCGAACGCAAGCGCCGCTCGCCATTGTAAAAGAAATATTCGAACGGTTGGGTGCCCGCCGGCATAGGAGCCTGCCATAGCGCCCCGGAAACATTGGACCAGCCGGTTACCGGCACACCTCCGTTAAGGACGGGCGCTTCGCCGGGATAATGTATCCAGGTGATAGGAGCAGTCGAAGTTCCCGAGTCAGCATTGGTAAAGTTCAACGTTCCCGGGCTGGTGGGGCTCAACGGAAGATAATAGGTACCGTTGCGTACCATAACCGTAATAGGCGAACTAGCATTTGCGCTAATGGCGCGCACAGCTTGCTGGGCGCGGGCCACGCTGGCAAATGGCCCGTCAGTATTCGCAGCGTTGGGGCAGTCTAGTGTGCCTGACCAGGTGTCGTCACCGTACGTCGCTACGTAGAAATTGGCGGTCCCGGCACCGCCCGTGCAAGTTCCGACGAATAACGAGGAGAAGTTGATGCCGGTGACGTTTTGCCCGTTGACTGTGGCCGGTTGACTCGACGGAGTGAAATTGAATCCGGCCTTGTTTGGGGTAATGGTGTACGAGCCACTAGGGAGATCAGGAAAGGTGAAATTACCGGACGAGTCAGCGGTAACAATCGCTTTCGTGTCGCCGCTCAAAGAAACGGTGGTGGTGCTACCAAACGAAGCCGGCGAAATGTTCCCTGAAATGCTGAAGGTTTGCTGCACATCCCCGAAATTCACTCCGCTGACATCGCTACCGTTCACAGTGACATTCTGAGATGCGGGGGTAAACGTATATCCAGTCTTCGATGGAGTGGCCGTATAGGTTCCATTCGCCACTCCGCTGATTGTGAATTGTCCGGAGGCATTTACCGTTGCCGAAGCAACGCCGGCCCCGCTGAGCTTGACGATAGCGCCGGACGCACTCGCGGCCGGTGTGATGGTTCCTGAAACGGCGTAGCTGTTGCCGCCGGAGCTCGATCCGGATCCAGATGACAACCCATTGCAGCCGGCAAGGACGAGGCTGCATGCAGACAAAATAAAGACTGCGAAAACCGATTTTACCGAATCGAAAAGACGCATTAATGTTTTTCCCAGTTGATGTCAGGTCGTCGCCTTGGCAAGCCAGACGCGGCTTTTCGAGGTCGACAGGGCAAGACTGGCATGGCTACGTAACCGTTTACAGGTACCTGAAGCGCACGGGTTAGAGCGAAAACGGGCAGAGAACGACGGGAACGGGTACGTGTACTACGGGATAAGACGCTTGAAGTGCGGTATTTTCAGCCGCGTAACCCGCAGGTCATGCATCGGGCGAGGGTCATCGCCCGGGTGGTTACGTTACCCCGAGGAACATGGAATCTGTGTCCGAAATCGCGCTTGCATGCTACCGCGGTAACTCAAAGAAGCCAGCGGGATCAACGCGTCAGACACGCTTAGGTGAAGACGACGAACTAGCTGAGCTTTGATGGCATCACTGATTCCGAGGACGGCGGCTTTGTTCCGCGTGGGCGGAAGCCATGTATTGGAAACGGTCAACATCACCTTTGCCGTGTACAACAAGACCACAGGTACGGTGATCATGGCACCCAAGAGCATCCACACGCTGTATTCACCGTTGGGCGGCGATTACAGCAGCATGGCAATCGACCGTAGCGATGACTGTACCTTCTGGTACAGCCAGGAGTACTACAAGACAACCGGCAATTTCGCGTTCAACACCGACATGAATTCCTTCAATTTCACAACTTGCCAGTGAGAATTCGGTGAGTAAAAACTTGGCCGTCCGGATTTCCGGGCGGCCTTTTTGTTCTATCCCACGATCACGGCATCGAACGGGTTCTCGGCCCTTTGTGCGCGGATCTTCGGCGCAGTTCCCTGCTGTTTCTCATCCAGCGCGGTCTGCAGCCGCGAGACTAAGGCGCGCAGTTTGCCGGTGTCCTCCTCGAGATGGATTTGCCGGCGCAGGCGATCGATCTGGTCATGGTTGGCAAGTTGGCGTGACGTTTTCATCTTCAACCTCTCTTCTTGGATTCGGTCCAAGTCCCCGTTGGATCTTGTGGAGTTCACAAATCGTAGTTGTACGGTACCTGCGCGGGTGAGTTTTCGGAAATTGAAAGTATTTATGGCCGCTATCAGACGGAATTATGGCGGTGGCCTCTGGCCGCTTACTTCTGGCTCAAGATGATGGTCGAGAAGTCGCCGATCGCGATGGTTGCGCTGTAAGGCTGGCCGCCGTAGGGAGTATTGATCGAGGTAATTGTGGTGCCGGCGGCGGGTCCGACATTTCCGAAATCGCTGCTATACGTGGTGCTATCGCTGTTAAAGAGAACTTGCCATGTGCCGGCGTAGGGCAGGCCAATTTCGTATCCGTTGCTGAAGACGGTGGAACTTAGATTGGCAACCACGATCACGTCGTCGGCGCCGGGCTGAGTAGAGTTGTAACGATCATAAACAAGCACGTCGTTAGTTTTATCTTGCTGATAGAGATTTAGCGCGGAATCGCTGAGGCCGGGCGAAGTATTGGCCGCATTGGTTCGCAGGCTAACCAAATTGCTGTAGAGCTCGCGAATCCCCGCCCAGGTCAGGGCGTTATTCCAATTCAGGGGCGTGCGATTGTCTTGATAACTGGGATCGAGAAATTCGTCGCCCTGAAACAGCATGGGGACCTCAGGCGACGTATACAAGATGGCCGCGCCTAAAGTTGCCTTCTTGCGCGCCGTGCGGCTGGTGGGATCCTGCGGATCGACGAGTTGATACAAACGAGAATTCTTGGTGCCGAGTTCGTTGTGCGACTCGATATACGCCACGCTTTGCAGATAAACATTGTTGAACGTAGAAGTCATGCCGGAAACGACGTCGGCTAATTTGATCGGCGTGCTCAGCGGAAAATCTTTGCGGACATAATAGGAAAGAGTCGCGTTCCACTGCGAGTCGAATCCCAGGCCGCCGCTCGAAATAGGTTGCGTGTCCGCAGATTGGCTCTTGCTGAAAGAAAGGTCTTCGGCGATTTTGAACGAATTCGGCCAGGTTGTGTTTGCGTTCTTTAGCAGCGCTACGCCGTCGGGCAGCGCAACACCGGGCTTGCCGGTATTCGGGTCATTGCCAACGCCGCCGCCCCATGCGTTGTAAATATTCGATACAGAATCCCAGCGCAAACCGTCGGCATGGTACTCGTTAAACCACATGGCAATTTGGCCGGAGATGTAATCGCTGACGGTTGAGTAGGAATAGTCAGGCCGCGGCCCATACGGAGTCGCATAGGGATCGCCATTCGATGCAAGCTGATCGTAGAAATAAATGCCGCCGGGGTAGGCGTTGGTATTCCAGCCGTCGAAGTCATCCGTCGCGAGCTCATACGGTCCCCAGTGGTTGTGAACGACGTCGAAAATCACGGCAATTCCCTGCTGATGGCAGGCATCGACGAAAGCTTTGAGGCCGTCGGGCCCGCCGTATTCATCGTTATCGACAGCATATTGGTCGGTTGGGCCATAGGGATTGCCGTAGACGCCATAGAACTGCGTGACCGGCAGGAGTTCGACCGCGTTGAAGCCGAGACCACTGACCTCGCTGAGCTTGGCGATCGATGACTGAAACGTCCCGGGCGAAGAACTGGTGGCGTTGAACGTGCCGGTGTCCATTTCGTAAATGACGAGTTTGTTCAGCGGCGGCGGGGTGAAATTCTGGTCCTGCCATCTATAGGCAGCGGGATCGTAGGTAATGGCGCTGCCATTCTTTGCGTGGGTGACGAGGCGCGCATTGGGATCGCGGCGGGTAACGGTGCCAAAGCCGGGGGTGGTGATGATGTAGTTGTAGCTCTCGTTCACCGTGACGCCAGGAATGTCCCGGCACCAATAGCCGGTCGAGCCTTGCGCGGCCAGAGGAGCAGATTGACCGGTTTGGGGGCTCTTGACGCTAACCGCTGTTGCGTGCGGCGCCCAGACGCGAAAAGAAACGCCTTGATAGGGACCTCCAGGCGGATAAGGAATCGAGCCTACGTTACTGCCGGCATGCGGACATTGAGCGGCGAGCAGCGGGCAGAAGTTGGCGAGAGCGAGAAGGACGATGAGACCGGAGGAGGACGATTTCACGGTGGCTTGCATAATTCGGTTACTCAGGAGGGGGATAGGTCCTGCGAGTCACAACATTTTACAACGCTTCGAAGCCAATGCCATAGCCCATTTGGAGGGTTTCGGCAGTGCAAGATTTTGCAGCTTGGAGCATATGGAGCCATCCCGAAGTGCCGCGCTTTTCGCCAGCGGGCCGAGAGCCTCACTGAGGCTCCAAGGAGCAAAGTGAGGAGGCGAGTCGAATGGTGACCTCATATACGCCAAGCTAATGGGCTGTGAGATCCCTTGCTCCGCCTGAAAAACGGCTGCTCTCGGGATGACTTCAGAGAGCGGCCGACACCAGTGAAACTGCACACCATCTTACAAGCTTTTCAGATCCCGCCGCACCAGAAACGCGTCCAGGAAAAATCCCAGGCCGACGGTGAAGGGGATGATGCCGAAGGCGCCGGCAATCCAGGCGTCCGGCTCGACGCGAGAAATCAGCGCAAACGTAATCATGTAGCCGAGCGCCGCAGTGACCAGCAGAATGCCTGACCGGCGCGAGACCGCGGACGGCGAAAGCTCGGGCGCCATGGGTACAGAGACGCCACGGGCAATAGCGGCAAGCCGCTCCTCGGTGCGCAGCTTGCGCACGCAGAAATAGGTGTACATCAGCGCCGGGGGAATGCCGAAAATCAGAATCACTGCTGCCAGACCAACCAGGTTGTCGTCCATACGCCTCTCCTTGATGAGCGCTTTAACTGCACATGTGCGGCTGCGACCGCCGTCGATCTAAGCTACGCAGACGGTTGCGGGAAAGTTCCGCCGGGCGAGGCAAAGTGTTACTATCGCGGCTCATGGACAGAAAATGTTATGTTTCGGCGCTTTTAATCGCGTGTTTGGGCTTCGCTGCAACTGCCTGGGGTCAGGCTGCAAATGCACCGACGCATCCCATTGTTCTGCACGCCGCACGCCTGCTGGATATTGAAAACGGCAAGATCGTGAGCCCCGGCGAAGTGCTGGTGGAGGGAGAAAAGATCGTCGATGCCGGCTCGTCCGTCAAGCGCCCGCCTGAAACCGAGGTCATCGATCTGGGCGACAGCACGCTGATGCCCGGCTTGATCGATGTGCACGTGCATCTCTTCTTGCATCCCGGCGCAGAAGATCTGCAGACAGTGGAAGAATCGGTGCCACAACGCACCATCACCGCGTTGCTGCAGGCTCGAGACGACTTGATGGCGGGCTACACCGCTGAACGTGACATGGGAACCGAAGGCGCGGGTTCCGCGGACACCGCGGTGCGCAATGCGATTGATGAAGGGCTGGTGCCGGGGCCGCGGATGCGGATTAGTGGCAACGCAGTCGACATCCTCGGAGGCCACGAGGATGCGAATCATTTCAATCCGGCTCAGCACGTGCTCTCGAATGCGACGTATGCCAACAACGCGGACGAACTGGTGGAAGTCATCCGCGAGCAGGTGAAAGAGGGAGCGGATTTCATCAAGGTTTATGAAACCGGCCCGGATACGATTCGTGACGGGAAAGCGGCCACGATCTATCAGTACAGCGAGGCGGAACTGGCCGCCGCGGTGCAGGAAGCAGCGCGCACAGGAAGAAAAGTTGCCGTCCACGCGACCGGCGAACCGGGTACGCTGTTTGCAGCGCAGGCGGGCGTGGCTTCGATTGATCACGCAAATTCCTTGGGTGACGAAACTATGCGATTGATGCGCGACAAGGGGATTTTCGCCGTGCCAACGTTCACAATCTTCGAGTATTTCGCCGATCACGCGGCGTCGCCGGCACAGGCGGCGCGCGAGCATCAAATGCTCGATTTGAAGATCAAAGATTTTGGCAAACAACTGGCGGCCGGCGTGCCGATGGCGGTTGGATCGGATGTGGGGCCGTTCCCGCACGGCACCCAGGCACGCGAACTGGTGCTGATGGTGAAATATGGGATGACGCCGATCGCGGCCCTGCAAGCCGACTTGATCAATGGAGCGAGACTGCTCGGGTGGAAGGGACAGATTGGCAAGCTGAAGGCAGGGTACTTGGCAGACGTTGTAGCCGTGCCCGGCGATCCGTTGCAGGATATTAGCGTGGTAGAAGACGTTAAGTTCGTGATGAAGGGTGGGGTGGTTTATAGAAAATAGCACTCAGCAGTCAGCGTTCGGTCAGTTCAAGTCCAGCGGATTCTGCCTTAAAAGTTTTTGCCGCGAGCGCAAAGGGAACAACCGCTTTCATCGCTGAGAACGCAGGGCTCACGTGACGAGCGCGGAGGGCGCCCAGGAAGCGTTTCAGTAGGCTAAATGGCTCATGGTCAGGTAAGATACTTCGGCCTTTAAAATTCAAAAAATGAACCGTGAATATCACAAAGGATACAGCCGGGAGTTAAACCGCGACATGGAAGCACTCGTGTTCGGGCATAGCGGAGCGCCGCTCGTAGTTTTCCCGACTTCTATGGGGCGGTTCTTCGAGTACGAAGATGGCGGGATGATTGGCGTGCTGTGGGGAAAGATCGAGGCAGGCGAACTGCAGGTGTTTTGCCCGGACGCAGTCGACCTGGAGAGTTGGTACAACAAGGGCGTACACCCGCGAGTGCGGGTGATGCGGCATTTGCAGTATGAGCGCTATATTTTGCATGAGTTCTTGCCGTTTGTACGGTGGAAGAATCCGACGCCTCAACTGGCGGTGACAGGCTGTAGTTTCGGTGGATATCATGCGGTGAATTTTGCGCTTAAGCATCCGGACGTGGTGACGCACTGCATCAGCATGAGCGGGGCGTTTGATATCCATCAGTTTCTCGACGGCTATTACGATGATGATTGTTACTTCAACTCCCCGCAGGATTTCTTGCCGCAGATGAGTGACGATTGGTTTCTGAGCCGCTACCGGCAGATGAAAATTGTGTTGGGGTCGGCGGACTGGGACATGTGCCTGGACGAGAACGTAAAGCTGTCGGCGAAGTTGAACGGCAAAGCCGTGCCACACTGGCTGGATGTGTGGAACGATCACTCGCAGCATGACTGGCCGTTGTGGCAGAGGATGGCGGGAAAATATTTCTATTGAGCGGTTCGTCGTTGGCGAAGAGGGTTAACTTTGGAGTGAGTTTATGAAGAAGATTGGCATTCTTTTTGGGATGGAAAATACTTTCCCGCCGGCCGTGGTTGAGAAAATCAATGGCATGAAGGTCGACGGAGTTACCGCCGAATTTGTCAAGATGGGTGGAATCCGAATGGATCAGCCCAAAGAGTACGCTGTCATCATCGATCGCATCTCGCAGGACATCCCTTTCTATCGCGCCTATTTGAAGAATGCGGCGCTACACGGGACGGTCGTGGTCAATAATCCTTTCTGGTGGACGGCGGACGACAAGTTTTTCAACTATGCGCTGGCGACGAAGCTCGGGGTAGCGATTCCGCCGACCGTGATCCTGCCGCATAACAAGCATCCAGAGGGCACGACCGACCAATCGATGCGGAACCTGATTTATCCGCTGAACTGGGATGAAATTTTTCATTACGTCGGCTTCCCTGCTTTCCTCAAGCCCTACGCGGGTGGCGGCTGGAAACATGTTTACAAGGTCCATTCGCCGGAGGAATTTTTTCATCACTACAACCAGACCGGCGACTTATGCATGACATTGCAGCACGGGGTCGAGTTCGAAGAGTATTACCGCTGCTACGTCGTGGGGCAGGACAAGGTGCATGTGATGAAGTACGATCCGAAAGCGCCATTCCATGAGCGCTATGTGAAAGGTAATCCGCCGCCCTCGAGCGCAAAATTGCACGAGCGCATTGTGAAAGACGCGCAGACGCTGTGCCGGGCTTTGGGATACGACTTGAATACAGTGGAGTTCGCGGTGGAAGGCGGCGTGCCCTATGCTATCGATTTCATGAATCCGGCGCCCGATGCGGATGTGAATTCGGTCGGCCGAGAGAATTTTGATTGGATCGTGAATGCGGTCGCCGAAATGGCGGTCACCAAGGCGCAAAGCGACGAGAACCCGGCGCAGGAGCTGCGGTGGGCATCGTTTCTGACGGGACCGGTGCCGAGTCCGCTGCCAAAAGCGGCTGTGAAAAAAGGATCTTAGCCACTCCCTAGGGTCGTTCGGCTCCATTTCTGGCATCGGAACAGTAGTTATCTTTCGTCTCGCCGGTTGCTATACTGTTCTCCGCACGATTGCTTAGGCCGCGCAGGACTAACTGCGGCTTTCGCCCCATATATGCCGCCCACCTTTACCATCGGGATCGAAGAGGAGTATCAGACGGTCGATCCGGTCACCCGCGATCTGCGCTCGCACATCCACACGGAAATGATCGAGCAAGGAAAGCTGCTGCTGCAGGAGAGGGTCAAGGCGGAGCTGCATCAGGCGGTCGTGGAAGTGGGGACGTCGGTTTGCAGCAGTATAAAAGAAGCGAAAGCCGAGGTTATTCAGCTGCGCCGTGACATGATCAAGCTGGCGAAGGAACATGGCCTGCGATTGGCCTCGGCCGCGACACACCCCTTTGCCGATTGGCGCGTACAAGACATAACTCCCGACGATCGCTACAAGAATATTGTCGAAGATATGCAACTGGTGGCACGGGCCAACCTAATATTCGGGCTGCATGTACACGTGGGCGTCGAGGATCGCGAGACGGCGATTCACTTGATGAATCACGCCCGCTATTTTCTGCCACATATTTTGGCACTCTCAACGAATTCGCCATTCTGGCTAGGAATGAATACGGGATTGAAATCGTATCGCTGCAAAGTTTTTGATAAGTTTCCGCGCACGAATATTCCCGATTATTTCCCCAGCTGGGGCGAATATGAAAATTTCATCAAGCTGCTGATTAAAACCAACTGCATCGATAACGCGAAGAAAATCTGGTGGGACATCCGGCCGCACCCGTTTTTTAACACCCTCGAATTTCGAGTGTGCGATATTCCCATGCGGGTGGATGAAACCATTGCCCTGGCTGCGCTCATCCAAGCGACGATAGCTAAGCTTTACAAGCTGTATGCGGCCAACCAGGGTTTCCGGCTATATCGGCGCGCTCTGCTGATGGAAAATAAGTGGCGGGCGGCGCGGTACGGAATCAATGGCAAGCTGATCGATTTCGGAAAACAGACCGAGGTTCCGGCGCGCGATCTGGTGAATGAATATCTGGACTTTGTGGATGATGTGGTCGACGAACTCGATTCACGGGAAGAACTGAATTACATACGCGAAATTCTGGATACGGGAACCGGCGCCGACCGGCAATTGCGGGTTTTTGAGAAAACCGGCGACTTGAAGGCAGTGGTTGATTTCATTATGGACGAGACGGAGGTCGGGCTCGAAACAACCCACTCTTCCTCCGCTAGAAAAGTAGGGTAATGGCGAATACGGTAGATGAGACACACAATTCCACCCTGCCGCAAAGTCCGCGGTGGGACAAGCAATTGAGCAACCTTCCCTTTGATCCCGAACTTTCTCCCGGCGCACGCAATGCGGTGAATGTATGCCTACGCATTCAGCCGAACGAAAAGGTAACGGTCATCACCGATGAGGCGACGAAAGAGATCGCCGCCAGCCTTGTGCATGAACTGGAGCATGTGGGCGCATCTTTCCACGCGTGGATACTGGAAGAACTCGCGCCGCGGCCGCTGAAAGACCTTCCCGCGGAAGTTGCTGATGATCTTGAGACCAGCCAAGTGAGTATTTTTGCGGTCCAGGCGCAGTTGAATGAGCTGCGCTCACGCATGCAGATGACGGCGATTGTGAATCGACGCAAGATTCGCCACGCGCACATGGTCAATATCAATACGCAGATCATGCTGGAAGGCATGCGCGCAGATTTTCTAAAGGTCGATCGGATCAGCACGAAGGTCGTTGACATGGTGCGGCGCGCCTCGCAGATTCGCGCGAAAACGGCGGCTGGGACGGATCTCGTGGCGGATTTGAACCCGAATTATCACTGGCTGAAAACCAGCGGGCTGATCAGTCCGGACAAGTGGGGCAATTTACCAGGGGGCGAAGTCTTCACTACACCGGGCGAGGTCAACGGGACTTTTGTGATTGATGGCGTGGTTGGCGACTGGCTATGCGCGAAATTTGGCGACCTAGCTAAGAATCCGCTTACGATTCGGGTAAAGCAAAATCGGGTTACTGAAGCACATTCAGAAAACCGCGATCTGGAAGCTTCTTTCTGGAACTACACCCATACCGACGAAAACAGCGATCGCGTGGGAGAGTTTGCCATCGGAACCAATATCGAATTGAAAGATGTGATCGGACAGATTCTGCAGGATGAAAAATACCCTGGCGTGCATATCGCGTTTGGAAATCCGTATGGCGAGCACACCGGCGCCGACTGGTATTCATCGACGCACATTGATGTTGTGGGACGAAAGTTCGATATTTGGGTGGATAACGAGCAGATCATGAAGGACGGGAAGTTCTTGATCGAAGCGTAGCTCTGTGATCCTCCGCGGTTCCGGAAGCGTTTTTTGAACTCAGAGGACACAGGGAGACACAGAAGCCGCTGTACACTCTTCTTCACGCCATGGTTCCTTCTTACCGCCAACGGTTCAACGCGAATTACACATCAGAGAAATACCGCAATTTTCTCAGGCTAATGGAGGAACGCTGCGGGGCGCCGGTCGAGTTCCGCATTTCCGAGACTCCTTGCTTCTTTCCCAAGCCGCTGATTCAACAGATGGAGCGATTCGGGAAGGAACTCATCGAGCAACTGGAAACGCCGGAATATCACGAAGCATCGGCGAAGGCGATTCCTGCGGAATTCAACGTGCCGGGCGAAACTCCGCACCCGATGTTTATACAGGTGGATTTCGGGTTGGTGCGAGATTCCGATGATCAGCTGCAGCCCAAGCTTGTTGAGTTGCAGGGCTTTCCTTCTCTTTACGGATATCAGGCGATTATTTCGCAAGCGTACATCGATGCTTTTGATCTGGATACAAACCTGACGTATCTGCACGGCGGGTTGAATTGGGAGAGCTATAAAAAGCTGCTGCAGGAGGCCATCATCGGAGGACATGATCCCGAAAATGTCATCCTGATGGAAATCGACCCTTTACATCAGAAGACACGGCCCGATTTTCTAGTGACTGAGAAACTGCTAGGCATTCCGACGGTGGACATTGCAGATATCAAGAAGCAGGGCAAGCGGCTGTTCTATGAGAAATCCGGCAAGCTCATCGCGATCCATCGCATATATAACCGCGCAATTGTCGACGAACTGGTGCGGAAGAGTCCGAAGCTAAATTTCCGATTGAACGATGATCTTGAAGTGGAATGGGCAGGACATCCGAACTGGTACTTTCGCATGAGTAAGTTTTCGCTGCCCTATCTACGGCATGAGTGCGTGCCGAAAACGTACTTCCTGGATCGGCTGAATCAAGTTCCCGACGACCTGGAGAATTACGTCTTGAAGCCGCTGTTCTCGTTCGCCGGGCTGGGCGTAGTGATTGGGCCGAGCAAAGAAGCTCTGAAGGCAATCCCGAATGAAAAGCGTGGCGACTACATCCTGCAACAAAAAATGACATTCGAACCGGTGATTGAAACTCCATTTGGCCCCACCAAGGCAGAGATCCGCATTATGTACATCTGGGTCAAAGATCTTTTGCCGGTAATGACCATCGTCCGCATGGGGCGCGGCCTGATGATGGGCGTCGATCACAACAAGAACATGGAGTGGGTGGGGAGTTCAGCGGGCTTTTGCGTCGAGGCCTGAGCGCAGCTATTGCGGAAGTAATCCTACCTTGCGCTCGAGATCCTGAAATTCCGGTTCGCTCCGAAGAGAAGCCAGGGCGGGATCTACTTTGATGAAAACCATGTTCGGATCGTGCCTTAGGTAGGATTTCTGAAGCGACGCAAGAGCTTCCTGTTTCCTGCCCAGCCGGAGGTAAGCACCGACCGATACCGCTGCGGAACTGTCGGATGCCTCTGTGGAATGACCGAGCGTACCCTCGGTTTGGGCCATGGCGCCGAATAGTTTCTGGGGTTGATTGGCTAACTGTCGCATCGATTCTGCCAGATTGGCGTGCCCACTCAAGGAGTAGTCCGCGATCCACTCCTGAATCTCCTTGTCATACATTCCGTGCGCATCGTAGTACCCGGCCAAATCGAAATGGACCGGAACGAATGTGGAATCCATAGCGAGCACTTTCTGATATTGGCGGTATGCTAGATCGTCCTGACTGGCGATAAAGTATGCATATCCCAAGTCAGTATTCACGACCAGTGATAAGGGATCGAGGTCGAGCGCGCGTTGCATCTCGGCAATTGCCTCGGCATGCCTACCAAGGGGGCCGAGCAAGAGATTTCCATACCACTGGTGCGCCTGGGCGCTATTGGAATTCAGATCGAGAGCCCGTCGAAATTCTCTTTCTGCGTCCTTCCAGCGCCAGTCCAGTACTTCCGCGGCCGCCAGCGAAGTGTGGGCCTCAGCCAGGTCATCGTCGAGTTGAAGAGCTCTGTTGGCGTTCGCATTGGCCTCTGCGACCCATGAATAACCGTCGCCGTATAGCGACATCAACGTATCGCAATCTGCTAGCCCTGCGTAGGCGAGCGGGAATTGGCGGTCTTTGGCCGCTGACTGCTTGAAGTATCCAATGGCTTCCTGAAAGGCGGCTTCATTTCTGCGGGCGAACGCGTAACGCCCTCGAAGGTAGAGATCGTAGGCCTGAGGATCATAGCTGCGGGCCGAATGGAAACGGCTACGTTCCTGCGCACTGAGGCTAAGCCGAACTTCATCGGTGATGGCCTCCGCGACTCTAGCCTGCAGTGCCAAGACGTTTTCGAGATCTCCCTCGTAGGACTGCGCCCACAGATGACGATCGGTCGAGGTGCGAATAAGTTGGGCGGTGATGCGGACGCGATCGCCGGAGCGAAGCACCGATCCTTCGACCACGGCATCGACGCCAAGCTCGTTGCCGATCTGCGGCAGAGGCTTACGGGTGCCTTTGTACTGCATGATCGAGGTCTTGGAGACGACCTTCAATTCGCGCACCTGGGCAAGATCGGTGATCAACTCATCCGTCATGCCGTCCGCGAAATACTCCTGGTTCGAGTCGCTTGAGAGATTTTGCAAGGGCAAAACGGCGATGGAACGGATGGGACCGGCGGTCGACGCCTCAAGAACGCCATGATGCCAGACGAAGGCGAGTACTCCAAGCAAAACCAGGACGATGACGGAAAGCGTAATCCAGCGGGTACTGCTTGAGGCCGAACTCTCAGATGGAATTTCTGCAAAAGGTCGAGGAGACGGGGCGGGCTCAGGAACTGCGGATAGGGCCTCGGCTACAGGTGCTTCCTGGCGTCCGGAACGCAGCCATTCTTCCAGTTCCTCCTGGTAGGCGAAGACAGCACTACCCTTTTGCCCCGGTAGCCGATGGATTGGCAGGCCGCGCTCCCGCTCCCAACGCTGGACGGAGCGGACGTCGCGACCGAGATACTGGGCAATGGCCTTCCAGGAGTCCAGGCGGCTGTTGCTTTGCCGAAGTTGTTCGGACGAAGCCATGTATGTCGCACGTTGGTAGCCCGTGTCGCGTTTTGTCGCATGTTGCCATTCCTCGCCGCTTGAGCCATTCGGCCAGAAATGGCTATACGATACACGTAACACACTCGGCCACAAGGATGCCGGATAGTGGGGGAGTAGTAGCTAGTCTGGCACCGCGCAGCCGCAAACTTCTTACGGGCTCTGGCGGGAGTCCGAGACCCGGTCTCCCGTCACCCGGAGAAGTATAGCAAAGGGTTCGGTTTCCGGGGCAAGAAAGACGGCGGAGGTTGTCGTGGTGAGCTGCAGGGTCGAGTTTCATTCCGGCGTTGGGATCAATTTTCCGCATTGTGCTTCTTTGTCTCGATGGCTGGGCTGGCTGTCGCCGATCATTTTGCACTAATCCCCGATAGATTTTGTACGCATGGAGTTCACCGGGTGCGCCATGGAGGACGCTTTGGTGAACTCCGTTGTCAAGTCAGCCTTCTATGGTTCGCGAATTGCCGGGACAACAACAAAGGAACTGAAGCTTGCCGGCACCTCGATGGTGCCGCCCGCTTGCACTTCCCCGGTTGCAGGATTGAACGTATAAATCGGAGCCGCGGACTCCTGCTCTTGGCCCGCCGGCTGTGTATAGATCAAGCGCCGGTCTGAGCTGATCGTGAGCATTCGTCCCGGCATGCCGTTCCCCGTATCTACGATCTTCTTGCCGGGTAAGTCGATTCGCGTAATCTCGACGTTGGACTGCGAAGTCTGCAGGAACATGTATTCTCCGACGGGATCGGGCATGCCACCGAGACCGCTGGCACAAGCTTCGAGCATCTGCGCATTGCAGGAGAATACAGGCTCAGTGCCGCCGGAAGGTGGATAGATTGTGACAGCAGCATCACCCTGTCCCCCTGCCGGATCGCTGTAATCGATTAGAGCTCTGGGCGTAAACCAGACGCCGTCGCCGCTCGAATCCTCGAACCAGGAGAAGACCTGTTGTTCTGACCCGAGCGCTCCCGTCTTGGTGTTTACGGTGGAGGCAAAATAGATTCCTTTGGCCCAGTCGTATGCGGTGCAGAGCCATTCATCCAGAAGGATTGAACCACGAAGGTTGAAGCCGCTAAATCCCAGAGAGCCTTCGATCGACCACCCGTCTCCACATGGCCCATTCTGCGGAAATGATGCAACAGGTTTCGAAGGTAGACTCAGCAAGCCGGTTTGGGGATCGACATTGAAAAGCTGGATACTCGTAGCCGCAATCTGCGATTCACAGCAGTTATTCTCGACGGCGTACGCCAGCTTGCCAGTGGGATCAATCTCGAAGGGCCCAAGATTTTTGACATTTAGCACCTGAATTGGATCGCTTTGCGGTGCGCCTGTGGAATCGGTTGCGTACACCCAGAGATGTTCATCTTTCTGCCTGTCTCTCCCGAGAAAGTACAGAAAGTGATCGTTCGGCGACGGAACAACGCTGAAGACGTTTGGAGAGACTGTCAGTGGCTTGCCCTCCGGTGTGGGCACGCCGGTGCTTGCATCGACGTCGTAGGTTTGCAGCTGGGAAGAATTGATCAGCAAGTAAGCGACCTCAACCCGGGCCGGTAGCTGGGCCACGGCTGAGAAAGAAATAAGTTGAACGGCCAGGGACGAGAAAGCAAGAAAGACGCGTGGCATTGGGCCTCCTCGGAGAGGCGGTTTGTACCGCTCGTCAGAGGCGAAAATAAAATCCCAGGTTGCCTATAGAACCGTATCACTGGTCGAAAGACCAAGCCGCTGCGGTCCAGAGCGGGGGTCCAGAGCGGGGACAGACAGAACGTTCCCCGTACGCGAACGAGCCCCATGTTGGGGAACGTTCCGTCTGTCTCCTTGTCTGTGGCTAGAACACGTGCTGTGCCGAATCCCCGTGGAAGACAAGCACATGCAAGACCCGTTGGTGAGCCGGATTAGTGGTAAAGAACAGTTGATCTTGATCGGCTTTCTTTGCCAGATTCACCAACTGGCACTTTACTCGCGCTTCAGCAGGCTTGTGAGTGTTCAGCTGCGAGAACACCATAATGTGGTCTTGGCCTTCCATGGTGTGAACCACCTTATAGTCGCCGCTTGGCAGTAACGTGTCGCCCACCCAAGTTGGAGCAACAAGTTCAATGGTTCGGGTGTCAGCGACACCAAACTTGTTTTGGCTGGCGCTGGCACACAAGCCGAACGCTAAGACGCAAATTGCAAACCAGGCTAACTGCTTCGAAACACGCATAAAATCTCCATTCTGTGAGTCATCTTCATTTTGGGTCGAAACTCGGGACGCAACTACAGGCTAGGGCTGAAGAGAAATTAAATCCGTGACTTAGTTCACGGGAAAATGTGACGGGTGGACCACTTGCGTGGTAGCCACTCGTAATTCGATCTGCGGAATCCTCAGCAGTTTCCCTTCCCCGCGGGTTAGCGTGCACGAACTGGCCCCGGCAATTGTTGACGGGCGGCGGTGGTAAACGTTCCGTATGTCCCCGATGTTGACCATCCGCCTTCCGCGGCCTACCATTAGCGCCGAAGGCACTTGGCATGATCGGCCAGACCGTTTCCCACTACCGGATCCTGGGAAAGCTAGGCGGCGGAGGCATGGGCGTAGTTTATGAGGCGGAAGACCTGCGCCTGGGCCGGCATGTGGCCCTCAAGTTTGTTCCTGACAACCTGGTTGGCGATTCGAAATCCCTCGAGCGCTTCGAGCGCGAAGCCCGCGCGGCCTCGCGATTAAACCACCCTAACATCTGCATCATCCACGACATCGAGGACAACAGTGGCCATCCCTTCATCGTCATGGAGAAGCTGGAGGGCGAGAGCCTGAAGCAGCGGCTGCGTGGGGGCAACCCGCTGGAAACCGACCAGATTCTCGATGTCGGCATACAAGTAGCAGAGGCCATGGAAGCCTTGCACGCCAAGGGAATTGTTCATCGTGACATAAAGCCGGCGAATATTTTCTTGACTGAAAGCGGCCAGGTAAAGGTGCTGGATTTTGGGCTGGCCAAGGTCACGCGCGACGGAACGCCGGTTGGCGACGAGACACCATACGAAGATTCGCTCACGGCAATGGGCGTGGTTCCGGGCACGGCGGTTTACATGGCGCCTGAGCAAGCACGTGGCGAAGACTTAGACGCGCGGACTGACATTTTTTCTTTTGGCGTCGTGCTGTATGAGATGGCTACGGGTAAGAAGCCATTTCGCGGAACGAATGTTGTGACCACGCTGGACGCGATTTTGCATCAGAAACCTGCGTCGCCTTTAGCGCTGAATCAATCCTTGCCGGTTGAGCTAAAGGGCATCATCGGAAAGGCGATGGAGAAAGACCGCGCGCAGCGGTACCAAACTGCAGCCCAAATCAAGGCCGACCTGCAGTGCCTCAGGAAACAAACCGAATCGGGCCCGGTGCGAAGCGCTTCGCGCGAAGCCGCGTTGCGGGTGATGACGAATACCTTTGGCGGTCCCAGCCCATGGCTGAAGTGGCTCGCGATCGTTTCGGCCGCACTGCTGATCACCGTGCTGGCAGCGTTGGGAACCTGGTGGGTTCGGCAGCGCAAAGGCGCGGGCGTAGCGTCCACGAATACCATCGCGATTCTTCCTCTGCAGAACGTGAATGGCGATGTTAGCGTCGATTACTTACGCTTCGCCTTGCAGGATGAAATCTCTAACATTCTGACCTACACGCCATCGCTCGATGTTCGGCCATCGTCGGTGACGAGAAAATACGTGAGTGCCGACGTTGACCCGCAGAAAGTCGGGCGAGAGCTGCACGTGGGCTCGGTGCTTTCAGGGCATTTCATTCGGCAGGGCGATCATCTGATGATCACCCTGGAAGCTACAGAGGTGAAAAACGACCGTCTATTGTGGCAGAGCAACTTCTCGGTGAACGGCCAGGATTTGATTGCGTTGCAAGAATTGCTGGCGGGGAAAATACGTCAGGGTCTGCTGCCCGCACTTGGGGTTACGGGCGGAGTGCTAAACACCAGCACGCAAGCCAAGAACCCGGAGGCGTATGACCTTTATTTGCACAGCCTGGCGGTGCCCCACGATCCGGGACCGAACAAAGATGCCATCGCGGTGCTGGAGCGTGTCACGAAAATTGACGCGAACTATGCTCCTGCGTGGGAAGAATTATGCCAGCGCTATTACCTCGATTCGACTTACTCCACTGGTGGCGAAGATGCGTTTCAGAAGTCGAATACAGATTGCGAGCAGGCGCTGAAGCTCGATCCGAATCGCACGGCAGCGGCGGGGCGGCTGATTACGAACCGGGTCGAGCGCGGAGAATTGGGCAAGGCATACGAACAGGCGACAGATTTAGTGAAGCGACGCCCCGAAAGCGGTACGGCCCATTTCACGCTGAGCTATGTCTTGCGATACGCGGGAATGCTGGAACAGGCGGCGCGGGAGTGCGATACGGCGCTTTCGCTCGATCCCGGCGACTACACCTTCCGCACCTGCGCATAC
This sequence comes from Terriglobales bacterium, assembly GCA_035507035.1. Taxonomy (GTDB): domain Bacteria; phylum Acidobacteriota; class Terriglobia; order Terriglobales; family Acidobacteriaceae; genus DATJOJ01. The sequence continues at coordinate 223,799 of DATJOJ010000061.1, read as the reverse complement.
GTCTTTATGGAGTTGGGACGGATGGAGCGGGCCGAAGACTATCTGCGATTGGACTCGGGTTCGGAATGGGCAAACTATATTATGCCGTCGCTCCTGCTGCGTGAGGGCAAGGTTGCGGAGGCACGGCAGGCAGTGACGCGCATGGCGACGACGCCTCACTATCATCGCGATCTAGTGCAGGCCTGCTTGCTGGGTCCGTCGGCTGATTTGGACCGGATCGCGCATGAAGATGAAACTAGCTTGCCGTCCGATCCAGATCCCGAACTTTCGTACTACCAGGGAGCGATTCTGGCGTACTGCGGAAAGAAAGAAGCGGCGCTGCACATGCTGAAAACGGCCGTAGAAACCAATTACTGCGCTTATTCCAATTTGCTCTCCGATCCGCTGCTGGCCAAGCTGCGCAGCGATCCGAAGTTTGATGAGGTGCTGACCGCAGCGCACCAGTGTCAGGAAAGTGTCGTCCCCAACCCATCGGCGCGGTAATTCGGATAGGATTATGGATTGTTGCCGCTAACCGTTTTTGCGCCAATCGGTCGAATGGAGTATTAACCAGGAAAAACTTTTGCCTCCCACCCGCGAGAGAAACAATCTTTTAGTTATGGAACGTCACAACCGCCAGCGGTCGCGGCGCGGATATGGGTTTCTGCGCCTTTCGCTGATTTTTATCTTTGTTTTTGTGCTTGGCGCCTCTGCAGCCCCCGATGTTGAACCGGATTCGGCAAGCCCGACCGAGCCATTGCCCGTCGATACCGGTATCGCGGGACTTAAAGAGATGATTTTGCGCCTCGGAACGACAGCGCGTTTGATGCAAACGGTGGCGCATCCCGACGACGAGGATGGCGGCATGTTGACGCTAGAATCGCGAGGCAAGGGAGACACGGTTCTGCTGCTGACACTGAATCGGGGCGAAGGCGGACAGAACAAGCTGGGCAGCAATCTTTTTGATGTGCTAGGCGTGCTGCGAACGCTGGAGCTCACGGCGGCGGATCGCTATTACGGAGTCGAGCAGCGGTTCACGCGAGTAGCAGATTTCGGATATTCGAAGACATCCGAAGAAACTTTCCAGAAGTGGCAGGGACATGAAATTCCTCTCGGCGACATGGTACGGGTGATTCGGACGTTTCGGCCGGATGTGCTAGTGGCGCGATTCAGTGGGACTAATCGCGATGGCCACGGACATCATCAGGCCTCGTCGATTTTGACGCGCGAGGCATTTCGCGCCGCAGGCGATCCCAATCAATTTCCCGAGCAAATCAAAGAAGGCTTGCAGCCTTGGCAGGCAAAGAAACTTTACATTGGAAACGTGTGCGGGTTTGGTGCGACGAGCTGTGCGGATGAGAATTACACGGTCAAGCTGAATACCGGCGCGTTTAGTCCGGCGTTGGGTATGTCGTATGCGCAATACGCCATGGAGGGATTGCGGCACCAGCTTTCCCAAGGCGCAGGACAATGGACGATCGATCCCGGCGATCGGTTTGCATTCTACAAACTCGTAGATTCGGTTCTGCCGAAAGCGTTCGGCGAAAAGGGGCACGAAAAGGATTTTTTTGACGGGATCGATACGACGCTGCCGGGATTGGTAACACAGATCGGCGATGATGCGGGAAAAGCTCCGTTCCTGAAACCGGCCCTGCTCGAAGTGCAAAGTGATGTTGAGGCAGCGGGGACCGCAGCGGATAAGGATCCAGCAGGGGCGATTGTGCCTCTGACGAAAGGCTTACAAAGAACGCGGCAAACCATCAAGCGAGTTCAGTCGTCGAGTATGAACTCGGCAAGCAAGAATACAGTGCTGACCGCGCTCCAAACCAAAGAAGATCAATTCGAGAGGGCGGTGAGTCTGGCGGCGGGTGTAGAGTTTCGCGTTGAAGTTGATGTTCCCGTTGCTGAAAATGCCGATGATGCGTTTATGGCTGTGCCTGGGCAGAGCTTCAATGTGGATGCGCGATTCATCAGCAAACCCAAGCTAGAGATCAAGCAGATTGCCTTAGACCTGCCTCCGGGCTGGAAGAGCACGGAAGAAAACGGATCGTCCAGTGCCTCGAGCGTGACTCTGAAGGTCACAGTTCCCGACGATGCGCCGTACACGCGACCTTACTGGCACCGCAATGACCCGGAGCGGGATGCGATCAATACGATCGACGAGCCGCGATATATTACGCTTCCCTTCCCTCCCCCTCCGCTGCAAGCTCACGCTCGCTACGTGGTCGACGGAACCGAAATTACAGCCCACGCGGTCGCAATGGTTCGTTACAAAGGCCCCGATGGACGAGAACTGGAGCGTGCCATCGCGGTGGCGCCGTCATTTTCGGTCTTACTCGATCCGGGTGAGCAGGTGATTCCGACGCAAAACCAGGGTGCGAACCAGGTGAAAGTTGCGGTCTCCAGCAATCTGCCCGATGCTGCGGAGGGAAAGCTTCATCTCGAGGTACCGGACGGCTGGCGCGTGGAACCGGCTGAACTGGCACTACATTTCGACCATGTCGGACAGAAAATCGAGTCGCAGTTCAAAGTGCAGCACGCGAACTTACAGGAAGGGCCAACGCAAATTCGGGCGGTTTTCGAATCCGCGGGAAAGAAATATAGCGAAGGTTACACGGTAGTCACACGCGAGGACCTGAATACTTTTTATTACTATCAGCCTGCCGTGCAGCATGTGAGCGTTGTTGATGTGAACGTTCCAGCCGGGTTAAAGGTCGGCTACATCGAAGGAGCCGGCGACGATATTCCGACCGTGCTGGAACAAATTGGCATGAATGTCACTCTCATTCCGGCTGAGAAATTGAGCGCGGAAAGTTTGAGTCAGTACGGAACCATCGTGTTGGGAATCCGCGCCTACGATACGCAGAAAGATATTGCAACAAATAACAAGAAATTGCTGGATTACGTTTATAACGGCGGCACGCTGGTCGTGCAGTACAACACAGGAGTGAGCGATTTCAACGAAGGAAAGTTCACACCCTATCCGGCACAACTGAGCCGGGCGCGTGTTTCTGTCGAAGAGGCACCGGTCGAAATTCTCGCGCCGGATGACAGTGTCTTCCACTATCCGAATCGGATCACGCAAAAAGATTTCGATGGATGGGTGCAGGAACGTGGCCTGTATTTCATGGACAAATGGGACGATCATTTCAAACCGTTACTGTCATGCCACGATCCCGGCGAGGCTGACCAAAAGGGCGGTTTGCTGCGCGCCAGTTATGGGAAAGGAACTTATATTTACACGGGATATGCTTTCTTTCGCCAGTTGCCGGCGGGCATTCCGGGCGCGATCCGGCTCTATGTAAATCTCTTGAGTGCGGGAAAGCAGTAATCGAAGTCGGAAAGAACTGAGATCTGGCTTTATTCCAATGCACTCTTCTTCGCAATCCGATTCCTCTTCACCGCAGTTAATTCGGGGCATAGGCGTGACCAGCGCTACTGCTCTGAATATGACGGAGATGATCGGCGTTGGGCCGTTTATCACCATTCCGCTCGTGATTGGCGCGATGGGCGGACCGCAAGCCATCCTGGGCTGGATTTTGGGGGCGGTGTTCGCTGCGTGCGATGGATTGATATGGGCGGAGTTGGGCGCGGCTATGCCGGGTTCGGGCGGATCGTATCGCTACTTGCGCGAGATTTACGGCTCAGATCGCTGGGGCAAGCTGATTTCATTTCTTTTCATCTGGCAACTTTCATTCAGCGCACCGATGTCGATCGCCACCGGCGCGCTTGGCATGGCTGGATACGCCGCGTATTTCTGGCCTGGATTGCAGCGTCAGTACGCGGTTCACAACTGGGGCTTGCCGATTCCGTTTCTGGGCGGGCTACAAGTGCGATGGCTGGTTTCTGGAGGAACATTCGTCGCCATCGGGATGGTGCTGCTCGCGGTTGTGCTTCTCTATCGCAAAATCACAAATATTGTGTGGCTCTCCAAGGTGCTTTGGGTGGGAGCGGTGGGGACGATTTTGTGGATTATCGTTACAGGCCTGACGCACTTTAATGCAGCCCGCGCCTTCAGTTTTCCACCGGGGGCATTCACTCTGTCGCGTCATTTCTTTCTGACTTTGGGGCCCGGAATGCTGTTGGCGACATATACCTATTGGGGATACTACAACGTGTGTTTCTTGGGAGGTGAAGTAAAGGATCCCGGAAAAACCATTCCTCGCGCACTGTTGCTATCCATTTTATTGATTGCCTGTCTATATTTGCTGATGAACGTCAGCATTCTGGGCGTGATTCCCTGGCAAGAAATCACGGCCTCTCACAACTCGGAGAGCGGGTTGTATGTGGCGTCAATTTTCATGCGCCGCGTATACGGGCCGTGGGCGGCAACGCTGGTGACCGCGCTGGTGATGTGGACGGCGTTCGCCTCGGTTTTTTCCGTACTGCTGAGCTATTCGCGCGTCCCGTATGCCGCGGCGCTTGATGGAAATTATTTTCAGGTGTTTGCCAAGCTTCACCCGGAATATCGCTTCCCTTACATTTCTCTGCTGAGCATGGGTGCGGTTGCAGCCCTGCTTTGTTTTCTCTCGCTGGCTGATGTTATTGCGGCTTTGGTCGTAATTCGCATCACGCTGCAATTTCTGGTGCAAGCCATCGGTGTGATCGTACTTCGCATTCGGCGCCCGGAGATACCACGTCCGTTTCGCATGTGGCTGTATCCAGTACCGGCCTTGGTGGCGTTTGTAGGATTCGTTTTTATTCTTATCTCGCGCTCGAATTCCCTCACGCAGGTGCGCTATGCCGCACTGATTTTAGTGAGTGGCATTGTGATTTTTTTCTTGCGCGCCTGGCGCCGACGTGATTGGCCATTCGCATCGCAGTTGGACCATGGGGTGCAGATTGCCGGCTCCTAGGGTCATTCACGAAAGCGCGTCCAGGGGAAATTCCAGACACTAAAATGGCGCATGCAGCGGACACAACCGTGACGTCAAGTTTGCCAAAGCGAGCGGCATTGTCTCCTTGGGCACCGCTTCGCGAACCGCTATTCCGCTCGCTGTGGATCGCCTCAGTCGTCTCCTACACGGGGACCTGGATGCAAAACGTCGGCGCTGGCTGGCTGATGACCCAGCTCACGATGTCCCCGTTGATGGTGAGTCTGGTGCAAGGTGCCGCCACGCTGCCAGTTTTTCTCGTGATTCTTCCCGCTGGCGCGCTGGCGGACATGGTGGACCGACGGCGCTTTCTGCTGATCACGCAAGGCTGGATGGTCTTGGCGGCAGGAGCGCTGGGGGTGATGAGCCTGCTGGGATCGGTGACGCCTTGGTCGTTACTTCTGCTCACGTTCATCCTCGGCCTGGGGGCGGTGATGAACGATCCAGCGTGGCAGGCGATTACGCCGGAAGTCGTTTCTGCCGAATGCCACGCTCCTGCGGTCGCGTTGAATTCGGTAGGTTACAACGTAGCGCGAGCGGTCGGGCCCGCATTGGGCGGAATGGTGATTGCTCTGGCCGGATCGGGGTTTGCATTTCTGCTGAATGCAGCGTCATTTTTTGGAGTAATTTTTTTCTTGTACCGCTGGAAGCGTGCGCACTTCGAGAACATGGAAAAAGGCAGCGTACGGGAAGCGATTCTGACCGGCATACGCTACGTTCGCAGTGCGCCGGTGGTGCGCTCGGTGCTGATCCGCACGGGCGCTTTCAGTTTGGGCGCAAGTTCGCTGCTGGCGTTACTTCCTCTGGTGGCGCGTCCTCATGGCGCAACTGGATACGGACTGTTGCTCGGTTCGTTTGGCTTGGGCGCGCTGACGGGTGCAGCATTTCTCCCGCGTCTGCGCAGCCACTTGTCGGTCGACGGATTGGTGGCATTCGCAATCATGGTTTACGCAGTGATGACGTTTGCCGCAGGAGAGGTTCACAGCTTCGGTTTGCTGGCCCTGGTTTTATTCCTGAGCGGCACGGCATGGATTGGCATTCTCGCTTGTCTGAATGTCGCGGCACAAACCATGTCGCCGTCCTTTCTGCGCGCGCGGGCCCTGTCGATGTACCTTCTAGTGCTGCAAGGAGGGATGGCGGCGGGCAGCGCTGCCTGGGGAGCGGTGGCCAGCTGGGTGGGCGTACCCAGCGCTCTACTTTGGTCCGCAGTTGCGTTGGTGTTAGGATTGGTGGCCGTGCGCCGCTATCGTCTGACTTCGCACGAACTGGAATTTGCGCCGTCAGTGGTTCGCGACTAGCAGGCTTCGTCTCTGCACTCAAATCCAAGGAGATTTCAATGAAAAATGTGAAGTGGCTCCCCGTTTTCGTGTTCGTCACTGCGTGTGCCGGGCTCGCTTTCAGCCAGATGACAACCACAGAGCACCGCACCGTTTCGCAAATTGAAGATCACTCGATCACTGTGGTGGAAGGAGAATTCGTGCCGGCGGCAGATGCCATGCCAGAGGACAAATATTCGTTTGCGCCGACCAATGGCGAATTCAAGGGCGTTCGTACCTTCGCACAGCAGGTGAAGCACGTGGCAGCGGTGAATTATATGTTCGGCGCCGCGATTCTCGAAGAAAAGCCTCCCGTCAATCTGGGGAGCGAGAATGGGCCGGACTCCATCACCAGCAAAGCTGACATTATGAAGTTTCTCAAGGATTCGTTTACCTATCTCCACAAAGCCATGGCGAGCGTCAGCGAGAAAAATCAAACCGATCTGGTCAAGGCCCCCTTTGGCGAAGGCAAAATGAGTCGTCTCATGATCGCAAATATCGCGTTATGGCACCCCTTCGACCATTACGGCCAGATGGTGGAGTACCTGAGAATGAACGGGGTCGTGCCACCGGCGAGCCGGGGCCAATAAGTTGAGGTTTAAGTTTCAATCCTCGAGGTTAACGTCAAGAAAAAGCGTTTCTTATGACGATTATGTGACATGTGCTACGGAATTCCCCCGCCCCTAACTAAGGGGAATCCCGTAGCACTAGAGTGCCATTTACACCCCCTGTCGTGCCGAATATTCTCAGCACTCCCCTCTCTGTAACATTGGCCGAAGTTCAACTGGCCAAGGAGTGCTGAAGTATGGCTTTTCTCAAACAGGGAGACCGACGGATGGCAAACAAGAGGTATGGTTCAATCACGGTAGGCTTTGCCGCCCCCACGGCTGAAGTCGATGCGCAGCGAGAAATCAACAACTTCCTGCTGGCGCTCCATTCCTATCCGGAGCGCTTTGCAGACGATCCTGGCCTCACCTTCGAAGAGTACTTGTTCAGCATTATGATGTCTGAGCAGGCGCTCAACGGAGGCCCCTATCAGGTTCACTAGAAGTCAGCTTTAGGTTCAGTCCTGCATTGACTCCCCGATTGCCTCCCCTTTTTCATGTTCTTTGCTTAGCACAAGCTCTGGGCGGCGCCGCGACGCGTGATCCTGGCGCCGATCAAGGTTGCAGCGAGACCCTGCCTGGTGAGTTGTTGCCTCACCCGCTGGCTGACTTTGCGAGGGCTCGCCTTCGCATCAAGAAAGATTAGGACCGAAGGCCCGGCGCCGCTAAGCGCGACTCCCAGAATTCCTCTCTGTTTTGACAATGGCTGTAGAGCAGGTAGTAGCGGACAGAGCTGTGCCCTATAAGGCTGGTGGATGCGGTCTTCGAGCGCGGCTGCGAGCAACGGTTCGTTTCCTTCGGTAAGCGCCGCGAGCAGCAACATGGAGTTCTGAATGTTGGTGACCGCATCGTTTCGTTCATAGAACTTGGGTAAAATTCGCCGCGCCTCCTCGGTCGGAAGACTCTGGTCGGGAATTGCCAGCAACAGGGGCCACTTCCCTTTTGGAAGCATGCGGGCAACATGGACCTGGCCATCATCAGAGATGCGGCCGATGGCGAGCCCGCCAAGCCAACAGGCGGCAACATTGTCAACATGGCCTTCGCACCGAGCGGCTTCCATCACGATGCGATTGCCGTCCCAGTCGAGATGTCCATAGTGATTGGCCAGGGCAATTCCCGCGAGCCGAGCGGCGGCTGACGATCCGCAACCCTTGCCGATGGGAATTTCGTTATCCAAGCGCAAACGGAGGGGAGCCACACGCCTGCATTCGCGATCAAGAATCTGGCGATAGGTATTCAAAATGAGGTGATCGCGCATGTCGCCGCAGATGTCCGCGTCAACGCCTCGCGCCGTGATCGACATTTCATCGGCTGACTTTGCATGGACGCGAAGGAACATTGACAGTGCTAGCGCAGCGGCGTCGAAGGCCGGTCCAAGGTTGGCGGAGGTTGCCGGCAAAGTGATCGTGAATGTCGCCGACAGCTTCGAATTTTTGGATGTTCGTGGCATGAGCTGAGCGCGAGGGTTTTATGGATGGTCCTCGTTTTGCTTCAGTGTGCGAAGAACGGCATCGGCAGTGGCGTCGAGAACAATGGGAGCCCGTTGCTGGGAAGCGAGAATCTGGGCCTCTTGAGTTCCGAAGCCAAACAATTCGCCGCGGTGAAACTTCAAAGTAAATTCTGGATCCTTGAGCAAGTGCCCGGTCAGAATCAGGACTACGGTGTCTTTGAGCTTCACAAATCCTTGCCGTGCTAATTTCTTGAGCCCAGCCAACGTTACAGCCGAAGCTGGCTCGCAGCCGATTCCCTCGGCTCCGATTTCCGCTTTGGCCAATGCGATCTCAATCTCGCTGACCTGCTCGACCGTCCCCCCGGTCAATTGCAGAATTCTCACCGCTTTCTTCCACGACGCCGGGGTACCGATACGAATCGCGCTGGCGGCGGTTTCGGCGTGGACGGAAATGAGCCTTGTGCCATTGGTTTCCCGTATGGTTCGAACCAATGCGTTTGCGCCTTCGGCCTGGATTATGGAAATTCGCGGCAGGCTGGAGATGAAACCCAGTTCCATCATTTCGAGGAAGCCTTTTCCCAGCGCCGATGAATTGCCCAGGTTCCCGCCCGGAACGATCACGTGGTCCGGCACCTGCCAATCGAATTGTTCGAGCAGTTCGATCGCGGCGGTCTTTTGTCCCTCGATGCGAAAGGGATTCACCGAATTGAGAAGGTAAATCGGCATGCGCTGTACGACTTCGTTCAACACTCGCAGGCAGCCGTCGAAATCGGTTTTCAACTGACACGTAACGGCGCCGTAGTCGAGCGCCTGCGAAAGCTTTCCCCAAGAAACTTTGCCTTCCGGAATGAGCACCAGGCTGCGCATTCCTCCGCGAGCAGCGTAAGCAGCCATGGAAGCCGATGTATTGCCGGTCGAGGCGCATGCCACCCAGCGAAAACCTTCGGTGCATCCGGCGGAGGCGGCGACCGTCATGCCGGTGTCTTTGAACGAACCGGTAGGATTCATTCCCTGATGCTTGGCGTAAAGGCGCTCCACGCCGGCGATGGCGGCACAGCGCGGTAATTTGTATATCGGAGTATTGCCCTCGCGAAGCGTAATTACACTGTCGGTATCGAAGGCCGGCAACAACTCACGGAAACGCCAGACACCGCTTTGATCCAAGGGAAGCGATGAAGTACGACGAGTGAGCCAGACGCGTTTCAGGGTCGCCGCGTCTGCATCCTGCTGCGCATACACGATTTCGAGCAAATCGCCGCAACTAGAGCAGCGAAAGTCTGCCCTCGGAGCAGCAGAGGGTGCCCCACAGGTGATGCATCGGAGCGAACTCCTCCCAAAAACCTCAGTGGAAGTTTCAACCATTCTCATCATTCCTCATGGCGGAAGCCACGGAGAATGCCATTTTATTCGATTATTTTTGGCCGCGAAGGTATTGATCGGTCTTCTCGATCCAGTCAGCCCGCGGCGGATTAAAGACATCGAGGTCGACGGTATCTTCGAGCGCCTCCGCCTTGTGAGGCATGTGCGGCGGAATGGTGAGGACTTCGCCAGCATGAACGACGATGACTTTGCCGTCGATCCAAAATTTTAGAGCGCCATCGAGAATGTAGGTAATCTGCTCATTATGGTGACTGTGCTCAGGAACCACGCAACCCTTCTTCAAGAGCACGCGAGCCAGCATGACGTTCTGCCCCACTACGAACTGCCGCTGCAGCAAGGGATTCAAATCCTCGAGCAGAACAGAATTCCAAGGGATGTGACGCATCGAGGCCGTCGACTTCTTGGCAACAGGTCGCTTCTTCGTCTTTTTCGCTATCATGGATAACCTTTCACACAGCTATCTCAGTGCCGCACTGGCCTGCCATGCTGTTGAAACCTTCTGAATACGTTGAACGGCCTCTTGCAAATTCGTGATCGAAGATGCAAAAGAAAAGCGGATGAAGTCCTTTCCAGCATCGCCAAAGGCAGCGCCAGGGATAGCCGCCACCCCCGCTTCTTCCAGCATGATGCGGCACAAGTCTTCGGCAGTCCTTCCCGTCTCCGCTATGTTGACCCATGCGTAAAAAGCTCCCTCCGGCGCCAGGCAGCGAAAACCGGGAATTCGGTTGAGATCACGAATAAATTGCTCGCGCCTTTTGGCAAATTCTCCAACCATACATGGGGTCGCCCCGCCACCGTCCTTCAGTGCTTTGATCGCCGCATATTGGGTGAACTCCGCGACGCAGGTGTAGCTATTGATCGCCAGCATCTCGAGCGCGGGAACAAGTCGCGGAGGAGCGACGGTATAGCCCAGCCGCCAACCGGTCATAGCAAAGCTTTTTGAGAAGCCATCGAGGATCAGCGTCCGCTCCTCCATGCCGGGGTAGCTGAGCATGGAGATGTATTCTGGGCCGTAGATTACCCGGGCGTAGATTTCGTCAGAAACCACCAGCAAGTCATGCTTTACTGCAAGTTCCGCCATCCCGCGCTGCACGGCGTCGGAATAAACCGTACCTGTGGGATTACCAGGCGAGTTGGTGATCAGAATTTTTGTGCGGGGAGAAATCTTTGCGGCAATCTCGTCAACATTTGGCTGGAAGTTTCGCTTTTCCGAAAGTTCAAACGGGACGGCAACACCGCCGAGTCCCAGCGTGATGGAAGGATAGCCAGGAAAGCCGGGATCAGGATAGAGAACTTCGTCACCCGGATCGATCAAGGCCATCATCGCCATAAACAGAGCGATTTTGCATCCCGGAGCGATCACAATGTTGTCAGCGGAGACGCGAAGATTGCGAGTCTGATGAAGATAGTCGGCGATGGCGACGCGTAGCTCGCGAACCCCCGCGACGGTGCAATAACGGTCTTTGCCTTGATCGACAGCCTGCTTGAGGGCTTCGCGCACGGGCGCGTCGGGATGGAAATCCGGCTCGCCAAGTTCCAGATGAATGATGGAGCGACCCTGCCGTTCCAATTCCTTGGCGCGCGCGAAAACCGAGAGCGCTCCTTCACCAGTCATCACGGCCATGCGGGAAGCTAAGGGTTGCATGTGGTTTAGAAGAACCCAATAAAATCCAAAACAGATTCCTCGTCGCTAACGCTTCTCGGAATGACGAGGGCGTTTACAGCCCTTTGTACATTCCTCCATCAACCAAAACCGTCTGGCCAGTTATATAGGACGCGCGCTCGGAAGCCAGCCAGACGATGGTATCTGCAACTTCTCGTGGCTCCCCAAGGCGCTTGAGGGGAGCATCTTGTGCCCACGCGTCAAATATTTCTCTTTCAGACTTGCCGCTCTTGGCGGCCTGCGCCTTCGCTAACTCTTTCAGGCGATCCGTCGCGGTGAATCCGGGGCCGACGTTATTTACCAGTATGCCATCTTTGCCAAATTCGTTGGCGAGACTCTTCACCAGCCCGACGACGGCCGCGCGCACTGCGTTCGATAAAACCAAATCTGTAACCGGCTGCTTGGTGGTGATTGACGTAATGGTAATGATGCGGCCCCATTTTCGCCGCTGCATGTGAGGAATCACTTCGTGCGCGAAATAGACTGCGCTCAGGAAGTTGGCGTCCACTGCTTTTCGCCAGTCTTCTGTGCTTGTGGCGAGGAAACTCTTCGCCGGAGGACCACCGGCGTTGGTAACACAAATGTCAGCGCTCCCGAATTTGGAGACGGTTTCCGAAACGAAATCGCGCACCGCAGCCGGGTCGGTTACATCGACTGGCGCACAAAACAGTTCGGCGCCGTATTGTTGCCCGATCTTTCCCGCAGCAGCTTGAAGCGCCTGAGCGTTTCTGGCACACATCGCCACGCGGCAGCCTTCCGCGGCAAAAGCCTCGGCAGTCGCGCGGCCAATGCCTTGACTGGACGCAGCCACGATGGCCACGCGGTTTTTCAATCCTAGATCCATGTCAGTTCAAAATCGCGAAGATGAATTATAAGCTCAGCGCTTGCCCGCACCGCCAGCGAGCGATACGCTTAGGGAATAGGCAAGGAGAGCGCTTGTGACAAGAGAGCATCGTCCAGAAACCAAGGCAGTTCGCGCCGGCACCGACATAAGCAGGAAGAATGCGCCTTTGGCGACACCCATTTACCAGACTTCCACCTTCGAGGTTCGCGACAACAAAGAACAACTGCGCGTCACTCCTACCGATACGTTTTATACCCGGTACGGCAATCCAACTAATACAGTCGCCGAGAAGGCGATCGCGGAGTTGGAGGGAACGGACCGGGCATTGCTGTTCTCCTCGGGCATGAATGCGATCACGACTTCGGTGCTCGCTCTGCTGCAAGCCGGCGATCATGTCGTAGCGCAGCGGGATATCTACGGCGGCGCCACGAAGTTCTTTGGCCACTGGCTACCCAAGCTGGGTATTGAAACGACGTTTGTGGATACGACTGAATACGAGCAGCATGAACGCGCTATCCGGCCAAACACAAAGCTGCTATATCTCGAATCTCCCACGAATCCCACGTTGCGAGTAGTGGACTTGCGGCGTGCGGTTGCGATTGCGAAAAGGCACAAATTGCTCACCATGATTGACAGCACTTTCGCGACGCCCATCAACTGCCGTCCGGTGGAATTTGGGATTGACCTGGTGATGCATTCCGGAACGAAGTATTTCGCTGGGCATCATGATGTCATTTGTGGGGTCGTGGCGGGACGCGGGGACCTGATCGAACTGATTCACAACACGAGGACTACGCTCGGCGGGGTAATGGATCCGCACGCTGCGTTTCTTTTGTTGCGTGGAATCAAGACGCTTGCAGTTCGGGTGCAACAGCAAAACAAAAATGCCTTGCAGGTGGCACAGGCTCTGTCACGAAATCACGCGGTGCGAAGCGTGCATTATCCGTTTCTGGAAAATCATCCCCAGCGCGCGCTCGCAATGACGCAGATGAATGGCGGCGGAGGCATGGTCAGCTTCGAGGTCGAGGGCTCGGGCGATGATGCACGAAAACTCAGCGAGGCGCTGAATCTGTTTACGCTTGCGCCTAGCCTGGGCGGAGTGGATTCCCTAGTCTCCATCCCGGTGCTGACTTCTCATGCCATGATTCCTGCCGAGCATCGGGAAAAGATGGGAATCACAGAACAATTAATTCGATTGTCCGTCGGAATCGAGAATGCTGATGATCTGATTGCGGATCTCGAGCAAGCCCTCGCGACCATCAAACCAACTCGCCAACATGCCCATGTGGGTTGAAATAGTCAGTTCTCAAGATAGATCACAACAGGGCACGAGTCGACTCTCGGACTGCCAATTCAGGAGCGATTTTGCGATGGACAGCAGGAAGGCTTCGTTTTTCGAGCATTGCATTGAGCGCCTCGATGGCTATTCCGGCAGCCATGGTTCCCATAGCCGCCATGGGTTGGCGGACAGTAGTGAGCGGCGGGGTGGATAAGCTGGAGGCTGCCACATCGTCAAAACCGGTGACGGAGCACTGTTCGGGCACATGCAAACCGGCTTTCGCCAGTGCGCGGATCGCGCCAAACGCCGTGAGGTCGTCGAAGGCGACCAGGGCGGTAAAAGCATGTTTGTGCTTCAACAGTTCCTCGGTCAACTTGCAGCCGACTTCAAAACTGGAGATTGGGTCGCGGGATTCGGGCAGGTCGACAATTAGCCGTGGGTCGAGTTCGAGGCCGCGCTCTTTGGCGAAAGTCCGAATGCCCTTCCATCGCGGCGCACTGTCGGACAGAGTTTTTGGGCCCCGAATAAAGGCGATTTTGCGATGCCCAAGGGCATAAAGATGTTCCAACGCCATGTGGCCGCCAAGCTCGTTGTCGACGATCACCGAGCTGATGGAATCAGTGTTGAGTTCCCTGCCGATCATCACCGTGGGAATAGCGCTTTTCTCCAAATCGGCGAGAACATCGATGTCGACAAAAAGCCAGTTGGCGAGAACGATCAGCGCTTCCACCCGGCGGTCGAGCAGCAGTTCGAGGTAACGCTCGAAGCGACTACGCTCGTTGTGAACGTCGGTAAGAATCGGCAAGTAATTCGACTGGTAAAGGGAGTTCTCGATGCCGCGCAGCACCAGGGTGCAGTAGGGATCCGTCATGTCAAAAACCATGACTCCGACGGTGTGGCTGCGCTGGCTGCGCAGAGACCGGGCAAACAAATTCGGGCGATAGCCAAGCTTCTTGGCGGCCCGCTCGATTCGTTTCTTGGTGTTATCGGGGATGTAACGTGCGAGAGGAGCGTTATTGAGCACGATTGAGACCGTCGTGGAGGAAAAACCGCTTTCCTTGGCGACGTCCCGAATAGTGATCGTGGCACGCTTCATGAACCGAGGCGGAGCGCGAATGGCGCAATTCGCGCTACTTCTGGCGCACTACTACAGCAGAGAGGGCTGATTGTGTCAAGCCGATATGGCCAAATAAGGCAAGAAATCGGCCATAAGATTATCCTTTTTGATAGACTTGCTTCGGCTCACCTTACGCGAGTAGCGGTCATCCAAACGAAACTAACTCCATACGGAGGACCTGCTTATGAAAATCCTCAAGATCATCGGAATCGTGATCGTAGTCCTGATCGTTATCGCCATCGCTCTTCCCTTCATTATCAACGTCAACATGTTCCGCCCACAGATCCAGTCACAGCTCGACACCGCCTTGGGACGTCAGGTCACCATTGGCGAGCTACATCTATCGATTCTCGGCGGCAGCGTCTCGGCGGACAACGTTGCCATATCCGACGACCCGGCTTTCAGTAACCAACCTTTCGTAAAGGCCAAGTCGCTGGATGTAGGCGTAGAGATGATGCCGCTGATCTTCTCTAAATCCTTGCGCGTCACTGAGATAACCCTGAGCGACCCGCAAGTGTCACTTTTGAAGAACGCATCTGGCCGGTGGAACTTCTCGAGCATCGGAGGCAAGTCTACGCCCGCACCGACCCGTGCAGCGGAAGGAAAAGCGCCGGCAGCTCCTAACAACCCGTCGACCGCTAAAAAGGCCGGGGACGATCCTCCGCCAGCGGGATCTAATCCCGATCTTGCCGTCGGGAAGCTGAATGTGAAGAATGGCACGGTGACCATGGCCAATGTCGGCTCGCGAGAAAAGCCGCAGGTTTATTCGAATGTCGACATCAGCGTTGAAAATTTCTCCTTCACCTCCAAATTTCCGTTCACACTTTCTGCTGGTTTGCCCGGTGGGGGTACGGCAAAACTGAATGGTACGGCTGGACCGATAGATTCGTCCGACGCTTCGCTCACTCCCTTCGACGCCAAGGTCAACGTCAGTCAGCTAAACCTCGAAGCTTCCGGTTTTGTTCCGTCCGACTCCGGTATCGCCGGTATGGCTGATTTCAACGGAACCGTAAGTTCTAACGGCCGTCAGGCACAAAGCAGCGGCACGGCAACCGTGAGCAAATTGAAAGCTTCGCCGAAAGGCTCGCCTGCACCGAAATCTGTCGATCTGAAGTATGCGACCAATTACGATTTGCAGAAGCAGTCCGGCGACCTCACACAGTGCGATGTCACCATTGGCAAGGCCTTGGCGCGGCTCACCGGCACTTACCAGATTCAACCCGCTACCACCGTCCTTAACATGAAGCTCAATGCCGCGAACATGCCAGTCGACGATCTTGTGCCGATGTTGCCGGCGATGGGAGTGACGCTCCCCTCGGGATCGTCGCTCAAAGGCGGAACGCTCACTGCGAATTTCACAATCACCGGCCCGGTAGACAAGTTGGTCATCAACGGTCCGGTGCAACTGGCCAACACTCAGCTACAGGGCTTCGACCTTGGATCGAAGATGGCGGCGATTTCTGCGCTGAGCGGCGCCAAAACGGGCTCCAACACTACGATCCAGAATTTCAGTACCGATGCGCACGTGGCACCGGAAGGCATCACCACACAGAACGTGAACCTGAACATTCCATCGCTTGGCGTGGTCACTGGAAGCGGCACCATCAGCCCGCAAAACGCTCTTAACTATCACATGGAAGCCAAGCCGAGCGGCGCTGTGATGGGCGGCCTTACTCAGATCGCAGGCTTGGGAAACAAGAACGCCGCGATTCCGTTCTTCATACAGGGAACGACGTCCGATCCGAAGTTCATGCCGGATGTGAAGGGCATGTTGAACAGTCAGTTCAAAGGGCAGAACCCCAGCAGTATTGTCCAGGGCCTTTCCGGGCTGTTTGGGAAGAAGAAGCAATAGTGGGCACGGTCCGGATCGCCTGCAGTGCAGTTCTGTTTGATTTGGATGGCGTACTGATCGACTCCACTCCCGCGGTAGAGCGGGTTTGGGCACGCTGGGCTAGCGAGCACGGCTTCGATCCAAAGGAAGTGGTTCGCAAAGCCCATGGGCGGCCAAGTATCTCGACGATACGTGAGTATCTGCCTCACGCGGATATTGAACGAGAAAACTCAAAGGTCGAACTCGGCGAACTCGAAGATATGGGCGGAGTCGTGCCGCTCTCTGGGGCGGTCGAACTGCTTAACTCCCTGCCACCGGAACGCTGGACGATTGTGACTTCTTGCACGCGGCGGCTCGCGCTGGCGCGTCTGGGCGCGGCGGGGTTGCTGGCACCGAAACACTTACTCACCTGCACTGATGTGCAAAATGGCAAGCCACATCCTGAACCATATCTGGCAGCGGCGGCGGCGCTGGGTTTAGCGGCAACAGATTGCGTTGTGATAGAAGATGCCCCGGCTGGAATTCGCTCCGGAAAAGCGGCAGGAGCGCGGGTAATTGCGGTGAAGACCACCGCGGAGGAAGATACCCTTCAGGGTGCCGGTGCTGACTGGATTGTGAAGGACTGCAGCTCGATCTCTGCTCTCTCAAACTGGGGCGCGAGGCAATTGGGGCTGGCGATCGAGGTCAATTCGTTAGTAGGGAGATAAGGTGTACCGCCCGTAAATTTCAACCGAGACTTTTGGTATCGATCGATACATTCGTCCAATAGACTCGTCGTCGCGCCTCTGCCAATCTTGCGTTCAACCGTAAGTCGCTCTGATCGAAAGGACCACCAAATGGACGTCATAAATGGACAGAAAGAGACCCGAGACTGATCGCCCCGCTGCCTTGAACACGCTGAGTGTAAACGTCTTTACTGCCCCGGGAAAGTCTATGGTTGGCGAGCGGCCCAAGCCCTTCGGCGAAGCGCTCGGCTTCGATCCGATCACGTCGACTTTAATCTTCGGCGAGAGCGACGCGGTGCTGGTAGATGCAATGCTGACGATTGCTGAGGCCGAGGCTCTGGCGGATTGGGTTGCTCTGCACAACCGCAACCTGGAGACCATCTATATAACGCACGCCCATTTCGACCACTTCTACGGTCTGGGCATTCTGCTCGACCGTTTCCCCGGCGCGCGGGCGATCGCCACGCCCAAGACGCTGAACGCCATGCAGATGTATCTCTCTCCCCCAGTGGAGCGGTTAGCCCGCCGGATGTTTCCAGGGCAAGTGCCCACTAAGCTGGTTGCACCTGAGCCCTATGAGCGCGACACGTTCACGCTCGAGGGCCACGAAATGCGCATCATCGAGCAGGGCCACACCGATAGCACCGATACGACGTCTCTACACGTTCCGTCGATCGGCTTGATCGTGGCTGGCGACGTGGTGTACAACCAATGCCACATCTACGTCGGCGACACCACCCCCAAGAGCCGAAAGAATTGGATGGCGGCGCTGGACCGGTTAGCGGCGCTGAACCCGACGATGGTCGTCGCCGGTCACAAGAAGCCTGGCGCGCCCGACTCTCCCGCGGCGATCCAAGAGACCAAGCGTTACCTTGAGGACTTCGATCGGTTGCAGAAAACCGCGACGTCCGACCAGGAGCTGTTCGATCAGATGACGGAGCTGTACCCGCATTGGGTCGCCAATCAGTCGTGGTTGATGTTTGGATTCCCGCAGCCGTCTTAAGGTAGAAGCATTCAACGTGTCTTCGGCTGCCGGACAAAAATTCTTGCCCGAACATGTCGTCTTTTGCCAGCCATTTCCGATTTCTTTAGTAGGGGCAGTTCAACAAGGAGGTTCGTTATGGCTGCAAACCCAATCCCTCGCCTCGAAGAGCTCAGACTCGATGCCGAAAAAGGACCGTCAGAGACGGTCGTTCGAGCTACAGGCCGCATTTCCTCGTCCACGAGCGCGAAATTTGAGGACACGCTTCGGGATCTAGTGTCCCACCGCCAGCGAGTGGTGCTGGACTTAACCAATGTCGAGTATGTCGACAGCTCAGGCCTCGGCTCACTAGTGGCTGTCTACATGCATGCATCGCGCATGAAATGCGAACTGGAACTGGCAAATCCTAAAACGCGTGTAAAAGACCTTTTCAGCAGAAGTGGTTTGACTTCCTTCTTCTCGAAGGTTATGGAGGCGGGCGCGCGGCATGAGGAGCTTCTGGGAATGACGCCGGATTAGCTTGTGTTGGTTCCGGCTCCGCGCCACCTGCGGAGTCAACAATTCCGTAGGTGGCTGCATTGTTGCAATGGAATGTATAAGATCTCCGGGCTAGATCCTTCCGTCCGATGATAGTCGGGCAGACCATTTCGCATTACCGCGTCGTCGAGAAGCTTGGCGGCGGAGGGATGGGTGTCGTCTACAAAGCCGAGGACCTCGATCTTGGGCGCTTCGTCGCTCTGAAGTTTTTGCCCGACGACGTCGCACGCAACCCGCAAGCCCTAGACCGCTTCCGCCGGGAAGCTCGTGCCGCATCGGCGCTAAACCATCCCAATATTTGCACGATTTACGAAATCGGCCGCCATGAAGACCACCAGTTTATTGCCATGGAGTTTTTGCAGGGCGTAACCCTGAAGAATCGCATCGCCGGGCGAGCTTTAGATATGGAGGCGATGCTTCCGGTGGCGATTGGGATCGCCGACGGTCTCAATGCCGCACACGCAGCTGGAATCATCCATCGGGACATCAAGCCGGCAAACATCTTTATCACACAGATTGGTCACGCCAAGATCCTTGACTTCGGCCTGGCGAAGAGGGCAGGCAAAGCCGCTTCGGCGGGAAGCGATTCGGTGACGGTTTCCATCGATTCCGACGCCTCACAACTGACGACCGATGGTTCTTTGTTGGGGACAGTCGCCTACATGTCGCCGGAGCAAATTCGCGCGAAGGAACTGGATGCGCGAACCGACTTATTCTCTTACGGGGCGGTGCTGTACGAGATGGCAACGGGGAAGCCACCGTTTGAGGGGGCAAGCACCGGGGAGGTATGGGGCGCGATTCTCCACCAGGAACCGGTTGCGCCCTCGCAGATCAACCCCCAGGTGCCACCGGCTCTGGAATCCGTAATTCTCAAAGCACTCGAGAAGGACTGGAGTCTGCGCTACCAGCACGCTTCGGAAGTTCGCACAGACCTGCAACGGCTGAAGCGGGATACGGAATCCGGTAGCAAACCAAAAATCGCATTGGCCCGACCACAACGAAGATCCAGACATGCCATTTGGGCGGGGGCATCACTGCTGATCGCTGTACTTGTAGTCTGCGCGGTTGCGATCTGGCGACGGTCAGCCAGCGTTGTTCCTGCCGACTCATCGCAGTGGGTTCAGCTCACAAACTACACAGACGAGATCTATGAGCCGACGCTATCGCCTGACGGGCGTATGTTGGCGTTTCTCCGTTCAATAAACGGACTGGCCCAGCTCTATGTCAAGCTTCTTCCTGACGGAGAGCCGGTGCAGCTGACGCACGATGAAAGCAATAATAAGTTGGCACCCACATTCTCTCCCGACGGCTCACGCATTGCGTATGGAACCAGTGAACTCAACTGGCAGACGTGGGTCGTGCCGGTGCTCGGCGGTCAGCCCCAGCTCTTGCTCTCCAATGCCACGGGGCTGAGCTGGATCGACGCACGCCATGTGATGTTTAGCGAGGTCAAGAGTGGTGTCCATCTTGCAGTCGTAACCGCAACTGAAAGCCGTTCGGAACAGCGGGATGTGTATGTTCCGCCGAACCAGGACCACATGGCGCGCTTCTCTTATCTCTCACCCGACCATAAGTGGGTGCTAGTAGCCGAAATGGGTAATGACGAAAGAATGATCCCTTGTCAACTCGTACCCTTCTCAGGCGGGGGTGCGCGCCCCGTCGGCCCACAATCCGGATCCTGTCACTATGCTGCCTGGTCGCCAGATGGTAAATGGATGTACTTCAATTCCGATGCAGGGTCCAAGGGGTATCACATTTGGCGCCAGGCCTTCCCCGATGGCATCCCTCAGCAACTGACAGCCAGTCTGGGTGAGGAGCGGGGCATTGCGGTGGCTCCCGACGGGGGATCCTTGATTACATCGGTGGGCACATCCGAGAGAAACGTATGGGTACACGAACAACAAGGAGAACGGCAGATTTCTTCCCAAGGGTATTCTTCTACTCCAAGACTCTCGAGCGATGGCAAGCGGCTCTTCTACCTCCAGGCGGCGAACTCATCACAAGACCGCCGCGGAAGCGAATTGTGGGTATCGGACCTCAGCAGCGGCCAGGCTTCCAAGGTGCTGCCCGGGCTTTCTATCGTGTATTACGCTATTTCTCCGGATGACAAGCGCGTCGTCTTCGAGACGCTCGACGGCAACGACCAACATCATCTCTGGGTATCTTCCACTGAACATACCTTCGCTCCACGCCAAATTCGGTCAGGGACCGGCATGATGGTTCCGATGTACTCGCGCTCCGGACGCATTTACTGTGTGGCTTCGGAGGGTGGGCATTCCTACCTCTACCGGATGAAAGACGATGGTAGCGAGGAGGAGAAAATCACCTCCGAACCCATCGATTATGCTTTTGGAATTTCCCCCGATGAGCAGTTCGTGGTTGTCTATCGCACACTTAACAGTGAAGAGAATACGGTTGACGCAGAGGCCGTACCGCTTGGGGGCGGCCCTTGGATTCGTCTTTGCTCGGGTGGGTGTGAAGCCGATTGGTCCCGCGACGGCAAAGTCATGTATTTCTATTGGTTGTCGTTCGCGGGCGATTCGCGAACGTACGTTGTTCCGATCGTCCGTGGCAGCGATTTTCCGAAACTACCCCAATCAGGATATCAATCCGAGAAAGAGCTGCGCGCAGTCGCTACGCAAGTGCTGCAAGGGAACGCTTCGCCGGGCCCTGACAGCTCTTCCTATACTTTCAGCAAAGGAACCTCCCGCCGGAACGTTTATCGCATCCCGCTTCGGTGAAACCGGTGTTTCATTGATAGTCCTCGGCAGTAGGGCTTGCAGATAACAGGGTGGAGCGGCATGTCTCACACTCGCTTATTCGTGCCCTTCCGTTTTCATCCCTTGTGATCGCAATCACCGCATTTTGAGCTCTCTACCGCCTATAAAAAAGGGTGACGGACCCTTTTGAGCCCGACCCGGAACCTCACTATGTCAACCCCTGGATCGTCACGTTTGCCGTTATGCTGGCGACGTTCATGGAGGTTCTCGACACCACGGTCGTTAACGTTTCCATCCCGCACATTGCGGGGAATCTCGCCGCCACGGTGGAGGAAGGTACATGGGTCGTCACCTCGTATCTCGTTTCGAACGCGATCGTTCTGCCGATGTCGGGCTGGCTGGCAAATTACATTGGCCGCAAGAAACTGCTGCTGAGTTGCGTGGCGGGATTTACGGCAACATCGTTGTGCTGCGGACTCGCTACCAGCCTGAACGCTCTGATCTTCTTCCGGGTTCTGCAAGGCTTGACCGGCGGCGGACTGCAGCCGCTGGCGCAGGCGATTTTGCTGGAGACATTCCCGAAGCACAAACATGGGCAGGCAATGGCTGCGTTCGGAATTGGAATTCTGTTTGCGCCAATTCTCGGCCCGACGCTCGGCGGCTGGTTGACCGATAACTACAGCTGGCGATGGATTTTTTATCTCAACCTTCCGGTGGGAATTTTCTCGCTGTTTATGATGAACCGCTTTGTTTTTGATCCGCACTACATCCGGCGAGGTCAGGGCCGGATCGACTTATGGGGTATAGGCTTCCTGGCGCTGGGATTTGGGACCTTGCAGATTGTGTTGGATACAGGGCAGAGGAAGGACTGGTTTTCGTCCGAATACATTCGGTTCTTTGCAACGCTGTGCGTCATTGGCTTGGTGGGAATGGTGATTCGGGAGCTGCGGGCGGAGCATCCCGTGGTGGATCTACGTGCTTTGCGGGACCGCTCGTTCAGCAGTGGGGTCTTATTGATGAGCCTACTGGGATTCACGCTCTACGCCAGCCTGGTGCTGCTGCCGATTTACTTGCAGTTGCTGCTGGGTTATCCGGCGTTTAATGCCGGGTTGGCACTCTCGCCGCGGGGTTTGGGATCGTTAGCCGTGATGCCGCTGGCAGGATACTTGACCAGCAAGACCGATCCACGGCGATTGATTTTCTTTGGCCTGGTAGTTGGAGCGCTCACCATGTTCGCACTTTCCGGACTCAATTTGACTGCGGGTTATTGGGATATTTTCTGGCCACAGGTTTTCCAGGGCGTGGCGTTGGCATTTCTGTTCGTGCCGCTGACCGCAGCCGCGATGGCGTCGATTGATAAGGAGAAAATGGGCAACGCAACGAGCATCTTCAACCTGATGCGCAACATTGGCGGTAGTTTTGGAATCGCCATCATGACGACGTTTCTCTCGCGCCGCGAGCAGTTTCACCAAAGCCGCCTGGTCGAAAAAGTGCAACCTGGGAGTTTACCCACGCGACAGATGCTGCAGGGTCTGCAGGCCTGGTTTCACGTTCGCGGTTATGACAGTTACACCGCTTCCAGAAAAGCGATGGGGGCTGTCTACGGGATGGTGCAGCAGCACGCATCGATGCTGGCGTTTGTGGAAGCTTTCTGGGTGATGGCGGTGATCTTTCTAGCAATGATACCGCCGGTTTTTCTTCTACGAAATCCGCGGGGCAAAGTACAGACCGTGTCTCCGGTGATTAAACCTGAGGTCCAAGCAGCGCCTGTGGAAGAGGCGGAGGAAATTCTCGCTCATGTCTGAGGGCAGCTCTCTCAGGTTATGAACCCCCAAGCCGTTACCAGTCGCGAAAATGAGACGCAGCGCACAACTGGCGGGTGACCCACATCACCGAAAACTCCCCGGCCAGTTCCCTACCCTGAAGTGTGACAACAATTTTCTGAGGAGCGAATCATGGCATACGTAATTACGGATACCTGCATCAAGGATGAGCTTTGCGTGGATGTTTGCCCAACCGACTGTATCCATCCTAAGAAAGATGAACCTGGCTTCGCGGAGGCGACCCAACTTTATATCGATCCTAACGGCTGCATCGATTGCGGGGCCTGCGTGCCGGTGTGCACGTCAGACTCGATTTCCGTGGCCGATGATCTGCCCGAAGACAAGAAAGAGTTTATTGACATTAACGCCAAGTTCTACGCGAACTGAAGCATTCGCTCCAACCGTCACCTGGAACGAAGCGACCATAAACCTGAATCTGCGAGCCCCGACGCTAAAGCAAGCTGCTTTCTTGCCGATAACGCAGACATACGGTCATGGCTGCCTCAGTTCTTAATCCCCGGCATTCGGCGAGGTGAGGATGAAAATTCGCACTAAGCTGCTCCTCGCCCTCGCCAGCATTTCCCTCGTTCCTCCCATTGCGGCCTACGTTGCGCTTATCGCCAACCCGCGCATTTCCTTCGCCCTCCGCATGAATGAATTTGAAGCTCAGCAGGGCACGCTTGCCGACCACATGCAATCTGACGTTCGCGGAATTCGAGCCGCATTTGAAGAATCCCTCAGTGAGACCTACCGAATTCAGGTTGTGCCCAAGGAGACGATTGAGGCCGACCAGCAACGCAAGACCGCAAACGAAGCCGTGCGTGACGGCGTGCTCGCCTTCGAGAAAGACTTGGCTGAAATCAGCCGATCGATGTCCGATCAAATGCAGGTGATGGCCTCGAGCAATGAACCCATGAACACCTCGGAACAGCGCGAGACTCAGATCGTCAACCAGATCTCAAGGCTCTTCCCGCGTCTCAAATCGAACACGGGTGATTTCATCGCCTTATCTGATCGTTTCGCAATCCGAGAAGAAGGCGAGCTGGTGCAAAAAGTTTTAGAACCCTCAGTGCAGGAAAATCTGGACCAAATTCTGCAATTGGCAAATGAAACCGACGTGGAAGCGGCGGAAGATCGCCACAATATCGAGAGTGCTTTACATTTCTCCTATAAGCAATCCTTTCTGGTTGTGCTTGCAGGATTGGCGCTCAGCGTTTTCCTGGCGCGGTTGCTCTCCCGCGTGGTCATTACGCCGATTCACGACCTTCGCGCTGCAGCCAAAGCCATCGGCCAAGGAAAGATGCAGACCCGGCTTGCCATACACTCAAAGGATGAGCTTGGCGACCTCGCAAGCTGTTTCAATTTCATGGCCAATGATCTCACCCAGTTGATCGAGCAAAACACCCAGGCGCAAAAAGACCTTTCGAGCGCTAACACGAGATTGCAAAGCTCCATGGACGAACTCGAATCCAGCAATCGGCACGCGGGCGTGCTTTCGGAAAGCGCGGAATTGCTGCAGTCGTGTTTCACTGCCGACGAAGCTTCCGATGTGATCGCTTCCACTGCAATAAAACTTTTCCCGGCGTTATCCGGGGCTCTGCTGGTGTTCAGCGCGTCGAGAAATGTGCTCGAAGCAATGGCTGTGTGGGGCCCCGATCCTCCTTCCGAACGGGTTTTCGGCCCAAGCGATTGCTGGGCGTTGCGCCGAGGACGCGTGCACCATTCTCTCGGCACTGGTGGGACTTGTTGCAAGCACTTGACCGGCCCCTCGGGGTCGGCCAGTATGTGCGCACCGCTCGCCGCCCACGGCGAAACACTCGGAATTTTGTGCCTGACCGCCAATTCTCCCCCCGCTGACGGACCGCTACCCGTCATTTCCGAAAGTGATATGCGTCTGGCGATCTCTTTGGCAGAGCAAGCAGCGCTCTCGTTCGCTAATTTGAAGCTGCGGGATAAGCTACGCTACCAATCGGTGCGTGACCCGCTTACCGGACTGTTCAATCGACGGTATCTGGATGAAACTCTGGAACGCGAAGTGCCTAACGCTCTGCGGAAGAGCCGCAATCTTGGCCTCATTATGATCGACGTCGATCATTTCAAGAAATTCAATGATATTCACGGCCATGATGCAGGCGACGCGGTCCTGCGGGAGTTCGGCGATTTCCTGACGAAGTCGGTTCGCCGGGGAGACGTGGCTTGCCGCTACGGAGGGGAGGAGTTTGTTCTGGTGCTTGTCGAATCAAATCTGGAGGACACTCTGCGGCGAGCTGAAGAACTTCGTGTTACCTTTCAGCACCTCACTATCAAATACCGAGACCTCGTGCTGGGCAAAGTAACAATTTCAGCCGGCGTCGCAGCCTTGCCGGACCATGGCGTAACTGCGTCGGATTTGTTAACAGCAGCCGACTCTGCTCTTCTCCGGGCAAAAGAACAGGGACGAGATCGGGTCGTGATGGGAAAAGTTCCTTCCGCTCAACCCGCATGACTTTCGGGAGCAGCCCTATACTACCTGCCTAGTGAATCTTGCAAGGGTAGTTCATTTCTTGAACAGGTTCTCGAAGGCTTTGCGAGCATCTTCGGGACGGCCTGAGCTGACAGCCGGCGTTGAAGTTTCTTTTTCCACCCGCACGCGCATCGAGTAGAACGTGCACTGATTGCGTTCATCTTTCTTTGCGATACGGTCGGGAATCGGCTGCGAGCACTCGAAGCGGCTGGAGGTATCGAAATAAGTGCACTGACGGCATGAATGCAGTTCAAATCCGCATTTGGAGCAGCGCGCGGTTGACTCAATTCCGGGAGGAAGCAACGTGCCGCATTGCGCACATCGCGAGACGGTGTGCGTTCCAGGCATTTGGAGCGGACGTGGGCCGAAGGTATCTTTTCGAACCGGCTTTTCGAGGGACTCCTTTTGCCGGTCGTTGCCGCTGTCCTGATATCCCCGCTGCTTGTACTTTCGGTCTGACAAAAACCCCTCCAACGCACAAAACCCTGCCAAATCCTAACATTTAGCCGCATTCGCCGCACCATCAAAACTGTGCGGTCATCCAGAATGGTCGGTGGTGCATCGAATTGTAATTCGTCATCACGGGTGCTACCATCCGAGATGAGATAAGAAGAATTGCGGAGGGTTTTATGTCGGACAAAGACGGCAATAGTTTTCTTTGGTTTCTAGCAGGTTTGGGCTTCGGAGCGATCGCTGGAATTCTTTATGCGCCGCGTTCCGGCAGTGAAACGCGCGAGGCTTTGCGCTCCCGGGCGGAAGAAGGGCGGGACTACGTGCGCGACCGAGCACGCCAGGCGCGGGAACAAGCCACCGGTTGGGCCGATCGCGGACGGGAAGTCCTGAACCAGCAGAAGGAACAGTTCCGTTCTGCTTACGAAGCCGGAAAGCAAGCCTATCAGGAGGCAACCCGCGCAGAGAGCGGCGGGACTGCGAATCCGTAACGCAGGCTCAGAATCGGCTTGCGACGAAGCGGAGCACTCTTATGGAAAACGCAAATCTTCTGATTGCTTTCATCGCCGTGACGGCCGCTGCGGTAGTGGTCCAGGCCGGTATTCTGATCGGCATGTACCTCGCGACTCGCGAGACCAGCGCGAAAATCGAGAGCTTGGCCATGGAGATCAAGGAGAGGGTTTTGCCCACAGTTGATCTGGTGAAATCGACCCTCACCGACATTCAGCCGAAAGTGGAAACACTGGTGACAAATGCTAGCGAGTCGAGCAGCGTGGTGCGGGCGCAATTGCAGCGACTGGATGCGACGCTGAACGATGTCATCGATCGCACGCGCTTGCAGGTGATTCGCGTGGATGAACTGGTGGGTCGAACGCTGGATCGGGTGGAAGAAACGACGGACATCGTGCATCGAACAGTGGTTTCTCCCGTGCGCCAGGTTTCCGGCGTGATTCAAGGAATAACTGCGGGAGTGGAATTTTTCATGTCCGGCAGACGCCGCCGCCGCGATGGTGTACCGGCAGCGCAGGATGAAATGTTTATTTAGTTTGAATGAAGAGAAAAGGCAGCCCATCGCGGCTGCCTTTTTTATTGCGCGATTTTTAAGATCATCTGAGTTCCACTCTCGAGTTTCACATTGTGTTTCTGTGAGGTAATTGTGGTATCGCCTTGGGAGCCAGCGCTTAGAGAGATGTCCGAGATCCCAATAACGCCTCGAGCATCGAGGGGAATGCGCCCAGTCGTAGAAGCGGAACTAGCTCCGGGATTGGAATTATCGTTTCCCAGCCCACCATTGTTAGGCGTAGATGCGGTCGGCGGCGTTCCGCCGCCCATGCGACCCCCCGAAGGCGAACCCATGGGTGATCCCATCGACGCTCCACCTGCGGGACCCGATCCGTAGCTATCGAGAGAGCGAATTTCGACCGGCTGAGAAAGAGCCCGGACGACGGCCTTCATTGGTACTTGGTTCTCCGGGCCTAGTTCGATTCTGTCAAAAGCGATTTCTAACGTCGAAGGCGTGTCGCCCTTGTGCGGGGTTGCGGAAACGACATGTCCGAACACCTTGCTCCCGCGCGGAGCTGCGACCCTTGTTCCGGCCATCAGTTCGTCGACCGTCTTGGCGACGACCGGGTCGCCGGATTTGGCTTTTTTGGCATCAATCGTTTTAGCCAGTTCGACTCGCAGCGCGACTCCCGGCTCAAGGTGCATTTCTCCGGATGGGGCGGCGCTGGAGGTTACCGGCGTTGCCGGGGGCTGCGGCGTTTGAGCGAACGAGATTGGTGCTGCGAGAGCAAGAACAATTCCGGGAATAAGATTGCGGTTCATAAGGTGTCCCTTTCTATGGAGTAGGTGACGCTAATTCAGCGGAAAAGGTTATCTGTCGGCTGCAGCGGGGCGTGCTTATACGATCCAGCCGCCGCCGACTACAGCGTCTCCGTCATAGAAGACGGCAGCCTGGCCGGGGGTGACGGCGCGCTGTGGCTCGTCGAAGGTTGCCAGAATCTCGTCGGCACCGGACTTCTCGATCATGGCCGCAGCGGCTTCGTGGCGATGGCGAATCTTAACGGTAACTCGCATGGGCTCGTGCAGATCGTCAATCGAGATGAGGTTGACGCGACGCGCGCGCAGCGTCTCGGAATATAGGTCGTCCTGATTACCAACTACGACCTGGCGAGCATCGCCCTTGATTTGGATGACGTAGAGCGGAGAGCCCGTGGCCACGCCCAGTCCCTTTCGCTGGCCGACGGTGAAGTTGTGAATGCCGTTGTGCTCGCCGATCACTTCGCCGCTGCTGGTGACCAATTCGCCCGCCGTGTCTGGCAAAGCCTCGCCTTGTTCGGCAAGATAAGCATCGAGGAAATTTTTGTAGTCGCCACCGGGAACGAAGCAGATCTCCTGGGAATCCGGCTTCTCGGCAAGGGCCAAGCCGTGATGACGGGCCAAATCGCGCACCTGCGGCTTAGACATTTCGCCAAGAGGAAAGATGGTCCGGCTAAGCTGCTCTTGAGTCAAGCCGAAGAGGAAATATGTCTGATCCTTGGAAACGTCTGCAGCCCGCTTGAGCAGCCAGCGACCGCGTGTGTCATCAAACGAGACACGAGCATAATGGCCGGTCGCCAGGGCATCTGCTCCGATCTGCTTGGCAACGATCAGTAGCTGATCAAACTTGAGATGATTGTTACAAAGGCTGCAGGGAATGGGCGTCCGCCCGGAGAGATATGCTTCGACAAACGGCCGCACCACGTCGCGCTCGAAGCGCTCCTCGTGGTTGACAACGTAGTAGGGAATGCCAAGCGTCTCGGCGACGCGGCGCGCATCGTAGACATCGTCCAAAGAGCAGCAGCGGCCCTGCACCGCCTCCGGCATGCCCGGATGACCCGCGAGCCGGCGCTGGTTCCAGAGCTGCATGGTCAATCCGATAACTTGATGCCCGTCGGCGCTCAGCATGGCCGCAACGGTCGAGGAGTCAACTCCTCCCGACATGGCAACGGCGATGGTCTTGGAATTCAGCATTTAGCTCTTAGCAATTGGCACTTGGCCATGACACCTTCGTTACAGCCAATTGCGAAACCCGGACGACGTGAATCCTGTATGCGCATGGATGGCTAAATGCCAAGTGCTAACGGCTGACTGCTGCTCTATTGTAAACCGGCGATATTTCCCGCAAGCGCGCCACGGTGGCGGGAACAAGGCTTAGGGCAAATTCCACTTCGTCCGGCGTATTTTGCTTGCCGAGGCTGAACCGAAGGCTGGCACGAGCACGGTCCGGCGGCATTCCCATGGCGGTCAGCACGTGCGAAGGCTCGATTGCGCCGGATGAGCAAGCTGCGCCAGTCGACACTGCCAGTCCCTTCAAGTCGAGCGCAATGACCAGCGCCTCGCCTTCGATGTAATCAAAAAAGATGTTCGTTGTGTTCGGGACTCGCGGCGCGCCAGCACCGTTTACGCCCGTAGCCTCGACTTCGTTAAGGATTGCTTTTTCGATGCGATCGCGCATCTCAGCCATTCTCGCGAAGTCGCCAAGATCGAGCGCCGTTTTCGCTAGCTCCGCAGCTTTACCCATTCCTACAATTCCCGCAACATTTTCGGTCCCTGCGCGGCGCGAACGCTCATGGCTGCCACCGTAAAGCATCGGCTGAAGGATCGTGCCTTTGCGAACGTACAGCGCGCCAATTCCTTGCGGTGCATGCATCTTGTGGCCAGAGATTGACAGCAAATCGCACGCGATGTGCTTCACATCGACGGGAACTTTTCCAGCCGCCTGGACAGCGTCGGTATGGAAGTAAACATCAGTTTCAGCTGTGATCTTTCCAATCTCTTCGACCGGTTGCAGAACACCAGTTTCATTGTTTGCCATCATGATCGTGATCAGTTTCGTGTTGGGTCGCAGCGCGCGGCGAACGTCGTCGGGATCGACCATGCCCCGGCCATCGACGGGAACGCGCGTAACTTCGCAACCGACCGCTTCGAGATGCTTGCAGGAGTTCAAAACCGCATGGTGCTCGATCGTCGAAGAGATTATGTGATCGCCGGGCTGGGCCAGGCCGAAGATCGCGAGATTATCGGCTTCCGTGCCGCCGCTGGTGAAGACGACTTCGGATGACCGACACCCCAGCAGCGCCGCGACCGATTCACGCGCCCGCTCGACCGCCGCTCGTGTCTCTTGCCCGTGATGGTGGATCGAGGAAGCGTTGCCGAAATGCTCGCAGAAGTACGGCCGCATGGCCTCAAGCACTTCGGGCAAGACCGGCGTGGTGGCGTTGTTATCGAAGTAAACTCGCCGCATTAGGGATATTTTACGCCGGTGTTGACAGTAACAGTACGCGAGAAGGTGCTTTCAAGGGCGTGGTTAGAGCTTCTCGAAGAAATCGCAACCCGAACAAGAGATAAAAATGCCGCCGGGGACGCCGCGCTCGCGGTCTTTCACCCGTTTCACAATACGCGTCTCTTTGCCGCACTTAGGGCAATTGGTGCTCTTGCTGGTATCCATCACTTTCTTTCGATCTGCTGTTTTGGCAATCTTCATGGCCGTTCTCCTGACATAGTTTTTGCCGCGGCCGTCGAACGGCTCGGGATACTTTCTAATGAATTCGGGCAGCTTCTAGGCTGTTTTCGGCGCAGCTGCGAGCTTCTGGACCGTTCTTCATTTTAACTGAAACCCGCGCGGGTCGCTGCTGTCTTCGCTCTATTTTGACACCGCTGCAAACAGATCCGAATGGATGAGCGATTGGAACTGCTTGTCGTCGGCTTTGAAGTGCATCTGCACATTTGCGCTGTCAGAATTCACGGAGACGTTTTCCAGGGCTGACTTTTCAACCGGCGACGCGGTCATTTTGCGGTAGAGAACGCCCGCTTTTACCAACGACGATAGTGTCGCCGCCGTGACCGAGTCCGAGGTAACGACATCGAGATCGAAATTCACGCCGTTGGTGAAGCTCATGGTGTAGCGCGATCCCAGCACGTGCTTCTTGACCATGTCGAAATCGGCAAGTTTTCCGGCATCGCCGAGCGCGGAAATCAGCATGTTCTGCGTTCCCTGCTGGTCGAGCACACTCCATACGGTACCGCTCTCCACTGCGCCAATCATGTCAGCGACCTGGGTATTGGAATCCAAAGTACTAGCATAGCCATCGTGCGCGTCAAGTGCGCCTTTCACGGCGCCAGCGTCACCGAAGAGTAAAGTGTTGTCGTCAAGAAAAGTCATGTCCATGCCATTGGACATCGGCCAAATCTCATCGTTCTCGTGGTAGTGCATTGGCTTGACCTTGGCGGTGCGCAACTTCTTGAGCACCGTCTTACTGGAAAACGAACCCGCCGCCACGCCGAAAACTTTCACGCCCTCTTTCGGTACGCGATATGCGGTGAACGTCAACTGGTCGACATCTTTGTCTGGACTAATACCAACATCCTTGAGCTGGCTTTCGAACTCCTTGAGGCTTGGCGGCAGGACCTGCGCCTTCAACGCCATCGCCGTGTCGGAGTTTTTCAACGTGCGATAGTCGACGGTAATAATCTGCTGTACATCAGATGGAATGGCTGTGCGGGCGGAACTTGGAATCGCTGCGCTCCAGGCTGCGGGAGCAGCCAAAGCCACACACAAAACAAGCTTTATCAATCTCATAGTGCAATACCTTTTGGAATACACGGGTTTAGATGCAGAACGGCCCGCAGGCGCAAACTTGCATCGCTGTACTTATTGTATGACAGGGGGCAAGCGGTAAGCCGTTTTAACTTTTGATGCGTGCGACCGCTTTCCTGGTTTCGGCGGCGAAGCCTGTATCCTTTAAGGAATCGAGATTAATCTCCACATTGGCCAGCGCGCCTGCGATCGCCGCACTCGCGAGTGCTCCAGCAGTGGTCAAATCTGACTTCATGTTTGGGTTGGTGATTGGAGCAAGCTTTTGCGCGATGTCGGCCACTTCCCTTGCCTTCTGCGCCACTCCTAACGGTATGCTCGTGGCCTGTTTCAACGCGGCGTCGATAATGCTATCGGCGCCCGGCGATTCTTTCGCCTGTTTGTAAGCTTTCATGACCAGATTGAACGATTCGGCATCGGCGTCGATGGCGGCTTTGAGTTCTTCGCGCAAAGGACCAAGCCTTGCGATGGCTTCGCTCAACTGACTCTCGTATTGCATATAGGCTTTCTTTCCGCGCGACATCGAGGCGACCATACTCGCGAGGCCTGCAGCCATGGCAGCGCTGGCAGCGGCGGCACTGCCGCCGCCCGGAGCAGCTGTAGGAGCAGCCAGTTGCTCGATGAAAGGTTCCACTCCTGATCGCAGCCCGCCGACGGCCATTTTCCCGCTCATCACGGCGGCGAGACGATTTTCCAGGATCAATGACGAATCGAAGTTCTCGACTTGCAGGAACCACTCGGCGGCGTTCTCGAGAGCCTTTTTTGGAATCAGGCCTACGATCTCGCTGCTGACCGGCGTCACGCCATAACGGGCTGCTTCTCGCTTCACAAATTCGAATACGCGATGAATCGGGGTCTGCTCGAAGTCGGTGAGGTTCATGGAAACTTGCGCCAGACCGCGAACCGGGAAACCTGCGCCTTTCACATAGCGCAAGCCGCCGTTAGAGAACCGCACTGCCTTGGCGACGTTCTTTGCAATTTGGACATCCGGCGTGCTGAGGAAAACGTTGTAGGCGATGAGGAATTTCCGGGCGCCCACAACCGTTGCCCCAGCCGTCGGATGTACTCTAGGATCGCCGAAGTCAGGCTTTCTTGCAGGATTGGTTGCGATGTCAGCGCGGATTCCTTCGAATTGTCCGCGACGAATGTTCTCGAGATTCTGACGCTCTGGTGTCGCCGCTGCCGCTTCGTAAAGATAGATAGGAATTTTGTAACGATTCCAAATTTCCGCGCCGACGTGGCGCGCCATGGCAACGCAATCTTCGATGGTCACTCCGTCGATCGGAATGAACGGGACAACGTCGGCTGCGCCCATGCGGGGGTGCGCGCCCTGATGAGAATTCAAATCGATCAACTCGGCGGCCTTGCCAACCCCGCGAATCGCGGCTTCCTGGATGGGTTCGCGCTCGCCGACCAGGGTAATTACGCAGCGGTTGTGATCGTGATCCATTTCACGATCAAGCAGGTAAACGCCATCCATTTTCATGGCTTCGACGATGGCGTCGACTTTGACCTTATCGCGGCCTTCTGAAAAATTAGGGACACATTCGACGAGTGTGGACATAGACAGAGAAGGATAGCTTCGGGAGTAAGCGCGCCGCAAGTTTGAAGGATCGCACGTCGCTATAACGAATTTGCCGTATCATGCTGAGGTCTTCAAATGAATGGGTCCACCAAACCGGGTCAGGCCAGCCTGAGCGACTATCTGGCGGCGGAACGAACACTGTTAGCCTGGGTTCGCACCGGCCTTGCGCTCATGGGGTTCGGTTTCGTGGTGGCGCGGTTTGGACTCTTTTTGCAGGAATTTCAGGCGATTCAGCATACGGTACTAAAGAAGCAACCGGGGCTGTCGCTGTGGTTTGGCACGGCCTTGATCGTGATGGGAATTCTGGTGAATCTGTTTGCCGGATGGCATCACGCACGCTTAGTTCGGGCCCTGGATCACAACCTGCAGGGGAAATCTCATTCGGCCGTACCGGCGATTACGGTCGCTTTGGTCCTGGCATTGGTTGGCTTGGCGATGGCCATCTACCTCATTTCAGTGCGTGGCTCAGCGTAGTCCGAAAGATGAGCGGAAGTACCGCTAGTGATGCCAGAATTTCCCCACCCCGATGCGCACCTGCACCGTATTGATTCCCGGATTCGGGTTCGACAATCCCGCGTTGGAGATGTGCATATAGCGGCATTCTAGAGTCCAGGCATACTTTCCGAGAAAGTGAACGCCGAACGCGCCCGCGGAGGTGAAGTTTACATCGGAGGTACCGGGGGGTACATCTTTATTGGTGAATAAAGTTCCACCGTTCAGTTCCAGGTAAGGCACAACCTTCCCGCGCGTGGCGAAATCCCACTTCAATCCCAGGGGATTGAAGCCTCCTCCGTAAGCGGTATTCGTTTTTTGAACGACGACGAATGCGGGAACGGCATCGAGAACGTACTCAAAACGCCCTTTGAGAAAGCCTGGGCCATGGGGACGTGTGAGAACCCACCCGTAGCGGACGCCAGCATTCCAGACTCCATTGTGCGAGGTGCCGCCGGGAACGGAGGGCCCGCCGCCGGTCCAAACTTGAAATTCGTTCCCGCCGTCCTCGGGGCGCGATTGAGACCAGGCGAAATTCGCGCAAATGACGACAATCAGAATGAGAGCTTTCTTCATGCTTCCGGCAAAACTATACACCAATGTTGGAATTTGACTATTTTAGCTGAGCCAGGGAACAGCCAGACCTTTAGAGATGCACCCACAAAACCAGAGGGTTCAGATCCCTTGGGTGGCGGCCAAAGCTCTTGAGTCCGCTGGCGGTCCGGATGTTGCAGCCTGGACCGGTGGTGGTCCCGGAACGGTGATACTGCGCGCTGACAGCTGTTCGGTGAGTCTGGCCTGTTTTCCCAACAGCACCGAACCTGCACTCAGATCCGGTTCTTCTCGAGCGGGCAACAAGCCCACCGCCCGATTTTTGCCTGCCTTTTTCGCGTCGTAGAGAGCGCAATCCGCTAAGCGGAGGACGTCATCGTAAGAAACACGCTTCGGTTCCCGCATAAACCAAGGGAAGGGCGCCCATCCGATGGAACAAGTGCATTTCAAATTAAGGCAGCCTTCGATTTCAAAAGTCTCACTGGCGAGAGCGCTCAGAACACGCTTCGCCAAATGGGCTGCTTCGTCACGGTCGGTATAGCGCGAGACGACCAAGAATTCGTCGCCGCCCCAGCGGATGAGAACATCCGAGTGGCGGATCGCTGAACTAATGCGGCGCGCAATTTCGAGCAAGACTTTGTCACCCACAGCGTGGCCGTACTGATCGTTAGTCTCTTTAAACGAATCTGCGTCGATCAGGTAGAAAACCATATCGCGGTCGCGTTTGATGGGCGGAGCGAGACCGCGCGCATAAGCCCGCAGCACATGACCGATGTCGGTCTCGATTGTGCCGGCGAGAAAGCGTCGATTCCGGGCGCCGGTGAGCAAATCGGTCAGTGAGTCTTCGCGCAGCTCGCGATTGGCGCGAGCCAGTTCTTTATCGGCGCGATATTGTTTGATCCAGGCCAGGGTGCCCATCACGATCATGGTGGCAAGAGTGAGCAGCAGGCGGAAATGCCTCACCAGCATGGGCGCATCGCTCAGGTAGAGTGCCCAGGCAGCCATTACCGGTAACGACAGGATGGTAATGGTCGCAGCGCTGGAGAGCCAAATTTCTCTTTTTTCACGAGGCGGTTTTGGTGTTTCTGTAGCAGTTGCACCTTGCCTTCCGATCGATCCCAGTGCGACGAACCAACCCATCGCAGCCAATAGGGGTAGGTCGTAAAAACTTCCTGTGTAGTACTTGCCAAGGTCAATCGCCAAACCCGACGCCATGGAACCAACCGCGTAGATAAGGCCCGCACCAAAAAGATTCCGGTAAGTGACTCTCCATGATCCAGAACTATGCAGCCAGGCAGCGGCGGCGGACGCCAGAAACACAAAATGCCCGGCAAAATATGCGCCGTCGAAATTGCGCCCGTAAACCGCCTCGTTCGCCGAAACGAACTGCCAGGGGATGACGAGGAAAACATAAAGATAAAGCCACCAGGTCAAGAGCAGGGTGAAATCAAGCGGGCCCAGACGGACAGTTGGATCGCGTTCGGCGTGCGGTTGCACGGCAAGGGCGGCCATCATTGGAACCAGATGAAGGAAGAGGACAATGTCTCCGACAAAGAAGTTCGGGACTTCTTGCCGCAGAACCACCTCGAAGTAAGTCCACAAAAGTTGCGCGGTGAGCCAGAGGGCAAGACCCAAGGAGAGGAACGCCCAGAAGAGGCGACTGCGGTGTTCAGTTGTGCGGAGATTAGCGGAACAAGAACGAAGCGCCAAGAAGATCAGGCAACTCTGAATGACGTCGCCGACGGCGGTGGAAGCAAAACCGCGAGGCAGCAAAATGCACAGGCCGGCTCCCAAAAGCACCAGTACCCAGGCAAAAGCCACAGTTTTGTCACGTAAAACTACGCGCACATCCACAGCGTAATTTTACGGCCCTAAGGCCGGGGCGCTTCCATTACCGAAGTTATCGAGACAATCGAAACTGCTTCGCCAATCCTTACAGCCCTGGTGTAAGCAGATCAGTAACTCACGCGGAAGGAACTTTGGAAAGACTTGCGGTCCCAAATTCTGCGCGACGGTTCGAAGGTGAGTAGTTCCGGTTGATATCTTGTAACGCTTGGCGACTTGCTCTGTTAGTCCAAATGACGCCGATGATAAGAGTCAACACACCACAAGAAAGCCAAATTTCCGCTGCCACTTTGACCCAATGCATGATTCCCCCAAAAAATTTGAGCACCCCCCACGCGAGGCTCCCCGATTATAGGCAAAATCGTGTGCCTTGGGAACAGTGCAAATGTTTTCGCTTAACCTGCAAATAAGGGAACCAGCGCCGCTTTCCTTTCGTATTTGTAAGAGTCTACTGAAACAAGGAGGCCTGTGCCTTAACAGGTTCCTCCCGACGCGTTAGATTGAAATTATGCGTGTGCTGTTAGAGATTTTCGGCCAGACGCTGCGCACCCTCTGGGCGCACAAGCTGCGCTCTTTCCTGACCATGTTCGGGATTGCCTGGGGAGTGGGGTCGCTACTACTGTTGGTCGGACTGGGAGAGGGTTTTCGTTCCGGCAACCGTAAGCAGTTTGACGAAATCGGTGAAAATGTTTTGTTTATTTTCGGCGGCCGCGCGCCCGCGGTGAACGGCAGCTTCACCAGCCTGCGCCAGTACTACCTGACTTATAAAGATTACCAGGACATTGTTGCGGAATGTCCGGATGTGGGGCTGGCTGTTCCAGTCATCGCCCGCGATGACATTCGCGCGGTTAGCGATTTTTATCAGAGCAGCGGGCGCTTGATGGGGGTTCCGGCCGATTTTAACCGCGTGCGTTACATGCCGATGGCCGAAGGACGATGGATCGATGACCTAGATGACAGCCAAAAGCGGCTGGTCGTAGTGCTCGGAGATGAAGCAAAGCGCAATTTGTTTCCCGGCCGGCCCGCGGTAGGTAACACCATTCTGCTAGGTGGATTCCGCTTTCAAGTGATCGGGGTAGCGAAGCGCATTGGTCATGGCGATAACAACACCGCCAATTTGCGCATCTTCGTCCCATTTCAAACCACCCACGATCTCTTTCCTCCGATCAATGTCGGGGAAATTAACAATGCCATCTCATTCATCAACTACCAACCCACCACGCGCAATCTGAATGAGACGGCAAAGCTGGAAGTGCATAAGATTATTGCGCGTAATCACGGCTTCGATTACAGAAATCTCGATTCCTTCGACGAGTGGGACACGGTCAAGACATCGGACCAAGTGGGCAAGATTTTTGATGCGATGAATATGTTTCTCGGGAGCGTTGGACTGGTAACACTCGCACTGGGCGCAATCGGCATCATAAACATCATGCTGGTTGCCGTGGCCGATCGGACACGGGAAATCGGACTGCGAAAAGCTTTGGGAGCAACCAATCGCAGCATCATGTTTCAGTTTTTCGTGGAAGGTGCCTTTTTGACTTTGCTGAGCGGCATGATCGGGATGGGAGGGGCTGCGGGATTGATGTCACTCCTGTCGTTATTGCCATCGCCGCCCGGATGGGACACTCCCAAGCTCGTGCCTGCGACAGCTATGTTGGCCATTGGATCATTGGCCCTGGCGGGAGTGGTAGCCGGATTGTACCCTGCACGCAAAGCCGCAACCCTGCAGCCGGTGGAAGCCCTGCGAAGAGAATAACGATGAGAGGAAAGTAACGTGCATCGCGACTTGCTGGAGCAAGCCTATAGCGCCATGCGTCACGACGTCCGCCGCACGCTGCTGACCATGCTCGGCATGGCGTGGGGTATCGCGACGGTCGTTCTACTTCTCTCCTATGGCGATGGCTTCGCGCACGCCATCGACAATATCTTCGAAAGCTTTGGCGCTACGGCGGTGGGCGTTTTTCCTTACCGTACCTCTGAGCAAGCGGGCGGCACCAAGGCGGGTGTCGCGGTGAGGTTCACAAACGACGATGTGGAATTGTTGCGCAACGTGATACCGCTGGTGCGGCATGTCTCCAGAGAATCGGATAAACAAAGCAACGTGCAGAATGGCAACCGCTCATTCACTTTCCCGGTCATGGGCATCGATCCGCCGATTTATGACATCTGGAACCTGCAAATGGCGGAGGGGCGTTTTCTCAACGATCAAGACAATTTAAGCCACGGGCTCTTTGCCGTCATCGGCTCAGAAGCGCGAGAGAAGCTGTTCTCCGG
Organism: Terriglobales bacterium; assembly: GCA_035507035.1. Classification (GTDB taxonomy): domain Bacteria; phylum Acidobacteriota; class Terriglobia; order Terriglobales; family Acidobacteriaceae; genus DATJOJ01. Next base: position 185,335 of record DATJOJ010000061.1, on the reverse strand, counting down.
GATGCCAGCGGTTGGAGAGTCCATTCGCGTCGATGGGGTTACGTTTCAGGTTGTTGGGGTAGCCGCCCCGCGTATGCAAGAGGGGGACGATGACGACAATCGCTCGGTTTACATCCCGTACAACGTGATGGATGTGCTGAAGGACAATCACTACATCGATGGAATCTGGCTGGATTCGCAGGGGATGGACCACGACAAGTTGACGAAAACGATTCGCGAATCGCTTGCCCTGGCGCACGGTTTCAAGCCTTCGGACGAGCGTGCGGTGTTCGTCTTCGATGCGCAAAAACAGTTATCGCAGTTCAACATCATCAGCATGGGATTGAAAATCCTGCTGGGGTTTATCGGGACGGTCACGCTCGGCATCGGCGGTGTGGGACTGATGAACATCATGCTGGTGTCGGTGACGCAGCGGACCCGCGAAATCGGGGTAGAAAAAGCGCTGGGTGCGCGGCGCAGAGATATTCTTTTTCAGTTCCTGGCTGAGGCGCTGGTAATTACGGCGGTCGGTGGAGTCTGCGGGATCTTGCTCTCGTACATCATTGCTGTTTCCGTGGGTACGCTGACTTTGTACAGCGCCTTGGCTTCTCATGCCTCGGCCGGCGATATTCACTTGGTGGTTGCGCCGAAAATTCTGGTGACAGCGACGATGATTCTGGGCCTGGTCGGAATTGCCAGCGGCATGTTCCCTGCCGTGCGGGCCGCGAATCTGGATCCGATTGAAGCGCTGAGATACGAATGACCGCCTTTCCCACGCTTTCGCAACGTGCGCAAAAGGATGGGGCACTCCCAGTTTTCTGTTTGCTCGTGGAAGGATCGGGGAGGCCTAGATCTTCGCCGTTGCCAGAAACGACGGCGCCTTTCTCACTCTCGTCGCTTGCTCGAAGCCATACGCGATCTTCAGCAGTGTCGGCTCGCTCCAGGCGCGGCCGAAGAATGACACGCCCACCGGCAAGCCAAAAATGTATCCCGCTGGCACAGTGATATCGGGATATCCGGCGACGGCTGCAGCGTTAGAGCTGCCTCCCGCGGCGTTATCACCATTGACCAGATCGGTCAGCCACGCTGGCCCGGCTGTTGGGGCCATGATCGCATCGAGCTTGTGCTCGTCCATCACTGCGTCGATGCCTTCCTTGCGCGCGAGTCGCTGACAGGCCTCCAAGGCGTCGGTGTACTCCTTGGAACTCAACGGGCCTTTGGCTTCGGCTTTCAGAAAAATGTCCTGCCCGAAATAAGGCATTTCCTTCGCGCGATTGCGATCATTAAAGTCAATTACGTCTTTCAACGATGAGGGCGCGCCCGGCCGGTTCGCGAGATACGCGTTCAAATCGGCTTTCAATTCGTATTGCAATACGGTGAACTCGGTGTCGTTGAATTTTCCGTGCGAGGGCAAGTCGGCGGGATCGATGATCTCAGCGCCCTGGCTTTTTATTACCCCGATGATTTCTTCCATCAATTTGTCGACGGCATCATTGAAGCCAAAATATTTTCGCGCCACGCCGATGCGCGCACCGCGCAACCCATTCGGATCCAGGTAGCTGGTGTAATCCATCGCGATTTTCCCCATGCTGGCCGCTGTCGCGCTGTCGCGTGGGTCAACCCCAGCTAGCGCACCCAGCAAAATCGCGGCGTCGCGCACGCTTCGCGCCATAGGTCCGGCTGTGTCCTGACTGTGCGAGATGGGAATGATTCCCGCGCGGCTAATCAAGCCAAGCGTCGGCTTGATTCCAACAAGGCCGTTCGACGACGAAGGACACACAACTGAGCCATCGGTCTCGGTGCCGACCGCAGCTGCGCAAAGATTGGCCGATGTCGCTGCGCCCGATCCCGAACTCGAACCGCAAGCGTTACGATCCAAAGCGTAAGGATTCTTGCATAGGCCGCCTCGCCCACTCCACCCGCTGCTCGAATGGCTGGAGCGAATGTTGGCCCACTCGCTGAGGTTGGTTTTGCCCAGAATCACCGCACCCGCTTCACGCAGTTTTTGCGCAACGAAGGAATCCTCCTTGGGCTTCGATCCGAGTAACGCCAGCGAGCCGGCAGTAGTTTGCATGCGGTCGGCGGTATCGATGTTGTCTTTGATCAGAACTGGAATTCCATGCAAAGGTCCGCGTGTTTGGCCGGCTTTTCGTTCCTTGTCGGCTGCCTCGGCGATGGCCACGGCATCGGGATTTGTTTCGATCACACTGGTCAATCTCGGGCCGTTGCGGTCGATTTCTTCGATCCGCGTCAAATATTTCTCCGTGATCGAGAGCGCGGTGTATTTGCCCGAAGCCATCCCGTCCTGAAGATCGGAGATGGAGATTTCTTCCAGGTCAAACGACTTCACCTGATCCTGCGGGCTTGGCGATGGAACCAGTCCGCGAGCTGCCCCCAAGGCGGGCATCAGCGCTGCGCCGGTCAGAAGGCTTCGTTTTAAAAAAGTTCGACGCGGCAGGGAAAGACAATCGATATTACTCAATTCTGCTTCTCCTTGAAATTTCCCTGGAATGATGAAAAGCGAAATTATAGGCGATTGGGCAGGTGAGAATGTCAAGCAGACACTAAGCAGAGAACCAGTGACCACCGCGGAAAGCGCTCACCCAGCGTCGAGACTAACCCGCGGCAGGAACCTGCGACTTTGCCACTTGTGACGAGCTTGTTCCGTCCAGTCTCCGGCGAATGCGGCGAAGCTCCATGAAACACAAAGCGGTCATGGTTGCGATTACGCTGCCGAAACAAATCATTACGGTGTTGTCCATCGAGGAGACCCCCCTCCCAAGAACCGTCAAGTTCATCACAGGAAACGCCCTCCATCAGGTAAAGGTTGAAGATACAACAAAAAAGACCCGACCAGTGTTATCGTTCTGGTTTCCAGAGTTTTCCCTAAAATGCAGATTCCGGGCCATCCCACGGCGTACCAGGCTCTATAATAGAGCTTCCCATGCCTAGGTTCTCTATCGTCGTACCCCTGCACAATGAACAGGAAAATGTCACCGAACTTTACGACCGCGTGAAGGTGGTCATGGAGGCGAGTGGCGAGAGCTTCGAAATGATCTTGGTCGACGACGGTTCCCGCGACCGGACCTTTAATCTGCTGCGTTCGATCGCTTCGGTGGATAGCCGCGTCACAGTGGTTCGCCTGCGGCGCAATTTCGGACAGACTTCTGCGCTGGCCGCCGGATTCGACCACGCCCGCGGCGAATACATCATCGCGATGGATGGCGATCTGCAGCATGATCCAGCCGACATCCCTATTTTTCTGGAGAAAATTGCCGAGGGTTACGACATCGTCAGCGGATGGCGAAAGACGCGCATCGATAACCTTTGGCTGCGCCGTATTCCTTCGCGCTGCGCCAACTGGGTGATGGCCAAGCTAAGCGGTGTCGATATTCATGACTTTGGAACCACATTCAAAGCCTATCGGCGTGAGATTCTCGATCAGGTTCCACTTTACGGAGAGCTGCACCGTTTCATTCCCGCGCTGGCGTCCTGGTATGGCGCGTCGATCTGCGAAGTCCCGATTCGCAATATCAATCGTGAGCGCGGCGCGTCGCACTACGGTATCTCGCGAACCTTCCGAGTGTTCTTTGACTTGATGACGATTCGCTTCCTGCTGCGTTATCTGTCGCGGCCGCTGCATTTTTTTGGCACGGTAGGTATGTTGAGTATCTTGGGGGGAAGCGGAGTGACCGGCTGGTTGCTGGTAGAAAAATTCTTGAACCACGCCGATGTAATGACTCAGCACGGCCCCCTGATGATTTTTGCAGCGGTTCTGCTGCTCGCTGGGCTCAATATGCTTGCCGTGGGCTTGCTCGGCGAGATGCAGGTGCGGCACTTCTACGAACCGGCTCGCCGTGCGCCATACTATGTAGATCGAGTGTTGCGCTCCCAGAGCAGCGAGGAACACAGCGTGTCGGAGTAGAAGCAGACGGGCGAGGAGACGCCCGTCCTCCATCGACGCCTACTTCGCGAACGCTTCCTTATTCACCACATACGGCATCTTCGTGACATCGCCGCCGTAGTTTCCTTCCAGAACATCGATCAGCCCCTGCACACAGCGTCCGGCCATACCACGATTGGGATCCGGCGACAAACGCGTCAGGCGCGCGGCGCTGGCAAAATGGGGGTACAGCCGCAGGCGGTCCTCGAGAGCAGGGTCGCGCAAGGGCGAATCGTGAGGCAGCGGCTCTTTTTCATAAACGTCGAGTGCCGCGCCGGCAATCCAATTCTCTTTCAGCGCTTTCACGACGGCGAGTTCATCGACCACAGGGCCACGGGAGTCATTGATCAAATAGGCGGTGGGCTTCATCATTTTTAAGGTGCGCTCGTTGATGAAATGATAGGTGGAAGTTGTGCTTTCGCCTTCACGCAAGAGCGGCACGTGAATGCTGACGAAGTCGGCCTCGCTGAGAGCTTCCTCTAGGGGCACATACTTGATCCAGGTTTTGTCCTGCGAAAACCCTTTGGCGTGGCGCAGGTCTTTTGTCTCCTGCACAGCGTTTACGAAGTCTTGATTCTGATACACCGGGTCGTAGCAAAGAATGTTCATGTCGAAGCCGGTGCATTTCTTGATCAACGCCTGCCCAATGCGACCGGTCCCGATGACTGCGATGGTTTTGCCGGTAACTTCATCACCGAGATAAGGCAAATACGGATGCCAGTATGCCCACTGGTTTTCGCGGGTCAGATGCTCGGCACTCCACATCTTTCGCGCCAAGACGCCCATCATGAAGAATGCGAATTCGGCCGTCGCTTCGGTTAGCACGTCAGCAGTGTGGGTGAAAGGAACCTTGTAACGATTGGCATCGGCGCGATTGATGTTGTCGAAGCCAACGGCAATCTGGGCCACGACTTTAAGCGTACCCTTCCCCGCTTCGAATACTTCGGCGTCGATGGGATCGCGGAGAGTGGTGATCAGGCCGTCTACGCCGGATTTCACCTTACCGATAATCAGACTCTTGGGCGGAGCCTCCGGCTCGGGATAGACCTCGACTTCGTAGCCGCGCTGGCGCAACAGGCCGACGGATTCGCCAATATCACAAGTGGCAAAGACGCGAAGTTTCTTAGTCATGGTTCTCAGCCGGAAGAATTTGCAGATTTTACGCAGATTGTGGCGCAATTTCCAGCGCGATCTTTGGAATGGAGCAGAAGCCTGTGGCGTGGCTCAGCGGCCGGCGGTCGCAGCTTTACCGGGACCAGGATTCTTCGAAGAGGATTTCCGCCGTCGTTACGTGACCGCGCTTTCGATCGATGAGTTCAACCGCTTTTTTCGCGATGTGCTCGGCGCTGACTTCGAACTCTTTGATTAACTCCCAGGGGGCTCCGGAATCGCCAAAACGATCTTTTACGCCAATCGCGCCCGTAAGCACGGGACCGGCAAGACTAGATTCCGTGATTACGCCGCTCACGCGCCAGGCCAGCGCCCCGATCTGGTGCTCCTCAGCAGTGACGATGACTCCGGTTTCACGGGCGGCGCGCAGGATTGCGGCTTCGTCGATCGGCTTGAGCGTGTGAAGATTGATGACACGAGTTTCGTATCCGAAGTCCGTCTTTAGGATCCAGGCCGCCCGCATGGCCTCGGGCACCATCGGACCACAGGCGATGATGGTCAGATCTTCATGTTCATTTTCGTGATCGGCAGCCGGAATTTGCTCGAATGCATCGGAGAAGTTGGGGTCTTCGCCGCGGAAGCGGATAACATTCGCCTTACCAAATTCGAACGGCGTGTGCTGATTAGTAACAATGGGCGTGGCCTCACGCGCGAATCGAATGTATTTTGGCCCTCGATGTTTCAGGAGCAAATAGTCGGTTGCTTTGCGGGTTTCGACTACGTCGCAGGGAACCACGACCGACATGTTCGGCAAGCCGCACATGGCAAACAGATCCTCCAGCGCCTGATGAGTCGCGCCATCCGGGCCGACAGAAACGCCGCCGTGCGCTCCCGCAATCAGCACATTGAAATTTCCGTAGCAAACCGAAGTGCGAATCTGATCGAGATTTCGCGCCGCTGCGAAGGTTGCGTAGGTACCGAACACAGGCAACTTGCCTTCTTTTGCTAATCCCGCGGCGACCGCAGTAGCCGATTGCTCGGCGATGCCCATGCTCAGCCAGCGCTTCTTACGCTCGGGCTTATTAGCATAAAACTCGCTAATGGTGATTGATCCAGAAATGTCGAGCCCAAGACAAACTACTCGCTCGTCGCCACCGTTCGTTGCCAGGCTTTGGCCGAAGCCCATGCGGGTTGGCTGCATCTGCACTTTCATGGTGTCGCCGGCATTCCACCAGAAATTGCGGCTGAAATGAGGCATCTTCGCGTCGAGCTTACTATCGACTTCCACTTGATATTTTTTGGCTTTTTCCAAGAGATGATGCACGGGAATGCGGTCGGTCAATCCAAGCTCTGCCAGGCCCTTGGCCATTTCTTCGTAAGTAGGCACTTTGCCGTGCCAGCCGGCGATGTTTTCAATAAAGCTTATGCCCTTGCCTTTCACGGTATCGGCAAGAATCAATGTGGGCTTGCCGGTCGCGCCTTTTGCTGCCTCCAGGGCATCGACCACTTCCGCCATGTCATGACCGTTGATGCGTGCGACCTCCCAGCCGAAGCTAGCGTATTTTTCTTCCAGCGGGTCCACGTTCATGACATCTGAAACCCAGCCGTCGATCTGCAGGCGGTTGTAGTCAATGATTCCGACCAGGTTGTCGAGCCTGTAGTGGCCGGCTTCCATGGCGGCTTCCCAGACCTGGCCTTCCTGCTGCTCTCCGTCACCCATAATGCAGAAAGTCTTGTAGCTTTTATTGTTCAGCTTGCCTGCCAACGCAATTCCAACGGCAACGCTAAGCCCTTGCCCGAGCGATCCGGTGGAAACTTCCACGCCGGGTAGCTTGAGCCAATGCGGATGGCCTTGATAAGGCGACCCCAGCTTGCGCAGAAGAACGATGTCATCGAGAGGACAAAAGCCGGCAAACGCCAGCCCAAGATAAAGGCTCGGGGCTTTATGGCCGGTGGACCAGATGATGCGGTCGCGGTCGGGCCAATTAGGATTGTTGCAGTCATGGTCAGCCACGCGAAGATAAAGAGCGGCGGCGATATCCATGATGGAGAGCGTTCCGCCTGCGTGTCCCGAACCGGCAGCGCATAGCGCCACGAGGTCGTAGCCGCGCATTAGATTAGCGGCGTCTTTCAGGTCGGCGATGGAGTATTCGCGCCGGATTTTTCCGGTAGTGGAATCCTTGATGGCCATGTTCGTCCCCCCTCGCGCCAGGCAGAATCCGTGCTGACGCTCGCTGTCCTGAGTCTAGGAGGGGATGACCGGGCGCTCAGTGCGGGGAATCACAGGGGGGTGTGATGGGAGCAGAGAGAAGCTAGTCCACGGATCTACACGGATTAGACGGATCCAGGATGAAAGCAGCCGCGAAAGCGATGAAAGGCGTAAGCGTATCAGGCCAGGAGAGATTGCGAATGAGCGCTGTTCCGCCATGAGGCATAGCGCACAGAGCAAGCGGAACTGCGATTGTTGCCGCTGAAAGAGATGCCACAAAAAGGATTTGAACCGGCCCGAGAATATGGATCCTGCGCCACATGGAGCAATCTTAAGCTTATCAATCGATAGACGGTATCAAAACAGAGAAATCTCCGACTTCGCTATTTATCTCTTGCGCAACGCATTCTTTGGCCTTTTGATCTCTCTCGTCTTCGACGATTTCCTGCCCGCAGCAGCTTCCATCTTGATCGCCATCTTGTGGCGCGGCTCGTACAAGCCGAGCTTTTCGCCATCCGGCAGTTTGATGTGAGTCAGCAGGCCCCATCTTTGTTCTGACACTGGTGCGGCGAACTCGACACCTTTTCGCTCCAGCTCCGCCATGGTCGCCTTGAGATCGGTACACATTAAATACAGCTCGGGCGGTCCCGGCTCTTCCGCAGGATGGACAGCAATCTCGCCCGGAGGCGCGGCGAAAATCAGCCAGCCTTGGCCGGCGTCGACATGAGAAAGCTTGAGGACATCGCGGAAGAAAGTACGCACCGCTTCCGCGCGCGTACTGTATAGGATGGTGTGGACGCCAGCGATCATTATTTCCTCCTAGCAGTCGTTTATTTCACTCGGTCTTACCGAATTTCCAGCGAGTCGCGGCTGTCTGAAATTTCTTTTCATACAGCCCAAACACGACAACCGGCCGCACGGCGTAGATGGGCTCATCCGCGAATGACGACATATCGTATTCATATTTCTTTTCGTACACCGAAAAAAATTTGTGGCGAACGGACGCATCGCGGACCTCCTCAGCAATACCCTCGACGATGACCGCCTCGTTGGCGCGCTCGGTGCAGACGATACAGTGATCATTCTTTACCAGATTGCGCGCTTTTCGCGATTCGTGGCCCGTGCTGAAGAGAAACGCTCCATCCTGCCACAAGCCCCAAACGACCATGGTGTGGGGCGAGCCGTCGGGCTTCACGGTGGTGATCCAGTAGTTATGGGACTTCTTCAGGCGGTCTTCGGCCCACTTCCAGGCGAGCAGGCCCCTGGAGCTTTTAGGAAGCCCGTAGCCGGGCATGTGCGGGCGGGAGGGTTGGGGGAATTTGTGGACGGATGTTTTCCTGGTACCCATCGCCGAACCTTAAACACAGAGGTCTCAGAGGAAACTCGCCGTGGACGTCTGTGTACTATATGTTTACGCTTTTCTACAAACTTTTCTTAGTCCACTGATCGATGCGCTCGAGAGCTTTATTTAAGTTCTCCAGCGAATTGGCCACGCTGAAGCGTAAATAGCCTTCGCCGTAGGCACCGAAAGATGTTCCCGATAGAGCGGCCACGCCTGCGTCATCGAGGAGCGCGTCGGCCAACTTCTTCGATTTCCATCCAGTCTTTGTGATATTTGGAAACACGTAGAACGCGCCCTTGGGCAAACGGCAGGAGAACCCTTTGATCTTGTTGAGGCCAGCCACAAAAGCATCGCGGCGCCGTTGGAATTCGTCGCGCATGTGATCGACAGAGGATTGATCGCCGCGGAGCGCCTCGATCCCAGCGATCTGGGTGAAGCTGGCGGTGCAGGAGTTTGAATTGGTCATCAAGCGCGTCATGTGAGTTGCGAGGTCAGCGCGCATCACGCCGTAGCCCATGCGCCATCCGGTCATCGCATAGGTTTTTGAGAAGCCGTCGAGCAGGATGGTGCGTTCTTTGAAGCCGGCTAGCGACATGATCGAATGATGCTCGCCCTCGAAAATCAATCGGCTATAGATTTCATCCGAGAGCACCATGATGTTGCGATCGCCGATCGCGTCGGCGATATCGCGAATATCTTTTTTGTCGAGTACGCCGCCAGTCGGATTTTGCGGTGAATTGATGATGATTAATCTGGTGCGGTCGGTGATTAGAGCTTTGAGTTCATTTACATCAAGGCTGAAATCTCTCTCTTCGTGCAGGCGATACGGCACGGCCTTCGCGCCGAGATAATTGATCATCGACTCATAAATCGGGAAACCCGGATTTGGATAGATAACCTCATCTCCGACATCAGCCAATGCAAGCAGCGTAAAGAAAATAATCGGCTTACCGCCCGGAACGACAACAACTTCTTCGGGTGCGACTTTGACTCCACGGGAACGACTTACATCGTCGGCAATGGCCTGGCGCAGTTCCGGAAGACCGGCCGAAGGACCGTAATGCGTCCAGCCCTTGTGCAGTGCATCAACGGCGGCCTCGACCACGTTCTTAGGTGTGTCGAAATCCGGTTCGCCAATTTCGAGGTGGACGATGTCTTTGCCCTGGCGCTCCAACTGACGCGCGCGGTTGAGTACCTCGAAAGCGGTCTCGGTACCAAGGCGCGACATGCGCTCGGCTAAACGAAGTTCGTATTGGGTCGCTGGTTCCATGGCAAAGGTGGTCATTATACCCTCCGGCTGGATGCAGATAACAGTATGCCATGTTCGCGGCGTTATGGTTGGAGGGGATCACAACAGTTGGTGAGGTTGCGCCTTGGGCCCGTGGGATCGCTCTGACACTCACAGGACTTACGTCCGGGGCTAAGCTGTGACGCGCCTGCGGAGCTGCGTCCCCCATGACCTTTGAGCAAAAACTGAAAGCTGTTGGCTGAGAGCTGGTGGCTAAATTTACTTCATCGCGTTCAGCCGAGCGCTCAGACGGGACTTGTAGCGGGATGAAGTATTGCGGTGGAGCACGCCCTTCTGCACGGCCTTGTCGAGCACGGAGACGGTCTCGCGAAAGGCCTGCTGGGCGGCAGGCTTATCGCCCTTGGCCATGGTTTCGCGAAAGCTGCGCAGTGCGGTGCGCAGGCGCGAGGTGTTCGCGCGGTTGCGGGTGGTTCGACGTTCCGTCTGACGGGCGCGCTTAAGCGCCGAAAAATGATTTGCCATTGCAGCTTGTAATCCTTTGTTGGAATGTCTCGGAAGACGATTCGGCGTGCACCGAGTAACTCATTGTAAGCCAGCGGGTTGGGAGTGGTCAAACCGGCCACTTCAATCAGCGTACAACAAATCTCCAAACCGCAACGATCACGAAAACGATTGCTCCAGCCAGGTACGCCCAGGCACGGCCTGTTTGCAGTTTTTGCTGTTCGATCATGTGGACATTCTATAACAGCAGTCAAACTATAACAGCAGTCGGTACTGGGTCAGTTTGAAACTGGCCCAGTACCCAGCAGTCAAATCCGTCGGAAGCTTCCAGGCGCGCCCCTTAAAACCTTTACCGCCGAGGACACCGAATACTTGGGGATTCCGCCGACCTTCGTTATCCATGGGCCAGGGTGGGGATTTATTCACATTGACTCCCCTACCCCGCCGGGATACCCTGTAAGCAATGGTAGTTGCCTGCTCTACGGGCAAGAATCCGCCTTCCACCTCCGTACACAGGAATAGTTTGCGCACAACGCCGTCCGAGGCATACTTCATCCAAAGTGAGTGCTATCCCATCGCAATCCTCGGTCCTTTAGAGGCCAGCAGCCAAACTGAATGAAGAAGAGCATTGAGATTTCCCCCAACGTCGCAACCCTGTTCGGTACCAGAGACGAAAATCTGCATGTGCTGGAAGACGGCCTGAACATCACCATCGGTCTGCGTTCGGATTCGATCGAACTCGACGGTGCTCCCCGCGATGTGGCCCGCGCTGAACAGGTATTTGCCGATTACGATCAACTGCAGCGTTCTGGACACACGTTCAACAATGGCGATCTCAATAGCATGTTGCGCGTGCTCGTAGCCGATCCGAAGGCTACGCTGCGCGGTTTGGCTGAAGCGGGACGGCAGCGTTCGTTTGGCCGGCGCAGCGTGCAGCCAAAGAGCCTCAACCAGCGGCGCTATCTCGAAGCAATCGAAACGCACGACATGGTCTTCGGCATTGGACCGGCGGGGACGGGAAAAACCTATCTTGCCGTGGCGATGGCGATTTCAGCGCTTCTCAGCAAACGAGTGAACCGCATTATTCTGGCTCGGCCGGCGGTCGAGGCGGGCGAGCGATTGGGATTCTTGCCAGGGACGTTGCAGGACAAAATTGATCCATACCTGCGGCCGTTGTACGACGCGCTTTACGACATGCTCGATCCCGAAAAAGTGGATCGTTTTCTGGAGAAGAACGTCATCGAGATTGCGCCGATTGCCTTTATGCGCGGTAGAACCCTGAACGATTCATTCGTGATTCTGGATGAAGCGCAAAACACGACTTCCGAACAGATGAAGATGTTCGTCACGCGGCTCGGCTTCAATTCGAAAGCTGTCATTACCGGTGACATCACGCAGATCGATCTGCCCAATGCCCGGCGCAGCGGGCTGCTGGAAGCGGTCGATGTGTTGAAATCCGTGGAAGGCCTGCGTTTCGTTTACTTCGATGAGGGGGATGTGGTGCGCCACCATCTGGTGCAACGCATCATACGTGCTTACGACGAACATAAGGCACGAGTGGCCGAACAACAATTGTCGCTACTGGAGACGAAACCAAGCCTTCCGAGCACGAACGGCGGGAACTCGAACGGAAAGACGAATAGCGGCGATGTAGCATTGCCGGAGCGGGACGAAGAACCGCGCCCGTCAATCACCAGCCAGGGATAAAGGAATAGAATTAAACAGGAGGGTGCCGGTGGCGGCCCTCCTGTTCGCTTTTAGGCGTGAAATCTTCGTCGCGTAGAGACCGGTTGCCGAAATCGAGTTCAGAGGACGCGAGCTTGGTCATCCTGAAGAAGCGCGTGCCGGGTGTGACGTCGGCGTCGCTGGCCAACTTCCTGGTGCGGGCGCGACGGGCGGTGAAGCTGAAGGAAAAGGTCAGTGTGATGATTACCAGCAGCCGCGAGATGCAACGTCTGAATCAAAAATTTCGCAGCCAGCACAAACCAACCGACGTGCTCTCCTTCCCTGCTCCCGCGGAGGCGAGAAATGGACAGGCAGGAGACGTGGCAATCTCGGCTGAGATTGCGACGGAAAACGCAAGGCGATTGGGGCATGAAGCGGCAGAGGAGATCAAAATTCTGATGCTGCATGGCGTGTTGCATCTGGCTGGATACGATCACGAGAACGACCGCGGCGAGATGGCACGAAAAGAACAACAGTTGCGAAAAGCCCTGAGGCTGCCGACTGGCTTGATCGAGCGTGCCGAAGGAGCGGACACTTGCTTGCCGAGAAGATTGCGATGAACCTCTCCCTATGAACTATGCCATCGCGCTCGCGCTCATCATGCTGCTCGGGCTGCTTACCCTGGTCTCGTATGTGGAACGCTTGTACTCGGAGATTGGCAAGTTTCTTTCGCGCGACTTCCAGGACAATATCGATGCATTTGAGCAGAATGTCGAGCCGAGGTTAGGTGTGAGCCGGGCTCGGGCCGCGTTGTCGATGGCAACGCTGACCCAGCTCACCATGGCGGCGATCGCGATGCTGGTGGGCTTCATGGTATTTCGCGATCGGGCGTGGAGCATTCACGAAATCATGCAGGCCACGCTCAGCCTCATTTTGATTGTGATCATCTGCAACCGATTTTTGCCATTCGTGTTTTTCTCTCGTACCAAAGGGCGTTGGTTGCTGCGTTGGGCGCTATGGTTGCGCATTCTGGTTTATCTGGTGTTACCCGTAACTCTGATCGTGGGATTTTTGCAGTCGGTGGCATCACTCACGAAAGAACACTCGGAAGAACAGCCAGACACGCAGGCAGAAGCTGTCGATGCGCTGATTGAAGCCGGCGCAGAAGAAGGCATCCTGGATGAAAGCAATCGTGACTTGATTCAGTCGGTCGTCGAGTTTGGGGAGAAAACGGTACGTGAAGCCATGAAACCACGGCCCGAGATCGTGGCGGTTCCGACCAACACAACCATGGAGCAATTCGTGGAGCTACTCCGCGAAAAGCCGTTCTCCCGCGTGCCTGTTTATGAGGGAACGATTCATAACATTAAAGGCATCGTCTACGCGCAGGATGCGCTGCAGGTGCCGGATTCCGAAGCTCGTACGCGCACTGTGGACACGCTGATGCGCAAAGACGTGTATTTCGTTCCGGAGAGCAAGCTCGGCAGCGATCTGCTGCGTGAAATGCAGAAAAGCAATATCCGGATGGCGATCGTGGTGGACGAATATGGCGGCGTGGCCGGATTGGTGACGATTGAAGATCTGATCGAAGAGATTGTCGGGGAAATTGGCGATGAGCACGACAAAGCCGACGTGGTGCGGGAGAACGATCAGTCGTACATCGTTACCGGAAACATGGACGTGGACCGGCTGGACGAATTATTCGGCATGCGGCCGGAAGGAAAAGAAGCGGCGACTATCGCCGGATTGGTGAGTGAGTTGGCCGGACGCATTCCGCAGAGGGGCGAAGTCATCGAAGATGACGGTTTGCGTTTTGAAATTCTGGACTCTACCGAGCGTCGGGTACGCAAGGTACGGATCACGGCAGCGCAACCCAAACAGATGAGACTGATCTAGAGTTGGTGATTTTGTGATTTGGTAATTGTGTAATTTAAGAGCCTAGTGATCCCGCATTGCGAAACGATTTATATATTACAAAATTACCCAATTTCTAAATCATAAACTCCCTCATGTCTTTTCATTGTGGATTCGTTTGCATTCTTGGCCGGCCTAACGCCGGCAAATCGACACTGCTGAACGCGTTGGTCGGCGAGAAGTTAGCCATTGTCAGCCCAAAACCGCAAACCACTCGCAATCGAATTCTGGGGATCGTGCAAATTCCAAAGCAGAAAAATCGATCGGGCGCGCAGATCGTATTAATCGACACACCTGGAGTACACAAGCCTGACAGTTCGCTTGGCCGGAAGATGATGGGCGAAGTTCGCGAGGCGCTGGAGGGGTGCGATCTGCTGCTGTTAATCGTCGATGTCACGCAGAGGTTTGGTCCCAGCGATCAATTCACGCTGGAAATGGCCAAGCGGACGGGCACGCCGGTGTTTCTTCTCTTGAACAAGATCGACTTGTTGAAGCAGAAAGACCAACTGCTGCCGATGATCGACGAATACCACCGGCTGTATGAGTTCAAGGAAATCATTCCGCTGTCCGCTCGCAAGGGTTCAGGGCTAGACGTCCTGCTGGAAAAGGCCGTCGCTGAACTGCCAGCCGCGCAACCCTACTTCCCTGAAGATCAGATCACCGATCAACCTATACGTTTCATGGTGGCCGAGGCAGTCCGTGAACAGGTATTGCTGGCAACAAGCGAAGAGATCCCGTACGCAACAACTGTCGTGGTGGAGCAGTTCGAAGAAGGGGTGAGGTTGAGCCGCATCGCCGCGACCATTTATTGCGAGCGCGATGGGCAGAAACGAATTCTGGTTGGCAAGCAGGGCCAGATGCTGAAGAAGATCGGCACGGCCGCGCGCCTGCAGATTGAAAAGATGGTTGGCACGCAAGTTTACTTGGAGCTGTTTGTAAAAGTGCATCCGAACTGGCGCGAGTCTCGAGCATTCATTGATGAACTCGACTGGCGACGGCAACTGGGAGAAATCACCGGACGGGAAAAGCATCGATAAACCATTTGTCACTGCCGGGATTTTTAAGGCTTTCACTACAGGCTGTGAGTATAGTCACTGCGCCGATGCCGCTCCTTTAAAATAATGGAAGTTCACTAGGCGAATCGCGCGAACGAAAGCGAGGAATGATCCGATGGCGAATATCGCTACCAAAAGAGGCGTAATTGGGATTCTCACCGGCGGCGGAGATGTGCCGGGCTTGAACCCGGCCATCCGGGCCGTCACGATTCGCGCCTTGCGTGAGGGTTATCAAGTCATCGGCATCCGGCATGGCTGGGGTGGGCTGGTCGAGCTGGTGCGCGAAAAGGATTATGACAACAGCGACAACATCGTCTTGTTAACGGAAGAGATTGTGAATCGCGCCGGCCGGACTGGCGGAACCTTCCTGCATAGTTCACGGACGAATCCTGGCAAAGTCAGCAAGTCTAGCGTGCCCGCCCACCTGAAGCAGACGTACAACGCCGACCGCAACGATTTGACCCCCGATGTGCTCAAAAACCTGGATTGGCTCGGCATCGATTTTCTGATTCCCATCGGCGGCGACGACACGCTCAGTTACGGTGTACGGCTTTATCAGGAGGGCGTGAAGGTTGTTGCGATTCCCAAGACGATGGATAACGATGTGCCCGGCACCGACTATTGCATCGGTTTCAGCACCTGCATCACTCGGACGATCCAGATGACCAACGATCTCCGCACTTCTGCGGGATCGCATGAACGTTTCCTGGTTCTGGAGGTTTTCGGGCGGTACGCCGGATTCACTGCGATGTTGCCGACGATGGCAGGTGCGGCGAACCGGTGTGTAATTCCAGAACACAAGTTCAACATCGAGCAACTTACCGAATTGCTGGTCGCGGACCGGCGGAAAAATCCCAGCCGCTATTCCGTTGTTCTGGTCTCCGAGGGAGCGATGTTTGAAGGCGGCGAGATGGTCTACGAGAAAGAGACGACCGACGCCTACGGCCATAAGAAACTCGGTGGGATCGGCGATCTGGTTTCGGAGAAGCTGAAAGAGTTGTCGCCAAAGTTCAATAATGGCAAAACGATCGAGTGCATTACTCAGAAGCTCGGTTACCTGGTGCGTTGCGGCGATCCGGATGCGATTGACTCGATTGTGCCGATGGCATATGGCAACCTCGCTCTCGATTTACTTTTAAGCAAAGTGCACGGACGCCTGGTGGTGCTCAAGAATGGACGTTACGACAATATGCCGGTGGATGCGGTGACGGCTTGCAAGAAGGTCGTGAACGTCAAAGAGCAGTACAATGTGCCGAGACTGCGTCCGCACTACAGCAGCTTTGAGATGAAGCCACTGTTCATCATGACCAGCGAAGGCTGATCAAGCGGATCTTAATGATGGGATAGGTCACCCGCGGCGGTATTCGACGGCCACAATAGCAATCGATCTCGCTCCGCATCGTAGGTAAACATTTCCGCGTAGCGTCCCCAGTTGAGCGCGGTATCCATCTGCGCTTGGACTTCGCTCTCGGGAAAGTGCTCGTCCAGGATGTCCTGGAAGAATTCCAGTGGCATGGCTCCGTCGGATTTAGTCTGCAGCGTACTTCGCATTTGTTTGAGCAAGGGAACGTGATTACTGACCGCCTCGCCGAACATTTTTTTTCGCGTGGCAATATCGGCTTCGGCAAATGCCTTACCCTCGGGCGTCAGCTTTAGATCGCCATGGCGAGAGATGGCAAACCCCAGTAGCGTGGCTGCGTCGACGATCGGCAAAAGGTCGTCTACTTCCATCAACAATTCTTCCGCTACGTGGTAGAGATCGTCTTCGCCACCGCGATCATTCAGCAGTTCCACCAATCCCGCGATGCCGCCCGGCCGGGCATGCGGCAGCATGGGATAGGCGGCCTTCGCTCCCACGGCGGTTGGCGGTGCAAACTCTCGCTCCGGCTGGGTCATCACTTTGTAGATGTAATCGACGTAGAGCAAAAACTCAGCGGCGTTGCGATTGCGTGGGTGCTTGAGCCCAAGTTCGAAGTCGGCGCGGATTCGCGCTGGATTGCGTCCGAGCACGATCACGCGATCCGCCAGAAGAACGGCCTCTTCAATGTTGTGGGTCACGATGAAAATGCAGCGCGTTGGAATCTTCTTGCCCAACCACAGCTCCAATAATTCGCCGCGAAGGTTTTCAGCTGTCAGAACGTCGAGCGCGGAGAACGGCTCGTCCATAAACAACACTTCCGGCTCGATGGCCAAAGCGCGGGCGAAGCCCACGCGTTGCTTCATCCCACCCGAGAGCTCTTTGGGATAGGCTGTTTCAAATCCCTTCAGTCCAACCAGGTCCAGAGCCTTCTTAGCTCGCGGGTGGCGTTGCTCGTGACTCATTCCGCGCGCCAGCAAGGGGGCTTCCACGTTATCCAGAACCGTCAACCAAGGAAAAAGCGCAAAGCTTTGGAAAACAATGGCGACGTTGGGTCGGCTTTCGTGCAATGGCTTGCCGTGCCACAGGACCTCCCCCGAAGTGGGCAGGGTGAGGCCAGCCAAAATTCGCAGCAGGGTCGATTTGCCCGAGCCCGAGGGGCCAAGGAGGGCTATGATGCTGTCGGCTTCGAGTGACAAATCGGTAGGCGCAATTACCTGAATACTTCTTCCACCTGGCTGAATGAAGCTCTTTTCTACGCCTTTTGCTTCGAGAATGAATTCGGTGGCTGCGGTACGGGTCACGGGTGCAACAACTGGTGAGGCCGCACCTAGGGTCGGAGGCAATTCGACCGGGGCCTCGACTACTTTGCCAGAGAGTTCCTCCATCAATCGGTGCCAGGCTTCTTCCGGCAGTTCGTCGATGAACCGCATCCGGTCCGTGGGGTCGATCTCATTCACAATGGCGCGCATTTCATCGATGGGGCGGGTGTGAAGCAGAACGTATGAGTGATAGTAGGGAAAACGCGGAAGCAGGGCCGCAGCGAATTTTGGCGACAACCCTCGGAACAGTGGTTGCTGCTCTTCAAATGAGAGCTCTAAAAGCATCTCGGCGGCTTGCGGCGGTGGGAACTGCTGCAAATACGCGACCGCCAGCGGCAGTTGTCCACTCGCCACTAGGTCGTGCAGTTTCGCACCGGGTTGGACATTGACTTCCGGCACAAGTTCCGAATCCAATGCTCTGAGCGAAGGGATACTATAATTGTTGCTGAGTCAGAGTTGAAGAAGGTCGGAAGAATTTTCACGGAAGCGTAACATGCCACAACCCTCTGGATCTGAGTCGACACGTCAGGAACAAGCCAATCCAGCGGCTGAACACGTAGCCGAAGCTCGTGAGCTACTGACAACCCTGCAAAAGAGGATCGGGAAACATCCGGAATTAGCCGAAGCCATCCTCAAGCTGGAAACCGCGCTGAGCGTTCTGACCGTGAAAACCGCTGGATTACTCTAATTTTCAGTTGCTGGCGTGCAGAGAGACGAGTTCGCCGCGAACCGCATCAGCGCGGGGCCCGGATGGCTCTTCGACCAGAAAGGTGCGCAGCTCGGTGACTGCCTCGTCACGACGGTTTTCGTGCATCAAGGCTCGGGCCGCTATGTAGTGAACCAGGCTTTCCGAGCCATGGGGCATCGAGTGTACTTTGCGGCAGTTCGCAATTGCCTCGTCAAAGTGCTTGTCCAGAAGCTCGACGTTGGCGAGCAACATCAGGGTGTCAGGGTTGGCTGGATCGGAGCTGATCGCCTTGTCTAAGAAAGTCTCGGCGCCGGGAAAATCGCGATCGGCAATCGACATCTTACCGAGATTTACGTACGCGGCTGAAAAATGATCATTTAAAGTAACCGCTTGTTGTAGCGCTTCGCGCTCGTGAAGGCGGTCGCCCAAGCGGGCATAGATCACGCCCAGATCGTTATAGGCGGCAGCGAACTTTGGATAAATCGCCAAGGCTTTCAGAATCGCTTCCTTTGCTTTCTTCCAGTTCCCCTTGCTAAGAGGTTCGGCGGCTTTTTGATATTCTCTTTTTGCGCTATCGGGAACATTGATGTCGACGAGGGCAACAGTCGGTGCTCCCGCCCGATTTGGAGGCGCCTCGCCTTCTCCAGTGCGCTTCACGGTGACAAATAGGGACTGACTGCTTTTGCGAGCATCCACTTGAAAAACGCCGCTATCGGTTTCCTCCACACCTTCACCCGAGATTACGAGGTGGTAGTCGCCGACCTGCAAGGCCGCAAAGTCCACCATGCACTCATCGTTGGTATAGGTATCGGTGATTGGGGTATTGCTAGACCCACCCATGAGAACGACATGCAGCTGCACGTGGCAGTGCCGATCGTCGCTGAAGACAATTCGCACGCGCACCGTGCCGTAACTATCCACTTTGTTGGCGAACTGGGACCAGCAGTAGGGAACCAAAAGGGTGAGAACGGCAAGCAACGACCATCGGAGATGCATGGGTACCCCCAGCTTCGGCTAGCTTGGCGTCACCCCCGTCGCCCGACTTACGTGTCGCCAACTAGACACGAGATACCTGTTGGGCGCAATTTTACCTCGAATGTCAAGACCCGACGCATAGAATCTTCTGCAGTCTCTCGCGGTATTTTGTACTCTCGACCCTGCGGGCTGGGGCAAGGAACGGCACCTTCGGTATAATCCCAAGTTCGACTCCAGAACTGGGGTGGAAAAAAGATTGCAGTAGAGGAATGCCGACAGGTCAAGCCCAAATACGTGCACGCGAAGGAATCGAGGTCGCCGGAGCCTCGGACGTTGGCTGCCAGCGCGAAAACAATGAAGATAGCCTATTGTATTGGGAACCGTCGGATGAGGCAGACTTTCAGCGGAAAGGCCGCTTGGCCATTGTGGCCGACGGCATGGGCGGTCACGAGGGCGGCCAGGAGGCCAGCCGCATTGCTACCGAGACGATTCAGCACACCTACGCAGCAGACTCCACCCCTGACCCCCAATCCAGACTGGTAAAAGGATTTCAACAGGCTCACGACAAAGTCATTCAGTACGCTACGCAGCACTTACAACTGCGCGGTATGGGGACCACCGCCACTGCGCTCGCCATCGTTGGGAACCAGCTGTATTTCGCTCACATTGGGGACAGCCGCCTCTACCTCATTCGGGGGCAGGAAATCCTGCGGCTGACGAGGGACCACTCTTATGTCGGTCGTTTGTTTGAGAATGGCGTCATCAGCGCCGAAGAAGCAGAGGTCCACCCCCAGCGACATATTCTTACTGCTGCCCTAGGTACAGGCCCGGAAATTCCTCCGGACACACCTGAGCGGCCGATTTTGCTTCAGCCGACCGACGCCCTTATGCTCTGTAGCGACGGCCTTTGGGGGGTGGTGGCGGATCCCGATATTCGCCAAATCGTTACCCGCAATACTGTTGCGGATGCATGTCAACGGCTGATTGATACGGCCAAGCAGCGCGGTGGGCCCGATAACATTACCGTCATGGTATTGCGCCTTGTATAAGCTCTCGGGCGAAGATTGTTGCGCTTGAGGTGCAAGCCGATGCGCTTCTCTATGGTGGTTCCTCCCTGCTGCTCGATTGTTATCTGACGCTGTCTCAAGGCTTTCAACCCGGCGGAGGATCTTTTGGACGGTGGTCTCACGATTGCACTGGCGAACATCAATAAACTCTAGTAAGACGATAGAGTTTATGGCATACTGACGGCCATGAAAATTTCGCAGAAGGGTCTTTACGCGCTGCAAGCCATGATGATGCTGGCCCGGCACCATAACCAGGGGGCCATCCGAATTCGTGATATCGCCTACGAAGAAGGCTTACCGGAGAAATTTCTCGAGCTCATCCTGCTCGAACTGAAGAATGCGCGCATGGTGGAAAGCGTGCGCGGAGCGAAGGGTGGTTATCAGCTGAGGCGGGATCCTTCTGACATTCATTTGAGCGAGATTATTCGGCTTATCGATGGCCCGCTGGCGCCCTTTGGCGATGCGGAACAATTGCGTACCTTGATTCACCGCGATGAGGAACATCGCGCTCTCTACCAGATTTTTCTCGAAGTGCGCGACGCCGCGGCCCGGATTCTCGAGCATCGCACACTGGCGGACTTAGTCGGACCAAAGAACCCGGGCGCAAAACGCAGCCAGCGCAAAAAGAAGGATCACGAGTCCTCGGTTCTGCCGATGGTGGTGCATGGCAGTGCAAGCCGGAGCAAGGATGAATAGGAAATTCACCTTCGTCCTCCTGCTGACTCTGGTGGTGATGGCGCTGCCTGCGTTTAGTCAGACAGTGATCCGGGTAGGGGCGTTTCCTAACATCACGCACGCGCAGGCGATGGTGGGCAAAGCGAACGGATGGTTTGAAAAGGGGCTCGGTTCTGGAGTGAAGGTTCAGTGGACCAGCTTTAATGCGGGGCCTTCGGCGATTGAAGCATTGTTTGCGGGCGCGATTGATATGACTTACATCGGTCCAAATCCAACGATCAGCGGCTATGTGCACTCGAATGGCGAAGCGCTGCGGGTGATCGCGGGGGCGGCAAGTGGTGGGGTTGCCCTGGTCGTACGGAACGATTCGGGAATCAATCGGCCGGAAGATTTTCACGGCAAGCGAGTCGCTTCGCCGCAATTGGGCAACACCCAGGATGTGGCGCTGCGGGCCTGGCTGACATCGCACGGCCTTAAGGCAACCGACAAGGGCGGTGACGTGCAAGTCATCCCGTTGGCCAACCCTGACCAGCTCACCATGTTTTTGCAAAAGCAACTGGACGCTTCTTGGGCACCGGAGCCGTGGGCGAGCCGCCTTATTCACGAGGGGAATGCGCATTTGTTTCTCGATGAGCGATCGCTATGGCCACAAGGGCAGTTTGTCATTACGAATCTGATCGTAAGCACGCAGTTTCTGCACGATCATCCGGATCTGGTAAGGGATTGGCTTGCCCTCCATGTCGAGTTAACTGATTGGATTAATAGTCATCCCAAGGAAGCCAAAGCGCTGGCTAACCAGCAGATCAAGAAGGAGACGGGCAAAGGCCTTTCCTCGACGGTGCTGGATGAAGCTTTCGGAAGATTACAAATTACCTACGATCCGATTCGCAGTTCGTTGCTTCATTCGGCTCAGTCTGCGTACCAAGCGGGATTTCTGGGAAAGCAAATGCCCGATTTGTCTGGACTCTACGATTTGAGTCTGTTGAATCAAGTGCTCACACAAAAAGGAAAAAAGGTGATCCAGTGACGTCACACGCGAGCTCGCAAGCGGCCTATGCGATCGGCCCGGTTTCCCCTCCAACGGTTGAGATCGGACAGCGATATGGGCTGCGAACTCTACATTCACAAGCTGCTGGCCAAGCTATTGCTAAAGTCGAGTTAAAGGGAATCTCGCTCAGCTATCGGACGAACGATGGCACACAATTGATCGCTCTTGAAGACATCCATTTGAAAGTCGCCCCGGGCGAGTTTCTCTGTATCGTGGGCCCCTCGGGCTGCGGCAAATCGACATTGTTGCATTTGATCGCCGGTCTGCATTCCGCATCCGCGGGAAAAGTGCTGATCGATGGCGAAGCGGTCGAAGGCACCGGCACGGACCGCATCCTGATTTTTCAGGAACTCGGATTGTTCCCCTGGCTGACGGTCGCCGAGAATGTCGAGTTCGGCATGAAGATGAAGGGAGTGCAAAAATCCGAGCGCGAGGCAAAAACAGATTATTATTTGCGTCTCGTTCATCTGGGACAATTCAAGAATAGTTACACTCACCAACTTTCCGGCGGCATGCGGCAACGCGTGGCCTTGGCGCGGGCCCTGGCTGCTGAGCCGGACGTCTTATTGATGGACGAGCCCTTTGCGGCGCTGGACGCGCAAACCCGCGACCTGCTGCACGACGAACTGGAGCGCATCTGGGCGGAAACCGGCCGCACCATTATCTTCGTGACTCACAACGTGCGGGAAGCGGTTCGACTCGGGGACCGAGTGGCGCTGTTTACGTTTCGTCCTGGACGCATCAAGCGGGAGTTTCCGGTAGAAATGCCTCGGCCCCGGCATCAGGAGGACGTAGCAGTTGCCAGAAATGCGCGAGAAATCCTTGTGGATTTGCGAGAAGAGATTAATAAATCTCTAAACACCGACCTCGGACTTGTAGAAAGCAGCGTTGAAGGGTTGAAGGGCAAATGAAAAAAACTTTTCCAGGAGGAAGTTCCATGCACCGTTTTGCCACATTGATTGGCGTCGCTACGCTGTTGCTGATATCAGTAAGTGCGGTCGCCCAAGACTCGTCTCAGCAGCCCGGGGGTGGAAGTACCGCCTCCGGTACCACGACGGTACGCGGGTGTCTCCGCGGATCTCGAGGAAATTATGTGCTCATCGAAAATAAGAGCAATCTGGCGTATGTGCTGAAGGGAGTCGGGAATAAGCTCAATTCCCGGCTTCGGCACGAAATCGAGGCCAAAGGGCGAGTGCTGCCCGGGACGGTGAAGACTGGAATACGGCCAGAAAAGGGCGGCAGCAATCCCTCCGACACGGTTCATGGAGAGGATGGAGTGCCTTTACAGATAGCAGACGTAGAAGCAGACATTCGCACGATTTCCAACAAGTGCAAAGCAGCTGACGCGCAATGAAGCGAGTTGCCCAACACGTGATCTTCTACGCTGCTCTGCTAGCGGTCTGGGTGATTTTGGCGAAGCTCAAGATCTGGCCGCCCTATGTTTTCCCGACTCCGCAAGGAGTGTGGGCGGCACTGGTAGCGGGATTCGTCGACCATAGCTTTTGGATTGCGATTGCAGTGAGCATGAAGCGCATGCTGTTGGGTTATGGTTTGTCGGTGGTCTTGGGAATGGTTTTGGGCTTGGGCGTCGCCAGCAATAAATTTCTCGAGGAGACTGTGGGCGGTTTGCTAGTCAGCTTGCAAAGTCTTCCCAGCATTTGCTGGCTACCCCTCGCCGTGCTGTGGTTCGGTTTGACGGAAAAGGCGATTCTCTTCGTTGTGGTGATGGGATCGCTCCTTTCAGTGACAATCGCCATGGAAACCGGCCGCCAACAGATGCCGAAGATTTATGGCATGGCTGGACGCAACTTGGGGGCGAGCGGCTTAAAACTGTTCCGGTATGTGCTGTTGCCGGCTAGTCTGCCCTACATCTTGTCCGGTTTAAAACAGGGGTGGGCATTTGCGTGGCGGTCATTGATTTCCGGCGAAATGATTTTCGTCAGCCTGGGGTTGGGCCAGTTGCTGATGATGGGGCGTGATCTCAACGATATGAGCCAGGTTATCGCAGTGATGATTCTCATTATTGCGATTGGCTACGTCGTTGACGGGTTGGTCTTCAAGGGCATGGAGCGCCGACTGCAACGCAAGTGGGGGTTGGCTCCGGTCGCGTAGGTTATCTGTCCGCGCCCGGCTTCCTAAAATCACAAAACGGTCTGAAGTATTCGGGGAACACGGTGTTGACCGAATTACAAGTAAGTTGATGGACTTAATTGAATAAGTTGGCAAGACTCGACTTCCCCCGTCGAGAGCGTTTGGACATTCTCACAACAAAATCAAAGGAGCATAAAATCGATGCACGCGATATCGAAGTGGTGGACCTCAGTGGCGGCAGGTCTAGCCTTATCCGCCGCGCTTTTTGCCCAGTCCTCTCCGCCCTCCGGGACTGCGACTAAAAAGACAAACAAACCGGCGACGGTCTCGGCCAAGGAAGTGCAAGACCTGAAAGCTGCGCTGGCTGCCCAGCAACAGCAGATTCAGCAGCAGAACGAACTCGTACAACGGTTGAGTTCGCAATTGCAGCAACTGCTGAACTCAAATCAACAAGCCAGCGACGCAGCGCAAAAGGCGCAAAGCGGCGTGGAGCAAGCTCAGAGTGCGGCGACGCAGGCTCAGCAATCCGCGGCCCAAGCGCAGCAGGTTGCCCAGCAGGCGTCCAGCAGCGCCGACCAAGCAAAAGCGCAACTTGCCCTAGTCGACAACAAAGAGCAGGACACCGGCCGGCAACTCACTGCTCTTGAAGCATTGGTCGGGCGTTTCCGCTTCAGCGGCGACGTGCGGATCCGGGGCGAGAGCTACTTCCAGCAAGGGATACCCGACGATAACCTGGCGCGCATTCGCGTCCGCTTCGGCATCGACGGCCAACTGAATCAGGACTTCATCGGTGGACTGGCTATCGCGACTGGCGCGATCGGAAACCCGACGACCACTAACGAGACGCTGACCAACGCTTTCGATCGAAAGACGATCGCATTGGACCGCGGCTTCATCACTTATAACCCAGTCGCGCACTCCTGGCTTTCGCTGACGGGTGGAAAATTTGCCTACACCTGGCAGCGCACATCCGCAACCTTCGATCCTGACCTGAACCCGGAGGGTTTCAACGAAAGGGCGTCCTTCAACTTCCAGGGTCCGATTCAGAATTTTACCGCGCAAGGGATCGAATTGCTGTACAGCCAGGCCAACGGCAAGACGGCGATTTCCTCGCAGGATTCCTATGCGCTCGGCTTCCAGGTTTCCACGCGTGTGCAATTCGGCCCGTGGACGGCGACACCGTCGTTGCTGAGTTTGAAGTGGAATCGCCCCGATGCTTTGTTGCAACAAAGCGCTTTTGCGGTGGGGGCGACCACGACGGGATTCCAGCCGAGTGGATCCCCTGCTCCGTCACCCATCACCGGTATCACCGTTCCGGGCGAGGGCTCAGGCTGCGCCAAGGGAAACGGCTTCCCCGCTTATGCTCCCTGCGTATTTGCTCCCAATGGGATGACCAACGCAACCTACGTCGACTCCAAGGGGATTCCTCATTTCTATTCTGGGTACAACTATGTCGATTTCATCCTGAACAATCAAATTCAGGATGGTATCCGACGCCTCCCTATCAACCTGCTGGTTGAATTCCTCGATAACCCAGACGCTGAGGCACATCCATTGAACACCAAAGGCGCTGTGATGACCAACCTTGGCAGTCAAAACAAGGACTACGGCTTCGACTTCAGTCTGGGTCAAACCAAGAACAAGAACGATGTGCAAGTCGGATACAACTGGTACCGCGAAGAGCAGGATGCTGCCATCGCGTCGTTCGTGGAAAGCGATCAGCGCGCGCCGACGAATATCCTGCAAAACCGCTTCTATGCGCTCTGGAAGCTGCGCGCCAATACTCTGGCCAGCTTCACCTGGTGGCATGGACGTGCGTTGAACACGAACCTCGAAAATAACGTGGCGTTGTTCAACAACTACAGCAGCCTGGCGACCATTAGCAAAGCGGGCGAGGAAGAACCGTACTTGAACCGCTACCAGTTTGACCTGATCTACACGTTCTAAAGGCTCGGGGTTATATGCTCCACCCTGGGACCATCCGATCAGCCGGGCGGCGGCCTGGCTGACGGATGGGCTTCGACAGAAAAGGATGGCATGATTTCGCGACGACATTTTCTGAAGTATGTTTCCGCGGCCGCAGTTGGCTCGGGACTTGTCCAGCCGCTGCTAACGTGGGCCGTAAGCCAGGAGGGCCTTTACATTCCGGGAGAGGACGGGATGATCGTGCGTTCCGACCGTTTTATCGACCTGGAGACGCCTGCGGAATTTCTCAACTCGTGGATCACTCCCGTACCACATTTTTTTGTCCGCAATCACATGCACGAACCCAGCACGCTCGACGCCGACACGTGGCAACTCTCCGTCCGAGGGGAAGTCGGGAGGCCACTAACTCTCAGTCTCGCGGAGTTGCACAACTTTGAGTCGCATTCCGTGACCAACACACTCGAGTGTGCGGGCAACGGCCGGGCCTTTCAACAGCCACACGTTCCCGGCATTCAATGGCAGAAAGGAGCGGTAGGAACGGCAAAGTTCAGCGGTCCCCGTTTGAGAGACGTTCTACAAAGCGCCGGAGTAAAGCCGACCGGAAGGCATGTTATCTTTCGTGGCCTCGACGAGGTGCCCGGGAGAGTACCGCCATTCATCCGCAGTGTTCCCGTCGAAAAAGCCATGGAGGAGGACACACTGATCGCGACTCAGATGAACGGCTTGCCACTCACCAGGCATCACGGTTTTCCGGCGCGGGCGCTGGTGCCAGGGTGGATCGGCGCCGCTTCCTGCAAATGGCTGACCGAAATCTCCGTCGCGGAAAAAGAGTTCGATGGAAATTTCATGAGGCCCGGCTACCGCTATCCCAATCATCCGCTGAAACCGGGTGATCCGTTGAATGTGGATGATAGTCATGTCCTAGATTCATTGAACGTCAAATCCATCATCACCAGCCCGGGGGATGAATCGAACGTGCAATCAAGACTGATTCACATTCGCGGTGCCGCATGGGCCGGAGAAGCTGAAGTTGTGAAGGTCGAGGTCTCCACGGATTGCGGCGCTACCTGGCAGCCTGCGCAACTGGGCCGTGAGCGCGCGAGGTATGCCTGGCGGCTTTGGCGTTACAGCTGGAAAGTGCCGAAATCGGGCGCATACTCCGTTTGGTCGCGCGCAACTGACAGTAAAGGACGCACTCAACCCGAAACTCCCGAATGGAACCCCAGCGGCTATCTGTATAACGCCATCGATCAGGTGAAGGTCAATGTTCAGGCATCGTAACTTGTCGTGTCTCTTCTTCTGCTACTGCTTCTTCTGCTTCGGCATATGGCTTCAGGCGCAGTCGCTTGAGTTGCCCTACGGGACCATGCAAACAAAAGTGACGACAGCCTGCACCGAGTGTCACAGCTCGCGAATCATCGTTCAGCAGCGGCTTAGCAAGGGCGCATGGACCAAGGAAGTCGACAAAATGATCAAATGGGGAGCGGTAGTGGAGGCGGCGGATCGCGATTCCTTCATTGAATACCTGAGCACTAATTTCCCGCCCGACAAAGCTCCCGATCCGATGCCGCGAACGTCAAAAAAGCCTTGATCGAATAGTTACGCGCGAACTCGCAGTAACAGTGCACTCGCCCGGCGAAACCATGGCCGTTCGCGACGCCGCAGATACCCAGGCATGGTCGGCTTTTTCGCGAGAATGCGTTGCGCCCACTCACGAGCCTCAGCGTTACGTCCTTGGGACAAGAGAAAATTTGCGTAGTTGTAGTATGTCTCGGAGGCGGTCGAAATTTTTACAACTTGTTGGAATAGCGCCTCGGCCTTTTCGGGCTGACCGGTGTTCGCGTATGCATGTGCCAACAATCCGGCGGCGCGATGAAAATCGTACTGAGCATCTTTACTAACGACGCGCTCGAGATCTGTTACTGCTGCGGGGAAATCTCCGAGCTCGATCTCAGCGATTCCGCGCCGATAAAAGGGATCGGGCGAATCGGTACGTGCCGAAATTGATTCGTCGAAGCACTGGCGGGCGCGGGCGTACTTCCCTTCTTCGAGATAGAGATCGCCTAACTCTTCATAGTTGCCTGCCGAAGGATTATCCAAAATGGCAGATTCGAGTTCGTGAATTCTGCGGCGGCGGGGAAATGTTTTGAAGGATTGCCGTAATAGCCCGGCGTCGGGGACCATTTCCACGGCTATGTAAATGAGTGCACCCCAACCGCCGAGAAAGATGATGATAAACAGCCAAAACCAATCAGGACGGCGGCGAATGAAGTGCACGATCGCCACGCCCTGGAGGATGAACCCCCACCAGGAAAAAATCCAGAAAAGCAGATATCCCATGCGTTGATGGAATATATCAGGTCTGGAGGATCATGTTCTGTGCACAGCCATTGGTTGCGATACCTTGTAGGCTCGTGACCCGAAAGCATCCATTTGTTGGCCGTTTCCGTCCGATAGTTGGGGCATTGTGGTTCAGCTCGGGAGGCGGACTTATGCAGACAGCAGCAGCGGTCGCACGGAGAAGCGGTGCATTGCATGCCGTGGTGTGGGGCGGATTGATCTCCGGAACGCTAGATCTGACCTACATCATGACGTTCTACGCGTTTCGCGGCATTGGCGTTCAAACCATTCCTCACGCCATCGCCAGCGGACTGCTGGGGATAAAGTCTTTTGACGGCGGCTGGCCGACCGCGATTCTCGGCATCTTTCTCGAGTATGTGATCACCTTTGTGGCGACGCTGGTGTTCTACGCCGCCAGCCGCAAGCTTACCTTCCTCGCGCGACAGGCTCTTTTCTGGGGTGCCCTATACGGCGTCGCGATTTACTTTTTCATGCACTACATCGTGGTACCGCTCTCCGCGGCACCTAAATTTCAGCACACGGCACTGACGATTGCGGTGGACTTCATCGGGCACATGATCGTTATTGGTCCGCCGATGGCGCTGGCGGTAAAGAGGTACTCGTGAGTCGGCAGCAAGTCAGCGAATGCTAAAATTATGAATGGTGACGCCGTCCATTCGCCTTCTAGCCGTCGATATCGACGGCACCCTGCTCAATCCCCAATTCCAGATTTCTGCCGTGGATCTGGCTGCGCTGCGCCGCGCCAATGAAGAGGGCGTTCAAGTCGCCGTCGTGACCGGAAGACGCCATACCTTCGCGCTTCCCATTGTTCAGCAGCTGGGTTTCGATGTTTGCCTGATCAGCTCTAACGGAGCTGTCACGCGGTCCCTCTCCGGAGAGAGTTTTCATCGCGATCTGCTGCCGGCTGCAACCTGCCTGAAATTGTGCCAAGCCATGCAAGAATTCAGAGGTAATACCGTTCTTACCTTCGACGTCGAGCATAAGGGCGCAATTGTGCTCGAGCATATGCGCGAGCTGAATGGCAGCATCCAGCGCTGGCTGGAAAAGAATCTGGAATACATCGATTTTGTGATTCCGATCGAAAAGTCGATAACCAGCGATCCGGTGCAAGCCATGTTCTGCGGGCCTATTGCCCGCATGCATCAGGTTCTGACGGCGATAGCAGCAAGCGGCATGGAAAAAGACATCACGGTTCTGCGAACCGAGTATCCGGTGCGGGATTTGTCCATTGTCGATGTGCTGAACCTGGGGTGCTCTAAGGGCCACGCATTAGAACGATGGGCCAAATATCGCGGTATCCCCCGCGAACAGGTCATGGCCATTGGTGATAACTATAACGATATAGAGATGCTTGCCTTCGCGGGTGTGCCATTTATCATGGGAAATGCATCTGAAGAACTGCGCGGACGCGGTTGGGAAGTGACCCTGTCGAATGGCGAAAACGGGGTCGCCACGGCAATTGAAAAGGTGCTAAGTAGGTCTCGAGTCAGTGTTTAAGAACGGCAAACTTCGGTCGTTAAGGGGCACGACTCAACATCTGCCAAGGCTGGCAGTGTTCGTATTGGTTCTTGTGATGTCAGGAATTTCGGCTTGTGCCGCTGACGTCGCCATTTTGAATAACGGCTTCTCGATCCGCCACGAGCGGCGGCAAGTAGTGGGAGCGGTCACGCGTCTTTATTTAAGCAAAACCGACGAGGCCGGGTACGTCGATATTCCAACTGCCGATATTGTGCGCTTTGAGCCGGACATATCTTTAACCGATTCAGGAACGCCACAAGCTGCGAACACCTTACCAAATATGGTCAACGATGCCAGCGCCCGTTACCGGCTCGATCCCGACCTGGTGAACAGCGTGATTCATGCGGAGAGTGACTTCAACCCCAGGGCCGTTTCGCCAAAGGGAGCCCAAGGGTTAATGCAGTTGATGCCGCAGACCGCGGCACACTTAGGTGTTGCCAACGCAATGGATCCCGGCGCCAATGTCGATGGGGGCACGCGCTACCTGCGCGCATTACTCGAATACTACAACTTCAACCTGGTAAAGGCGCTTGCGGCGTATAACGCTGGTCCGCAGCGCGTGGATCAATTTCATGGCGTGCCGCCGTATGCCGAAACGCAAGCTTATGTGGCAAAAATCGTTCGCGACTTTAATCACAAAAAGTTAGCTCAAGAACGAGCAGCGGCCTCTCATCGGAGCCATACCGTTAAGCAGACCAAATCGAACTCGCCTCCGCATTCCGAAGACCTGCGCGCCAACCTCCGTTGACCCTCGCCTGCTTGTCGTTTACCTTGGCAAGAGTACCTCGTGCTCGGCATCTGAACCCTTCTGACCATGAATAAACAGCGCGTCATCCTCTACGGACTTGTGTTTGCGGTGCTTGCTGCGCTGGTCTATTTGCAATTCCGCGAATGGCGCACATTTGACTGGCAAAAGTTCTTGGAGAACACGCGGGATGTTGCCTGGCGTGAGGTCGTTCATGGAATTATTCTGATTTACATCGCCTACCTTCTGCGTGCGGTGAGATGGAAAATCTTTCTGCGTCCGGTTCGCAAAGAAACTACGATCACATCCCTGGTCTCTCCCACGCTGGTTGGATTTACTGCGCTCGCGATCCTGGGGCGTCCGGGAGAGCTGATTCGGCCATATCTGATCGCGCGGCGGGTGAACCTGACATTCTCTTCTCAGCTGGCGGTGTGGGCTGTGGAACGGATTTTCGATCTCGCGGCTTTCACCGTAATTATAGTGGCGGCAATTTTTCTGCCCACTAAGTTGCGGGCTTTCGCTATGGAGAGGCCGATTTACTATCACTGGCTTCATCTGGCCGGATACCTGCTTTCCGGTTTGGTTCTGGGATTGTTGTTGGGGGCTACGCTTCTCTACTACAAGGGGCCAGCGATCGCGAATTGGATCGAGCGACAGTTTTCGCACTTGGCAAAGAATCTAGGTCACCGGATCGCGCAGCGTGTGCGTGAATTTGCCGGCGGCCTCGATACCATTCATGGTGCATTCTCTCTTCTGCAGCTTTCGGTGGTATCGCTGGTGATGTGGTGGCTCATCGCCGTCTCTTACCAAGAAGTCGCCCATGCTTACGGCGGCCCGATGCACGAGATGAGCGTCACGCGGGTTCTACTGCTGATGGGATCGAGCATGGTGGGATCGATGCTGCAGCTTCCGGGCGTCGGCGGTGGTTCGCAACTGGCAACCATCGAAGCGCTGGACAAAGTCTTTCATGTCCCGCGAGAACTGGCGGTCAGTTGCGGAATTTTGCTGTGGCTGGTGACATTCGTCGCGGTGGTTCCGGTTGGCTTGGCTTTTGCGCATCACGAGCGACTGTCGCTGCGCAAAGTGGCAAAAGAGAGTGAGCAGGCCGAAGCCAGCGCTGTGATCCCTGACTCCCCCGGCGCCTGATGTCCCAAGCACTACGGGCCCTCCTGCTACAATCAATAGATAACCACTGGCTATGAAGTGTCCTTTCTGCGGCTTTGCCAATGACAAAGTAGTTGATTCGCGCGAGAGCAAGGAGGCGGATGCCATCCGCCGGCGGCGCGAGTGCCTGAAGTGCGGCAAGCGCTTTACCACCTACGAACGCATTGACGAAATTCCCTACATGGTGGTGAAAAAGGATGGACGCCGTGAAAAGTTCGATCGGCAGAAAGTCTTGAATGGCCTACTGCGCGCGTGCGAAAAGCGGCCAGTTCCAATGGGAAAGCTAGAGCAGATCGTAAACGAAGCCGAGGGTTTCGTGATCGAATCGGCGGAGCGGGAGCGGAAAACCAGCGAGATCGGCGAGTTGATCATGAACCGCCTTCGCCGTTATGACAAAGTTGCGTATGTGCGTTTCGCCTCGGTTTATCTTGATTTCAAAGATGTCCATGAATTCATGACCGAACTGAAAGATCTGGTCAAAAGTAAAGATGTGCAGGAAGTGCGTGGTAAGAGTCCGGTAAAAACGCAATAAAACTGATGCTCGTGAGATCCCTCGGCCCGCTGGAAAAAGCATGGGCCGTCGGGATAACGCCCTCTGGGAAAACGAGCTGGACCAGCCACTTTCCTGTATCTACCGGCGAGAGCGCAAGTCTTCCGCGATCTTATGTCCTACAGAGTCACCCTCATTCCCGGCGATGGCATTGGACCCGAAGTGACCCAAGCGGCGGTGCGCATACTTGAAGCGACCGGCGTCAAATTCGAATGGGAAAGCTTTGCGGCAGGCGCCGAAGCCTACGAGAAATACCACGAATACATTCCGAAAGAGCTGACCGAATCGATCGAACGCACGCACGTAGGGTTGAAAGGTCCGGTGACAACGCCGATTGGCGGCGGATTTGCGAGCATCAACGTGGAACTGCGCAAGCGCTTCGAGCTCTACGCAAACTTCCGGCCGATTCGCAATCTGCCGCACATCCCCACGCGCTATCCGGAAGTCGACCTGGTTATCGTGCGGGAAAATACCGAGAGCCTATATTCCGGCCTCGAACACGAAGTGGTTCCGGGCGTGGTGGAGAGCCTGAAGATCATTACGGAGAAAGCCTCAACGCGAATTGCCAAGTTCGCTTTCGAATACGCTCGAAAGAATCAGCGAAAGAAGATCCACGCGATTCATAAGGCCAATATCATGAAGTTGTCCGACGGATTATTTCTGCGCTGCTGCCGAAATGTGGCCAAGGGCTTTCCGGATATTCAGTACGCCGAGCACATCGTAGACAACACCTGCATGCAGCTTGTCATGAATCCTTACCAGTACGACGTGATGGTCATGGAAAATCTTTATGGAGATATTATTTCGGATTTATGCGCGGCCTTTATCGGAGGACTCGGGATGGTGCCGAGCGCGAACTTTGGCGATCGTTGCGCGATTTTTGAAGCGGTGCACGGTTCGGCGCCGGATATTGCGGGAAAGAATCTGGCCAATCCCACGGCGGTGATTCGCTGTTCCCTTCTGATGCTGCGGCATCTTGGAGAGTTCGACGCAGCGCTCAAAATTCGCAATGCGCTGGAAAAAGTCTATCGGACGCGCGAGAAATTGACGCGCGATGTCGGCGGCAACGCGGGAACTTTGGAGTTCGCAGATTCGATCATCGAAGCGATGGAAACTGCGCCAGCCGCGGTAGGAGAGTAAGGGTGAATGGAAACCATAACCGCCGAGGAATCACACACGGAAGACTTATTCCGGGCCTATCGTGCTGGGCGAAGACTTGATGACGATCGAAATCGGAGACAAGGTCCAAGTCCACCCATCAGACAATAGTCTTGTGCCAAGTCATTAACCATTGCGCCGACTTTACGTTTGACGAACCTAACACGTTTGAGTAACATCCTTGTGCTGCAGGGATTCCAGGGGGATGGCAAACTCAACTCGGCGTATTGGTGTAGTGCTCTTTCAGCTCGGCGGCCCCGACACGCTGGAAGCGATAGAGCCTTTTCTCTTTAATCTTTTCTGCGATCCCGAAATTATCGATTTTCCTTTTGCGCGAATCGGCCGCAGACCGCTGGCCCGGCTCATTTCCAGCACACGGGCACGCAAGGTTCAGCATCATTACGCTTCCATCGGCGGCGGTTCGCCGTTGCGAAGGTTCACCGAGCAGCAGGCGCGCAGTTTGCAACTAAGGCTTACGGAATTGGGCGTCGATGCCCGGTGCTTTGTAGCCATGCGCTATTGGCACCCTTTCACCGAAGAAGCGATTGAGCAGTTGCGCGCGGCGGAATGCGACGAGGTTGTCCTTCTACCGCTATATCCGCAGTATTCGAGTACTACGACGGGCAGCAGCCTCAATGAGTGGCGACGGAAGTTTCACGATAATCTGCCCGTCCGTTCCGTGGACGCGTTCTATCGCAATGCGACGTATCTGGAATCGCTAGCCGAGAAGGTCGACGAGACGCTGACCCGGTTTGCCGATCGCTACCGCGTTCATTTAGTCTTCAGCGCGCATAGTGTACCGGTTTCGGTGATCGAGAAGGGGGATCCTTATCAGGCGCACATCGAAGAGACCGTCCGTTTGCTGATGGAATTTGGCGAATGGCCGAATGCGCATCATATTTGTTATCAGAGTAAGGTGGGAGCAAGCCGCTGGTTACAGCCTTCGCTGCACCGGACTTTAAAGGACCTGGCTGCCGAAAAAGTTCGGCAGGTATGCGTAGTGCCGATTTCCTTTGTTTCTGATCACGTCGAGACTTTAGGGGAGATCGATCGTGAGGCGCGGCATGAAGCGCTTGAACTCGGCATTCAGCAATTTGAAATGACAGAGGGATTAAACAATTCGCCGAAGTTTATTGCGGCGCTGGCGGAGTTGGTGGGCTCCGCGATTGGAGTGGAGCTAGGGAAGGAATCTTCAGCCCGGCGGATGGCCTTCGCCGCGGACTGAGCATCACAGAAATAAAGGAGTAAGGTCGGATGGCAGACGAGTCCGCAAAAGGGATGCTGGGCCATCTTCCGCCATGGCCGCGGAAGGCGCTGAATAACTCCGTAATTGCGATGGAGCAGGCCTATCGCCAGCGCAAGGGTCTTCCGCTGATCAGCGATGCGGACGTCGAAGCCCTAAAAGCCGGCGTGCCGATGTCCTGGGAAGGCGGCAACGGTGCTCCAGCAGCCACGGCGCCGCCCGCCGCCGTCACTCCCGCGCCTGCAGCTCCTGCCAAACCCGCTGCAGCCGCCAGCGGGGCAATCAGCGAAGAAGTTGCCAAATGGGTCGCGCAAGGAAAGAAGTGGAGCAAATCCGCCATTGCGGCCGAGCAGGCTCGCAGGGGACGCAAAAGCTTGCCTCCCCTCAACGACGCAGAAATCACCGCTCTTCTGGGTGAACCGGCAGAAGCCGTGTCAGATGCAGCGCCCGCGGCAGCCGCAGCGCCAACTCCCGCCGCTGCAAGACCGGCGGCTCCAGCTGTCGTTCAATCGGCCGCAGTTTCGGTCGCCCGCGGTGGCGCACCAACTCGCTACGTCGGCACACCTGCTGTGGGAACTTCGAAGGCTGCGGCTGCGGGGGGAGTCGCGGCTGTTGGTCCCGAGGACAACGAGATCAATCGCAGTCGTCGCGTCATGGTCTGGGCGACGTTCGGCGCCTTCATGACGGCGTGGTTCATCGCCTTCTTCCGATTTTTTCTGCCACGTACGTTGTTTGAACCGGCGACCACTTTCAAGATCGGCTATCCCTCGGATTACGGTCTGGGCGTCGATACTAAGTGGCAGCAGAAATACCGCATCTGGGTCGATCGTACTCCTGATCGATTGTTCGTGATTTATGCTCGCTGCACCCATCTCGGGTGCACGCCCGACTGGAAACCTAGCGAGAACAAATTCAAGTGTCCTTGTCATGGCAGCGGCTACGACAGTGAAGGGATTAACTTCGAAGGGCCTGCGCCGCGTCCCATGGATCGTGCGCACGTGCAGGTTGCGCCCGACGGACAGATTCTGGTTGACGTGGCAAAGCTGTATCAGTGGCCGAAAGGTCAGCCAAGCCAATTTAACGATCCGGGAGCATACTTGCAGGGATAAATGCACCCCTGGGTAATGAACTTTGCCTAACGAACCATGACCTGTGTTGAGGAAGCCAATGCCTGAAGAAAACGGAAACGGAAAAAATGGCAACCGCGTAGGCTTGCTGGAGCGGGTAAAAGCCGGGGTCAAAGAAGATGTTCAGTCGCTCAAGACAGACATGCCTACCAAGGCAAAAGAGCAGATTGAAGGGTTGAAAGACCCAACTAAGACCCAGGTTTACACATCAATTTTCCGCCACAAGCACGACGACACGCCACGCAATCGTGCGCTGGGCGTGCTGTCCAATGTATTTCTGCATCTCCATCCGGCGAAGATCAATCGCGATGCGGTGCGCTACAGCTACACCTGGGGTATGGGCGGAATCACGTTCTATCTCTTCATCGTGTTGACCCTGACCGGCGTGATGCTGATGTTTTACTACCACCCCACGAAGGTGCAGGCTTTCCGCGACGTTCTCTATCTCGAGCACGACGTTCCTTTCGGAAAACTGTTGCGCAACATGCACCGCTGGGCGGCGCATTTGATGGTGATTGCCGTCTGGCTGCACATGTTCCGGGTGTTCCTGACTGGGTCGTACAAAAAACCTCGAGAATTCAACTGGAACATCGGCGTGTTGCTGCTGGTTTTCACGCTGTTACTTTCATTCACTGGATATTTGCTTCCCGACGATCAACTAGGATTCTGGGCGGTCACGGTGGGAACCAACATGGCCCGTGCGACACCGCTGCTGGGGCATGAAGGACCGTTCGGCCATCAGTTGGGAATGACGCCGTATAACGATGTGAGGTTCGGGTTATTAGGTGGCTCGATTGTTGATGCCAATGCCTTGCTGCGTTCTTATATTTGGCATTGCATCGGGATTCCGATTGTGGCGTCGGTGCTGATGATCGTGCACTTCTGGCGCGTAAGGAAAGATGGCGGCATTTCCGGCCCGGCGCCGGTGATGCTGACCGAAGAGGCGGATAAACCGAGGAGACGAGTGGAATAGTAGCTGTCGAGAACGGACAGCCGAGAGCGGCTGTCGCACGTGGGCTCTGCGGGAGACATTATGGATTGGCATCAACTTTGGGAAATCGCTTCGGCACCCGACAACGTTCCTATCGTCGGGATGATTCCTTTGCTGATCTTCTTCTGCTATTTGGGATGGAAGCAGGCGACGGCCAACGACGAACTCATTGGCGAACTCGAGACCAATCCGGCCATGGCCAAAACCCACCATCGCAAAACTTGGCCGTTCCGCGAAGGTTGGCAAAAGGAAATCCATGTCTGGCCGTTTTTGCTGCGGGTTGAGTTTTTAGCCGCGATCATCGTCACCATCATTCTGATGGTCTGGTCAATCACGCTCTATGCGCCTCTGGAAGAACCGTCGAATCCCAACCTCACCATGAACCCTGCGAAAGCGCCGTGGTACTTTCTTGGACTGCAGGAAATGCTGGTGTACTTCGATCCGTGGATCGCGGGCGTCGTGATGCCGACCCTCATCATCGTCGGTCTAATGATCATTCCTTATATCGATACCAATCCGCTTGGCAGCGGCTATTACACCTGGAAGCAGCGCAAGTTTGCCATCGGTACATTTTTGTTCGGGTTTATCGTGCTGTGGATCGCGATGATCCTTATCGGAACATTTATTCGCGGTCCAGGTTGGCAGTGGTTTTGGCCGGGGCAGACGTGGGACCACAATAGATTGATTTATGAGGTGAACCGCGACTTGCCAGATATTTTTGGCATCACCTCGAACCTCGCCAAAGGAGTGTTTGGCGCCATTGTGGTAATCGGATATTACGCCGTGGGCGGATTTCTCGTGCACGCTTTCTTCCGCCGCTACAATCCGAAAGATTACAAACGCATGAGCTTGCTGCAGTATTCGCTGATGCAGTTTTTTCTGTTAACAATGGTTGCGCTGCCCATCAAGATGGCGCTGCGCTTGGCATTCCATATCAAGTATGTGTGGATCACACCGTGGTTCAACGTGTAAAACCGTGGTTCGTCATCGGTCGTTGGCTCTTGGTTCATTCAGTTTCGGCCAACGGCTCGCGACCCGCAACCAACGACTGTCTTGGAGACTGTGGTGCCTGACAAACCGATCCCCGAAAAAGATCCGGTAGTGACCAAGTCGTATGCCCTGCACTACATGATCGCCATATTCATCCTGACGGCGACCCTGTTCTGGGCGCTGTGGGACGAAGCCTATGGCCAGCGTCCATGGAAGGCCTACCAGCGCGAATGGAAGACGCGCTACATGGCGCTGCTGCAGAAAACCACCTCTAAGTCGGAAGCAGCGCAAACTTCGGTGGAGAATAGCTCCGATTATCGAGACCTGCAGCGCGAATATCAGCAAGCGGAAGAACAAAGCAAAGAGCCCGCGACCAGAATTAAAGAACAGCTGGCTGAAGCGAATGGGAAGTTGCTGGCCGTGCGTTCCGTTTTCACCGATCGTCGCGCCTACGTGAACGCGATCATCTACAACATCGAGACGTCAACCAGCGCCTCCAGTAAGAGGAGCCTAGAAAAAGAACTGACCGATTACGAGAATGAACCGGCAACCGTGAAGTTTCCTGACGGCACGAAGAAGAAGTACAACTTCAAGCAACTGGAAGAGGCCTTCAACGAAGCCAACGCCGAGAAGACCAAACTTAGCCTGGAACTCGGGCAAGTCCTGAAACCAGTCAGCGAAGCCAACACCAGGCTGTTGGCCTACATAAACGACCACATGGTCGATCTCACCCCCACTCAAATCGAGGGTCTGAAGAAAAAGACGGAAGAGTGGGATTCGCAGATCGTACAGATCAACGTGCCGGAAGCAAGCATTGTGGATCGTTGCCAGTCATGCCACATGGGAATCGCGGAACCCATCAAGATTACTCCGGCTTCGATGACCCCCAAGGGCGAGAAGAAGCCTGACGAATACGCACTCGCTTTCACCAGCCATCCGCAGCCTGAACTTCTGACAATTCACGATCCGGAAAAATTTGGCTGCTCGCCTTGCCATCAAGGAAACGGGCGGGCGACCACGAGCGTCGAGAAAGCACATGGCAATTATGAACATTGGCTGTGGCCACTGTTTCCGAAAGAGAACGCGGAGGCGGGCTGTCAGAATTGTCATGCGGCGGATATGGTGCTGGCCAGCGGCGGCACGGAATGGAAGGTCATCGACGACGGCAAGGATCTTTTCCGGCAAAAAGGCTGCATGGGTTGCCATCGCTACGAGGGCTACGACCGAGAACCGGAAGAGCTGAACAACATCACACAGCAAATCAAACTCTTCGATCAGCAGAAGATCGATAACCTCAAGCAGGCCGCGTATCTGATGAAGCAGGCCGACACTGCCGAAACGAACGAAGAAGCAAATCGTCTGAACGATCAAGCGATCGCGCTGAAGGTGGGCAACAGCAAAATCGACGGCCGCATTCAGCAGCTCGATTTTCAATCTCACAGCCTGATGCAGGACCAGAAGAAGGTCGGGCCGAACCTGAAGGACATTCGCCTGAAGCTCAACAAGAACTGGATTCCAGTTTGGCTGAAGAAGCCCACGGATTTCCGTCCCACGACCAAAATGCCGAATTTTCGCTTAAACGATCATCAGATCCAAGCGATCTCGGCTTATTTGTGGCAATCAGCTTTCACGGACGCCTTGCCTCAACAGAAGCCCGGAAACGTCGAGCACGGCAAGGAACTGTTTGAAACGCGCGGCTGCATGGCGTGTCACTCGATGGGTGAAGGCGATCAGAAGGAAGGCGGGACCTTTGCCGCCAATCTCTCGCGCGAAGGAGAGAAGGCCAATTACGCTTACCTGGTTCGCTGGATTCACAACGCGCGTGAGCGCACGCGACCCTACTGCCCGTACGAGAAGAAAGATATTGGTCCGGAAGATTACGCCAAGAAGGGCTTGCCTTACGTCTTCGATCTGCAACATAGCCAATGCCCGAACGATGGCCATGAATTGCAGGTTCAGAACATGACGGTGATGCCGAGCCTGCGCCTGAGCGAGGAAGATGCGCAGGATATCGCGTCCTACTTGATGACGAAGAAGGACAAAGAACCTTCCGCGTATGCGGATGCTTCCTACATGGATGATCCCGCGCTGAAGGAAGAAGGCAAGAAGTGGGTTCGCCACTTCGGCTGCGCGGGCTGCCACGAA
Organism: Terriglobales bacterium; assembly: GCA_035507035.1. Lineage (GTDB taxonomy): Bacteria > Acidobacteriota > Terriglobia > Terriglobales > Acidobacteriaceae > DATJOJ01. Next base: position 145,227 of record DATJOJ010000061.1, on the reverse strand, counting down.
ATTGCCGGCATGGAAGACGAAGGACGCATCGGCACAGAGCTGACTTTTGAAGGCAGCAAGCCAATTGAGCGTCTCGATTTTGCTCGCTTCACTGTCCCCGCGGAACGGGGGACCGAAGAGCCAATCACGGATCCCGAAGATCTGGCTCGCTTGCCGGAAGGCCCGGCCAAGGGCCCATGGTACAACCACAAGGGATTCTTCGAGCACAAACTGGCAGAGCCGAATGTTTACGACAAGGGCATGATCAAGTCGGAAACTGAAGTTCTGCGTATGCCCAACCTGCACTTGAACAAAGAGCAGATTCAGGCTTTGACTACGTTCCTGCTGGGCAGCGAAAATACCTCCCTGCCCGACGACTATATCTACAAGCCTGAAGATGCGCGCGGCGACATCCAGCGCGGCTGGTGGGTAGTCAAAAAATATAACTGCATGGGCTGCCACCAGTTTATTCCCGGCCAGAAGACTATTCTGATGGGCCTGCCTCAGTACCGCGACACCCCGGAGCAGTTGCCGCCCAAACTGCTCACCGAGGGCGCCCGTGTCGATCCGGAGTGGCTGCGGCGTTTCTTGTCCAATCCTTCGCTGAGCGACACGGATACAAATCGTAATGGCGTGCGGCCGTACTTGAAAGTTCGCATGCCGACGTTCTCGTTCTCGGATAATGAGCTGCGCATCCTGGTGCGCTTCTTCCAGGCGTTGTCGCAGCAGCCGATGCCCTACATTCCGGAGCGAGTGCCAACGCTAACCACAAAGGAAACCGACATGGCGCGCAGCCTGTTCTCTAGCACCGCCGCGCCTTGTTTGAAATGCCACGCCACTGGCGATCCGCAGCACGACAAAATCGCTACGGCGCCGAATTTCCTGTTGGCCAAAGACCGCCTGAAGCCAGACTGGGCTGAGCGCTGGGTGCTCGATCCGCAGGCAATCAGCCCCGGCACGTCGATGCCGTCGGGACTGTTCCGGAAGCAAGGCGATCAGTGGGTCTTTGCTGGACCGACTCCGCCTTCGTTCCAGGGCTATACAGGAGACCACAATAAGCTGCTAGTGGAATACATCTTCCAGCTGACGCCGGAGGAGCAGCGCCGCGTGGCAGCCTCGATGGGCCGCTCGACGGCTTCGAATTCTCCGCCGAGCAGTCACAAGCAGGTGGGTTCGGCTGGCTCGTCGGCAAGCGGTGGTTCGCGATAGAATGTTACGTTTCCGACAACGAAAGAACTTACCGAGCTCAGGTTTGATGCGTTCGAGTTCGGCTGTCCCTGCTGGACTGACGAGAGAACATTCCAATTACCTTACGAAAGGGCGACATCATGAATAAAAAGACGTGGATTGCAATGCTTGCGCTGCTCTGCCTTGGCCTGTTGCTGCTGGCGGGATGCAGCAAGAAAGAGGAACAGTCGTCGAACGCTACCGAAGAAAAAGCCGCGCCGGCGGCACCAGCCGCCACCCCCATTGATCCCAACACTGTGGCCAGCGTTAGCGGCACGGTGAAGCTCGACGGCACAGCTCCTAAGCCGGCCAAGATCGACATGAGTCAGGATGCGGCCTGCAAGGGCACGAACAACGCCGAAACCATCGTCGCCGACAACGGCGACCTCGCCAATGTCTTCGTGTATGTGAAAGATGGTCTCGGCGATCGTACTTTCGATGTTCCCAAAGACTCGGTCACGATCAACCAGCAAGGTTGCAAATATCATCCTCATGTTCTGGGCGTGATGGCTGGACAGAACATTGAAATCAAGAACGACGATCAGACCACGCACAACATCCATCCGACTCCGCAGGCGAACCGTGAATGGAACGAATCGCAGCCGCCATCGTCCGCGCCTATCGAGAAGAACTTTGCCCGCGAAGAGATTATGCTGCCGGTCAAGTGCAACCAGCATCCCTGGATGAGGATGTACATCAACGTGGTGAAAAGCCCGTTTTACGCCGTAACCGACGATAAGGGTAAATTCGAAATCAAGGGCCTGCCGCCGGGCACCTACACGATCGCGTTTGTGCAGGAGAAGCTGGGCGAACAGGACCAGCAGGTCACGCTGGCAGCTAAGGACAGCAAAACTGTCGATCAAACCTTCAAGCAGCAGTAAAATCTCATTTGGTGGGGGACGGGCGTCCGCGCCCGTCCTTCACACAGCCTGCAAATTGAGGAGTTGACTCTGAAAGGCCTTGTCACGCCTTATAACCGTGCTCATCATCGCTTTGCCGTGTTCACGGCGTGCGCGACGTTTTGTCTGATCATCGCGGGAGCGCTGGTCACGAGCAATGACGCAGGGCTCTCCGTGCCTGACTGGCCGACTTCATTCGGCTCTTTATACAAGATTCCCCGCATGGTGGGCGGCGTGAGGTTTGAGCACACTCACCGCATGGTGGCGGAGTTTGTAGGGCTATTGACTATCGTTATTTCTATCTGGACCTGGCGGGCGGACAAGCGTCGGTGGATGAAAGCGCTCGGCATCGGCGCACTGGCAACCGTGATCGTGCAGGGGATTCTAGGCGGAATCACGGTGCTTCACTTCTTGCCTCCCGCGGTTTCCACCGCGCATGCCATGGTCGGGCAAACTTTCTTTTGCATAGCGGTCGCTATTGCGCTATTCACGGGACCGAAGTGGGTAGGAGAAATACCGCGAATTCAGGTCGATCGCCAACGCCCTAGCCTGTTCACTCTGACTCTGCTTTCGATTCTGGTCCTCTATTTCCAGCTGTTCTTCGGCGGAATGTTCCGCCATCATGGCATGGGTTGGCTCCCCCACGTATTAAACGCGCCGCTCGTCGCGATCGTTTTGGGATGGACTGGCCTGCGCGCCCGCACCCACTATTCGCAGATCGAGGCTGTTCGCCGGCCGGCGAATTTGTTGTTGTCGCTCCTGGTGCTGCAGCTGTGCCTCGGCTACGTTGCGTTTGAAACCCGCGTCGTCTGGGGACACGACGCGGTGCAGCCGGAGCTGCCGATGGTTTTATCCACAGTAGCTCACGTTGCGGTGGGTGCGCTGCTGTTGGCGACCACCGTGGTTCTCGCAATTCAGGTGTGGCGGCATGTTCCAGTGAGCTTTGAGGAGCGAGTTCCTGGAAGCACGCGAAAGCCAGTTCCCGCGTAGACCGCCGCTCATCGTAGAATGGACTGTGGCTCTAAATACTCCCTCCTATCCCGTGATTGCGTCTGAGAAGGCGAATTCCCCGGCGGTCATCTCGGTCCAAGATGTTGTCCATCGTTATGGAGACCGAACGGCCTTGAATGGAGTCTCCTTTGATGTGCGGCCAGCTGAATTATTCGGTCTACTTGGCCCAAATGGCAGCGGCAAGACTACTTTATTTCGCATTTTGTCGACCTTGATGGTTCCGGTCAGCGGCCGGGCAACGATCTTGGGCTTCGACGTGGCACGCGATCCCAATGGCTTGCGCCGCAGGATCGGCGTGGTCTTTCAGGCTCAAAGCATCGACGTGAAACTTACCGCGGCTGAGAACCTGATTCATCAAGGTCACCTTTACGGTATACGCGGTGCGGCATTGAAGGCGCGGATTCAGGAAATGCTCGGCCGGGTTGGGTTGGCCGATCGAGCCAACGAGAAAGCCGAGACTTTTTCCGGTGGGATGCAGCGACGATTGGAACTGGCCAAGGGACTGCTTCATCATCCGTCGGTGCTTCTCCTCGACGAACCCACAACTGGGCTCGATCCCGGCGCACGACGCGATCTCTGGCAATATCTCGCGATCTTGCGTGATGAAGAGCACGTCACGGTCATTGTCACCACACATTTGATGGAAGAAGCTGAGCGTTGCGATCGTCTGGCGATTTTGAACCAAGGCAAAGTAGTCGCGCTGGGAACGCCGAACGAATTGAAACACGAAATCGGCGGTGATGTGATCGTACTCGATTCGAAGGATCCCGAGAAGCTGGCCAGAGGCATTGGCGAACGATTTGGGCTTGAGGCTCAGGTGTTACAGGGTAAGGTACGGTTGGAACGCGAAAACGGCCATCGCTTTATCACGGATGTCGTAGAAGCATTCCCCGGCGAGATTGAAGCGGTTTCGGTGAGCAAGCCAACGCTGGAAGACGTTTTCATTCACCGCACCGGGCACAGATTCTGGACAGAAGCGGAAGAGGAAGAGAAAGCTTAACCACTTTCACAGCGCGCTCTCAGCGTGCTCCGCGGCAAGAAGTTTTGATGTTCGTAGGAAAAACTATGGCAACACGCACTGCAACCTTGCCTGCATCGGCCGTGCCCGTCAACACCGGTGTCGCTTTACCGGCTTACACCCTTTGGTGGCGCGAAATCGTACGATTCTATCGCCAGCGCAGCCGCGTAGTTGGCGTGATCGCTTCGCCGCTACTGTTTTGGTTGGTAATCGGCTCAGGCTTCGGCACGTCTTTCCGTTCCGGAGATGCGGCCGGCCAGCAGCATTACCTCGATTATTTCTATCCCGGGGCGCTGATCATGATCGTGTTGTTTACATCGATCTTTACGATGATGTCCGTGATAGAAGATCGAAAAGAAGGGTTTCTGCTTTCCGTGATGGTCGCACCGGTGCCACGATCAGCAATTGTGCTGGGGAAAGTGTTGGGAGGGACAACGCTGTCCGCGATTCAAGGCCTGATCTTCCTCGCCTTCGCGCCGTTTGTCGGCGTGCACATGAGCCTGGAAAGTTTCTTGCTTATCACGCTCGTCGTATTTTTGGTTTCATTTGCGCTGACGGCTTTGGGTTTTGCCATAGCCTGGCCTATGGATTCCACGCAAGCCTTTCATGCGATTATCAATTTGTTTCTGATTCCGCTTTGGCTTCTCTCGGGCGCACTTTTTCCCTTGTCTGGGGCATCGGGATGGCTGCGCTTGCTGATGCTCATTAATCCGCTGACCTATGGCGTGGAAGCCCTGCGCGGCTTGCTGTATCCGTCAAGTCCAACGGTTACTTCCCTGCCCACATCCATGCTGGCCATGGTCTTATTCACGATTTGCATGTTTGCGCTTTGTTTTATTATGGTGAACCGGCGTACGACGAAACCGGCCGCATGATTCCTGAACAATACGCATACTTTCCCGGGTTGATCGCGAGTCTGAATGGAGCGAGTGCGGTACTCTTGCTCGTTGGCCGCAGCCTGATTATGCGCGGCAAAGTCGCCGCCCATCGCGCTTGCATGATCGCAGCGGTGGTTTCCTCCGCGTTGTTTCTGGCGTGCTACCTATACTTCCATTATCACGTTGGCGACATACGGTTTCTCGGCGACCATTTTTGGCATGTCATTTATCTGATTGTCCTCATCCCGCATGTGACATTGGCAATCGTAATCGTCCCGATGGTCGCCATCACGCTTATTCGCGGATTGCGGGAAAGGTACGACAAGCACCGCGCCATCGCACGCTGGACCTGGCCCCTGTGGATGTACGTCAGTGTCACCGGCGTCCTGGTGTACTTCATGCTCTATCAGTGGTTCCCGCACAGCTAGATTGCGGCAGTCAGGGGTGAGGCATTTCATCATGTCGACCGTGAGATTGAAAATCGATGTCTGTGGAACGAAAGGCGATGAGGCGTGGCGCGGCATTCAGCAATTCGATCAGATTCAGAGCGCACAGTTCGGACCTCAGTTCGGGAGCGGCGTATCCCCTAAGCGTGCCGCAGGCGCGCCCTACGGGAAAGGCGATTGGATCGGCGCGGAAATCAAGCTGCAAACGCCGCTCCTGGCGCAATATGCTGTCTCGCATTACTTGGAACAAGATCGCGTGCTGGATGCGGACGTAGTGGAGTAAATTGCGAAACCTTTAAACACAGAAGACACAGACAGCACAGAGGATTTGATTGATCATGATGGGTGGCAACTTGACGGCTAATGTCTACTGAATTGAAATCCCGCCCGCGCATGTCGACGCGCAACCGCGTGTTATTTTTCGTGACGGGCTGGCTGATTGTCCTGATGCCATTTTTGTTCTGGTGGAATACATGGTTTGGACGGCAGCTTTCCGACAAGCAGATCACAGAATATCTGCACGACGATAAGCACCCGCGCCATATTCAACACGCTCTAGTGCAGATTGGCGAGCGCATGAGCCGACACGATGCTAGCGTCACGCAATGGTATCCGCAGCTTGTGGCGGTTAGCGCATATCCAGTAGACGAAGTCCGCAACACTGACGCCTGGGTTATGGGGCAAGATACTTCGGGTGCAGGGTTCCACGAAGCATTGCTGAAGATGCTAAGCGATTCGTCGCTCACGGTTCGCGGCAATGCAGCGCTGTCGCTAGTTCGGTTCGGAGATGCCAGTGGTAGGCCGCACATTTTGGAACTGCTGCAACCCGCCGTCGTGACAACACCGCAAGCAGGCAAAATTGTTGACACAAGCACCGCCGGCACGCCCATTCATCAGGGCGGAACGATTGCGAAGCTTCAGGCCAGTGCGCAGACCATCGAAATCCGCTCCCCGATTGGCGGACGCATCCGTCAGATTTCCGCAGAAACCGGACAAACCGTATCAGCCGGGGAAAAGCTTGCGACGATCGATCCCGGAACCGACCAGGTTTGGGAAGCGCTGCGAGCCTTGTATCTCATCGGCCAGCCGGAAGATCTTCCGATCGTGATGGCATACGAGCGCGAGCTGCCCGACATCCCCGATCACGTCCGCCAGCAGGCTGTAGAGACCGAGAAAGCTATCCGAGCGCGAGAAAAGTAAGTTTTCTACTCCGGCTTCCACTTGTTCAGGAATGCAATCACGTCATCGGGGTCAAGCGAGCGGGCCGATTCCCATTCTCCGTTGCGTTGCGAATAGAGAAGCTTGCCGTCAGGTCCGAGAATAGCGAGCGCGGGCACGCCCTTCTCTGCTGGGACCTTGTAAGATTCGGCAACATCGCTATTCCGTTTACCATCGAGGCCAACATCCACGTGCACAACCTGAAAGTTCTTCTCCACGATGGGAGCGATGTCGGGCTGATGAAACGCCTGATCCAGAATGTGGCAGTCGTAGCACCAGTTTCCTCCGAATACCAGAATCACGCGCTGATGCGCCGCTGCAGCCTTAGCTACAGCTTCCTTGATTTCCGCCTTCGCGTCAGCCGAGTCGTCGTAAAGATGAGGATTTGGGTTGAGTGCCGGCCGCATTTTCGTCAATCCGGAATGATTCGCGATTACAATGCGCCAACCATCAGTTTGCTTTTGCCAAACTTGGTGCTCCAGCACGTAGCGAGTGCGAGGACCATTCGGGGTATCCACTTTCAGAGAAATCTCGAGATTCGCTACGTGGAATCCATCTTGGTCCGTGGACTCCACAATGTTGACCGCAACATCAGACGCACCCGAGACAAAGATTTTCTGCCAAAAATCGAACTCGGATGTCATATCCGGTGTCTGCTTCTTGTCCGGGCCAACAAGCTCTGCAGGGAGAGTTGTCGAGTACAAGCTCTTCATCTCGCTTACTTTCGCCGCCGACAAAGTGTTCCCCCATTTGGCTACACCGTCAAAGGTCGCGGGTTCGGCCTGTGCCAGGGAGAGCGCCAAAAGAAAAATCACTAGAATTCGAAACAAACGCTTGAGCACTTCAAAAGACCTCGTTGGAATTATAAGACTTCGACTCGTTGCAGATTTGAGCGGGCCGCAGTTGCAACCGATTGATCCAGCGTACTTTCCGGAATCGAGACCAATCTTTACAGAGGCATGACGCCGACTTCTTTTTCAATCTCGACCGTTTCGACCATCGCGATCGCATCCCATGGGCAGCCGTCAAGGAAGGAGCCATCCGGGCCTTTGCTGGTGCACTTCTTGCAGCCGATGCAGAGGATGGGATCGACCTGAATCCGGCCGAAGGGAGTGTGATCTTCGTCCGGAACCCAGAACATGCAGTCTTCGATGGGGCAGTATTCGACGCAGGCGGGCGAGCCGGCGCAACCGGTACAACACTCGGTGATGACCGCCAATTCTTTAGGTTTTTTCTTGCGTGGAGTATCGATTCCCTTGGATTTCGGTTCGAACTTATACTCGTCGGGGACCATCCCGATGGCCTTGGCATCAGCAGGCATGGCAGGAATTATAGCATTCAGCAGTCAGCAGCAGCCTTAGAGGAGTGTTTGCGCAGAGGGTGCGGTACGCGGGCGGAATGCTAACGGCTGAAGGCTGAACGCTATGTTCACTCATCACATCCCTGGCTGGCGTTGGTTCTGGTATATTGAGCCATCCGAACCCGGTAGAAGGAGCTGCTATGGCAGGAAAGAGTGTCAATAAAGTTATCTTGATCGGCAATCTTGGCAAAGATCCGGAAGTGAAGTACACGCCGCAGGGAACGCCGGTGGCGAAGATCACGCTGGCTACCAACGAACGTTATAAAGATAAAGACGGTCAATGGCAGGACCGCACCGAATGGCACAATGTGGTGCTGTGGCAGCGTCTGGCTGAAATCGCAGGCGAATATCTCAAAAAGGGCGGCAAGGTTTATATCGAGGGACGCCTGCAGACCCGGTCTTGGGATGACAAGCAGACGAACCAGAAGAAGTATATGACCGAAGTCGTCGCCAGCGATCTGGTTCTGCTTGGCGGACGCGGCGAAGGGGGAGAATCCTCCCGCGCAGCGGCCGCGGGCGGTAACAATTTTGATCAGCGCACCCACGAGGCCGAGCCCGCGCCAGCAACGCCGATCAGTGACGAGGATATCCCGTTCTAGTCCGGTTACTAAGGGCACATGCCGGTGGATTACTTCGCAGGTGATAATCCAATCAGCCCTGCGAAACCGCGGGCATTGTCACCTATGGCATGGGAAACCTGGAAATCTTCTAACATTCAGAGCAAGCTGCTCCACCTTGCGATCTGTGCGCTCTGGATTGCATTTTTCTTGCTCGCTGGGCGAGCGCTGGATCTCAGCGTTCCGTATCTGCCGCTTGCCATCGCCGGTGGATTGATCTTTTATCTCCGGAATTGGCCTTCGAAACTTGAACTAGCGGCCTGGATATTAATGTCAGCGGGCTTCGCCGTGATTGTCCGCTTTCCTCACGACCATAACTGGATCAATACGAGCTCCGGTGTTCTCGCTTTGTTCGGCCTCGGGGCCTTTCTCATGCTCGGATTACGATGGCTGTGGTCAGACACGGACGCGCGCCGTCGAACCTACGCCATGTTGGCTCCAGCTGCAGCGCTGGTATTTTTTGTGCTTTCGGCACAGCGGGCACTGAGCTTTGCCAACCTGCTTTATCCGAAAACCTACGACCTTTACCTTTATCTGGTCGATGGCTCCTTAGGCTTCCAGCCCAGCTTCTTGATGGGCCGAGCCATGGCCCATTCGGCGATTCTGCGCCTTGCAGCCCAAGTTACCTATGTTTCCCTGCCTTTTGTGATGGCGCTGGTTTACGCGCTGCGCCTGCCCAAGCAGTCCGAGCGTCCGTCGTGGGACATGATTACTCTTTTTCTGCTTGCAGGATTGGGCGGGTGGGCACTCTACAATATCGTTCCTGCGACCGGACCAGGATATGTTTTTTCGGCCAGTTTTCCATGGGAAACGCTGCCGTATCCCTCTCTGCATCGCCTCTTGCTGGAGCGAATTCCCGTGAACGGCAACATTCCTCGCAACGCCATCCCGTCGCTCCACATGGCGTGGGTGATGCTGCTTTATTGGAATACAAAAAGGCAATCGCCGGCGATGCGGTATTTTCTTGCCGTCTATCTCGCGCTCACCGTTGTCTCAACCTTGGGCACCGGTGAGCACTATTTTGTTGATCTGGTGGCCGGAGTGCCGTTGGCATTTGCTGTGCAAGCCATCGTTGCCCCGGATACAAGACCGTCCATCTGGCGACGGGCAGCCGCAGCCTCGTCAGGATTAGGCCTGACGCTGTTTTGGCTCCTGCTGGTGCGTTTCTGCGCGAAGTGGATGCTAATTTCTCCCATCGCCCCTTGGGGGCTCGTCATCGCTACGGGCGTGGCGATTTGGCGAGTTAAACGGTGGTTCGAGTCCCGGTCGACTACAGATTCAACCCAGCCCCAGAACTCCGAGGCAAAAGCGATGGCCACAGCGGCTGGATAGTCAGTCGCGGCCGATCTCCAGCATTCAACAACCCGCCGAATCCAGCGCGTCTAATTCCTGCTGAAATCGTTTCGCTAAACTGAGATTCCTGGGGATTGCCCAGACGAGCAACGCCAGGGCGATCGACCCTTCGATTAATGCACCTCTACTGAACGCCGGATTTGCCTTTACCATCCCGATGAGGAAGATGACTGGGCCAGGCGCGAAGACCACCATCCGCGACCAAAACCATACTCCCTGATGGAAGTCTCTCTGCCTCTGCAGCTCAGAACGGTAAAACGACATGCTCGCCTGTGCCTGCGTTTCCGCTATGGCAGTCTGTCTCCTCATCTTCCCGATTGCCAATTGGTACATAATGTAGCCCGCGCCAATTGCAGTAAGGGCTGCTCCAATCCGTTCCATGCCCTCGCTCGGCTGGTTGAGAGCAGCAAAGAAGTAGCTAAACCCCAGCAGCACCGTGATGCAGGCAAAGCCGCCGATCAAATTCCTTCTGCGCACAATCCGGCTCAGTTTGTCGATACGTTCGTGGACTTGTTGCAGTGACATCGTCATACCCTCCAAGGGTTGGTCTTGCCAAATTTTCTTGGCGTCATTGATCTGGTTGTTCATGGCCGTTCTCCGGCTTGGAATCTTCGGGACAGAATGTTCTTGATGCGGTGAATCTTGGTAGCGACGTTCGCCGGCGACAATCCCGTGATCTCGGCAATTTCGGCGGCCTCCAGATCCTCTAAATATGCCAAGATCACCTGCCGGTCGATCGGCTTGAGTGTGCGGATCATCGATAGCAATTGATTAAGACGTTGCTGCCGATCCTGATCCCTGTCCGCCGCCGTGGCTGGCATTTCTTCGATCTCTTCCAGGCCGACCATCGCTTGCCCTCTTCTTCGCCGCTCGCGCAGGACGTGGGTCACTGCCGTGTTGTGGGCCACGCGGTAAATCCAGGTCCGCATCGAACAGAGGCCGTTAAAGCTCGAGAAGCTGCGCCACAATGCGACGTGGATATCCTGCAGCAGGTCGCGGCGCGCCTCCGGTTCGGCCTCGTAGCTGCGTGCCAGTCTTTCCAGCGCGCCTGCATATTCGGCGGCACACTGCTGGTAGAGACTATCTTGTGTCGCGGTTAAGACCGGCATGAACTTAAAGGTCGCACATCAAGGTAGTCTATGGGGGAGGAGATTTCTTACGACGCGAGGGAGTTTCGAATGCAAGGTGCTCTAAGCTGATGTAAACAAATCGTACTTCCCGCGGACTCCGACGAATGCCGGAAGCTTAGCGAGGCGGGTGGAACGGTTTCGCGCCGCTGCTTTCTTTTGCAGGCTCGGGACTCTTGATGTCCAGATTGACGACGATTGGATCCTGGCCGCTTCTGACTACGACCGCTTCACACGGCACATCGTTGTGCGCATTGATTTCCTGGTGCGGCACATAAGGCGGAATGTAAATGAAATCTCCAGCGCCGGCCTCGTCAGTAAACTCTAATCGATCGCCCCATCGCATGCGAGCACGGCCGCGGACGATGTAAAGCACGGTCTCCAGTTCCCCGTGATGGTGAGGCCCGGTCATGGCGCTTGGCTGAACAACGACGGTACCAGCCCATAACTTGCTGGCCCCAGTGCGAGCGTGAGTAATGGCTGCTGCCCGCGTCATCCCGGATGTCTGGGGAGTATTAGGATCTAGTTCTCCCGCGCGGACAATCTTTACGCCATGTTCTTTCCAGTCCAAATTTGTACCCCCACAGACTATGCCCAATATTCTATTCCAGCAGAGAGATTCGGATTCGAGCATGAGAGTGAAACATGGTGGGGCGCTATGGGCTGGGCCAGTGACAATCTGCCCTCAAGCAGCAACGCGCGACCAGGGACGGTCGATGAGTGAGATCGTGATTTTGCAACAGTTATCTTCGGCTCATCGTCCGGCAATTAGCAATCCTGCGATATTTGCCAAAGGGAGAGCAAGAAACCAAGGTGCTTGTTTCCTCAGCAGGCCAGCGATCAATACTGAGATTGGGTAGGTCAACACGGACAAGACAAAGAAGTCTGCCTTGGTCGAAGAGCCAGCATCAAATGCCATCCCGGACAATGGTGCCAACAACAGCCATGGGAGCAGGAGCAACAACCAAATGCCAAGCACCAGCTTGGTGATTAGATCGAGTTCTGCTTTTTCAAGTTCCATTTGTCATCATGCGCCTGCGGCTTGCTCCGCCTGACCAACAATGGAAGCTGGCCGACACCAGCACTGCCAGCCCGAGAAGCGTTACGACCACTGCGCGTTTCATGGAGGAGACCCTCAAAGGGAAAGCGACTGGCCGAGCAGCACAAGTATCCTCCGCCAAAAAGCGGCGGTCAAGGCGATGTTTCACGGTTGAACAAAACAAGGCGATAGGGCTCATTGACCAAGGTCAGGACGCCCCTGTTATGCGAATCACCGGTTTTTCGGCTAACCTATGCTTGGAGCTTCCATGTCCAACCTAGCCAGCAAAGATTGTGTCCCGTGCAAGGGAGGCACCCCGCCTCTGAAAGGGCAGGAGTTGCATTCCTTCAGCCATCAATTGCCCAACTGGAATGTTGTCAACGAACATCACATCACGCGCACATTCAAATTCCCCGATTTCAAACAGGCGTTGGAATTTGTGAATCGCGTCGGCGCAGTGGCCGAGGAACAAGGCCATCATCCCGACATCTTGCTGACCTGGGGCAAAGCCGAGATTACAATGTGGACCCACAAGATCAACGGATTAAGTGAAAGTGATTTCATCATGGCCGCGAAAATTGACCAGCTTTACCCCGAACAACTCAACGTTTGGCGCTGCTAGTGCAGAGTTTTGGCGGGCGCAGTGGCCGCAACTGGTTTCCACATCCGCATCGCCCAACTCCACAAACCAGCCGGAACCAGCATGATGAATCCGGTTGCGATCGCGACTGTCCGCGGATTGATTCCACCGTCCACCAGGATGCCGGTGAGGTAAGCGGTTACTGCCAATGTCAGCATCGACAGGCCTAGCTCGGCAGAAAATACTCGCCCTCGAAACTTATCTTCGGTATTGAGTTGCAACAGCGTCGTGGAAAAAACCCAAACTGTCGACCCTCCGCAATGCCCAAGCACGACCCAGAAACATGCCATCCAGAGCGAGCCCGCAACGCCCAGCATGCCGTATCCCAACCCGACCGCAAGAAACCCAAAAAGAATGCCCAAACGCAGCCGACTCTCACGATGACCAGCCCAGCGGGCGGCGCCGAGCGGCCCAAACAGAGCACCCAGCCCGCGGGCGCCCATTAGCAAGCTCATCCCTAAGACCGCGCCGCTCTGCGCTTCGAGTCCATTCCAGTGCAGCGCAAAAACTCTTTGGCCCATGACGGTAAACAGAACCCAGCTCACGCCCATCTGGATGAGCCCAGTTTTCACTAACACCGTGGCAAGCAGGCGGCCGTCGTTGCGGACATAACGCAACCCTTCGATGAGCTGAAAATAATCCAACAGATCGTGCAGCCTCCACTTGGGAAATGCTGCCGTGTGCGGTTCCTCAAAGTGCATGCCGCTGATCAAGTAAGCGGAAACTAGAAATGACAACGCGTTCAGCACAAAGGAAGCGTTGTATCCCAGCAAAGCTAAGGCCAGGCCTCCAAGCGCAGCTCCGGCCACCAAGTTCAATGACCACGTGGTCGAAGACAACGTATTGGCGAGGATCAAGTCTTCGCTGGTTGTGATGTTCGGAATCACCGCCGTCCGCGCCGGCTCAAAGAACGCCCACATCACGCTTTCGAGAAATAACAATGGATAGACAAGCCAGATCATCGACTGCGAGCGCACCAGCAACATGCACAGCACGATCAGCACGCGCACCAAGTCGCTGATGATCATCACTCGCTTGCGGCTGACGCGATCGTTAACAACCCCGGAGAGTGGACCGAACAAGGTCTGGGGAATTACCTGCAAGACCAACGCCAACGCAACCGAGCGCGCGTGACCGGTCATTTGCAGTAACAAGCTGTAGATGGCGAGCGAGTAAAACCAGTCGCCGATTTCGCTGACAATCTGTGCCGCCCACAGCCGCCGGAAGTTGCGGTTCTCCCGCACCAAACGCAGGTACGCGCCCAGCGAGATCGTGCCTATTTCTTGTTCCGGCTCAGGTTCCATGGGAAGGGTTACTGTAATTGCTTGGGCTGTGGAGGGCAAAACAGCTCTTTGCCGTTAGTTTCCTAGCTATCAGCTCCTAGCGGCCCCAGCAACCGTTCTAAGATCGATGTGGGCCAAATGCTAAGAGCTAAGAGCTTCTTTATAATTCTCTCCATGCTCGACGAAAGCACATTCCGCAAGCACTCCGACACGGCGCTAGATTCCTTGAAACAGGCGCTGATTGCCGCAGAGGACTCCGCTGACATTGAAGTCGAAGACCAGGCTGGGGCCTTGAATATTGCCTTCGACGATGGAACTCGCTTCGTGATCTCGCCCAATGCGCCTGTACGACAAATCTGGATATCCGCACTGGCAACCAGTTTCAAGCTGGATTGGTCGGACTCCGATCAGGATTTCGTGCTGCAGAAATCCGGGGAGAAGCTGAAAGGCCTGGTCGCACGGCTGATCAATCAGCAATTGGGAGAGGAGACGGTAACGCTGACTTAGGCCCAGGCAGAAGCCGGAAACCCCATCAAGATCGCAGTTTTTTCTTAAGATCTTCCGCGATCTGCTTGCCGTGAAAACGCCCGTTCTCGATGAAAATCTCGCTGGTCCTCGATCCCGCCACGATCACTCCGGCAACATAGATTCCCGGCACATTGCTCTCCAATGTCGTCGTATCGCACATCGGACAGAACTGATCCAGCGAGAGCTCGATTCCCATCGACCGCAAAAAATCGTAATCCGGATGATATCCAATCAGGGCGAAAACAAAATCATTCTTCAGGCGAATTGTGCCTTGGGGAGTGTGGATGAGAACTGCGTCCGCCGTAATCTCTTGCACGCTGCTGTTGAAGTAAGCCTTAATCTCGCCGTTGCGGATGCGATTCTCGATATCCGGAAGAATCCAGTATTTTACATGGCCGTCGATCTTCGGTCCACGATGAACCAGCGTCACCCGCGCCCCGTGGCGATACAACTCAAGCGCGGCGATGGCCGCAGAATTCTTTCCACCGATCACTACCACGTCATTGTCGAAATACGGATGCGGTTCTCGATAATAGTGAAATACTTTGGGCAGATCCTCGCCAGGAATGGCCAACTGGTTGGCCAGATCGTAGTAGCCAGTAGCAACGATTAATTTCTTGGTGTGGTAATCGTAGATTCTGCCGAGCCGGTCAGTGGTAGTGACTTGAAAATCGCCGTCGCGCCCGACCACAGTTTTCACCCATTGGTATTGCACGACTGGGAGCTTGTAATGTTCCGTGACCCTGCGGTAATACTCCAGCGCCTCCTGCCGTGTCGGCTTGGCGTGGGCGGTGGTAAATGGAAGGTCGCCGATCTCCAGCAGTTCGGACGTGGTAAAGAACGTCATGTTGGCGGGATAGTTGAATAGCGAGTTGACCACGCAGCCCTTATCGATAACCACAACCTTGAAGCCCGCCCTCAGCGCTTCAATGCCACATGCCAATCCGGTCGGCCCAGCACCGATCACCAGTACGTCCACACGGGAATGCGGGTGGGCATCGAGCTGCGTGCGAGGCAGGGTTTCAGGAATTTGCAGCGTCGTGTCTGCCATGTGTCTAGACATGGGAATGGTCCTTGAGAGCTAACGATTCTAGCATGTGGCATGGATGGGCTTCGCTGGCGTACGTCACTGGATGATGTGATCCGCCCGCGAGTAAGGCAACAGCGGGGCGTTATAATCCAGTTGGAATCATCTCTAAATCGCAGGACCACATTATGGCTACTCTTGCCGAACCCGCAACCCGCACGCGTATTGAATCCGACAGCATGGGAAAGATCGAGGTACCCTCCAAGGTTTATTGGGGCGCACAAACCCAGCGCTCGCTGCTGCATTTCAATATCGGGCGCGACACCATGCCGCCGGAACTGATTCGGGCTTTTGGCATCCTGAAAAAAGCTTGCGCCCTCGTGAATCAGGATCTCGGCAAGCTTCCCGACGACAAAGCGAAACTCATCGTGCAGGCGGCCGACGAAGTTATCGCCGGAAAACTTAACGACCAGTTCCCTCTCCGCGTCTGGCAGACCGGCAGCGGCACGCAGACAAACATGAATGTGAATGAGGTCATCTCCAACCGTGCGATCGAGCTTGCGGGTGGCGAAATGGGATCGAAGAAACCGATTCATCCCAATGACCACGTGAACATGTCGCAGTCGTCGAACGATACGTTTCCGGCGGCCATGCACATCGCGGCTGCGGAACGGGTCAAGAATGCTCTCATTCCCGCAGTGAGGATCGTTCGTGATGCAATCGCTGCCAAGGCGAAGGAATTTGAGAACATCGTCAAAATTGGCCGCACCCATCTGCAGGACGCAGTTCCTTTAACGTTTGGCCAGGAGTTCGGTGGATGGGCAGCATTGCTGGATCGTGACATCAGGCGTCTGGAGCAGGTTCTCGAAGGCTTGTTCGATCTGGCAATTGGCGGAACGGCCGTCGGCACCGGATTAAATACGCACCCTGAATTTGCGGAACGGGCAGCGAAGAAAATTGCTGAGCTTACCGGACTTCCCTTTCGTTCGCACAACAACAAATTCGCCGCTCTCTCAGCGCACGATGAGATTGTGTTTGCGCAAGGCGCGTTGGAGACGCTAGCGGCGTCGTTCATGAAAATTTCGAACGATATTCGCTGGCTGGCTTCCGGCCCGCGCTGTGGCCTCGGGGAACTTTCCATTCCGGAGAACGAGCCTGGATCGTCGATCATGCCGGGCAAGGTGAACCCCACGCAATGCGAAGCCATGACAATGGTCTGTGTGCAGGTTCATGGTGCCACGGCTGCGGTCGGGTTCGCGGGCTCGCAAGGCAATTTCGAGCTTAATGTCTTCAAGCCAGTCATGATTTATAACTTCCTGCACTCAGTCACTCTGATTACGGACGCCTGCCACGGCTATGTCGAATATATGATCAAAGGAATCGAAGTCGACAAAGCCAAAGTCGACTGGTATGTGAAGAACTCGCTTATGCTTGTGACCGCGCTGGCACCGAAAGTCGGATATGACAAAGCGGCACAGATCGCCCACACCGCCCACGTGGAGCACAGCAGCTTGCGAGAGGCTGCGCTGAAGCTCGGTTATTTGACCGGTGAAGAGTTCGACCAGTTAGTCCGGCCGGAGAGGATGACTAGGCCGTAGGTTTTGAACACGCTGCGGCGTAGTTCATTCCGAACTGACGGGTTATTTCTGCAGAAGACTGGTATGGCTGGCGACGCACAGCCATCGAGCGTCTTGGAACACCCAGGTGTCGGTGAAGCGCCCCACGTGCTCGTACAACTTGCCCTGGCTTGTACCCTTGGTGTGATAGATTCCGGCCACCACGGCGGTGTCCTTGTAGAGAATAACTTTGACGTCCTGAATCGTTAAAGTGCTGGCATTGAAGCGCGGGTCCGCGATGTCGGCGAGAAACTTTCCCCTTTCGGAGACTTCGCCGTCCCACTCTGTATTGACGAACTTGTCACCAATCATATTGGCCAGCGCACTGGAATCGTGGTTGACCTGCGCCTCGTTCCACAGTCTTTCGAGAGCAATCAATTGATGCTCACGTGTATGCTGCGCGTCGTCAGGTGAAACTTGGGCAAAGGCACCAATGCCAAGAAACAGGCAGAACGCGAGACCCCACCAAATATAAATTCGCCCAAGCATTGTCGCATTGTGACCCAGAGTTCGGGCTCCAGGCAAAGCACAATGGTTCCATACGCGACATGCACAACCGTGCGCAATTGATGTTATAGGGGCCGTTCACGAGTGCCTCCCAAAATTGAGGCCACTCAGTTTGTGAATTATCTTGCGATCAACTCCTTTGCTGGCCACCATGACGTGGAAGGTCTCTCCCATGCCAGATGGAGTCACCAAGTGTTTCAATTGCAGCGCGACCTTGGCGCGCTCCTGCGGTAATCGGCATTCGGCGAAGGCGTCGGCAAACTGATTTTCCTCGCCGAGTCCCAGCAAGAATTGCGATTGCGTGAGCAAAGGCTGAACTTGCATCCCTTGGCTTTCCGCAGCCGCGCCCAAAGCAGTAAAGTTCACATGCGCCGTAATGTCTTGCTCACCCGGCGCTTCGTATGGATTCTTGCTTACCGAATGCTGACGGTAGGCTGTCACGGTACCGCGATGGCGTCCTGCGAGTTGTTCTTGCCGGTCGTAGCCGTAATCAATGATGACGACAAAACCTCGCTTGATGCAGGCCGCAATCTCCGACATTGCGTCTTGGGCCGCCAGCGAAGCTTCCACGCGCTCTCCGTTTTCAGGGTGAACGCAATAACGATCCAGGAACTCCAACTCCGCGGCGGATGCGGCAGCCCAAGTTTCGATGAAACGGCCCTCTTTTTCCGCGATCCGTAGTCCGCCCCGCGGGCTCAAGACCTCGACTGGCAGGGCGTCAAAGAATTCGTTGGCAAAAACGATGATTGGCGCCTCGTTCGCTAAAAGCCTATGGAAACGCCCCTTCCCGGCCAGCAACGACGCCCTCCCCACTGAAACATGCCGACTCAGCGCATTCTGCAACCGCTGTTGCAGGGATTGAGAACGCTCCAGCAGCGAGTAATGCAGAGCATGGAAGAACTCCGGAAATTTCTTCTCCGACCAATCCAGGACATCCTGGGCGAACAATCCTCGCCCGGGGCCGAGTTCGAGAATTTCGATTTCCGGCGGCGAGCCTAGCACGCGCCACATCTCCTCGAACTGCCGCGCCAGCAGCCGTCCAAAGACGGCGTGAACGTCGCTCGACGTGTAAAAATCCCCCGCTTTTCCGAACTGCTCTGTGTTCCGCGAATAATAGCCGAGTTCGGGATCGTAGAGACACAACTCCATGTAGCGCGAAAAAGGGATCGGTCCACGATCGCGAATCTCTTGCACAATTTTCTCCCGCAGGCTCACAAGTCTTCCTGCTGGCGCTCGGCCCGGCTTTGAGGTGTCCGAGTAAACATTTCGATCAGGTAGTCGTGCAGGCAATCGTAGAGCTGGCGCTGGAAACTCCACTCGAACTGCGGATGGTCCAGATCGCGAGGGTGAAGATCGAAATAATACGTGTGTACAGGGACGACCGGATTCTTGAATTGAATGATGACCTCAATGCCGTCGCCTTTTTCACGAGCTCCAAATTCCAGTAATGGATGCTCGTAGAGTCGCAACTGCGAGAGAACCCGATCCAGGCGAGATTTAACGGGCACGAGCGCCATTGTAAAGGAAAGGCAACGATTCCCGGCTACCACAGCGGTCCTTCGCGAAAATCAGTCTCTGGGCAACAATTCTCTGCTCTCGGCTCAGCCATGTTCACAACTTTTTACAATTCGCTAACCGCGACAACAGACCCTCCGTCTAACCGTGCGATTGTTATCCATGGAATCAAGGAGGGTGGCAAAATGCTCAAACGTTATGTTTCTCTGCTGGCGGTCGTGGCAATTTGTTTCGCTAGTGCGATCTGTTTGGCGCAATCCGCGTTGTTGGACTTACCTCTTGCCAGTCAACACGCGGTAGTGACGCAATCGATCGGCATCACCGACATCACCGTTAACTACCATCGGCCGCTGGTGAAAGGCCGCACCATTTGGGGCAAGGTCGTGCCTTACGGCGAAGTATGGCGAGCCGGAGCGAACATCAATACGACTATCAAGTTCACCGATGCGGTAACCATCGAAGGCCAGCCCCTGGATAAAGGGATTTACGGTTTGCAGATGATTCCGGGAGAGAACGAGTGGACTGTAATTTTCTCCAAGGTTCACACTGCTTGGGGTGCATTCACCTACAACCAGGCAGAAGATGCGCTGCGGGTGAAGGTCAGACCACAAACATCCGACATGCACGAGGCGCTTACTTACGATTTCGATGACGTAAAGGCCGACTCGGCCGTCGTGACATTGCGCTGGGAAAAGCTGGCTGTTCCGTTCAAAGTTGGTGTCAATGTGCATGAGATCGTGAAAGCCAGCCTGCCGAATCAGCTCCAGGGTTTAGCGCAATACACCTGGGAGGGTTGGGACGATGCCGCCAACTATCTGTTGGCGGAAAAATATGACCTTGACGATGCGCTGAAATACGAAGAGACCTCGATCGGAACCGAACCGCGTTTTGACAACTATCTGACAAAATCTCAAATTCTGGATGCCCTGGGCCGGAAAGATGAAGCCGAAACCGCGAAGCGGCAGGCGCTGGATCGAGCCACAGCTGGACAACTCTACGCCTACGGGCGACTGCTGCAGGGGCAAGGCAAGCAGGACGAGGCCTTTACTTATTTCCGCCAGGCAGCGCAGAAAGATCCCAACGAGTGGGTCGTGCACGACGGAACCGCTCGAATCTATTCCGCGCAGGGAAACTTTGACGCGGCTGTGAAAGAGATGAAGATTACACTAGCCGGCGCGCCAGACAATCAGAAGATCTTCATCGAGCCGCTGGTGAAAAAGCTGGAAGCAAAGCAGGACATCAACAAGAATTAGCGTCGCTTTGTCATCCCGGGTGGAGCGAGGGATCTGCGGTATGGCATCAAGCAGATTCCTCGTCGCTCACGCTTCTCAAAATAACAACGAATAGCGCAGGACAACTAGTCGCCGACCTTCGCCATCGGCGCCATTTCTACTGCCTTCTGCTCGGGGTACTCGTATACGCCGCGGCCCGCTTTTCGTCCCAGCCGTCCGGCTTTTACATACTGCACCAAAAGTGGTGCAGGACGATATTTCTCGCCAAGCGATTTGTGAAGGTACTCGAGGATATGGAGGCGAGTATCCAATCCGACCAAATCGACCAACTCAAATGGCCCCATCGGATGGTTCAATCCCAACTTTAAGGCTTTATCGATATCCTGAGCAGAAGCAATACCTTCCTGTAGCATATAAAACGCTTCGTTGCCGATCATGGCGTTAATGCGGCTGGTAATAAAGCCGGGCGATTCCTTGATGACCACAACTTCTTTGCCCATGCGACGGCCTACTTCAGCAGCGCCAGCCAGTGTGTCATCATCGGTTTCCAGCGCACGAACGATCTCAAGCAACTTCATCTTGTGCACGGGATTGAAAAAATGCATTCCCACGCACTTCTTCGCGCGATAAGTCACGCTGGCGATTTCCGTGATGCTCAGTGACGAGGTATTCGAAGCGAGAATTGTGGTCGGACGGCAAATCTTATCGAGTAGAGTAAAGATCTCGATCTTCGATTCCATTTCTTCCGGTACCGCTTCAATCACGAGATCGGCTTCGCGAGCAGCTTCCTCGACACTGCCGGCGTATTCCAAGCGATTCATCGCCGCGCTTGCGTCCGCGCCAGATACTTTGCCTAGCTCAACTGCTTTATCGAGGTTGGCGCGGATCTCGCTTTCGGCCTTCCGCAGAGCGTTGGGCAAAAGGTCTTCGAGAATTGTGCGGTATCCGCCAAGTGCGGCCACGTGCGCAATGCCTCGGCCCATGGTGCCGGCACCGATCACGGCAATGGTCTGAATCTGCCCCACGATCACGCTCCCTTTTCCAATTGTGCGAGCACGGCGTTCAAATTGGTGCTGGCCCCGTGCAGACTTTCCGCAAGACGCTTACGTTCGTCGGCGTCCATCGAAGGCACAAAAGCGTTGATGCGGCGAATCGTGGTATTAATGTCGTCTACATAATTGATCAGGCGAATGAGTTCTCCAGAGGTTGCCATAATGAGGTCGCTCCCGTTACGCGCTGACGTTCCTGGCTGCATCGCCGGAGGGCCAACGCGAACACTTATTTTCAATGCTGACGCGGATTTAGTAAAGTCAGCGCCGACCTTGCTGATCGCGTATTTCCAATAAAAGTATCGGCGTAAGTTATTCATTCTTTTTATACGCTTTTTTAATCTTTTCGTAATGCGAAGGGAATCTAATGTGGTTATGAATGAAAAGCCTTTAAAACACTATCTTTTCGCCAGCGATTTCGACCAGACGCTGACCTTCAACGATTCCGGCTACGTGCTGGCCGAGTTGGTGGGCATCCCGACTGAGGAATTCGAGCGCAAGGCGAAAGGCATGGAAAAGCTTAACCTTGTGCAGCAAGGCGCGGAGCTTGCCTACTTATTGCTGCACGATCCCGAATTTCAGTCGCGGGTGCGGCGAGAGCATCTTTACGAGGTCGGCAAGCGCATCCGCCTGAAACAAAATATTGCCTTGCTCTACGAAGTTCTCGACGCCGGCATCAACGGTTATCACTTCGATTTTTACGTGCTTTCCGCGGCGCCCGTGGAAGTCATCCAGTCGGCGCTCGAAGGAATCGTTCCACCGGATCACATTTTCGGAACGGAATTTCGTTACAAGGATTCCGGACAGATCGAATCCATTGCCCGCGCCACGGCCGGCTACGGCAAAGTTGCCGTGCTCGATCGCTTGCAGAACCAGCACCAGATCGGCCCGGATTACCTGATTTATGTGGGCGACGGCAGTTCCGACGTTCACGTGATGTTACATGTAAATGTTCGTGACGGCTTCACCATCGCCGTGTCCGAAGCGAAGCATGTTTCACAGGTGGCCAAACGCACCGTCCTGAGCAGCAGCGCACTGTCCGTCCTCGCGCCTATCCTTGAAGACGTGGTCGGCTGGGAACGGCTACGCATTCGATCGTTCTTCGAGTCCCATGGCATGCTGATCCAGGAATGGGAGCGCGTGCGCACGGACTGGCTCACGCTACGGCCAGCCGCTACGGAGCAAGCAGACTTGTCCATCGAGACCGAATCCTTATCCCACCGTGGCTGAATCCGGAGTAGCATAAGATTGCCATGTTGCGCGACAAAAACCTGGTCCCACTCTCTCATCAGCACCAACATGTGTTGGCGCTGTGTGTGCGCCTCGACCGCGCGATGCAGGCGGGAGACGTCGATTTGGAAGCATGGCAATCAGAAATCGAACAGATCTTCGCGCAAGAAGTAGCCATTCATTTCGCTGCCGAGGAAAAGGAGCTCTTCCCAGTAGCGCGTAAATTTTCGGAGATGGATTCGCTGGTTCAAGAGTTATTGAACGAACACATCGCCCTGCGCGGTTTGTTTGCGCGCGCGGGGACCCGCGACCTTCACACGAACGACTTGGCGTTGTTGGTCGAGACGCTCGCTCATCACGTTCGCAAGGAAGAACGCCAACTCTTTGAAGGACTGCAGAAAGTGTTGACAGCAGACGAACTGGCATCGCTCGGCGCCGCCTTGCAGGAGCGTCTGAAGCACACCAGCAAAGTCTGTGCTGTTCCGAACCCCGCTACGCGCTTGCGGCCCAAGGCCTGAATCCGCGCTCCTCCTGCTCTCATCTACTTGGCATGATTGATGAAGGAAAGCTGTTTCAACCTCTGGCCGGCGGTTTTGAGGCGATCGCCTCGACTCCGGTTTCGGAGAATTCGGCAGACTCCGCTTTGCTCGATGCCTATTCGCAGGCCGTTGTGGGTGCAGCGGAAAAGATTAGCCCGTCGGTTGTAAAGATTGATATCACGCAAGCGGCTAGAACGCGGTCGGGCGAATCGCGTGAGCGCCAGGGTGGCGGATCCGGATTCGTGTTCACTCCCGATGGTCTGATTCTGACCAACAGCCACGTGGTGCACGGCGCCACGCGCATCGGCGTCTCATTTTCCGATGGTCGTCGCTTCCCTGCTCATACCATCGGCGACGATCCAGCGACCGATCTCGCAGTAATCCGTATCGACGCGCCGAACTTGCCTGTCGCCTCGCTGGGCGATTCGCAACGTTTGCGCGTGGGGCAGTTGGCGATTGCCATCGGTAACCCGTACGGCTTTCAGTACACCGTGACTGCGGGAGTGGTCAGCGCGTTGGGACGTTCGTTGAGGTCATACTCTGGCCGGCTGATCGAGGACGTCATTCAAACCGACGCCTCGCTCAATCCCGGCAATTCCGGCGGGCCACTGGTGACTTCCGATGGCCAGGTCGTGGGCGTGAATACAGCCACGATCATGGGAGCGCAAGGGCTGTGCTTCGCAATCGGAATCAATACGGCAAAATTCGTGGCTGGCCGGATCCTGCAGCATGGAAAAATCCGCCGGAGTTATATTGGCGTGGAAGCGCAAACGATGCCGTTGCACCGTCGATTGGTACGTTTCTACGATCTGCCAAAAGAAACCGGCGTTGTGGTGATGTCGGTTGAGAGCGGCAGCCCGGCGCAACGTACGGGCTTGCGCGAGGGCGATGTTATCGTCGCTCTCGATGGAACTCCGGTCGCGGGCGTCGATGATCTGCACCGCTTGCTGACCGACGCGAAAGTGGGCGCGAGTAGCGCGCTGACGATTCTGCGCTGGACAGAAAAGCTGGAGTTGAATGTCGTGCCGGAAGAGGCAAGGGTTTAATCGTCAGAGAGCGGCCTCGGATGGTTTGCCGGACGCAACTCTGGTGCTGGATAAGCCATTTCTAACTGGACAGACTACGGACGAGAGTGAAACTGTGTTTGTAAGGTGCGAGCCTGAGCGCTCTGCTTAGGAAGATCAAGAGGCGGCCAAATCGGCCGCCTTTACTTTTGCATCAAATCGTCGGGAAATTGTGGGCCGGTCATTAATCCGCCGTCGACCGTGATCCAGCTTCCAGTCATGAACGATGACGCACTACCGCACATCCAGAGCACAGCTTCCGCAACTTCCGCCGGTGAGCCAAACCTCCGCAATGCGTGAAGTCCGATCATGTAGTCGTGCACGGGAGGATCGCTGAATAACCGTTTTTCCATGGGAGTTTCGATCACAGCTGGGCAAACGGCGTTGACCCGAATGCCGTGGGGCGCGCCCTCTATCGCGGCGGACTTGGTAAGGCCGAGCACGGCGTGCTTGCTGGCACAGTACGTGGCAAGGCCGTTCGACCCGATGAATCCAGCGACGGAGGACATGTTCACGATGGCGCCGCCCCTTCCCTGCTTGATCATCTGCTGCATTTCATACTTAAGCGAGAGCCATACGCCTTTGACGTTGATTCCCATGGTGCGATCGTAATCGGCCTCGGATTGTTCGATGATCGGTGCGTTTGCGCCCTCGATTCCGGCGTTGTTGAACGCGACGTCGAGGCGGCCGAACTTTTCCACGGTCTTTTGTACGGCTGACTGCACCTGCGCGGACTGCGCGACGTCAGACAGAATGAAAAGACCGTCGCCGCCCGCAGCTTTGACCAGCGCAAGCGTATCTTTGCCTTCGGCTTCGCGGCGGCCAGTGAAAACAACTTTGGCGCCGGCTTTGGCGAAACGCACGGCGGTGTCGCGTCCGATACCGGTCGTGCCGCCGGTGATGAGCGCAACCTTGTTGTTCAGTTCTTCTGACATGCAGGTCTCCTCGGTTTGATAGGAAAAATCTTTGGATGACGGCAGGCACGAGTTGGACTCGCAGGCGATTTCACCAGGCAAGTCTGCCGGACATGGGAGCGCGCCCGCGCCATACACACTTGCGTGCAATTGCAACCGCCTCCATCCTGTGTTAGTTTCAACAAACAGCAGGAGTTAGCTTGCAACGCACAGTTCCTGCCGGGCTGGACCGCAAAGAGGCAGAAGTTTATCAGCGGCTGGATCCAGCACGGCTCCCGAAACACATCGCGATCATCATGGACGGAAACGGGCGATGGGCCCGGCGCCGCCATCTTCCGCGCATTGCCGGACATCGCGCCGGAGTCGCGGCCGTTCGCTCGACCGTCGAAACCGCCGCCCGCATCGGCATTCCCGCGCTTACGCTTTACGCGTTTTCCGAGGAGAATTGGAAGAAGCGTCCCAAGAGCGAAGTTGATTTCCTAATGGGACTGTTGTGCCGCTATCTGAAGGCCGAGGTCCCCACGCTCAACAAAAACAACATTCGCCTCGAGTACATCGGACGTCAGCACGAACTTCCACAAACGGTCCAGGAAAAAATGGGCTGGGCGCGTGACGCGACCCGACAAAACGGTGGCATGGTTCTCACCCTGGCGCTTAATTACAGCGCGCGCAGCGAGCTCGTCGATGCCTTCTACGCTCTGGCGTCAGCAGCCGCGCGCAACGGCGGCTTAGAACATGTGAAATTTGATGAAGACTCGATTTCGCGGCATCTCTATACCAAACATCTGCCTGATCCCGACCTCGTCATTCGCACCAGCGGCGAAATGCGGCTAAGCAATTTTCTGCTGTGGCAATTGGCTTATGCGGAAATTTACGTCACGCCAACTCTCTGGCCGGAATTCCGAGGCACGCATTTACTCGAGTCGATCGCCGAATTTCAGAAGCGCGAGCGTCGATATGGCGGCCTGGCTGACGAACCTTCGAACCACCACACCACCCCCGTATCGGTGCGGAGCTAAGGCTCTTGCACCTGCTCAAGAGGGTTCTCACCGCGCTTGTCCTGATTCCCGTCGTTCTGGGGATCGTGCTGCGGGCGCCCATCGCGGTGCTGGCTTTGGTCACAGCACTGATCGCGCTGCTAGCGGTGCAGGAATTTCTCAAGCTGGCTGAAGCCTACGGTATTCGCTCCTTTCACTGGCCGACCTATATTTTTGTTGCACTGTTTTTCGTTTGTCTGGCGCTTAGTTCGGCAAACAAGCCCCTGCTCTCGACAGCAGTCTTTGTCTACAGCGTGGGATTCGCTGCTGCGATTGCGCCTTTTGTTTTTCTCACTATCGGCATGCGGCGGGTCAATCTGAGCACTGGTTTCCCGGCCGCGCTCGTCTCGACGTTTGCTTTCGTCTACATCGCACTACCACTCGGATTTTTAGTCCAGATTCGCGAGCAATGGGCAGGAGCGTTCTTGCTGATCTATTTATTCTTTGTGGTCTGGGCCGGAGACGTGTTTGCCTACTTTATCGGCGCCTCGCTGGGACGGCATTTGATGTCGCCGCGCATGAGCCCGAAGAAGACCTGGGAGGGCGCGTTGGCGTCCATGATCGCCAGCCTGGTCGTAGGAGCGCTGCTTTACAACTATGCGCTGCCCATCAGTTCGGCACTCTTGAGTGCGCATCTAATCGAACGCAGAGATGGATTCTTCGCTCTGCAGAAACCCGACCTGTGGCCGGTTTTGCTCTTGTCGGCCGCGCTCAATGTTGCCGCGCAGTTGGGCGATCTCGTGGAATCGTTGATCAAACGCGGAGCCGGAGTCAAAGATTCTGGATCACTGTTACCAGGCCACGGCGGCATTCTGGATCGCATTGATGCGCTGCTCTTTGCCGCGCCGGTGCTGTGGTACTATGCGGCTTGGCGCGTTCTGCAGTGAAAACAGCCGTTCTTCGTCCTGCGTCGTCCGCCAAAATGCGCAACTGGTCGTTGGCGACATCCAACCCTAAAGGGCTAATGACTGACGAGCAAGGGACTGCGACGAACTCTTCATGAAAAGTATTGCCATCGTCGGTTCGACCGGTTCCATCGGACGAAGCACTCTCAGCGTAGTGGAGTCGCACCCACAGCGTTTTCACGTCGTGACCTTGGCAGCCGGTCGCAATTTGGACGCTGCCTTTGAGCAAGCCCGCCGCTGGAAGCCGCGAATGATGTCCCTGGCTACGGAGGAAGACGCAGAAATTCTTCGCGCTCGCTTCAAATCAGCCGGCATCTCTGGCGTAGAAGTCATGTACGGTTCGCAAGGGACTATCGCCGTGGCCACGCATCCTGAAGTTGATTTTGTGGTCAGCGCGATTGTCGGCGTAGCTGGACTTGAAGCCACATATGAGGCCGTGAAAGCAGGTAAAACGTTGGGCCTCGCAAATAAAGAATGCATGGTGGTGGCGGGAGAACTCATCACAGCGGAGGCGCGCCGACAAGGCAAGCCGCTTTTGCCTATCGACAGTGAACACAATGCGGTGCATCAGTGCCTGCGTGGCGGACGAATCGACGAAGTCCAAAAGATCTGGCTCACTGCGTCCGGTGGGCCGTTTTTGCACACCCCGAAATCAAAGTTTGCCTCCATCACCGTCGAGCAAGCCCTGAATCATCCAACCTGGAAGATGGGACGGCGCATCACTATTGATTCAGCCACTTTGATGAACAAAGGGTTCGAGGTGATTGAAGCCTGTCGGCTATTCAACATGCCGGCGGACAAAGTACAAGTAATGGTTCACCCCCAGTCGACAATCCACTCCATGGTCGAGTTTGTTGATGGCAGCATACTTGCTCAGTTCTCTGTGACCGACATGCGCCTGCCGATCCTCTACGCGCTGGCTTACCCAGATCGCGTTGAATCCGATATGCGCTTCCCGGTCATGGACTTACGGAACCTCGAATTCCTGCCACCGGATATGGAAAAATTTCCTTGTCTGCGGCTCGCCTATGAAGCGGCAAGGGCAGGTGGTGCGAAAACTGTTGCACTTAACGCCGCCGACGAGGTTGCCGTAGCGGCCTTTCTAGAGGGACATATTCGATTTGACGAAATCCCTGAGATAATCGGAGACGTACTTTCAGAAACGAAGAAGCACGATTTGGAATCTATTCAAAAGGTGTTGGCGTTGGATAGCGAGTCGCGAAGGTTAGCGCAGGCGAAAGTGCAAGCGCGGGCTGGCGCCGCCGCGGTCAATTTCATGAGGAACTGATACTCAATTTATGTCGGATTTTGTGATTGCCGTCGTCTCGGTTGGCGTGGTTCTGGGGTTTATGATCCTGATTCACGAGTGGGGTCACTACGCCGCTGCTAAACTGCTTGGGGTTCGGGTCGAAGTGTTCTCTATCGGATTCGGCAAACGGTTGCTCGGCTTCCGCCGTGGCGAGACCGACTATCGCATCAGCGCCATTCCGCTCGGCGGATACGTCAAGATGAGTGGTGAGAACCCGATGGACGAGCGCACCGGCGATCCAGGCGAGTTTCTTTCGCACCCGCGCTGGCATCGCTTCATTATCGCTATTGCCGGACCGGCCATGAACATCCTGTTGGCCATCGGCCTCCTCGCCGGCGTGTACATGGTGCACTATGAGTATCCGGTGTACTTCGATCAACCCGCGGTGATTGGCTGGGTCGACTCTGATTCGCCTGCAGCCAAGCTTGGCCTACAGCCGGGCGATCGCATCGCGCGCATCGACAACCTGGAAAACCCCACCTGGGAACAGGTTCAGCCGAAAGTTGAACTGAGTCCGAATCAGCCTCTGGACATCGCAATTCAACGCGGGGATCAGACATTCAGCAAGACAATAGTTCCAGAAGCCTATGGCCTGTCACAGATCGGTTCGGCCGGCTGGGATCCGAGGCA
Source organism: Terriglobales bacterium (assembly GCA_035507035.1). Classification (GTDB taxonomy): domain Bacteria; phylum Acidobacteriota; class Terriglobia; order Terriglobales; family Acidobacteriaceae; genus DATJOJ01. Next base: position 116,030 of record DATJOJ010000061.1, on the reverse strand, counting down.
GACCCTGGACGTCACCGAGCTGGAGCCGGGGATGCCGGCCGAGAAAGCGGGCGTGCAGGTTGGCGATCGCATTGTTGCGCTGGACGGAAAGCCAGTCATCGCACTGGGCGCAATGATTGAACAGTTGAAGCACACGCAGAGCCAGCCGATTCAGCTGACGATTTCCCGCAATGGCGAATTGAAGACGTTCACTATCCAGCCGGTGCTGACCGATGTGCCGGGAACGGCGCAACAGCATGCCTACCGAATCGGCATTGGCAGCCTACCCTTGAAGGTCGGCAGCATGTCGCCCATCGCGGCGTTGAACCGCTCGATTGAAGACAACAAGAAGACTTCTCTATTGATTCTGGAGCTGATGCAGAAGTTGGTGCAGCGCAAGATGTCGATCCGGACAATCGAAGGCCCCATCGGCATCGGCCGTGCTGCCGGCGAAGCTGCGGAAGCTAAGGGCTGGACGCCGCTTTTGGCGCTCACTTCTGCGATCAGCCTCAATCTTGGAATCTTCAACTTGCTGCCCATTCCGATCCTGGACGGCGGCGTGATACTACTGCTCTTCGTCGAAAGCCTCATGGGCCACGACATCAGCCTGCGCATCAAAGAGCGCATTTATCAGGCGGCGTTCGTGTTCCTGGTGCTCTTCGCTGTCATGGTCATTTACAACGACCTGGCGAAGACGCTGCCGGGACTGGCCGGAAGATTGCCCTAAACCCTTAAACGTGGAGGACGCAGGGTTTCACTCTGTGTTCCCCGGTGTCCTCCGTGTTTTACATCTGTTAAACTAGATTTACTCCATGGCTCCTCTTCAGCGTAGAAAAACTGTCACTTGCACGATCGGCGCGGTTCGCGTCGGCTCGGATGCACCCATTGTGGTGCAATCGATGACCAACACCGATACCGCAGACATCGCCTCCACTGTCGCTCAAACCGCCGCCCTGGCACGCGCTGGATCCGAACTGGTTCGCGTCACCGTGAATACCGAAGAGGCCGCAGCGGCTGTTGCGCCCATCGTCGAGCAACTGGACAGGCAAGGCATTAACGTTCCCATCGTCGGCGACTTCCATTACAACGGCCACATTCTGCTGAAGAAGTTCCCTGACTGCGCTCGGGCTTTGGCCAAGTACCGGATCAATCCCGGCAACGTCAGCGTGGGCCGTAAGAACGATGACAACTTCCGCACCATGATCGAGGTCGCCGTCGCGAATCAGAAGCCGGTGCGCATTGGTGTGAATTGGGGATCGCTCGATCAAGCCCTCCTCACGCGGATGATGGATGAAAATTCCCGCCTCGACGAACCCAAAGACGCCCGCGACGTGACCATGGAAGCCATGATCGTCAGCGCGCTCGATTCCGCGAAAATGGCAGAAAAGTACGGGCTGCGTCCCGACCAGATTATCCTTAGCGCAAAAGTCAGCGGTGTACAGGACCTGATCGACGTGTACCGATCGCTGGCGGCTCGTTGTGACTATCCGTTACACCTCGGACTTACTGAAGCTGGCATGGGTGCCAAAGGCGTTGTGGCTTCGAGCGCAGCCATGGGCGTTCTGTTGCAGGAGGGCATCGGGGATACCATCCGCGTTTCTCTTACACCAGCACCCGGTGGCGATCGAACCGAAGAAGTTCGCGTAGCACAACAGATTTTGCAGTCGCTGGGCATCCGCAGTTTTACCCCGCAAGTCACAGCTTGTCCCGGTTGCGGCAGGACCACGAGCACCTTCTTCCAGGAGATGGCCGAGCAGATTCAATCTTACCTGCGCGAGCAGATGCCGCTCTGGAAGGGCCATTACATTGGCGTTGAAGAAATGAAAGTTGCGGTGATGGGTTGCGTGGTTAACGGTCCCGGAGAATCAAAACACGCCAACCTCGGCATTTCCCTGCCTGGCACCTTCGAAGAGCCGAAAGCCCCCGTCTACGTCGATGGCCGATTGTTTACTACGCTTCGGGGCGATCACATTGTCGCCGAGTTTCGCAAAATTCTGGACGATTACGTGGAAAGCCACTACGCGGCGAGAGAAGAAGTGGCGGCACGATAGGGTCCGTCTTCCTCGGGATACGAGAAATAGCCATTTTCACGACCTTGAACCCTGGTGGCCCCGTGGTGTGGCTCCCTTGTTCTCCCGTAAACCCAAATGCGACCCGGCTTATCCCTCCTTGTCCTGACCGCAAACTGTTCGAGGTAAAACGCCGGGATTATGCGCGAGTTGATCATCGGCCTCAGCTTAAATCAGATTAGTCGGGAACACGCACCGGAGCAATTGCGTCGGCGCACGCTTTCATGCCAGCAACGGCAACTCCCTCGTGTCCTCCGGTAGCACATCCGCAATCTTCTTCAGCTCGGGATATTGCTTCAGCAACGGCTCCGGCGCTTTGACCCGTCGTCCGGTGAGCATGTATCTTAACTGCAAGGCATTGACGCCAGCCTTGGCTTCAAAGTGATTGTTGGTGACGACGTACGTAACCTCCGCTTTCGCTGCGATTCGCTCAACTTTGTCTTTCCACCCGGTCAGTTCGCTCTCGCTGTATAGATAGTTATAGCGATCCTCCGACTTCTCTGCTTCGAACCATTGGTTGTAATTGCGTCCATGCAGCCGAACGTAGCCCACCGGCGCGGTCACATGCTCGGTCGCTTCGAGCGATCGCCCAATCAGCGGCTGATCGATGTTGCAGAAAGAAACATTCCGTTGTTCCAGGTCACGAATCGTTTCTGGGTTGTCCCAGCTCGCATGCCGCACTTCCACTACCCTTGGATATTCGATGAACTGTCGCAGCAGATTTTCAACATACTCTCGATTCAGCGAAGTATTTTTGAAAGAAACCGGAAACTGAATCAGCAACGCCCCAAACTTTCCTGTCGCAGCCAGCGCATCCAGGCCCTCTCGCGCCAGTCGTTCGTCTTCATCGGTCGGTTTGATCGTCGCGGCTGAGGTTGGCTCCATCACCGCAAGAGGCGAGTGCGTAAACGATCGGTGCAGCTTGGCCGTGAAGACAAATTCAGGATTCACCTCGCCCGCTCGCTTCGCCCATAATCGCGCCAGTTCTGGCTTGATATGGCCATAGAACGAGGTATTGATTTCCACCATGTCGAAACAGCGTGCCAAGATTTCGAGCGGATGCCGCTTTCTGCGCTGCATGCCGGGCGGATAGAAGATGCCTTCCCAATCCTTATAGGACCAGCCGGCGGTGCCGACACGAATCTGCCGCAATCCTTCCATAAGCGCAGGTTAGCACAGGGAAAGCGTCGGGCAGTGGCCTCTTAGTTCATCGGTACGGAGAGCGGGCTGGGCGGGATGCCGCGCGCATGGACAATGGCCCAGTGCCATTCCTGATCTGGCGATAGGGCTCGGCCCAGCTTCTCAGAAAAGAGTGCCGTCCCCGACGGAGGGGCCGCACCCTTGAGATGAATCAGCACGGTCATGTCGGAGGGCTTCGGGGAAGGCGCTTCCTCACTCGCGACGACCGGCAAGAACTGGGCGTTGGCAAGGTGAGCGGTCGCGTTCTCCTTACGAACCAACGTCAGGCCTACGATAATTTCCTTCAGGTCCCAAGAGCTGCCGTTGTAGAGCGAAACTTGCAATGTATCTCCGACGACACTCGCCGGACCCTCCAGCTTTGCCAGCTCACTTTGTGGCATATCTTCGGCAACGTATGGAACGCTCAGCAGCGCCGTGGCATTCGCGCTAAACGAAAGGCTGCAAGTCCCGTCGGGAGAAGACATCTGAAAATTCTTACTCGCGCCATCCATGGAAAACAGCGGCGCGCCGTTTAAGCGCTGGTTTTCGACCTGATCCATCACTTGCGAGAGATTGTCGTTATCGATCGTTACTGGCGCGGAAGGGGAATTGTTCTTTCGCAACGTGCGGGCAAGATCCCCTAAAGAAACATTGCTGTCGGACTGGCTGAGCGCTCTCGGTGGCGAAAGCGATGCGAGCAGTGCGACCACAAGGCTGAGATGGAAAAGTTGTTTCACGCGACTGCAAAGTGTTGCTATGGGCGATTGTAATCAGAGGCGAAAGAAGAAATCAGCGCGGCGGGGCTAACGTTGGTCGTAGAACCTTCAGCTGCGGGGAGCGAAGCATGCACGACGAAGTGACACGCAACGGTCTCCCCGGGTCGGCCAGACTCAACTTGTTTACATCAAACCTGCACGACGAAAGCGCGCAACCGGGTCGGAAACTTTAACTGCTTCGCGCCGAAATACCCACCGGGCCAGCGCAAACCCTACGGCGGCGTAGCACAGATTCAGGAATCTCATCAATCGGCCCTCCCCACGAAGTGCCTACTACTGCACTGCCAAGGGGGAGCCTCAATGGCTTGACGATAGCGGGGTTACGGGCACACGGACAACCCCACTTCGTGCCATAGGGGTACCACGAAAGTATGGGAAGGCAAACGAAAGTAATCAGGAAGGTAACTGCAAAAGAAGAAATGGGGACGCAGCTCGGGCGTCCCCGGTGTTCGAAAAGGCTACTTTCGGGCCCCAACCGCCGAGCTGGCATTGTCTCCTGCGGGAACCACGATCGCCTGAATGTTCTGTGCCGCAGTCATCTTCTGTAACGAAGCCAGTTCCGTTTGTTGAAGTTCCTGCCAGCGGGCGATGCCGTCCTCGGACTGCTTCTTCAGCTTTGCGAAAATGCGATATTCGGCCTCGGTAGGCGCGGAGTCGGTGTCTCCGCCCACCGCCATCGCCAGGCCAGCCAGCTTGTCGTCGACCCGTTGCGGATACGCCAGCGAGTCCTCATTCGCCGTATTCCTGACTTGGATCATCTGATCCCGCACATCCAACAGGTGAACATCCAAACCAGCCGCAGCCGCGAGCAGCGGCTTGGTGCTGTCGTTGTTCGGCAACCGCTTTTCCATGCCCTCAACCTGCGCACGGACATCCTGAATCTGATTGATGGAGTCGTAAACTCGACTGAGCTGGTCGCGAATCTGTATCAGCAAATCGAATTGCTCTTGCAGTTCGGCTCTGGAGACTTGAACTCGTGGATCGAGCTTGATTTCCAGCGGCGCAGTTTCCGTTTTCCCATCAGCGGTGATGCGAACTTCGTATGTGCCCGGCATCGCCAGCGGTCCCTTGCTGCCGTCTTTGTACTCCCACAAGTAGTAATCGGGAACGTAGTGCGCCGGCTCGTAACGTAGATCCCAGAGCAGGGCATTCATGCCCTGCTCTGGCTTGATTTGTTTCTCGGGCTTCTTATCTTCGGGATCTGCCGGCTCATCGAGTGGTTGAATCTGGTTGCTGGAATATTTCCGCACCAGCTGTCCCCTGGAATCGACGATCTCTATCGTCACCTCGCCCTTCGGCTTATCTTTCAGCCAGTAGTAAATAATCGCGCCGGGCGGCGGATTCAGGCCCACCAGAACCGGCTTAGAGGGCTCGTCACTGGAATTCTGATAGCGAAGTGCCACTCCCGGCTTGTAAAGATGCAACTGCTGATCCGGAATCTCGGTGGTGTACTGGCGTAATGGCGAAATGTCGTCGAGAATCCAGAATGCTCGGCCGTGCGTAGCGAGCACAAGATCATTTCCCTTCACGACCAGATCGTGCACCGGTGTGGTTGGAAGGTTGAGCTGCAACGAACGCCAATTGGCACCGTCATCGAAGGAAACATATACTCCGGTTTCGGTTCCAGCGTAGAGTAGCCCGCGCTTGACCGGATCTTCGCGCACAGAACGAGCAAAGGATCCGTTGGGAATTCCGTGCACACACTTCGTCCAAGTCTTCCCGTAGTCGTCGGTCTTATAAATCCACGGACTCAAGTCATCGTTCTGATGACGATCCACCGCGACGTAGGCCGTTCCCGCTTCATGCGGTGAAGCATCAATCTGGCTGATGCGGCTAAACTCGGGCAGATCTTTTGGCGTGACGTTGGTCCAGTTCTTGCCATCGTCGCGGGTGATTTGCACCAGACCATCATCGGTTCCGACCCAAATCAAGCCTCGTGTTATCGGCGATTCTGCGATCGCAAAAATGGTGTCGTAATATTCCGTTCCAGAGTCGTCCTTGTCGATCGGGCCGCCGGAAACTTGTTGTTTACTCTTGTCATTTCGCGTGAGATCAGGACTAATCGCCTCCCAATGCATCCCGCCATCAGTCGTTCTGAATAAGCGTTCGCCGCCGTGATAAACAACCTTTGGGTCATGCGGCGAAATCAAGATTGGTGCCGTCCATTGGAAACGGTGCTCGAGGATCGCCGCACCGCCGCCATCGCTGATCTCTGGCTGCTCGCCAATGTTCTTCACTTCCCCGTCACGCTTGTCAAAGCGCGTGATCGTGCCCTGATATTCGCCCGCATAAACAATATTGGGATCAGGCGGATACGGCGCGATGTAACCGGCTTCGCCGCCGCCTACGCTATACCAATCGGAAACGTCGATGAAGCCGTTATCGCTGCGGCTGGCGATGGCCACGCTGCCTGAATCCTGCTGTGATCCGTAGACGTAATATGGCGTGCGGCTGTCGGTAATTACGTGATAGAACTGACCAGTTGGTTGATTGTCTTCGCGGCTCCAGGTCTTACCGCCATCCACGCTGATGGTGACACCACCGTCGTTCGCCACGATCATGCGCTTGTTGTTCCGGGGATCGATCCAGACGCTGTGGTTATCGCCATGCGGCGCTTTTACTTTATTGAAGCTGCGGCCACCGTCGCTAGAGCGATAGAAATCCACATTGGCGATGTAAACTTCGTCGGAGTCCTGCGGATCCGCCGTGACATGCATGTAATACCAGGCACGCTGCCACAACGACCGGCTGTTGTTTACCAGTTGCCAGGTGTCGCCACCATCATCGGAGCGATAAAGCCCGCCGTCTTGCGCTTCAATCAGCGCATAGACACGATCCGAGTTCGCTGCTACCGCAACGCCAATTCGTCCGTATGGCCCTTTGGGAAGGCCATGCTCGGTTAGCAACTTCCAGGTGCTGCCGCCGTCATTCGAGCGGTACAAGCCGCTTCCTGGCCCACCGCTAGTGAGATCCCATGGAGTTCGCCGCGCCTGCCAAAGCGTGGCATAGAGAATATGGGAGTTGTGTGGATCGAAGGCTACATCGATGCCGCCGCTGTTTTCGTCCTTATAGAGAACCCTTTGCCAGGTCTTGCCGCCGTCAGTGGTTCGAAAAATTCCGCGCTCTGCATTCGGACCGAAAGGATGGCCCAGTGCCGCCACAAACACGATGTTGGCATCTTTCGGATCGACAATGACTCTCCCGATCGCACGGGAGTCCTGCAGCCCAACATTTTTCCAGGTCTTGCCGCCATCGACCGTCTTGTAAACTCCGTCGCCTTGCGCCGTGTTGCCACGAATGCATCCTTCCCCCGTGCCGACATAAACTACGTTCGGATCCGACGCAGCTATCGCAAGGCTGCCGATCGAAGACGCAGACTCCTTATCGAAGACAGGGTTCCAGGTCATGCCTGCGTCACTCGACTTCCACACTCCTCCGCCGGTAGCGCCGAAGTAGTAAATCGTGGGATCGCCGGCAACTCCCGCTGCAGTTAGCGACCGGCCTCCGCGAAAGGGTCCAATCAAGCGATATTTCATCGCCTTGAATTGCGGGTCCTCGTGTTCATCGGACTCAGCGGTCGTCGTGGTTTTGTCTTCTTCGGGCGCGGCGGTCGGCGATTTCTGTTGCTGCTTCACCGGTTCGCGCTGTGCAACACAGATAAACGGCAAGGCGAGAAGCAGACAAATAGCAAGTATCCGAACATGACCCGGCGTTAACTTGGAAGTACTCATGGAACGGATCCCCCCGTAGAAGTAAATCTTAATCGCGACTGGCAATCATTTTATAGAATTTCGCGCGTGAATGTTTGTCTGCATCATGAACAGCAGTCGTGTGACCGAAGGACACACCGAGGGTTATGCCTCCTTGTCAGCCAGCAGCGCCGCCTTTGCGGCCTTTAATTCTTTTCGCTTTTGCGGATCGACCTTCGGATAGCGAAGCTTCAACTCTTGCAGTGTTTCTACGATCGCGGCCGCAACTATCACTCGCGTGAACCATTTGTTATCCGCGGGCACCACATACCATGGCGCGTCCTTGGTGGCAGTATGGACGATCATTTCCTCGTAAGCCCTGCTGTACTCGTCCCAATACTTGCGCTCCCGCACGTCGTTGGCAGAGAACTTCCAGTTCTTTTCCGGCTGATCCAGACGGTCCAGGAAACGCCGCTTCTGCTCTTTCTTAGAAAGATGCAGGAAGAATTTCCGAACTACGATTCCACTTCGCGTCAGATAGGCTTCAAAATTATTGATGCCTTCGAATCGCTGCTTCCAGATATGTTTATTGACAACCGAATCCGGCAAATGCTCGTTCTTGAGCAACTCCGGGTGTACGCGCACTACCAGCACCTCTTCGTAATACGAACGGTTGAAGATGCCGATTTGACCGCGCTCGGGAAGTTTGACCACGCAGCGCCAGAGCGGGTCGTGATTTAATTCCTCGGTGGACGGAGCTTTAAATGAATGCACCTGACAACCTTGTGGGTTAATTCCAGACATGACGTGCTTGATGGCGCCATCCTTTCCGGCAGCATCCATGGCCTGGAAGGCGATCAGCAGAGCCCATAGGTCCTGGGCGTAGAGCTTATCTTGCAATTCGGCCATCTCGGCGATGCCGCGCTGGAGCAGTTCGGCGGCGTGTTCTTTGGAGTGGAGATGTCCGGTGTCACCCGGGTCAATGTCTTTGAGGCGAAACTTCTTCCCCTCGTCGATCCGATAGGGCCTGACCAGCTTGGCTGCCCAGCTCATTTCGTCCTCCTGTCCCAAATGCCCGTGAGAACGAGTCTAACATCGGTCTCCGCAGCGTTGCCGGGACTTGCACGAATCGATCCCACTCCGACGATTCTGAAACCTGCGCGCGTACCCAGCCATCAAGCTGTTATGCCGCTTCTACCATACATCCGCCCATCGCATGACCGTGACATTCTCTCTATCCGAGACATTTACGCGTACTATGTCCTGAACAGCACGGCGTCTTTTGAGACGAATCCGCCGGACGAGAACGAAATTGCCCGCCGTCGGCAAGACGTGCTAAATCGTAGCCTACCTTACCTGGTTGCTGAGATCGATAGCACGGTCGTTGCCTACGCCTACGCCGTTCCTTATCGTACCCGCGCAGCGTATCGCTTTACGGTTGAAGACTCCGTCTACGTTCATCCGAATCACTTGGGAAAAGGGATTGGCCGTTTACTGTTAGCTGCCCTAATCGATGGATGCGAACAGGCCTGGTGTCGCCAGATGATTGCGGTGATCGGTGGGCAAGACAATGCCGCCTCGGTACGGCTTCATGAAAGCTTGGGTTTCCGCCGCGTGGGTGTCCTGCAATCGGTCGGCTTCAAGTTAGGCGCGTGGGCGGATACGCTGATCTTGCAGCGTTCGCTAGGGGCAGGAGATGCAACTCAGCCCGACGAGCCTCAAGTCTCACCCATGGTGCCATGAAGGCTCTGGCCGGTTTTGAGCACGTAGACCATGTAAAGCACGATCGCCAGATTGATGACCAGGATCGAGATGTGAAGCAGGCTCTGGCGGTGGATCAGCTTGTAAATTTCGAAGGGTAGATACAGCGAGCCCGATATCAGCGCAATCCACTCGGCCCAGGCCCGCGCGTACCACAGGCCGTACGCTTCGACGAAGCGCAGCACCGAATAAGCCCCAGCAACTCCCGCAACTGCCCACAGCTTGGAATCCGTCAAGCTGTCCGACCAATCCAAGAAAACCTGCGCAAAGTGATGGTCAGGGCTGATGTGAAGCAGGCGCAGCAGGCCGTCGGCAATATCCCACGGGTCTTTGCCGACCAGGAACAGCAGCCCGAATGCCGCCGCCAGCACAACCAATCCCTTGGCTAATTCAAAAGAGGCGACGCCGCGCAGCACCTGCAGATTTACATTGTGGTGCCGTGTTTCGACGCTCTGCCCCATGTAACTCATATTCTATTTCTATTATCTTGCGAAAGTCCGGCCATGGCTCTGCGATGCGGGTTTGTAGTTCGAGGTTAGCCGCTTATCATTGCCCGCGCGCCGCGGCCCGTAGTTCCTCGACGATCTCAGCCGCAGCCTTGCTTGCCTCTGCCTGCTGCGAGACATCAAATGAAATCGCTCCCACGCGCGCATGTCCTCCGCCGCCATAGCGCTCGCAGATTTTGGCCAGGTTAACCACCGGCGGCTTCGGCGCCCACGGATTCGACCCCACCGAAACTTTCACACGAAAGCTGCTCTTGCTCAGGCCAACGCTGTAGATCGACGCCGGATGGAGATAGTACGGAATGAACTTGTTGTAGCCCTCGAGTTCATGATCGCTGATGTCGAAGAAAATCGTGCCATCCTCAAGATGCGTGCGCTCCTTTAGCACCGCCAGCGAATGCTGATGCCGCTCCAGCAGAGGCGGCAACAGATCGGCCACAAACGGTTCTTTTAGAATTTCCCCCAGCGGTTTGGTCGCAAGAAAAGGAATCAAACGTGGCACAAAAGCGAAATCCTGCGTCGCCTCAATCACCATCGTCAGCTTCATCGCCGGCTCTTTCATCTCGACTGCAGTTCGCGCGTCCGGATACATCGCCCCATCGATGATGTCGGTCCACTTCACCAAATCCGCCACTGGCTTCGGATCAAAGCCGAAACGCTCTTCGGCAATCGTTGCGATGAAGCTAGTACACGATTTAAAGTCGGGATCGTAGAACTTGCGGTTGCTTTGGTCCTGCTCGAAATGAGCTGCGTCGGCGGGTGTTAGGAATGCGCTTTCATGATGATCGAACCACCAGGTAATCCGCGGCGAGCTGGAGTATTTGAAGTCGACGATAGCGTTCTCCTCGCCGTCGAAGTCTTTTTCGTTGAACAACGCGCCGGCGCGGTGCAGCAAGCCGGAGAAGACAAACTCGACGTTGTTGCGAATGCGCTCGCGATAGAAACGCGAGAACAGCGCTGCCGACGAAGCCCCGTCAAAACACTTGTCGTGGTAAAAAACCCTTACTTTCAAGCCTGCTTCTCCTTCCGAGCCGAGCCAAACAGACTACCGGAAAGTGGCCGGAAGGAAAAGTGGCTATCCGCGTAAGGGAAAATGATCGTCTAGGTTAACCCGCAAGATCTGATTTTGGTCGCCAGACTCTCCACAATCAGGCCAGCCACTGCATACGTCGCGACATTAGCGAGAAGCACCCAGTAGACTCGAATACCGACGTGCAAATGCGCGCCAACAGCTACAATTGGCTGCGTGAAACGTGCGAGAGTGTACAGTAGCATTTCCGCGGATGTGGTCGGAACGAAGGTAGGGAAAGCATATAGCGCCCAGAAGGCAGTGACCAGAAAGCCCCCAGCCGCCCACCGTGCGACTCGGTATCTCATGCCGCCGCCTCCTACAGCCATTGTGACACGTCGAGCTCTACGCTCCCGCCTGTTTCTCCGCCATGTCGCCAATCACCGGCAGCTTGAACATTTGGCCCTGGTAAGCTTTCAAGACCAAAACCAGCCAGATGATGAATCCCGCCAGCGAAATCAACGGCCAGATCAGGATCGTCAGCCAGCCAAAAATTGGGATATGGACGATGATATTCAATACGATCCACAACGCCGTCCACGCCACGGCGAAGAAAATGCACTGGAACGAATGAACTTGCTGCGGTTGTAAGGTTCCATGACCAGAAAGATGATCGCCGGGATGATGGTGACGTAAGCTAACATGCCGGCGACGTTATCGGTCAGTCCGCTGGAAGGGCTCACTGCGACGGCGCCGCCTGCCGGAGCGGCCCCGGCATGGGCGCAAGCCGGGCATGAGGTGGCTCCGGCCGGTATTTGTGCTCCACACGAGCTGCAAAAAGCCATAGCATCCTCCAGACTGCCGGTTCTCACCTCACCAGCAGCGATTCGCTATCTTGACTTTGCGAACTACGCGTGCACTTGCTGCGCACAAGACTACACTTTTTCTGCGAAATGTCCAACAATCGGTAGCCGGAAGAATTCCCCCTGGAAAGCCTTAATCAGCGCCACCAGCCAGAGAATCCACCAGCCCACGAAGGTAACCATTCCTATCAGCCAAGCCACCAGATAGCCAATATGCGGGATGAATCCGAGGAATGAAAAAACGATTCTGAGTACAAGCCCGACCACCACCGCGGCGATCGCAAGGAAAATCGACTGCCAGGAATGAAAGCGAATGAAGGGATTCGCCTTAAAAGGCTTTTTCAGCAGGAAGACGATCGCCGGAATGAATGTAATGTAGGCCAGGGCCCCGGCTATGTTGTCTTTCAGGAATCCAGTCGGGCCCATGGTGGCTGGGGCTGCGATCATCCGGCGGCCGCATCGTGGACAAAACGCAGCAGCATCGGGCATTTCGGCGCGGCATTGCGGACAAGAAATCGACATGTCTAGCGGATTCGCCGCGAATCTTCCTTCCGCCGGCAATCCTCGCACAAGCCGTAAATTTGAAAAGTATGGCGGGTCGTCTGGAAGTTGAATTTGCGGCCGATCTCATGCTCCAGACGGTCTACTTCCTTGGAAAAAAATTCCACCGAACTGCCGCAGGAGGTGCACACCATGTGATGATGGCCGCGGCGGTTGTACTGGTGTTCGTAGCGCGCGATTCCGTCATGAAATGCCACTTCGCTGGCCAGGCCGCATTCGGCCAACAGTTTCAGCGTCCGATAGACCGTCGTAAAGCCAATGCGGGCGTCTTTTTTCTGAACCAGCCGGTGTAATTCGTTCACCGAAAGATGCTCGCGGGTCTCGAGGAATGTCTGCAGAATCGTATCGCGCTGCTCAGTGTGTTTCAGCCCCACGCGCTTGAGATGCTGATGCAGGATTTCCTGAGCCTCGCGCGTCATCTCCCGCGAGATCGTCGGCTGGTCGTCGATGCGTTTCTGCAGCATGCCTCGGGAAAATCATACTTGGGCTCCGCCCAATCCGCCAATCGGGGGAGAGAAAGGGCACAGAGGTCCACAGAATTCTCTGTATGCCCCTGTGCACTATGTGGTTCACAATTCGGCTGAGTTTGTTTTCCCACAGAATCACGACCTAGAATCAAGATTTGCATGTCGACAGTTCCCTCGATTCACTCCCGCCCGAAAAAGCGCTTACAGCGCCTCTGGCTGCTCGCGCCGCTCGTCCTGCTGGTAGCGTTGTGTGGTAGCGGCCTCTGGCTCCATTCCATCGCCCGCTCTGCTCTTCCACAATTGGATGGCAACGTCAGCTTTTCCGGACTCACAACGCCGGTCCCGGTCGTGCGCGATAATCACGGTATCCCTACGATCGAAGCCGCCAATCTGGATGACCTGTTCTTCGCACAAGGGTACGTCACTGCTCAGGACCGCCTTTTTCAAATGGACGCAAGCCGCCGCTACGCCGCCGGAGAACTTGCCGAAGTCGTCGGGGAAAGCCAGATCGAGCACGACCGTCAACAAAGGATCATGGGGCTACGGCTGGCCGCGAGAAAAATCGCCGAAATGCTAACCCCAGAGGAACGTTCGCGCTTTCAGGCCTATGCCCGCGGAGTGAATGCATTCATCTCCTCGCATCGCGACCGCCTGCCGCTTGAGTTTCGCGTTCTGCGTTATGCTCCCCGACCTTGGACGATCGAAGATTCCACGCTGATGGGGGCTTACATGGTGCAGAATCTCAGCACCAGTCCGCGCCATGCCTTGGTTCGCGAAAGAATTCTGGCCAAGCTGGGGCCGGAGCTGACTGCCGATCTCTTTGTAAATTCTTCCTGGCGCGATCGGCCTCCGACGGTATCACGGCAAACCGTTGATCACACCAAGCCGGATCAGGATGAGGAGGACGATGATGACGACGACTCTGACACGGGCAGCGCAGTCACGGGCCTGACAAATCCGCGAGAGCGGTCTCTCCCGCCTTTCGAAAACCGGGCATTTTTCGACGACCCCCCGCTGGTGCTCGGCTCAAACAATTGGGTGGTCTCCGGCGCACATACGGTCTCCGGCAAGCCGCTGCTCTCGAATGACATGCATCTCGGATACCAGATGCCCAACCTCTGGTATGAAGCCCATCTTCGCTGTGCTCGCCAAAATTTCGACGTTGCCGGCGTGACCTTACCCGGTTATCCCTATGTGATTGTCGGCCACAACCAGCGCGTCGCCTGGGGATTTACCAACGGGATGGGAACGGTCATGGATGTTTACATCGAAACCTTCAACTCCGCTGGCCAATACCTCACACCCGGCGGTTGGAAAACTCTTGAACATCGCCGGGAAATCATCCACGTCAAAGGCAAACCGGATGTTGTAATCGATGTTCACACGACGCGTCACGGCCCGATTGTCACCGATCTCCTTCCCGGCGAAACGCGCAAGCTGGCGCTGCGATGGACTTTGTACGACGGCATTCGCAGCCCGTTCTTTGCGGTCGATTCGGCGCAGAACTGGGCAGATTTTCAGCAGGCTTTCGCGCAGTTCGACGCCCCGGGTCAAAACGTGGTCTATGCCGATGTCGATGGCAACATCGGATTTCACGCGACCGGCAAAATTCCTATTCGAGCTTCGGGTGACGGCAGCTTGCCCGAAAATGGCAGCGACAACGCCCACGAATGGACCGGTTACATTCCCTTCGACAAACTTCCCAATGTCTACAACCCGCCGTCTGGGATCATTGCAACCGCCAATGGTCGCATTGCTCCCAAAAAGTACCCGTATTCAATGAGCACGGAGTGGGAAGCCCCGTGGCGGACGGAGCGCATTTATCGCGCACTGGATTCTGGACGAAAATTCTCCGCCGCCGACATGCTTGCGCTGCAAACTGATGTTTATTCTGAACTCGACCGCCTTTTTGCCGACAAATTTGTTTATGCAGTTGACCATGCGAGCAAGCCTTCCACCCGTGCCAAGGCCGCAGCCGAAATTCTTCGTGAATGGGATGGCCGAATGACAGCCGACTCGCCCGCGCCGACCATCGCCGTTCGTTCGCGCGTGGAATTGAAGCGCCTGCTGCTCGAACCGAAGCTGGGAGCGGCGCCCCAAGATCCCAAACAGGAGGAAGCTACGCTCAACTGGAAAAGTTACCAGTGGATGATGGAAACCGTCTGGCTGGAGAACGTTGTTCAGCACCAGCCGAAACGATGGTTGCCGGAAAAATTCGCCGATTATGACGAGTTGCTGACCGCTGCGGTCGAAAGTGCCGTGAACGATCCGGCTGCACCTCAGGATCTAAATTCCTGGATATGGGGAAAATTCAATTCGCTCAAAATTCAAAACCCTGTGCTTGGCAGCATTCCACTACTGTGTCGCTGGACCGGTCCGGGAGTTCGTCAGCAATCCGGAAGCCCGTTTACTGTCAAAGCCGTCGCGCAAGCTCACGGGCCGTCCGAAAGAATGACCGTCGATCTCGCCAATCTGGATCAATCAACGTTCAATTTGGTGACGGGCGAGGCTGGAAACTTCTTAAGCCCGTATTACATGGATCAATGGAATGCGTGGTATCAGGGTTTCACATTCCCGTGGCCGTTCTCGGCGGAAGCGACAAAGAGTACGGCCGTACATCGGTTGGAGTTGGAACCCAAACGTTGAACCTTGGCACGGGCGGGACGCTCGCGCCCACATCGTAGCGTCGGCCGAAAGTCTCTCTTCAAATCCTCTCCCAAATGGTAAGATTCCAGCCCTGAGGCTGAATTATGACCCTGATTCCGCAATTCGCCGCAGTGCTTCTACTGAGCGTTTGTACCTGCGCGCAGACCTATACCTATAGAGTGGCTCTCGGGACGAGTGGGCGTAACGGGGGGGCGCCAATCTCGGCGGTAACCATTGTGGGAGCCAGAGGTTACGGGAGCGCAGCGGCTGGCAATGGTTATCTTTACCAGGCGCAAACTTCCGGTGTCAGCCCGGAGACGGGTTGCTGCGCAAGCAACGCGGCATTGGCAGTCGATTCAAGTGGCAACCTCTACGGAGAGGATGTCAACGCACGCCACGCATTCGGCCGAGTCTTCGGGGTGAAGACCGGCTTCAAATGGGTCGAAAAGGACCTTTATGATTTCACTGGCAATGACGGACTGGTCTGGGCAGGGAGTTTCCCTTCAGGGGCGCCTATCACCGAATCTCCTGTGACCCTAGATGCCTCTGGCGACATCTGGGGTGTGACTTACGGCGGAGGACCATATTCGTGCGACAACGTCATCGATCTTTCGACATGTGGTGTGATCTTCGAGCTAACCAATAACCAAGGTGTTTGGTCGGAAAGCCTGATTCACGCCTTCTCTGGACCTCCAGATGGCGCGCAGCCAGTTGGCGGCTTAACTTTTGATCCGATGACAGGCACTTACTACGGCGTGACCCAATACGGCGGCGATCCGGTCTGCAACTGCGGCACGGTGTTTCAGTTGACTCCGAATGGAGACGGTACTTGGAGCGAAAACATTATCTATACCTTCGAGGGCACGGGCGCAGGTCAACCAGCCGGCGGACTCACGTTGGACGCTCAGGGGAATCTATACGGCGCTTTCTTTGGAAACCTTAGTTTCTTCCCCGGCGAGATCTACGAGATTTCCCAAGGACAGTTCTCGATCCTCTATTTCTTCAGCGGCTCCTCGGACGGGGCAAATCCCAATGGATCGCTGGTGTTCGACTCCTTCGGCAACCTTTGGGGAACAACCTACGCGGGCGGCGCCAATAAACTGGGCACCGTTTTCTACCTCAGCCCATCGGAAAATGGCTGGCAGGAGACGGTTCTCCACAGTTTTCAGGGCTTGAACGGCAGACCTAGCGACGGCCAGAAACCAAACACGGGGCTAAGTATCGACCAAGCAGGGAATCTCTGGGGGACGACCCCAACCGGGGGCGACAACCGTGACGGAACCTTTTACGAGGTCACGGTCACCAAGTGACCATAGACTCAGATAATCTATAACTCAGGGGTGCTGGCTACATCGCAACGACGCCCACCCATCTCGAAATGGGCTGCGTTCCGGATTTAGGGGCATGAATCAACGACGCAGGCTCGTGCGCGCGGGAAATAATTAATTGACATTCTCCGCGCCGCTGCGCTCCGCCTGCACGGGCGAAACGCTCGCGCCTACATCGCCTACGCAGTCACCCCAACGTTCTTCCGCTCCCGCTCCTTCAAATATCTTGGCAGCGCATCTTGCCATGACGGAATCGACAACCCCACACTCCGCAGCTTCGCCTTGCTCAAGACTGAATACGCCGGCCGCTTGACCGGACTGTAGAAGTCCGACGTCTTGCACGCCGACAGATTCGCCTTCACTCCCGCGAACTCGAAAATCTGCCGCGTGAACTCGTACCACGAGCACTGCCCTTCGGAACTCAAGTGATACAGACCGAAGTTCCCGCTCAGCACCAACTTGCGAACGGCTTCGGCAAGGTCGACCGTGTACGTCGGTGTTAGAACCTGATCATCAACAACTTTGATAGGATCGCCCGCCAATGCCTTCTTCAGCATATTTTCGACAAAGTTTCCGCCCTTGCCGCTGCTGCCCGCAATGCCGTAGAGCCCGCACACCCGCAGCACAAAATAGCGATCGGTGTTGTAAGCGATAAGTTCCTCGCCCGCGACCTTCGAAACGCCGTAGACATTCAGCGGCGCTGGACGGTCCGCCTCTTCGAACGGCTTGTCGTGCGCGTATCCGCCAAAGGCATAATCGGTACTGAAGTGCACCAGCACCGCGCCCGACTTCTGGCACGCCACCGCGAGCCGCATCGGCGCGCTGGCATTTACCTGAAACGCCAACTCCGGCTTCTTCTCACACTCTTCCACTTTGTGAAATGCCGCGGTGTTGAGCACGACTTCCGGCTTCTCGGCGGCAAGCAATTCGCCAACTTTCGCCTCATCGCACACGTCCACCTGAGCGTGCGTGAGGGCGACCACGTTGTCTCCCGCCGCGCGAAATATCTTATTGAGATCGCTTCCTAACTGCCCGTTGGCGCCGAATAGTAGAACTTTCATCGCGCCACCTCGGCTGCCCCGCGCATCTTGCCTGCCTTGATCAGCTTCAGGGTTTCGATGTTGTAATACTGTGGATTGTCCCAGTCTTTGAAGTTGTCCATGTTTTCAATGAGATTTTTCACGATGCGTTTCACGTCGTGATGAGGATGAAAACTCAAGATATTTTCCGCGTTCTGAATGCTGACTTTGTAATTGCGATAATCCTTCTTATCCAGAATCTGTAGCGATACTTTGATCGCCAATTGCTCCTCGATTGTATTTTTAACCAGGTCTCCAACTTCACCCACCGTGTAATTTCCCGAAGCAACATTAAATATGCCGGAGATTCTCTCGCTCGCCTCAATCGCCCGCACATAAGCATTCACGGCATCTTCCGTACTGATAATCGGCCGCCAAATCGCCGGATTATTCACCGTGATCTCACCATTGCGCATGGCGTCTTTGAACATCGTATTAATCACGAGATCGAGCCTCATACGCGGGCTGTAGCCGCAGACCGTTCCCATGCGCAGCGAGATAACCGACAAGTGATCGGTCCTCAAATTCATTACCGCCTGTTCGCCCTGCAACTTGGATATTCCATAAGCATGTTTGGACGACGCTGGCCGCGTCTCATCGAACAACTCGTTATCGGTATATCCGTAGACGGTGCATGAATTCGCGTAGATGTATCTTTTCACCTTCGCTTTTTGCGCGACATAGGCGAGATAGGCAGGTGCGGCAGCATTGAAAGTAAAGTTCTCGCCCGGTGCATACTCCGCCATGGGATCGTTACTGAGTCCGGCCAAAAACAGTACCTGCTCATATTTCTCAAGGTCAGGAATGCCCAAATCGAAGATGTCCTTGTGAATGACGCCAATTTCTCTCGGCAGATGATTCCCGAACCAGAACAGGTCCACCACATCGACTTCATAGCCGCGTTCCAGCAGTTTCGGCCCCAGAACGGAGCCGATGTACCCTGCTCCTCCCGCAATCAGAATCTTCATTGCTCCTTATTTCTCCTCGCTTCCCACTCGCAGTCTGATTGTAACAAGCTTTCTGCGGTGAACTGGCCGTGCTCCCTGAGACTCGAGATTTCCACAGCCCGGCCAGCGTTGGGTGTCCTAGTGCACAGAACTACGGTTACGAACTATGACACGATCATGGGGACAGGTTTGCTTTGGGCCAAGGTACACGGTACAAATGTGGCTCCAAATCGACCGTTTGGTGGGGGCAACCCCACACTTTGGTGGCTTGACGCACAGACGGACGGCAGGTGAAAATGATTTCACTTTTCGCGCTGCTTCCAGCTTTCAGTCAGGCCTTACAGTTTTCAAACCGTCTACGAGACCGTCGGGGAACGCTTGTCAAATTCGTTTGTATCGGGGTCGCTGTGAATATTCATCGCCAGTGGTTTGTTCTCTTACTGTACATAGTTCTGTACCCAGCCGCTTCCGCTCAGCTGAGGCCGTCTAAACTCACGGATTTACCCTCGGCCGCTCAATCCAATATTTCTGCCACACTCGGAAATCGCATCTCGGGCTATGACGCCATCCGCCTTGCCGATCATTTTCGCGCTGAAAATCCGCAACATGACTTGTCAACAGACTTTACCGGCGATGGCGTGACCATTCATTCCCACGCGGCAACTTGGGGAATGCATGTTTCGGCTTACGGACGCGGTGATATTCTCAAGGCCGCTGCTGCCGCCACGCCAGAAGCCGACGCCAATCGAATTCAATACAGCCGGGGAGATTTAACCGAGTGGTATTTGAACGGGCCACTGGGTCTGGAGCAAGGTTTCACTCTCACCCAGCGGCTCGGCAAATCCAATCGCGGGCCGCTCGCTATCGAATTGACCTTGAGCGGGAATCTTAAAGCCGCGGTGGCGGACGCCAAGTCGCTCTCTTTGATCAGCAACGACGGCAAACGGTACCTTAGCTACGCCGGGCTTTCCGCAAGCGATGCCGATAATCGCGAACTCCGCGCATGGCTGGACTTACGAGGCAATCGGCTGCGCATCCATGTCGACGATCGGACGGCTCGCTATCCAATAGTGATCGACCCTTGGGTCCAGGTCGCCGAAGTCTCTGCTTCCGATGGTGGGAACTCAGACGAGTTTGGCTGGTCCGTGGCAGCCGGCAACAACGTGGTGGTCGTCGGCGCGCCGTTTCACACCGTCGGTTCAAATGTCGAGCAGGGTGCGGCTTACGTGTTTGTGGAAGCTGGCAGCGGCTGGGCCAATATGACCGAAACGGCTGAACTCACCGCGTCTGACGGCGTCGCCGATGCCTACTTCGGCAACTCGGTCGCGATTGACGGCAACACGATTGTTGTTGGCGCGCCGGGCACAACCATTGGCGGGAATCTGCGCCAGGGCTCGGCTTATGTTTTCGTCGAGCCGGCGCAAGGCTGGACGAACATGACCGAAACGGCCGAACTAGCCGCCTCAGATGGCTACGTCGGTGACAACCTCGGAAATTCCGTCTCCATCAGCAACAACACTATCGCCGCTGGGGCCCCCTACGCGAGCGTGGGAAGCAATTACGAGCAGGGCGCAGCTTACGTATTTGTGCAGCCTGCGAATGGCTGGACGAACATGACGCAGACCGCCAAGTTGACGGCGTCCGACGGGGCCTCAGGCGACATTCTTGGCGTCGCCGTCAACATTAATGGCAGTACGGTTGCTGCCGGAGCTTCCGAAGCAACTGTGGACGGCTACCCCAGTGCAGGCGCCGCTTACGTCTTCGTTGAGGGCAATAACGGCTGGAGCGATATGACCCAAACCGCCAAACTCACCGCCACCGATGCCGCCATCGATGACTACTTTGGCAGTGCGATCGACATGACAAACAATACCATCGTGGTCGGCGCTCCCAGCGACTTCTCTGGAGCCGTCTACGTCTTTGTGCAACCACCGAACGGGTGGGCGAACATGACTCAAACCGCGGAGCTCACGCCCTCCGTTACCACCACAGAGCTTTTACTGGGCTCTTCCGTCGCCATCAGCACCAACATCGTCGTTGGCGGCGCGGTCGCCGCGGGAGTTGGTCAAAATCAGAATCAAGGCCAGGTCCTGGTTTTTGTCCAACCACCTAGCGGATGGAAAAACATGAACCAAACCACTCAGCTGTTTTCACAGGACGGCGCTGCCGGCGATGCCTTCGGTCACTCGATTGCGATTGGCGGCAACGCTGGCATCGCAGGCGCTCCCTTTCATATGAACGGTAGCGGTGCCCAAGGCCTCGGATATGTTTTTCAGGCTTTAAATTCGCGGCCCCACCTCACTTCGCTGTTGCCCAACAACACGGACGCGGGCGGACCCGGCTTCACCCTTACAGTGAATGGCTCCAACTTTGTTCCTGACACGACCGTGGAATGGAACGGTTCTCCGCGGAGCACGACTTTCGTTAGCTCTACTGAAGTGCAGGCCACGATCCTCGCTTCCGACATTGCTCAACCTGGACGGTTCAAAGTCACCGCCGTGAATCCTCCACCCGGCGGGGGAACGTCCAGCGCTCTGATTTTCACTGTCAATAATCCCGTCCCATCGATGCAATCCATCGACCCGGATAGCGCAATCGCCGGCGGACCTGCATTCACGTTAACTGTGATGGGATCGAACTTCGTGACCAATTCCAAAGTGGAGTGGAACGGGGCGCAATTATCGACAACCTACGTTAGTAATACCAAGTTGACAGCGCTGGTTTCAGCCCGCGATATTAGTGCAGCAGGTACGATTCCAGTAACTGTGTTCAATCCCGCTCCTGGCGGAGGTACGTCGAATGCTATCCAATTCACGATCGACAATCCGGTCCCGAATCTAACTGAACTCATTCCCAGCAGTATCAAAGCCGGTAGCCAGGCGTTCACTTTAACTATCGAAGGCAGCGGCTTTGCCTCGACCGCACAGGCCTATTGGAATGGCAACGCCCGCCAGACAACCTACTTGGGTCCGCAAAAGCTAAAGGTCGCAATTCTTGCCTCCGATGTGCAATCGCCCGGGACTGCCCAAGTAACGGTAGGCAATCCGCAGCCGGGCGGTGGGCTCTCGAACCCACTGACTTTCACCATCAAGCAGTGAGCCGAAGGGGATGCGGGCTAACAGAAGTTCGCTAACAAAATGGGCGCGGCTTACGCCGCGCCCAAACTTAGAGACGATCCAGCTCAGTGAGAATAGGATGTGATCGACTCCAAGGCATCGCCGTTGGGATCGATAAACGGAGAGTGGGGCGCCTCGACCGCGCAGCCTGTCGTCGAGTCCACCTGCAGCAATGCAATGTAGGAGTCCGTCGATCCAGTGCTGAGAAATCCTTCGGACATATACAGCCCCCCACCTGAACCGGAATTTGCTGCCGTGGCTACCTGCGAGACATACGTCCAGTTCGTGTTGTATCCATGCAGGCTGGTAAGACAAGGGTTGGGGTACGTGATGACTCCGGTCGTTGCGTCGAAGGCAACCGTGGTTTCCTGCCCGGAGTAACTATCGGCAACGTAGATGAAGCGGTTGTCCGGGCTGAGCGCAATGCCGTTGGAGTCGATCCCGTCTCCAAGGCTGCCCGTGCCACCGTAGGTCGTCGTAGGCGCCAGTGCTCCGTTCGAGCCGATATTTGCCACGTCGAGTTGAGTATTGTTGGAGAGCGAGAAATCGCCGAAAATCGCCCACTGCCCATTGGACGAGATCGCGACGCTTCCCGCAGAGGCCCCAGCTCCCACCCCGCTTCCTGAAATGGTCTCCTGGTTAATTAAGGAGATGTTGCCGCCGCCAATCGCATAGGATCCCACCGAGCCATCGCCGTAGGCGACGACCAGATATTTTCCGTTGGGGGTCGCGGCCATTCCGTCGATCTCCCCGCCGTTAAGTCCGGTCGTACCCGTTATGTGCGTCACAAAGGTCAGTGTGCATCCTGAGCCGATCTGCCAGACGCCGATGCTGGGCGCGATGTTAGCACCATTGCCGGTGTAATTCGCATAGAGATAACTACCGGAAACCGTGATTCCGATTCCGTCAGAGCTGCCGGCATCGCCATCGGGAGAGAAATAATCGCTTACCAGAGCAAGATAGGGTTTACTGCTAATGACCTTTAACGCAGCGACGTCGCCCGAATCCTCGTCACCCGCGAACACGCAAGTGCTGGACCCGTCCCGAGTGATTGATTGCCTCACCTGGCCGAAGTATCCTCCACCGGCGCCTTCTCCTCCGGTGTTGACCGTGCTCACACTGACGAGCGCAGTGCCCGAAACTTCGTAGATGGAAAGACTGTTTGTGGGAAAGGCATTATTGTTGCCGACTACATAATAATGAGTAGCCGCAAACGCGCTGCCTGCACCAACCGCGACAAGTAAGCCGATTAGTGTTACCGCTGCCAGTGTTCTCGAAATGCACGTCATAATTTTCCTTCACCCTCCGGATTTAACTGCATCGTGTGAATGGACGGCTGACTACTGGGACCACCCAAGCGACCAAGACAAGACATGATTTCCCGCTTATGACTTAGAATTGGCCTCACTCGATTGGCAGGCATCCTAGCATCAGAAAGACTCCAGAAAAAAGAGACTTTCGGCCCATTTTTCCCGGGCGGGTGCCCCAGAGCCCGTTGGAAGAGCAGAAGAAGAATTCGACGAGCGTATTCGTGGGCTCACATTGAAAATGCGCCATCATGTCGACCCCCTCCGCGAATTGTTTACAATCAAATCGACGCCTGACGCCCGGGTGGCGAAACTGGCAGACGCACGGGACTTAAAATCCCGAGTTCCGAAAGGGACGTACCGGTTCAATTCCGGTCCCGGGCACCACATTCGGGCTCACTCGATCGTTCGCACAACTGTTCGGCTTTCACAACGCTCCGTTTCCTCCACAAGGCCAAAAGTCTCTATAAACTTCCCCGCCACTGTTGCTAGCATGTCTGTCACAGCAGTGAACTTCATACCAATCCCAGCCTCTTCAGTCTAGAAAGGACAGAACGGAATGATTCGCTTTTGCAACACCATGTTAGCGGCAACCTTGCTCAGTCTCTCCCTGCTTGTCATCACAAGTAACTCGGCGGCACAGGATTATGTCGTCGGCAACAACGACGGCTATCCGACCAATACAGTTTCCGTTTTTGAGGTTTCCGGCGCTTCGTTGATTAACGTGACCGCGGTCGAAACCGGTGGGGAGGGTCTCGGCGGCGGTCGTTTTTCTTCCGTCACTCAATCGATTGCGCAGGATGGCAAGAACACCTGCGTCTTTGTGGGCAACGGTTACTCGAGCAATATATCCGCCATGAAGGTGATCGATGCCAAGCCCTACTTGCAACTCGTTAATACCTATTCGTCGCCCAGTGGTGGCTCGGGCCAGTACTTCGGAATCGGGATCACGGTATCGAACGGATATCTCTATGCCAATAACACCGGCAACGGCTCGACTATTTCACCCGACATTGACGTCTGGCAGATTACTCCGGGCTGCACGCTGGCTTATGCGAGCTCGTACCCGGACACCTATGGGCTCGGGGATGGAATCATTGACGGCATGGCCGTCACACCGAATGGAAAATATCTGGTGGTGGCCTACGGGGACGGCTCGGTCGGATCGTACGCCATTGGCGGTGGCAGCATCGCGCTCGTGAGCCAGGAACTGATCGCCGGACGCGGCGTTGGCCAAGGTGCATACGCCGGAAGCGTTGCTATCTCTTCCAACGGAAAGTGGGCAATTTTCGGTGACTTCTCGCCGTTCAATACGACGCAATTCGATGTGGCCGGTATCGGCTCGAACGGGGTACTGGCGCCGACGACGACGTATGGAGGAACCGGCAGTCTAGGAGAAGGATTGCAGACGAACGGCATCTCGCTTAGTCCCAATAACCAATTTATCTACTCCGTAGACACGGGCAGCGGGCAAGAAACCACCGTGGCCTTCGATTCCACCACCGGAGTCATTACCTATCCGAATAACTGCCTGCTCGATCTGAAGGGTTATAACACGGAGTGGAGCTACGCTTCCCAGTCGGCGGTTGTTGCCAATAGCGGATCGGGCGGAGGAATTTATATCTCCGAAGGTTTTCTGTCCGGCTCGCAGAATTCCTACATCGCGCTGCTCGGCGTGAACTCGAAGACCGGGTGTGTAACCGAGGCTCCGCACTCTCCGTTCGCCGATGCCAACGGAAACGCGCTGCAGTCGATTACGTCGTATTCGCGGTAAGGACCAATTACTAATACTAATAAAGTGGCGCCCGCGAGAGTGGGCGCCATGGCCTTCTTGCCCAGTGATTCACGATGTAATCATCGGTTAGATTCAGCGCAGCACGCCCTTCATCCGACTCCCTGAGTTCCAACTCCCCAGCCATTAAACTGATGTAGATAGTGCCAGACCAAACGACAAGTCGGCGCCCAGGAAGAGGAATGAATTTCCGGCGGATTGCGCGGGCGCTGCAGCACCGCAATTACCGCCTCTTCTACGGTGGCCAGGGCATTTCGCTCATCGGCACCTGGATGACCCGCGTAGCCACGGGCTGGCTGGTCTATCGGCTGACTCATTCCGCTTTCCTGCTTGGCCTGGTCAGCTTCTCCAGCCAGATCCCGATTCTCTTCCTCGGCCCCATTGCCGGCGTCTGGGTCGATCGCCTGAACCGGCATCGCGTTTTACTCGTCACGCAAATCTTATCGATGTTCCAATCCTTCGCGCTCGCTGGCTTAGCTCTCACCGGCGTAATCACCGTTGTGCACATCATCTTATTAAATCTCTTTCAAGGCGCAGTCAACGCTTTTGACATGCCAGCGCGGCAGGCCTTCGTCTTTGAGATGGTGGAGACCCGCGAAGACCTGCCGAATGCGATCGCGCTGAATTCGTCATTGGTGAATGCCGCGCGCCTCATCGGTCCTTCCGTCGCCGGCCTGTTGATTGCCGCCGTCGGGGAAGGCTACTGCTTCCTGCTCGATGGAATCAGCTACATGGCGGTGATCGCTTCCCTGCTCGCCATGTCGCTCGTGCCGTGGAAACCGAAACCCCATGCCAGCGTGCTCTCCGAATTGCGCGAAGGCTGGGATTATGTCCGCGGCTTTCAGCCGATTTGGTCGATCCTGTTGCTACTTTCGCTGGTGAGCCTGGTCGGCATGCCTTACACGGCCTTGATGCCGATTTTCGCCGGCAGCATCCTGCGTGGCGGTGCGCATACGTTCGGTTTTCTGATGGGCGCAGTCGGTGTTGGCGCGCTGATTGGCGCCGTGACTCTCGCGGCGCGACGCACCGTACTCGGCCTTGGCCGCCTGCTCGCCATTACTGCGGCCGGCTTTGGCGCATCGCTCATCGCTTTCTCCGCGTCGCATCAGCTTTGGCTGTCGCTGCTATTACTAATCGTGACCGGCTTCTGCTTCATGCAGCAGATGGCCTCAAGCAATACTGTCCTTCAAACCATTGCGGAGGATGAGAAACGAGGCCGTGTAATGAGTTTTTACGCGATCTCGTTTCAGGGCGTCGCTCCATTTGGCAGTTTGATCGCTGGCGCCGTCGCGGCTCGCATCGGCGCGCCGTATACGCTGATGGCGGGTGGAGCGATCTGCATCGCAGGCGCGTTGATTTTCGCCTCGCAGTTACCAGCCCTGCGCAAACTGGTTCACCCAATTTACGTCCAGATGGGAATTCTTCCGGAAATCGCCAGCGGGCTAAACGCCGCGTCGGTTTTGCAGCAACCTCCGGAAGAATAACCCGGATGTACGAACTGACTGAAATTCGGCAGGTAATAACTTTTCCCGGCCTCGACGTGCACTTCGCACATTTCTGTGCATAATCATGCCATGGCACAGTTGGAGAATTTTCGGCTTAAAGTGTTTCGTGCCGTCGCCCAACATCTTAATTTTCGCAAGGCTGCCGAACATCTTTTCTTGACCCAGCCTGCGGTAACGTTACAGATCAAGGCCCTCGAGAACGAACTTGGCGCTCGCCTTTTCGACCGCTCTGCCAGCCGCATCTCCCTAACCCAACAAGGCATGACCCTTCTCGACTACGCCAACAAACTCGCGGCGCTTGCCGCCGAAGCCGAACGTGAACTCGGCACCCACGACGGCAAGATCTCCGGCGAATTGTCGCTTGGCGTCTCCACAACCATCGCGCAATATGTGCTTCCCCGGCTGCTTGTTGCCTTTCTCGATCAGCATCCTCGCGTACAGTTCTCCCTGCATAGTGGCAACACCGAGGAAATTGTGCACCTCTTGCTTGATAACAAAGTCGAGGTCGGCCTTATCGAGGGTCCGGCGCGCCAGCGCGGGGTACACACGGAACCTTTCATGCAAGACGAACTGGTTGTGATTGGCGCGCGAAATTTCGAGGCCGATCATTTGTCGCGCACCCAATTCCTCGCGCTTAACTTGCTTATGCGTGAACAAGGGTCCGGCTCCCGCTACGTGGTTGAGACCGCACTCGAACGCGCCGGCTTCAAACTGAAGTTGTTCGAGAAAGTGATCGACCTCGATTCCACCGAAGCCATCAAGTCTGCCGTCGAAGCCGGTCTCGGCGTCGGAATCGTTTCCCGCTGGGCAATCTTGAAAGAGTTGGAATTAGGCACGCTGAGAATAGTCGAGGTCAGCGCCCTGCGCATTACGCGTCACTTCACGCTGGTTTCCCGCACCGGACCCCAGCTGATAGGGCCGGCCGGCGCGCTGCGCGCCTTCACTCTGGAACGCGCACACTTGCTCGCGGATCTCGGAAAGCCTCACCCAGCAAGCGTTTCCACCCGATAAGCGGAATTAATCTCTAATGACAATTACTGCTTGGACGCCGGCCCTGTCCCTCCGCCACACTGCGCAGAATGAGCAAAAACATATTTTTTGTGGCATTGATTCTCTGCGCCAGCGGCTTGATCTCTCCACCCTTCGCACTCTTGGGAGGACTTATTTATGGCTTCACTTTGCCTCATCCCTTTCATGTCGAGAGCAAGCGCCTTTCGAAATTCTTACTGCAAGCGTCAGTTGTAGCTCTGGGCTTTGGCATGAATCTGCATGAAGTGGTTCACGCCGGGCGCTCTGGGTTTGTCTACACGGCGGCTAGCATCACCGTTGCCATGTTGCTTGGACTTGGACTCGGCTATCTCATCAGCGTCGGGACAAAAGCTGCGTTTCTCATCAGCGCGGGCACCGCAATTTGCGGTGGAAGCGCCATCGCGGCGGTCGGCCCCATTGCGGAAGCCAACGAAGAAGAAATGGCGGTCGCGCTCGGAACGGTGTTCATTCTTAATTCTGTCGCGCTGTTTCTTTTCCCCGCGATCGGATATCTGTTGCACCTCAGCCAGGCGCAGTTCGGCCTCTGGTCAGCGCTGGCCATTCACGATACCAGTTCCGTGGTGGGCGCGGCCGCTAAGTACGGTTCTTCGGCATTGGCGATTGCGACCACAATCAAACTAGCTCGCGCGCTCTGGATCGTTCCGTTATCTTTCGTTACTGCTCTCACCCTGAAATCGAAAGCCCGCATCCATTGGCCCTGGTTTATCTTGTTTTTCTGTTTCGCTACCGTGCTGAACACGCTTCTACCGGTGTTCGGTAGCGCTTTCATGGCGCTGAATCACCTCGGCAAAATCGGACTCACGGCGACGCTATTTCTAATCGGAACCGGCCTCAACAAGCAAACCCTGCAGAGCGTCGGATTCCGTCCACTGCTGCAGGGACTCGCTCTTTGGATGATCGTGGGCATCGGTTCGCTCACGCTCATTTGTTTGGGTTGGATTCACATTTAACCAGCTCAGAATCCAAAGCCTTCGGTCGCACCTCACTCTCATCTGTGCGCGCCATCACTGCGCAAGTACTTGCCTCGGCTTTTAATGGTCTGGTCAACGGACCAGCGCCTTGTGGCACGCAGACCACTACTGCCCATACGTTGGCCTGGCTTGGTCATTATCAAGCGCGCCGGCGCGCGCCTTGCACGCGCCGGACTAAAACTGCGCACTTGCAAAGGGCCGTAACGAAAAGTTTCAAGAAAACGGAGGTTGCCACATGGGCCAGTTATTCGCGGTTGAAGTCATCTACCGTGGGGTCTTTCAAAAGACTCTGGCGAAAAATATCACGCGCGACATCGTTCTCGCCGCGCATAACGAAGGAAAACTCGGCATCTCGTTCGGCCGGTACGGCGATGCTCCCGAGCGCAACGGCATTCCGGCAAAAAGTTTCGCAATTGTTGCCGGCGACGAGCAGACCCTAGAAGCCGGCATGGCGCAATACGAACCCAAGCAAGTCGATCTCACCGTGGTTCTCGACGACACCCTTTGCAAAGGCGCGGAATCCTGGGCCTGGTACGGTCTTCAGCCCGCGCATCACGCGCTGAAACCTGGCGCAACGTTGATTGTTGTCTCGCAGCAAGACGCGCCCGCGCTGCTCAAGACAATCCATCGCCGCGAGGATCCTTACAAACTGGCAGTGCTGAAAGGCATCACCAGCTTCTCCGGCATGTGGGTCTACAAAGATGATCACACCGACGTTCGCGTGCTCGGCGCAATCGTCAAAGCTCTCCCTCAACTGTTCAGCTTCAAGTCACTTGAGAAGTTCATCAACGAAAAGCTGAAGAATTCCCTGAAGCTGACCTCGGCAAAGAATGCGTTCGATCGTTTCACCGCAATCGATGTGAAACCGGGACAGGGCAATCCGGAAGATCTCTTCAAATACGACCTGCCCAAGTGGGAAGACATGCGGCTGGGCGTTTCGATCAAAGGGCAACCGCAAGGTGGTCCATATCCCGACCCTGTCAGCAAGGAAAAGGGCGGCTTCCGTCCCGTGCGCAATGAGCTCTTCAAAAAGTACTCGACTCGCACTCTGCGACCGGTGGTGAACTTCTCCACCTGCACTAAGTGCACGCTGTGCTGGCTGAATTGCCCAGATGCTTCCTTCGACGTGACTTCCGAAGGCACCTATGACGCGAACCTCGAAGCCTGCTGCGGTTGCGGCATCTGCGAAGCGGTTTGCCCGGTGAAAGATTGCATCACCATGGTGAATGAATCTGAGTTCACCGACAACGACAGCCAGTTCGCCAAGTATCGCAAAAATCACGACGCTTACCTGAAGTGGCTGGAGAAAACCATCAAAACCGCCGAACCCGTCGAGAAGCGCTCGCAGGGCTTCCGTTATCGCGGCCAATATGAAGAACAGGTTCCTGAAGCTCTGGAAGTTGCAAAAGGCTGAGAACCGGACAAGGAGAGACAAATGGCAACACTTACCGCACCTGTAGAAGAAAAGAAAAAAGTCCTCGAGCAGGAAGCCTTGATTACCGGCGCCGAAGCCATTGCAATTGCCTGCAAGTTGGCCAACGTGGATGTAGTCACGGCTTACCCGATTCGTCCTTATGACACGGTCATGCAATACATCAGTCAGTTGGTAGCCGATGGCGAAATGGATTGCGAATACATCGTGGCCGAAGGCGAGCACTCACAATTCGAAATCGTCAAACATGCCTCGGTCTGCGGCGCCCGCGTATTTTGCGGTTCGAGCGGCGTGGGCTGGATGTATGCCATGGAAGCGCTGACGGTCAGTCCTGCGTTGCGCGTGCCCATGGTTTGCATGGTCGGCAACCGGGCGCTCGATGATCCCGGCGCATTCGGAGTCGAGCACAACGACGCTCTTGCCGTCCGCGACCTGGGCTGGATGCTCAATTGGGTCGATAGCGCTCAGGAGGCGCTCGACACCGCGCTGATTGCGTAT
The DNA here is from genome assembly GCA_035507035.1 of Terriglobales bacterium. Taxonomy (GTDB): domain Bacteria; phylum Acidobacteriota; class Terriglobia; order Terriglobales; family Acidobacteriaceae; genus DATJOJ01. Next base: position 85,503 of record DATJOJ010000061.1, on the reverse strand, counting down.
CGTGTGGCGGAAGACCGCCGCATCTTTGTTCCTTGTGCAATCAGCTGCGATGGCGCATTCCTGACGCACTCGCAATCGTTGGTGAACATTCCAACCGCCGAGCAGGTCAAGAAGTTCCTGCCTCGCTATAACCGCGGCGATCTTCTGCTGCATCCCGACAACGTGATTTCAGTGGCCCCGCAGGCCAACGAAGACTGGGTCATGGAGATTCGCCGGCAGAACTTCGGAGTCACGGAGATCGCATGTGACGTCATCCGCGAAGTCTACGCCGACTTCGAGAAGACCTTCGGCCGCAAGTACGGCAATCCGTTCTTTGAGGAATACATGACAGAAGACGCGGAAGTCGTTCTGCTGGGAATGGGAACACTTTCGACTCCGGTGCGCGTGGCCATCCGCAAGATGCGCGAGCAAGGCAAGAAAGTCGGCTTCGTGCGGCTGCGCTGGTTCAGGCCATTTGCTGGTCCGGAGATCGCCAAGTGCCTCGATCGCTTCAAGGCGATTGCAGTCATCGACCGTGACTTCTCCTTCGGGTCGCCCAATCTTAGTGGAGTGGTCGCGACCGAAGTTCGTTCGGCGATGTACACCGGCGCCAGCACCAGACCTCCAGTGCTGGGCTTCATTTGCGGGCTTGGCGGACGCGAAGTCACCGTGCCCGATGTGGAGAAGATCACCGAGTCGGTCTTCGCCGCTGCCAAAGGGAAAACGCAACCTCTGACTCAATGGATCGGGCTGCGGGGGTAAGCGTCGCGTGACGCATACCCAGAGCCGGAAAGGAAACGACAAAAATGAGCACAACTTTCATAGATGAGAAACCGACCCAAACGCTGGAACCATTCAAAGGAGTCAAGAAGGTTCCGCACGAGGAGTACTACACCGCCGGTCACCGCACGTGTCAGGGCTGCGAGTCTGCGCAAATCATGAAGCTGATGGCCAAGGCCGCTGGTCCCAGAACGATTGTTCTGGGCGCCACCGGGTGCATGTACGTGGCCAACACCTCGTACTATTCAACTCCGTGGGGCGTTCCCTGGATGCACACCCAACTGGGCAGCGCCGGATCGGGCGCACTCGGTGTTGCGGCCGCATTGCGCGCTCAAATGCGCAAAGGCACGATGAAAGACGAGCCAATCAATGTCATCGCCTTCTGCGGTGACGGCGGCGGCGCGGACATGGGCCTCGGAGCAATCTCCGCCACCATGACCCATCCCGATTACAACCTGCTGATCCTGCTCTATGACAACGAGACCTACGCCAATACCGACATCCAGGTTTCTGGAACGTCGCCGTGGGGAGCTAACACCTCGTTCAGCACGCCGGGAAAAGTGAAACGCATCATGCATCACCGCTGGAAAAAGAATGTCGCGGGGCTGATGTTGGCCGGCCATCCCACTTGCAAGTACGTGGGGACCATCTCAACCTCGTACCCGCTGCAAGCGATGAACAACGTTCGCAAAGCGCTGTCCATCGGTGGACCGACTTTCATTCACTGCTTGAATCCTTGCCCGAAGGGCTGGGACTTCGATCCGGTTCTTTCCTTCGAGCTGGGCGAACTGGCCGTCAATACCGGCATTTGGCCCCTGTACGAAGTCGAGAACGGCAAGCTGAAGCTGTATGGCAAAACCGAGAAAATTGCCAATGGCCAGTTCAAGCGTCTGCCGGTTCGCGAGTATCTGCTTAAGCAGGGACGCTTCGCGCACTTCACCAACGACGACATCGACTTTTTCCAAAGCAAAGTCGACGAAATGTGGGAGAAGTGGCTCGTGCCGGGAGTGATTCCCTTGCAGAAAGACATTAAATAATTCCAAACCCGCTTCTTCCCAAAGGAGCGGGTTTTTCATTCAGCCGGACCCGTTCCGGCAAGGAGTGCGATCGAGAAAAGCTTAAGTAGCCAGGAGGTGTTATGGCTCAAGAACGACACAGCAACTCCACTATCTCCCCCGGATTCACCGGCAATCGCTGGGTGCAGTTAATATGCGGGATCATTGCCATGATCCTCATCTCCAACTATCAATACGCCTTCACTCTTTTCACGCCCGGCATGAAGCAAACTTTCGCTAGCGTTCCCTACGCAAAAATCGCGGCTGTTTTCTCCGCGTTTATTCTTTTCGAAACTTGGCCGATGCCGGTGGCCGGCTATTTCGTCGATAAGTTCGGCATCCGCAAGCTGATGACGCTGGGTGCAATTTTCATCGGCGTGGGATGGATCCTCGGCGGAACGATCGCCAAATCTCCATTCGAGCTTTACATCTACTACGGCGTAATCGCTGGGACTGGCGCAGGCATCATTTACATCTCTTCGGTTGCCAACGCAGTGAAGTGGTTTCCCGATCGCCGCGGTCTTGCCGTCGGGCTGACCGCCGCAGGCTTCGGTGGCGGCGCTGCTCTTACCGTAATTCCCATTGCCAACAGCATCCACAATATGGGATGGGCTCATGCCATGGCCGTTTGGGGCGCAGCTCAGGGCGTAATCGCGCTGATCGCTGCGATGATCCTCCACCATCCTCCGGCAGGCTGGGCTCCGGCCGGATGGAGCCCGGAGACCAAGAAAATTGGCAAAGCCGTGGTGCAATCGAAGGTCAATTTTACGTGGTTTCAAACGCTCGGCCGTCCGGAATTCTATTTCCTCTACGTTATGTTCTTCTTCGCCTGCGCCGGAGGCCTGATCGCTACCGCGAACCTCTCGCAGATCGCAAAATCTCTTCGCGTTAGCGACGCCAGACTCTTTGGCTTGGCCATTGTCCCCTTAGCTGTGACCCTGACCTCGCTCTGTAATGCCGGATCTCGCATCCTGTGGGGGTCGGTTTCCGATCGTTTGGGGCGTGAGAACACTATGTTCGTCACCTTCGGGGTCGAGGCGATTCTGATTTATGCCGTCACCCGGATCGCCGGAAATCCAGTCGCCTTTGTGATCTTGTTCTCCCTTGTCTTCCTATTCTGGGGTGAAGTCTTTTCGTTGTTCTCGGCGACCACCGGCGACATTTTCGGGGCCAAGAACGCTTCGGCCAATTACGGTATGGTCTATACCTCGAAAGGCGCGGCGTCCATATTCGCTGGCTTTGGCGCTGCCGCCATGGCCGCCTATTTCGGCGGATCCTTTGCGGTTCCCTTCTATCTGTCGGCGGTGCTCTGTGCGATCGCAGCCATATTCTCGCTGTTCGCATTGAAGCCGTTGGTCAGGAGAAGAATTGCCAGCGAAGTCGTCGTCGCGAACGTTCTCAGCGAGGCTTCGGCTGGCAAGGCGGCAGAAAGAGAACGAGAACCGGCGCACGTGTAGCGGCCGCTGAACTAGAAGTCCAGGAGATCGTTATGTCAACTGAAGTAATCGAGAAACCGGAAACGGCCCAGCAGGCGCAGCGCGAGACCTCAAACCGCCGTTCAGCGATCGGTGACATTCTCGGATCGGGAGGACGCAGTACTCGTCGTCCTGCCGAATGCGCTCAACAAAGACCTTCCAAGATCGTTGCGCTGTTGCAGCGAATCTTCGAAGGCCACCGGGAGTTTCTCGGCTGGACACCCGATTAGTGACCCTTAGCCACGCGTGTTCCCTGTTCCTGATTTGTAACGGAGTGGTGAGCTCTTTGTTCGCCGACAAGATAACAATGTTGCGCGATGGAAAGTAAGGTTTGGTTACTGATCAGCTATCGAAGTTAATAGAGAAAATTATCTTCGCGGTTAACGCACAACTCAGTACCGGAAAGTAGTACTTGACTAAGCAGTAGTTACTATGGTAAACCGTCGCGGTCGCAACTGGTCCGCTTTTCATACCTCGTTGCGTTGGGATCGGTTCCTGATCAGCGAAAGTTTTTGGTGATGAGCAGCCTGGGACAAGCAGGCAATGCGAGGGTTCGCACTGCGTGTCATGAACCATGACTGTCGGTTTCGCAATTCATTTGTCAGAGAGGAAACCATGCGTGCGCTGAAGACCTATGTCGTCCTTCTGATGTTCTTCGCCGTCTCCAGTTTGCTGGCTCAAACTCAACCACCTGCGGACAAAACCGGCGCATCCTCGACCCCTGGGGCAAGCAAGGCCGAGGTCGATGAACTGCGCAAGGAAGTGAGCGAGCAACGCAAGACGATTGAGGAACTGAAGACCATGGTGCAGCAGCTCGCGGCCAGCAAGGCGGCCGACGGCAACGCGGCGCAGGTCCAACCGGTTTCAGCCACGGTTCAGCCGGTTTCCCAGCCGGAAGAAACCGCCGACGGAGCCCATTTAGTTAATACCGTTCTCGTGCAACCTGATCCTACGGCAGTCATCGACCAGGGACAGGCAGCGCCCGCCAAGAAAGACGCGCCCCTCACTGCCGGCTGGAACGGGGAGCACTTCTTCATCCGCAGCCCGGATGGGCAATTCAGCATCAGTCCCTATGGCTATGTCGACACTGATTACCGCGCCTACAAGGGGGATGGGGCGCCTGCCGATACATTCCTGGTCCGCCGCGCCCGCTTTGGTTTCCAGGGGAACTACGGTTCGCACTTCGACTTTGCACTCTTGACTGACGCTAACTCTACGACCGGTGCCATCGTTCGCGACGTGTATCTTAACGTCAGAATCAAGCCCGAGTTCCAATTCCAGGCTGGCCAGTTCAAAGAGCCATTCGCCCAGGAAACCGGTATCGGCGCTACCAACTTGGACTTTGTTGAGCGCGGCCTGCAAGCTCTCCTCTACCCATGCGCCGTAACTGCTTATCGATGCCCTGGCATCACGCTTCACGGTGACATCGACGGCGGCGTCTTCCAGTACTGGGCTGGCGCTTTTAATGGCCGTGGTGGCGTAGCCGCTAACGTGACCAACGAGCCAGAGTTTGTTGGCCGGATCCGCTTCTATCCTTGGCGCAAAACCAAGAACGATTGGTTGAGGCAGTTTGCCTTTGGCGGCTCGATTTCCCACAGCCGCTCGCGAGGGTTATCCAACGATGTGAGCTTCAGCGGAACCTTGCCAGATGCCGCCTACACGTTCTTTCCCCAGCTAAGAATCAATGGGCCAATTGAACGCTATGAGGGTGAGTTCACCTATATCACCGGACCGTTCGCTCTGCGCGGCGAATATGTGCAACTGCAGGAACAGCGCGATAGCGTGGGCTCGGAGCAGGTTGGCGGCTTGGGCTTCTTGACATTGCCCGGCATCGGGTCGAAAGGCTGGAACATTGGCACGACCTATTTGCTGACCGGCGAGAAGCGACCGGAAAACGGCACGCCCCGCGTCAAGCATCCGTTGTTTGGACCGGACACCCCGGGCGGCACGGGACGTGGTTGGGGAGCTTTCGAACTGGGCGCTCGTTACTCTGGTATTCAGGCAAATGCGCCTTCGGCGAATTTCCTGAACCTCTACACGCCGGGCTACGTTTCCCAGTATGACTACCATACCGATCAGTTCAGCTTCGGAATTAACTGGTATCTGAACTATTGGGTCAAGTACCAATTCAACGTCAACCTCGACCGGCTGAAGCAGCCCAGCACCACCGGGCAGATACCCCAGACTTTCACCGTCTTGATGCAGGAACTGCAGTTCCGGTTCTAGGTCGTAAGTAGTCGGATGATGGGCCGAAAGCAGTCTTAGTCGAAAAGGGAACTTGTTAGGAGGAGATGCAATGAGATCCAGGATTCTGTTGACTATTCTTCTCACCGGCTTGTTTGTGATCGCGAGCGGTTGCGGGAACGTCAAGAACTGCCCGGTGTGTGGCACAACCACCGCCGACGGCTACGCCGATATTGTCAACATCACCGTACCGGAGCACAACCCGACCGGTGAGCCCGGCGGTCCGTTCAATTCCTTCGACATCACGTGGATCAACACGCCCACGCATCTCGGCTACACCTCCGATCGCATCGGGTTGGCGGTGGTGGTGTTCGACACCGTGCAGAACTTGGCGGTGAACGCGATCCAGGGTAGCAATGCCGTGACCGACGCGGGAAATGCCGCAAGTCCCTGCGTGAAGGATGCGGCGGGAAACGACATCATTCCTCCCGTCGTCGATGTGGTTGGCAATTTCATACGGTTCGCTTGCCGAACCGATATGTCCACGGCCACGCCTCCCGGACCGACATTCCATTTAATCTCCGGCTTCGGCGCCAACCATAATTTCGGCGGCTTCCCGGGCGCGCAATGCTGCGCCTCGCGCGCCAACGGCGTGAATCCGATGTCTGGGCCCGACGGCGAAGAGGTTACCCCCGACGGCAAGACCCTGTTCACCGCAATTGGCGCTGCCCAAGTCGCGGTTTTTGATCTGACCACGACGCCCCCCACGGTGATCGCCCTTATTCCCACCGGAACTGCGGGAGATTATGATGGCCCGCTGGGCATCGGTCCTTGCATCTCCTCCTGGAACGGAGAGGCCGGTTCTGCCGCCACTTGCGGGGACGATCGTGCCGACGAAATGGCCTACGATCCCACTCACCAAGTCCTTGCGGTGATCAATGGCGACCCCGGCTTTCCTTTTGTCACGCTCATTGACGTGTCGCATGTCGTGAACAAAACCGGCACGGTTCAGCAACAACACTGCCTGCCGATCGACCAGACCCTCGCATACGGTCCATATGAGGTTGGGTGGACTCCGTCTACCTATCCCTTGCAGGGATCAGGCACGGCGATTCCCCAACCATCGCCGACGCTGGATCCGGGGGTCACGGGAACTTCGTTCAATCCCCCGAGCTGCATCATTGGGCAGATTTACTATGACGGTGCGGGAGGGGCAGCGTCGTCCGGACTGGGACTCAACTCGAGCGTCCCTGTCGACACAGCCGGCGGAGGGTTTCCCTGTCCTGATCCCTCCAACCCGCATGTGTTCAGCGGAGTTTCCGGGGGAGCTGCGAATGCGGCAGCCGGACTGCCCGGATTAGGCGGGATCACCCCGACCGGAGGGAGTTATACCATTGCGTGCCACCACGGTCCCCTTCTTGATCAAACCTTGGGGACGTTTTGCAGTCAGACGACGCCCGGCAGCAATTGCGCCGGCGCCATCGCTCCCGCTGGTCTGGGCGGCATGGTTTGGAATGAAAACACCGGCATGCTGCTGCAGGCCAATGAAAATGCAATTCCGATCACCAACATCGGCACCATTGACGTCATTAATCCTCGGCTGGGTAATCCGAATGGTCCTGTCGTCGTAAACAGTTTCCCAATCCCGAATTGCATGCCCACCAGCATCGTTCAAGGGCCGGGAAATAATTTCCTCGTCGGCTGCGCCGATCACGATGGCGAGGCCTTCCCGCCCAACGAGTACATCATCGATGGAACAGCTGGCACGATTCTGGCGCAGATCACTAACGTCGGCGGCGTGGACGAAGTGTGGTACAACCCTGGCGATAACCGGTATTACCTAGCCGCGCGCGACATGCCTAACGGTCCAGTTATGGGCGTAATCGATGCCGGCAGCATGCTGTGGCTGCAGAATGTCACCACCAACTCGAATTCGCATAGCATCGCCGTGGATTCGAGCAATAATCACGCCTTCGTGCCTTTGCAGGCCGGTGGCATTTGCACCAGCCAGAGCAGTAACGGCTGCATTGGAGTGTACGCGCAGCAGTAAGAGAATTACGAAATCAACCGACAAAACCCGGATGGAACTCGCGCCATCCGGGTTTCTCACGACCATCGGCTTTCATCACAACGCATGGACGTTTGCCACAAGCTTACGATACACTCGCCTAAAGTTGATGTTGCGGAGTTAATATGAGAATTTTCCGTGCGACCTTTCTTCCCGTCTTCGCCCTGCTTCTCTTCGTTAGACCTTTCGCCTCCGCTAAAGATGAGCCACCCAAGAAACCAACCGATGTTCCAGCGACCGTGATCGCGCATCTGCCTCTGCCGCAAGCCACCGGCAATCAGATGTTCTTGCAGAGAGAAGACAACAAACACTACTTGTACGTCCAGCAGGCTTCGAAGCAAGGCTATATGGTCGTCGATGTCAGCAAGCCGGACAAGCCGAATCTGCTGAAGCGCACCGCCGCGCCCAATCCCGCCACAGCCGGCAATGTGCAGATGGTCAGCCCGGATGTAGCCATCGCTCAAGCTCCAGAAAAGAAATCCGACACGCTAACCAGCAGCAACAATCCTACCGAGACGGTGCGCATTCTCGATCTCGCCGATCCGCGAAACCCGAAAGTGCTGCAGGAGTTTAACGGCGTTACTAGCCTATTGCCGGACGGCGGACACGGCCTGATCTACCTCACCAATAATCAGGGCTTGTGGATCCTGCGCTACAACCGTCCCGCGCTCTTGGAGCCGGCTAAGAAGAAACCACCTTGCAATTCCGAATCGGCAATTATGGCGATGCCGCCAGATTGTGAATAACGACGTTCAGATATCTAGCGTGACTGACATTCCTTCGCCAGCGTCTTGATTGATTTGACTGTGATCGTCACCGAACTTCCCGCGCCCTCTCGGTCGCCCATGTCGGAGCTCGTAGCCATCGTCGAAGACTTCGGGCCAGTCACTTCCACTCTTTGCCCCAGATATTGGCTCAGCTTTATATCACGGCTGCCGTGGAGTTCGTAACTATTGCCGGGATTTTCCTGCATAAGTACGTAGTCTCCCGCGCTCTTGCTCACGCAGCCACGAACCGTTACATTGCCGTTCTTATTGTTGTTATCGCTGGCATTCGCCGCTTCGGCCAGCGTAAAGCCCCCGATCGTCAGCAGCACCAGAAACAGGATCTTTTTCATAGTTGCTCCTTATTTCACCCTGCACACACTTCTCCGAGCATTGGATGGCACAATGCTGATCCAGGTTGCGTGCGAAGCTGCGCTCTCTTCAATTTGCTCCGCACCGTTCTGCGATTGTCTTGATGGTGCGGATTCGTATGGTCACTGGACTGGCGACACCCGACCTTGCTAAGTAGTCAGAACTGGTCGCCATTGAAGGAGATTCCCTTCCTGTGACTTCCACTTCCTTACCTAAATAGTGAGCCAGATGTAGATTACGAGACTTTTCCAGCTGATACGCATTCCCCGGGTCCGTTTGCATCAGAATGTAGTCGCTGTTTTGCTTGCTGACGCACCCTCGTACAGTGACCTCGTCTTTGTGTTTCTTGGATTGACCTTGATCGGAGTTGGCCGGTTGATTTGCGCCTGTCTGCGCGGCCAAAGAGATGCTTGCGCAGAGCGCGAGCATGAACGTCATAAACTTGAACATATTTTCTCCCCAGGCGAGCTTTCCATAAGTATACAAAGCACGTCACCCAAGGTGTTGAATAATGTCCTGTCTTAGCTTTGGCGAGCTACTTCACGTGGGTCTCCTGGTAATGCACGATTTTCCATTCCCCGGCGCGCTTGAGCCAGAGTTCTGTTATGTACACTCGCGAGAAGCGCACCTCCGATTTCGGCGGGAACTGCATCGTAACTTCATAAATCACAAAATTCGCGTCCGGTCCCAACGGGATCAATTTGAATCCCCACAAGGTGTACCGGGAAATGTTGCCTTCCGCCAGCTCATTGATCGCCTGAAGCTTGTTCCTCTCACCCTTGCTGTCGACTTCGACGCCTTCGTAGTCGTCCGCGAGCAGGTCTCCGTATACCTTCTTGTCTTTTGCCTTAATCGCGTTCCACTCCGCTTCGACTCTGGCCTGGAACTCTGCTTCTAACTGGGATTTTGGCGGTGGATTCGATGGCTTGCCAAATTCTGTGGGGGCTTTCGCGGGTAGTTGCTGGCTCAAGCAGAACAACGAAACAAGCAGCAAGGAAAGGCAGAGACAGGCAAAATAGTTTCGCATTTCTTCCTCTCAGAAGTTGCGATTCTACACGCCCGCGGGATGCGCCGCTATCTCAAGGTTTTAACCTTCTTTCTGACTGCGGCGAGTAGAGGTTGCGGCAATGCGGAATAGCCTTCTTGCCCGGCAAATTGCTGCCCGTCAGAATACATCCAGTCGAGAAAATCAGTTAGCGCAGCCGCCCGCGCCGAATCGGTGGATTGGGTCTTCACGTAGATCCAGGTGAAGCTGGTAATCGGATACGAATGCGGAGCTGAGGCATCGATCAATGATGCTGAAAAGTTGTTCCACTGCGGCGACTCCACTGCCCGGCACGCCTCAGTAATACTTTCTGCGGATGCCTGAACAAACTTCCCCGCCGGATTCTCCACCGCTGCTTGCGAAATATTTCCCTTCATCGCGTATTCCAGTTCTGCATAACCGATCGCGCCTGGCGTGCTCTTCACCCTATCGGCCATATCCGAACTGCGCTCGGCTGGAATTCCAACCGGCCAACTCGGTGAAGGGCTGACGCCAATCTGATCCCGAAACTTGGAGCTGGCTTTGGAAAGAAATTCGCTGAAAACATAATTCGTTCCCTTCCCACCGGGCCGGTTCACCACCTGGATTGGCAAATTGGGCAGCGTAATGTCAGGATTCAGCTTGGCAATCTGCGGCGCGTTCCAGGTCTTCACCTCGCCCAGAAAAATTTCCGCCAGCACGTCTCCCGAAAGCCGCAACGTCTGATGCACGCCCGGCAAGTTGTAAATCGGAACGATGCCGATAATCACGACCGGCAAGTCGACCAACCCTCCATCAGAGCGCTGCTTCGCAGTCAGCGGAACTTCCCCCGCTCCAAAATCACCCGTGCCATGGGAAATTTGCTTGATCCCTTCGCTGGTGCCGATAGGTAGATACTTCATCTGAATTTTCGTGCTCCGCTTGCCGTACTCTGGCGCCCAGCGGTTATAAAGAGGAGCGGGGACGGTGGAACCCGATCCGACCAGGACGATCGAGTCCTGTGCTTGGGCAAGGGCAAAACTCATCACCAACGCAAATGTAAGCACCCACCAGCCCCAAGCGATTCCACGACCGCGCCCGAGTGCGGTACGGCTGAGCAGTGAAAACTTCCCCGTTTTCCCCATCGCAATCTTCCTCATCGGGACGTCGACCTGCGCACACAATTCCCTATTTCTTAAGCTATCCCTTAAGTGTGAATTGTAAAGTTACTATCGTGTGTCGTAGAGGAGGCCGGTGATTGCGGCTTAAGCCAATGCGGCCTTGATAAATGCATCTGAGACAACGATGAAATTCGCCGGAGTGCCATTGAAAACAACCGCAGTAAACTTGGGGGAAGTTATGGCTCTCCGAGAAGCGATTCGTATCAACAGCACGTAAAGACGCGTCAGGAGACTTCCACTTTTGTACCTGATGGGGTCGTCGGGAAATCTCACCGAAAACCCGGCCATTGCGCTTTGAAGTCCCTCGCTCCGCCACAAGAACGGCTACGCTCGGGATGACTTCGCAAGAAATTCAACTCATCTCTAGCGTCAGCGCCGGGAGTTCCAGCCCCTGCACTTCGGCCGTCCAGCGATCGCCTTCTTCGGTGAGATGTCCCGCCGTAAGAGTGCCTGAACTGATGAGTTCTCCCGTTGTTAACGGTTCATCCGGAAACCGCTTTAAGATCGCCGTGCCCAGTTCCGCTAAACACGATGCCGGGCTGCGCAGCGAATTCCTCCCGGAACCTTCCTCAACAAACCTCCCATTCTTCGAAACTCGCACGGTGAATTTCGGTAACTCCTCTACCAGTTTTCCGATCGACTCCCGGTGAACTTTCATCTTCTCTCCAACCACCAGCGCTGCATGCAGTCCAAACGACGCAACAAAATCGCTCGGTTGAAACTGCCACCCGGGATAAGGACAATCGATAACTTCAAATCCCAGCGCCAGCCAGTCCGTGCGCTCCAACGCGCCGGTCGCATCCAGGCCGGGCATAGTAACTGCCTCTCGCAAACCAAAAACAATCTCCGGCTCAACTTTCAATGAGCGCGGATGGGCAATCTTCAGGCTAGCGTTATTGTTCTCGGCGTAATACACCGTGTCGTCGTACATGTGTCCCCAAACCAGAGTCTCAAGCTTGAGAATTCGCCACATCGCCTTGTTCGCATATCCGACTTTGCGTCCTACCGCGCGATGCCCCGCAGCCTCGCGGATTTGCTTGAGCCGGGCCTCCACTGCGTATGCTACATCGAGCCTGAAACCCTCCCGAGCTGATAGCGGTCCAGCAAGCATTTGGCCCGATTCATAGGCCGAGAACAACTCTCGCGCTATGGCGTCAACTTCTTCATCCGACATAAAGCAATCCCTGCAGCCGTGAGTAGATCTTGCGACGTCTCATCCAACTTCGTCCAAATACTACACCAGTCACAGAAGTGCATCCGTGATTAGGGTAAGATATTGCACTGCGGTATTGGAGCTTGAAATCAGCCGGGCGGGCCCGCGATTTGACTCGCTTCCTGCGCAAGGCCATGATGTTGCCATGCCGGACCGAAATATGAGAATCGCCCGATTTATCGGGGTCACGCCTAGCGTGGCCTATTGCGATCTTTGCCGATTGACGTTTCGTACGCGACAGGAGTTTCTGCTGGACACCGATCAGGCCAAGCTCCAACTGCAAGCCGATTTCGAAAAGCATGAGTGCAAGCCAGAGGAGGGCGCGGTCAACGACGCATTGGCACAGATAAAATAACTCGCCGCACTCGGGCAACTCCCCATTGCACAAACCGATAGCACATTTAATCATCCAAGCTTCGCACTAAGTAGGATCGCGTTGAGTTAACAACACGCGCTAAAGGCAATTACGAATGACCCTGAAGGCCGTACATACGTTACTCGACGTTCTGCACTTCGCGGATAGTCATGCCGCGATTGCCGTTCCCGAGATGAGCGTAGTAGTCACATACGACTCGCTGCGCCAGCAGGTTTTGCAGATGGCCGACGCCTTGGCCTCCGCCGGCATCTCTCGCGGCGATCGCGTGGCCATTGCTTTGCCAAACGGATTGCCCGCGATCGTCAGTTTTCTCGCGGCGTCGATTGCAGGAACTGCCGCACCGCTGAATCCCGCATATCCGTACGAGGAATTTCTATTTTTCTTGCGTGACACTGGCGCACGCCTCTTGCTTTGCCCGCCCGTCGGCGCAGAGTTTGTGCGCGCCGCCGCGGGCGATCTCAAGATTCCCATTCTTCCGGTGGAGATGAGCGATAAAGGATTCGTGCATATCGTCAACGCACCCACTGGCGGGAAGGCCACTGAGCCTTCCGCGGACGACATTGCTCTCGTACTTCATACAAGTGGGAGTACCGGCCGACCCAAGCGCGTCCCTCTGCGGCATTTCAATCTCGCCGTTTCTTCGGCCAACATCGCCAACACGTATGCTCTTACCGAAGATGACGTGTCCCTCTGCATCATGCCGCTTTTCCATATTCATGGATTGATCGGCTCAACCATGGCAACCCTGGTTTCGGGGGGCACAGTGGTCGTTCCCACGAAATTTAACGCGCTTTCGTTTTGGCGCACAGTTCGCGAGCATCGCGTGACCTGGTATTCCGGCGTACCCACGATGCACCAACTTCTGCTGGCCCGCGCCCATCATAAGCCGGCCGAAGCCGCCACATTGCGCTTCATCCGCTCCTGCAGCGCACCGTTATCGTCCGAACTGATCAGCAAGATCGAGAATCTCGTTGACGTACCTTTTGTCGAAGCCTATGGCATGACCGAAGCTTCGCATCAGATGACTTCCAATCCCCTGCCCCCGCGGCATCGCAAAGCCGGATCAGTCGGGGTCGGGACCGGTATTCGCGTCAGTATCATGGATAAAGATGGCAACCATCTTGGCACCAACCAACGCGGGGAAGTCGTGATCCAGGGGGCCAGCGTTTTTCGCGGGTATGAAAACAACCCCGAGGCCAATGCTCATGCTCTCGTTAATGGGTGGTTTCGCACTGGCGATCAAGGCATGGTCGACGAAGATTGCTATTTGCATCTGACCGGCCGCATTAAAGACATCATTATTCGCGGCGGCGAGAACATCGCACCTCACGAAGTGGATGAGGTTTTGCTGAAGCATCCTGCCGTCGCCGCCGCGGTCACCTTCGGATGTCTGCATGCCACACTGGGCGAGGAAGTCGCCGCGGCCGTCGTATTGCATAATCCCGGCAGCGTCGATGACCGCGAACTGATCAAGCACTGTCGCGAACATCTGGCGGAATATAAATGCCCGAGTAAAATCTATTTGGTGGATAGCATTCCCACGACAGCAACCGGAAAAATTCGCCGCCGCGTCGTCGCTCGCACGCTGCTCGAAGATCAGTCGTCAGGCTAGACGATCAAATCGCTAAATTAAAACAGTCAATCCGATGGAATCTTCAAACATGAAATTTGTGATCGTGGGTGCGGGCGCTATCGGCGCGTATATGGGTGCCCGCATGGCCAACGCCGGACTCGATGTCACCCTCTTCGCGCGCGGGCCACACTTGCGTGCCATGCAAGGAAATGGCGTGCACGTGAAAAGCGCTGAAGGAGACTTTGAAGCCCACCCGAAGGTTGTTGGCTCGCTCGAAGAAGCCGGTGCAGCAGATGTCGTCATCCTGGGGGTGAAAGCCCACAGCCTTTGTGCGCTCGCGCCTGAATTGCATTTCGTCTTTGGCCCCGACACCGTCGCACTTAGCACGCAGAATGGAATTCCCTGGTGGTACTTCCAGGGCCTCGGCGGAGAATACGATGGCCTGCGCCTGCGCTGCATCGATCCTAAGGGCGTTATCCCGCCCGCCATTGAGATCCGCCGCGTCGTCGGCTCGATCGTCTATTTTTCCACCGAAATCACTTCGCCGGGAGTAATTCAACACATCGAGGGCAATCGCATTTCGATCGGAGAACCGAATGGAGAGCGCTCCGATCGTTGCCGCCGCATCGCCGAAGCTTTAGTCACTGCTGGTCTGCGCTGCCCGATTACGACTCATCTTCGCCAGGAAATTTGGGTCAAAGTCCTGGGCAATGCTTCGCTGAATCCGGTCAGCGCTCTCACCCGTTCGACCATCGGTCAAATGCTGCGCGATCCCGGAGTCTCGCAAGTGATTCGCAACATCATGCTCGAGGTCGAAGCTGTTTCTCATAAGCTAGGCATGGAGCTGCCGATTTCGGTCGATCAGCGCATGGCGGGCGCGGCGAAGGTCGGCGAGCATCGAACGTCAATGTTGCAGGATCTCGAAGCCGGCCGACCGATGGAATTGGAAGCCCTAGTCGGATCGGTGGTTGAACTAGGCGAACGCGTCGGCGTCCCCATGCCCCATACCAGCACAGTGTACAGATGCGCCAAACTCCTTGCCCAGAGCCGGGAATCAGCACCCAGCCGGAGCTAAGAGAGTTGAAGTTGGTTGGCGTTAGCCTCTATTTACAAGGGCTAAAGGCCAATTACCAAGTACTAAATGCGCTGTACTAACTCACCTGATCTTTTTTACAAAAAAATCCCTTGCGCCGTTTGACAATCGTTGTATACTTCCGGTGGTCCACTTATCGGACCACTTGGAGTTTTGGTTTTGCCCCCAACTATCAATCCGGGCTTCGAGACAATCAAGCGCAACAAAGTTTACGAAGAAGTCGCGCGCCAAATTGAGCGTCTGATCCTCAAGAAGCTGCAACCGGGCGACAAGTTACCGTCAGAGCGCGAACTCGCTGAGACTCTGGGCGTCAGCCGCAGCTCCATCCGCGATGCGATTCGCAGCTTGGAGTTGATGGGCATGGTCGAACCGCGCCAAGGTGCGGGAACCATCGTCAAAGAAATCTCCGCAGAATCGGTCGTCAATCCTCTGGCCAATGCATTGAAGCGCAAAGAAGAGATGGTGGCCGAACTCATTGATTTTCGCAAAATGCTGGAGCCTCCCTTGGCCGCTCGCGCCGCGACCCATGCCTCGCCTGAAGAAGTCTCTGAAATGGAGGAAATCCTCGCGCGGCAGCAGGAGAAACTCCGACAGGGAGATACCGCCACCACCGAAGATTCCGAATTCCATTACGCGATCGCGCTAGCTTCTGGAAACAGTGTCGTGCTTAAGGTACTCGATACTCTGATGGATTTATTGCGCGACACCCGCGAGCGCAACTTGCAGGTCGAAGGCCGTCCTCCAAAATCTCTGGCTGGTCATCGGCGCATTCTTGCCGCAATCAAGAAGCGGGATGCGGAAGCCGCCAAAGACGCGATGCGCCGCCATATTGAGGACGTTGAGGAATTGGTTTTGAATCAGTTCGAAAAGTATTCGTAACGAACCTTTGGAGGGTGTTCATGGGCCGTTTATACGCGATTGAAGTCATCTACCGAGGAATTTTCCAGAAGACGCTGGCTACGCGCATTACGCGTTCCATCGTGCTCGCCGCACACGAAGACGGCAAGCAAGGCATCTCCTTTGGCCGCTACGGCGATAGCCCTGAGCGCAACGGCATTCCCGCCAAAGGTTTCGCCATCGTCGGCGACGATGCCCAGACTCTCGAAGAGGGCATGGCGAAATATGAACCGCAAGAAGTAGACATCACCATCGTGGTCGACGACACTTTGTGTAAGGGCGTCGAATCGTGGGCATGGTACGGCTTGCAGCCAGTCAACAAACTGCTGAAACCCGGCGGCACGTTGATTGTCACTTCGCGCGAGGAGCCCGACGCTCTTCTCGCCATGGCCCATCGCAAAGAGAATCCTTACAATCTCGCGATTCTAAAAGGCACCGTCAGCTTCTCCGGTCTCTGGGTCTACAAAGACGACCACACCGATGTGCGCATCCTGGGTGCGATCGCCAAAGTTCTCCCCGGCTTGTTCAGTCTGAAGTCGGTGCAGAAAGTCATCACGGATCAGTGGAATGACAAGGTAAAAGCCGAGTCCGCCGCGCGAGCCTACGAACGCTTGACCACCGTCCCCGTAAAGCCGAATCAAGGCAATCCCGAAACTCCCTACAAGTTCAATCTTCCCAAGTGGCATGAAATGGGAGAAGGCATCGCTATTCCCTGCATTCCCGCGGGCGGAGCGGTCGAAGATCCCACGAACAACGCCAGCGGCGGATGGCGTCCCGATCGCAACCCAACCTTCAAGAAATACACCACGCGCACCATGCGGCCAGTTGTGAATTTCGACACTTGCATCAAGTGCACCTTGTGCTGGTTGCAATGCCCCGATTCCTGTTTTGACGTCACACCGGAAGGTCTCTACGACGCCAATATGGTCGCCTGCTGCGGATGCGGCGTCTGCGAAGCCGTCTGCCCGGTCAAAGAGTGCGTCACCATGGTGAACGAAACCGAATTCGCAGATAACAGCAGCCAGTGGGAAGCATGGAGGAAAGATCAGAAAGGCTACGAAGGCTGGCTGGCGGAGAAAATCAAGCATCGCCCGGAGCGCTCACATGGCTTCCGCTATCGCGGCCAGTATGAGGAGCAATTGCCCGAAGCATTGGCAGCTGCAGGTGAAAAATAACTTTCGATTGTTATCGCTGATAGGAGATCGATATGGCCACGGCCACCTTGGTTGAAGAGAAAAAAGGTACCGACAAAACAGCACTCATCACCGGCAGCGAGGCAATTGCGGTCGCTTGCCAACTCGCTGACGTCGATGTCATCACTGCTTACCCCATTCGCCCTTACGACACGGTTATGCAGTACATCTGCAAGTTAATCGCGAACGGTGAAATGGATGCCGAATACATTGTTGCCGAGGGCGAGCACTCCCAGTTCGAAATCGTGAAGCACGCTTGCGCCTGTGGGGCGCGCGTTTTCTGCGGGTCGAGCGGCGTGGGCTGGATGTACGCCATGGAAGCTTTGACGGTCACGCCCGCGCTACGCATCCCACTGGTGTGCATGGTGGGCAACCGGGCTCTCGACGACCCCGGGGCATTCGGCGTCGAGCACAACGACGCACTGGCTGTCCGTGATCTCGGCTGGCAACTAGTCTGGGTCGATACTGCGCAGGAAGCGCTGGATACTGCCCTTATCGCATATAGAGTGGCCGAAGATCGCCGCATCTTCTTGCCTTGCGCCATCAGCTGCGACGGCGCGTTCCTGACTCACTCGCAAGCGTTGGTGCAAATTCCTTCCCAAGAAAAGGTGAAGGAGTTCTTGCCTCCTTACAATCGCGCGGATCTGCTGCTTCATCCAGATAACCCTATTACCGTCGCGCCTCAGGGCAACGAGGATTGGGTCATGGAGATTCGCCGTCAGAATTATGCGGCGATGGAACGCGTGTCCGGCGTGCTCAAAGAAGCTTACGCAGATTTCGAGCGCATCTTCGGCCGCTCTTACGGTAACCCATTCTTCGAAGAGTACATGACCGAAGATGCCGACATCGTGCTCATGGGCATGGGCACGCTCTCCACGCCGGTCAAAGTTGCGATCCGCGAAATGCGCAAGCACGGAAAGAAGGTCGGCTTTGTGCGCATGCGCTGGTTCCGTCCCTTTGCCGCTGCCGAATTGGCAAAGTCTCTGCAACGTTTCAAAGCAGTCGGTGTCGTCGATCGTGACTACTCGTTCGGCTCGCCCTATATGAGTGGAGTTCTTGCGACGGAAGTTCGCACCGCTCTTTATTCCGCGCCCGGACCGAAGCCGCCAGTAAT
This sequence comes from Terriglobales bacterium, assembly GCA_035507035.1. Taxonomy (GTDB): domain Bacteria; phylum Acidobacteriota; class Terriglobia; order Terriglobales; family Acidobacteriaceae; genus DATJOJ01. The sequence goes on along the minus strand of DATJOJ010000061.1, from coordinate 67,183 downwards.
CGGCTTCATCGCCGGCCTCGGCGGACGCGAGGTCACCGTTCCCAACGTCGAGACCGTGGCTGATGCAGTTTACAAAGCAGCTGAGGGCAAATCGCAACCGCTGACGCAATGGATCGGCTTGCGCGAATAAATCAAATTTTGCTGGCGTGTTTTGACCGCTAGAGAGGACAAAGCTTATGGCAACTTACATTCAGATCGATCCCACGCAGAAGCTGGAACCATTTAAATCAGTCAAAAAGCTTCCACTCGAGGAATATTTCACCTCCGGGCACCGGACTTGCCAGGGCTGCGAGTCGGCACTGCTCATGAAAATGATGGCCAAGGCCGCAGGCCCCAGAACCATCGTTCTCGGCAGCACGGGCTGCATGTACGTGGCGAACACGACTTACTACAGCACTTCGTGGGTTGTGCCGTGGATGCATACACAGCTCGGCAGCAGCGGATCTGCCGCCCTCGGCACGTCAGCCGCGCTGAAGGTTCTGATGCGCAAAGGCAAGATGAAAAATGAGCCGATCAACGTTATCGCCTTCTGCGGCGACGGCGGCGGCGCTGACATGGGTGTCGGCGCAATTTCGGCGACCCTCACTCACTCCGAATACAACTCGCTGATCCTGATGTACGACAATGAGTCCTACGCTAACACCGACATTCAGCTCTCGGGCAGCACGCCCTGGGGTGCAAACACCACGTTCAGTTCTCCCGGCAGCGTGAAGCGCATCATGCATCGCCGCTGGAAGAAAAATATGGCGGGCATGATGGCGGCGGGCCATCCCGAATGCCGCTACGTTGGCACGATTTGCATGTCCTATGGACTGCATGGCATGAACGCCATGCGCAAGGCGCTGGCCATCGGTGGACCGACTTTCATTCACTCGCTCGATCCCTGCCCCAAAGGCTGGGACTACGATCCTTATCTCTCACACGAACTCGGCGAGCTGGCCATCAACACCGGAATCTGGCCACTTTATGAGGTGGAAGATCACGTCCTGCGCCTGACAGGCCGAACCGAGCAGATCGCCGCCGGCAAGATTCGCCGCCTGCCTGTAAAAGATTATTTATTGAAGCAAGGACGTTTTGCGCACTTTACCAACGATGATATCGATTACTTCCAGAGCAAGGTCGATGAGATGTGGGAAAAGTGGCTGCTCCCTGGTGTTATTCCGTTCTTCAAAGATGTGGAGGCCGACGCGCCACCATCAAGCTAGATCGCGGTGGAAGAAGCGAAACCGGTCAGTCGGCATTAGGGGACGGAGTTTCATGGAAGAAGCGGGATCAGTGTAGTCGCGCTGGGTCGTTGAATTAGATCCATGGAGGCTATCGATGGCTACAACGCCAGAGTCCCTGATTCACCCGTCTCGTATTGTCAATCGCTGGGTCCAGTTAATTGCCGGCATCGTTGCAATGATGGCCATCGCCAATCTGCAATATGCCTGGACCCTTTTTACTAAACCTATCCAGGCCCACTTGCACGTCTCGCTTGTGGCCGTGCAGTGGACTTTCACCCTTTTCGTTGCGCTGGAAACCTGGCTGGTTCCCTTCGAAGGATATCTGGTCGATAAAATCGGCCCCCGGTTCATGCTGGGCCTCGGCTCGCTCATGGTCGGCGCCGGCTGGATCGGTTCCGGCTATGCGGAGACAATCAACGGCCTCTATTTTTGGTACGGAATCGGCGGCATTGGGGCTGGCGTAGTTTACGGCGGAGCCATTGGCAACGCGCTGAAGTGGTTCCCGGATTACCGCGGCCTCTGCGTCGGGCTCACAGCAGGTGCGTTCGGCATCGGCACGGCCACCACCATCGCCCCCATCGCTGACATGCTCAAAATTTCCGGTTACCAGCACACCTTCATCGTGTGGGGAATCGTCCAGGGAGTCGTGGTGCTCGGCTCTTCCCTTTTCCTGGCCCGACCGCCCGTGGGATGGACACCTCCCAACTGGAAGGAAAAAGAAGTCAAGATCAAAGCCAAGATCAATACCTCCTCAGTCGAAATGACGCCATGGCAAATGCTCTGTCAGCCATCGTTCTACATCATTTACATGATGATGGTCATGCTGGCCTTTGGCGGCCTGGTGGTCACGGCGCAGCTCAATCCGATGGCATCCTCCTACCACGTAGATAAAGTGGTCGTCGCCTTCGGCATGACCGCATTGGTCATGGCCATTACGGTTGACCGTCTCCTCAACGGCTTGACCCGGCCGTTTTGGGGATGGGTCTCCGACCACATCGGCCGGGAGAACGCCATCTTTGCTTCATTCATTCTGGAGGCATTTGCGGTCTTCGCCCTGCTCCAGTTGATCGGCCATCCGGTTTGGTTTGTCGCCCTTTCCGGTCTCTGCTTCTTCGCTTGGGGAAATATCTTCTCGCTCTTCCCCTCGATCACCGGCGATTTGTACGGCAATAAGTGGGCAACCACCAACTATGGCATCGTTTATACGGCTAAAGGTGTGGCCGCGGCCTTTGCCGGCCCCGGGGCGGCCTGGTTGTTCACCAAGACCGGCTCTTGGACCAAGGTGTTCTGGGCGATGATTGTGTGCGATCTCGTTGCCGCCTTTATGGCTTTGTTGTGGCTGAAGCCATTGGCGGCCCGTGCCGTAAGGGCGGAGACCACAAACTCCGGAGTCAATGTATCCGCGGCAATTAAAGCGCGCGGTGTAGCGTAGATATCTTCCCCCTGGGATCGATTCGGGCTCCAGTGCAACTTGAACTGGAGCCCAATTTTTTTGACGACCGCCTCAGAATTAGAACCAAATGAGGCAGTCGAATTGCACATCTCGAACTTCCATGACCCTCTGGTCTGACTTCCTCAACAATGCTGACGGCAAGCTGATCCACAAGTGGAAGCATTACTTCCCCATTTATGAGCGGCACTTTCAGGATTTTGTCTCCAAGCCCGTCACATTTATTGAAATCGGTTGCGGCCAGGGCGGCTCGCTCGCCATGTGGAAGCGTTACTTCGGCCCACACGCCCGCATTATCGGCATCGACATCAAGCCCGCATGCAAGCAATTCGAAGAAGATCAGATCGAGATTCGCATCGGGAGCCAGCAGGATCCGAAATTTTTGGAAAGTTTGATCACCGAGTTCGGCACACCTGACATCGTTCTCGATGATGGTAGCCACGTAATGAGCCACGTCCTTGCCAGCTTCCAATTCTTCTATCCGCGCATGGCGAAGAACGGCATTTACATGGTCGAAGACCTGCATACCGCTTACTGGCAGGAATTCGAAGGCGGCTATCGCAGAGCAACGTCATTCATTGAAGTCTGCAAGCACGGCATCGACGAACTCAACGCAGACCACACTCGTAACGCATTCCCGCCAACCGAATTCACCCGCACGACACTCTCCATGCACTTTTATGACAGCGTGGTTGTCTTCGAGCGTGGCACTCACACCAAAAAATGGGCGCCGGAGATCGGTATCAAAACGATTCAACCTGCCGACGAGCCCGCAGTCGCGAAGGCCCAAGCTAGTTCGCGATAGCTAGGCTCCAACATTACCAGGGACACGAACCTTTTTTTCTTACTAACGTCTAATTGATTCGCGAGTTGAACTTTGTGGATGTTCGGCTTGCCCGACGGCCCCATCACCACAAACAAGAAGGAGTTATGGCTTGAAAAACCGATACGCACTTATGGCTGCTTTCTGCTGCTTGTTGATTGCCCCAAAATCTTTTGCCCAGCCCGATTTCGGGGGGTTTTTTCAGGGGTATTCCGGTGAATGGAACCATGTCTCCCAACAACTCGTCGCTCTCGCTGAAGCGACGCCCGCCGACAAATTCTCCTGGCGGCCAGCACAAGGTGTGCGTTCCACGAGCGAAGTCTACATGCATCTGGTAAGAGCGAATTTCCTGATGCTCGACGCCCTTGGCTACAGGACTCCCGCTGATTTCAAACCTGAGATGACAACCTCGCTGACGGCCAAGGCGGATGTGATTCGCTGGCTTAAGCAATCGTTGGATGCCGTGAAAGAAATGCGAGGCGCCGCCAAGCCGAACGATTTGCAAAAGAAAGTCAAGATTTTCGGCGAAGATGCAACCGAAGACGGAATCTTCCTGAGGATCATCGTCCACAACAACGAGCATATGGGGCAGTTAATCGCCTACGCCCGCATGACCGGCGTCGTGCCGCCGTGGTCGAACAACTGAAAGGCAATGCCCAGGATCTTTCGGTCGGGGTCTACGCCTGGCGCAGGGGGCCAAGTGGATCTATGTCTTCAAACGCACCCAGCAAAAGCGGTAGGCAGAATTCTAAGTAGTTCTCAGTGCTTGCGATGCTCCAGCTTCTGCTCGTGCTTCGCGTACTTTCGCATCGCCTTCTGCCTCTTTTTCGCGGTCTTGAGTTCGGTTTTCTTCTCTTTCTTCGCCGCCTTTTCCGCTTGCTTCTGACTATTCGGACCCATGAAAATCTGGGCGCCGGCGGGCATCACCAGCGTGAAGGTCGCGATCAGCACAAGGACATTCGTAACAATTCGTCTCATCGTCTCCCCAGAGACACCTTCGATCTTACAATGCCGCCCGATCTGACGGCATTGTGGACCCGGCAGACTAGTATTACCTAGGTTTCCTTTTGGAAGAACGCTGATGCGCGCCGATATTGCAAAAAAGGCAGAGAATCGGCGGTCTCCCGCCAATTCCCTGCCGTTGCACATCCCTTGCAGGTTGGAACATCTACTCTTCCGCTGGCTTTACGACATGCTCGATGACGAAGACCTGCATCGGCCCGCTCTGCGGCTCAAGTTTGAGTCCTAGTTGCTGTTCGACCGCGCTGAGGAGCGCGGCGTTCGAGGTCGCGTCCGGCACGGCTTCAGTTTCCGGCGACGAACCTTTCTCGGGCGCGGCCCATTGCAAATTGAAATCGTAGTCGCCCTTCAATCCTGTCTTATCGATGACAGGAGTACCCAGCTGCCGGGATAATTGCTGCGCCAGAACGTCTGTGGAAGCCCCCTGAGCCGCAAAACCCATGACTTGTCCCTGACTCTGATTCATCATCATGCGATGAACGCCCATTGGGCGACCGTCGGGCCCCATCATGGTGTCAGCACTATTCGCGGCCTGCAGCTTTGAGCCGCCGTCGCCAATCACAAGATCGTAAGTCGCCAGATTCTTACTCTGTGTACTAAGGACGAGTTTGAACTGGTCCGCCAAAAGCATCTGCAGTCTCTTCTGATTTTCGATTCTGCTCTGCTCCATCTGCTCCCGGTTTGCCGGGTCCACCTGAACTTTATCTACTTTCGCTTGGACATCAAATCTCGCGGTATTCAGCCAGTCCGGTCCTCCGACAATCTGATCCGTCTGGACACCGTAGGCCTCTTCGATCAGATCGCGCAGGGTAACGTTGGCAGCAGTGTAGCCATCCGGCGAGTAGAACATTCTCACCATCCGCTGATTGCTGCCCGCGTAGGTTGGGCTCGCGCCCTCATGGCTGCCAGCGGTCAGGAAGAACGTTTTTGCTTTGTCAGCGTTTTCGTCAGGGCTCACCGCGGCAGAAACCTGACTCGGTTTGACGGAAACCGAGGTGAACGGCGACGGCGCCGCGCCCATGATATCGCTTTGCGCAGCGGTTGGGGTCGCGTTCACCAAGCCGAATACGATGGGGGCGATGACCACCACCAAGGCGGCTATCCACAGTAATACCTCTTTACTCAACTCCAGTTTTTGTGCCATATGCTCCGACATAATATGAACCATCCTTTTCTTGAGATCCGCCCCCGTGACTCCTGAAACGCAGGCCAACGGAGACCCCACACAAAACTCACACACCTTCAAAATGCTCTCGGCATAAATTCGCCGTTCGCCGCCTGATTGCATTACTTCTTCGTCACACGCTCGTTCTCGCTCTTCGACCAGCCGGGCTCCCAGCCACCACACCGGCGGGTAAAACCAGAAGATCGCCTCAACCGCCATGTGGATCGCTGCGGTAAGGTTGTCCCGGCGCCGCACGTGCAATAACTCGTGCGCCAGCACTGCATCCAGGTGGGCGCCTTCCAGGTATTCCGAAATCCCATGTGGCCAAATCAGGACCGGACGTGACATTCCAAAGATTCCAGGCTCAAGCATGGAACGCGAGAGCAACATCTCGATCGGTTTCCGCACCCCAGCCACCTGCTCCACCCGCCGCAGCGCCTCCACTTCACGTCCTTCATTTAAACGCACCGACGTTCGAACCGCCGCCGAAACCCGTCTCCACCGCACGCACCAGGAAACCAGCACCGTCACAAACCCGCAGAACCACAATCCGGCAAGGATCGCAGGCACCAGATGGCTCGTCGCCGCAGTCGAAACGCCTGCCGGCGCAACATGCGGGACTGGCGGAATCGCAGGTTGAGTAAATGGCTGGCTGACCTCCTCGACCGCTACGAAAAAACTCGCGTTGCCCACCGTTGAACTATGCCACCAGGCCAAATGGCTCCCGATCGCAACCAACACCGAGAACGGAACCAGGAATTTCACCGACGCCGCCAGCCACAGCCAATAACGACCCCGCGCCTGGTTATTTCGCAAGAGCAGCGTGAGCAACCCCGCCGCAACCGCAAACAGCGTCGACTGCCACAGGTGATTCGCGAGTGCGGGAGCAGTCGCGTCCCAGATCGTCGCAAGAGATTTCAGGTTCATTGCGATTCGTCCTTTCTCTCCAGCTTGCGCAGCATTTTTTCGGCTTCCTTCACATCAGCAAGCGTGAGTTTGCCGGATTCAATCAGGTGGGCCATGAACGGTTGCGAACGCCCGCCAAAAAGCGCCAGCAGGTCGTCGATCAGCCGACGCTGCGCCGCGTTGCGCGACACAGCCGCTTCGAAGACATGAAAATTCCCCACTTTCTTCGTCCGGCGCACCGCCTTTTTCGCTTCCAGCCGGTACACCACGGTTTGGATGGTGGTATACGCTGGCTGCTCATCCTCAGGGAATGCCTCTTGAATTTCGCGGATAGACGCTTCCCCAGTCTTCCAGAGCGTTTCCATAATTCGCATTTCCAGCTTCGAGAGTTTAGGGTCGGCCAATTCTCACCTCCTACGCATGTATGCAGTACTACTACACATGTAGTTTTCATGTCAAGAGATTTTTGCGCAGGTTTTGTGCTTCGGCAACGCCTCATTGCAGAACTACATCTCAACTCGGGTCGCGCGAGGTTCATTATGCTTCGTAAACATTGCCGGTTATCGATCCTTGCTTGTCTCGTCTTCTTCCTGCTTCCTCTGGCATCTGCCCAACAACCAAGAAATAAAGCCCTTGGTGAGGTCGACTTGCAAGGCGCCAGCAAGGTAGAAAAAGATTCCGGTGTGTGGGTCGATGGCCAATATGTCGGCTATCTCAAGGAATTACACGGCGACAAGACACTTCTGCTGATTCCGGGGGAACACGAGATCGTTGTGAAGCAGGACGGCTACACCGACTTCAGCCAAAAAGTAACGGTTCAGCCGGGAGAAAAGTTAGCCGTGCCTGTGAAAATGGAGAAAGATCCGCGCTTTGAGATGCCCAAGGTCTTTGCGGAGATCAAACTGGCGGTTAATCCAAACCGCGCCGCAGTATTTGTCGACGGATTATTGGTGGGCCACGTGGGAGATTTTGACGGCGTCGCGAAGAGCTTACTGGTGGCGCCGGGCCACCGCAAAATCAGCATCAGCTTGCCGGGGTATCAAACCTTCGAGACGGAAGTCGATCTTGAAGCCAATCAGAAATTCCAGATCAAAACCGATCTGCAAAAAGCGCCGGTGCCCACCAACCCGGCGCCGCAGCCTTAGTTGTAAGCTAGGTCGGCAGCGGCTGGTCCAGCGTCTCCACGGCAAACGGAATCAGGCATAGTCCCAACGCGAAAGCGATTGCGGTCATCGCCACCGGAGTGCCTAGTGATCCGCGGTGTCGAATTCCCGCTCCTACGAGGAAGGTGATGCCAGCCCCGCCAAACCGTGCAAATGAAGTTGCAAACGCAAACGCGGTAGCCCGGCATTCCGTCGGGTATTGCTCCGGTAGCCACAACGTGTACACGGCAAAATTCGCTCCGCCCAGCCCCAGAAAAAAGAGACAGACAAAGAACCACGTCAGTCCCGCTCCTCCTAGATAAAAAACTTTCCCAAACGTTAGCGCGATAAAAAACATCATCAATGTGAAGAAAAATGCCAACGCTCCTCGCCGACCTAAGCGCGCCGCGAGCCACGGCATCATCAGGCAGCCAAGAATCGTCGCAAACGCCACAAGCATTGTTCCCCACGAAGCCAACTGCGCTGCCCGCTGAGTGCCGTATCCAGCCGCCTCCGCCAAGGAAGTAATCGCAGCGGGAACATAGACTGTTCCTGCCCACAATCCGCAGATCGACGCCAGCATCAAGCTGGAATTCACGACCGTTCGGCCTCGCCACGGAGGTGAAAACAAGACCGCAAACGGCCGCCAGATCGCCCACGACCGCACCACTTTTTCTTTCCTCGTCCACGCCGACGGCTCGGTCACTCCGTATCGCACCCATGCCAATAACAACGCTGGAAGTCCACCAACAGCAAACATCGCCCGCCATCCAAAATGACTGCCGATCCCGTAGTTCGCCAGGGCCGCCAGAAATATTCCGACGTAGTATCCGGTGTGCATAAATCCGGCACCGGCTCGCCGCCGATTTTCCGGCCATGCTTCTGCCACAAACGTTCCGCCCATTGCCCATTCGCCACCGATTCCGATCCCGGCCAGCAGCCGCAGAATCGCGAGCTGCCAGATGCTCGTCACCAATGCACTGAGAAAAGTAAAAAACGAATACCAAACAATCGTGAGCATGAGCGTGCGCACTCGCCCGAACTTATCTCCAATGGGCCCCCACAAAAATGCCAGCCCCCAGCCAATCAGAAAAAGGGCAAACAACAATCCGCCGTAGACCCCGAGGTTTCCTTTTGTCGCTGCCATTCCTGAGCGAGGCAAAAGGTCCCGTAGCGACGGCACGAGGACCAGGGCATAGATAAAGGAATCCATGCCGTCGAGGGCCCAGCCGCCCCAAGCTGCCCAGAATCCGCGAATCTGATTACGAGTAAGAGAAGGAGACGCAACGTAGCCAGAATCGTCCCTACCGCGCTGCGCAGGCGAGGACATGATGGAGGGAAACTATAGCCAAACCTTAAATGTTCGAGCCAAATGCAGGCAGCCGCCGATTACTTTTTGGCCTTCTTCAGTCGTTGTTCCAGTGCATCCACTTCCGCGGTAAGCCCAACCGGCAGCCGATCGCCAAACTTGGCAAAGTGCTCGCGAATCCTGGGCACTTCCGCCATCCAGCCATCGACATCGACTTCCAGCAGCTTGTTAAGGTCGCCGGCAGACATCTGCAATCCAGCGGTATCGAGGTCTTTAGCATCCGGAAGTCTTCCAATCGGAGTCTCTTTCGCATGAACCTTGCCGTCGCAGCGCTCGAAGACCCACCTCAGCACACGGCTGTTTTCGCCGTAGCCCGGCCACAAGAACCGGCCATTCTCATCCAGCCGAAACCAATTGACGTAGAAAATCTTCGGTAGCTTTGCCGCGTTCGCCTCTGCGCCCAACTTGAGCCAGTGACCAAGATAATCGCCCATGTGATATCCGCAGAATGGCAACATCGCCATGGGATCGTAACGCAACCGTCCAACTTGCCCGGTGATCGCCGCCGTGGTCTCACTGCTCTGTGTCGCACCCAGAAAGGTTCCGTGCTGCCAGTTGAGTGCTTCGGTCACCAGCGGAACGATTCCTCTGCGCCGTCCGCCGAAGAGGATCGCATCGATTGGCACGCCATTTGGATCCTGCCACTCGGGCGCGATCGCTGGACACTGTTTTGCTGGCGCAGTGAAGCGAGCATTGGGATGCGCCGCTCTCCGGCCTGACTCCGGCGTCCAGGGACGTCGCAGCCAATCGGTTAATTCAGCCGGCTTCTGCTCGGTCATCGCCTCCCACCACACATCGCCGTCGCGGGTCATGGCACAGTTGGTAAAAACTGCATTCTTGGTCACGCTGAGCATGGCGTTGGCATTCGACTTCATGCTCGTGCCGGGCGCCACGCCGAAAAATCCACACTCGGGATTGATCGCGTAAAGCCGGCCATCCTTGCCGAACTTCATCCAGGCGATATCATCGCCCACGGTTTCCACTTTCCAGCCGGGGATCGTGGGAATCAGCATCGCCAGATTAGTCTTGCCACACGCCGACGGAAACGCGCCCGTCATGTACTTCGCCTGACCCGAGGGGCTGATCAGCTTCAAGATCAACATGTGCTCGGCCATCCAACCCTCATCGCGCGCCTGCACGGATGCGATGCGCAACGCATGACATTTCTTGCCAAGTAACGCATTGCCGCCGTATCCAGAACCATACGACCAAATCTCCCGGGTCTCCGGAAAATGGCAGATGTATTTGTGCTCGGAGTTTTGTGGCCAGGTCGAATCCTGATCATTGGCGCTCAGCGGTGCGCCGACCGAGTGCAATCCCCGCACAAACTCCCCATCCCCGCCCAACACCTCCAGAACCTCGTTGCCCACTCGAGCCATGATGTGCATATTTGCCACAACGTAGGCCGAATCCGTGAGCTCGACCCCAATCTTCGCGTGGGACGAGTTCAGCGGTCCCATCACGTAGGGAATCACGTACATCGTGCGCCCCGCCATCGACCCTGAAAAAAGGCCGGTCAGCTTGTGCTTCATCTTTTCCGGGTCTTCCCAGTTGTTCGTCGGACCGGCATCCTCTTTCTTGCGGGAGCAAATAAAGGTCCGGTCTTCCACTCGGGCCACGTCAGCGGGATTGGAGCGGACGAGAATGCTGTTGGGTCGTTTCGACTCGTTAAGCGGGATGGCGACGCCGGTCTGTACCATCAGCCGCAGCATCTCCTGGTATTCCTTTGCTGAGCCGTCACACCAATGAATGCGGTCTGGCTTACACAGTCGCGCTACTTCTTCCACCCAGCTCGCCAACCGCCCATGCCGACCCTGGCTGGTGGGCTTGACATCCATCGTGATCGTAGCCATGAAAACAGTCTCCAATCTCAAAACTTGTAATTTTTATTGACCATCTTGCGATCGCGGAATTTGCCGATACCAAGGAAGCTAAGCATCTAGCGACGCAAGTTGGCGCCCACGGGCAGAGGCAAAACATTTATTTTCTCGCACTTCGGGGGATTATTCCAGCGCAAAGGTATAGGCCGGGTGGAACGAATGGGAGGGTAGCTTGAGTTAGCCTGTCCTGCAGCTACGAGACGCTCGCCGGTGCGGCACCATACCATTCCTTCTACTGGTCTTCCATTTGCTCGGTGGCCGACCACTGAAAACATAAGTTGTAGCCATCGGGATCGGTCACGTACAACTGCCTCATCCCATATGGCGCGACTTTTGGCTCCTTCACATTCACGCCCTTACTGCGCAGGTACTGATATGCCTCATCCAGATCCCTGCAGCCGAAGTAGAAGGCTGTGTCACCGTGTGCTGCGGTCCGATCCGGTACTGCTGGCCGCTCGTCGTCATCGTACGCGGTATTGAGCATGATCTCCACGCCGTTCAGTCGTAGCAAGCACCAACCGGAATTTTCTCCCTGGCCTGAGTCGCTGATTAGTTCAAATCCAAGCACATCCCGATAAAAGCGCAAAGACGTCCGCATGTCGAACACCGACAGCAGAGGAGCCAGACCACGGATGTCGATTGCCATCGCTTCTCTCCAGGACCAAGTTCAGGCAGTCTAGCCTAAGAAGCCCAAGAAAAACTATCGGCCGCTGGCGTGATGCATCATTTGTAGTTTGTTCTGTGCCGCTGGCACGATTCTGATCAGCGCCAAGCTCGAAGGCCGCGTACTCGGAGCTTTATAGCGCGCCGTCGCAGAAAGCCCGCCGAGGCTAGGATGCCCGACTCATAACTCTACCTCGATCAGGTCCGGTCGCGGCTATCGCTTAATCTTCGCCAACTTCCTTATGAGCATTTAAAGTGAGTTGACGAAATCCTGCAATGGGTAATTGCCGCAAAAAGCTTATAATCAATAGCTTACATTCTAAGCATTCAACTCTTAACTAATCGATCATTGACAGTTGCCAGCAAAGAGATATAATAGTGCACTCCGTAGCAGTCTATTGGTAGGTGGCTCGGATTCCCGGGTAAAGTGTTGTTGCGCGTGAATCCTGAGCTGCGCGGCTTGAATCTAACCTTATACGTGTAAGCAATTTAGAGATTAATTTGCCACTTTTTTGGAAGGAAAGAAGGCGCTAATTTATGGCTAAGAGACGCGGAAATCCCAACTGGGGCAAGCCGGAGCCGATTGGCCCGATCGTCCCGACGGTTACCGAGTTTGAGCAAGTTGTTCGTGAATACAAGCTCACGCCCGATCAGTATCTGCGGTCAACCCGTCTGCGGGAGTGGGCTCGGCGCAACAAGAATTCGAAGTACATTCCAGAGCCTTTGTTGGAAGCCTGGGGCTTTGAAATTGAGTCTACCCTGTAAGCCAGGGCGCAGAATTCCAAGGGTCGCCGATTGGCGGCCCTTTTGCTTTTTGCGAGTGAATTCGCATTCAGAGCGACTTTCTTATACTTAGGAATTCGGAGATTCGTCCTATGATTTCACATTCTCCTTTTTCGGACGTTCCCAGCGCCATCGAAGAGATTCGCTCCGGACGCATGGTTGTTGTGGTTGACGATGAAGACCGCGAGAACGAAGGCGATCTCACTCTCGCCGCCGAGAAGATCACTCCTGAAGCGATCAACTTCATGGCCAAATACGGACGCGGCCTAGTCTGCCTCGCCATGACCGAGGAGCGCCTTGACCATCTTCGTATTGGCCCCATGAGCGCCGAAAACACCTCAAACTACGGCACCGCTTTTTGCGAAGCGATCGATGCGCGCGATGGCGTCACCACTGGAATCTCTGCTTATGATCGCGCTCGTACCATCACGGTAGCGATCGATCCCGCGACTCGCCCGGCCGATCTGGCTCGTCCCGGCCACATTTTTCCATTACGCGCCCGTAAAGGTGGAGTCCTAGTGCGCGCAGGACAAACCGAGGCCTCTGTCGATCTTGCCCGCCTTGCCGGCCTCATTCCCGCCGGCGTGATTTGCGAGATCATGCGCGACGACGGCACCATGGCCCGCATTCCCGACCTCGTCAAATTCTGCTCCGAGCATGGTCTGAAAATGCTGACCGTCGCCGAGTTGATCCGGTACCGCATGCAGCACGAGCGCTACGTTCATCGCGTTGGCGAAGCGATGATTGGGACCCCGTATGGCGAATTTCGCCTCATCGCTTATGAAAGCGAAATCGAAGGCGGCGAATCGCATGTGGCCTTAGTGCGGGGCGAAATTGAAGGCGATGACCCCGTTCTCGTCCGCATGCACGCACATTGCGTCATGGGCGACGTTTTCGGATCGACCGCGTGCGATTGCCACGCCACAATTGAAGGCTCGTTGCAAGCCATCGCCCGCGAAGGCCGAGGAGCGCTCATTTATCTTCACCAGAGTTCTAAGGGATTTTCGATTGAAAAGATGGGCGAGCGTACCATGCTCACCTTCCATCGCGACAAGCGGCTTCCCGCACTTCCCGAAAGCGAGCGCAAGACTCAGCGCGAAATCGGCATCGGCGCGCAAATCCTTTCTGATCTGAACCTGCGCCGCATTCGCCTGCTTACCAACCATCCTCGCAAAGTGCCCGCGCTCGAAGGATTCGATATCGAGATCGTCGAGCAGGTTCCAGTGGCACTCGAAAGCGCAAAGGTCCGCCGCTAGCTAAGGGGGCGCGACCTCGTGCTCCTGCAGGATCATTAGCGCATTCGACAATGCTGCCGTTGCGCAGTTGACGAATTTTTACACGCGATCCCTGTAATTTTTGCGTCTTTCCGCAGCACCTTTGTAACCTCCTGATTTCTCTGCCGTGCCGCTCGCCGCAACATCCTGCGCACTTTCGCGTTTGTATAAGTGACTGGAAAGGACGAACACAATGCGTATCCCAAATTCAATTCGCTGGATGTTGGCAACGGTGCTGATTCTGGCGATGTCTTCCGCTGCATTCGCCGGAGTTTTCGTATCCGTCAATTTTGGACCGCCTCCACTGCCGGTCTATGTGCAGCCACCCTGCCCGGCGCCGGGCTACATGTGGACGCCTGGCTACTGGGCATACGGACCTGATGGCTATTACTGGGTTCCCGGCACGTGGGTTTTGGCGCCTCAACCTGGCTTTCTGTGGACGCCCGGCTATTGGGGTTTCGCCGGTGGCGTGTACCTCTGGCATGCTGGATATTGGGGTCCGAGGGTTGGCTTTTACGGCGGCATTAACTACGGCTTCGGCTACACCGGTGTCGGCTTTGCCGGGGGCTATTGGCGCGGTGGACAGTTCTTCTACAACCGCAATGTCACGAATGTGAACATCGTCAATGTTCACAACGTTTACAACACCACCGTGATCAACAACAACACGACCGTCAATCGCGTCGCCTACAACGGCGGGCCTGGCGGCCTTACGGCCCGGCCGACCGCTGCCGAGCAAGCAGCGGCGCGTGAGCAGCACATCGCCGCCACCTCTGCCCAGGTGCAACACGAGACGATGGCGAGAAATAACCGTGATCTTCTGGCTTCCGTGAACCATGGCAAACCTTCGATCGCTGCCACGGCCAGGCCGTCGGATTTCAAGGGCGCCGCAGTCTCCGCCAGCCGAGCCGGGGGGCCCTATCGCGCACCGGAGGCCAACAACAACGCGCCTCGTGCCAACTCCGTTTCGCGCCCTACTGGCAACTCGCCAGTAGAAAACGGGCGTAACAATGCGACTCCGATGCGCAGCTCCGTGCCGCGTCCGCCCAGCTCGTTCGGTCAGACAAACAACAGCGCACGCAACGAAAATAACTCTACGACGCACTCCAACGTGCCTCGGCCTTCGAGTGCGTCTCGCCCTTCCAGCAACTACGGCCAGAGCGGGTCACGCCCCGAGCCAACGTACCATGCGCAGAACGTTCCGCGTCCGCAAAGCACGCCGCGGCCGCAGAGTTCGTCGCGAAGTGAACAGTCTTACAGGCAGCCAAGCCACTCAACGGTTTCGCGCCCGCAATCCCAACCACGGCCCGAGGCCGCGCCGCAGCATGAATCGCAGCCTCGCCAGGAATCACACCCCGGCGGAGAATCTCGACCGGCCGAACCGCACGGCGGAAGGGCCGGAAGATGAATTCGTCGTGGCGATGGAGCACTGGTACCTTCGTCCCGCCGCTAACTTGATCTGGGGAGACAAAAAGGCCGCGACGTTAGTCGCGGCCTTTTCATTTGCGTCTTCGCCAGTCGTCGGTTAACGCTTTCGAAGACTCGCCCCGTAAGACTGGAAACCGTTATGCGGATTTAGTTCTCGGCAGCCGAGTGAAAACGATCAGCTTACCCCGCTCCAACAGCGTTGCGTCCTTATTAATCCTTCGGTATGACGTCGGGATATAAAATTTTATGATTCGTGCCATGACTGCCGTCTCCTATTCACGAGTTCCCCTTCACTGCCGCCCGTGTATGAACTCACTCTAGGAGACCGCTGTGAATCCTGCCACTAGGTGATTCCCTAGTTTTTGAAGATTTCGATGACGCAACTGGGAGGTAGAAAGCGTCGCCGCAGACCATGCCCCGCGCTCTACGGCCGATTATTCCAGCCCGCGATATTTCAACATCGCCTTAGTGTTTGGCGGTCCGCCGCGCCACGACTCATACAGTTTCTCCAGGTCTTGCGTATTCCCGCGCGACAGAATCATTTGCCGGAAGCGATCGCCATTGGCTCGAGTCAGCCCGCCATTGTCGACGAACCATTGGTATGCATCGTCCGCCAGCATTTGCGTCCACAGGTACGCATAATATCCTGCGCTGTACCCATCGCTACTCCAAATGTGGGCGAAGTAGCTGGAGCGGTATCGTGGCGGCACATAGCTCACCGCGAGGTGCGTCTTCTCGAGCGCTTGTTTCTGAAACTCATCCGGATTCTGAAGTGGCGCATCCGCAGGAAGCAGGTGCCACTGCATGTCAAGTTCAGCGGCAGCCAGCAGTTCGGTCATGTCGTAACCTTTATTAAAAGTTTCGGAGTTCCGGATTTTCGCCACCAGCTCTTCCGGCATAGAAGCGCCAGTTTTGTAGTGTTTCGCATAGTGGGCAAAGATCGAGGGATAAAGCGCCCAATGCTCGTTGAACTGCGACGGAAACTCCACGAAGTCTCGCGCCGTCGATGTGCCCGCCAGCATGGGATAGTTCACGTTCGAAAACATGCCATGCAGCGCGTGTCCAAATTCGTGAAACATCGTGACCACGTCCGTGAAGCTGATCAGCGCAGGTTCTCCTGCGGCCGGCTTTGGCAAATTAGCAACGTTGTAGACAACCGGTGAATCTCCGAGCAGCTTCGATTGTCCGACGAACTCCGACATCCACGCTCCACCATTCTTATTGTCTCGTTTGAAGTAATCGCAGTAGAAAAGCGCCAAATGCTTGCCGTTGCTGTCGAACACCTCGAACACCCGCACGTCCGCCTCGTAAACCGGAATGTCGTGCCGCTCTTTGAACGTCAGTCCGTAGAGCTGATTGGCAGCGTAGAAAACGCCATTCTCCAGGACATTATTCAGCTCGAAGTACGGCTTTACTTCTGCGTCGTCCAGAGCGTATCGCGCCTTGCGCACTTGTTCCGAGTAAAACTCCCAATCCCAGGGCCGGAGTTGAAAGCCGCCGTGCTGAGAATCAATGACTGCCTGATTATCTTTGGCTTCGCTGGCAGCTTTTCCGGTGGCCGCCGGGACAATCGCATCCATGAACTTCAAAGCAGCTTCCGGCGTTTTCGCCATCTGATCCTCGATCTTCCATGCGGCATAGTTCGGATACCCCAGCAATTTGGCTTTCTGCGCGCGGAGTTGGGCCAGGCGAGCAATCGTGTCGCGCGTATCATTAGCATCGCCACGCTCCGTGCGGTTCCACGAGTGTTCGAAGAGGGCTTCCCGCGTCGCGCGATCTCTGAGCGAAGTTAAATCGGGCTGCTGGGTCGTGTTTTGAAGGGGGATTAGGAATCCCTCGACTTTGCGGTTCTTTGCCGCCTGCTCTGCCGCGGCAATACGAGCATCGGGGAGTCCTGCCAGCGCAGCTCTGTCTTTGGTAACGTAGGCACCTTCCTTCGTGGCAGCGAGCAGCTTGTTGGAAAATGCGGTTGATAGCGTCGAAGCCTCTTCATTCATCTTCTTAAGTTCGGATTTGTCGCTTTCCGAGAGGTTCGCCCCTGCGTGCACAAACCTCTCGTAGTAGCGATCCAGCAAGCGCAGCGATTCAGCATCGAGGTTGAGCGAGTCTTTCTGCTTGTAAATTGCGCTGATCCGCTCAAACAGTTTCGTGTTCAGGAAAATGAAATCTTCGTGCGCAGCGAGTTTTGGGGCTTCGATCGTTTTGATGTTCTGCAGCGTAGGGTTGGTATTGGCACCCGTAACGCCGTGAAAGGCCACCATGGTTCGATCCAGCAATCGACCGCTCTTCTCCAGAGCCACGATGGTGTTGTCGAAGGTCGGGGCTTGGGGATTGTTGGCAATCGCCTCAATCTCCGCCTGCTGTTGCGCCATGCCGGCTTCGATCGCAGGCTGATAGTCTTCATCTTTGATCTTGTCGAACGGTGGGGCGTGAAATGGCAGTTCGCTGGGCGCATAGAACGGGTTCGAGGGGCCAAAACTCTCGCTGGGCGCCGGCTTGGCAGAATTCTGGGCGAGGACATCGCTGGTCAAAAGGCTCATAAATAGCAGAATAACCGTTAGGTTGGGTGATCGAAAAGTTTTCATGATGATGAGAGACGTTTTTCTTATGAGATTGTAACTGGTTGCTGACTTTGCGGCGGACAAGAAAACGGCCGCGATTGCTCGCGGCCATTCTAAGCTTCCAGTTTGCAGCCTCTCAGTACAGGTGGAAATCAACCTGTACGCTGATCTCAACCGCGACCGGTCGGCCATCTTTCATGGCCGGTTCAAATTTCCAGGTCTTCACGGCTTCGATGGCTTTTTCGTCCAAGCCCAGGCCAAGACTGCGTTGGATCTTGACGTCGCGCGGTTTGCCGTCTGGCCCTACGACCATCCAGAGCACGCACACACCCTGATACTTTGCCTTGCGAGCTTCCTCCGAGTATTCCGGATCTGGAGAATAGATCGGTTTCGGGGCCGACACGCCACCGCCTACGCGGAAGACGCCTCCACCAATACCGCCGCCGTGTCCAGGACCAACACCCGGGCCAGATCCCGAGCCTACGCCACCACCGCTGCCGGAGCCGATACCGCCACCCGATCCGGTTCCATTGGAAGGCGGAGCAGGGATGTTCGACATCGGATCGCCAAGCGTCGGCAGGTTCGCCATCGCCATGTGGATCTGCGGTGGAACGACCACGGTCGGTTCCACTGGCAGCTTCGGATTATCATTGCGGACCACGACCATGGGCGGCGTGATCTGCTGCATGGACAATTTCGGCAGTCTGCCTTTGGAAGCCTTTAGAATGTCGCGGTCGCCACCACCACCACCGCCACCGGCCTGAGTCTTCGAAGGCTGGAGAGGCGGAACATCGTCCGGGGCGATCAGGGTTACCGTGGCCTCTGGTTTCTTAACCTGCTTGATCACGCGGCCACCCCAGATGGTCAGCCCGATAATCAGCGATACAGCGATGAGGTGGACGACCGTCGATCCGAAGACGCCGTTCTTTTTGTAGTTGTAAAAGCCCCAAATGTCCTTGACCGGAACTGGCTTCGAAGTCAGAACTAAGGGAGGAAGTTTCTTGGGGAAAAAGAAATCGTCGAGGCCCTGGAACAGGGATCTCCACAGTGGCTGTTCCAGACTGCTTTTCGACAACAACAGATTCAGTTCGGGTTCACCCTCTGGGCGGGTTCTAAGAGCGTCGGTCGCCATTATTTAACTCCGAGCTGTGGATGTCTGAGAAGAAAGGATGCTCCCCCTAGAGTGGATGACGGTTTGGCTTGGTGCGTTGCTTCAACAGACTTCAACCCCATTGTACCCCCCAAGTTGCTCAGCCAATTGGAGAATTTCTCCCCCAATGACAAACTTAGATGCTTAGACTCCGGAAGGGTCGCTCGCGTCTACAAAATTGTATCCGATTCTACACGTTCCGGCGGACTTTCCCTATTATGTCGCGGGTAACCTTGGTGTCCGGGAGCGCGTTATCCTCGTTCATTCTCCGAATCCCTATATAATCAAGGAATCAATCATTTGGGGGAAGCCAGCGAGTGCCGCTCGAGTTAAAGTCAACGATCAATCTGCCTAAAACCGACTTTCCTATGAAAGCCAATCTGCCGCAGAACGAGCCCAAACTGCTCGCACGCTGGCACGAGATGGGCATCTACCGCCGCATCCGCGAGGCGCGGGCAGGAGCGCAAATTTATGCGCTTCACGATGGGCCTCCGTATACCAGCGGGCCGATCCATCTGGGCACGTCGCTCAACAAATGTTTGAAGGACTTCATTGTCAAATCGCACAACATGATGGGATTTGATGCGCCGTACGTCCCCGGTTTTGATTGCCATGGCCTCCCCATCGAGATCAAAGTCGACCAGCAACTCGGCGGCAAAAAGCTCCAAATGAAGCCAGCCGATGTGCGCCTGGAATGCCGCAAGTACGCCCAAAAGTTCCTTGATTTACAGACCTCGCAGTTCACCCGCATTGGCGTGTTTGGGCGTTGGGAAAAGCCCTATGCGACGATGAATCCGCAGTATGAGTCGGTAGTCGTCGATACCCTGTTTACGTTCATGGAACGGGATTTCGTATACAAGGGGCTGCGGTCAGTCTACTGGTGTATTCACGATAAAACGGCGCTCGCTGAAGCGGAGGTCGAATACGAGAATCGGACAAGCCCGGCGATTTGGGTGAAGTATCGACTGAAAGACGATCCAGCAACGATCGATCCGGCGCTGAAAGGCAAGAATGTCTTCACGGTGATCTTTACGACCACTCCGTGGACGATGCCAGCGTCGATGGCGGTGGCATTTCATCCTAAGGAGGAATATGCCGCGCTGGAGTCGGGCGGCGAGGTTTATATCGTGGCCGCGAGGTTGGCGGAGGAGTTTGCCGGCAAAGTCGGATTAAGCTCGAAGCAGGAAATCGCCAGATTTCCCGGCGAGAAAATGGAGTGCAAGAATTTCGCGCATCCATTTCTCGATCGCAACATTATTGGCGTGCTTGCTGATTACGTCACGATGGATACGGGCACGGGCGTGGTTCACACTGCGCCATCTCATGGCGCGGACGACTTCAATACCGGCGTGAAATACAAGCTCGATCTGACAACGCATGTGGATGAATCTGGCGTTATACACGACGGCTTGCCGGAGTACGACGGGCTGCAGGTTTTCAAAGCGAATGCGCCGATCGTTGAACTGTTGAAAAAGCGCGGTGCGCTGATGCACGAAGAGAAGATCGAGCATTCTTATCCGCATTGCTGGCGGTGCCACAATCCGATCATCTTTCGCGCGACCGAGCAATGGTTCATCTCGATGGAGACGCCCATGCCCGGCGGCACGCTGCGCACGCGGGCGTTGGAAGAGATTGAGAAAGTAAAGTGGGACCCATCGTGGGGTGAGGATCGCATTGCCAATATGATTGCTACGCGGCCGGATTGGTGCATCTCACGGCAGCGGGTCTGGGGCGTGCCGATCGCAGTGTTTCTATGCGCGGGCTGCCACAAGCCATTGATGGATTCGGCAATTCATCGGAAGGTCGTCGAGTTATTCGCTCGTTCTGGCGCGGATGCCTGGTACACGCCAGAAGCAGACAATATTGTTTTTCCGGGCACGAAGTGCGCCAAATGCGGAGGAACAAAATTTGAAAAGGAGATGGACATTCTCGACGTGTGGTTCGAGTCGGGATGCAGCTATCTTGCCCTGCGGTCGGCCGAACCGAACTATCCTCCGTCAGCCGACCTCTATCTCGAAGGCGGCGACCAGCACCGGGGGTGGTTCCACTCTTCCCTGCTTTGCTCGGTCGGTACGCAGAATCGTGCGCCTTACAAAACGGTCGCGACGGTCGGGTGGACGCTCGATGAAAACGGCCAGGCGATGTCGAAGTCGCGGGGGAATGATGTCGATCCAGTGGACATCGCTGGACGGCTTGGCGGAGAGATTGTGCGGCTGTGGGTCGCGTCGGTCGATTTTCGCGAGGACGTAGTTGGGTCCGAGCAGCTGATGCAGCGGATCGCGGAAAACTACCGCAAGATTCGCAATACTTTTCGCTACATTCTGGGAAACCTGCATGGCTTCGATCCGCAACGAGATGCCGTGCCGTTCGAGAAGATGGAAGCGCTCGACCAATACATGCTGCGGCAGACAGCGGCCATGGCAGCGGATGTAATCCGCTTTTACAATGAATTCTCTTTTCACAAGATTTATCAGCGAATCTTGAATTTCTGCGTCGTAGAGCTCAGCGCGTTTTATTTCGATGTGCTAAAAGACCGGTTGTACACGTACGCTCCGAATTCACAGGCGAGGCGGGCGGCACAGACAGCAATTTGGCGGATCGGCGAGGCGCTGGTGCGATTGCTAGCCCCGATTATGAGCTTTACTTGCGAGGAGATTTGGCAATATATGCCGGCATTGCCGGGCCGATCGAAAAGCGTGCACGTCGAGAAATTTCCTGCCGCGGCAGACCTTGTCGGTAAGGGCGTTTTGGCTGAGGAGGCAAATCAGGATAAGGATTGGTCGACTTTGCGCGCCGTGCGCGAGGAAGTGCTCAAAGCGCTCGAGGAAGCTCGCAATAACAAGCTGATCGGCGGTGGCTTGGAAGCGCAAGTCGCGATTGCTGCGGCCGATCCGGTGTTTTCCGTGCTGGCGCACTACAAAGATCAGCTTCGCTACCTGTTTATCGTGTCGGACGTCACACTAGAACAGGCTGGAAACGGCCGCACTGGAGTCGCGGTCAAAGTTGCGAAAGCTGCCGGGCAAAAATGCGAACGCTGCTGGAATTATTCGACAGGCGTGGGGGAGGACTCGAACTATCCCATGGTTTGCGAGCGATGCAGCGCGGTGCTGAAAGAGATCGAAGCGGAACTGGCAACGAAGTAATCTAAGACGTGCAGTTTTTTGATGAGCGAACCCCACGTAATGCGTAGATTTCATTTCCTGATTGCCCTGATGGTAGTGTTACTTGACCGTGCTACCAAGTGGGTGGTCGCCAAAGATATTTC
This sequence comes from Terriglobales bacterium, assembly GCA_035507035.1. GTDB lineage: Bacteria > Acidobacteriota > Terriglobia > Terriglobales > Acidobacteriaceae > DATJOJ01. The sequence goes on along the minus strand of DATJOJ010000061.1, from coordinate 45,078 downwards.
CTTGCACGATGGAATTCAGGTGATTCCCGGCTTCTTTCGCATTACCCACGTGGAGAACCGCGGGGCGGCTTTTGGCCTGTTTGCGGATTCTCCAGCACAATGGAAGATCGCCATGCTGGTGCTGTTTTCTATCGTGGCTCTGATCGTGGTAACTGCTCTGCTGTGGCGCAATAGCCATGCGATGACCACGACTGGAGTTGGCCTCGCCCTGATTTTGGGAGGTGCGGTAGGGAATTTGTGGGATCGACTCCTAAACGGACGGGTCGTAGACTTTCTGCTTTTCTACATCGGCCAATATCAGTGGCCAGCTTTCAACGTCGCCGACAGTGCGATCGTCTGCGGCGCGGGGCTGCTAGTAATTGAAATTCTTTTCGCTAAAGCCCCGGCACAGGAAAAATCCGCCTAGAAAACTCACCACAGAGGACTACCGAGGATCGCAGGCAACCCCAGTGTCCTCCGCGGTTGAAGATTTAAGCCGTCTTTTTCTGCGCCATTTGCGCGTGGAACTGCTTGGCGCCTTCTTCCATTTCTTGTTCGGTCATATCTTGGGTGTGAGTGCTGAGAGTCCATGCAAAGCCATAGGGGTCGGTGAAGTTGCCCATGCGATCGCCCCAAAACATATCCGTCACTGGACAGGTAACCTTGCCGCCAGCGTCGACGGCGCGCTGGAACGCCTTGTCCACATCTTCCACATAGAGATAGAATCCGCTGGGTGTGCCGCCTAATGTCTGGGGCGATTTAGCTCCCCAGGCAGGGTTCTCATCGTTCATGAAAATGATGGAATCGCCAATCTGCAACTCGGCGTGGGTGATGATGCCGTCAGGACCCGCCATGCGCATTCTTTCCTGGGCCCCTAACGCCTTCTTATAGAACTCGATGGCTTCTGCAGCATTGCGAACCGTGAGAGACGGGGTGATGGTGTGAAATCCGGGTGGAATCGGTTGCGTCGATTTTTTCATGAGAAGCTCCTTGGGTTTGATGGCTGGCCAGATCGGACGGTCGTCGAAAAACGAACCACCCACATTCTACCCATCGGAAGTCGGTGAAAATTATGAAAAGTTGTAAAAAAATGGGGACGCCGTAGCGAGCCGTGCTAGGATTGCGGGAGCGTAAAAGGGCGCATCCGGTCCGCGGAAAGGACAGAAGTCCACCTTAATCGTACCAATTCATTCACGAACTAACTTTCAGCCCTTACATGCGGATCTGGGCATAAGAAAGGAAGTTCGTCATGCCGGTAAGACACCTACCCGACCACCCCAGTCTCGATCACCTGAGGAATCAAGCGAAAGATTTGTTGAAAGCCCACGCTTCGCACTCGTTGCTTGCCGCACAATTGCTCCGAGAATTTCACCCTCGATTCGTTCATTCTTCCGACGCTGAGATCTTTAAGGCCGAACTCAAGCTCAGCGATGCACAACTCACAATCGCGCGCGAGGCGGGCTTTCCGAGTTGGCCGAGGCTGAAAAGGCATATTGAGAAACCCACGCTCGCCGATCATCTGAATTTGCCTCATCATGAGCGCATTGAAGATGGCCCTTTCAGGCGGGCCGTCGATTTGCTGGACGCTGGCGATGCGGCAGGTTTGCGGGCTCACTTGCGTAAATATCCAAATTTGACGCATCAGCACGTCGTGTTCGAAGGCGGAAACTATTTTCGCAATCCCACGCTTCTGGAATTCATCGCCGAGAATCCGATCCGTCACCGCAAATTGCCAGACAATATTGTTGAGATTGCAAAGGTCATTCTGGAGGCGGGCGTGGAGGAATCCGCGCTAAACGAAACGTTAATGCTGGTCGCGACCGGCAGCGTTCCGCGCGAATATCGGGTGCAGATTCCATTAATTGATCTATTGTGTGATCACGGTGCAGATGCTAACGCTGCCATCTTGCCAGCGGTCCTGCATCATGAATTGGAATCGGTGAATGAACTACTCCGGCTCCGGGCGCGGATGACACTACCTGTCGCAGCGTCCTTGGGACGCACGGAAGATGCTCGACGACTCCTCCCAACCGCCAGCAGCGAAGATCGTCATCTCGCGCTGAGCGTCGCTGCGGATTTTGGTCACATGGAGATCGTGCGCATGCTGCTCGATGCCGGCGAGAATCCGGATCGATACAACCCAGTTGGCCATTCGCACACCACTCCTCTTCACCAGGCCGCAGGAGCCGGACACCTGGAGGTGGTTCAGCTTCTAGTCGAACGCGGTGCAAGGCTGGATATCAAAGACGTGTTGTGGCACGGGACACCTGCCGGTTGGGCAGAATACGCCGGAAGGAAAGGGATTGCGGCATATCTTCGCAAAGAGGAGAAGAAACGAAAATCGTCTTAGGGCGTGCCGTATAGCTGGCGGTACACGTTGACGTTGCGCATGATGTTCTCGACGTACTCGCGGGTTTCGGTGAAGGGGATCGATTCCACGAATTCCTGCGGATCGCGATAGGTGCCTTGCTTCGACCAGTCCTGCACCCGATCAACTCCGGCGTTGTAGGCTGCCAGCGCGTATTCGAAGCTGCCGAAGCGATCAACCATGCTGCGAAAATATTTCGTGCCGAGCTGCAAATTGACCCTCGGCTGAAACAGTTCTTGAGTGGTGAAATGCTTCATCTTTTCCTGCTTGGCCACTCCTCTGCCGACTTTTGGCAGTAATTGCATTAAGCCAACTGCGTTGGCCCGCGAAACGGCATTGGGATTGAACGCCGATTCCTGCCGAATCAGGGCAGCCACGAGATAGGGATCGAGTCCATTCTCGGAGGAGAAGCGCTTCACGTCCGTCCAAAATGGCTTGGGAAAAAGGCCTTCCCAGTAAGACCGTGGCAGACTAGGCAGGTCCACGGCAAAATAATTGGGCGCAGCACGCTTGAGGGTGTCGATAGCGGCGTCGTAGCGCCCGGCTTCCTGGTAAAGCCGCGCGAGCTCTGCCGGAGCCCAGTCTCCCTTTTCTTCTTGTGCCGCGGCGTGAAGCTCCCGGGCAGCCAGGTCGAGCAAGGCGCCATTGGCCAACAGCTCAGCCTTCTGCACGCGCAAGTTGTCGTCGGGAAGCGGATCGGCCGCGATCTTGTCAGAATCATTGAGCGGCGGTACGCGGTCCAAAATCGCATAACGCGTGGCGTCGTCTGTATGCGGTATCTTCGCCAGGCGTTGGCGGGCCAGCTCGCCGTAGTAATAATTCCGATAACGAAGCGAAAGCTTCTGGTAGAAGGCCCGCGCCATTGCGGGATCAGCCTCTTCCTCTGCAATGCGCGCTCGCCAATACAAGGCTGCGGGCACCTCCGACGATGCTGGATAGAGCGCAATCTGATCTTCCAGTTCCTTCCTCGCCTCGGCGTTTCGGCCTTGACGGAGGCTCAGCCACGCGACTTTCCAATGCGCATAAGAAGCGCGTCCCCCATTGGGGAAACGCTGTTGCAGTTCGCGATAGGAATCGATGGCTTTGTCGTAGTCGTGACGTAGGAGATAGATATTCCCAGCCGAAAGCAGAGCCTGTTCCAGGCTTGAACTCGTCGGATAGCTTTGCCGCAACTGATCTACGTTTTTCAGGAAGGCGTCGTAGTCGTCGGTGGCACGAGCGATTTCCGCCAGATTGAACAGCCGCTCGGCATTGATTTCCGCGGTGGAGGGTGGAATCGATTCCAGAAGTTTTTTTGCATCGCGATTTTCTCCCGAATGACGCAAAGCTTCCGCCCACTGCAACTCGATCATCGGTCGCTCGCTGGCATCGATCCACCCAACCAGGTCGTGGTACTCGATAGCCGCTTGGGTATAGTCCTTTCCCTTCATCAGGAGATCGGCGCGCGTCCGGCGTGCCTCGACGCCGACCGGTTGGGCCTGCGTCGCAGTCGCCAGTTTACCCAGATCTCCCTGCACCTGATTCGCCTGCCAACTGAGTGGCATGGTGTAGTAGAGATTGCGAAACACTGTAAGTGCTTTTGCAGGCTGATTGGCAGCTTCATAGGCGCGGCCTAACGCCAGCTCGACGTCAGCGCGAACCGGTTGTCGATCGGCTTCCAATAATTCAATCGCTTCGGCTGCGCGCCCATCTGCAACCAAAGAGTTAGCGTAGAGCACGTGGGTGTCGCGGATCAGCAACGACTCGGGATAGGTTTTCTCGAAATTATTCAGCGTTGCGACCGCTTCGGCCATGCGTCCGGTTTGGTAGTAAGCGGTACCGAGATAATAATCGACGTAATCTCCCAGGTCGCCGGCACGCGGTTTGGCGCGATTAAGAGGATCGATCGCCTGGACGTAGTTCTTATCCATAATGTGCGCGTAGCCGATCACGAGCCAGGCCAAGGCACCGGCATCTTCTTTAGAGTGACGAGCAGCGTACGCCTGCACGCCTGCGTAGGCAGGAGGAGTGCGATCTTGAATTAACTGTTGTGCCATCGGTTTGAGTGTGGCCGAGGCGACAAAGGCTTGATGCATCCGCCGTAGGCGCGGAGAGGAACGCTTGCGGCGCGCGGCAGCAGCAATCGTCTTACCTTTGGAAGTTGACTTCTTCTTGGCTTTAGCAGCCCGACTCTTAGTCGGGGCAGATTGCGTCGTTTGGGTAGACGACTGGCTCGCGGCACGCGGAATCAATACTGCAGCATTCAGGGCGGCCAGAATCAGAAAGACAATAATGGATTGCCAACGCACAACCACTCCATTCATTATCTTCTATTTTGCAAGGAACAGATTCACAATTCGTTGACTGGAACGGCACGTCGGAAAAATAGGTCAGGGCCTTCAGCGCCGGAAGTTAGCTCCAAGCACAGAGGCATCGTCGCCCGCCAGGCTGCGGATGATTTCGGCATTCAAGTAGTCGCCACTCGCGGCTACGGTATTTCCGTATCGCTTCGTGTAAGTCGACCGGCTCTTTTCTATGTCCTCTTTCAGGCGGTCGTATAAATCTTTCTTCTTGCGGCCTTCTGCCACTTTCGCTTGGTTATAGAGTTTCACTTCATCGATTAGCAGCCGCGCGAAACGTTGTGCCTTGCGATGAACATCCGCATCTTCAGCCGACATGTTCGCGAAGGGATCCAGGGCCGGGGCAGCTGCGGCCGCCGCTCCCGACGAGATTGCTTCCGTTATTGGCGACGTCTCCACTGCCGCAGCAGCTGCCATCACGTGTTTCGGCGCATGCCCGGCAAAGGGGTCGGAGTACGAATTAACCTGCTGCACCTCGGATGGCGCATCCGATGCCGCATCGCCGGCGCTCTCTTTAGCCGAATGCTTGCGCAAGGAAACCACTTCGAGCCACGCGCCGGTGACAACGACGAGCAATTCCAGGGACGCCTGATCGAACCTGCCCGCGGAACCGCCGTCGGCATATACCAGGGCAGCAACTTTGTCTTTCAGTAGAAGTGGAAGAAGCAGCACCTGATCATCCGCGGCAACCGCGAATTGCGAGATAAAGTTCGAATCCATCTCCGGCGCTCTGCAACTTGCCAGGGTACGCGACTCGAGCACCTGAGCTACGGCGGTGCTAGTCACATCGAGCGAGAAATCTTTTATCTCATCACTATTTTCGAAGCCGCGTCCTTGCCATCCATTGGCCGCACCCGATTTGACAACGAACAGCGCGGCACGTCCGCAAAACTCCGCAGTGCCATCTAGCAATGCACGCAAAATCTCTTTTTGAGTCGTACCGGCGTGAATCGCGGTTACTGCCTTCAGCAGTTCCGCGGCGCCGCTCGTGGAGGAGGAACTGGCCTGCGGCGTCGCTTCTTTCGCCAGCCGCTCCGCCAGTTCTTGTTTCATTTGGGGAAGGTGATTTTCCATCACCTCCGCAATTACGGCCTCGATATGTGGAGAATCCGCCATGAATATTCTTTGTTACCCTTGGGAACCAAAATCTTCCGGGTTTCCCTGCAAGTTTCTGATTATAAGACGGCTAGCTGCCATCTCCCGCATGACCGAAGTACCTAGTACCGCTTAACTAAAGGCAGCATTGCACTTGGGCGTAAACCTCGACCTGCCATAAAACGTCAAACGACTTACGCGCAAAGATCGATTACCCGGTAGAATAGGGGTTTCCGCGCCGGTCCCAGCGTGAAAATTGTTGCATCGGACAGAGAATGAACACCATCCAAGCCAAAGTGAGTGAGCCAGTGACGGAAGAACTGGCTCTAGTTCAGGCGGCCAAAGCCGGTGACGTCAGCGCGTTCGAGCAGCTGGTAAAGCGCTACGACCGGAACGTTTTTCGGATCGCGCAGCACATTACGCAAAACCGCGAAGACGCGGAAGACGTGGTGCAGGATGCTTTCCTCAAGGCCTACGGCAACCTGAACCAGTTCCAAGGCCAGTCGAAGTTTTATACCTGGCTGGTGCGCATTGCGGTCAACGAAGCGCTGATGAAGCTGCGGCGCCGTCGGCCCGAGCGGATGGTTTCGCTCGACGAAGACGTAAAGACTGAAGAAGATTCTCTGCCGCGCGAAGTCGCGGATTGGAGTCCTAACCCTGAGCAGCAATATACTCAGGCGGAATTGCGAGATATTCTAACTCGCACCATTCAGGGCTTGCCGGCGAGTTTTCGCACGGTTTTTGTGCTGCGAGACGTTGAAGGTCTTTCAACCGAAGAAACTGCGGAAGCGCTCGAGCTGAGCATTCCGGCGGTAAAGTCAAGATTGCTGCGCGCGCGCCTGCAGTTGCGAGAACGGCTCAGCCGTTACTTCCAACGCGGCGGAAATGGAGATCAGAATTTGAAACAGGCAAGTGGAGATGGAACCCGGTGAAGTGTACTGAGTTTTTGCAAGAGCTGACGAATTACTTGGACGGAGTCATCGACGACCGCACCAAGTCGGAATTGGAAGATCATCTAGCTTGGTGTCACAACTGCTACGTGGTTTGCGACACTACCAAGAAGACCATCGAGATCTATCGCGACTCGCAACTGTACGAACTTCCTGAGGACCTTCGCACCCGCCTCCGCTCCGCAATCGTCTCCAAGTGTCAGTCGAAGAAGAAGGCAGGCCCGGAGCCAGTCTAGGGCCTTTGGTCCCTTCATTCAAAGCTAATTCCTTTGGCTGCAGTCCTTTGCTACGCTGCGAAACTCCGGTTCCCTTTTTGGGTTCTTGCTACTAAGGCCCAAGAACCTTTTTTCTGGCCAAGGAATCTAACGCAGTGGGAGAATTCGTACTGATGGCAGCACGGTCAGACGGGTTCTGTGGGGAGGTGGCGGATGTTCGGGAGAATCTTCGACACGTTCTTTGGCTGCTGGCATAGTCATTATGGTTTTCCTATCACCGTGCGCGGCAATGCGCGGCGTAGCCAGGCAGCATCACTCACGGGAACTTATGTAGTTTGCCTCGACTGCGGCAAAGAGCTTCCCTACGACTGGAAGGAAATGAGAGTCATTGGGACTCCTTCGGAGCAGCGCCACTACTTGCGCTCGCTGGAGACCAAAGAAGCCGCGTAGGTCACAAATTTTGACAAGCAGAGAAAGCCGCGACGCAAGTCGCGGCTTTTTGTTCCTCACCGCGTTGGCGTCCAACGGTCCTGAAAACTCTTTACGTACTCTGGAATCGCATCACTCACCTTGACCTCCGTCGTGGTTCGTTTGGCAGACGGCGCCGGAGACATCAATGTCACATCAACTGCAAACGGGTAACGTGCTTTTTCTGCGTAGCGATACCGGTAGGCGCAAGCACTGCCGTCTGCGAACTCCTGCTGTATGACCATCCTATTGTCGTACCAGTTGTGCACCAAGACCTTCCCGGTCTCATCTCTCACCTCAACCATGGCGGTTCCGTTATAAGAGTAGTGTCGCTCATGGCCGGAAGAAAAAGAGACATCTGACAACATGCCATCCGAGTTGTAATCGTACTTCGCCCAATTTCCAGCGTCGTCGTAAGCGCGCAGAATGCGGGTGCGATCATCGTTGTCGAACTTGATCCAATGCGTGTTGGGAGTGAGGATTTGCAGCAAGTTTCGTTGCGGATCGCGCTTCAGTAGAAGCCGATTCCCTTTGGCATCCCGCATTTCTGTGGGAGCGCCTTGCGCCATGTTTATGGCGTGGTATGACTCGGGAAAATCAATTTCCGATCCGTCGGCCAGCTTGGTGGTCCAGCCGTTGCCGTTCCAGCGCGTGACCGATTTGTAATATTTGGTTGAGGTCTCGCTGTGCTGAAAGACAGCGTCAGCATAGCCGGTGCCCTTCGAGATGCGGTCAAAATAAGCAAAATTGCTGTCTTCGAAGGCGATCAACTGGAAGGTGTAGGGATTCCGGCTTCCCAGCGGCGCAATATCATAGGGATGGTTGGCGTCAATGCCGAATGCATGTACCCGATTTAGAGCAACCCAGTCATCAGAAGCGTAGGTTCGCGTGAGGGGAACTTCGAAGACGTCGTTCAAATAAAGATCGGTTTGGCGCAAGATGAAAGCACCGTAACGCAAGTCAACTTCAAACCTGTCAACTTTGCCCGTACGCTCGGTCGGCATAGGACATTGACCAATTTGCGGAACTGTTTTGCTTCCGTTGACAACAGCGAATACGCAGGGAACATTCCCATCCCAACGAGGCGGGGCAACGCTCGAAGTCAAATAGACGGGATCGACAGCCGCCTCGGTGTGAACGTCGACGTAGGCGTCTTGGTCGTACTCAACGATCGATCCGGCGACCAAGTCCAGCTTCTTATGTTGCTGCTCGAGAATTACCTCAAATGTCGTGAAGACCCACGGCCCTGATCCTCGGCCACCCACGACATGAGCGATTCCTTGCCCTTTGGGGCCTCGGATGTGGAGCGTGAGCTTGGCTTCTTTCCATCCCGTTTCATCCTGCTTGACATCTCCGGTGACCGACTCGCTCTTGATCGGCGACCCCAAGAGATTCGTTAGCGCGGTGTTAGTATTCATCCGCACCACTGCGTCGTTCGCCGCCGCAGCGCGCTGAGTTGCGCGATATGCGTAGAACGCGACTCCAAACCCTGCGACGGCGAGCACGATTGCCGCCGCGAAGCCCAGGTTTGCGGCTTTGCTGCGCCACCATGGAATCTCCTGGCCATGGCCGCAAAGCGGACAGACTCCCCGGGTGCGTTTCGCATCCGCCAGCGAAGCCTCGAGAACTTGGTCCACGGATGCGTTTACTTGCTCTTCGGTGGGGTCGAACTCAACACCACAGCCCTGACAGTTCATCGCTAGTCACCAGGAAGGATATTTTGACCGTATTTGACGGTTTTCGCTAGTAAAACCTTGGTAATCCGGGAAAGTCGACAAGCCGGGTTTGAATGACAAAAGGCCGCGATTGCTCGCGGCCTTTCTTCGCAATATGCACTCGGCTAGTTGCTGTTGCTGCTGCTATCATCTCTCCGTTTCAAGGTTGGATGGCCGTCGTCGGTGTTGTCCCCGGAGTTGCTGCCGGTGGGGTTCGAAGTAGATGCGCGCCGCAAACTCGGTTCGTTGCCCTTCTTCAGATCAGTTGGCTTGCGACGGTTCTCGATCGCGGCCAGTCGCGCTTTCACATCGTCAAATTCTGAAGTGCTGATCGTGTACTCGGGGCGGGCCGGCAGAATGGTCGAAATCTCTTTTTGTGAAGCTTCAATCCGGTCCGGCGTCTGGGGATGGCTAGCGAAAGTCTTGTCCATGAATCCCGGCTTTTTCTTTTCTTGAGCCTCAACTTTTTCGAAGAAGGTAATCATAGCCTGTGGATCGTAGCCCGCCTTGTACATGTATTGAATTCCCAAGTAGTCCGCCTCGGCTTCAAATCCGCGCTGGAAACTCATGAAAGCGACGGGCAAACCCAGCCCTGCCGCTTCGTATACCGCATACCCGATCCCGCCGCCGACGAAGATCAACGGGATGGTCGCAATCCCGGCATATTGGGAGCGGGTCATTTGCCGGGTGGCATGGCGGGCGCAAACGTGGCCGATTTCGTGCGCCATGACTCCGGCCAGTTCCGCCTCTTCGTCCGCCGCCAGGATTGTGCCGGTGTTCACGTAAACGAACCCGCCGGGAAGCGAGAACGCATTCAGCACGTCCGAATCGATAATCTTGAAGGTAAACGGCACCTGGGCGTCGGAGTTGCGCACCAGATTCTGCCCCAGCCGGTTGACATATTCCGTAACTACCGGATCATTGACCAACTTGGAGCTCGAATCGACCATCTGGGCATATTGTTTGCCCATTTTGATATCGGTCTCGAGAGAGTACCAGTTGCCCAAGCCGCGTCCGCCGATTTTGCGGTTGCCGATCGCGTCGACGTCGTCCTTACCGCCGTCGTGCTTCACTTGCGAGGGATCGGGTTCTTGCACAGGAGGAGGCGTCTGGTTGGTCTGGTTCTGAGCGTTATTTCCACCTGTGTTGCTCTGCCCACTCTGGGGAGCCGAACCGGAAACGCCGGGATCGCCGGGAGGCGGAGCCGATTGCGGGTTGGGGCTGCTGCCCGGCATCTGAGCAAATAGCGAAGCGCACCCGAAAATCAAGAAAGCAAATGTGACCGACAGCCTCTGCAGTTTCATAACAGACTCCATTCCCCGCCGCGCACCGGGCTCTTACTGGCATTATACGCCGCCGGCAAATAGCAACCGAGCACGCCCTAAGTGTAGGACGCGCACAAAAGGGAGAAGGTTTTCTTTCGTTTAGATGATTCCGGTGGCGGCGAGGCTCCGTTTTGGAGGAAGCTCGACTTGATCTCGGGCTCTCCCGGTCGTACTATGGCGCGTTCCTGCTAGGAGACTCGCTTATGCTTAATCGCCGCCGTTTCCTGACCGCCAGCACCGCCGGGGTCGCCGCCTCCCTTGCTCTGCGGCCCAGCCTGTTTGCCCAATTGGCACAGGTACCCGCCTTTCCTGATCCTGGCCTGTTTGAGAGTAACGAGGACGCTTATTGGGCGCAATTGCGCAAGCAATTTCTTATACCGGCGGACGAAGTCTACCTCAACAATGGCACTTGCGGGTCGAGCCCGGCACCTGTGCTGCGCGCGATTTTCGACGGCTACAACGCCACCGAGAAAATGAACGAGCACGACCCGGAGGATTACCCGATCTGGGGGTATGCGGCGTGGAATGAGTTTCGCGATCCGCTCGCGGAATTTGTGGGCTGCAAGCGGGATGAAATTGCCTTGCTGCGGAATGCGACCGAGGCCAACAGTTATGTCGCCAATGGAATCGAGATGCAGGCGGGCGATGAAGTTTTGATGACGGATCAGGAGCATCCGGGTGGGGAGCAACCATGGCAACTCAGGGCTAAGCGCTATGGCATCGTGGTCAAGAAAGTCACGCTGCCGAAGCCGGTGAACGATGCCAATCAGGTTTTAAATCTCTTCAATGACGCGATCACGCCGAAAACGCGGGTGATGTTTTTCAGCCACATCACGACTGTGACCGGAGTAGTTTTGCCGGCAAAGGAGTTGTGCGGACTGGCGCGATCGAAAGGAATTCTTTCCGCGGTCGACGGAGCGCATGTGCCTGGCATGATGCGCTTCAACCTACACGATATTGGCTGCGATATGTATTCATCCAGCCCGCATAAATGGCTGCAGGCGCCGAAGGGATCGGGCTTTCTTTATGTGCGCGATGAGGTCATCGACCGCATGTGGAACACGATTGCCACCGAGGGCTGGGACGAACCCAAGCTACGTGCGGAAAGATTTCAGAGGATCGGCTCGTCGAATGTGCCAGCGCTTTGGGGACTGCGTGCCTCGATTCAAACGGCTTATGCCATCGGCATGGAACGAATTGAGAAGCGGCAGCGCCAGTTGTGCGATTACATTCTGGCAGAGATGATGAAGCGCGGCGCCGAATCGTGGACTTCGCCCGATCCGGCGCTACGCTGCGCGATTGCGACGGTGAACGTGCCACCGATCAAGCGCATGGACCTGGAAAACTGGATGTGGAAGCAATACAAAATTCGCATCCGCGGCGGAGAGCCGTCGAAGCTGCGATTGTCGACACCCTATTATTTGTCGAAAGCGGAAATCGACCGATTCCTCGAGAAATTCGACGAATACAGGAAGACCAACAAGTTTGCCTAATCTCCCGTGGCCCTGTATTTAACGTTCTTACGGCTTGGTCGTATTCATGGCCTGTGCGCTGCCTTGCGAGAGCAAAGTCTGGTCCTGCTGCTGCAAAGCATCCGGTAATTTTGCATAGTAGAGAGCTTCGGCCTGCTGTTGCCCCTGCGTGACAATGTACTCGATGAAATCCTTCAGTAATTTTCCCTTCTCTGCGCTCTTTGGTTCCTTCGGGACTAACAGGAAAGTCAGGCCGGCAATCGGATAGGCATCTTTCGCGGAAGCAGGCGGATCCACAATCGGCGTGCGCACATCTTTTGCCAATTGATCAGCGAAGGCATTGATTGCTGCGGTCGTGCCATCCGCGCTCGGTTCTACCCAATTCCCCGCTTGATTTCGAATCTGCGCGACGGGCAAATTATTTTCCTTGGCGTAGGTCAACTCGACGTAGCCGATTCCTCCGGGAGTCTGCTTCACGACTCCGGTCACGCCCTCGCTGCCTTTGCCGCCAATACCCACCGGCCAACTGACGGAGATTCCCTTGCCGACTTTTTTCTGCCACTCGGGACTGACTTTCGCCAAATAGGTGGTGAAGATATTGGTCGTTCCGCTTCCATCCGACCGATGACTCACAATAATTGCGGTATTGGGAAGCTTGGCGCCGGGGTTGTCCTTCCTAAGCTCCGGATCCTGCCAGGTCTTGATGGTGCCCAGGAAAATTCCAGCCAGAGATTTGGCGCTGAGCTTCAGAGGCTCTTTCAGATCCGGTAGATTGTAGGTAATGCAAACTGGGCCAGCGCTCTCCGGAATCTGTACCAGTGCAGGCATTTCTTTCAATTTGTCATCGTCCAGCGCCGCATCGGACGCGCCAAAATCGACCAACCCCTGCTTCAACTGCTGAATACCACCGCCACTGCCGATTGACTGGTAATTAATCTGGACGCCGGAGTGGCCGGCGGTGAAGTCGCTGACCCAGCGGGTCATGATGGGATTGATAAACGTGCTGCCCGCGCCAATCAGTTGATTCGCACTTCCGCCACCCGCTTGGGGTGCATTCTGCATGGATTTCGAGCCAGAGTTGCATGCCAGCATGGCACTGAGGCTCAGGAAGATGCTGAGAATCGAAGACAGATGAAGACATCGCAATGTCCGAGACATGGATCCTCCGTCGCTTGGGATTTGCAAACTTAGGATGCTGCAAGCGGAGAGACGCAATGTTAAAGGAGTGTTAATTCGCGTGACAGCGAACTAAGGTGACGCTGCGCTTCAGGGTCTCGGTTTTAGTTTGCCCTTTGAGCAACCAGGGACCTCAGTCGTAATATTCCAGTCCCAAGTGCGTGATCAGCTCCTCGCCGCGCAAATGCCGCAGAGTGTTTTTTAACTTCATCAACTGGATGAACAAATCATGCTCAGGATACAGACCGGGCACGGTCATAGGCGACTTGAAATAAAAGCTCAGCCACTCCTGAATTCCCAGGCCGCGCAATTCGGAGCTGCGCTGCGCCAGATCGTTCAAGAGAACCAGATCGAGCACGATGGGGGCGGCGAGAATTGAATCGCGGCAGAGGAAATCGACTTTGATCTGCATGGGATAGCCAAGCCAGCCAAAAATGTCGATGTTGTCCCAACCTTCTTTATTGTCGCCACGGGGAGGGTAATAGTTAATCCTCACCTTGTGCGTGAAGTTGCCGTAAAGCTCCGGATAAAGATCCGGCTGAAGAATGTGTTCCAGCACTGACAACTTGGATTCCTCTTTCGTCTTGAACGACCCGGGGTCGTCGAGCACTTCACCATCACGATTGCCGAGGATGTTGGTGGAAAACCATCCGGCGAGGCCGAGTAGGCGCGCTTTGAAACCGGGCGCGAGGATCGTCTTCATAAGCGTCTGCCCGGTTTTGAAATCTTTACCGCAGATCGGAGCTTCATTTTGCCGCGAGAGATCGTGCATCACAGGAATATCGACGGTGAGATTAGGCGCGCCGTTCGCGAACGGAACACCTTCCATCAACGAAGCGTAGGCGTAGATCATCGAAGGCGCGATTGATTCGTTATTTTGCGCGAGCGCCTTCTCGAAGGCTTTCACCGATTGGTGAGCCGGGCCAGGCTCAAGAAAGGTTTCCGTCGATCCGCACCAGATGGTGATCAACCGGGAGGCGCCGGAAGTTTTTTTGAACTGGCGGATGTCGTCGCGCACCTGCTCCGCGAGATCCATCTTGTTCTTGGCCTTCTTCACATTGGGGCCGTCAAGATTCTTTACATAATTGCGGTCGAAAACGGCTTTGCGCGGCTTGATGGAGCTGAGAAACGGCTTGACTTGGTCGAGCAGATCTTTTTCGAGGACGCCCGCTTTCGACGCGGCAGTATACATGTCATCTTCAAAAATGTCCCAGCCGGTAAATACCAGGTCGTCGAGTCCTGCGAGGGGAACGAACTCTTTGACTTTCGGTGAGCGGCCGTCGGTGCGCCTGCCGAGGCGAATGGTGCCCATCTGCGTGAGAGAACCGAAAGGTTTGGCAATTCCCTGCCGCACCGCTTCGACTCCAGCCACAAACGTCGTGGCCACGGCACCCATGCCGGGGATCATCACCCCCAGTTTTCCTTTGGGCGCTTGAATTTCACTGCCGTTGTGCTTTTTGGTTTCGATTTTTGCGGACTTCCGCGCTGTTGCCATGCGAGTGCCGACCTTCTTATTGGAATTTTGGGATTTAGGCAAACAGGTATGTTCTCGTATCGACCGCAGGAATGCAACTTCTCCCCGTCGAGCTCTGCACTCCAATCAACGGAATGCTCTGCTGACGTGGCGAATGGCGCACTTCCCGAACTGGGATACTGATAGCGTTCTGCAGCGTCGCCAGCACAGCTTCTGGACTATACTCTTCGCGTGGATTTGAGGAACAGGTTCGTAAGCCAGATTTCACGTGCTGAAATACTCGACCTTGTCGCACAAAGGACGCCGGAAGACGATCATCTTGAGTTCAAGCGTGAGCTCCTGAACTCAAAGAAGGCTCCAAGGGCACTGGATGACGAGAAAGAAGACTTTCTCGCGGATCTTGTTGCGTTCGCAAACACCGCTGGGGGACTTATACTCGTGGGAATTGAGGAGGACCCACAGGGCAGGGCAAGTGGCCTAGCACCGATCACGGGCGACGAAGCTAGAAAGCTGGCTAATGCGATCCGAGACTTGGCGGTTGCCCACATCAAGCCGGGCACGATTAACTTAGAAGTTGTACCCTTTCAAATGAGGGATGATGGCAGCGAATGGATCGTGGTCGTTCGGGTACCTGAGGGCATCGATAGGCCCTATATGTCCCGGTATCGAGATCAGACTTGGATGTCGTTCACGATGAGAGCTGGGAGCCGGAAACGAGCAATGGCTTACGAGGAGATTAAACAAGGCTTTCTGTCTGACCCGCAACAGACCCGAATAGCTCAGATCCTTGGGGAGATAGAATCGATAAAGTCGCTCCTTAGCGATATCGGGACGAAGTTGGAAAGGTAGAGAATGGAATACGACATTGCAGACGTTCTGGAAATCCGCGACTTGGCTAAGTTCTTAACGGTCATGCAGGAGATTTTTGAGGGCCAGATTGGTTCGCAGAAAACCTTTCGCATTACTGCCACGCCCACGGAACTGGGCGAGGTTAATGCGGACCTGGCCAACACCGCATTGCGGGACCTGCTTGAGGATCCGCCGGGACGGCAAGGCGGGTGGAACGCGAAGCCTCTGCGCCCCTTGCGCCGAAATTCCCTAGGATTTGAAAACGACCGACCCGACTTTCATCACTTGAAGTTCATTAAGAACGGGCATCTGGAGTTCTGGACCGCTATCGACGACCACTTCAGCTGGAGGCAGAAAGCAGCGGAGCAGAAGGTGCACCCCCTCCTCTATCCATACGCAGTCGTGGAGTATCCAGTCAGTTTCCTGAGGTTGTACAGACGGCTGGTAGAACTTCTGGGAGCGAAGTCTGAATACGTATTTCAGATGGAATACTTGAACGTACAGGGGGCGATTCTTCGGCCTTATCAGCCGGAAAGCATCGGCTACGATCACTCGATTGATGAAATTATGCCGCTCGCCCGGTCGCGCCTAGTGTTCCAAAAAAAGAGGTTCGGGAACGACTTCGACCCGGACCCTGCTGCGCTGGAATTGATTAAGGATTTGTACTTTGAGTTCGGGTACGAGCAAAACCAAATCCCGTTTTTCGACGCCACCGGGCACTGCAAACTATAAGGGTTAAGATTCTAGAGATTTGCCGAGGAAAACAGCTGAATCCGGCCCCCTTATCCGCTGCCCGCCCTCAACGTCCATAAATACGCGACGGTTAACACAGTCATAATCGCCGTCGTTGCCCACGCTATGACGTTATATACGTGCGAATTCACATACTCGCCCATCAAGTCCTTTTTGTTTACGAGCAGCAGCATGAAGATGAGCACTGGGGGAATCGCGATTCCGTTGATCACTTGCGACAAAATTGAAATTTTTATTAGCGGCAGATCGGGAATCAAGATGCAGCCCGCGCCGGCGACAATCAAAATCGTATACAGCCAATAGAACACAGGAGCCTCGCTGAATTTCCGACCGACTCCCGACTCAAAACCCAAACCCTCGCAGACCGTGTAGGCAGTCGAGAGCGGCAGGATCGATGCCGCGAACAATGAAGCGTTAAACAATCCCATGGCAAAAAGAATGTAGGCGTAATCGCCAGCCAGAGGACGCAACGCCTGCGCTGCATCTTTTGCGTCGGTGATATTGCGGTAGCCGTGGACGTACAAGGTCGCGGCGCAGGCCACGATAATGAACCAGGCGACAATGTCGGTAAAGATACATCCGGATATGACGTCGATCTGCGAAGCTCTGTACTGACGCTTGGTCACGCCCTTTTCCACGATTGACGATTGCAGATAAAACTGCATCCAGGGCGCGATGGTGGTGCCCACCACGCCGATCGCCATGTAGAGGTATCCAGGCTGGAAGAAGGCCGCTTTGGGAGGAGGCTTGACCGTGGCGACCAGCGCCTCAATCCATGCCGGCTTGGCAAAGAATCCCGCAAAGATATAGGTCACATAAAAGAAAGAGGCGACCAGAAATACTTTCTCTACGCTCTTGTACTGGCCTTTGACGACGATCAGCCACACGATGACGGCGCAGATGGGAACGGTAATGAAGCGTGACAACCCGAAAAGTTCCAGACTGCCCGCGATGCCGGCAAATTCGCCCACCACGTTTCCAAAATTGATGAACAGAATTCCGATCATCATGAGGAACGTGATGCGCAAGCCGAATTCTTCGCGGATGAGGTCGCTCAGACCTTTGCCCGTTACAGCGCCCATGCGAGCGGAAATTTCCTGCACCACGATCAGCGCCAACGTGATTGGAATCAGCGTCCACAGCAGCAAGTGCCCGAACTGCGCGCCCGCAGCCGAGTACGTGTAGATGCCATTGGCATCGTTGTCCACGTTCGCGGTGATGAATCCCGGCCCAACGACGGCAAAAAACAGCAGGATCCGGGTCTTCCAGCGTCTCAGGAATTTCATGGGCACAGTTCACGGACATAAAGTGCGACAGCACACGAGGCAACAGAATAAACGCTGAAAATGAATATGGGTAAAAAAAATCGTTAATGCGGAAGATATACGGCGTCACAACCGCATGACCGTTGCCAGCCTACAACTTCGAGCGCAGCAAACTAATAACGTCGTCGGAGGTAATCACGCCGGTCAGCTTGTTTGCGTCATCCACCACCGGCAACATTTGCAGATTGTATTTATCAAACAGTTCGGCAAACTCTTTTTCGTTAGCGCCGGCCTTGCAAGAGATCAGCGGCTCCTGGGTCAACGACAGCAGTGGATCACTGGGAGATGCCAGCACCAGCTTGGCCAGCGGCACGGCGCCCGCCAATGTGCCTTTGGAGTCGATCATGTAGATCGTGCTCATATTCTCGATGCCACCCTCAAAATGGCGTAGGGCGTCCACGGCGTCGCTCGCATTTGCGTTCAGAGCCAGCGCGAGATACTCGGTGTTCATACGTCCAGCTGCGGTGTTCTCTTCGAACTCGAGTAGGTCAGAGACTTCTTTGCGCCCCTCGGGCTCCATTTCCAGCAGAATTTGCGAGCTCTGCTCTTCTGTCAGGTCGGCGAGTAGGTCGGCGGCAGCATCCGGATCCATTTCTTCGACGATGTCGGCCGCGCGGTCGGAGTCGAGCGACTCAACAATCGCCTTCTGCACCTTCGGATCAACTTCCTCGAGGGCCTCGGCAGCCACTTCTTCATCGAGCGTCTCAAAGACCGCTTCCCGCTCGTCGGGGGCGAGTTCCTCGATAATGTCGGCGAGGTCGGCCGGATGCATCTTGGCGAGGCGGTCGTGCGAAATCTTCAGCTTCACGCGTCGCGCCGGATCGGTCTCAATCAGATCGACAAACTCCCAAGGGATGGTTTTTTCCGGGATCTTTTTCAGCAGGGCATGGAGGGCCGACATAGGAACAACACCTTTGAGCAGGCGGCGAACCGCGCCACGGGTGCCTACATCGACCCCGCTGACTTTTAGCGTGGGATGGCTGTTGCTTTTGTCCTGATGGAGATCAACGTCGTTGACACGAACGACTTTGCGGCCATGGACGTCGATGATTTGCTGATCGAGCAGGTCGCGGCTGAGCAGAAAGAGCCCCTCGGAACCATCGGCTGCGGGCCAGCTGGAAACTGCGGCGTCGGTGCGCAAACCACCATCGAGCGATGTAACCGAACTAAATGGCATTACGCGATCGCCGGATTTGGTGCGCACAATCAGCATCGCTACGCGGGCGCGGTCTTCCGCCGGAGCTAGCGCCAACTCGCGTACGCGCCCGGCTTGACCAGAGGGATCGAACACCGGC
Organism: Terriglobales bacterium; assembly: GCA_035507035.1. Taxonomy (GTDB): domain Bacteria; phylum Acidobacteriota; class Terriglobia; order Terriglobales; family Acidobacteriaceae; genus DATJOJ01. Next base: position 26,280 of record DATJOJ010000061.1, on the reverse strand, counting down.
GAGCCCAGCAACTCCGTCAATGCGAGCGTAGACATCGCTTAGAGAATACTCGGGTATCTATAGGCAATCCAAGGACGATTTACCTATTTAATTCACTACCCTGATAAGATTCGCGGGCTGCAGTATTTTGCATCTCTGCCCCTTCCTCCGCGCCTCCATCCCCGAAACCAACCCAGTCCCAGCCTGCCGTCATCGCCCGAATGCGGCCGGCCATCCTTGAAACAGGGCTGGCAGAACATGAAAACTCGCCTTCTCGGCGGCTTGGTAGTCTTACACGCAGGGGACATTTTTATTGTGGAAACTACCGAGACATTTCTATTGTGGTATGACACATCTCGCAACCCGTCGTTGACATTTCCACAGCTACAGGCGAAACTAACCAATTCGTTAGCTCCGCTGCTTGAGGCGTGCACGACAGCGGATGGACGAAGTACGGTTCTCGTTCCTTAAACTCGTGGCCATGACCGAAAACCGGGTCTCTTTTACGCTAGATTCGACCCTCGAAACCGTCGATAGCGCCGAGCAAACCGCCACGCGCATCGCGGGCGAGATGGGCTTTGGCGATGAAGAGATCATGCAGATTTCGATGGCGGTTCGGGAAGCGTGCGTGAATGCCGTATTGCATGGCAACGCCTACGATCCGGAAAAGAAAGTAAAATTAGATTTTGAGACCACCAGCCAGGGTCTGGTGATCACGATTCGCGATCAGGGGAAGGGCCTCGATCCCGCCCGCATTCCCGATCCGCTCGCGCCCGAGAACCTGCTGAAGACCTCGGGCCGGGGCATTTTTCTTATTCGCTCGTTTATGGACGAGGTGCAGATTCAGCCGTCGCAAACGGGCACCGAAATTAAACTCGTAAAGCGCGCTCCTGGGGCATCCGGGGGCACAAAGGAGATTTCCCAGTGAGCATGAAAACCAGTACGCGTCAGGTGGATGGCGTCGCCATCGTGGATTGCAGTGGCCGTATCACTCTGGGGGAAGGCAGCGTGATCCTGCGGGACGCGGTGCGCGACCTGTTGGGCAAAGGACAAAAGAAGATTCTCCTAAATCTTGGAGACGTGAACTACATCGACAGCTCGGGAATCGGCGAACTGGTGAGCGCGTTTACCACCGTGCGCAACCAGGGCGGCGAACTCAAGTTGCTCAACTTGACCAAGAAAGTCCACGACCTGCTGCAAATTACCAAGCTGTATACGGTTTTTGATGTGAAGGACGATGAGGCGGCGGCGGTCAAGGCGTTCAAGTAAATCTGTTTGGGCGCGGGCTGCGCCGTGTGCGCGGCCCTTCGACGCCTCTTTCCGTTTCGGGACAACGCCTGCTTTCTCGTGATGCTAATCACGGAGAATTGCTTGACCACGAACTATAAAGGTTCGTGACTCTTACGAGATGTTCCGCGCTGGTTTTACTCTGCTCTACCCTTTCTTTTGCCGACTGCATTCCCTTCACACAAGCTCGCGATCATATCGGCGAAACTCAATGTATCACCGGAACCGTTCTGCGGGTGAAATCCGGTGGCAGCGGTGTAACCTATTTTGACTTCTGTGAAGATTTCCGCGTCTGTCCCTTCACGGTTGTGATCTTCCCTGGCCATTTGAGAGATATCGGCGATGTGCGCCAACTGCAGAACCGCCAAATCGAAATCCATGGGGACTTGAAAGCTTATGACGGCCGAGCCGAAATTGTGCTCGATCAATTGCGTCAACTGGGCGGCTTGGGAGCGAGAATTCCCAAACTCCCGAAGAATTATGACGTCGAAAACAAGGGCCACTACCGGGCGGGAACGTTCAGTTTGCCGAAAGCGGCCACAGCGGCCAGCAAGAAGCGTCAGACGCCGAAGTTGCCTGTCGAGATCGGAAACGAAGGCGAGCCGGAATGAAAGTTAGACCATTCCCCGGCGCAATTCTTCCAGCGGATAGAACGTTCCCCGCCACGTGATCCCCCCACGCGCCAGAGTCAAAGTCATCGACCGCAGCATAATGTAAACGAACATGGCCGAGCTAACGGGATGCAGAACAACGTAATAGAACGGCACATCCGACTTTCGGGACATGCCCACATAGATTCCAAATATCCCGAGAAGCGCGAGCGCATACGGCAGCTTTGCCCAGCCATGGGCCCGCAATACTCCGAAAAAAGGCCAGATGTTTAAGAATGCCATTACAAATGCGGTCACCAGGGTTCGCGGCCACTGAAACGACATGATGGCGAAAGAATTCTTCGTGAGATTGTTTACCATTCCCATCGTGCCTTTCACCCAGCGTAGCAAAAGCAGATCATCTCCAAAGACGTTGCGTTGCGCGTAACCTGCATTCTTGATCAGCTTGCCCAGTTTCATGTCATCGACCACTTCGAAACGCATTGCTTCATAAGTACCAATCGCCTGGTAAGCGCTGCGTCGAACTAAGTTAAATGCGCCCACACCCATGTGGTCTTTTGCCTGGGGATCGGCGACTTTCCACGGGCGATGGCCAAAGACGAATAGTGTTTGAAAAAACGCAATCATCATCGTCTCGCCCACGGAATGCATGACCATGCGGGGAAACAACACGAGATGATCGGCTTGTTGCGATTCGGCATAGAACAAAGCGCGGCGTAGTGAATCTCGTCGAAAGAGCACGTCGGCATCAGTGAACAGCAACCATTCTCCCGACGACTGCTTCGCGCCGATCCACATGGCATGGACTTTGCCAAGCCAATCTGGGGGCAAATCCCTAACGTGAATGATCTTGAGCCGCGCACGCGCCTCAGGCCCTGCCGCAACCCTGTCCATCACTTCGCCCGTGCGATCGGTCGAGCGATCGTTAATCGCGATGACTTCATAATTTGAATAGTCCAGACGCAACAGGCGGTTCAACGACTCTTCGATATGCTCTTCTTCATTGCGGGCGGGAACGATGATACTAACCCTCGGCTGAGGTGAATCTTTGCGCGGCTCCCACTGCGGGCGGGATATGTCGGCGACCTTCCGCATCCCAAAGGCTGCGTCCAGCACGCGCGATAGCCAAGCCAGCGCCAGGGTGCAGCCCGCGATCCAGTGGACGTAATTCATCCGGCGCTGACTTCCGCCGTCCGATGATTGGTTGAGACGGCTGGCGCAAATCGCATCCCGTAGAAAAGGATCGCCGACGATATTGCCATCGCGATTACGGGCAGAATGAATGCAGCTTGCAGTGAGTGCCAGTCAGCCACGTATCCCATGAGAGTTGGCGACGGCACATCGCCGAGCAGATGAAAGATAAAAATATTGACCGCGATGGCCGTCGCGCGAATGTGCGCACCTACAGAATTGACGAGCGCCGTGTTCAGCGGTGAGGTGTTCACCAGCAAAAGAAACGCCGCGATTGCGATCGCCGGCATCATCAGCGGGCCTTTGACCCATAGGGCGACGATCATGACTGGAACGCCCAGGCCCATGCTTATGGCTGAGACGAAGTAATAGGATCCTTTCATTCGCGGCAGCAGCACGTCCCCTAGCCATCCGCCAATCAGCGATGCCAGAATTCCGTCGACGACCACGATTCCACCGAACATCAAATTCGCAGACTCCAATGAGTAGCCACGGGTTTGCGAGAGAAACGTTGGCATCCAAACTTGTATCCCGCCGAGCGAAAACGTTCCCGCAGCCATGCCGAGCGTGACTGTCCAGAACGCGGGATTGCGCGCCAGCCCAAGAATCGTTCCCCGCTCCGGCGTTTCTTTCAGCGAATCGAACTGTCCGCGCGAGGGCTCGGCGAGAAATAGCACGGCCAGCCCAAGCAGAAATCCGGGCAGCGCGGCGATATAGAAAGGAAATCTCCATCCGTGCTCGGGGCCGAGTTTTCCGCCAAGTAAGTATCCCGCGGCCGTGCCGACAGGAATCGCCAGATAAAAAATTCCGAAGATGCGGCCGCGCAAGCGCTCGGGAAAAAGATCGGCGACGAATGTCGGGGCAATGGTCACGAACGTGGCTTCGCCAATGCCGACCAGCGTGTGACGCACCAGCAGTTCCCAATAGGTATGCGTGACCGCCGTGAGCAGGGTCAGCAGGCTCCAGAAGATTGCCCCCAGGGCGATGATGAGCTTGCGGGAATATCGATCGGCGAGCGGCCCGGTAAATGGCGCCGCGACCATGTAGAAGCCGATGAATGCGGTGGTGAGATAGCCGACTTCGACGTTAGTCAAGTGAAATTCGGCCTGCACCAGCGGCTGCACGGCGAACAAGACGGAGCGATCGATGTAGTTAAGCAGGTTCAGCACTGTCAGCACCGCCAGCGCCGTCCAGGGATAGAGCTTTCGCGAGGTCACTTGGGGAAGGAATATAACATGCGTCGCATTTGCCTTGGAGTGGCAGGCGAAGTTCCGCGCGAAATTCTCGATTGTTTTCTGACATTCCTGATATTGTCATTCGAGCGCTGCAAGATTGTCCGCCTCGCGGGACTCGAGCGGAGTCGAGAAAGATGCTGTCTCCAAGACTCGAGGCAAACAGCAGTCTCGCTGCTCACAGCACATGGCGAGGCTTCGCTCGAGATGGCACTTTTGGGAGCACCAGGACTGAATATGAAAAGGCTCTTGGCCATCGCAGTTATTCTGGTTCCCTCGCTCGTCGCCGCCCAGGACTCTGCTCCCAAAGCTCCGCCCTCCGAGCGTCACGAGTTCGTCATCGCTAACTTCCACACGGAGAGCGGCGTCACGCTGCCTAGAGCAATCATTGTTTACGGAACCTACGGCCATCTCAACGCGGCCCGCGACAACGCCATTCTCGTGCCTTCACATTACATGGCCGATTATCACGGATACGAGTGGGTGATCGGCGAGGGACACGCGCTCAATCCCTCCAAGGTTTTTGTCGTAGCCACCGAACTCTTTGGCAACGGGCACTCCTCTTCCCCAAGCAACACTCCCGAGCCATTCCATGGCCCTCGCTTTCCAGTTACAACCATTCGCGACAACGTGGAGGCCGTACATCGCCTGCTCACCCAAGAACTGCACATCACGCATGTTCGCGCCATCATCGGATTTTCCATGGGAGCGCAGCAGGCTTTTCAATGGGCGGTAAGCTATCCCGATTTCTCCGACCGCATCGTGGCCACCTGCGGCACGGCCAAAACTTACCCGCACGGATTTGTGCGCCTCGAAGGCCAGATCGCCGCTCTCACCGCCGACGCCGCCTTCCAGAACGGCGACTACACGACTCCTCCGAAAAAAGGCCTCGAGGCTTTTGCGGTAGTTTGGACCGCGTGGCTGTTTTCACAGGAGTGGTGGCGCAAAGAATTGTGGCGGGAAACCGAGAAACCGGGCACGACCTTTGCGCAGGTACTAAATAATTTCCGCACCAACTTCATCCCCGGAGCCGATGCCAACGATTTGATTCTTCAAATGCGCACCTGGGAGAAGCACGATGTCGGCACGACGGCCGGCTTCAACGGCGACGTCGGGAAAGCACTCGCTTCCATCAAAGTTCCTTTTCTTTACATGCCGAGTGAAACCGATCTTTACTTTCCCATCGGCGATGCGCGTTACGAAGCTGCGTTCAATCCGAAAATGATCTCGCTCGTGCCGATCTCATCGCTCTGGGGGCATCCCGCGGGTGCAGGCGCCGATCCGGCAGATGAGAAGTTTTTGAATGAGCAGATTAGGGAGTTTATGGTGGGCAAGTAGCTTTCGTTTTTGGCTCTCGCTCCCAACGAGCGATTAAGCCCGTCACACCGGTTTGCGACGCCAACCCTGGTGGTTCCGTGTGCCTAAGCAGGATCGCTCTTCCTCGGTCACCTTCCATCCGGCTTTCTGCGAGCAGGTCATAAACTTGATTAAGGAAGTCGGGGTGATGCTCGAAATGTTTGGAGGCCGATTGCACGGTAAACACCACGTGATTGGCACAGAATGCCTCGGCGTGAAAGCCAGCTACGCCGATCAGCAATCCTCTCATAAGAGCGAACTGGCCTGTCAGCAAAGCGTGTTCACGAGCCAGGGATGGACGACTGCTGGGCGATGTTCCTCCGCGGCCGAAAGGATACTGGCATCGGAAAATCGTATTAATCAGGTAGTTCTCCAGGATGTAGGGGTGCCGGTCGAAGAACGGCGCATAGAACTGGTCGTGCGCCTGCGTGTAGCGTGCGGTCAGGCTCTCCAGAGTAGCGCCCGGACCGTTGCCAATGCCCGCTGTAAACGCATGGACGCAATCGAAGAATCGCGGGCTCGCGTTGCATTTCGTAAGCAGCATTCCGGCCAGTCTCAGCACGACATCCAATTGCAGCGCACAGTCGGCGGGGAGAGCGTCCATGCCCGCGCGCAGGCTGCCCACGAGAACAATAGCTTCAAACTCGTGCAGATATGCCGGGATAGGGCAATCAAGCTCACCGTTGGCGATGGCATCCAGTTGCCCGCACAAGAGACCGAGCAAAAACAGGCGCTGCCAGATTGGGTAGGCGCGATTGCGCACAACGGCGAGCACGCATTTTCGAATCGACCAGAACCAAGCCTGGGGTGAGCGCGACTGTTCCGTTGCATCGCCTGCGATCTCGCTGCAAACCGGCTCGGTTATCGCGGGATGCACGGGACTCAATAGGTCTGGATTCAGAAGCACAAGACGCGCAGCCTCGGGACAAGACAGCATCAGCACCTTTTCCTCGATGCCTCCAATCCTATGGGAAGTTCTTGGGTAGCTCGCACACGTAGGAGGAAGAAACGTTTCCCCGTACTCCGCCTGGATGCGGCAGAGACGGTCTTCCGAGAGGAGCGGGCATTGATGGTTACCAGTCATCCGAAGAGTAGCGAAGGTGGGCGGCTTGGACCTGCCCTCACTCTCCACCGTAATCTGGATGTTGGCATTGATCAGCGTGCGCAGTGGGCCAGCGGGTAACGCCTGGAACTTCTCATGAGTCCCTCGATCAATAGGGACGAGCCAGCCGCTGCAACACGTGTCCTCACAAGCCGTGCCGATACAGCGAAAAGCTTCTGTGTATGAAGGCAGGATCAGATCGGTAGTTTTCACCCAGCGTTCCTCGCAGCGAGAACGGCACAGCCGCCGTAAATGAAATAAGTGTGATCTCTTGCAAGCAAGCCGACTGCCAAAAAAGGAGTGGACAATCCGAGCAAATGAAACATATGTCTCTCATTTTTCGGCAAGGAGAGTAACTCATTTAGTGAGCATCACTAGAAGAGAAAGCCACTTGCGGATACCTGGGTTAGATTTTCTAATTCTTCGATCACAAAATGGCCCACTGTGTTTCACCTTCCACAGGTACGCGGGTGAGATCCGCCTATTGTCGCCGGTTTTTCTTTCGAGCTGGATTTATTTCCCTCGGCCACCTCGCCACCACCACAGTGGAAATCCCGCCCCGAGGCCGGAAATCGCCCTTTACCTCCGCCCACACCGGCCTGGCCCAGCGCACCACATCTTCCAGCACGCGATTGACGATGTTCTCTTGAAAAATTCCTAGGTTTCTGTACGACTGCAAATATTCTTTGAGCGATTTCAGCTCCAGGCACTTCTTGTTGGGCGTGTAGCGGATCGTCAGCGTCCCAAAATCCGGCAATCCGGTCTTCGGGCAAACTGACGTAAATTCTGGATCATCCACCACGATTTCGTATCCTGGAAATTGATTGGGCCAGGTTTCGATCTCAGGAAATTTTGCGTCGAGGCCCGCTTTCGCGTGCTCCTGTGTGTAGCGCGGCTGCTTCATGTCTCATTGTAACCAGCTGAACCGCAGCCGCCAAAATCTCAAATTGAAAGCTCACAGCTGAGCGTCCGGCAAGCTTTTTCCGGGTCTTTTCCTGCCTTGACGCATCCAAACCTATAGTTCCGTTCGTAACCTAAAAAGAGCCAGCGGTGGTACATTTAATGGTTCCACCACCCATATGCCGTTGATAATAAACAGTGGCGGCTTTTGGCATCGACATCGCTGGCTGTTGGGCACATTGCTCGTGGCAGCAGCTGTGGTGCTGCTTGCTTCGTTCATGTCCCGCGGTGACAGTGTGCCGGTGCGTGCGGCAGCTGCGCAGCGGATGAACATTCGCAGCGTCGTCTCTACCAATGGAAAAGTGGAGCCGCTACAGAATTTTGAAGCTCACGCTCCAGTCGGTACGACGGTGAACACAATCTTGGTGAAAGAAGGGCAGCACGTGAAGAGGGGCCAGCTTTTAGTGAAGATGAATGACACGGATGCGCGAAGCGAAGCAGCCCGCGCTCTGGCCCAGGTTCGTACCGCCCAAGCCGAGGGCAGCGCAACGCAGAATGGCGGGAACCGTGAAGAAGTTTTAACCCTGGATTCGCAGATCGTGAAAGCCCGTGCCTCCCGCGATACGGCTCAGCGCAACTACGACGCGCTGCAGCGTCTGCAGCAGGACGGCGCCGCGTCTGCTGGCGAGGTTAAGGCCGCGAATGATCAGCTTCAGCGTGCCAATGCCGATCTGAACCTCTTGGAACAGAAAAAGAAAGAGCGCTACTCGGAACCCGAGATCGCGCGGGTGCAGGCGCAGAAGACCGAGGCCGAAGCTGCCTATGCGGCCGCTGAGGATCGTCTCAACCAACTGAACGTCCGAGCGCCCTTTGATGGGGTGGTCTACTCCATTCCAGTTCTCCAGGGCGCTTACGTGAATCCCGGTGATTTGGTTTTGCAGGAGGCGGACCTCTCGAAGGTTCGCGTGCGCGCTTTTGTCGACGAGCCCGACATTGCGCGGCTTGCTCCCGGCGATCCCATCGAGGTTACATGGGACGCCATGCCCGGCAGAGTGTGGCACAGCACCGTGAGCACCGTTCCTGCCGTGATCAAGTTACACAATACACGTAACGTGGGCGAGACTATCTTCATCGTTGATAACAGCGATTTCCGTCTGCTTCCTAATGTCAACGTCGACGTAAACGTGGTTACTGCCGAGCACAAAGATGTGCTAACGGTTCCGCGCGAAGCCGTCCATCAAGAAGACAGCCAAACATTTGTTTACGAAATTCAAGGCGAAATGCTGCAGCGCCGCGATGTGAAGACTTCGATTTCGAATCTTACGCAGGTGGAAGTCACTAGTGGCCTGACTGAGAATGCTTTGGTCGCATTGACCTCTATCAATTCAAAACCGCTGAGAAATGGACTGGCGGTCAGGGTGGTTCACTAATAATGTTTCGAGGTTTCTTGCAAAAACTGCTCGTGGCGATGATGACCGTGCCGGTCTGCCTGCCGTTGTTCGCAGCACCTACGTTATCGCCGGAGTCATTGCTGGCTCAGGGTCGGGTCGATGATCTTATTACAACGTTACAAAGTAAAGTAACGTATTCACCTGATGCGAGTTCCTACAATCTGTTGTGCCGTGCGCACATGCTCGTTGAGGATTGGGATGCCGGCATTCGAGCTTGTCAAAAGGCGGTCGCGATCGAGCCAAGCAACAGCCGATATCATCTATGGCTCGGCCGAGTGTATGGGGAGAAAGCGGACCATTCCAGCTTCTGGTCGGCGGCGAGCCTGGCGAAAAAAGTTCGTGCCGAGTTTGAGACCGCGGTGCGGCTCGACCCCAATGATGTAGAAGCTCGATCGGATCTTGGGGAATATTACCTGGAAGCGCCCGGCCTGATGGGCGGCGGCAAGGACAAGGCCGAGACGGAAGCGCAGCAAATATCATCTCTTGATCCGGCTCAGGCGCACATTATGAAGGCCCGGATCGCGGAGAAAAAAGGCGACCTGCCCGTGGCTGAAAACGAGTACCGTGCGGCCATTCAAGCGAGTGGAAACAAGCCAGGTACATGGCTCGGCCTGGCGGAATTTTATCGGCGGAATGGGCGGTTGGATCAGATGCAGGGCGCGATCGAGCATATCTCTTCGTCATCACAATCGAGTCCGTATGTGCTGATGCGAGCAGCAGAGATTCTCGTTCGGGCCAAGCGGGAAGTTCCTCTCGCGGCTCAACTGATGCGTCGCTACCTTTCAGGCGCTACAGTCGAAGATGCCCCTGCATTCAGAGCTCATTATTTGCTCGGGAAACTGCTGGAGAGTCAGGGCAACAAGCAAGCCGCAGCTGAAGAATATCGAGCCGCGCTTTCGCTCGCCACAAACTACGCTCCTGCGCGTGACGCGCTGAACCGCCTTAACGGCCAACTCGCACTAAGCAATTCGGCGGCGGAATAGTCTCCTTAGCAGCCGCCCGGCTCGAGAAGTTAAAAGCCCCGCAGCTGGTTCGCTGCGGGGCGGCTGCAGGCATCACGCCACATTCTTTGCCCGCATCATTCTGAACGCGCGGCCAGCCAATCATTCATGTATGGCCAAGTCACGCGATTAGCGGAGCTTCCCACCATGATTCCGATGTGTCCGCCATGAATGTAATGCAAGGTCTTGTCTTTGCTGCCAACGCGGTCAATGATGGTCTTCGACATGCATGGCGGAGTGATGTGGTCCGCTTCCGCAATGACGGTCAAAAGATTGGCTTTGATGTTCGCCGGATCAACCCGCTCGCCGCGTAAATGCCATTCTGCTTTGATCAAGCGGTCATTCCGGTAGAGATCGGTGACAAGCTGCCGGAAGGCTCCTCCCGCCATGGGAATGTTGTCATTCACCCACGTGTTCATGGCCTGCCAGGCTTGCACCGCGGCTGGCTTGTCCAGGTTGTCCCAAAGCCGCAGATAATTGCCGAGGTAATTTTCCACTGGCTTCAGGATCCTCGCCCCTGCATCCATCATCTGTCCTGGCATGTTGCCAAAGGTCTCCAGAACCAAATCCACGTTGAAGTTTGGCTCCTTGATCCACTTGGCAAAGGTCATGTCGGGATTGGAATAATCCAGCGGCGCCGTCAGCAGAATGAGGTTCCGCAGACCATCGTCGGGACGGAGGGCGGCATAACAGGTTGAAAGGATCGCGCCGATGCACCACCCCAACATGCTGAACTCTTCCACGCCGGCGAATGACTTCAGCTTGCGTATCGCGCGGGTCAGATAGTCGAGCACATAGTCATCGAACTTGAGGTCTTTGTCTTCGGGTCCCGGAATGCCCCAGTCGAGCAGATAGAGATCGTAGCCCTGATGCAGCATGTAGTGCACGTAGCTGTTCTCGGGGCGAAGATCGAGGATGGAGGGCCGGTTCATCAACGCGAACACAAGCAAGAGCGGCACCTTGTGCCGCTGGCTCGCGGGCAAAACCGGCTGATACCGGATCAACCGCGTTTTGTTCAGCGTCCAGATGACTTCTCTCGGCGTTTGGTCGATCTTGATTTTTTCGTTAACGACCTTGGTAAAGGTCAGCAGCTTTTCTTCCACGCCGGTGAGTTGTTCGGGGACTGCGCATACGTCTGCCATGACATCTCACCCCTTTCTTTCCTCCGCTCTCGCTGGCGGCCTGCGAGCGCGAGTTGCCGGTCGCGTACGCTGCGCGGCTGGCCCCTTGGTCAGAAGTTTCTCGATTCGGTCCAGCTTGGCATCCACATCGTCGAGTTTCAGCTCCACGTTGCTGACGCGTTGCGCGAGGCTGACAAAATCGTTACGCGATGGCATGCTCAGTTGCTGCAGAGTTTGCAACATCGCCTTCTCGACCGCGGTGCGGAATGGCGCCGACATCGAAAGGGCGGTTTCGAGCATGCTGCCGGTGGCGCGAGCGTAGGCGTCGGTATTCACCACGTCGATCATCACCTTGGCCCAGGAATCGAGATAGTTGTCCCGCACTTCGCGGAAAGATTCCACGGGATCAAACGGCTTGCCATTCGGTGCTTGTTGTTCAGGCATTGCGCACTCCTTCCAGGAAATTCAGCGGAGAGGCGGGAAAAGACCCTGGGAACTCCCCGCTCAAATATCGTGAGTTCCAGACGTCTACAAAGTTAGCCGTTCGGTGATCCGCCCGGCTGTATCAGCCGACACATTGCCGTGTGCGCTTACAACACCGGCATGTGCAGCGGCTTCGAAGCCATATCCAACATGGCTTTCTGGGTCTCGATCAGCGCGTCCAAACCGCTCTGAAATGCTTCCGTGGCGGGATTCCCGGCAAACCGAAACTGCTTCTTTGCGGTTTCATAAGCCATTTTCTGCTGTTCTGCGAAAAAGTCGAGCGCCTTCTTTTGCGCCGCAACGGACTGTTCCATCGCCTGCTGGAAGAGCCCAGTAATGCCCTCAGCAGCTTTGCCCATGGACTTGCCGCGGTCTTTGGCGACACCGGCTGCGGAATGGCTCTGCTCAACTGCCATATTAATCACGCCCCTCTGGGTCTCCAGGAAACGGTCGAACATCTGCCCGGCCAACTCGAACATGAACGTTCCCGGATTCTCTGGGGCAAAGCGGGTCGCCTTTTTCCAGGCTTCCATCCACTCGTTGTTTTGCTGGGCGGTGAATTCGAGAGTTTTTTTCTGCAGTTCTGCGAGACGTTCTACGCTCTTTGTATACATGGGCAGAAAGGTCTCGGTAATATCCGTCTTCTCCGTAGTTTTAGTTGACTTTGGGGTGGGTCGCATGTTCTGCTCCTTTCTGATACCGATTTATTAATGCTGCGCGTGTTGCTGCACTGCAACATAAGTATGACCCTGCAGCACAACTGTGTCAAGCACTAAATTGCCATGAAAGATTCGCCCAAGACCGTCATCATTAAAAAGTATGAAAACCGGCGCCTCTATAACACGGCCGACAGCCGTTACGTCAATTTGGATGAAGTCGCCCACATGGTGCAGGAAGGATATGACGTCAAGGTTCTAGATGCGTCGAGCGGCGAAGATTTGACGCGGCTGGTTCTGACACAAATTATCGTCGAGCACGCCAAGGGACCGGAGTCCTCTTTCCCGCTCGATGTGCTGCGACAGATGGTTGTGGCTTCGGGCAGAGCTACGCAGGAAAACACACTGAAATATATGCGCGCGCTCGTAGAGATGTATCAGGGCGCATTTCGGGCCATGTCGCCGGCATTAAATCCGTTCGACTTCATGCGGCCGTTGTCCACGCCGGTCCGGTCGGAAGCTCCTCCGCCCGAAGAGCCTTCTCCGGAGGCAGAGTTTCCTACGGCGACTAAGCGCGAAGGTCTTGAAGTGGAGGAGTTGCGTCAGCGGTTGGAAGAACTCGAAGGGATGGTCTCAAAGCTAAAAAGCCGAAAAAAACCGACTAAACACCAATCCACAAGGCAACAGAAGAGTTGAGCTGGAGCAAACCATTTTTGCCTAATCACACAAATGGGTGACACGCGGCACATCCTCGACGCCCATCTTTCAATTAAGCTGATCATGCTTCCAGAGGTCTCCATCGCCTGCTGTTCTCCCACGGGTGCAGGCAGGGCGATCCGGTTCGCGAAAAGGGGAAACTCAGATGGCAACCGATACCGTGATTTCGCCAGCAGTCCGGGAACCTGAAACGAAGGCCCGGCCGCTTCTTGCCTCCTACGATAACGGCCACGAGCACAGCGTCGAACACTTGCTGGAACTGCGGCGGATGGTCGAGGAGGCAGCTAAAGATCGCCCGATCGGAAGAAAGCGGCCGCTCATGGTAAAGACATAAGGGCTTTTCCACCTATCAAAAGTGGTACCCGCCTCCGCAGATCAGAACTTCTCCGGTGACATAGTCAGAGAGCGGGGAGCAGAAGAAAAGCACTGCACTTGCGGCCTCGTCTGGAGTTCCCAGCCTGCCCAGGGGACATGATGCCTTTGCGGAATCGAGCAAGCTCTGCTGCACCCCAATGCGGATCTCGTGGCCGTGCATCTCGATCTTCGCGCCTTCGCCGGTAAGAGGCTGAACCAGTCGCGTCTCGATCAGACCAAATCCGACCGCGTTGACGTTGACGTTATAACGGCCCCATTCCTTCGCCATCGTCTTGGTCAAACCGATGATGCCGGCCTTCCCGGACGAGTAGCCTGCCTGACCGGCGTTGCCTTCGGTGCCTGCAATCGAAGTGATATTCACGACCTTGCGCATTACCCTCTTGCCGGCCGCGATCTCTTTCTTGGCAGCGTCGCGGATGTAGTGGGAGGCAGCACGCAAAATTCGAAACGGCACGACCAAGTGGATATCGAGCATTGATTGAAACTGCTCATCGCTCGTCTTTTGAATCACTGTGTCCCAGCTGTATCCGGCATTATTGACAATGATGTCGACGGCGCCAAACGCTTCTACCGTCGCGTTGACTAGCTTGTCAGGAAAAGCGGGATCCGTGAGGTCACCAACAACATGCTCGGCGTGGCACCCTGCTCCGCGCAGGCCGGCTTCCGTCTCGTGCAGCGCTGCCTCGTCCAGATCGTTGACCATGACGTCGGCGCCACAACCGCCGAGTTTGTTGGCGATGGCGCGGCCGATGCCGCGGCCCGAACCGGTGACGAGAGCAGTCTTACCTTTTAGGGTGAAAGGAACTTGGGTGAGATCAACCTCGAAGGTTGCTGTACTCATACACATTACTCCATTGTGCAGTGCAGCGATTACTTGCTGCACCGCATTACAACACAAACTGATCTGCAAAACAAGCGCACGAATGGATCAGGGGATACACGGTATTTTCTTAATAAACGCTCAATGGGTTCCGCGAGCCCTCCGCTCCTGCGGCAACAAGCTCGCGTAGATATAATCTATCGCCGGAGTAGCAACCGCTGCTTCCCTGCCGAAGCGCCCGACTACCCCAATGATAGATTCCAACTCCGAAGGCTTGCCATCGGCGATGTCGCGCTGCATCGAGGCAGTGCCGGAGGCGGGAATCGTTTCGACGAAGGCGCGCGTTCGCTCGACAATATCGGCCGCGAGGCGAACGCCGCGGCTGGCCGCAACGGTTTGCACCTCTGTCATCACCTGTTGCAGAAGTTGACGAGTCGGCTCACAGTTGCGAATCTCGCCTATATTGGCGCGAGCAACTGCGCCGACTCCACTCACAGCAGCGATGAAGAGTAATTTCTCCCACAAAGCTGCACGCATGTCGGCTGGCGTTTCGACCTTGGCCCCTGCGGATCTCAGGGCTTCTACCAGCACTGCAGCGTTGGGGGACAAGGGACCTGCGTCAACCTCGCCGAGTGCGACCTGCGGATCAAGGCCGCCATGCCGAATACAGCCTGGCGCTGAGACCGAACTAATAATCCGGCAAAGGCCGAGCAGAACATGCTCGCGGCCAAGGGTTCTCTCCAACTGATCGGATGCCTCAACGCCATTCTGAAGTGGAAGAACTTTTGTTCCTGAGCCGAGCAACGGGCGCATGGCTTGGACCGCCTCCGGAACTTGCCAGGCTTTGACTGCCAGGATTACGCTGTCTACCGGACCGATGTCCGCCGGCTGGTCGGTCACTTTTGCCGGTCGCACATCAAAGTTTCCCTTCGGACTCTCGACTCGCAATCCGCTCTCCCGGATGGCATCGAGCTGGCGTCCGCGCGCGATCAAGCCAAGCCAATGACCGGCGCGAGCGAGCACTGCGGCGAAGTACCCGCCGACACCCCCTGCTCCATAAACTGCAAATCTAGGATTTGTCATTCGGTTGTGCCTACAAAAGCATTTCTTGCACTGCAGCATTTACATGAATGCGGGCGGTGTCGAGAAATGGAATTCCGCAGCCCGTCGCCTCGCGCAGAAGCAAGGGTAGCTCTGTACCGCCGAGGATCAGTCCCTGGATGCCGTGCTCTTTCTTCATGCGCTCCACAATTTTCATCAACTCGGCGCGGGTTTCGGGCAAGAATGCTCCCTTGACCAGTTCATCCATATACTTCTGATGAATGAATGTTTGCTCACCTGGCTCGGGCACGATGACGGCCATGCCCTTCCTCGCGAAAATCTCCGGATAGAAAGACGCCTTCATGGTGAAGCCCGAACCGAACAGCCCAAGCTTGGTCAATCCCTGGGTGCTGGCGTATTCGCAAGTGGCTTCGACGATGCTGATTAGAGGAATCGCGGCGCGCGAACCAATTTCGTCGAAGACGATGTGCGGCGTATTCGAAGAGATGAGGCCGAAGTCGGCTCCGGCAGCCGCCAGTTTTTCTATCTCGGCGACCATAAACTCGGCCACAGTCGAATAGTCTTGGGCTTCCATCAAACGAATGATCTTTTGGAGGTCAAGGCTGTTGATGATCATCGGAGGGTAACTGTCATCACGAGTGCGCTCGCGATAGCTGGCAATGATCAAGCGATAGTAATCGATAGTTGATTCCGGTCCGAGACCCGCTATCATTCCCAGAGTTTTCATTGAAGCCCTTGGCGCCCGAAAAATGAGTAACAAGGGAAGATGCGGAGGCAGCTGCATTGGACTTTAACTTTTTGCAGGGGGCCTGAGATTGAGAAGATTGGCCCTATTGACGCGTTTATGCTCTCGCGTATACTGGTTGCCGCGGCCTGTGAGGTGACCATGCTTCTTGCCCGCTATCTGTGCATAATGCTACTCGTTCCAGCAGCTGCGCTTGGGCAATCTCGGTATAAGGTCCTGCACGCTTTTGGCTCCAAAGGTCCACAAGACGGAGCGAATCCATTTGGGCAGCTAGTTTTTGACAACGCCGGGAATCTGTACGGCACTACGAATGGAACCGGGAACAATGGTGGCGGCACGCTATTTGAGTTGAGTCCCTCGTCCGGTGGCCATTGGAGAGAAACTATTCTCTACACATTCTGTTCACAGCCGGGCTGTACGGACGGTGCATTTCCTTCAGCGGGTTTGATTTTCGATCACTCTGGGAATCTCTACGGGACTACCTTACAAGGAGGACTGGTTCAAGGATGCTGCTTCGGGACAGTTTTTGAGCTTTCGCCACCGAATATCCCAGGTGACGCATGGACAGAGAAAGTGTTGTACGCATTCCGGGGTAGCTCTTCTGGGGATGGGTGCTACCCGATGAGCACCTTGGCATTCGATCCGTCTGGGAATCTATATGGCACCACGTCTCAATGTGGCAGTGGTAAGTACGGGGCGGGCACGCTTTTCGAACTCACCCCGGTCGGCGATGGTACTTGGCAGGAAGCCATTCTTTACAATTTCTGCCCCAAGAGTGACGAAGGATGTCCGAGCGGAGGCCAGCCCAAAGCAGGTGTTACGCTCGACGAAGCGGGGAACATTTATCTCACAACAGAGTTCGGTGGAGGATTCAATGGTGGGACTGTCTCGGAGTTTTCATTAGGCTCTAACGGACAGTGGACGGAAAGCGTCCTTCATTCATTCGGATCCGCGCTGGGCTCAAGTCCCGTTGCATCAGTGGCGTTTGATCAATCGGGCAACCTATATGGCACTGCTGCTTTCGGGGAGACCGGCGGATCTCTATTTCGTATGGCGCAGAACGCTCAGGGGTGGAATTACTCGGCCTTGCCGTTCTCGATTACGAATGGTGCGTTTCCAGTGGCGCCCGTTTTAATCGACGGCCAGGGTAGCACCTTATACGGCACAGCCTCGGAAGGTGGAGAGCAACAGGTTGGAACGGTTTACAAGGCCCATGGAAAAGAGATTACTGCCTTGTACAGTTTTTGTTCTCAGCCCAACTGTGCCGACGGCGAAGAGCCGAAAGCAGGACTTGTTTCAGACGGCTCCGCACATCTATACGGGACCGCCAGTCGGGGCGGTCCTTACGGCGAAGGGGTCGTCTTCGAGATTGCGCCGTAAACGGATAGACACATGGTCAGCTAAGAAACACAGGGCCGAGGGTTGTTTCCGCGGCCCTATTTGGCTCGCATACTTCCTACATGTACATCCCTCCATTCACCGCGATCTGCTGACCTGTGATGTAGTCACCATCGGTGACGAGGAATGCGACCGCTTTGGCGATCTCCTCAGGCCGCGCCAACCGACCTGCCGGAATTCTGGTCTTTACGGATTCCAGAATCTCCGTAGGAATGGTTCTCAACATATCGGTGTCGGTGTAGCCCGGTGAAACCACGTTGCAGGTGACGTTATAGCGTGCCATCTCGAGAGCCACGACTTTAGTGAATCCCATCATGCCGGCCTTGGCAGCAGCATAGTTTGCCTGGCCGAAGTTGGGAGTTTGTCCGGTCATGGAGCTGATGTTGACAATCCGACCATACTTTCGCTCGATCATGCCCGGCAGCACCGCACTGATGGTATAGAAAGCGCTGTCGAGATTGTTGTGGATCACGTCCATCCAGTCGGCATCCGACATCTTCTTGACGCATTTGTCGCGATTGATAGCGGCATTGTTCACCAGGATGTCGAGGTGCTTGTAAAAATCAACGACATCATGCACCAACCGCCGGGCGTCCTCGCCATGAGACACATCGGCCTGATAGATGGTGGCTTGCGCTCCCGCTTCCCGCAGCTGCTCGCGCAGCGTTTCCGCGTCACTCAAGCTGGAACGAAAGTTGATCGCGACCGCCGCGCCACGATTGGCTAACTCGATGGCGATCGCACGCCCGATGCCCCGTGCAGCACCGGTTACCAGGGCAACCTTGCCCTGGAGTGGTTTTAAAACAGCGAGTTCTCTCTCGGTGAGTAATTCTGTGGCCATGACTTCCCTCCTCCGTGGCGTTTAGTTCAAGTTCTCAAAAATTGCGGCCATGCCTTGCCCACCGCCGATGCACATCGTGGCAAGTCCAAACTTTCTGCCGGTGCGCTTCAGCTCGTGGAGTAGTTTTGTGGTGATGATCGCTCCCGTGGCTCCGACCGGATGCCCAAGCGAAATTCCACTGCCGTTCGGGTTGGTTTTGTCCGGGGGAAGCCCCAGTTCCTTGCAGACACCAAGAGCCTGCACGGCGAAGGCCTCGTTGACTTCGAAAATGTCGATGTCATCGAGTTTCATGCCGGTGCGCTTAAGAACTTTCTGCACCGCGGGAACCGGGCCAAGCCCCATGAATTTGGGCTCTACGGCCACGATGGAATAGTCGACCAGGCGAGCGATGGGTTTGAGACCGCGCTCCTCGGCGACAGCTTTATCGATGAGCACGGCAGCCGCGGCGCCATCGTTGACGCTCGACGCATTGCCGGCGGTGACTGTACCGTCTTTGCTAAATGCCGGCTTCAGGGCAGCCAGACTTTCCAGCGTGGTATCAGCCCGCGGCCCTTCGTCCTTCTTGAACAGAATTGTTTGCTTCTTCTCCTTCACTTCGACGGGAACAATCTGGCTCTCGAAGAAACAACTCTTGACTGCGTGACTAGAGCGCTTGTGGCTCTCGAAGGCAAGCTGGTCCTGCTCCTGGCGAGTGATGCCATATTTCTTGCCGATGGCTTCGACGCTGACACCCATGTGAACATGCTCGAATGGATCGGTGAGAGCGTTCACCATGATGTCCATCGCCGTAGCGTCGTTCATGCGTTGTCCCCAACGCAGCCCGGTGAGCCAGTAGGGAGTACGGCTCATGCTTTCCGCGCCGCCGCCGATAGCGATCTTGGCGTCACCCATCCAAATGCACTGGGCCGCCGAAACGATAGCCTGCAGGCCACTGCCGCAGAGCCGGTTGAGAGTAAGTGCAGGTGTTTCCACCGGGATGCCGGCACGAAGGGCGGCAACACGGGAGAGATACATATCCTGCGGTTCGGTGTGAATTACGTTGCCGAAGACGACATGTTCGATATCTGCTGGAGCAAGACCTGCGCGACTAATGGCTTCGCGCGTGACGATCGCGCCCAGTTCGGCCATGGGTATGTCTTTGAGCGAGCCGCCGTATCTTCCAATCGGAGTACGAACGGCACTGAGAACTACTACTTCACGCTGTGCTGGCACGTGTAACCTCCTCCTAAAGCTGCTCTTGAGAAAACGATGTTGTGGACGTATGACTCCAGTAGTTCGTCGATCAGAGCCAGGAAGCAGGTGAGCGCGAAACGCTGGCGTGATGGAGCGTGTGACGCTGGGAGTGTCGGCTCGCTCCGGCTTCCTCGTGGGGCATCGCCCATTCCATCTCAACTTATTTTTTGTGTGCCTGCCGTGATTGAAATCACTTCCGGAGGTGCATAGATCACGCGGTCGGCGGAGGATCCCTGCGAGATCACAATGAAATGTGAGATATGGTGGTTGACTCGGAAGCAATTCCAGAATGGGAAAATCGCGAAGTCACAAGTAGGTGTTACACGGGTCACATCATTTCCAGCTGCTTGGTGCTAAAAGACTTGAAAGAGAAAGACGCAAGGAAAATTGCCTCGAAGAGGCGAATATGCAAAGCGTACAGAAGACGGAGATCACCCACGATCCACAGCCGCAACCACTGAAATGCGCGATCTGTGGCAAGCTCACAACGCGATTGGTCGATGGTGAGCCAAGCTGCGACTATCACGCCAATCAAGTGTACGAACACCAGTTCGAAGATTACGCGCGAAAGCAGCAAGGTTGATGCGGGCGGAGGAATCCGAGGAAAGCAGATCTCGCCGCAGATAGAGATAATGCAAGTGCAAATCTCTGACAAAGGAGAGTCCCCCATGTTTGCCCGTTTGGAATTTGTTCTTGCACAGGAGAAGAGCGAGGAGTTCGTCGAGAAGGTAAGAAGCGAGATCCTGCCGATTCTGCAAAAACAGAAAGGCTTTTTGGGACTTCTGCCGCTGTTCCCACAAACGGCAACCTCCTTTGGTAAGCGAGAACACGTCATAACCGTCAGCCTTTGGGCCAATAGCCACGATGCCGAAGAATACGAGCGGCAAGTGTTTCCCACGTTGCAGGCCATTCTGCAACCATACGTCACGCCCGTAGCAATCAAGGCGTACACCGTGGACCCCGCGCTGTCCGATCACTTTCAAGCAGCTCGAGCGGCCTAGGCTTTCAGGCGACAGCGCAGACGGTTGGCGACTGCTGGCCGGCTTTTTCTGCTAAGCCGCCCTGCCCAAATGTGGCCGCTGTTTGCGGGTCAATGTTGCAGCGTTCTGTGACCCGAGTCACTGCTCCATTCGAGGCCCGTAAAACAAAATGGATGCAGGGTTCCGGTCGCACTCAGTTCATTTCCGGGTTGATGCTCGATTACCGAAGGAGCGCTTATGCCGGCCAATCCGTTATGGTCTCTTAGCTCCGCGAAGCCGCGGATCGCCAGGCTCCGACGAATTTCCCGCATGATGATCCGCAAGGCGCAGCGCCGGCCGAAGTTTGTGGTTTTTCCCGAGGGGCACAACGACAAAACGATTCGAGCATGCCACCTTCTCCTGCAGCGCAAAATTGCGCGGCCGATTCTCCTGGGGAGCGAGCATAGAATTCATTCGCTGGCGGCCGACCTCGCTGAGGACATCTCGGGCGCGCAAATCGTCGAGCCGGCACAATCGCGTTTCCGCGCTGACTACATTCATGAACTGTTCCGACTCCGGCAGCGGCGTGGCATTACGCTAAGTGAGGCCGCAAACCTGATCAATGACCGAAACGTTTTCGGCTCCATGATGCTGCACATGGGAAATGCCGATGCCCTGGTTTCTGGAGTCACGCAGCACTTTCCTGAGACCATCCGGCCTGCACTGCAGATCGTGCGCATGCGCGAAGGCGTACACACCGTGTCCGTCTGCTACCCACTGATTATGCGTAATGGCGAGCTATATTTTCTAGCGGACACCAGCGTGAATATTGAGCCGACAGCAGCACAGTTGGTCGAAATTACTCTGTGCGCGGCAGACGTCGCACGGCGTTTCGAGGTTGAGCCTCATGTGGCGCTGCTTTCATTCTCCAGTTTCGGAAGTACGAAGCATCCACTATGCCAGAAGGTTCGAGAGGCCGCGGATCTGTTGCATCACGCCGACCCGGCGCTCATTGTCGACGGCGAAGTCATGGCCGACGTGGCAGTCTCGCCTCTTCTCCTGGGACAAACGTATCCCTTCAATCGCTTAAAGGGCAGCGCGAATGTTCTGATTTTTCCCGATCTCAATTCCGCCAACATTGCTTACAAGCTACTTTCGACCCTAGGTGAGGCGCAACCCTTCGGCCCGATTCTGATGGGCATGAGCAGGCCGGTCCATTTATTGCCTCGCGGTGCGGGAGTCGAGGAGATTGTGCGCACCGCGGCGATCGCCGTTGTGGACGCCCAGGAAAACGAAATGCCGTTCGTCGATATAGAAATGGCAGATGCCACAGCCTTGAAGGGCGGCGACGAAGTAGGAGACCTGAGCGAAGACATCGATGCACCGGAAGATTACGCAGTTCCGGTGTAGCTGAGAAAGAGATGAGCTTAGCAACTCAGACACTGACGACCGGCGACTCTACGTTGAAGCTTGATAGTGCTTTGGTGGCGACCGATTTTTCGCCGGCTTCGCACAGGGCGGTGCTGTGTGCGACGTCCATTGCTCGTCGGCATGCCGCGACTATTTTTTTGTTTCACGTCGTCGCTTCGCATTCGGAACGAGCCGTAATCGATGGATGGCGCGCGGGTCAAGCCGAGGTGATGGGTCATTTGCTGGCGAATCGACTGGACGGCGTGCAATACGAGTTGATCGTGCGCGCAGGAGGAATCTGCGACGCGCTGGCACGAGTAATGTCCGAAAAAAACATCAGCCTGATTGTCCTTGGTACTCGCGGACGGACGGGAATGCGAAAATTGATCTTAGGCTCGGTTGCGGAGAAGATTTTTCGCCAGGCACGCTGCCCTGTGATTACCGTAGGACCAAACGTTCCCGATGAAGCGGCGCAGGCCGATCCGCGACGTATCCTTGCGGCAACCGGCTTCGCGGCGCATTCGTTGCATGCCATCGAGTACGCAACCAAGTTCGCCGATTATCTGCACTCTTCCCTGGCGCTGGTCAACGTCGTGACCGATCCGGCTAAGTCTTTCGGCGAGCCCGGGGTGAAGGAGCGAAACGAGAGACTGAAGCGGCTTGGAAGTCTGATTCTCGAGCCAACAACCTCAAAGCCTGAATTTTTCGTTGAATTCGGAACCGCGCCTGAGGGAGTGCTTCGCGCCGCAGAGAAGTGGAAGGCGAACTTGATTGTTCTCGGTTTGCACGAAGTAGAAGAATTCAAGCGGCGCGAGACCACGTGGGCGAATGCCTATGAAATCATCTGCAATGCGACTTGCCCGGTGATGACCGTACACGGCGCCCGGTAGAGTGTCACCACTACCTGCATCCTGCTTTCGCGGTGAACACAAGAAAGTAGTCCACCTTGTCTGGCTTAACGAAATCGTATTGGCCACTGAGCTGATAACCAGCTTCCGACGCCTCGTGAATCACGACATCGCTATTCACTCCATGATCTTCCCCGTTGCCGTTGCGGTCGATCACTCCGACCTTGGCTCCGGGACGGAGCGCAGGACACAGCTTCCGCAGAAGAGTAACTGGCTTGGCCACTTCGTGGTAAGCCTTCAGCAGCAAAACGGCATCGACCGTACCAGCCGGAAGGCGGGGGTCATCGGGCTGGCTCAGAATCGCCTTAATGTTGGACAGGTGCTCTTTCTTGGCTCGATTGTTGATGTACTGAATGGCTTCGGGATTAATGTCGACGGCATAAACATGGCCAGATTCCGTCACCCTCCGCGCCGCTCGCACTGTGAACCAGCCTGATCCGGCGCCAATGTCAGCGACGTTCTTGCCGACGGAGATGCCGAGGATGTCCATCACCCGATTGATCTGCAGGCGCTCGTCGCGGCCGGGATTATCAAAGATTGAGAGATCGCCAGTATAAGGTGTGCTGGTCTTGCGGCTTTCCGACTGCGGCTTTGCGGTGCATAGGCTTGAAATCCCGAAATGTGTCAGGAGCAGCAAAAAAAGCAGGGGCCCACGAAAATAATTTCTGACCATTGGCATCGCTTTCCGCCTATCTCTAAAGTATGGACTGAAAAGCAGTAGATTAGTTAGCTTTCGTGACGCCCCAGAGCGTGGACGGACCCGCAAAATCTTGCGCCTTGACAGGCCTTCCGAGCCGGGAAATGATCGCAAATCCTCACGTGGAGCGCTGCTTGCGTGTGTTGTGGTCGTCGCATCCCCAGCCCGGCCTAATATCTTTCGGGAGTTTCGCCGCTTGCCCCCTCGACCTGGAGGATTTTCATGATTCGGCTTCATTCCCCCTTAAACCGCTCCTTCCGGCTTTGCTTAGCGCCATGATTGCGGTTCCGGCTTCCGCACAAACCCTGACAAACTTATTTACGTTTAATCGGACGGATGGTGCAGTTCCGGTGGCGCCTCATTCGGGCCGCTGGCCCCGAGGCGTGATTCCATAGAAATTGCCGTCTGAGCCGAGGACGAGCGAACTAGCTTGGTCTCCATTGACGCAGCCTTGCTGCTCACAAAACGATTCAGGCCACGTTGTCGAGAGGAACACTGCTGAGCAATATGCCCTTAGTTCGGCGTCGCTAAAGCCGCTAACGCTCTCGCGATCAATCGGTCCCGGCGGGTGGTGTGCTGTTTCGTACGCGCAGCGGAATTCGCCAGGTGGTTCGCTTCCGTGTTGTGCTCACGCTTCACGTGCGAGATGGAAAACTCGAGCGAGCGAGCCAATTTGCGGCAGGTCCAGTTCAGGGAATAAAGGCGCGAACTACGGCAGGCGTAGACGCCCGTCATCTGCTTGACTACCACTTCGGAGTCGGAGTAGACGTGCAGGGCTTGTGCCTTCAGCAGAACCGCACACTGCAAGGCTTCCAGCAAGGCCAGGTATTCGGCGACATTGTTATCCTGCCAGCCAATCCACTTGGCGATGCGCAGCTTGTCCTGCCCAATCCCGTCGATCACCACGCCAATGCCGGAAGGACCCGGATTTCCGAGGGAACCACCGTCCACGTAGGCAACGAGAGCTGACATTCCTTGGCGACTTCTTTCCACGAAGCATGCTTTACCGGGGTCTGTGGAGTCAAGCGGCAAAAATGGTTCGCGGTGAATTTTCTTGTGAGTGCAATCGTCTGTGGAAGAATTTGTGCAAAACCAGAAAATTGACTTCCGCAGTTGCAAAAACCGCTCTGCAAGCGGAGTTACGATCCACAGAATTCACAGTTGCAAATTTCCTCTGCACCAAAAAACGGCGTTGACATTTTCCTGGTTCAGATTTAACTTTCTGCCCGTCGACGGCTGAAAGGGTTGGCTCAAATTAAAACTTAGCCAGTCCAAAGTAAGCTGGGTGATACGCAAGCCGGGGAAACCTGGTAAGCGAACTGACCCGAAAAAACCGACTGCTCTGCGAGGATGTAGCCGGGGTCAGGAGCTGCGAAAGCAGCGATCACATCAAGGGCCGTGATGGTGCATGACTCCACGCGGTCGGCTCCCTCGCAGGAGCTGGCAGCTAGAGCATAACCAAGATCACGGCCTTTTCCTTTTGTCGGTCCCGCCTTTCACATTGTGGTTCTGCTGCGATCCAATTCTCATGCTGTCACGATTCATGACTCAACGTTCTAGACCACGTGCCATGGAAGTTTTCAACAAGAGTTGTGAATAAGCTTTTGAAAGCGCTCTTGCCATGCAGTATTGATGCGGTTGCGAGCGCTTTGCACAGAAAGGGATTCATTCGATGGACGTGACGCAAAGCCAAGAAACCACAGAACATGCACTTCCGGAATCGCAGGGGAAGGCTCTCCGAGTGGAAATGCTATCTGCAGGGTTTACATTGATGGAATCGTGAAGCCTTTTCAACGCCTGATAGTCGGCTGTCTGATGGCGACGCTGACGCTTTCCGCCTCGGCGCAGGAATATTCCGCGAGCGCCGCACGCCAACTGCTGGCTGCGACCAATCGCGAGCGCGAAGCGCGCGGATTGCAGGCTCTGCGATGGAATACGGCCTTGGCCGAGGCCGCTCGCCGCCACGCCGAACTCATGGTGGAACATCAGACCATCTCGCATCAGTTCACTGGGGAGCCAAGTCTTCCCATGCGCGCTACGCAGGCCGGAGTGCAGTTCTCAGCGCTCGCAGAAAATGTTGCGGAAGCGCCCAGATACACCGAGATTCATAATTTGTGGATGCATTCTCCCGGGCATCGCGCGAACATACTGGATCCCAACCTGAATTCCATTGGCATCGCGGTGGCGGAAAGCAACGGCGAGTTCTACGCGGTGCAGGACTTTTCCAAGACAAAGTAAAGTACGGGCGCTAGCCTCCAGCAATTGCGCCGATGACGATGAACGGTTCTTTGCCCGAAGCGACTGCCTCAGGTAGGGGTGAGTCGGGCGACTGGTGGGATAGATCTTCCTCGCACGCGAAGTAGCGAAGAAAGGGACGACGCTGCTTGGTATCGTGATCGCGAATGGCGCCGCACAGCATCGGATAAGTAGCTTCGAGCGCATCGAGCACCGTGCGCTGGGTTACCGGGCCCGCCACTTCGAGCGTGACTTCTGGGCCAACGTGCGCCAAGTTGCGAAGATGAAAGGGAAGAATGACGCGAATCATGCGATTCATCTTAAAAGCCGTCAAAGGCGAAACTGGAGGCCCCGGGCGGAGTCGAACCGCCGACCAACGGTTTAGGAAACCGCTGCTCTATCCATCTGAGCTACGGGGCCACGCGAACGTACCTCATTTTCTCACACTAGTTTACAGATTCAGACGTTGCGCCCGAATCCAAGTTTACTGTCCTATCGGTGTCCCGAAGG